>NZ_CP084296.1:1398847-2797694 GCF_020271745.1 Providencia alcalifaciens | reverse complement strand
GTGTAAATGACCCGCCTTAATCGCACGTGGTAATGGTTTACCTTCGGCAAGTAAATGCGTTTGACCGATATATTGTTCAAGGGTTTCTGGCCGCATACGCGCAGCCAGAGGTTGAAATTCATTTTGTGAAAAATCAAGAGATAAGTTACCCACGAGACTCTCTTTACCCCCTAGAGATTAGTGAGCGCGAGAACGCTGGTCATCCAAAGTGACCCCTTTTGGTACCGTAAATTTGAATTTACCTGGGTCAACTGGGCCATTTTTTTGCTGTTTTAATTGATACGCGCTGGTTTGTCCGTCTTGTTCAACAGCCGCAAATTTCTCAATCGTCCCTTGCGGGTTAACCGTAATAGAGAAACTTTTTAATGTCCCATTCGATTGTTTTGGTTTCAGATCAAACGTATTACCCTGTTGGACAATAGAATACTGTTTCCAATCCTGCGGATTGTTGCGTGTTAATAGCAGGAATGGCGTATCTTGGGTAGCATCGGCTAAGTTTGTCACCGTCACTTGCTCAACAAATGGGTTGTAAAACCACAGATTTTTACCGTCTGATACCAAAACACTTTCATCCGGTGAAGTCATATTCCAGTTAAATAAGTTAGGGCGTTCAATCCACAAATCACCGACTCCCTCTTGGATAAGATCACCTTCTGGGCTAGTCACTTTCTGAGAGAAGCTCGCTTGGAAGCTATTTACTTTACTCAGACGATCTTGAAGGTCTTGACTCGCATCTGCCAATACTTGACCTACGTTTAAACTCAGGGCTAATGCACCTAACAACATCATTTTTTTCATCGAGAAAAGACCTTAAAATTAATACCACAAGGGGCGTATGTCTTTATACACCCCTTGAATTAAACCAGCAATTAGCACATGAAATATTAATATCCCATTGATGGCGGAGCTAATACTTCTCGGTTGCCATTATGCCCCGGTTCACTGACAATCCCTTGGTCTTCCATTTGCTCAACAATCCGAGCTGCACGGTTGTAACCGATGCGGAATTGACGTTGTACACCGGAGATAGATACCCTTTGTTTTTCAACAACAAATTCGACAGCTTGGTCAAATAATGGGTCGAGATCTTCATCACCATTATCTGAACTGCCACCACCTTCACTATCATCGCTACACGTTATGATGCTATCAATATATTGTGGTTTTCCACGCGCTTTCCAATCATTTACGACAGCGTGAACTTCTTGATCACGGACAAATGCCCCATGAACACGCACTGGAATAGATGAGTTTGGTGGCAGATATAACATATCTCCCATACCCAATAGTGATTCAGCGCCGCCTTGGTCAAGAATAGTGCGCGAGTCAATTTTACTCGATACTGTAAAGGCGATACGCGTTGGAATATTAGCTTTAATTAACCCTGTAATGATATCAACCGATGGACGTTGGGTAGCTAAAACGAGGTGGATACCTGCTGCACGTGCTTTTTGTGCCAAGCGTGCAATCAGCTCTTCCACTTTTTTCCCTGCGGTCATCATTAAGTCAGCAAATTCATCCACCATCACCACGATATAAGGCTCTTTTTTCAGCATTGGATGCTCCATATCCATACTGTCGCCCGGTTTCCAGAATGGGTCAGGGATTGGGCGATTCATCTCCGCCGCCGCTTTAATCTTATCGTTGTAACCTGCAAGATTACGTACACCTAAAGCTGACATCAGTTTATAACGGCGTTCCATTTCATTGACACACCAACGCAGCGCATTTGCCGCATCTTTCATGTCAGTGACTACTTCAGTTAACAGGTGAGGGATCCCTTCATAGATAGAAAGTTCCAGCATTTTCGGGTCTATCATAATAAAGCGCACATCTTCAGGCTTCGCTTTATATAAGATACTGAGGATCATCGCGTTGACCCCAACAGATTTACCTGAACCTGTCGTACCAGCTACTAATAAGTGAGGCATTTTTGCCAAGTCAGCAACAACTGGGTCACCTTCAATATCTTTCCCTAATACAATCGTCAGTGGCGATGGATTTTTTCTAAAATCATCACAATCTAAAACTTCACTCAAATAAACGGTTTGACGTTTTTCGTTCGGTAATTCTAGACCAACATAGGGTTTACCCGGGATCACCTCAACAACACGAACCGCTGTCGTCGACAATGAGCGTGCAAGATCTCGGGATAACGTGGAAATTCGAGCCGCTTTCACTCCCGGCGCAAGATCCAACTCAAAACGGGTGATTACCGGACCTGGAGAGAAACCAACGACTTCAGCTTTAACCCGATAATCATTCAAACGTGCTTCAATTAACCTTGCGGTTTGCTCTAATTTGAACATATCCACTGGCTCTTCTTGCTCAGGTGGACTCGCTAGCAGGTCAAGAGATGGCATCGGCGTGGTTGGTTTCGGTAACGGCTGGTCGTTACGCACTAAGAATGGGTGGAATAAGCTATCTTGCTGTGGCTGCTGTGGCTGCTGTGGCTGCTGTGGCTGCTGTGGCTGCTGTGGCTGCTGTGGCTGCTGTGGCTGCTGTGGCTGCTGTGGCTGCTGTGCTGCAGTTTGAGGTTGCCCCGCAGGATGAGCAACAAATTCATTTCCATTATGCACAGGTATTATCGGCTGTTCTTGTGTTATCGAACGAGCTTGCACTGGCGGTTCGGTAAATGATGGCATAAATAGCGGCGCTGCTGGCTCATCATCCACTAAATCATCCACCGGCGAGAAACGCTCAAATGCCGATAATGACGTACTTAAATCAATCTTAGGTTCAAAATCATCCACATCATTATCAAGCTCATGCTCATCATCTGCATGGGCAGTAAAACGATGGATATCTGAAGGTGAAGCTGGCTCTGTTGGCGCTATTTGTTCTGTAGGCTCAAAAGCTGGCGTAAATGCTGGGGCAGACGCCCAACGATGTTCAATTTCTGGCTGAGTAAACGTACTCGCGGGTATATCATTCTGATGAGTTTCTGCCTCTGGTGCCATACCTGAATCTGGAACAAAATCAGCTGCGGGCTGGTTAACCTGGAATGCAGCGTCAAAACTCTGCACATTTGTTTCTGGCTCACCGTAGCGTTGACGTTGCTGCTCTAAGAACTGAACGCGCAGTAACCTTTCTTGCTCTAACTCATCGTCAGTTTTTACTTCATTTTCAGGTTGTTCAGTAACAGACCATTGCTGATAAGCCTGTTCACGCTGAGATGCCTCTTCTTGACGACGCTGAAGCTCCGCATCACGCTGAGATGGAATACGAATACCATACAGCTCACGGCGAGTCGGTAAGCGAACCGGATTTGGGCGAGGTAATTCTGGCTCCAGATTCTTTTTCACTTGTGCGTGGCGTTCCATCGCTGCAATCGAAATACCCGCAGCGGCTAGCGCCGCAGGATCGGCAACACGGTTAGTTACCGATGATTCACTCACGTCAGGACTTCCCATATCAATAGTGGGCTCTACTGGTGCAAACTGTGGCGATGTCAATACTGGAGCTGCCGGTTTAGGCTCAAAAACAGGTTCTGGCGCAAAAATGGGCTCAGGCGTAAATGTCGGTTCTTGAGGCATAGCAGGCGCAGGAGAAAATGCCTGGGTCGGTGCCACTTGAGGCGGATAGTCATCAGGCACTTCAAAATGGTAAGTTTGCGGTTCTTCCGTCGCCGAGAATGTCGGTAAGGTTGTACTTTCTGTTGGCTGAGCAGTAAAAGTAGGCTGCTCTGCCAAAGAAGCGCTTGGCTGGACTGACTCAATAACGGATTGCGGTGCAGCCGTTAATAGAGGATCAACCATAACCTGTGACTCAGCCGCAGGCTGCACATCCTCAGAAACGAGCTCAGAGACTGTTGGCGCAGAAAACAGTACATCATCCGCATCAAATTGGTGGTTTTCATCATTTGCTTGATGTTCAGCGATTTGAGCACGCTGTAGCGCCTCTTCCGTTTCTTCAACATCATAATCGTAGTCATCAAGTTCATCACCACGGGCACGGTTTGTTAGCAATGTGATAGGGAGTAATATCCCTGCTCCAATTTTTTCTGCAATAGTCAGCCAAGACCAACCCGTGAATAGGGTGAAACTGATTGCCCAGAGGAATAACAGCGCCAAGGTAGCGCCCAATGAGTTAAACCACGGCATAATTGCATTACTGAATACGCTACCAATGACCCCGCCAGAAGCGAAATTAGGTAAATCATCAAAGTTAAGCGCCGCTAAGCCACAAGATGAAAGGATCAGCGCTAACCCGCCAATAAGGCGTAAAGAAAGTGAGAAAAAGTCAATATAGCGGCGCTGGCTTTCATAGTGATAAATTGCCCAACACCCGAGTAACAATAATGGCGGGATCGCAAACGCGAGAATACCAAATGCAGAAAACAGGATATCCGCACTCCATGAGCCAATACTTCCCCCTAAATTTTTGACGGGGGCATCCCAGTTAGTTTGCGACCAACTCGGGTCTGAAGGATTAAAACTCCATAGCGCGACCATAAGAAAAATCGCACAGAGGCAGATTGCCAACAAAATCACCTCTAATAGCCGTCTGCCGCTACTGAGTTTTTTAAATTTGATGTACTTATCTTCGGTATATTCTTGGCTCATTATTGTTTCTTTACTGACTGATGTTCTTGCTTAATACGTGATTATCCTATGATTATTCTAACACTAATCCCCTAAACGCGCCTGCTTTAAGGAGATTAAGACAAATTATCACACCATAGAGACCATAAGACTCAGTATTTCATCTTACGAATAGGGTTTCAAACTCTATTTAGGGTCAAAATTCTTAATTGTTTATAGTTTTAAAATCAATACATTGAAATGAAAATTTCTGACTAATTTTGAGTCTATCTCGGACAGTGACCAGAGAATATTCGAAAAAGAATCATTGGGATAATTGAAGTGAAAGATTATAGCGCTTAAAAACGGAACAACGCTGAGTAAACCCAGCGTTGAAACAGCAGTGCGACAACAATGCAGATTGCTGTGCAGGAATGATGAACACAAAGTGCAATTAGCGAGTTTTAATCACTAAACGGTTGCTTTGTTTCACTTCTTCCATAACTACGTAGGTACGAGTATCGTTTACACCCGGAAGGCGCAATAAAGTTTCACCTAGCAGTTTACGATATGCGGACATATCTGGCACACGCGTTTTCAACAGATAGTCAAAGTCACCGGAAACGAGATGACATTCTTGAATTTCTTCAAGTTTTTGAACTGCTGTGTTGAATTGTTCGAACACATCTGGCGCGCCACGGTTTAAGGTAATTTCAACGAAAACCAGCAGCGATGCATCTAAATAGTGTGGATTTAACAGTGCAGTATAGCCAGAAATGAAACCCTGTCTTTCAAGACGACGAACACGCTCTAAACATGGCGTTGGAGATAAACCAACACGCTTAGATAGCTCAACGTTAGAGATACGCCCATCTTTTTGTAATTCGTTCAGTATATTCCTGTCAATACGGTCAAGGTCTTTGCCAGGACGCTTTTTATTGTCAATCATCTCTTATCTCTCTTTCTTTAATTGTTATTTTCCACATCTTATAAAACGGCACCATCTATTCGTCAGTCTTCCTAAGCGGACTAGCGGGCGTGGAACCTATTTTATTCGTAATAACTGAAGTTCTCATAAACCGAAACATATTTACCTTTAGAGCGGCTTATAATCGTCGCGACATTGCAGAATGTGTGACGTAAAGTTAATTTTCCAGTAAGAACAAAAATGCGCCATTTCCATTGACCTGCTAGATAATTAACTCTTAGATAGATGTTTTCGCAAATGCGCAGCCGATTGTCAAAGTAAATGAATAAAAATCAGTACAAGATTTCGGTTTTTTTTTCAGTAAAACGTTTCGCAGGCGCAATTCAAGATAATTCCTAAAATTACCGTTTCGTGATTAAAGCACTTTCCCTCTCATTTTTTAACTCTTAATTGGTATTGCCTATCAGAAAAATTTGTCCCCTCCACATCAATGAATGGTTAAATCACTTTTGTTACCCCCCTATTTCTCCTACAATCGTCCTTATGCTTTTTTGAGACTAAAAAGAGGAATTCATGAGCACAACCACACATCGCAAGTTAATCATTTTAGGTTCAGGCCCTGCAGGTTATACCGCAGCCGTTTACGCAGCTCGCGCAAATTTACACCCTGCACTGATTACTGGGGTGGAAAAAGGCGGTCAATTAACCACAACCACGGAAGTTGAAAACTGGCCGGGTGATGCTGAAGGCTTAACAGGCCCGGGACTCATGGAACGCATGCATGCCCATGCAGAAAAATTCGAAACTGAAATCATCAACGACCATATAACAAAAGTGGATTTTCAGCAGCGCCCTTTCCGTCTGTTTGGTGATGATACGGAATATACGTGTGACGCATTGATCATTGCGACAGGCGCATCCGCTCGTTACATCGGTCTACCGTCAGAAGAAGCATTTAAAGGTCGAGGAGTGTCCGCTTGTGCAACGTGTGACGGTTTCTTCTATCGTAACCAAAAAGTTGCAGTCGTCGGTGGTGGTAATACTGCCGTTGAAGAAGCACTGTATCTTTCGAATATCGCGTCTGAAGTGCATTTGATTCACCGTCGCGATAGCTTTAGAGCAGAAAAAATTCTGGTTAATCGCCTGATGGATAAAGTTGAAAATGGGAATATCGTTCTGCATACCGACAACACATTAGACGAAGTTCTGGGCGATGATATGGGCGTTACTGGCGTTCGTTTACGTTGCACCAAAACTGATCAAACGCAAGATGTTGCTGTCATGGGCGCCTTTATCGCTATCGGTCATAGTCCTAACACCGCCATTTTTGACGGTCAGCTAGACTTAAATAATGGCTATATCAAAGTGCAATCCGGCACCAACGGTAACGCAACTCAAACATCCGTTGAAGGGATTTTTGCTGCTGGCGATGTCATGGATCACATCTACCGCCAAGCAATTACTTCAGCAGGTACTGGCTGTATGGCAGCATTAGATGCAGAACGTTACCTAGATGGGTTAGCAGACAAAAAATAATTTCCTTATCTGAAATACCTTGAAGCCCCATTTTTGCGCTGTGATTCGTTAAAGTTCGCAGCGAAATAGAATGGGGCTTTTTATTTATTCTGGCCTCAAAAAATAAAGCTCTATTCCATCCTGAATTAGGAGCAAGTTTATTTTCCTCTTTTTACCCCATGCCTATACTCCATTTTATTGTCTTCTTCATTCAAATAAGGAAGTGATATGGAGCCTCAATCGCAAAAAGAGCCCAACTTTATGGGTTCACTTAATAAGCTGGCGTATTTCATTGTTATCTTGCTATCGGTTATTCAAGGAATTGTCATCACCGCCACGCTTGATTATTCCATCGAAATTCCATTAAGCCCTACATGGGCTTATTTACCCATGATGTTGGCTATTTTTGTTCCTTCGGTTATCAGTTTTCTTATTACCAATGCCAAACAAGCGGTGTTTTATCTCAATATTATCCTAACGATTGTGCTTGTTTTTTGGATCAATACTTGGCAAAGCCTTGATATTGGTATTTCTGACAACAATGATGCATTCCTTTCTATTTCGACACTCACTGTCCTGATTTTTTTCATATTGCCTTGGATGCAAAACCGCCAAGCTACAGGAACCTGGAAAGCTGATTACAGCTGCTTAGTTGGGCACTATTTCCGTAACACCTTATTCGGACTCTTCGCCTGTGCCATTGGGGGCTTATTAGCGCTGATCGTCAAACAAGCTAGCTTTTTATTCGGCATTGTCAATCTGTCAACACTCAGCCAATTTCTTGGTCACTACATTGTCCTTTGGGTGGCATTTTTAGTTGGTTTTAATACCAGCTTGCTCTTTTTGCGTTCCAAATTAGTGATGCAACTAAACAACATTGCCAAATATTTTTCGCAATTTTTCCTCCCTTTACTCAGTTTAATCGCCGTAATTTTCTTAGCCGGCTTGGTTGTTTCCATATTAACTGGCGTACATTACACAGCTTCAGAGCTAGGTTCTGGTACCATGCTCTGTTTTGTGATTTTAAATATTATTTTTATTAATGCCCTTTATGGCGATGGCAAAACCCAATTCCAATTTAAATCTATTATCAATGGCTTTGTGCTAATCAGCATCGTTCTATTAAATGCATTTTCTGCACTTTCTCTGTACGGTATTTTCGTTCGCGTTAGTCAATATAGCTGGAGCGTGAGTAGGCTATATGCATTTACTATTGCGCTATTCTTAGCCCTAATTATTTTAGCTTACAGCATCACTATCATTGTCAAACGACACCGCTGGGCATTCTCCCTCGGTGCGATAAATAAGGTCGCTATTCTTGGTTTAATCGCCACTATCTTAGTTATTAATAGCCCTATTGGTGATTTCCAACGCATCGCGGTCAACAGCATTATGGCTGCCGTTGAGAAAGGCAAAATTAAAATTAACTACGATTTGTCTTATGACTTAGAGAAGTTAGGAGTACGAGGAAAAGAGGCGTTAACGAAACTGGAACAAGATCCTGATACAAAAGCACAACTCAAAGTTGGCGCTTACTCTGATGCCCCTAAACCTCTTAAAGACGTTCTTATTATCGCCAAAGGCAGCCAACCATTGCCACAAAGTTGGTTTGATATAGAAGATGAGATCCGAGACGCATGGAATTGCACTAATTATTACAGCAATTATGAATGCCTTGGATTTATGACCGATGCAAACAGCGATGGAACCGACGATGTGGTGATGTGCTACTCCATACCCGAGTCCCTTGATTATGAATGTACTATTTGGCAGTTCGTGGATAACACATGGAAATTAGTCGATACGCAAAGAGAGATATTCGACGATATTGCGTACAAAAAAGCAGCTTGGGATAAGCTGCTCAACAACCAGTTTATATTGAAACCAAAAACATGGTTGCAAATTGTTCCTGAATAGCGCACAAAATTTCTCAGAAACTATTTCAACCTAAAATGCAGGTGGCTTAACAATTATAAATTAAGCCACCTTATTTTTTCTTCGTAATAACGGTAACATCCTCTGCTCGCTCAAATTTAATTATATTGCGCTTAATATAATTTACCTTTACAAAACATATTGATAACAAAAATTGTTCTATTTAAATAACTGGCTTTTATTATGTAACATATCGAATGGAAGCTGCTATGATAGACAAAAATTCGGTTAGATTTGATGACAAAGTCAACTATCTTAACTGCACTCAATAACATGAAAACTACACCTGCTAACTAAATCATTATGGATAAATCAAGACAGACTGAATTGGTGCGTTGGTTAAAGCAACACAGCGCTCCTGCTAAGCGTTGGCTCCGAATTTCTATGCTATTAGGCATAGTCAGCGGTTTATTAATTATTGCACAGGCTTGGTTCCTCGCCGTGATCCTACAAGCGCTCATGATGGACCATATTCCACGAGAGCAACTCCTCACTGACTTTGCGTTATTAATTAGTGTCTTTATTTTACGCGGTGTTGTTCATTATCTTCGTGAACGCGCTGGCTACCGCTGCGGACAAGTCGTTAGGCAGCAAGTCCGCGGCATGGTGTTAGATAAACTGCAAGAGTTAGGCCCTGTCTGGGTCAAAGGTAAGCCCGCAGGAAGCTGGGCGACGATTATTCTGGAGCAGATTGAAGACATGCAGGATTACTATTCGCGCTATCTTCCGCAGATGTATTTAGCCACCATAATCCCAATCATGATCTTGATTGCCATCTTCCCATTTAACTGGGCGGCAGCGCTGATTTTATTTGCAACTGCACCTTTAATTCCGATTTTCATGGCGCTGGTAGGGCTCGGAGCTGCCGATGCTAACCGCCGTAACTTCCTTGCTTTAAGCCGTTTGAGTGGCAGTTTCCTCGATCGTTTACGTGGGTTAGATACCCTACGCCTATTCTTCCGTGGCAAAGCGGAAGTCACCCAAATTCGTGAATCCACCGAAGACTTCCGTTCCCGCACCATGGAAGTACTGCGCATGGCATTTTTATCGTCGGGGGTCTTGGAATTTTTCGCGTCGATCTCCATTGCGGTGGTCGCCGTTTATTTCGGATTCTCTTATCTTGGAGAGTTAAATTTCGGTAGCTATGGCCTGCCTGTTACATTATTTGCAGGTTTCCTTGCGCTGATTTTATCCCCTGAATTTTTCCAACCTTTGCGCGACCTAGGTACTTACTATCACGCAAAAGCCCAAGCTGTGGGCGCCGCGGAATCGCTAGTGACCTTACTCGAAAGCCAAGGTGACGAACAATTACCACAAGGCGACAAGGTGATTGATGAACAACCTATTCGCATTGAAGCCAAACAGCTGGAAATTCTCTCCCATGATGGCACTCTCCTCGCGGGTCCTCTCAATTTCACCATTGAGCCACAGCAACGCATCGCCTTAGTGGGTCAAAGTGGCGCAGGTAAAAGCTCCCTATTAAACTTATTACTTGGCTTTCTGCCTTACCGTGGCTCCATCACCATTAATGGCAATGAGCTCAATCAATTATGCCCTGAACAATGGCGTGCTTTGGTCGGCTGGGTTGGGCAAAACCCGCATTTACCTGAACAAACGTTGCAGGAAAATATTTGCCTAGGGAAACCCAATGCAACTGAGTCAGAAATTCAGTCTGCGATCGAAAAAGCCTATGTCGCGGAATTTTTGCCAAACTTACCGGATGGGTTAAATACTCGCTTAGGTGATTTCGCCGCACGCCTTTCTGTTGGACAAGCCCAGCGTGTCGCTGTCGCTCGTGTGCTCTTAAAACCCTCTCGCTTATTGCTATTAGATGAGCCTGCAGCCAGCTTAGATGCTCACAGCGAACAACGCGTGATGGAAACATTGAATCAATTATCTGAGCAGCAAACTACGTTATTAGTGACCCATTTACTTGAAGAAACCATGGGTTATGACCAAATTTGGGTCATGTCTAACGGGAAAATTATCCAGCGTGGTGACTACCAACAACTGAGCCAGTCTGAAGGTGCTTTTGCCCAATTACTCGCTCATCGCCAAGAGGAGCTTTGAAAATGAAAGTGTTACTCCCCTTCTTAGCCCTCTATCGCCGTCATTGGTTTTTGATTTCCCTAGGGATTATTCTGGCGATTATCACGCTGCTTTCCAGTATTGGCCTGCTCACGTTATCAGGATGGTTCTTGGCAGGAGCCGCTATCGTCGGTGCGCCGGGGATCTTTTTCTTTAATTATATGCTCCCTGCGGCTGGGGTTCGTGGTGCGGCTATTTTCCGTACCGCAGGGCGTTACGCCGAGCGCTTAGTTAGCCACGATGCGACGTTTAAAGTCTTAGCCCACCTGCGTGTGTTCGCCTTCAGTAAGGTTTTACCGCTCTCTCCCGGTGGGATCAGCCGTTTCCGTCAAGGGGACTTATTAAACCGACTGGTTGCGGATGTCGAAACCCTAGACCACCTTTACTTGCGCGTTCTCTCCCCAATTGTCAGTGCTTTCTTTGTCACGTTTGTCCTGATCATTGGTTTAAGCTTCCTTGATCCTCGCCTAGCCTGGACATTAGGCGGCATTATGCTGTTCCTGCTGTTTACGATGCCATTTGTATTTTATCGTGCTGGTAAACCGATTGGACATGAGCTTACTGAGTTACGTGGAAATTACCGCACCGTATTAACTTCCGCATTACAAGGCCAAGCCGAATTAGCCTTGTTTGGCGCGACTGCGCGTTTTCGTCAACACTTATCAAGCATCGAAAATTCATGGCAAGCTCGCCAGCAGCAACAAGCTGCACTGACAGGTTTATCTCAAGCCATTATTCTGTGTGCATCAGGGCTTACCGCAACCTTACTTTTATGGATGGCCGCTGAACATGTTGGCGGGAACACACAACCTGGCGCACTGATTGCCTTATTTGTTTTCTGTGCCTTAGCCGCATTTGAAGCCTTAGGACCTGTTGCCGTTGCATTCCAACATATGGGGCAAGTGATTGCATCAGCCACCCGCGTCTCTCAGTTAATGCATGCAAAACCGGAAGTGAACTTTGTCAGCCAAGGCAATACGCTCGACTCACTTGAAAACCTGACCATCGATAACGTCACATTCACTTATCCAGAACAGCCTTTCGCCGTATTGAAAAATGTCTCCTTATCGGTTAAACAAGGCCAACACATTGCGTTATTAGGCAAAACAGGCTGCGGTAAATCAACGCTGCTTCAACTGCTCACCCGCGCTTGGGATGTGGACAGTGGCGTGATATCGATTAATGGCCAGCCAATTCAAACTTACAGCGAAGAAGCGCTACGTGGCGTGATGTCCGTGGTTCCACAGCGTGTTCATGTCTTCAGTGATACCCTGCGCAATAACTTATTATTAGCCAACGAACAAGCCACTGATGAACAACTTTGTGATGTTTTAACCCAAGTGGGTTTAGATAACTTGTTAGATAATCAGTTAAAATTAAACGCATGGATGGGTGAAGGCGGTCGTCAATTATCCGGAGGGGAGCAGCGACGCTTAGGGATCGCTCGTGCCCTTCTGCACAATACGCCACTCGTCTTAATGGATGAGCCAACCGAAGGGTTAGATGCCCATACTGAGCAGCAAATTCTTAGCCTACTCAAACAAAAATGTGCTGACAAAACACTGCTGGTGATCACCCATCGTATGCAAGGTTTAGAACAGATGGACACCATTTGTGTGATGGATAATGGCGAAATTATCGAGCAAGGCTCACACCCGCAACTGTTAGCTGAGCAAGGTCGTTATTATCAGTTCCGTCAACGTCATTTGGTTCAGCAAACTGGCTGAGGTGCACCATGTACCAATTAGACGATGATTCTTACCTGTTTCCCCCCGTGTCTGAAGCGATGCGGGAACCTAATGGGTTACTGGCGATCGGCGGTGATTTATCATCTCGCCGCTTACAAGCGGCTTACTATGATGGCATTTTCCCTTGGTTTAACCCCGGTGAAGTCCCATTATGGTGGTCTCCTGATCCACGAGCTGTTTTGAGAGTGGGCGACCTGCATATCAGCCGTTCCATGATCAAAACGTTAAAAAAATCCCCTTACCGCATTACCATAAATCATGCGTTCAAAGCGGTGATAGCGGCTTGTGCGGTTCGCAAGGAAGGTACTTGGATCCTACCTTCCGTACAAGCTGGCTATCTTGCTTTACACCAAGAAGGACTCGCCCACTCTATTGAGGCGTGGCATGGTGATCAGCTGGTAGGCGGTTTGTATGGCGTGAACATGGGACACCTATTTTGTGGGGAGTCGATGTTCAGTAAAATGAATGATGCGTCCAAATGTGCTTTTATTACATTCTATTTTCATTTTTTGCGCTATAATGGGCAACTTTTTGATTGTCAGGTACTTAACCACCACACCGCTTCACTTGGCGCGACGGAGATCTCCCGCAGGGATTTTCTGCATATTCTTTATCGGTGGCGTGACCTGCGGATTGACCCAGCATGCTGGTTACCACAGTCAATTGATTTACCTCAATCATTTGAAAAATCACCACTTTTTAAGCGATAGAAAGTGGCAATACAGTAATTTTATCCCCAACTATTTTAAAGAAAGATCGCTTTAAAATGCGACACTTCTTTACTTAGTGTGGGTTTTTGGGCATTATCTTGCCCGTAAAAAATCACGGTTATTAGACTTAGAGGATTAGATGGCCAAAGAAGATAATATTGAAATGCAGGGAACGGTTTTGGATACCCTGCCAAATACAATGTTCCGCGTTGAACTGGAAAACGGTCACGTCGTGACTGCGCACATCTCTGGTAAAATGCGTAAAAACTACATCCGCATTCTGACAGGCGACAAGGTAACTGTAGAGTTAACTCCTTATGACCTGAGCAAAGGCCGCATCATTTTCCGTAGCCGCTGATTTTCGATTTTCAGGCAAGGCCTGACAAGTCCACAGGTGCCTAAGACACCTGTGGTACTAGCCATTGTCAGATTACAGCATCCTCTGGAGAGGCCTTGTGTACGCTACTGAAGCTGTATGTCAGTGTGTGATTCTTTTCATCAAGCCCGATACTTACCGAGCCGCCATTTGTTAGCGAACCAAATAATAGTTCATTCGCTAATGGTTTCTTCAGGTTATCCTGAATGACACGCGCCATAGGTCGGGCTCCCATTGCTTTGTCATACCCTTTCTCACACAACCAACGACGAGCCGCTTGGCTTACCTCAATCGAGACGCCCTTCTCATCCAACTGTGCTTGCAGTTCAACAATGAATTTATCAACCACTTGCGTGATGATATCCATCGACAGCGCATTAAACCAAATAATGCCATCAAGACGGTTACGAAATTCCGGTGAAAATGCCTTTTTAATTTCAGACATCGCATCCGTACTATTATCTTGCTCCGCAAAACCAATCGAACGGCGCTGAGTTTCTTGCACCCCTGCGTTGGTGGTCATTACCACAATCACATTACGGAAATCCGCTTTACGGCCGTTATTATCCGTCAATGTTCCGTGATCCATGACTTGCAGAAGAATGTTAAACACATCCGGGTGCGCTTTTTCAATTTCGTCCAATAACACGACAGAATGCGGATGCTTAATGACGGCATCGGTCAGCAAACCACCTTGGTCAAAGCCCACATACCCCGGAGGAGCACCAATCAGTCGGCTAACCGTATGGCGTTCCATATATTCGGACATATCAAAGCGTAGCAGTTTCACATCCAACGCTTTTGCCAGTTGTACGGTGACTTCGGTTTTACCCACACCCGTTGGCCCTGCAAACAAGAATGAGCCGACGGGCTTATGCTCTAACCCTAAACCTGCTCGATTCATTTTAATCGCCTCAGACAGCGCCTCAATCGCTTTATCTTGTCCAAAGACTAACATCTTCAGGCGTGAGTCTAAGGTTCTCAAACGATCTTTATCGCTAGAGGAAACGGTTTTTTCTGGAATACGCGCAATACGCGCCACCACGGTTTCGATTTCAGGTACGCCGATGGTTTTCTTGCGCTTGCTTGGCGCCACTAAACGGGTTCTAGCTCCCGCTTCATCGATAACATCAATCGCTTTATCTGGCAAATGGCGGTCGGTAATGTATTTCACCGATAAATCCACCGCCGCCTGAATAGCTTTCGCGGTGTAGCGCACATCATGGTGAGACTCATATTTCGGTTTCAATCCATTAATGATACGTACTGTTTCTTCAGGAGTTGGTTCCACAATATCAATTTTTTGGAAACGGCGAGCCAGCGCTCTATCTTTCTCAAAGATATTGCTAAATTCTTGATAAGTCGTAGAGCCAATCACACGGATGCGCCCGCTTGATAACAGCGGTTTGATTAAGTTAGCGGCATCTACTTGCCCACCCGATGCCGCACCCGCACCGATAATCGTGTGAATCTCATCGATAAACAGAATGCTTTTTGGATCTTTTTCCAGCATTTTCAGCAGTGCTTTGAAACGTTTTTCAAAATCACCACGATATTTAGTGCCTGCCAACAATGAGCCGATATCCAGTGAGTAGATTGTGCAATCTTTCATCACTTCAGGCACATCATTTTGCTCAATACGCCACGCTAAACCCTCAGCGATCGCCGTTTTACCGACGCCGGATTCTCCAACCAATAATGGGTTATTCTTACGGCGACGGCACAACACTTGAATAGTACGCTCTAATTCAGCCTGACGCCCCACCAGCGGGTCGATATTCCCTTTCTTAGCCTGTTGGTTCAGATTGGTGGTGAAGTTGTCCATATGGTCTTCTGAGACAGGTTGCTCTTCACTTGGTGGTGTATTGTTTATGGCATCATCCTCCGATGAGGAAGGATCTTCACCTTTAATGGTACCGTGAGAAATGTAATTAACCACATCTAGCCGGCTAACATCATGCTTACGTAATAAATAAGCCGCTTGGGATTCTTGTTCACTAAAAATCGCCACTAGCACATTCGCACCAGTCACTTCATTGCGTCCTGATGATTGAACATGAAAAACAGCACGTTGCAGTACGCGCTGGAAACTCAAAGTCGGTTGAGTATCTCGCGTATCATTCTCAGGCAATAACGGCGTGGTTTGGGCAATAAAATGTTCGAGTTCTTGTCTCAGGGCAACCAAGTCGACCTTACAAGCCTCTAAAGCTTCACGCGCAGAGATATTGCTCAATAATGCCAGCAATAGGTGCTCCACAGTCATAAATTCATGGCGATTGTCTTTCGCTCTGGTAAAAGCAACATTTAGACTAAGCTCCAATTCTTGATTGAGCATAAGCACCTCCCAAAATTGATATTAAGACTCTTCAGACTTTCTCTATAGTACACAATAAAGGATATTCATGTTCCCTTGCAAAAGCATTAACTTGAGCCGCTTTTGTTTCTGCGACTTCAGCAGTATAAACACCGCAAATACCTTTACCTTGAAAATGCACATCTAACATTATCTGTGTAGCGCGTTCTTCATCAAAAGAAAAGTATTTTTGTAACACTTCAACAACAAAATCCATCGGAGTATAATCATCATTATTTAACAGTACTTTATACATCGATGGTGGTTGCAGCGTCTTTTCAACTTCATCTTTAAAAATTGTGTCAGTTTTAAATGTGCCCAGAAAATCACTCATTACTTTCTTGCTCAGTCGTGTTGCTCAGTGTGGAAATTCAATTTAAGCATAGCCTTTATTATCAATGATATCTATTCACTAAATAGCAATTTAATAAAGCTAAGTCATTAAAAATATTTTGCCTTCATTTTGGTGCTGAATTCTCAATTTATCCCAGTGTACCATGGGCTGATAACAAACTTATAGCATCTAAATTTTGTGATCAATATCAAAAAATTTAAAAATTCACGAAAAACGCTCATCAGATTATTTTCAGTTTATTCAAAAAGCCAAAATCCGACTCTTGACCAAATGTCCCTATTCAATACAGTATGAAATGCGAGCGATTAACTTCGTATTTATACCTAGTTTGCATGTGTATTTTATGCATGTATATAAACAGTCAGTAGCAAACTTGAAGGACAGAAATATGAATATAGGTACGGTTAAATGGTTCAATAATGCCAAAGGTTTTGGCTTTATTTGCCCAGAAGATGGTGGAGATGATGTATTTGCACATTATTCCACAATCCAAATGGATGGCTACCGAACACTCAAAGCGGGTCAAAAGGTCAGCTACACACTTATGATTGATGGACCCAAAGGCGCGCATGCTACCGCCATTATCCCAATTATCGAAAGTAGTGAAGGAAATGCAGAATAAATTAGGATAATAGAGCACAGTTAATTATTTTTAAGGGGTAAATAATTAACTGTGGCTATTTTAAATTAACGATATTTTAATTAACAACGTTCTAAATTAAGACAGTCTGCAACAAATATTATTGTTCATCCGTTGCCTGCAAATGACGCATATCACCATACAATTCAGTTAATAACTGATATTGCTCTTCATCATAAAACGCACATTGACCTTCGCCGAAAGCTTTCGCTACTTCGATCATGAATTTCACAGTCGCAGCAATGTCTACTTCATGACTGGCTCCCGTTGAGCAACCCGGCACAACAGTTTCGGCACAAATTGCGACACCAACAACAGGAACCGTCGTTGAAACTGCGGGTTGCATAATACTATTGAGGTGATGAAGCCCATTGCCATATGGCGTGATATCTTGGATAGATAGCGGGAAAGTCACCGCATTTTGTCCGCTGCTCCACTCCATTAAACGCAATAAATCCTCAGAAACAGGCAGGATATATCCCGATTTAACCGTCGGTGATAGCGCATAGCCTTTATGGTTAATTAAGCGATTTCCTTTGGTGGTATCCACCGATAAAATGGCATCGGCTTCAGGGATCCCTTCATGAAGATTCATCGTGGCATCTTCAAGGGGGGAATCCATAAAATCAACTGGCGTATGCGGACGAGTTGGCGCATTTGGGCAGATATGCGTCGTAATGACCACATCCCCTTGTAATACATCCCCTCTTTGCTGCATTTGAGCCAACTTTAATCCCGTTGTGATAGCAGCAATTGCACCATCCGCATCAGAAACAACCCCTATACGTGAAGGTCTTGCACCCAATCCACCTAAACGCCCGATAATACCTAGGGTTGGTGCATTCTTACCTTGGGACTTGCCTTGTAAACCCGGAATGGTGATTCTGACAAAATCGCTTTGGCCTTTTTGATCGACAACCGTCGTTGAAATGGCTTGAACTGAGGGGAAATCCTGGAACAACTGAACAACATCATGCCCACTAACATTCGCACAATCGAGCAGCTCATAAACGCACAAAGTTTGCTTTAGAGTCATTGCACTTCCTTTAATTCTAATTATTTTTTTGTGTTTTAGAGTGAACGAGCACCAAAGAGGCACCCGTTCACTCTGAATACCCTTAGCTAAAGACAAAGGGTATATTTCCTGATGAAGGCGTATTCACGCACTTTGAATGGTATTTAATTATTATTTACTGCAACTACTCATTACTGAACTTTTACTGCTGATACTGCTTTATATCACAAGGTTTTTTGACTACTTAGTACTACGCTCTAACCAGTAAGGATCCCCAACCATACATCCTAGGTAAGAAGCCTTACGGTAAAGATCTTGGGACAACTGTACGATAATCTCATCGGTCATTTGCGACGCTGGGAGACTCAAACACAACGCATACAACGTATTTTGTGAAGGGTCATATACTGTACTGGATACAGAAGCGACACCGGCAACTGACTCATTGACTGAAAACTCCCAACCTCGTTCAGTGATCACGCTAATGCGCTCATTTAAACTAGCTCGAGACTCTTCTGGCTCTAAATTAATTAAGTTTATGCGCTCACTTATCGGCAAACGTGCTAATAATGCGCGCCCCGTCGATGTACCACCAATAGGTAAACGCGTTCCAGGCTGCGTAATCACTTGCAGCATACTGTTACCAATTCGTGCATGAACAACACGGACTTTGTCTTCATCTAACGCAGATACATAACTGGTAAACCCAGTATCTTTCGTCAAACTGTCTAACGCTTCTAACGCCATATCAATTAAATGGTTCATGCCTCGAGCTCGGTGAGCAATCTCCATAATTAACAAACCAGGACGATAAATCGGCGCGTTATTTTTCTTTTCGAGCAACCCAAGTTCTGCCATCTGTTTTAACAGACGCGAAGCAGAACTTTTAGGCATAGACAGCTCATTTACCAATGTGCTTACTGTTAGCTCATCACCTGAGCGTAAAAATAGGCGAAACACATCGACAACACTGGTTAAAATACTCATACCTGAATTTCCTGCACTAGCAAGCCATAATTTAGAGGTTTTCTATCTCTTAAATAAGGCACATTTAATCGCGTATGTGCTTGAAGACGAAAATCAATTTCACCAAGTAACAACTGTTCTTGTTCGCAAGATGCCTCACACAAAACTTGCCCTCGCGGGCCCATAATTTTACTACCACCAAATAGGTGTAAATCTGCTTCATGCCCCCAGCGATTTACTGCTAGAAGATGCGTGCCATTCTCTAAAGCACGACACGCTGTATTAATGTCCCACATATCGCGGTCTTGAATACACCACGCAGAAGGCGCAATTAGCAACTCTGCACCTTGCAGAGTGAGGATCCACGCGACTTCAGGGAAGCCCATGTCGTAGCAAATCATCACACCAATTTTGCCAATTGGCGTATCAAACACGGGGAAAGTATCTCCGTTTTTGAACCACTGCTTTTCAATACCAAACGCATGCACTTTACGAAATACGCCGCTGATATTTTCACAGCCCGGATTCCAGATGCCAACGGCGTTATACACTTCACCAAGACGGCTGCCGCGTTCAACAAATCCCGCCACAATCGTGATATTTAGACGAGAAGCTAATTGGCTAAATAGGCGGTATGTTTCGCTGCCATCAAAATCACTAAGATCCCATAACTGAGTAGAGAGTAGATCACCCCGATAGCCCGTTGTTGACAGCTCAGGGAAACAGATTAACTTAGCGCCTTGAGATGCCGCCTGCTCGCACAGTTGCGTCATACGCTGCAAGTTACCTATTTTATTACCTAGTTCAGAATCAAACTGAGCCAGAGCCACTTTCACTTGGTTATCGGTCATCTATCTGTCCTCAATTTAAATGAGAAACTTGGCGGAAGTGAGTGCCTTTTTCGCCTCGGAATGCCGCTAATAAGCGCATACTTATCCAATAAGCTACCGCACCAACCAGTAAAGAGTTCAACGCTGGAACGCCAATATCTGCCCCAAATGGCCCCAGAGCAGAGGTACCCCAACCCACGACAACCGCACAACACCATACAACTAAAGTCACTGGGTTATACGCTTCACAGCGAGTGGGTAAAATGCCTTGTTCTCGGGTGATATCCAGCTCTTTTCTGTCACGTTTTAACAAGTAATAATCGACAACCATAATACCCGCGACAGGTGGAATCGAAATACCAAGATAAATTAAGAAACTAATAAAATTATCTAAGATGCCTAACATGGAAGCCACGGTACCGAAAATACCAATGACCCATGTTAAATAACGGCGGTCAAAACGCTGATTAAAAATAGCGTTCAACAGTGTGGAGAAGCCAAGTGATGAAGAGTAGAGATTGATATCATTCATTTTAATTGTTGAGAAGATAACAATCGATGCACCTAGCAACCCAGTTAACGCCATCATCAAATCAAAAACTTGGCTTGTGCGTAATGCTAAAGCCATTAATACCGCAATCATGTTGACGAAAAGTTCGCCACAAAATGTACCAATCAAAGTCATCCAGAATACATCTTTCGGTTTATGCATAAAGCGACTGATGTCTGGTGTTGTTACAGCAGAGATGATAAAGCCACCCGCAACCATCGTAATTGCAGCTGGCATTGTCATTAAAGGCCCGGCAGGTTCAGTGGCATTAATTAATGAACTAATGTCCTGTCCCGATAATAAATTATAAGTTGCCCAACCTAATGCGAATAAAAATAGCGGTGTTGAAATATTCGCGGTAATAGATAAAAAGCGATACCCATATACCGTAATAACTGTCACCGCAATACCTGTAATAAGCGACCAGGTCCCTGGTGTTAGCACGTTAGTCGCTTTATACATTCCATCCGCGAAGAAACCATTTTGGACACCAAACCAACCCATTAAGGAGATAGCAATAGCTCCTCCAATTAATGCCGATCCTAGTTTTCCAAAACCAGACCACCGAGACAGTAGACTGATTGACATTCCTTCACGGCAAGCTGCCGCTCCGAGCCCCCAACTGACGACCTGTAATATTACAGAGCCGAGCATTGTTGCCCAAAACGCCTGCCAAAACGTTAATCCATAACCAAGCGCTGCACCTAGCATCACTTGCGAAACGCAAGCGAGTGAACCGATACGGAGGATCAACACTTCATAAAATGGTCGACGAGCACTTTGCGGTACCCGCGCCAGAGAATAATCTTCACCTGCTTTATTTGCCATTTTTTATGCCTGCTGTGTATGAGTCTTTACTTATGATTTTTGGCTTTTTCGCTAAAAGTTCCATTCAGTGGAACTAGGTTTCATTTATTCTACAACACGAATAATATCCACGATCGGTACCAAATCGCAAGTAGAATTTACCTTTTTGATAGCTTTTTTATTATCGGTTATTTAAATAAGAGGAGAAATAGGAGGGGGTAAAAACAAAATAAGCTATAAATTAATAGGTTAAAAACTCTGCATTTGTTTAGAGAAATTTCATAAAATGAATTACCACCAATAGATAATTCTAATTTAGACACACCAATATGGAGCAAACCATCTTTTCATTTCAGTTATTCTCACAAAATATTCGACCTAAACAGCCATTCACCGATTATTTTATTTAATAAATAAATTACTTATATCGTGAGAAAAAAGTTGTAGAAATCCCCCCCTACAACTTTTCAAATAATCACTAATTGATAAATTATTCTCTTGCTAATGCATCAATCGGATTTAATCTCGCCGCATTTCTTGCTGGTAGGAAACCAAAAATAATCCCAATCGCCGTTGAACACGCAAATGCACTGACGAGTGCAATTGGATCAAATGCAAATGTCCAGCCCGGCAGCGCCATTTGAGCAATCAAACTAACCCCATACGATAAGCCGATACCCATTAATCCACCAATTAGACACACTAACACCGCTTCAATGAGAAATTGCTGCATCACATCCATCGTACGAGCACCAACTGCCATACGAATACCAATTTCACGCGTTCTTTCCGTGACAGACACCAGCATAATATTCATCACACCAATTCCCCCAACCACAAGGGAAATGACAGCGACTAAAGTCAAAAAGAGCTGCATGGTTTGGGTGGTTTTTTCCGCTGTTTTGACCAGTGTATCAATATTATAAGTAAAAATATCTTTCTTACCGTGACGTAATGTGAGCAAACGGACCAGTTGCTGTTCAGCCACTTTCGCATCAATGCCATCCTTCACTCTCACGACAATACTGTCATAGTAAGAACGGTTAATCAGCTTACTGTTAATTGTCGTGTCGGGTAAAAACACTTCAAGGCTTTTACTGGAACCAAAAATTGACTTTTGCTCTCCCAATACACCAATCACAGTGGCAGGCATATTTCCGATGAGCAATGTCTCACCCACGACATTCTGTTTATTCGGAAAAAAGCGTCGTTTCGTATTACCGTCAATCACCACGACAGGCGCTCGCCGCTCAAGCATATCCTGAGTAAATCCCATTCCTTCAGCAAATTTATTACCATAAACTTGGAAATAACCTACCCCCACTCCTGCGACTCGAGCCACCGCATCTAAATTACCTTTACGTAATCGAGCAGAGGTATCAATAGAGCCAGTTACCGACTGAACATAAGGCTGCTGAGCAATTGCAGAAATATCAGAGGCTTTCAATGCTTGGCGATTTTCTGGGTCATCGCTGCCAAAATCTTTTCCGGGATACACCGAAATTGTATTGGTACCAATCGATTTAATATCATTCAATACCATCCCTTTGGCCGCATCACCAATCACCATGATGGATACCACAGAGGCAATCCCAATCACAATTCCCAGCATCGTCAGCAAGGTGCGCATTTTATTCACTACCATCGCGCGCCACGCCATTAATAAGGCTTCACTAAATCGGCTAACCCATTGCCCTAATGGGCTTTTCTTCATTGCTACTTTTGCCGGAAACTCAACTTTCTTTGTTGCTAACACACCTGAATCATTGATGATTTCGCCATCTTTGATTTCAACGATCCGCTCCGCTTGTTGCGCGACTTTCGGGTCATGGGTAACGATGATCACCGTATGCCCTTGGGCACAAAGATCTTTTAAGATCTTCATGACCTCTTTCCCCGAATGGCTATCCAGAGCGCCTGTCGGCTCATCCGCCAAAATAACCTGTCCGCCATTCATCAGAGCACGAGCAATACTGACCCTTTGTTGCTGTCCACCTGATAATTGGCTTGGGCGATAATGGACTCGTTCACCTAAGCCTAAACGTTGAAGTAATTGCTCCGCCCGTTCCTGTCGCTGAGACTTGCCTGCTCCAGCATAAATAGCGGGGATCTCAACATTTTGCTCCGCACTCAAATGGGTCAGTAAGTGGTAACGCTGGAAGATAAACCCAAAATGTTCACGTCGTAATTGTGCTAATTGGTCATTATCCAATGTCGCAATATTTTGACCTGCAACGAAATACTCCCCTGATGAGGGTTTATCCAAGCATCCCAAAATATTCATCAACGTCGATTTTCCCGACCCCGATGCCCCGATAATCGCCACCATTTCACCGGCATTTATTTTCAACGAAACATCTTTGAGTACGGTGATCTCCTGCTCACCCGCAGGGTAGCGCCGCGTAATATTATGCAGCTCCAATAAAGTCGTCATCATTACAATTCCGTATCGCTGCTGCGACCGACGATGACCTTATCCCCTTCTTGCAACCCTTTAATCACTTCCACTGAAACATCGTTACGGCTGCCAATTTCAATGTTTCTCTTTTGTGGGATCCCATCATTCAAAACCTCCACTTCATAGACTTGTGGAGTGACTTCGTTTCCTAAAGCGAGTAACGGAAGGAGCAGCACATTTTTATGGGATTCAAGCTCAATCACCACTTGTGCGGTCATTTGTAGCTTTAAAAGATGTTGAGGGTTTGGCACTTCAAAACGGGCATAGTAGAAAATTGCATCGTTAATTTTTTCAGGGGTCGGTAGGATATCTTTCAGTTTTCCTGCGAATTTTTTATCCGGAGCGCCTAATACTGTAAAAGACGCACTTTGCCCTGGTTCAAGGTAGATAACATCTGCTTCGGAAACTTCAGCTTTGACCAACATCGTATCCAAATCAGCTAACGTCAAAATCGTTGGCGCCTCTTGGGCGGCAATCACTGTTTGCCCTTGTAATGTTTTGATAAACGTAACAATACCATCCATTGGCGCAGTAATTTGGGTGTATTTCAGATTAGTTTTCGCGGTATCTAAAGAGGCGCGATTACGTTTAATCTGCGACTGATACGTAGCCACTTTCGCTTTATTTACTTCCACATCGGTTCTGGCTTTATCTAGCTCTTGCTGAGCCACCGCTTGTACTTTTGATAGGCTTAAATGACGCTGATAAGTCACTTGCGCAAGCTTTAATTCAGCCTGAGCCAATGCCAAATTGGATTCTAACTCATGGATAGTTTCTTGAGATTCAGTGACTTCGTTTTGCGCTTTTTGCGGATCAATAACAGCGAGTAGATCGCCTTTTTTAACGGTATCACCTTCTTTGACATACAGTGTTTGCAGTTGACCACTAACCTGCGCCCCCACATCCACTTTACGAACAGCGTCTAACTTACCCGTCGCCATAACCCGCTTATCGAGGTCACCACGAGTCACATCAACAGTTTGGTAGCTCTCTGGCTGCTGGTTACCAAGAAAAAACCATGCGCTTACCAGTGCTGCGAGTAGGACAAATATGCCATAAATCCATTTTTTTCTTGATGCTGCCTTCATTAAACCTGCTCCTATTTCTAATCTGAGGGGGCCCCGCTCTTAAAAATAAGATAGCTGAATAATTATCACTCTTCACTAAACAGATTTAAGATTAACTGCAATTTATATTAATACGCCTTACCACGCGCCAACCATGCAACTCTTGAGAACATATTTCTCAGGGCCAATGGTACTGCTTCAGGGCCTAATTCAGCGGCACGATTTACTGTCGCCAGTGCTAAGTCTGGCTTTGACGTCCGTGCAATTGCTTTTAAAATCACACGGCGAGTTGATACTCGGGCATTTTCAGGAATTTCTGCAATTTCATGGTACAAACCTTGAAACCCTTCGCGATACAGAAAATGTTCCATATCCGGTGCAGGTAACATCGTTAACCGGTCTCTATCTGCTGAATTAATTTTGTTGGCGTAATGCGTCGCCGTTGCAGCATATTTTCGCCCTGCTTCATCCCCATCGGTTAATACATGCCATTCAATACCCATTTTATTGGCAAATTTTAATAACGGTTTTAAGCCACTTTGTGCAAAGGCAATCACTTTAATTCCTTCTGTTTCGAAGAAATAATTACACTGCCTCGCAAATTCACTCATTAGCCAAATTTCCGTTTCACCTTCAACCAGTAACCAACAACGAGCAAATAATGCGGAAGGTCGATTAAAACGAATATGGAAAGAGATTTTACGTAACTCTTCGGCACTTAAATCCTGTGGATTTAAACGATATGCAGACACTTTATTCGTATCGCGAACGAGGCGGCATAAGCTGTCAATTGGCGCTTGGGAAAGTAAATCGCCAGAATTAGTTGTGGTGATCCGCTGCAAGGAGAACAAACTAAACAGCCCCCACGCAATAGACAACATAATAGGATGTAACCGTGTTTCTGGGTCTTCCACAATAATAATTGGGCGAGCATGTTTATCCAGCTCAATATTCCCTTTAGATTGTAGTAATGACGAAAACATCCCTAGGATAATTAGGCGAATATTACGTTGATTCGGTTTCGCAATGAATCGGTTAATATTATCCAACGCCTGCCAACCTCGCTTACGAGGCTCTATGCTGATCATTGAATTATCCGTTCTCACCATATGACCGCTTTTCCCTGAAAAATAGTGGCTCAGCAATTGCTGCATCGCATCCACCCCATCTTCAAGATCATTATCACTTAAGCGTTCAGGATTATTTACCAGTGCCATCGTCAATTCTTTAATCTGATGATTAAAGTTTTCACGGAAATGGTTGCTTCCACTGACAATCGTTTCGGAATTAATTCTACTCAAAAAACGCGCATCTCGTAAGCGGATCACGGGATATAAACGGATAATCTCTTTAATATACTTACCGACATTATCTAGGGATAATTTATTTCCCCCAGAATTTAAGAAGCATTTATCTACCGCAACGCTGTTATCGTCTTTTAGCTCCGCACTTACTCGGAATAGAATATGTTTTAGATCATCCCCATTATCGATCCAAACAGAAGCAAGATTCTGGAAACGATAAGATTGATGACGACCAGGACGACTCTCGCAGAACTTTAAGACAATCTGCAAAGTACGAAAACGCGTTTCATCATCCCCGGTAGGATGGTGAAAATCATTAGCAGTGAATTGGTATTCGCGATGTTCAGGAGAGAGCAAAATATCTAAGGCATCGAGTAAACTTGATTTACCCCATGAGTTTTCTCCGATGAGAACGGTATTATTATTGAGTTCTAAAGAAAGTCGGTTGATCCCTCTAAACCCGTATATTTCCACACGTTCCAGATACATATCTCTCTCCTTGCTATCGAAAACTGAGTTTAATTGTAACATCTTGACCACTCAAGGATCCGTGAAATAACCTGAACTATCGCAAATAAAAGCTTACTCATTAAGCCGATTAATTGCTATACGAGTCAACATAGTACAAAAAAAACACGTTACGATACATGTTCCTGTATTGAGCTTATTTAATTGGTGATATAGGATGTTTATGCTTTATTTTCCAGCATTTTTCTCCTATTTTTAGTTAATCAGCCATTGAAAAATATTTATCACCTACGTGATATTTAGCATCACAGGCTAAATTTATTCATGTTTCGATAGCAATATTCATGAAAGTTTAAATATAATTTGTTGTTTATATTGGCATAAATTAGTGTAGTTAATGAAGTAAAACAAAATGAAATAAAAGGGCACTAACATGTATTCTGGCTTGCTGATTATTCTTCTACCTCTGTTTCTTGGTTACTTGATACCTATAAAAAATAAAAATGTTCTTCATCGAGTTCATCAGTCTTTAAATTCGATGGTGTACGTCATTTTATTTTTAATGGGTATTACCCTTGCTTTGCTTGAAAACCTCAGCGCACATTTAGTATCCATCTTAATTTATGCCCTGACCTTCTTTGCGTGCATTTTTGGTTTCAATGCGCTTTCTTTAATTCTTCTGGATAAACTCGATCCATGGAAAGTCCCACAGCACAAGCAAGAAAAACCCCCTTCTCGTATCAAAATGGTATTTGAGTCCTTACAACTGTGTGGTGTTTTACTCCTTGGCTTTTTGGTCGGATTAACCGGGTTTAAATTCTTACATTATGCGGATAAAGGCAGCCAAGTAGCGCTAATGTTGCTGTTGTTACTAGTTGGAGTGCAACTGCGTAATAGTGGAATGCATATTCGACAGATTTTAATTAACCGCCGAGGAACGACTATTGCCTTAGTTATGGGGGTTAGCGCCCTTATTGGTGGTGCAGCAGCGGCCTTTTTCCTTGGGCTTCCTATCAAGATGGGGTTAGCTATCGCCTCTGGATTTGGTTGGTATTCACTTACCGGTATCTTAATTACCGATGCCTATGGCCCCGTAATGGGCAGCGCCGCATTTTTTAATGACCTATTGCGCGAATTAACCGCTATCATGTTGATCCCGTTAATTATTAATCGCTATCGTTCTACTGCATTGGGAATTTGTGGCTCTACGTCTATGGACTTTACTTTACCTGTATTGCAGCGCAGTGGTGGTGTATCGATTGTTCCCGCCGCTATCGTTCACGGCTTCGTTTTAAGTCTCATTACGCCAATTCTTATGGCCTTCTTTACATAAGTAGAATTTCAGTCACAATAGCCGTTAATTTAAGCATCACAGGAAATTAACATGACGGGTAAACAACGAGTTTTAGTGCTAGGCGCCAGTGGCTATATTGGGCAAAATTTAATTCCTAAGTTATTAGAAGAAGGTCATAAAGTCACTGCTGCCGCCCGACGTGTAGACTGGATGCTATCCCAAGGTTGGTCGGATACTCGCTGTATCTATGTGGATTTACACCAGCCTGAGACCTTGAAAAATATTATGGACGAGGTGGATATTGTTTACTTTCTCGTTCATAGCATGGCGGATCAAGCCAATCTTATTGAACGTGAACGTGAAGCGGCACGCAATGTACAAAATGCGCTGCAAGGCTCCAATGTCAAGCAGGTAATTTACCTCAGCGCACTGCAACATGGGCATACTTATTCTCCGCATTTAATTGCCAGACGCTTAACAGGGGAAATTCTACGCGAAAGTGGTATTCCGGTTACTGAAATCCGGGCATCCATTATCGTTGGTTCAGGCTCTGCGGCCTTCGAAATTATGCGTGATATGGTGTATAACCTCGCCATTTTGACACCGCCTCGTTGGGTACGCTCAAAATCATCCCCGATTGCCCTTGAAAATATCCTGTATTACCTCACGCAATTAGCCCAACTTCCTGTTACGGAAAGTCGAGAATTAGATGCAGGTGGCCCTGAATATATAAGCTACCAAGAGCTCTTCAAGCGCTTTATTAAAGTCTCTGGAAAGCGCCGCGTGTTAATTCCAATTCCGATCCCTATCAGCATGATCTCCGTGCACTTTATTAGTTTAATAACCTCGGTGCCGCCCACTATTGCCAAAGAGTTGATCCAAGGCTTACAACACGATCTACCTGCGGACGATAAACTCATTCGTGAGCTTATCCCGCAAACACTGATTTCATTTGATGATGCAGTCAGAACCACATTAGCGGAAGAAGCCAGTGCCATTGATAACTCTGATTGGGGTTACGATCCTGAGGTAAGAAAACGCTGGCGACCGGGTTACGGCTACTACCCTAAACAAGCAGGTTTTACCTTTAGCACCACCGCATCCACGGAATCGCTCTGGCATACCGTACAGCAAATCGGTGGAAAAGAAGGTTATTTTTACGCCAATATCCTTTGGAAAACACGCGCCATTATGGACGATATGATGTTGAATAAAGTCAAATATGGCAGACCGGATCGTGACACCTTACAGGTTGGTGATGAAGTTGATGGTTGGCGAGTCATTAATATGGAGCCAAATAAGCAACTTAGCTTGCTTTTTGGCATGAAAGCGCCAGGTTTAGGCCGATTAACTTTCACCATTCATGATAGTGGAAATCTACGCTCAATTGATGTTCGTGCATGGTGGCACCCTGCTGGTTTCAGCGGATTACTCTATTGGTTTGCAATGATGCCAGCGCATCTGTTTATTTTTAAAGGCATGGCTAAGCGTATTAGTGAATTGGCTATTCAACGGGACAAAAAGCTTGTAGCTGCGCCGATAGCGGAGGATAGCTCCAATAAACCAGAATAAATTTAGCGTAAAAAGCCAAATTTTTATGCAGAAAACATTGCATAAATATGCTTACAGGATTAATATCGCGGGTAGTTAATTTAGATATTATTGGTAAGCATGAGCATTCAATTAAAAAACATAAACTGTTTCTACGGTAACCATCAAGCACTCTTTGATATCAACTTAGAGTGCTCTGCTGGTGAAACCATGGTATTACTCGGGCCAAGCGGCGCAGGTAAAAGCTCCTTACTGCGTGTACTGAACCTGCTAGAAATGCCACGTTCAGGTCAACTCAATGTTGCCAACCATACTTTTGATTTTGCTAAAGCACCAGATGCAAAAGCCATTCGCGATCTGCGCCAAAACGTAGGCATGGTTTTCCAACAATATAATCTTTGGCCTCACTTAAGTGTGATGGATAACCTGATTGAAGCGCCATGTCGCGTTTTGAAGCTATCCAAACAGCAAGCTCAAGAAAAAGCCGCTAAGCTGTTAGAGCGCTTACGTTTATCTCAGTTTGCTGAGCGTTATCCCCTGCATTTATCCGGTGGACAGCAACAACGTGTCGCAATTGCTCGCGCCTTGATGATGGAACCTCAAGTTCTGTTATTTGATGAACCAACAGCCGCACTTGACCCTGAAATTACAGCACAAGTGGTGGACATTATTCGTGAACTTTCAGCAACAGGGATCACCCAAGTTATCGTGACCCATGAAGTTGAAATTGCTCGTAAAACCGCAAGCCGTGTGGTCTATATGGAAAACGGTCATATTGTAGAGCAAGGAGATGCTAGCCACTTCGCTGCACCTCAAACCGAAGCATTTGCAAATTATCTATCCCATTAATAGATTCTGTCCCACTAATAGATATAGGATTAAGCAATGAAAAAATTATTATTAGCTACATTATTAGGCGCTGTAACCCTATCTGCGGCGGCGGCTGAAAAAGAGACAATCCGTTTTGCAACTGAAGCAACTTACGCCCCGTTTGAAATGTTTGATAAAAACAACCAAATCGTAGGTTTTGACGTGGATCTGGCAAATGCAATGTGTGAAAAAATGAATGCAACCTGCACATTCACACACCAATCTTTTGATAGCTTAATCCCAAGCCTGAAATTCCGTCGCTTTGAAGCGTTAATGGCGGGTATTGATATTACCCCTGAGCGTCAACAACAAGTAGATTTCACCGAAACTTATTATCCTAACTCCGCTGAGTTTATTGCAGTAAAAGATAAGATTACTGCCGTTGACCAGTTAAAAGGTAAAAAAATCGGAGTACAAAACGGTACTACACACCAGAAATACATCCTGGAACAACATAAAGATATGACTGTTGTCCCTTATGATAACTACCAATCTGCAATTTTGGATCTGCAAAATGGTCGTATTAATGCGGTCTTCGGTGACACTGCAGTTGCTGATGAGTGGCTAAAAGCAAAAGGTAATGAAAACTTAGCTGCTGTAGGCGACAAAGTGACCGACCCACAATACTTTGGAATTGGTTTAGGTATCGCTGTTCGTAAAGGCAACAAAGAGTTGCTGGATAAAATGAACAAAGCCTTATCTGAAGTTAAAGCCGATGGCACCTACGATGCTATCCATAAAAAATGGTTTCAACAGTAGTCGATATAATTAATGAATGATTTATTCTTTTTAGCAAGTGCCGCCGGTATTACCGTCGGCCTTGCCGTTTTAGCGCTAGTCCTTGGATTGGTTCTCGCGATGTTATTTACCGCATGGGAATCTGTTCGGTTCAAACCTCTCGCCTTTTTAGGTACCTGCTGGGTCACGCTGATCCGCGGTTTACCTGAACTATTGGTGGTGCTGTTTGTCTATTTTGGAACGCTCCAGCTCATTAACCTGTTAGGGGATGGTATCGCCATTAACTTAGGTTTCTGGCAAGGCACATTCCAAATTGACCCGAGTATTTTCTTTGCTGACAGCGGCGAATTTGACTACACGCCATTCTTCTGTGGTGTGATTGCGCTTGCGCTGTTATATGCTTCTTACGCCTCACAGACCTTGCGTGGTGCATTGAAAGCCGTGCCTTATGGTCAATGGGAAGCGGGATTGGCGCTTGGATTAAGCAAACGTACCATTTTCTTTCGCTATATCATGCCGCAAATGTGGCGCCATGCCCTGCCAGGCTTAGGTAACCAGTGGTTAGTGTTACTCAAAGATACCGCGTTAGTGTCCTTAATTAGCGTCAATGACTTAATGCTACAGACCAAAACCATTGTGAACCGTACCCATGAACCATTTACTTGGTACGCTATTGTGGGACTGATTTACCTCGCTATCACCCTATTAAGCCAATTGGTGCTAAAACGTATTGAACTGCGCACCACTCGTTTTGAACGGAGTGACGCGAAATGATCGATTTAATTCTGCAAATATTACCGGGATTACCGACCAGCTTGTCACTGACCTTCAGTGCATTATTGGTGGCTTTTATCTTATCCATCTTATTTACGCTGATCTTATCCCTCAAAACCCCCGTCGTTTCACAAGTCGTTAAGGTGTATATCACCCTATTCACGGGTACGCCGTTATTGGTGCAATTTTTCTTGATTTATAATGGCCCTAGCCAATTTAAGTCACTTCAAGATTACCCAATGCTGTGGGAATTTATTTCGACTCCATGGATTTGTGCGATGGTAGCATTGGCATTAAACAGTGCAGCATATTCCACGTTATTATTCCATGGCGCGGTAAAAGCCATTCCGTCGGGTCAGTGGCAATCTTGCCAGGCGTTGGGTATGAATAAGCTGCAAACCATGCGAATTATTCTCCCTTATGCGTTTAAACGTTCACTTTCATCCTATTCCAACGAAGTGGTGCTGATTTTCAAAAGTACCTCTCTCGCCAGTACCATTACGATGCTGGATATTATGGGCTACAGTAGCCAAGTATTTGGACAGACATGGGATGTCATGGCGTTTGTCGCGGCAGGTATTATCTATCTTGTGGTAAATGCTATTCTGACGTTAATTATGCGTCTGATTGAGCGTAAAGCACTGGCATTTGAACATCGTAGCTAAATTTAGCTTAGCATTTTTGCCATAAGCTCATTGCTTTTACACATAAAAAAGCTTGGTTCAACGCCAAGCTTTCTTTATATGTAAAATATACATAGCCAATTATTTCTGTATATATTGATTTTTGAAAGATAGAGCCTTTTTGTATTGGTAGCATGAATCACTGCAAAACAATACTGATTAAATAAGGTTATCTATATGATTACACAAGTTAAATTCTCCATTCCTTTTCAGCAAGCACCGATTATTGATTATATAGCAACTAATATCCCCGGCCTATTTGAGAATAAACTTGTCAAAGTATCAAATATTAGCCCAATTCAAGCCGGCATTTGCTCTGGTCTTTCCAATCATTTTATGATTTATGAAAACCATAATCTTGGCCCCCAATATATCAAAAAACTCAGTGACGCATTTAATATCATATCGAATCAGGAGTATCCTCAAGACACGCTGGATAAATATATTTTAAATTCCACTAAAAAATTTAAAATGGCAGAGTTTAGCACTTTAATTTATCAAGCTATCAATGAACAAGTAGACTACATAAATTCTCTTGAATTAAATAAACTCTCACTGGATATTAACAATTTCTCTGTTAGAGATATTTACTCGCTGGAAGATAATGTTAGATATTTAAATAAGCTACTAAAATCAGGTGAAATTAATGAAAGATTAAATATGCCTTATACATTCCTCATTAACTATGACTTCCCTACACACTTAGCTTTTTTTATAGAAAAAATACTGGATAAAAACAATTCCAGTTGTTTGCATTTATCCCAAAAAGAAATAGAGATAATAAGAGAAAAATTATCCCATAAAATACCGTTAACAACGAATGACGCACGTTTAATTTTGACTGCTTTTTTAAAATTTGAGGTAGATAAAATCAATCTCATTTCTGTTGATAGACGAATTCGTACAGGATTAATCAACGATAATACACAATCACTGGAAAATAGACAAAATACTAATCATTATGGTGAGTTAAAAACCCTAGCTGATATAGAAATGGATATCGATGAATCAATAAAAAGTAAAGGTTATTATTATGGTCTTGTAGAAACAATCGACCACTGCATGGCTATTTCGGCCAAAATTCGTGATAAAAACGTGATATACACATTTTTTGATCCAAACAATGGCATTCTATTTGATGAAGATAATTACAGTTTTTTCAGCCAGTTATCCCAAATATTTGATGAATTTAATACCAATGGTCAAACTGAACGCTCTTATGCTGGCCATGTACTACTTAATGTCCGCATGATTGATAAGAGAGCCAATAGTCAAAACAAACTTAGCTTACCTGAATTTTCTGATGAAGAGCTTCAAACGAATATAAAAAATGCACTTATAAAAGATAAAGTAAATATAGCATTACCCGGTAATTTCAAAATAAAACTGAAAAGCTATGACTCAATGAGTCATATAACCAAAGCCACCGTTTATAAGGGGCTAAAAAAATGGAATCTCGACTCAAATGAGGTTGACGTTAAAAAAATGATTTTAACCATTACTGAAAAGCTTCCATTAATAAAGAACGAAACAGGTAGTTTCTCTATCAATGAATATGGAAATATTTATAATCGAAATTAACTTTTCGTCTGAGCCTTATCTTTTAAAATGGGACATTAAAATAGATAGGCATAAACCTATCTATTTTAGCCACTATTTTCGCTTCAATAAGCTCAACACTTCATAGTGTGCTGTATGTGGAAACATATCAAATAGTTGAACTTTGCAAACTTCGTATCCTGATAATAATTCAAAGTCTTGCGCCATCGTTTGGGCATTGCAGCTAGAATAAAGGATATACTCAGGATGCATATCAGATAAATAATTGCATAAATTCTTACCGATACCGCGGCGAGGTGGATTCACTAGCACTAAATCGGGAATATCTTGGCGGCTGGTTGCAAAATTTGTAGAATCTAATGCTTGGAATTCAACGTGCTGCAAACCCAGCTCTTGGGCAGACTGACGCGCACATTCAATAGCTGGCGCACTAATTTCAATCCCCGTTAGCTTGGTCGTTTTATCCGCGCAATGCAAACCAAAGCCACCCACACCACAAAACAGATCCCATAAACTAGTAATATTCAATTCTTTCACCCACTCTCGAGCAGTTTGATATAACTGAGATGCCACGATAGGGTTAGTTTGGAAAAAACTTTGCGGGCGAATAAACAGAGGAACTTGGTTAAATTCATCCCGCAGCACATGTTGCTCAGTGAACATAATTTCCTGTGCACCTTCTAAAATGGCCATATGTACGGGTTGAATATTAGCGGTGATCACGGCTAATTGCGGCAATTTTTCTTGTAACCAAGGTAATGCTTTCTGTAATTGCGCGATTTTTTTATCGGAGCGCAAGACAAAGCGCAACATAAATTGTTTGGTATGCCAGCTTTGAGTCAGCAAAATATATTTTAGCTCACCGCGCTTGCGTTCAATATTATATGGGGTTAACCCAGCTCTTGCGATAAAAGGAATAAGCTGCGCGAAGATTGGCAAAAATTCAGTGGGATATAACGGGCACCCCGTTAAACTGACAGCATCACCATCACGGTTAACAATACCCAAAATCGGTTTTTCAACGCTACCACTGATAACCATTTTGGCTTTATTGCGAAATCCTTCAAATGGCCCCGTCACTGGTGTGAAAAATAAAGATGACGCCAAAGAAGGCAATAAAGATTGCAGATTATCTTGTTTACGGGAAATTTGCTGTTCTGGCGATAATTCTAGCCACTGACAGGAGCGGCATTCTCCTGACAAATATTTTTCACAATGCATAAGGTATTTAGTGAATAATCACAGAAGGTTTATCATCAAGACCGGATTCAGTGTCGTCATCATTATCATCCGACGCTAACTCTTCATACTCATCTTGGTTAGCATACAACAGATTATTACTGAAAATTTCAAACACAATACCGGAAATTTGCTCTTCGGCTTGCTGTAAGAAATGGCTAAATTGGCGATAGGTAATCCCAGCTTCTAACGAAAATGATTGGCTAACCACCAATTTAGGTAGATTTTCATTATTAATTTCGAGAAAAACTTTTGCCGTTAATGAGCTGGCGTTAATTTGGCTAATATTTGCCACCAACGTAATAATCGCGGTAGGTTTAAGCTCTGCCAATGCGGAGAGTACTAACACATTATTAATAATGTCTAATTTAGCATCAAAGATCCCATCAATATTTTGCATATGAGGGAGATGCAAAGCAGCACAAGAATCACACTCGAAATAAGATGTTTTGAGTTGGTCGAGCCACTCACGCAGTTGTGAGATATCTGGGTAACAAATAGAATCCATGATCAATAACCTTCTTCAACTCAAAATAGCGATATACCAAAAATAACTATATTCATGCTAACCAAGCACTCATACTAACAAATCATTCATTCTAACAAATAGAAAGCGGATAATTTTCACACATAGCTAGTCTAAACACCAGTAAAACCATGCCCTGCTCTACTTTTCGTCTGGTTTATCATCATCTCGCGTCATCTCTTTTGGCTGGTTACGGCGTTCACGACTCGCGCCACCCGATTTATTGTCAATTCCCAAAAACGTAAGACCATGCACTGCTCGCCAGATAATATTTATCATTGCTGGAATTAAGCACCCCATCCCGACTAGCACCATAGAAACAATCGCGCTAGAGCTAGCTAACCATTCCGGCAGAGTAATATAGTCATTAGTGGCAAGTAATACGGTAATTAATAATAATATTCCGATACCCTCAAGAAAAAGAACTGGTTTTGGCATATCCGCTAATGAGCGCATCGTCCCTTTAGTCTCTTTTGTGGTTTTTTGCTGTTGTTCCATGATGTTTTCCTTCGTTTTATTGCCTTACACTGACGGTATCGTCACCACTATTAGCAAATTATATATACTGCCTATAGCTATGAAAGGAAAATTCAACTTTTCTTTAGAAGCTGATGTTGGCATAGTATTGAGCATTATTATTTCGTATCTGAATAGTCATTAGAATCTGAGTTCTAAATTTAAGGAGATATTATGTACACTGTTATTTTTGGTCGCCCTGGTTGCCCATACTGTGTTCGTGCTAAAGAACTTGCAGAAAAACTGAAGAATGAACGTGACGACTTCGATTATCGCTATGTTGATATCCAAGCGGAAGGTATCTCTAAAGAAGACTTATCCAAAACCGTTGGTAAAACTGTCGAAACCGTTCCTCAAATCTTTATTGATGAAAAACATATCGGTGGTTGCACGGATTTTGAAGCATACGCTAAAGAAAATCTGAACCTGTATAAATAATATACATTACAAGACATTTTCTTTTATAAGGCCCCAGATGAACCTCTCATTTGGGGCTTTATTTTTTCTTTTTGTGCTATGCAAAAATATTTTCATCAAAAATTGCACTTTTTCTGATCACCGAGAGAACTTTCCTCCTTTGCTGTAGTCTGAATTAGTGCCACTGCTTTTCTTTGATGTCCCCATATTGAGGAGCCCGATAGCCATTTGATTCTTTCATGCTATCGGGTTTTTTATGCCTGGAACTTTTGCATTACCCTGATAAATCACTTTTATTGAGCAAATATTGATTGAGTTAATGTTTTACAAAAAGTAAATTTGTCAGCTTGAGTAGCAAGGTCTAGAGCGTGTCTTGATTCACCCCTTCCATTGCTATGTCCTGTCTTCTTGAGAACTAATGTCCGAGGTACTCTGATCGTGCTGGAACAACTAAATCTGGATCTTTTTAATCTGATCAACGCTACGCCTGAGTCCGCAAGTGGTACGATTGCATTAGCTACAGTGATCGCTAAACGTTTGATCCTTATTTTCCCTCTATTCACTGTTGCATGTTGGTTTTGGGGTGCACAGTCAAATATGGCTCGCCAACGTGCCTTTGCCTGTAAAACAGCTTACGCCATTGTCATTGGCTTAATGATTTCTTGGTTGATTGGTTATTTTGCGCCACATGAACGCCCTTTTGTGATGGAAATTGGCTCTAATTTCTTAGATCACGACGCAACACCATCTTTCCCGAGTAACCATGGAACTATTGTCTTCACCTTTGTTTTTGCTTTCTTATTCTGGCTAAGAACATGGGTTGGCTTCGTCTTTATGGTTCCTGCCATCGTTATTGCATGGTCTCGTATTTATCTTGGTGTTCACTGGCCATTAGACATGGTCGGTGCATTTATCTTAGGTGCTATTTCTTGCGGTTTATCTCAGCTTATTTGGGCAATGGGCGGCAGCATTATTCAGCAGCCAATCACCCATCTTTACCACCTTGTATTTGGTTCGCTCATTCGTAAAGGATGGATGCAACCTTAATTGGTGATTTAAAGTACTGACCTATTATTCGTGTCAGTACTTTCCCCTTCATTTTTCCCATCATGAAATATTGAGCTAAATCAAAGTTTGTTTTCATTTATTTTTAGTGATAATAACTTTATTTGAATTTATCAAATAAATATCAAAACAATCAATTAACAAATATTTTGTAATGATTTCTTATTATTTTTTTCGATGAAAAATAAGTATTCTATTTTTAATCTTAAATCTCCTAAAACAATTAACATATTCCTCAAGAACATTAATTAACCAAAAAAATTAATCACGGTATTAATCAATTAATGTAAAGATAAAAACACCCAACAGATCAATATGTTAATGATAGGTTTAGGATTGTTTTTTCAAAATAAAAAAGTGATTTTTCCATCTGGATTTTCACGTCATTGATCATGCGATTGACGTTAAATTTTTTATTAACATGATAACAGTTTTAATATTTTGTATTTTTATATTAATAAATTTGTCGAATAATCATTTTATGAATATTGTCGAAAACCTATAAGAACCAGAATTAAGCCAAATTTTATTAACAATTTTATAAAGTTTACTACAAGCAGGTAAACACGGGAGATATTTCTCTTTTGAGATAATGATCACGGCATTTTGTTCTGCTAAAATGTAGATTCACACACTCAAAATCCACTTTTAAAAACTACTGATAAAATTGCAAAACTGATTGAAAATGAATTTCATATTCATCTTAGTTTTATTTCCAATCAGATTGTTACGAACAAAACCATTATTAATGGCTAGACAGTGTATTAACCGATTTTTTATTGAATGACTATTTAGTAAGCGATCGATTAATCGTACAAAAAGATTAAGAGCCTAGTTAAATAGGCACTAAAACGTTTAGACGAGTAAATCGTCCCCCAATTTCTATTTTTGACTTTTATTTTTGGAGACTATTATGGATACAACAAAAGTTGGTTCCATCAACAAAACAGCCTCGCAAACAGGGAATGCTACCGCTTGGCGTAAAACAGATACCGTATGGATGCTCGGTCTTTATGGTACTGCCATCGGCGCTGGTGTTTTATTCTTACCTATCAATGCAGGTATGAGTGGGCTTTTACCAGTATTATTAATGTTAGTTCTCGCGTTCCCAATGACCTTCTTCGCTCACCGTGGTTTAACTCGCTTTGTCCTTTCAGGTTCAAAGAAAGATGGCGATATCACTGAAGTTGTAGAAGAACACTTTGGTCGTACAGCAGGTAACTGGATCACTCTGCTCTATTTCTTCGCAATTTATCCTATTCTATTAGTTTATGGCGTTTCTATTACTAACAACGTCAACAAATTCCTGACTGAACTATTAGGCGTTGGTGCACCACCTCGTTGGTTACTGGCACTGATTTTAGTCGGTGGAGTTATGGCTATCGTTGCATTCGGTGAAAAATACATTGTTAAAGTCATGAGTATGCTGGTGTTCCCATTCATCGCCGTACTGGTCGCTTTCTCTCTGTACATGGTTCCACATTGGAGTACCGATGTTCTGAGCACATTATCTTTAGACAGCGTAACTGAAGCAGCTAAAGCATCGGGTGGACAAAGCATTTGGGTCACTATCTGGTTAACAATCCCAGTCATGGTTTTCGCCTTTAACCACTCACCAATCATCTCTGCATTCTCTGTTGCAAAACGTGAAGAATATGATGAAGCTGCTGAGAAAAAATGCTCACGCATTCTCGCTTCTGCACACATCCTGATGGTTCTGACTGTAATGTTCTTCGTCATCAGCTGTGTATTCACACTGTCTTCAGCAGACCTTGCTGCTGCTAAAGCGCAAAATATCAGTATCCTGGACTACCTTTCTGGTTACTTTGATCAGCCATTCATCAAGTATGCTGCTGCTATCATCGCCTTTATCGCTATCATCAAATCATTCTTAGGTCACTACTTAGGTGCTCGTGAAGGTTTCAATGGTTTAGTTGAACGTGCATATCGTGCAAAAGGTAAAACGGTTGATATCAAAAAATTAAATCGTGGTACTGCACTGTTCATGTTAGTGACGACTTGGATTGTCGCAACATTGAACCCTGGTGTACTGGATATCATTGAAAGCCTGGGTGGCCCAGTTATCGCAATTCTGCTGTTCTTAATGCCAATGTATGCAATCAGCAAAGTTCCTGCGATGCGTAAATACTCCGGTAAACTCAGCAATATCTTCGTCGTCATCATGGGTCTGGTCGCTATCTCCGCTGCAACTTACAAGTTATTCTTCTAATTAAAAAAATTAGCAAATAATTAAGTAAATCTAAGCCCTCAATTAACCTATATCAATCTGGTTAATTGAGGGATGTTCTATAATCATCTTACTGACAACAAATACCCTGTAATTGGCAGTTTGATGGGGATCCTTCAATATAGGAAGACAGAATATGATTAGCGTATTCGACATTTTTAAAATCGGTATCGGACCATCCAGCTCACACACTGTCGGCCCAATGAAAGCCGGTAAGCAGTTTGTCGATGACCTCATCCAGCAAAATCTTCTCACTAAAACCACTCGTATTTCCGTCGATGTTTATGGTTCTTTATCCCTAACGGGTAAAGGACACGCCACAGATATGGCGATTATTATGGGTTTGGCGGGGAATCTGCCTGATTCAATTGATATTGATGCTATCCCAGCATTTATGCGCAATGTTGAGCAAACTGGCAAACTGTTACTGGCAAATGGTCAACATGAAGTCGATTTCCCAACTGAAGGGGGGATGAATTTCCATTCAACCAACCTACCATTACACGAAAATGGAATGACTATCACTGCATTTGGTGGCGATAACATTCTGTATACCAAGAATTATTACTCCATTGGCGGTGGCTTTATCGTCGATGAAGAACATTTCGGTCAAGAAACTGAAAATGCGGTTCAAGTCCCTTATCCCTACAAATATGCGGCTGATTTACAAAAACACTGTAAAGAAACGGGATTATCTTTATCTGCATTAGTGATGCAAAACGAATTAGCTCTGCACAGCAAAGAAGAAATTTCTGAATACCTTGCTGCCGTGTGGGATGTCATGAAAGCGGGTATTGAACGTGGTGTGAGCACCGAAGGTTTATTACCAGGTCCACTGCGTGTTCCTCGCCGTGCAGCGGCACTACGTCGCCAATTAGTCACTTCTGACAATAACAATATTGACCCAATGGCAGTGATTGACTGGATCAACATGTACGCCCTTGCCGTTAATGAAGAGAACGCCGCTGGGGGTCGAGTTGTCACGGCACCAACTAACGGTGCTTGTGGAATTATTCCTGCGGTATTGGCTTACTACGATAAGTTTATTCGCCCAGTCAACGAAAACTCTTATACCCGCTATTTCTTAGTCTCAGGCGTGGTTGGTACACTGTACAAAATGAATGCGTCTATCTCAGGCGCAGAAGTCGGTTGCCAAGGTGAAGTCGGTGTAGCCTGTTCAATGGCTGCTGCTGGTTTGGCAGAATTAATGGGCGGTAGCCCAGAGCAAGTGTGCGTTGCGGCGGAAATCGCCATGGAGCATAACTTAGGCTTAACCTGTGACCCTGTTGGAGGACAAGTCCAAGTACCTTGTATCGAACGTAACGCAATTGCGTCTGTTAAGGCAGTAAACGCCGCTCGTATGGCATTGCGCCGCGTGAGTGCGCCAAGTGTATGCCTGGATAAAGTTATCGAAACCATGTACGAAACAGGTAAAGATATCAACGCAAAATATCGTGAAACCTCCCAAGGTGGATTGGCAATTAAATTAGGTCATTGCGAATAATTTATTGCTTATATTGCAACGTTGGTGAGTATTATCAAGAAAGGCCAGCTTATTACGCTGGCCTTTTATTATGCTCAAAAAATAAAGAATCAATCAATACAAAATCTTAGAAACCAATGCTGTTAAAGTGTTGAGCCGTCTGGGTTAGAACAAACACACCTGCCGTTCCAGCCCCCCCTTTTACTGACTCTCCCGTATCTTTAATAACGGCTTCGGTGGTCTCCACCAAACTACTCATCTTTTCAATTAGTTTATCTACAGCAATTTCAGCTGCACTGCCGTCAACAGCCACGCCATTGATATGAGTGCTACTCGTACTATTTCCACCATTAATTGTACCTAAATTAGTCCCTAAATTTTGTGCAGAACCGCCTAATGTACTTCCTACTGAGCGTTCGGTTTTACTTGAGCTTACGGTTGCTTCAAATGTCACTTTAGACGCTTTAGATGGGTCTTTTAAAATCTCTTCCCCTTGATTAGCTAAATCGCCTATTTTCGTGAGCATCGGTTTCAGCTGTTTAAATGTTGCCATGTCGGTTTTAACAGACAGCTGATAGAGACGATATTCTTCAGCCAGCTTGGTATAAGACTCAAGCTCGCTCTGTAAAAGAGAACCTAGCTCTTTTTTCTCCATTTCTAAAACGTCAATTTTATCTTGCAGTTGAGAGACTTTAGTGCTGCACTTAGACTCTTTTTCAACTTTCTTATTTAAAATGCCCTTTAAGTTGTCGATATCATTTTCTAAACGCTGAATTTTTGCATTTAAACCCGCTTGATTTTTTCCTTCATCTGCAAGCTTGTCATTCAAAGCGGTAATTTCTTTTTGCTTGCCATCAATCTTGCATTGAATTTCAGTAATTTTTACCTCTTGTTTTTTATTACGATCTTGCTGGATTTTTAAGCGCTCTTCGAGCTTTTCTTTATCGCCGCTCGTCTGCTCTAATTTAACTTCCAGCTCTTGGACTTCTTGCTTGCCAGCATCAACCTGAGCTTTGAGTTTGTCTATTTCACCGCGTTGAGCTTTCATATCGGAGCGAAGTTGGCTCACATCCCCTTTCGCCTTCACCAGCTCATCGTTTAATGACTGTTTTTCTTTTTCATTCTGTACAAGACGTTGTTGAGCTTCATGCAGTTTTTCTTGAGCATCTTTAGATTCAAGTGCTTGTTCCGCTAAAACTTGCTGCTGTTTTTGTAATTCTATTTTTTGAGATTCAATTTCCTTTTGTAACTTTAATAATTCATTATTTTTGCGAATAATCTCCTTATTTGCCTCCATCAATTGTTTTTGCATTCCTTGATATTTTTCAATACCACTTTGTAATTCACGAACTGCGTTACCCCCTTTAATAAAGGAATTTTTATGGTTCACTGAACCCAATTCATTCGTCGCGGAACCACCATTGAGCTCATTATTATTTAAACCCAAGTTGGTGCTATGCCCCCCTTCAATTTCACCATTATTATCGCCATCGTTACGCGCAGCACCGCCATTCATAATATGATTATTGGTATGCAGGTTTAACGTATTACCACCAGTTACAGAGCCGCCACCTTTGCCAGAATCCGTCGCATCGCCAGACTTCATCACGCCACTATTTTCACCACGGTTATTTGCACGCCCACCATTAACACTGTTTTCCCCAATTCCTTGGGTATTTTTTTGCAGAGATAATTGTTGCATTCTTTCGTCCATGGAAATGCCCATTGATAATTCTCCAATTCAATTAATTAAATTAACAAATACATTATGAAACTGCATGAGACAATTTCAATTATTGATATTTAAATAACAATAAAATAGTTAGCTCTCAAACAATTAAAATGATTATTAAATTGAATTGAAAATATTTCAATTGAAGTTTATTTAATGTTATTAATGGCAAAAAAAAGAGACCTCATAAAGAGGCCTCCATATATTAATTTTATAATTAAGTTTTAATCATCCAAAAATGGCATTCCACCAGCCAGTTATGGTTTTCATTATGTAATCCCAAATACGCCCTACAAACCCAGCTTCCTCTACAGCTTGTTTGGCAACCAGTGGGTGCTGCTCAATCACCTCACCATTAAGAATAAAGTTAATCGTACCCACCTTTTGGTTCAATGCTAAAGGTGCTTCAAGGGTGTCGTTATCCAATTTAATATCCACTTTCAGATTCTGTAACTGACCTTTTGGAATAGTGACTGCCACATCTTTTTCCACGCCTAAAGGCACTTCTGAAATGTCACCAAACCACACACGTTGTTTCTGTAAAACTGCATCCCCTTTAATCGGTGTCACTGTTTCGAAGAAACGGAAGCCCCAAGTGAGTAATTTTTCACTTTCAGAAAAACGAACGCGGTCACTCGGCGCTCCCAAAACGACGGAAATCAAACGCATAGGTCCATCGGTTGCTGATGCGACTAGGTTATGACCAGCCCCACTGGTGTGCCCCGTTTTTACACCATCCACTTGAAGGTTTTGGCTCCACAATAAACGATTACGGTTAGGTTGACGGATATTATTGAACGTAAACTCTTTCTCTTTATGCAATACATATTCATCAGGCACATCACGGATAAGCGCTTGTGCTAACACCGCCATATCACGGGCAGTGCTGTACTGCCCCTCAGAATCGAGGCCGTGTACAGTTTTAAAGTGAGTATTAGTCAAGCCAATCTTCTGAACATAGCCATTCATCAAATCAACAAAAGATTCTTGGCTTCCTGCAACGTGTTCAGCCAAGGCAATACTGGCGTCATTCCCAGATTGAATCACCACACCTTTATTTAAATCCAACACCGAAACGCGGTCTTTCGGTTTCAAGAACATCAAGGAGGAACCTTTTAAAATTGGGTTTCCTGTCGCCCATGCAGCTTCACTCACTGTCACCATATCTTGCGGCGTAATTTTTCCCGCTTTAACCGCTTGCCCGACCACATAACTGGTCATAATCTTGGTTAGGCTTGCAGGATCCAAACGTTCATCGGGGTTACCCGAAGCCAAAATTTTACCGCTGTTATAATCCATTAATACAAACGCTTTTGCGTCAACTTGTGGAGCAACTGGTGTCTGAGCCGCATAACTACTTGTGCCCATCACAACGAATAGACTGAACCCGATACCTGTTCCTCGAATTGCTGAGGACAATGTTGTTTTATTCATTGGTTACTCCTTTACTATTAGTATTGCTATTACCATTTAAAGCGTTCATCACAATCAAACCATTTTAATAAAATATTCACTAGAAACCAAAAATGCAGTCAAATTCATCGAGATACTGCAAAATATTACGCTTATTAAAATACCCCCATACCCTAAACAAAATAAGTAATGATGACCACCCGCAATTAATAAATAATAAAGTTTCTCAATTCATTAATTTCATCTATCTTATTTAGGTCAAAAATACCGTCTTTACGTTAAAACATAGTCATGGGAGATTCCAATGTTAACTGTCTGGGGACGTACTAACTCTTCAAACGTCAAAAAAGTACTGTGGTGCTTGAAAGAGCTGAATATTCCTTATAATCAAAAAGATGTTGGTGGCCCATTCGGTGGTATTGATACACCCGAATATAAGAAAATGAATCCAAACAGCACAATTCCAACTTTACAGGATGAAAGCTTTACCCTGTGGGAATCCAATGCGATTTTACGTTACCTTACGGAAAAGTATGATCATTCTCACCTATTGTTAGCGACTGATCTTCAAGAAAAAGCCGCTGCCGATAAATGGATGGATTGGAGCAGTGCTAATTTATTTGACCATATCAAGCAGATGATGAACAAAATCGTTCGCGTTCCTGAGGCGGATAGAGACCCGGCTCAAGCCAAAGTCATTTATCAAAATATCGAAAAACTGCTGAAAATTGCGGATGATGCCCTAGCGACTCAAGCCTATTTTAGCGGAGATAAATTTGGTATTGCGGATATCGCCATTGCGCCACTGTTCTACCCATGGCATGAAATTGTGACCGAACGCCCTGAATTTCCTCATTTAGAGCACTGGTATCAAGCACTGACCAAACGCCCTGCGTTCCAAGAAATCGTCATGTTACCTATCAAATAAATCTTCTAGTGGCGCCGAATTTGGCGCCACTGTTTCACCTCAACTCATCGGCATACGCAATGGATGGGTAAATTCGTATTCATAACCTAGCTCTTGGCAAATTCGATTTCCATCGATTGTTTTTCCTACCGCGTCATTCTCTTCAACCGCAAATTCAGGGGGAGTTAAGCCTAAAGTCGTTGCAGATTGGGTATAAAACTGCCGACGCGTCGGGTGCTCAGGTGCACATAAATTATAGGTATGCCCACCATTGGATTGTTGGATCAACAACAAAATTGCGGCGATCACATCATCTTGATGCACCATATTAACTGGCTGATTAGCCCCTTTGACTTGCTGTTTCCCTGCTAAGAACCGCCCTGCATGGCGCTTTTCCCCCACCAGTCCCGCTAATCGCAGCACGTCCACCCGAATATTGGGTAAGTCATGAAGCCATTGTTCAACCGCAATTAATGCTTTTGCCGAGGCTGTTTCCCCAAGTAATAGTGCATCTTCATCAATAACGCCATCCACATCACCATAGACAGAAGTCGATGATGTAAAAATAACACGAGGAATTTTATAACTAATTGCGCTATCAACTAACTGCTCAATAGCGACTACATACTCAGAAAGACTGACTTTCGATGGTGGTAATAAAATTACCATCACATCCACGCCCCCCATTAATTCACTCAAATCATCGGTATCGCATTGTAATTCTGGCGTCAATTTCAATTGATAACAGTCAATACCAACTCGTTTAGCCGCTTCAACACCGTCCAAACTTGTTTTTGTTCCCGCAACATCCATGCCATGCGCCATCAAGCAATTTGCCAAAGGAGCACCTAACCAACCTAAACCAATAATGGCGATTTTTTTCATATTGCTATCCCGCATACTGAGAAAGTGATTGCATCATTGCCTCATAGATTAGCTGAAAATCATTCAACTTCCGAAGCTATTTTCCAAGGGATTAATCACTATAAAAAACCGGGAACTAATTATTATGAGTTATTTTGAAAAAAAGAGTTGCATTCATAGTATGAAATCGGATAGCTTGATTAGTATTGAATGTTTAAGCAATTATCCAAATAACTAAACGGAAGCTATTATGACTCGTATTTCACGCAACCATCATCATCACCATCATCCTGATTAGTCTTTCGGGCGATGTGTGCTGGAAGACGATCAACGACTCTTCCGGTGGCAGAAATGCGAATTGAGAAAACCCTCGGAAGATAATCTTCCGAGGGTTTTTTTATTATTAATCAAAAAGATATTTTTGGGATGTGGAGTAAAATTATGTTGGACAAATCACGTTTACGTATCGCAATACAGAAATCAGGACGTCTAAGCGAAGAGTCAAGAGAGCTACTTGCTCGCTGCGGCATTAAAATCAATTTACAACAGCAACGACTGATTGCTTATGCAGAAAATATGCCTATTGATTTACTTCGTGTACGTGATGACGATATCCCGGGGCTAGTAATGGATGGTGTTGTTGACCTCGGTATTATTGGCGAAAACGTACTGGAAGAAGAAGTATTAAGCCGCCAAGCTCGCGGTGAAAACCCACAATTTACAACATTACGTCGTCTTGATTTTGGTGGTTGCCGCCTCTCTTTAGCTGCGCCATTAGACTTCAACTATACGGGCGCAGAATGTTTAAATGGTTCCCGTGTCGCCACTTCTTACCCGTACCTACTGAAACGCTATTTTGATGAAAAAGGCGTGACATTTAAATCTTGCTTACTGAACGGTTCAGTAGAAGTCGCGCCACGCGCTGGCTTAGCTGACGCCATTTGTGACCTCGTTTCTACAGGCGCTACTCTTGAAGCAAACGGCTTAAAAGAAGTGGAAGTCATCTACCGCTCAAAAGCGTGCTTAATCCAGCGTGACGGTGAGATGTCAACCGATAAGCAACAGTTAATTGACCGCATGATGACGCGTATTCAAGGGGTTATCCAAGCGCGCGAATCAAAATACATTATGTTGCATGCTCCGGGTGAAAAACTCGAAGAGATCATCGCACTGCTTCCGGGAGCCGAACGTCCAACTATTTTGCCATTAGCAGGGGACAAAAGCCGTGTTGCAATGCACATGGTCAGCTCAGAAACCCTATTTTGGGAAACCATGGAAAAGCTGAAATCCTTGGGTGCAAGTTCAATTCTTGTTTTACCAATTGAAAAAATGATGGAGTAATTCGCCATGGAACTGGGATTCAATCAACCAATTCGCTGGTCAGACTGCCGTGAAGAGCAGCAAGAAGCTTTACTGATGCGCCCTGCTATTGCCGCCTCCGGCAACATTAGCGCGGCAGTCAGTCAAATTATTGACCAAGTGCGTACAGAGGGAGACGCTGCCCTCATCGCCCTGAGCCAACGTTTTGATAAAACAGACATTACCTCTGTTCGTGTTTCACAAGAAGCCGTTGATGAAGCCCAAGCTCGCCTTGGCGATGACATTAAAACGGCAATGAATACGGCGATTGGCAATATTCGCCGCTTCCATGAAGCCCAAAAACCTGCACCGATCACCGTTGAAACTCAAGCAGGTGTGGTGTGCCAACAAGTGACTCGCCCGATTGATTCTGTCGGGCTGTATATTCCGGGTGGCTCCGCACCGTTGCTCTCTACTGTCATGATGCTGGGAACGCCTGCAAATATTGCCGGATGCCGCAACATTATTCTCTGCTCGCCGCCCCCGATTGCAGACGAAATTTTATATGCAGCTAAACTGTGCGGTATTACTGACATTTTCCAAGTCGGTGGCGCCCAAGCCATTGCTGCGATGGCATTTGGTACCCAAAGCATTCCGAGCGTTGATAAAATTTTTGGACCGGGCAATGCCTATGTCACGGAAGCCAAACGCCAAGTTAGCCAAAGCTACCAAGGCGCAGCCATTGATATGCCAGCAGGACCATCCGAAGTATTAGTGATTGCAGATAGCCAAGCCAACCCTGCATTTACGGCATCGGATTTGCTCTCCCAAGCAGAACACGGACCGGATTCTCAGGTCATTTTACTCACCGACGACGCGGATTTTGCCCAGCGCGTTATTGAAGAGACCGAAAAGCAACTTGCAGTATTATCTCGCGCATCTATTGCGCGCGAAGCTCTCAACGCAAGTCGTGTAATCATCGCAGACTCTATCAACCAATGTGTTGAAATCAGTAACCGTTACGGACCTGAACACTTGATTTTGCAAACTCGCAATGCGGATGATTTAGTCGAGTCTATCACCAGTGCAGGATCGGTTTTTGTGGGAGATTGGTCGCCGGAATCCGCAGGGGATTACGCTTCCGGTACCAACCACGTATTACCAACTTATGGTTACACGTCAACCTACTCAAGCCTTGGCTTAGCCGATTTTATGAAGCGAATGACAGTACAAAAACTGTCAGCTCAAGGACTCCTAGGATTAGCCAACACCATAGAAACTTTGGCACAAGCGGAGCAGCTGACTGCTCACAAAAACGCCGTTACCTTACGAGTCACCGAACTAAAAAAACAAAATCAGGAGTGAACCATGAGCCAGACGTTTAACGCAGCCAGCCTCGCACGTGAAAATGTAAAAGTGATGACCCCCTATATGTCCGCTCGTCGTCTTGGGGGAAATGGGGATGTATGGCTCAACGCCAATGAATACCCAACGGCGCCGGATTACCAATTTATTGAGCGCAATCTAAACCGCTACCCAGAGGCGCAACCTGCTGGCGTAATTAACAATTATGCGGCCTATGCTGGGTTATCTCCTGAGCAAGTATTAGTGTGCCGCGGCGCTGATGAATCTATCGAATTATTGATCCGTGCATTTTGCGAACCGGGTAAAGATGCGGTGATGTTTTGCCCGCCAACCTATGGTATGTACAGCGTCAGCGCGGAAACCTTTGGTGTTGAACAGAAAAAAATTCTATCGTTGCCAGATTGGTCACTGAATGTCGCGGCTATCCGTGAAAATCTGTCTAATACCAAACTGATTTACATCTGTAGCCCAAATAACCCAACAGGCAACATCATCGATAACCAAGCGTTGTTAGAAGTCTTAGAAATGGCAGCTGACCGTGCATTGGTGGTAGTCGATGAAGCTTATATTGAATTTTGCCCTGAATTCAGCGTCACTAGCTGGCTTGCCAAATACCCTAACTTAGTAATTTTAAGAACCTTATCAAAAGCTTTTGCACTGGCGGGCTTACGCTGTGGATTTACCTTGGCATCCCCTGAAGTGATTGAAGTATTACTGAAAGTCATCGCGCCTTACCCGCTATCAACCCCTGTGGCATTGATAGCCGAGCAAGCATTAAATGCTGATGGTATTGCAACAATGAAAAAACGTGTCGAGGAAATCCGCGAAAACCGTATTGCCCTTTCAGAAGCATTATGTGAATTTTCTATTGTTGAAACCGTCTACCCAAGTGAAACCAACTATATTTTGGTACGTTTTACTGATGGCGCTAAAGTGTTTAAAGCTCTGTGGGATCAAGGCATTATTCTACGTGACCAAAGTAAGCAACCGGGGCTGGTCAACTGCCTACGTATCACCATTGGTACCGAAATTGAAAACGTCCGTGTTATTGAAGCGATTAAAGCACTTTGCTAATTAGGAAATAGTCATGAGCCAGAAAATTCTTTTTATCGACCGTGATGGAACATTAATTACCGAACCACCGACAGATTTTCAAGTGGATAGCCTCAGTAAGCTCGCCTTTGAAAATGATGTCATTCCAAGCCTATTAGCTCTGCAAAAAGCCAATTATCGCTTAGTGATGATAACCAACCAAGATGGGTTAGGCACCAAGAGCTTCCCAATGGAAGATTTCGAGCCACCACACAATTTAATGATGCAGGTGTTTGAATCTCAAGGTATCCGCTTTGACGATGTACTGATTTGCCCACATATGCCCGCAGACAATTGCGATTGTCGCAAGCCAAAAACTAAGCTTGTGGAAAGCTACCTCAACGACGGTGTTCTCGATATCGAAAACAGTTATGTCATCGGCGACCGTGAGACAGATATTCAGCTCGCCCAAAATATGGGGATTAAAGGGCTACGTTACAGTGCCAAAGCGCTGGATTGGAATACCATCACCAACCAACTCACTAAACGTAACCGCTACGCCTTAGTCGAACGCGTGACCAAAGAGACCAACATCCAAGTGGAAGTGTGGCTTGACCAAGAAGGCGGTAGCAAAATCAACACTGGCGTTGGCTTCTTTGACCACATGCTAGATCAAATCGCCACTCACGGCGGCTTCCGCTTACGCATTGAAGTTAATGGCGACCTGTTCATTGACGATCACCACACCGTCGAAGATACTGGTTTGGCATTAGGCGAAGCACTACGCGTCGCACTCGGTGACAAACGCGGCATTGCACGTTTCGGTTTCGTATTACCGATGGATGAATGCCAAGCTCGCTGTGCATTGGATATTTCCGGTCGTCCACACCTTGAATATAAAGCAGAGTTTAAATATCAGCGCGTAGGTGACCTAAGTACTGAGATGATCGAGCACTTTTTCAGCTCGTTATCCTATGCCATGGGCTGCACGCTACATCTGAAAACGAAAGGGAAAAACGATCACCACAAAGCGGAAAGCCTGTTTAAAGTCTTTGGTCGTACCTTACGCCAAGCTATTCGCGTTGAAGGGGATACCTTGCCAAGTTCGAAAGGAGTTCTGTAATGAAGGTAGTGATCCTCGATACTGGCTGCGCAAACTTAGCCTCCGTCGCCTATGCCGTTAAACGCCTAGGTTATGAGCCAACAGTGAGCCGCGACACCAACACCATCTTACAAGCCGACAAAGTCTTTCTACCGGGTGTTGGCACTGCCAGCGCCGCTATGGAAAAACTGGCGGATCGTGAACTCATTCCTTTAATTAAAGCACTAACTCAACCTGTTTTAGGTATCTGCTTGGGAATGCAATTACTCGGCAGTATCAGTGAAGAAGGTCAAACAGAAATTCCACTGTTAGGATTAATCGACAGCCCCGTACGCAAAATGGATGCAAACGGCTTACCTGTCCCTCACAGTGGCTGGAATCAAGTGAAAGCACTCGCAGGCAATCCTCTATTTAAGGGGATTAGCGATAATGCCTATTTTTATTTCGTACACAGCTATTCAATGCCTATTTCCGCCAACACCATCGCGCAAACACAATATGGCAACCTGTTTAGTAGTGCCGTGAATAAAGATAATTTTTATGGCGTGCAGTTCCACCCAGAGCGTTCGGGTGCTGCGGGTGCTCGCTTGATCCAAAACTTCTTGGAGATGTAAAAACCATGATTATTCCTGCTTTAGATTTAATTGATGGCACCGTGGTGCGTTTACATCAAGGAGATTACGCCAAACAAACGGACTATGGCACAGACCCACTTCCTCGCTTACAAGATTATGAAAAGCAAGGCGCAAAACTGCTGCACTTAGTGGATTTAACCGGGGCTAAAGATCCACAAAAACGCCAAATCCCTCTGCTGAAAAAACTGTTGGCAGGCGTTACTGTACCCGTGCAAGTTGGGGGCGGAATCCGTACAGAAGAAGATGTCAAAGCACTGTTAGATGCGGGTGCGACTCGCGTGGTGATTGGCTCGACGGCTGTGACTCAACCAGAGTTAGTCAAAACATGGTTCCAACGTTATGGTGGCGAAGCCATCGTGCTAGCGCTGGATGTCCGCATTAATGCTCAAGGCATCAAAGAAATTGCCATTAGTGGTTGGCAAGAAAACTCAAACTTATCCCTTGAGCAAGCGATTGAAATGTATCGCCCTTATGGCTTAAAACATGTGCTGTGCACTGATATTTCCAAAGATGGCACGCTGGCGGGTTCCAATGTGGATTTATACCGCGAGATCAGCCAAAAATTCCCTGACATCGAGGTGCAAGCCTCAGGGGGAATTGGTAATTTAAATGATATCGCCGCACTGCCAGCCTCTGGCGCAACTGGGGTGATTGTGGGTCGTGCATTATTAGAAGGCAAATTTACCGTAGCGGAGGCAATCCAATGCTGGCAAAACGCATAATTCCTTGTTTGGATGTCCGTGACGGGCAAGTGGTTAAAGGGGTGCAATTTCGCAACCATGAAATTATCGGTGATATCGTCCTACTGGCTCAACGCTATGCTCAAGAAGGTGCTGATGAGTTAGTTTTCTATGATATTACCGCCTCGTCTGACGGTCGTGTTGTCGATAAAAGCTGGGTCGCCAAAGTGGCTGAAGTGATTGACATTCCTTTTTGTGTAGCAGGTGGGATCAAAAGTGTAGAAGACGCTGTGCAAATCCTCTCTTTTGGTGCAGATAAAATTTCTATCAACTCCCCTGCACTGTCCGACCCTACACTGATTAGCCGTCTGGCTGATCGCTTTGGCGTTCAGTGTATTGTCGTCGGTATCGACACATGGTTTGATGCACAGACCAATGAATATTTAGTTTATCAATTCACTGGCGATGAAAAACGCACAACCCAAACCCGTTGGAAAACCCTTGATTGGGTGAAAGAAGTTCAACAACGTGGCGCCGGAGAAATTGTTCTCAATATGATGAACCAAGACGGTGTACGTCAAGGTTACGATCTGGTACAACTGAATAAAGTTCGTGAAGTGTGCCAAGTTCCACTGATCGCCTCTGGCGGCGCAGGGGAAAAAATCCACTTCCTAGACGCCTTTATTAACGCTGGCGTCGATGGCGCTTTAGCCGCTTCGGTGTTCCACAAGCAGATTATTAACATCGGTGACTTAAAGCAGTATTTAGCAGAAAATGGAGTTCAAATTAGAGTATGTTAACCACAGAACAATGTAATCAGCTTGCATGGCAAAAAGTCGATAACCTGATGCCCGTCATCGTTCAGCACGCTATTTCTGGTGATGTTCTGATGTTGGGCTATATGAACCAAGAAGCGCTGAAAGTCACCTTAGAATGTCGTAAAGTCACCTTTTTCTCTCGCACCAAACAACGTTTGTGGACCAAGGGGGAAACCTCCAACAATTTTCTGAATTTGGTGGATATTGTTGCTGATTGCGATAACGATACGCTGCTTGCCATGGCGCTGCCTGATGGTCCAACCTGCCATAACGGCACCACCAGCTGCTTTGCGCCAGCTCAAAGCGAATGGGGCTTTTTATATGAATTAGAAACCTTACTGAAAGAGCGCAAAAGTGCCTCACCAGAAAGTTCATATACTGCCCGCCTGTATGCTAGCGGCACCAAGCGTATTGCACAGAAAGTCGGTGAAGAAGGCGTTGAAACCGCACTCGCTGCCACGGTAAATGACCGTGAAGAGCTAACTAACGAAGCCGCTGATTTGATGTATCACTTAATGGTTTTACTGCAAGATCAAAACCTTGATTTAACCGCCATTATCAAGCGTTTGAAAGAACGTCATCAGTAACTTACTTAAGGGTAACTACTTTATGGTAGCTGCCCTTACTTTCTTCTCTCGTCATTGTTTCTCTCTCTGAACTTGCTATCATTCCCCTCATTTGATGTGGACTTTAGAAGGAGCTCATTGTGTCTGACAATGGCGTTTTTACACAATTAACCCAATTACTGAATAGCCAAAATGCAAAATATCGCGTGATGGAGCACCCGACTGCGGGAAAATCTGAAGAAGTGGCAAAAATCCGTGGCACGCAGCTAGGTCAAGGCGCCAAAGGGTTAGTCTGTCATGTGAAAGGAAATGGTATTCGCCAACATGTTTTGGCCATCTTACCTGCTGATCAACAAGCAGATTTAGGTAAAATTGCCAAAGCCATTGGCGGTACTCGAGCCTCATTAGCTAGCCCGAAGGAAGTCGATGAACTCACCCACTGTGTTTTCGGTGCCATCCCGCCATTTAGCTTTCATCCATTACTGAAGCTTATCGCCGACCCTTATTTATTTGATCGATTTGAAGAACTGGCCTTCAATGCAGGTAGCCTTGAAAGGTCGATCATCCTCAACGCCAAAGATTACCAACGTATTGCTGCCCCTACACTGGTGGAATTTATTCGTACAGAAGACGCTTAAATGCCTAGTCGACGTGTTGATGAGACAAAATCAGTGAGTAAAAAGGCTATCACCGGATAGCCTTTTTAATTGAAAATGCAATACTATTTTTACACGACTTTTTCGATAACAGCAGCACGTTTAATACTGGTTTTTCTTGCAACTAATCCGAAAATACATCCCGCTAGCATCACTAGCGCAAGGGACAATTTCGGTGCTATCGGTAACGCAATTGCACATAACCCTAATACTGCGCCACCTGCCATTTGTACAAACCCCACGAGAGCTGATGCCGCCCCAGCTTCATTGCCAAATGGCTCTAATGCATAACTTGTCGCCGTGCCCATCATAAAAGCAAGCCCAGTACAGGCACAGGCTACTGGCAGCATATACACTAACCAATGAGTTTGCATTTCAGGTGAAAGCGCCATCAAACCGAACAATAAGCCGATACAACCGAGTGCCATCATGACGCTACCGATTGATAAACACGCTGGGCGCCCCATTTTTCGAATGCAGTAATTCGCGATATAACTCGCCAGCATGATCCAGAAACCATTGATACCAAAGACAATGGAAAATGCGAGAGGCGATAACTTAGCATCCCCCATTAATACGCTAGGAGCTAGAGAGACATATGTCAGTGCCATGCCCATTGCGCCAGCATTGACTAACGCGAAAATCAAAAAATGCTCGCTAGTTAAAATTCGAAAATAGCTCTTAAATTGAAGCTTTTTAACCTGCTGTAAACTGGCTGGGCGTGTTTCTGGTAGGAAAAATAGAATCAACAAGAAAATTGCCACAGCGTAAACCGCTAAGAACCAAAATGGCGCTCGCCAGCCCCATGCTTGCGCCAGTAATCCCCCTAATAAGGGGGCCAAAGCAGGCACAATATTGAGTGTTCCGTTTAAAAATCCAAATGCTCGCGCAGCTTCAGTGCCATTCATACGGTCACGGACACAGCTAAATGCCACCACAGAGGTGCAGCACACAGCCACCCCTTGCAACAATCGGGAAGCAATAAATAACCCAGCCGTCGTTGAGAATGCGGCCACAATTGAGCCTGCCAAATAAATAGCTAACCCAATGATAGCGATAGGCTTACGACCAAATCTATCAACTAATGGTCCCGAAATGAGCTGTCCAATCCCTAAGACTAAAATAAATAATCCGATGGTCGATTGGATTATGGATTCGCTACTCCCTAAATCTTTAGCGATAGCCGGAATAGTGGGTAAATACAGATCTATCCCAAGAGGACCTAATAGGACTAAAAGTAATAGTAAAGCGAGAAATTTATGCATATAACCGATTCTAAGCAGGTGAGTTATCGATAACGATTTTGAAAATGGCTATCGATAGTATCAGAATTTCTGTATAGATATCGAATCTTATCGATACTTGGTAATAACCGTTCGTTCAACAAACGGTTCACGGCACGCGGATTATCGACCCGATAAATGGTATATCGAATTAATTGAGTGGCGCCTAAATTATCAAAATAATAATATTCATTCCTTTTTCCATACCGGATCAAATCTGTGATGATTTAAATTACCCACCTTTTCCCTAGGTGCGCTATTCGTCTCATTGAAGCGATAAATTTTTGTACTCCGTGACATTACCCTCGGATATTTATTGGTTCCCCAAATCGCAGAATCCTGTAGATAATAAGTTTGGTGATTATGAATGGTTAGAAATAAAAAAGGTGCTCAATTGAGCACCTTTTAACATTGATGGAAGATAACCTAGCGGTTTATCCTTATTCCATCCACTCAGTGTGGAAAACGCCTTCTTTATCAGTACGTTTATAAGTATGAGCACCAAAGTAGTCACGCTGCGCTTGGATTAAGTTTGCAGGCAATACCGCTGAGCGGTAGCTATCGTAGTAAGAGATAGCCGCTGAGAATGTTGGTGTTGGGATACCGTTTTGCACACCGTAGCAGACAACATCACGCAGAGCTTGTTGGTACTCATCTGCGATTTGCTTGAAGTAAGGCGCTAACAGTAAGTTTGCGATCTGCGCGTTGTCATTGTAAGCATCAGTGATTTTTTGCAGGAACTGCGCACGGATGATACAGCCAGCACGGAAGATTTTTGCGATTTCGCCGTAGTTCAGATCCCAGTTGTACTCATCTGACGCTGCTTTCAATTGCTGGAAGCCTTGAGCGTAAGAAACGATTTTACCTAAGTAAAGTGCACGACGTACTTTTTCGATAAAGACTTTTTTATCGCCTTCAACGGTTTTCAGTACTGGACCGGTTAAAACTTTAGATGCGGCAACACGTTGGTCTTTCAGGAAAGAGATATAACGCGCAAAGACAGATTCAGTGATCAACGTCAGTGGGATGCCAAGATCTAAAGCGCTTTGGCTAGTCCATTTACCCGTACCTTTGTTAGCCGCTTCATCTAAAATCACATCAACCAGATATTTACCTTCTTCATCTTTTTTCTTGAAGATATCTGCTGTGATTTCAATTAAGTAGCTGCTCAGCTCGCCTTGGTTCCACTCAGAGAATGTTTCTGCCAACTCTTCATTGCTCAGGTTCAGCGAGCCTTTTAATAAAGAGTAAGCTTCAGCGATTAATTGCATGTCACCGTATTCGATACCGTTGTGAACCATTTTCACATAATGACCAGCTCCGTCTGGACCAATGTAAGTCACACACGGCTCGCCTTCCGCTTTTGCTGCAATCTCTTTTAAGATTGGAGCAACTAATTCGTAAGCTTCTTTTTGTCCACCAGGCATGATTGAAGGGCCTTTCAGTGCACCTTCTTCACCACCGGAAACACCGGTACCGATGAAGTTGAATCCTTGTTCTGACAGTTCGCGATTACGACGGATTGTGTCTTTGTACAGCGTGTTACCACCATCGATTAAAATGTCGCCCTTGTCTAAATGTGGCGTTAATGCAGCAATGGTTTTGTCCGTTGCTTCACCCGCTTTAACCATCAACAGGATGCGGCGTGGTTTTTCCAGAGAGTCGACAAACTCTTCAATTGTGTAGTTGGGAACTAATTTTTTCCCTGGATTTTCGGCAATGACTTCATCAGTTTTATCTTTTGAACGGTTAAAAATAGACACTGAATAACCGCGACTTTCGATGTTCAGGGCTAAGTTGCGACCCATGACCGCCATTCCGACAACACCAATCTGCTGCTTTGACATGAAAAACTCCTGTCTGATTAGGACCAAGTCAGCCTCGATTGTGCTGACATTCTGTTAACGGGATCACATGTTAACTCAGGATGCTGCTCCATGGTAGTTATTGATGCAATCGATAAACCAATCGAATCATTTTTTGCCAAATATTACACGACTTGAATGAATTTTTATTGATATTTAAGCCAACAAACCTCATTATTCACCTGTCGGTATAAGCCGTCATATCAGAAGGTAAAACAAACTGTATGGAATGGATCGCAGATCCTTCGATTTGGGCGGGTTTAGCTACCCTAATCGTTCTTGAAATCGTTCTTGGTATTGATAACCTCGTTTTTATCGCCATTCTGGCCGATAAACTCCCAGCTAAACTGCGTGATAGAGCTCGTATCACAGGGTTAACCTGTGCCCTCGTAATGCGTATCATTCTGTTGTTCAGCCTTTCATGGTTGATCACGCTGACCCAACCTATCCTAACTCTATTTGATCATCCATTTAGCGCCAGAGACCTGATTATGCTTGTCGGGGGGATATTCCTCTTGTTTAAAGCCACCATGGAGCTAAATGAGCGGTTAGAAGGAAAGGACGAGCATACCAACAACCAACGTAAAACCTCCAATTTCTGGGCAGTTGTCGCACAAATTATTGTATTGGACGCGGTATTCTCATTAGACTCCGTGATCACTGCAGTCGGTATGGTTGATCATATCGGAGTCATGATTGCTGCGGTGACTATCGCCATGATATTAATGATCTGGGCGAGTAAACCGCTAACCAGCTTCGTTAATGCGCATCCAACCATCGTTATTTTGTGTTTAAGCTTCTTACTGATGATTGGTTTCAGCCTTGTGGCTGAAGGTTTTGGTTACGCCATTCCAAAAGGTTACCTGTATGCGGCGATTGGTTTCTCTATCATGATAGAGATACTCAACCAATTTGCACAATTTAACCGTCGTAAATTCTTAAAAGGTAGCCGTCCTCTGCGTGAGCGTACTGCAGAAGCTGTCTTACGTATTTTAAGTGGTAAAACTGAACGTGGCGAATTAGACGCAAGAACCTCTGATTTAATCTCAGATAATCAATCTGTATTTGACCCACAAGAGCGCTTAATGATTGCGCGCGTGCTGGGCATGGCGCAGCGTAACGTCGAGAGTATTATGACATCTCGCCATGATGTGGATTATTTGGATATTAATAAATCTTCTGCAGAACTGATTGAATTAATGGAAAAAAATCCACACTCACGCTTTGTTGTTGTTGATGAAAGTATCAGCGATGACCCGATTGGTGTGGTTTATGTTCTGGATTTAGTCAAACAGCAACTTAGTGGTGAACAGCTGAATTTGCGTGCGTTAGTGACTCAGCCGCTTATTTTCCCTGAAGGTTTATCACTGTTAAAAGCGTTAGAACAGTTTCGAAAAGCCCATACTCACTTTGCGTTTGTTGTGGACGAATTTGGTTCAGTCGAAGGTATCGTGACATTAACGGACGTGATGGAAACTATCGCAGGTAATTTACCGGTAGGCGATGAAGAAAATGACTCCCGCCATGACATTCAAAAATTGGACGATGGTACCTGGATTGCCAATGGTTTTATGCCACTGGAAGATTTAATTATGTATATTCCAATGGAGCTGGACGATAAGCGCGAGTATGAAACTGTTGCAGGTCTTTTAATGGAACATTTACAACGCGTTCCTGAAGTGGGTGAGCAAGTCGAAATCAATGGCTGCATTTTCCAACCTCTTGAGGTGAATAGCCATCGGGTTAATAAAGTCTTGATTACACCTCCAGCACCTGCGGGTGATGGCTACGATTATGTGGATGACTAATCTGGATTTATGCTATTTGTGACGTAAGATAAGTCACGATTAATACAAATCTCTATAATGACAGTCTAAATACCGGCTTTTATCTTAATATTGAGCCGGTATTTTTTTGTCGAGAGAATGACAGCCATATAACCATTAATAAAAAGTAGTAGCGTTTTTTTAAAGAAATAACTATTTGCGTATTGAATAATTCAAATCGTTTAATAATCAATCTTTAATGAGACTCTACCTATGAATACAATTAATAATACCCCATCAGTTCAGATCCGCCGTATGAGTGTGACTGATCAGCAGGGTAAAACCACTGAATTTTCACGTTCGACTAAGAGCGTCAATAATAATTCTACCCCTATGCCTAAATCTATCTTGAAGACGGCGAGCTCTACCAGTGATACATCTTCACCTAAAAAGGCTAAACATGTGAGAATCATCACAACGGAGCAAAAAACCGTTCATATGAAAGATATCACTGGGCTAAAGAAAGAAATCAATACAGGCATCAAAGAGATCCGTGACAGTATTAAGGCTATTATGTCGAATAATATTCGCTGGGACTCACCTAAAATACTCCGTAACATAAACTCTCAATTCTGCAAGTTACAAGAAAAGGTCGATGAATATCAAGATAAGTTAACTACTTCCGGTTACGAGCATAATAAATCTAAACAAGCTTCAATTAATAAACTGAATGACAAAATTGATGCGATTAAGCCGAGTATTGCTGAAGCTAAAGGAAGAGCCGGATACATCAATCAGATGATTAACGAGGCCAACTCTCCGAATGGTGTGAAAGGTAATCTTGAGAAAATGACAGAAAAAAACCAAGCACTGCAAGACAGAATAGATAGCGGTTATTAATTATCGCCATTAGTGATTAAAAGACCGCCCACATATTTATAACTATCTATGGGCGGCTCTTTAATGATGACTAAAGCGCATTCAATAAATCATTTAGCCCTTTATTTTCTTCTTTTTTCAAAAAATTACCGAGAGCTTCTTTAGCCTGGGTGCGCAATTCATTACGCAATAATTTTTCTACGTCCAATTGGTATTGTAGATTATTCCACCCGCCGTAAATTCTCAGCGGAATATTCATACTGCGCAGCTGTTGTACTAAACGAGAATCTCCTGCCCAGCCACCTAAAATATTCACGCTTAAATTCACATCGATAGTTTCTTTTGGAATATTTACACGCCCTTGCCCAGTAATATTCAGCAGTGAAGACGTTGCTTTAAGAGAGGAAATACTCATATTGCCTTTATTGAGATATCCCGACACGGTGAATAAATCCACTTCAGTGAAGCTGTTGGTATCTGTTGGCATATTGATTTTATTCGTGAAACGGGACACTGATTGCTGGATCAATTGTGGAATGTTTAAATCCGCCAATTTAGCACTGCGTAATTCAAAATTAACCGGTCCTTGCCACTGATTTTTAACCGCATAATCATCGTAGCCAATACCCGATAGTGTGGCATTTAATGAAATAATTCCGCTCAATTTCTCCGGCATATTAAACGCTTTCAATACAGGGGTAAGATTAATATTCGTCAATACAGGTTTAGCCGAAACCTGTGCAGGGATAGCGCTATAGTTAATGGTCACGGGTAATGAGAATTGCCCATCGAACGCATTTCCCTCTAACTGAGAAATCGTTAAACGTGGCGTTTGATTATCGCCCTTAATTTTTACCCCGGTCATCGACATGCCACGATAAATCAGCGTATCCATTGAGACATTAAATTGAGCGGTAAACCCTTTCAATCCCGTTAAATCATACTTCTGAATGTTGGAACCAGAAATCACCGGTTTTACTCCAACACGCTCATTATTACTGGCCGTATTTTCAGAGGCTGCACTAACTGTATTTGACTTGCCTGGTGCGGGGGCTTGCCCAATTAACGTATCGAGATTCAAAGAAGGCGAGGATAAATTAACCGTCACATCAGGAATATCGGTTAAATTGGTACTGATTGTCCCTGCTAATTGACTATCATTTGCCTGAATGGCGAGATTATCAAGACTAACCGCTCCTGAGTTGGCTTTTGTATACAGGAAATCTGAGGTCATTTTTCCATTAATACCATTTTCAGGTAAATCAACGCCACTAAGTTGATAATCAAACTGCGTAATTTTTCCACTTACCTGTTGAGATAATTTAGATAAATCGATATCTGATTTAATATCAAAATTAAATTCTTGTTGGTTTTTATTTAAATTACCACTGAATTTCATCGCAACTTGTTTATCATCACTTTTTTTCAGTGACAGATTAATATTGCGCAGATTGTATTCGTCTTTAGATGTTTGCCAAATGACCAAGCTGTTCGTGATATCAATTTTACTGATATCGAGTAACCATTTGCTTTTATCTGTGGTGTCAGTAGGTACTTGGCCGCCAGGGGCAACGGGGGTGTTAACCGTCGTAATCGGTTCACTTTCAGGTATTTTGCGAATTACCGCCCCATCAATGACAATTTGTTCCACAGACAGTCGATGGGAAATTAACGGCCATAAATCCACATCTAAGCGCATGTTTTCAGCACTTAAAACAGGCTGGCTGGCGTTAGGTGCAGTGACTGAGACAGGGCCAGTAATGATGCTCAGTGTTGGCCATACATGCCAACGCATATCACCTTTGAAATCAAGTTGGTAACCACTTTTTTTCTCAACTTGTTGAACGAGGTAGCCTCTAAAATCATTCGGGTTCACTAACATCACTAAAGCTGTTAGCCCCGCTACTACCACCACAAGTAAAATAATCAGCGTCGTTAAAAACCGTTTCATGCATCCCTCTCTTTTACTTTATTTGTCACACCTTTCGCCTGTCATCCCCTGACGCTAGCGATTGCAGACCTCTTCAAACTCCATAGAAGAGGCCGTTCGCTATCTTGCTGTATTAGTCTTGGCTAATACGGCTACCAACAGCACCTTGTTGGTTTTTATATTTTGCATCTTGTCGGCTGTTATAAGGTCTGTCTGCACTGCCTGATAGCGGTTCAAAGCTCAGTGCACCAATCACCATGCCCGGACGTAATGCTAAAGGTAACTTACCTGAGTTATAAAACTCTAACACAATTTGACCACGCCAGCCTGGATCAATCCGGTGGGCTGTGACGTGAACCATTAGTCCAAGTCTCGCTAGTGAAGAACGCCCATCTAACCAACCGACTAAATTATCGGGTAGCGTGACAGATTCTAGTGTAACCGCCAGAGCCAATTCACCAGGGTGAAGGAAGAAAGGCTCGTCATCTTTAAGAACAATTTCATCGCTCATCACACGGTCTAATGCCGCATTGACTTCATCTTTTGGTCCACTGAGATCAATAAATGCCGCAGTATGTCCACGAAAAACACGAAATTGGTTCCCAAGACGAACATCCGCGGTCGCTCCGTTGATCCGTTCAATCGGTGGACGCGGGCTAATAACAAGTCGACCTTCATCCATCCACTGAATTATATCGCGGTCACAAAGACGCATGATCACTTTCCCCCTTCATTATTTATATATTCATGGCAGCTTATCGCTGGTGATATTTGACACTATCAATCCTGACAGAACTCACCAATTTTCGCTTTCAAAATATCAATCGCCACACGGTTTTTACCGCCACGAGGTACGATAATATCGGCATATTGTTTTGATGGTTCAATAAATTGTAAGAACATTGGGCGAACCGTTTTATTGTACTGTTCAATCACGGAGTCTAATGTTCTTCCTCTTTCATTAACATCGCGTTTAATACGGCGCATTAAGCAGATATCCAGTGGTGTATCCACAAAAATAGAGAAATCCATCTCTTCACGTAAACGCTTGTCTGTTAATAATAGGATACCTTCAATAATAATGACCTTTTTTGGTTTAAAACTGACGGTTTGCTGTTTGCGAGTATGAGCGACATAGTCATACTGAGGAATTTCGACGGTTTGACCACTTTTCAGTGCTTTGAGATGTTCATAAAGCAAACTGTGGTCCATTGAATTTGGATGGTCGTAATTCACTTTAAGTCGTTCTTCCATTGGAATATCTGTTTGATCTTTATAGTAACAATCTTCTGGAATAACACCGATATTATGGTCACCAACCTTTTCTCTTAACTCCCGATATAAAGTGCTTGCAATTAGGCTTTTGCCAGATGCAGAAGCGCCCGATATACCTACAATGGTACAGTGATGCGATGTGTCAGTCATAAAATGGTAACCTGGTTAAAAATTTTAGAAATGAAGTGCATAACATCATAGTGTTATGGTTGGCGGGAATTATAGGGTGTAATGGTGCGCTGTACCAGTCTATCTCGTCAAAGACTAATAAAAAAACGCACCCAATTTTTTATTCTTCAAAGCGCAAGCTTAGCGCTAAACCTAAAACTGTTTACGCCCCTCTAAAGCTGCAATTCGGTTCTCTATAGAAGGATGCGTTGAAAACACAGAATCCCCCTTATTAAAAATATATGCCGCCTGTCTGTATGCTTGTCCAGTGCTTTCATCATCATAATCATGCTGCTGATGATTACCTGAAATTTTCTTCAAGGCGCTGATCATAGCTTGGTTATCGGAGGTTAAATCCACCGCAGCCGCATCCGCCATATATTCACGGGTACGCGATAAATAAAAATAGAGTACTTTGGTAATGATTGGCAACACGATATTCATCAATAATAAAATGGTTTGTGCTTTATTCGCTGAATTATTGCGGCTGCGCCCTGCTGAACGAATAAACACTTGAGCAAAAACGTTCGTTACCGTCAAAATAACATTTGCCAAAATACCCACATACAGCGTTAATTTAGAATCACCGTGGATAATATGCCCTACTTCATGAGCCATTACCGCTTGAACTTCTTGGCGATTTAGCGTTTGTAATAAACCGCGCGTGACGCCGACTAAAGCATTACGAGAATTCCAGCCAGCCGCAAATGCATTGGGTTCGTCAGTATCCAAAATATACAGGCGAGGCACATAACGTAATGTCGCGCTTAAACTCAACTCTTCTAGAATATTGAATAGCTGTCTTTCTTCTGGGGTTGAAGCCCCTTCTTGGGTTATTTCTTTCGCATTCATTCCTGCAAGCATCAATTTATGCCCAAAGAAGTGAATATAAAGTAGACCTAAAAATGTCAGCCCTAGAATAATAAAAGTTGCCACAGGCAGTTGTTGTAATGTCGCAAATGCTATCAGGTTCGAGGCAAAATCCATTCTCTCATCTGGATGGGTTGCGGTATCCGCCAACAAACCAATCACTAGCATCAACACAATATAACTCAACACAACTAACCGAGTACGGATATTGTTTTTACGTATAACGTTTCTAAAATCCATAATAAAACCCTGCCAGTGGCAACATCCATTTAATCGAAGTTAATACGGCGAGACTCTTCCGCTTTAATATCCGCTTCCTCTAAACGCCAATATTCTTTATTGATTTTCAAGCTAGGAATAATGCCAACAATTAATGCCGCAGGCATAGAAGCGATATACGCGTTATACGTTTCTAATGAACGGTTATAACCACGTTTAGCAAAAGAGAGTTTGTTTTCAGAAGAAACGATCTCTTCTTGTAAATTTGCCATGATCGCATCAGATTTTAACTCTGGATATGCTTCAACTGCCACATTGATGGCACCGCTACTGACCATTTTAGAAAGTGCATCTTCCGCTTCACGAGCTTTATCCCCCGTCGCATTTTGTGCTTGGCTTCTGAGCTCGGTAATTTTAGTGAAGACTTCTGTTTCATGGCTTAAATATTTTTTGACCGTTGCCAGTAAGCTATCAAACACTTTACCGCGGCGATCTAATTGAACAGAGATCTCAGTTTCGCTAGAAACGACAGCTTCGCGTAGTGCAACGATGCGGTTATAAAAATAAATAACAATCAGCACCAATACGACAATAAAAATTAAAAATTTCATAATCACCTTTTAGGCATTCGCCAACGGAATAAAGACTGAATTTTCTATATCGTTAATTTTCAGGCTAGGAAATTCACTTATGCAACATTCTACGCAGCCTATACCAATAAAGGAACAGTTTGAGAAGAAATCAGAACAATCAAAGAACCAGATTTTATGCCAATAAAAAAGGCTACTTAGTCATTACTGACCAAATAGCCTTTATCGATGCCATTTAATTACACGGCGCGAAAAGAGATCTCAGTCGGGATTTTATCCCCTTCCCAATACATCAATGCTGAGATGTTAGACGCAATTTCGCGATAGATATCAGCAAATTCGCCTTCAGGGTCGCGCATTACGGTCGGCTGACCACGGTCTAAGTCTTCACGTAATGAAATATGCAGCGGAACCTGACCTAACAGTTTGGTATTGTATTTCTCAGCCAGTTTTTCTGCACCACCGGTACCGAAAATAGGCTCCACATGACCACAATTACTACAAATATGCGCACTCATGTTTTCAACAACACCCAGCACTGGTACGTTCACTTTTTTGAACATAACAATCCCTTTCATCGCATCCACTAAAGCAATATCTTGCGGCGTGGTCACAACGACTGCGCCTGTCACTGGAATATTTTGTGACAGAGTCAGTTGGATATCCCCCGTTCCCGGTGGCATATCGATAACGAGATAATCCAGATCTGGCCATAGCGTATCTTGCAGCATCTGCATCAAAGCTTTACTCGCCATCGGACCACGCCATACCATCGCGTTGTCATCAGTGACTAAGTAACCAATGGAGTTAGTAGCTAAGCCATACGCCATAATCGGTGCCATGTGCTGACCATCTGGAGATGTTGGGCGCTCCAGTGTCGTTCCCAGCATATTCGGAATTGAAGGACCGTAGATATCCGCATCGAGGATACCGACTTTTGCGCCTTCTTGCGCCAATGCTAACGCTAAGTTCACGGAAGTACTGGATTTACCTACACCCCCTTTACCTGAACTCACCGCAAGAATATTACGCACACCATTGATGCCCGGTAAATCGTTTGCACGCTTCAAAGTGGTAATATCGTGGCGTAATTTCCATTCTACGGCGTGAGCACCCGTCAATTGCTTTAATTCAGCGGTTTTTTCGCTGATCAGCGTTTGGAATGGGCCTTTCCAGACAAATGGCATAACTAATTCGACATGCAACACATTGTCCAACAACGCACAACGATGCAATGCTTTGATTGAAATCAGATTGCGCTTGAGAGTTGGGTGTGTAAATGAAGCCAAAACAGTGGAGACTTGTTCAGTCAGCAGTTCTGGTTTGTTCTGCTCGGGGGATTTATCGTTCATCCCGGCTCCTTAATTTTCTTTTTTGTAACTACACATTTTTGACTACGTTGCATGATAGCAGAGAACGAAAAAAATAGTGACCGCCTAGCGAATGAAAAACCACAAACAGTAAAAATTTGTTTCCACCTAGCGTTTTTTCCTAATAATTGCCGATTAATATTTTATTGCCCTAGCGACATTTTTATTGATCGGTTAACATCAAAGACCCTTTATTAATAATGGAAGTAAGAAAGTTACTATGTCTCAAGTCGCGAATAAATTACTGGTAACCTGTGCGTTACCATATGCTAACGGTTCAATCCATCTCGGTCATATTCTGGAGCACATTCAGGCTGATATTTGGGTCCGTTATCAGCGAATGCGCGGCAAAGAGGTTCATTTCATCTGTGCTGACGACGCGCACGGAACACCGATCATGCTAAAAGCTCAGCAATTATGTATTACGCCTGAAGAAATGATCGCGGCAATGAACCAAGAGCATCAGGACGATTTTGCAGGCTTCCAGATTAGCTACGATAACTACCACTCAACCCATAGCGAAGAGAACAAACAGTTATCTGAACTGATTTACGGCAAGTTAAAAAATAATGGTTTTATTAAGAACAAAACCATTTCACAGCTTTACGACCCAGAAAAAGGCATGTTCCTGCCTGACCGTTTCGTAAAAGGGACTTGTCCGAAATGTAAAGCAGAAGATCAATACGGCGATAACTGTGAAGTTTGTAGCGCAACCTATAGCCCAACAGACCTGATTAACCCACGTTCGGTGGTTTCAGGTGCAACGCCAGTTATCCGTGAAACTGAACACTTTTTCTTTGATTTACCTGCATTTAGCGACATGCTACAAGCATGGACTCGCTCTGGCGCACTGCAAGAGCAAGTGGCTAACAAAATGCAAGAATGGTTTGAATCTGGCTTACAACAGTGGGATATCACCCGTGATTCCCCGTATTTCGGCTTTGAAATTCCAGATGCGCCGGGTAAATATTTCTACGTTTGGCTGGATGCGCCAATCGGCTATATGGGCTCATTTAAAAACCTGTGTGACAAACGCAGCGATTTAAACTTTGATGAATTTTGGAATAAAGATTCCAAAGCGGATCTTTACCACTTTATCGGTAAAGATATCGTCTATTTCCACAGCCTATTCTGGCCAGCCATGTTAGAAGGCAGCAACTACCGTAAACCAACCAACCTGTTTGTTCACGGTTATGTCACCGTTAATGGTGCAAAAATGTCTAAGTCTCGCGGCACATTTATTACCGCTCGCGCTTATTTAGATCATTTCGATGCTGACTGCCTACGTTATTACTATGCAGCTAAACTCTCTTCACGCATCGACGATATCGACTTGAATTTAGAAGATTTTGTACAGCGTGTGAACAGCGATATTGTTAACAAAGTGGTGAACTTAGCCTCACGTAACGCAGGCTTTATTGCAAAACGTTTTGCTGGAAAATTATCCGCAAACTTAGCAGAACCCGCGCTATACCAACAATTTGTTGATGCGGCAAAAGTGATCGGTGACGATTTCACTAACCGTGAATATGGCAAAGCCGTGCGTGAAATTATGGCATTAGCGGATATTGCAAACCGCTATGTGGATGAGAAAGCACCTTGGGTCGTTGCGAAACAAGAAGGTAAAGACCAAGAACTGCAAGATATCTGCTCAATGGGTATCAACTTATTCCGCGTACTAATGACTTACTTGAAACCAATTCTGCCAAGCTTAACCAAGCGCGTGGAAGAGTTCCTGAAAGTTGAATTAACGTGGGATTCCATCAATACGCCATTACTGAACCATGACGTAGCGCCATTTAAAGCGTTATTTAACCGCATCGAATTAGCAAAAGCGGAAGCAATGGTAGAAGCGTCCAAACAAAGTGCTCAGCCAGTTAAACAACTGACAGGCCCTCTAGCGGATGATCCTATTCAAGAGACCATCACATTCGATGATTTTGCTAAAATTGACTTGCGCATTGCGCTGATCAAACAAGCAGACTTCGTTGAAGGCTCAGATAAGCTACTGAAATTACAGTTAGATATCGGCGGTGAAACTCGCCAAGTATTCTCCGGTATCCGTAGCGCTTATCCAGATCCAAAAGTCTTGGAAGGTCGTTTAACCGTAATGGTGGCAAACCTTGCACCACGTAAAATGCGCTTTGGTATCTCCGAAGGTATGGTGATGGCAGCAGGCCCTGGTGGTAAAGATATTTACCTACTGAGCCCAGATAATGGTGCACAACCAGGTATGCAAGTTAAATAAGCCATTGATTGTCGCTCGGGTAATTGAGCAATAAACTTAGCCTATATCAGTACCAAACGGAGCCACTTTAGTGAGCTCCGTTTTTTTATGGGTTTTTATTTGTGATCTATGGCACAATTTTCAAGTTAATTGTATGATGAATGCCTGTCGAGTAATAGGACAAGTCCCATGTCATTAAAACAAGTATTGAACACCGTATGGCAATATTTGCGAGCCTTCGCAATACTTTACCTCTGCCTGATCATCGGAAATGTGATTTCCACACTGCTTCCTTTTTCCATTCCCGGCAGTATTGTCGGTATGTTACTGCTGTTTGTCTTGCTAGCATTGCAGGTAATCCCTGCTCACTGGGCAAAACCTGGATGTAGCATCCTGCTGAAAAACATGACGATTTTATTCGTTCCCATCGGTGTGGGAATTATGAACTATTATGATTTGCTCAGCCAACAGATGATCCCAATTGTCGTCTCTTGCATTGCCAGCACACTCATTGTCATGATTGTTGTTGCGGTCAGCTCAAACTATATCCATAAAGAACGCCCAATTGTAGGTGTGAAGCCTGATGAAGTTCCTCTTCCTCCTGAAGAACCCATTTCTTCAACCATCAATAATGATAAAACCAAGGGGAAAGAGTGATGTTAGAACATATTTGGTGGTCACTGCCATTAACTATCGTTATTTTCTACTTGGCAAGAGCGCTATCGATCAAGTGCAAATTACCCATTCTGAATCCATTATTATTAACTATCGCGATTATTATTCCGCTACTGATCCTGACGAACACCTCTTATGAACACTATTTTGCGGGCAGTAAAATCCTCAATGATTTATTGCAACCGGCTGTCGTCGCCCTCGCCTTTCCGCTCTACGAGCAAATGCACCAAATTAGAGCGCAATGGAAATCCCTATTTAGTATCTGTTTTGCTGGCAGTATTGTAGCGATGTTTACGGGCGCTGCTATTGCATTGTGGCTAGGGGCAACACCGGATATTGCAGGCTCAATATTACCTAAATCAGTGACAACACCGATAGCCATGGCCGTTGCCGATTCAGTCGGAGGCATACCCGCGATCAGCGCCGCTTGTGTCCTTTTTGTCGGGATTTTAGGGGCGATGTTTGGTCACAGCCTATTCGATGTTTTGCGTATTCGCACCCACGCATCACGAGGTTTGGCGATGGGTACCGCTTCTCATGCCTTGGGAACGGCACGTTGTGCAGAAGTTAACTACATTGAAGGGGCTTACAGTTCATTAGCATTAATGACCTGCGGGGTAATAACATCTTTAATTGCACCTTTTATTTTTCCTGTCATTCTTCACTTATTTAGCTAAACTGAATCAATAAGAGAGGTTATTTACCTCTCTTATGCAAATTTTAGTTTAAAAACTTGAGATACATCTCTCATTTAATGAATTTGTTTCATTGATTGCACCCGTGAAGTGATCTCGATCACATCCAATCCCCCTATTAATTGAATAGAATGAAAACAATTAAATAGGGAGGGTTACTTATGCATTCAAGATTCAAGGCCGCTTGGGCCGAACTTCCAGAAAAGTTACAGTCTGTCCTAAAACCTATTATGGACAAACCTGATTTCTCAGCCATGTTAACCGCTGAGCAAGTAAAGCAGATTAAAGCTGAGAGTGGATGCACGGACAGTGAACTCGCTTTTTCATTATTACCTTTCGCAGCGGCTTACGCTGTCACACCAATTTCTCGCTTTAATGTAGGCGCAATCGCTTGCGGTATCAGCGGTAATCTCTATTTCGGCGCAAATATGGAATTTAACCATGTTTCTATTGGTCAAACTATCCATGCAGAACAATGTGCCATTACCCATGCGTGGTTAAAAGGCGAAAAGCAATTAACCTCTATTACCGTCAACTACACACCTTGCGGTCACTGCCGACAATTTATGAATGAGCTGCGTGAAGGCGGTAAGATTATGGTGCATTTACCAAAACGCCAAGCCGCGACACTTCATGACTATTTGCCTGATTCATTCGGTCCATCAGATCTGAATATCACCACATTGCTGCTCGACAGTGTGGATCATGGTTATCAAAATCAAAGCCGCGATAGACTGCTATCCGCTGCGGTTGAAGCTGCAAACCAATCTCACGCACCATACAGTGAATCTCATTCTGGTATTGCCGTGCAGTTAAAAGATGGCTCATTATTTACAGGCCGTTACGCGGAAAATGCTGCGTTTAACCCAAGCTTACCACCATTACAAGCGGCACTAATTATGGTGAATTTAGCGGGTAAAGATATTCATGCTATCGAGCAAGCAGTGTTAGTGGAAAAGCAAGATGCAACGGTGCAGCAGTGGTGTACAACAGAAAATACCTTGCACGCGTTAGGTTGCCAAAAAGTGGAACGCATTTATTTAGATGGGTCCATTTAAACGTTATTTTTTGAATCATATTTAATTGAAACCAGATTAAATATTTCAAAATTACAATTACAACGGCGGTTATTGTGAGTTTATCAACTTCAATAACTGCCGTTTTTTATTAAAACGTTATTGAGTGTTAATAAAATTAAAATGAAAATCTGGATGATGAGCTGCTATAGCCACCACTGTAGTTAAATTCAGGAATACTTGGTACTTGCGGTATTCTAAAATCCCTATCAAACGAGCTTGATGAGTGATTTATGGAGGACATGTGGTCTCTTAAGGTATCAACAGTTCGATCCATCTGGCATTCACCTATTTGAAAATCATTTGGTCTATATACACTCACTGGGTATCCTCGGTGTTCTGAAGCCGTTATTTCAAATGGTGAATGATTATTGGAATAGCCAGCAAAAGGAATGTTGCCAATAACATCATCTATCATGGCATTGTGTTTATTAACATTGGGGCTGTAATTGACCGATGGAGAATCAAATAATCCGGTTTCAGGCAATATATAGGCAGGGCGTTCAAGGTAATATTCAGAAAGGCGATCTTTGTGCTCAAAATCCGTTTGTCCAACCCAATCAGTCTGTATTGAATATTTATTAATGTTTTCAGATGGGTAATCCCAAAATGATAGTCGATTAGTTCCTCTATCAATTAATGGATTTCCCGTTTCATATGCTAATGCTAGAGCTTCATTAAGATCGATTCTTAGTGAAGGCGGCTCAAAAAAATCATACGTTTTTTTAAAAGTTAATGTCACGGTATCTACTGCATTGTCTATGTCTATCACTCTTCTCATCCAGCGATGGGTTTGCAATTGTTTATTTGCAGGCGCATCATATAAACTTTCAAACATAATATTCATAGTGCTTAAACTTAATTCGGCCTCCTTTTCCGTATCGCCTACAGCATCCAGCGCTTTTTGCCAGTATACCTCTCTATCCTTTTCATCAGGGATGACATTAAAAACAGGTTGTAAAGTCCATGCTTCCGCAGGTAATTTGTATTTTTTAAAAACACGCTCATGAAATGCCATTGCTTCTTTATAATTAATATCACCTGTTATCTCTGTAACACCATTTTTAAGTCTACTCCTTTGTTCATATATAAGCATAAGCCATATCAAAACGTATTTTTCAAGTTTAGTCTCATTGCATATTTGACCATTTTCAATTATAACTTCTTCTAAGTAGTTCAATGCAAATTTACCTGAAAAAGAATCACCTTTGACAACACTATTTGCTAGTAATGCATATCGGTCACCTTTACTAGCAAAGTACTCATACATTAATTCAGGTCTTTTAGTTAAAATTAAAATTTTTAAAGCTTTGGATGTATCAGTCCACGTTAATGTTACACTTCCTTGTCTATTGACTTCATTATTCATATGCAAACCCCTATCGTTTTATATGCTTGTAAATAAAGTGAACAACATCGCTCTTTATTTCATTCCAAATAACTAAATCTTCAATTTTTATAATGACTTCAACTTTAATTCCTAGTTTTGGAATCAGGAAAGATCCATCACATTGACTATATCTGCCATCTAAAGGGATCCATAAACAATCAAAAAAATCACTTATCTCATCATTACTTACCCTCCAATAATAACCATACTTGTCATTTTCAGGATCAATATACTTATTCATCTTCTTTAGCTTTACTTCATTGAAATATAGATTTAGCTTTTCATCATATGAAACATCCCCTTTAATCTTTTCCTCTCCTCTTTCAATATAAATATATCGTTTATACTCAAAATAACCTTTATGATCACCATCGATTGGTTCTATAGAAAATCTAAGTTTTTTATTTTTTCCATTTTCATTTTTATTAAAAGGCTTCATTTCAGGCCAACTCATTACTAATGGCAAAACTCGAAAATTTGCATCGCAACCTTTTTTATTTTCTAAGAATCTTGGATCGAAATAACTATAACCTTCATATTCCGCGAAGGAATAGACATAGTTGCTAGGAACTTCAATGACTGTATCGCTAAATTTTCCACAAACAAAACTGGGGCGATTATCTGCTATTGATAGAGTTGAAACTAATAATATAAATATAGAAAAAATAAATTTCATTGGCATATTACGTCTCCAACTTTTTCAAAAACTTATTTTTTATAACGAAAACTATCTTCAACCATCGTCATGGTTTTCTCAATTTCAATAACTAGGGGGATTTTCCTCATTCTCTTTAACCATCGCTGGCTTTTTTTACGTTTTTCAATTGAAGTGCTTTCTGCCTCAGTCCTCATTTTAAACCACAAATCAACAAATATTTTCTCCTCGGATTCCCTTTCGGAATTAGAGTTCATTTCCCTCCAAAATTTATTTCGTTCGTTTTCATCAAAAACATCATAAATATCAGCAAAAAACCAGGCATCGTAGGGTAACTTCGCTGCTTTAAATCCATTTTCATTGATAATTTTAGCCTCGTTAAAATTAATTCTTTCCGTTCTAACCTCTACACCTTTATTTAATTTAAACCAAGATTTTAAATAATTCACATATGCCAATGCTGATTCATAATGGACTTCATCAATTTTTTCTTTTGACAATGGTTGTTTATATTCATCCATCGTCACTCTTATATATTCAAGGATAATTATGTTAAAAATAGATACATTAACTTTTTTAGGCTCTACACCTATAGATTGAAATGAGAAAAATAACAAAATAAAACATAAAAATAATTTTTTATTTTGACACCATATTACTCCCATTACTCTCCCTCCATAATGTTAGCAATAACAGCATTAGTCCATATCTCACTAATTGTATTTTCTATACTATTCATCACTGACATTTTTCTCACTATCGATAACCACGCTATACTTTCCTTTTGTTTCTCTGATGATGAATTTGTCGCTTCTCTAATCATTGAATACCATATTTTCATTAATACTGCTGTTTCTTCATTTCTCCCGCCTTTATTTATTGCATATAGATATCCTTTCCATATTATCTCACTATCTTTCTCATCCAACGCATTAAAAATATGACTAAAAAACCATGCGTTATGAGGTATGTTAGACCTATCCAGTAAATTATAGTAAAGTTTACTTGCTTCTTTATAACCAATGCCTTCATCAAAACACTTCTTATTTAAACTAAGAAAATCATAAACAATCTTTCCATAAGCCTGTTTATTGTAATCATAATTTTTCATTAAACTTGAACTTTTTTTAAATTCAGCAAGATACATAAATTGTAATGCAATAAGAAACCTAGAGGGCTCTTTATTTTGATATTCGCCATAGGAATTACCATGTTCAATAACATGGTTTTTATTTGCATCATTTGAACCATGACAAGCACATAGAAAGAGCATAGAAATAATTAATATGAAATTCCTTATCATAAAAACCGCCAATTTTATAGTGTTATAAAAAGAAACTTAAAACCTAAATGAATTAAAAACATGTAGCAATATATGATATATAAAAATATATTTAGCAGGATCAGCATCTACTGACTTATCGCACCATAAGCACTGATTTCCCACTAAACAATTAAATTAATTTAATCTATAGCAAAAGGCGTATTACCTTGAAAAGATTGATATCGTGATAAAAGCATCGGCGAACTTAAATAAGCGTGATCCACTCGTTGTAATAGTAAAACAAACCTCGTCTAAAATTCCCTTCTATAGATAATTTCCTTATCATATAAACCATAATATTCAGTAAAAAATTTAACTGTTTTGTAGCATTATTTACTGTACATATTTTTTGTTTAGCTTAGGATCTAACCTGACTGTTGCTTACTAATCGTCCGAAGAGTGATATTTCATGGAACATGAACACGAAACAAAACGTCCCCTATACATTCCTTATGCTGGTCCAATCTTACTCGAATTTCCTTTACTGAATAAAGGAAGCGCCTTTACAGAAGAAGAACGCGCTAATTTTAACCTGTATGGCTTACTACCTGAACAAGTTGAAACTATTGAAGAACAAGTTGAACGTGCTTATCGCCAATTAATTGATTTTAAAACAGATATTGATAAGCATATCTACCTGCGTAATATTCAAGACACCAACGAAACCCTATTTTATCGCCTAATTGATGCACATTTAACCGAAGTGATGCCGCTCATTTATACCCCGACTGTGGGTGAAGCTTGCGAACATTTCTCTGATATCTATCGCCGTGCACGTGGTTTGTTTATCTCTTATCCGAACCGTGAATACATCGATGACATGCTGCAAAACGCCACTAAACAAAACGTAAAAGTTATCGTTGTGACAGATGGCGAACGTATTCTTGGTTTAGGTGACCAAGGTATCGGTGGTATGGGTATTCCAATCGGTAAATTATCCCTGTATACAGCCTGTGGTGGTATTAGCCCTGCGTATACCTTGCCAGTCGTTATTGATGTGGGAACCAACAACCCACAACGCCTGAATGATCCGCTGTATATGGGCTGGCGTCACCCGCGCATTACTGGCGAAGAATATGATGAGTTCCTTGAAGAATTTATCCAAGCCGTAAAACGCCGCTGGCCAAATGTGCTGCTGCAATTTGAAGACTTTGCCCAGAAAAATGCGATGCCATTATTGAACCGCTATCGCGATGAACTTTGCTGCTTTAACGATGATATCCAAGGCACCGCTTCCGTTACTCTGGGTAGCTTAATTGCCGCTAGCCATGCGGCTGGTAGCAAACTGAGCGACCAACGCGTCACATTCTTGGGCGCAGGTTCAGCGGGCTGTGGTATTGCAGAGCAAATTATTGCCCAGATGAAATCAGAAGGTTTGAGCGATGAAGAAGCGCGTGCGCGTATCTACATGGTTGACCGTTTCGGATTACTAACCGATAAATTACCTAACTTGCTGGATTTCCAAAGCAAATTGACGCAAAACAGCGCTAACTTACAAGATTGGGATGTCAACAGTGACGCTATTTCACTGTTAGATGTTGTGCGCAATGCGAAGCCAACAGTGCTTATTGGTGTTTCTGGTCAAGCAGGTCTATTCACCGAAGAAATCATCAAAGAGATGCACAAGCACTGCCCTCGCCCAATCGTGATGCCATTATCTAACCCGACATCCCGTGTTGAAGCGCGCCCAGAAGATATTATCAACTGGACAGAAGGTCAGGCATTAGTGGCCACAGGTAGCCCATTCCCACCAGTGGCTTATAAAGACAAAGTCTTTGCTATCGCACAATGCAACAACTCCTATATCTTCCCTGGTATTGGTTTAGGCGTGATTGCATCCGGTGCAAAACGTGTGACCGATGGCATGTTGATGGCGGCAAGCCGTGCATTAGCAAGCTGCTCACCACTGGCACAAAAGGGTGAAGGTCCACTGTTACCACTGCTATCCGAGATCCAAGATGTTTCCCGTGTGATAGCCAAACAAGTGGCTAAAGAAGCGCAAGTTCAAGGCGTGGCGACCATGACGTCAGATAGCGCATTAGATGAAGCGATTGAGCACAATTTCTGGAAACCAGAATATCGTATCTATAAACGCACATCATTCTAATTGATTGTTTTTATTTAATTAAAGAGCACTTCGGTGCTCTTTTTTTATTTCCTCTGTTTTCTGTATTTCAACATTGTCTGAAAGTCTCGGGTTTCTATAACTTGCGATTGAGATAGCCGCCAGAGTTATCTAAGATGCAAACATAACCTGTTTACATAGGACTCGCTCATGTCAGAGCCAACCATATCTGAATCAACGCCACCTGAATCTGCGCCGAAAAAAAACACTCGTCAGTTTTCCCTATGGGCGATAGCACTCACGCTGTTTATTGCGATTCTTAACATTGGCGTCTATTTTTATCAGCTTAACTTTGCTGCCCCACTTGAATCTCAGGAATACAATTTGTTGCTCTTCGGAGCAAGCGTCTATCAACTCTCTCTCACTGGTGATTGGTGGCGTTATCCGATTAGCATGGTGCTACATTCTGGATGGATACATTTAGGGCTAAATACCCTTGCCTTACTGGTTATTGGTATTGAATGTGAACGCGCTTTTGGTAAATTCCGTTACCTTGCAATCTACCTATTTGCAGGGATTGTCGGGTCGTTTGTCAGTGCAGCTTGGCAATATCAAGAAGCCTTAAACAGTGCAATGCGCCGCTTTGACATGATGTCATGGAGTAGCCTGCTGCAAAATGATAATACCGTCTATATCACCGTCAGTTTGGGCGCGTCTGGGGCGATTATGGGTCTCGCCGCTGCATCGGTGATTGAACTCTTAAAACAGCTTAATAATCCTGATCTCACTAAAGACGCTCGCGATACCCTTAAGCGCCCGCTCTATAATATTATTGCCATGATTGCATTGACCTTAATTAATGGGATGCAATCGGGGGTGGATAATGCTGCTCATATTGGTGGCGCGCTTGCAGGTGCCGTAATCGGCTTTGCTTTCGTTCTCATTCCTGCCAAAAAATACGTATTAGATTTACTCGTCGTGTTAATCATGGGGGGTATTTTAGCGTTCGTTATCCACCAACAATCATTCTCTACCGATGAAGATCTTGTTGCTGAGCGGAAATTTATCTACCTAGAACTGGATAAAGAGCTTAATTCAGCCAAAGCAGAACAAGCTAAGCGAGTGATGGAACACGCTGCTGAAAAGGAGCTTGCTTCACTCCCTGCCGCGCAATCTGAAAAACAAGTTGCTGGTATTCGAGTTCAAGCCCCTGAATTAATTGAACCTAGCTTTATTCTCAGTGATGATGCCCACCAGCGAATCTTTATCACAGACGAAGAAGCCAACCTCGTTAGTGCTTACTCTTCTGCCAATGATGATTGGAAACTGCTGTTTACTATTCAGCTTCCATTACCTAAAAATGAAACGGGCTGTAGCTCTAATCGCTGCCGTGGGATGGGTGCCTATGGTGCGGCGCTTAGTAGCGATGGAAAGAAACTGTATGTTGCTTCGCTTCAACCAAACAGCGTGAGTGTAATTGATATCGACACGCAAAAAGTAGAAGCCAATATTGAAACCAGCTTTTTCCCTCGCCAAATTTATGTAATGAAAAATAGCCCGCGTGCATTTGTCACAAGCGGCGTAGAAAACAGTATCGCGGTGATTAACCTTTCAAATAATACCGTCGAGAAAAAGCTTACCTTCCCTGATAGCCAAGAATATCAAGGTGCTTTTGGTGTTCAGATGCCCGCTGCACTTTCCCCCGATGAAAAACATCTAGCGCTGTATGATAATGTCACCCACGCTGCCTATCTGTTGGATACTCAAACACTTACGTTTAGTGAAAAACCTTGGTTTACGGTAGAGAATTATTATGATTCTGTTAGAGAGTTTTATTTCACACCAGATAGCCAATCCATCTGGATGGTGACAGATACTCGCTTTGTTTTCGCTCATGTCAATGCACCAACCTCACCTATCACGGAATATCATTGGTGTGGAAATAATAGTGATATACAGTATGGTCGATATGGTATCAATACGGCGTTAACCCAAGCTTACTATTTGCCACAATACCCTAGTGAAGCTCAAGTTCCACTCGTCACCACCAGCCTCAACACATTGAATATTCAGAATGTTCTACCGATCCCAACAAACGGTGAATATATCCAAGGGGTCGCTGAAACTGATAATGCTTGGGTGGTGACTTATCCAAAATCATTTTATGTAGTTGATAAACAAAAATCTGTCGATAGAAACACTATCAGCCCACTACTCTGTTTTGGTGGAACACCGAACGAATAAACAAACATACGGCATCTTATTGTTTTTCAATTCGATGCCATTACCCTACACGATATTGTCTTAGAGGATATCGTCAACCGAAACATTATGAGCCATATTGACACGATTTTACGTTGCGCGACTTGCGTCACGAAATTAAGTCAAGTAGCCTATTAATTGTTACCACTAATTATTATAGGCATTAATTATTCAAGGCGAGGACATGAGGAAACGTCTGCTTTATGGTCTATTAATACTGGCAGGGATAGCTTTCGCCACTGTTATTTTACTCGACCGCTGGATCAGTTGGGAAACCGCACCCTATATCTATGAAGATGTAGAGCAACTGCCTGCCCGCGATGTTGGGATGGTTCTCGGCACATCTAGATATTATGCCTCCGGTGCCACTAACCTCTATTACACATATCGAATTAAAGGCGCTGCGGATGCCTATCATAGTGGCAAAGTAAAGTATTTACTCCTGAGCGGTGACAACGGCGCACACAATTACAATGAGCCTATCGCCATGCGTAAAGACCTCATCAAAGCGGGGGTTCCCGCCTCAAAAATTGTGCTCGATTTTGCAGGTTTTAGAACCTTAGACTCCGTAGTTCGCACGAAAAAAGTGTTCGATACCGATAACTTCACCATTATCACCCAGCGTTTTCATTGTGAAAGAGCGCTGTTTATTGCTAAGCACAAAGGGATTGATGCTCAATGTTTAGCGGTACCTACCCCGGAAGGCATGTTTAAAGTGCGGATACGTGAAGTGTTTGCTCGTTTAGGTGCACTTGCTGATCTCTATATTCTCCAGCGCGAACCAAAATTTTTAGGGGAACAAGAATCCATTCCTGCTCCAATAAAAATGCCTGATGGCACAAAGGGCTACCCTGCAGTGACCCCCGATGAGCTAAATAAACTCAATTAATACTCTGATGATGAATAGCGATTTAAAAGATAAAACAGCTTGTCTGTCAATTGTCGCCAACACCATTCCACTGGCCCTTGGTTAAAGAAGCGCAACCAGCAGTAAGAAAACAGTAAATTGGCACACCAAATGGGTGGAATGAACGCTAACAACTCTACTCGGGTAAACTGATAAAAATAGCCTAAATGGTAAAAAATAGTGGTACAAATCAGCGTTTGAAGTAAGTAATTACTCAGCGCCATCCGCCCAACATTTTGCAAGGCTTTCGCGAGCACACTTCGACTAAATATCCCCCAAAAGCCATAAATTAGCGCAATATAGCCCAAAGACTGAAACGGCACCGCTAGCTCATTAATGATATAGCCAACAATCGAGGTATCAAAATAGCGCCAACCCAAAAGGCTTTGAACATAAAGAGCCACTGACTGAATCATCACGGTTGGGAGGATTAATACAATGCCCATTCGACGATAATGCTGCTCGGTAAACTGCCCTTTTAACCAACCATTTTTCAGTAACAGCGCACCTAGGAGCATCATTGCAACCAGTTGCCAACCATACTGGATCACCAGCAACTCAACCATCATCGCCACTTCACCCGCGCGATATGCAATCCCCGTCATTCCGCCAATGCGATGTTGCCAAGCATCAAGAAATGCTTGGTCTGCGGTGATCTGCCAAAAACTGGTATCCACCACACTACTGCCGATAGTAAATAGAATAGCTAAACCAATCAAATAGATAGAAATAGAAATTTTGAATAATGTGGAAGCTGCATAGTGTGGAAGCACCATTATCGCAATCAGCCCCGTCAAGGAATAAGCGAGAAGAATATCCCCATCCCAAAAACCAATCCCATGAATCAATCCAATAATCGCTAAAACAATCAGTCGGCTACGTTGCCATAATATTGAGCGATAGCTTAGTAAGCCTAATGTAGCACCGAAAAGTAAGGAAAAAATACCCAGAAACTTCCCTTGAAACAACAGATTAAAAAACACCCAAACTGCCGCATCAGAGGATGATACTTCAGGGGTGTAATAGGGATTAAGATAGGCCGCTTGTGGCAAAGCAAATCCAAAGATATTCAGCAATAAAATACCAAGGATAGCAATGCCACGTACTGTATCAAGTTGCCCGATACGGCTTTTAGGGGCAACTGAAACGGTGGAGGTCATAAATTAGAGGTGGCGAACCGCACGTAAGAACTCTTGGCGTGTATTTTGGCTAGATTTGAACAGCCCACCTAATGACGTAGTGGTGGTAGCGCTGGTCGCATCACGTATACCACGTGCTTTCACACAGTAGTGAACGGCATCAATAGAAACTGCGACATTCATGGTGCCTAGCAAAGTTTGCAGAGCCACTAAAATTTGCTGCGTTAAACGTTCTTGAACTTGTGGGCGCTGTGAGAAAAACTGCACAATACGGTTGATCTTCGATAATCCAATCACTTTGTCTTTAGGGATGTATGCCACAATCGCTTTACCGTCGATTGTCACAAAGTGGTGCTCACAAGTACTGGTCAGAGTAATATCACGTACAGTAACCATTTCATCCACATTCATTTTATTTTCAATTAATGTGATTTTTGGGAAGTTCGCGTAGTCAAGACCTGAAAAAATCTCATCCACATACATTTTTGCAATACGGCGCGGAGTATCCGCTAAGCTATCATCGGTTAAATCTAAATTCAGCAACTTCATAATTTCGGTCATATGCCCTTCAATCAGTTGCTTACGATCTTCACCGGATTTTGGTTGGATACGTAACGGGGTTTCAAGCCCTCTAGCTTCCAAAGCAGCATGAACTAATTCGGCCTCTTTACTCAGAGATGACATAGGATCCTCCACAGATGGTATAACACTATTTTTATAAAAATGCAGGTGTGCGCGGTACTCTAAAGCAGCAAGTACAGATAATCCAGTAATACATCCATCAACAGCATGAAATATTTGCAGGTTATCGTGCGCTCAGATCCAGAATACTCTTTGCAATTTAAATAACTATTTCATTATTTAAATGAAATTAATAATACGCTTTATTTTAGCTTTTTTGATGGGTCTGTTTTAGCAAAAATCGTGTTATTTAATAGTGGGTTTATGACAACAACGCAATGCATACTCAAATGCCACAAACTATCCACTCAAAAGCTATCAGTAATCAATTTCTATTCATTCACCCAATGCACTATATCTGACATAATACCGACAACAGTTTTATTTTAAGCCTCGAAGGCCAATAACAAGATAAAGGGGTAACGATTTATGGACCAGTGTCATACTAACGGTTTGATTTCACTAGAGCTTGCATTAGAAAAATTACTTTCAAACACCACAACGGTCACCAGCACTGAAATCATTCCATTAACTGAGTCTGCCCAACGTATTATTGCCGAAGACCTCATTTCTCCTATAAATGTCCCGCCATTCGATAACTCCGCGATGGATGGTTATGGTTTTCGCTTTGCCGATTGGGATGGAAAAAAACCGATGCCTGTCGCTGGAAAGTCCTTTGCTGGCAACCCAATGGAAGGAAAATTACCCGCAGGTAGCTGTGTGCGGATCATGACGGGAGCACCAATCCCTGAAGGCGTTGATACCGTTGTCATGCAAGAAGCAGCAGAACAAACTGACCAAGGGATTATTTTTACGGAAAGCGTCAAGCAAGGTAACAATATCCGTAAAGCTGGCGAAGATATTGCCCAAGGTAGCGCTGTATTCCCTGCAGGAACCTTATTGTCTACCGCACAGCTTCCATTAATAGCGTCTCTAGGAATTGCGAATGTCACTGTCCAGCGCCGTTTAAAAGTTGCAGTCTTCTCAACTGGTGATGAACTTCAAGCGGTAGGCGAGCCTCTGGCTGAGGGACAAATTTATGACACTAACCGTTTTGCCGTTCGCTTAATGTTAGAAAAACTCAATTGCGAAGTGTTCGATTTAGGCGTGATCCCCGATTCACCCGAAAAACTCAAACAAACCTTTATTGACGCTAACCAATGTGCTGATTTAGTCATCAGCAGCGGTGGTGTCTCTGTCGGCGAAGCGGATTACACCAAACAGATTCTGGATGAACTGGGTGAGATTGGTTTTTGGAAATTAGCCATCAAACCAGGTAAACCTTTCGCATTCGGCAAGCTAAGTTCAGCGTGGTTCTGCGGCTTACCAGGCAACCCCGTCTCTGCCGCACTGACTTTCTATCAATTAGTTCAGCCATTAATTGCCCGCCTTTCCGGTCATAGCCAATGGAAAGCCCCTGTACGTTTCAAAGTGCCAGTCACCACACCGCTGAAAAAATCACCGGGACGCCTTGATTTCCAACGGGGAATTTTAAGCGTCGATGAACAAGGTCAGCTACAAGTAGCAACCACAGGACACCAAGGTTCACACGTTTTCAGTTCTTTTAGCCAAGCAAACTGCTTTATTGTATTAGAACGCGAGCGTGGAAAAGTGGCGGCAGGCGAAATGGTTGATGTGGAAATGTTCAATTACTTATTAAAAAGTGAGTAAGACTGTGCAAGAGCTGACTGATCAGGAAATGCTGCGTTATAACCGCCAAATTATCTTACGCGGCTTCGATTTTGACGGGCAGGAAAAGCTAAAGGCAGGTAAAGTCTTGGTCGTTGGACTTGGTGGGCTTGGCTGCGCTGCGACGCAATACCTTGCTGCGGCGGGTGTTGGACATTTAACCCTCGTAGATTTTGATACAGTTTCCCTATCAAACTTACAGCGCCAAACCCTGCACCGCGACGCCACCATCGGTGAGCCTAAAGTAGATTCAGCCAAAGCACAGCTAACGGCCATCAATCCTCATATCCAGATTGATACGGTTAACGCGCAATTGGAGGATCCTGAGCTGGAGCAATTAGTTCTACAGCATCATGTGATCTTAGATTGCACGGATAATGTTGCCATCCGCGAGCAGCTTAACCGCCTTTGCTTTAAGCACAAAATCCCTTTTGTTTCGGGTGCCGCAATTCGTATGGAAGGGCAACTTTCCGTATTTACCTACGAAGAAGGAATGCCCTGCTATCACTGCCTAAGCAGACTGTTTGGCGAAAATAGCCTGACATGTGTAGAGGCTGGCGTGATGGCGCCGCTGGTAGGTACAATTGGCACATTAGAAGCGATGGAAACCATCAAATTGCTAGCGCAGTACGGCAAAGTCAATGTTGGGAACGTGCTGTTATTTGATGCGATGACGCTGGATTTTCGTCAATTTAAGCTCAATAAAGACCCTCATTGTGAGGTCTGCTCTTAAGATTATTCATGGCGAGCTAAATCTCGCCATTATTCTATTTCACCATTCTTTAAGATATAAAATTAAGAATAATCCTAAAAATTCATTTATCTTGTCTTTGGTCTTATACTATCCCCCTTTCGGGGAACCTCGTTATCCCTACTAGTTTGAACTATGACTGTGTCAGTCATTACTGAGAATATAAATATGTCATTACCTCCTTGCCCAAAATGTCAGTCTGAATATACCTATACTGACAATGATATGTACATCTGCCCTGAGTGTGCGCACGAATGGAATGATGCTGAGCCAGTTGCTGACATTGATGAACTCATCGTAAAAGATGCTAATGGCAACTTATTAGCTGATGGCGATACTGTTACCGTAATCAAAGATCTTAAAGTGAAAGGGAGTTCTTCAATGCTGAAAATCGGTACCCGCGTTAAAGGTATTCGTTTAGTGGAAGGCGACCACAATATCGATTGTAAAATCGATGGTTTCGGTCAAATGAAACTGAAATCTGAGTTTGTGAAGAAAAACTAATTTTGAGGCTGTTCTGCCATTTTGAACAGCTAAATAAAAATAGCCCCGCGGGTATCACACCAGCGGGGCTATTTTTTGATTCAAACAAGATTAGATAACAACGCCTTGGCTTTTCAGGTACTCGTCATAAGTACCTTTAAAATCAATCACTTTATCTTCTTTAATCTCAAGAATACGGGTTGCCAGTGAACTCACAAACTCACGGTCATGAGAAACGAAAATCAGCGTTCCTTGATACATTTCTAACGCTAAGTTCAACGATTCAATGGATTCCATATCTAAGTGGTTAGTTGGTTCATCCATAATCAAGATATTTGGCTGTTGCATCATTAACTTACCAAATAACATACGACCTTGCTCACCACCTGATAAGACCGACACTTTCTTCTTAATATCGTCTTGAGAGAACAGTAAACGACCTAAAATACTACGAACCGCTTGCTCGTCATCCCCTTCACTTTTCCACTGGCTCATCCAGTCAAACACGTTCAGGTCAGTATCGAAGTCTTCTGCATGATCTTGTGCATAATAACCAATATTATGGTTTTCAGACCATTTGACCGTTCCATTTGTCGCAGGTTGCTCACCCACTAAGGTTTTTAAGAATGTGGTTTTACCGATACCGTTAGCACCAATAACCGCCATTTTCTCACCCACTTCCAGTAATAGGTTCACATTCTTAAACAGAGGGCCTTGGTCATAACCGTTGGTGACCGCTTCTAATTCCAGAGCGTTACGGAACAGTTTTTTCTCTTGTTCAAAACGAATGAATGGGTTTTGACGACTAGAAGCTTTAACTTCATCCAATTGAATTTTATCAATTTGACGAGCTCGAGAAGTTGCTTGTTTAGATTTTGACGCGTTAGCACTGAAGCGGCTGACGAACGATTGTAATTCTGCAATTTGCGCTTTTTTCTTTGCGTTATCAGATAATAGACGCTCTCTCGCTTGAGTTGCTGCAATCATATACTCATCATAATTACCCGGGAATAAACGCAGCTCACCGTAATCTAAGTCCGCCATGTGCGTACAAACGGTGTTTAAGAAGTGTCTATCATGGGAAATGATGACCATGGTGCAGTTACGGTCATTCAGCACTTGCTCTAACCAACGGATGGTATCGATATCCAAGTTGTTCGTCGGTTCATCAAGTAACAGAATATCTGGGTCGGCAAATAATGCCTGAGCCAATAGCACGCGAAGTTTCCAACCAGGGGCTACTTCACTCATTGGTCCATAATGCTGCTCAACTGGAATACCGACGCCTAATAGCAGCTCACCCGCACGCGCTTCCGCACTATAGCCATCCATTTCACCATAAGCTACTTCGAGGTCCGCAACACGATAACCATCTTCTTCGCTCATTTCTGGCATCGCATAAATTCTGTCACGCTCTTGCTTGACATCCCAAAGCTCAGCATGTCCCATAATAACGGTATCGAGAACGGTAAACTCTTCGAATGCAAATTGGTCTTGGCGTAATTTACCTAAGCGTTCGTTAGGATCCGTGGTACTCACATTTCCTGCGGTTGGTGCTAAGTCCCCCCCCAGAATTTTCATAAATGTGGATTTACCCGCACCATTTGCACCGATCAGACCATAGCGGTTACCGGTACCGAACTTAACTGAGATGTTTTCAAACAGCGGCTTACTGCCAAACTGCATAGTGATATTGTTGGTTGTTAACACTGCGATGCCTTAAATTGATCTTTGTAGAGTCGCCCCGAGATTAGCGTAATTGCCCTTATCTCGCCGACTTGAATTCTGATAAGAATAAATAGCCGCGCATTATGCCATAATCCAGCGTTTAGATCTTGCTCTGATTTTGGCACGCAGCTATTTAGGAAAAAGAGGTCAATGGATGATTATTTATTTTTCGTAGGTTTTTACAGGCGGTGCTACATAGGTTTCAAACTGATCTAATAAACTGGCTGGGGATGATTCCACAATCGCCATATGGCGATACTTTTCATGTAAAAAGCCCTCATCCGCCATTTTATTAGTCATATCAATCAGAGACTGCCAATAATTATTAATATTAAACAACCCGCAAGGCTTTGTATGTAAACCAATTTGGCTCCAAGTGAACACTTCGCTGTATTCTTCTAAGGTGCCATAACCGCCCGGCATCGCGACAAAACCATCCGCAAGTTCAATCATTTTACTTTTGCGCTGATGCATGGTGTCGACTTTGTACAATTCGGTCAGATTTTTATGCGAAATCTCACGCTCTTCAAGAAGAGATGGGATCACACCAATAGCCTTGCCGCCTAAAGATAATACCGTATCTGCAACAATTCCCATCAACCCAACACTCGCACCACCATAGACTAAAGCGATATCACGTTTTACCAGCTCTTTTGCAAACTCAATGGCTTGTTTTTGATAAATTTCATTCGTACCCATGCTTGAACCGCAATAAACCGCGACGCTTTTAATTTTTTTCATGTTCTATTTTCATTCCTATTATCATTCTTGTAACCGCAAAATTATACGGTACCTACAAAGAAGCTCAACTCACAATATTTTATTATTTAGTCGTTATCCGATATTAAATAATATGATGAATTCTTCACGCTAAACAAAGCAATATAATCTGCATGAATTCTGTGAGATAATTCACATCAATTTGCTGGCTTAGGGTAAATATCCTAACAAACCACCATTATCATTTATATTTACCCATTTCATCTGTATATACAGTATGGGTTTTATCGACGTTACCAACGTTTTTTTGAGGTTTTTTATTCATGTCTGCCGATACTAAAAAGAGTGCTTTTCCGCTATTGCCGATAGGCTTGCTATTACTGGCAATGATGTCAATCCAAAGCGGCGCCTCTTTAGCTAAAACATTATTCCCACTTATCGGCGCACCAGGTGTTACCGGTTTACGTTTGTTGCTTGCCACGATTATTTTGTGCGTGATCTTTAAACCATGGCGTTTAAATTTCAGAAAAAGCTCACTAGGGCCACTGCTTGCTTATGGTTTATCTCTCGGAACCATGAACTACCTGTTTTATTTAGCTCTTGAGCGTATCCCTTTAGGAATTGCGGTCGCACTTGAGTTTACGGGTCCATTAGCGGTTGCAATGTTTTCTTCTCGCCGCCCTATCGACTTTTTATGGATTGGGCTTGTCATTGCGGGGTTGCTGTTCTTACTGCCTATTGGCAATAACATTGACTCGCTTGACCTGGTTGGTGCCGCTTATGCTTTAGGTGCCGGTGTCTGCTGGGCGATTTATATTATCTTTGGACAACGCGCTGGCGCGGGTTACGGTGCCGCAACCGTTGCAGTGGGCTCATTGATTTCGGCACTCATTTTCTTCCCCATTGGGTTGATGCAGACCGGAGTTGAAGCGATGTTTGACCCAGCTATTCTACCTTTGGCTTTAGGGGTTGCTATTTTGTCTACCGCATTTCCGTATACATTGGAGATGATAGCGTTAACCAAGCTACCCGCAAAAACCTTCGGCACCCTAATGAGTCTAGAGCCTTGTATGGGTGCATTTTTAGGTATTGTATTCCTACAAGAACATTTAACAATGACACAATGGTTAGCACTCCTGTGCATTGTATGCGCATCTATTGGTTCAACATCAACTTCAATACCCAAATCAAAGATTGAAAAAGTATCGTAAATAATTACGCTACATTCACTTTTATCAAAGGCTAATAGACATTGCTATTAGCCTTTTTATTTTTTTCTTCATTTATTTATTTCATTATCTTGTAAGGTAACCTTCATTTATTTGAAATATCGCATCGATAGATTCAATTGGTAAAACCTAAATAAACAAACATTCTAAAAAATATCATCATCCTGCCTATTAAAGTAATAGATTATTACTTTATGACATTCTTAGCTTTACACTCTATATTTATAAACAGACAAGATAATTGAATGAATTTATATTTAAGAGAGGAAACCCCATGAGTACTGCAAAATTATTTAAAACCTCTTCAATTGAACTTTTATATACCCGTAATGATATTGAAGATAGTATTAAATTAGAAACTATTGGTATCTTAAACATGATGCTTATCCATTTCACCGATCTCTCTTTAATCACTAAACAAGCACATTGGAACATGCGCGGTCGTAACTTTATCGCTGTACATGAGATGTTAGATGGCTTTAGAGATAGTATCGTTGGGCACTTGGATGAATTCGCTGAGCGTGCAGTTCAACTGGGTGGCGTTGCCACTGGAACATCACAACAAGTCAATAAATTCACGTCATTAGAAGCTTATCCTCTGGATATTCATTCTGTACAAGACCATTTAAAAGCGTTAGCAGAACGATATGCCGTTGTTGCGAATGATATTCGTAAGGCTATCGATGAAGTTGAAGATGAAAATACTGCAGATATGTTTACCGCCGCCTCTCGCGATCTAGATAAATTTCTATGGTTATTAGAAGCCAATATTGAGTAGTGTCGTAAAAACAGAGTCAATATATTGACCATGAGACCACTTCGGTGGTCTCAATTATTTATCACCCTACTTAATTTGTCGTACTACTTATCTGATGTTGGCATTTCAGGTTGTTCAATCGGGAAAATGGGTAACGAATTTAATAAACGTTTACCATAGTTTTTGGTTAATAAGCGTTTATCATAAATGATAATTTCGCCATAACATTCATGACTGCGAATCAAACGTCCCGCTTGCTGGATCAAATTAAATGAAGCGCTAGGTAAACTTTGTACCTCGAATGGATAACGCTTTAATGATTTCAGCCAGTCCCCTTCCGTAATAATCACCGGGTTTGTCACAGGTGGAAATGCAATCTTATGAATATGCACCTGGGTTAAAAATTCCCCCTTTAAATCCAACCCTTCCGCAAATGATTGTAAACCGATTAACGCGCTTTTTTGCCCTTGTTTAATACGTTCACAGTGCGTCTCCACTAACCGATAACGTGGCTGATCACCCTGCACTAGGAGCTGTAGACGTAAATCCTTCACATGCTCCAGAAACCCGTCCATCGCTCGCTGGCTACTAAATAGGATCAATACCCCATGGTGATCACTATGCGTAAATTGATGACGAAAATAGGTTGCCATCTCTTTCAAATGTTCAGCTTCATTTGCCATAGTTGGCTCATGCTGCATTTTGGGGATCACCAACTTCCCCTGTTCAACATGATTAAACGGCGAGGTAAGCGTCACGAAACGGTCATCGCTCTTTTCCGATAATCCCGTCAATTCCATAAAACGCGAATAGCTGTTCAAAGAGCGAAGTGTTGCCGATGTCACCACAATATGAGGCACATTTTTCCATAACAAATGTTGTAGCTGTTCACTCACGCGGATCCCCGCGCAATGCATAAAAATCCGAGATTGATTTTTCTCATAACGGCGGCTAAGCCATTTCGAAACGGGCGCACCCGAGCTTTGATCAAGCGAGGCTAAGCGCCACAATTTAGTCATATTTTCAAAATAACCCATAGCTCGGCTTGTCACTAAGATGGAGCGATGTAAACGCACAATATCTTGCTTTGCTGTTTGTTCCGTTAAGTCACTGAGAATCGCCTCTGATAGCCCACGTAATGCATCCGTCAGCTTAAATAGCTCTTGGCAGCATTGCTGCATTACCTCGGGCAAGATCCCCATAGGGAACAAATATTCTGACTCTTTGGATGTTTCAGGTAATAGCCCGTTCGCTAACAGTGAAAAATCACGGAAATACTCACGTAATTTTTCGGCGTGTTGCTGTAGCTTCTCAGGATTGGTCAACTTAGGTGGCTTTGCAGGGCGAAACTGCGCAACGTACTGCCCGACATGATGAATAAAATTATCCACCTGTGCAGTAAGCTGAACTAGCGTAATTTCCCCTTCCACTTCTAAGGCGTCTCTCGCCACATCAGGAACGTGATGCCCTTCATCAAGAACTAACAATAATTTTTTGGGATCCGGCAGTACCGATTCTGTTTCCATTGCCGCCATCACTAAAGCGTGGTTAGCCACGACCACATCTGCATCTTCAATTTCACGACGTGCAATAAAAAAAGGGCATCGTTGATAGAACTGGCAATTGCGTCCAAGGCAGTTCATTTTATCGGTGCTGACTTTACGCCATAAACTATCACTAAATGCCTTTTTATGGTGGTCACGCAGCCCATCCCAAGCGAAGCTATGAAAATCATTGCGTAATTGCTGGCACTGCGCTCTCTCTTCGCTGTTGGCAATTTCAGTTTTGTCTTCCACCAACAGCATTAAATCAATTTGTTCCCCTTCCGCAGCACAAATAGCTTCTAAATTTCGAGGGCATACATAACGTGCTCGCCCAAATGCGCCTGTATATTTTAAGTCAGGAATAATTTTGCCCAGTAATGGCAAATCCTTACTGAATATTTGATCTTGTAGGGCAACGTTGGCGGTACTCACGACCAACGTTTTGCCTTCTTCGCGCCCAACTGCAATACCAGGTATCAAATAGGATAAGGTTTTTCCCACCCCAGTTGGTGCTTCAATGACTAAATGACGCCCCTCTGCATCTGACAAATTTTTCGCCACTTCAGCAATCATCTGTCGCTGAGGCGCCCGAGAGACAAACCCGTCGATTTGATGAGATAACCCCTTATACCATTGAGTTATTTGTTCTTTGATTTTATTTGACAGAGACATAGATACGCAGAAAACCAAGTAAAAAGGAGATGATAACCAATCAAAAAAGAGGCCGAAAAGCCCCTGTTTCTCTTTTGCGAAACCCTTCGCAAAACTACTGTATTAATTTCCATTATACACAAATTCTGGAAAGCCTTTCGCAAAACACAAAATCGAGCCAAGAAAATACCCCGTAGAACTTGTTTGCTATCACCATCCAGTTATACTTTGGCATCTTCGTGTCAAATCAGGCTAATAAAAATGAAAAAAGTCGTCATCGCACTGTGCGCATTATGCGCGTTGAGTTCTATTGGGGGTATTGTGCTTGCCGGGATGAATATTTATACCCGCTCCACAACACCTATAGAGCAAAATCAGGCACAATCGCCATCGATATTTCCTGCGCCTAATCAGATCCAGTAATCATCCACTATTAATCAAACGGGACGGTGAGTTATGATGTACAACGATTATTTTGTAACACCAGAGTGGTTAAATTCGCATCTTTCAGACAGTAATATTATTGTGCTTGATGTCTCTACACCACCACCTACCGCCCCTTATGATTGCTACCAAAGCTACCTGGATGAGCACATTCCCCAAGCTCAATTTTTTAATCAAGATGAAGTCGCCGATAAGAGTTGCGACTTACCCCATATGCTCCCTGATGCCGCCACATTTAGCCAAGCTGTTGGAGCGATGGGGATTAATAATCAAACCCAAGTCATTATTTACGCTCAAAATAACTTATTTTCATCCCCACGTGCATGGTGGACTTTCCGCACTTTAGGCTGTAAACAGGTTAAAATTTTAGCGGGCGGAATTAACGCATGGAAAGCAGCCGGTTTCACAACCCAATCGGGTAAAGTCACTCCACCAGCTGCACAAACCTTTATTGCAGATAGACAAGATGCCAATGCACTGAATCAACAACAAATGTTAGAGATTGCCACTGAAGGTAAAATTCAAATTATTGATGCGCGTGCGGCTGCCCGTTTTCTCGCTCAAGCCCCTGAACCTCGCCCCGGTTTAAGAATGGGGCATATTCCGGGCAGTAAAAATGTGCCTTGGGATTTATTAGTGGATAATGGGGAATATAAATCCCCCGAACAGTTAAAAACTATTTTTGCTCAGCAAGGTGTTGATATTACCGCACCAACAGTCACAACCTGTGGCTCAGGCATGACTGCTGCCGTTGTTTTACTAGCATTGGTCTTATTAGGTAATCCACATGTGCGCCTCTATGATGGTTCATGGGCGCAATGGGGGCAAGACAACGGGTTACCAATCGAACCTTAATCATTTTTTATTCCCTCATAAATAAGCGTTAATTATGAGGGAATTTATTTATTCTATTTAAATCTAATATTATAAAAAATTAATTAAATTAATTACGCTTTTTATTACTCTATTTTTATGGAGCTAATAACTAATGAATACATTATGGGAACTCTGGGTAATAAACCTAGGGACGCTATCTACCTTTGTAGGTACCGCAGCAACTTTATGGGTTCTATTACAAACATCAAGATTGACGATTAAATTTAATCGTAAGGCATCCATTTATTTTCATAAAGAGAAGTTAAATGCTCTTTTTAACAACTATTACATACACATATCAGAAATACCCAGTGTAAACATGAGTAGTAAAGATAAAATTCTATTGCAAAGAAAGATGCTACCCCTACATAATTACTTTTTGTTTATGGAGTTAAAAGACAAAAAATTCACCACATATATAAATAAGTACATAATTAATACAAAGAAGATTCTTGCCATTAATAACTATGATGATCTAAGTTATAATCATTACTTTCATTTTCTTAATGAGACAATTATCTTACTCGATTATATAAACAACACACTTAGTATATCTGAAAGAAAAATATGAGGTTTATTATGGAATTTAATGAAAATAGAATAATCTGTAATATTCTAATGAAAAGCTTACATAAAAAAATATTGTGGCAACAAACACATGAAATACACCCTGTTATTCATAAAGAGTCGGATAAATTTATTATAAGTTGCTTTAATACAACCAATTTAGAAGACATGACTTTTTATTTATACACTTATCGAGCTTTAGATTTAGACCCTATATTTAACTACCATATTAACATCGATAAAATCGAATTATCTTTAGTCGAAAATAACTATATTACGTGGAGTTACTCAAAAAATGGTTTCTTTATTCAGAAGCTACTTGAGCTAATGACATCTCAAGTGTCATCTATTCATAAATTTATGGTACATGAGCCATGTAAAAATTAAAAAATTAAAGCCACTCATTATTTAGCGGACGTCATAATAAGTGGCTTTAATAAATAGTAAATTGTGTGGTAGCGAAAAAACTACCCTTAATGATAGTAGCCTGAGAAATGCTACTTAATAAACATTCCCGCAAGGAATAACACGGCAATGGCGCCGATCACAGCAACAACAAAACTCCCGAAGTTAAAGCCATCCACCTTGCCTTTACCAAAGAATGTGCTGATGTATCCCCCGACAACCGCCCCGACGATCCCCAATACAGTCGTCATGATAAAACCCATTTGATAGGTTCCTGGCATCAGCCATTTAGCTAAAACACCTGCGATTAAACCAAAGATAATCCAAGCAATAATGCCCATTTGAGGCCTCCAATATCTCTGTTGCTTTAAATTTCCTAGCACACTAACTTTGTTACACGATATAGACTCTTTAATCATTTCATACGGTGATGACAGTATTTTGAATTAATCACCACCGTACATTGTAATTAAAGACCTAATCTCAAATTTTGGCAAATTTCATCATGTTAAGATGATGTGACAGAAAGTTGATCCACATGCAGCGCAATAACATCCGCTATTTGCTCTGCCGTTTTCAACGCTCTCACTTGAGAAAACAGTTCATCCGCCTGCTGATACTCTTTACGTAAATAACTCAGCCACTGTTTGATACGAGCCGCATGGTAATGCCCTGTATCCCCCAGTTTTTCTAATTCCGTATATTTAAAGAGGATTTTCCCGACCTGTTCCCAAGGCATCTTCGCGACATTATGTTTGATCACTCGACTCAAATTCGGCGTATTTAATGCGCCTCGGCCGATCATAATCGAATCACACCCGGTGATTTCCATACAGCGTTTAGCACTTTCATAATCCCAGATTTCGCCATTGGCAATGACCGGAATCGACAGTTTCTGGCGAAGTTCACCAATCGCCTGCCAGTTAATGCATTCCGCTTTATAGCCATCTTCCTTTGTGCGCCCGTGAACTGTCAATTCGGTCGCTCCTGCTTGCTGTACAGCATCCGCAATTTCGTGAGCAAACTGGCTGCTATCCCACCCCAAACGAACTTTCACTGAAACGGGTAATTCTTTGGGTACCGCCGCCCGCATAGCTTTAGCGGCGTGATAGATAAGATCCGGCTGCTTCAATAACGTCGCACCACCACCGCTGCCATTCACCGTTTTTGATGGACAACCGCAATTGAGATCGACGCCCCAAGAGCCTAATTCAATCGCGCGGTTGGCATTTTCAGCCAACCACTCAGGATGTTGCCCTAATAGCTGCACCCGCACTAACGTCCCCGATGGCGTTCGGCTGCCCTGTTGCAATTCCGGGCATAACCGATAAAACGTTTTTGCCGGCAACAAGGTATCGACAACTCGCACAAACTCAGTAATGCACAAGTCGTAGTCGTTCACCTCACTCAATAATCGGCGAACCAGAGAATCGAGTACCCCTTCCATCGGGGCGAGTAGTACACGCATTAGCTGTCACTACGCCCTTGTCTAACGCGCTTCTGTGCATTTTTCCACGGTGAGCCTGAAGTGGATTCAGATTGACCTTTCTCGGAATTCGCATTTTGACGGCGAGGACGGCTCGGACCTTTATTGCTACTATGACTACGCTCATTGCGGCTATTATCAGAACCACGACGGTTATCAGACCCGCGGCGGCTATCAGAACCTCGACGATCATTACGCTGAGAAGGCTTTTGGATCGGCTCAGCTTTGATTGATGGGTCTGGCTCGTAGCCTTCAATCTCCATCTGTGGGATGGATTTCTTCAATAATTTCTCAATATCTTTAAGCAGTTTCGCTTCATCGATACACACTAAAGATACCGCCATACCCGTCGCTTCAGCTCGTCCTGTACGACCAATACGGTGAACGTAATCTTCCGCCACATTCGGTAGCTCAAAGTTAACCACATAAGGCAGTTGTTCGATATCTAAGCCGCGAGCCGCAATATCTGTCGCCACTAAGACACGGATATCCCCGGATTTAAAATCAGCTAAAGCACGGGTACGAGCGCCTTGGCTCTTATTACCATGAATCGCCGCCGCTTTGACACCATCTTTGTTTAAGTGCTCAGCTAAGCGGTTAGCGCCATGTTTGGTACGTGTAAACACCAGTACTTGCTGCCAGTTTTCACGCCCAATCATAAACGAGAGTAACTCAGCTTTACGTTTTTTATCCACTAAATGAACATACTGCGTTACTTGCTCAGAAGCTGAGTTGCGCGGAGCCACTTCAATAGAAACTGGATTGTTCAATAACTTGCTCGCCAACTGTTTGATCTCATCAGAGAACGTCGCTGAGAACAGAAGATTTTGGCGCTTTTTAGGTAATTTAGTGATTACACGGCGAATATCGTGAATAAAGCCCATGTCTAACATACGGTCAGCTTCATCCAAGACGAAAACTTCAACCTGCGATAAATCCACCGCGTTTTGATGTTCCAAGTCCAGTAAACGACCCGGTGTTGCGATCAACACATCTACACCACCGCGCAGTTTCATCATTTGCGGGTTGATACTGACACCACCAAACACAACACATGAGCGAATTCTCAAATGACGACTATATTCTTTTACATTTTCAGCCACTTGAGCCGCAAGTTCACGAGTCGGGGTTAAAATCAATGCGCGAATAGGACGACGGTTATTGCCGCGTGGATTGTCCACCAGCTTTTGCAAAATAGGTAAAGTAAAACCAGCGGTTTTACCTGTACCTGTTTGAGCACTGGCCAATAGGTCTTTACCCGCTAAAACAGCAGGAATAGCTTGTTGTTGAATAGGCGTAGGGCTTTCATAGCCTAATTCATTAATGGCACGCAAGATTTCCTCGTTTAACGCGAGGTCAGAAAAACTAGTCAAATTAATTACTCCGGGCTCCACCGCTTCAATTTACTGGGCAGCTCTAGGGGGGAAGATTCGATATTCAATAGAAGAAAAGCGCAAACTGCCATGCGATACGCAAAAATTCTACCATCATTTGAGCGTGATAAATATATTAATTTAGATTGATGAATAAACTAATACAAAATCTGCTTTATATAGTATATATACGTATACATAACTAAAGATGTATCCATTTTCATCCTACACAATGAATAAATGCCAACTAAGAGCATGCCGAAAATTATTTAATTCTGAATCAAAAGGAATGTTTATGAACACAAATTCATCGCCAACATTACGTGGAGAGAACGCCAAACTCCAACTTCTTCTCGCCGCCGCCGATGTTTATGGAGAACAAGGTATCGACGGGGCAACCACCCGCCAAATTGCCCAAGCATCCGGGCAAAACATCGCCGCCATCTCCTATTATTTCGGGTCTAAAGAAGGGTTATATCTCGCCGTTGCTCAGCAAATTGCTAACAATATCAAAGAGAGTTTCGCTGAAAGTGTCACTCAAATAGATAGCTTTATTAGTCAGCCCGCAGAATTACAAATTCCTGAAGAAGCGCTCGAATTGCTGAAAAAAACCATTATTTCGTACAATTTTTTCCAGCTTAAAAAAGAAAACTTAAGCTTTTCACGCATTCTAGCTCGCGAACAACTTAACCCAACCGAAGCATATGGACTGATCCACGAACAAGCGTTGGGACCCATTCACTCACGGCTTAATCGCTTAATTTCTATCTACATTGGCGCCGATCCCAATAATCTAGCGACCTTGATCCACACGCACGCCATTTTGGGTGAAACCCTCTCTTTCCGTATTGCGCGAGAAACCTTACTCAGACAAACTGGTTGGAAACACATCAACGAAAACGAATTTAAAATTATTAATCAGGTTCTTATTGAGCATATCGACATCTTATTATTGGGGTTACGTCATCGCCAACACGCAGAAAAGTGATATGATATATGGATAAAATCAAATCATAATCCTGAGTAATGTTTTTATCCGTCACTAAGGTTAGCTATGAACACAAAACGCCGTGCACTGGTTATTTTACTGATTATTATTCTGATTAGCGCTATTGCTGGGGGCTACTATTATCAGTCTCTTAAGGATAAAACATTCACCTTATACGGGAATGTGGATGTGCGCACCGTTAACCTTAGTTTTCGAGTCAATGGTAAGCTCGTCTCTTTAGATGTTGATGAAGGGGCGAAAGTCACTGCTGGACAATTACTCGGAAAATTGGATGATGCGCCCTACATCAACGCATTAAATAAAGCCAAAGGGCTGCGTGATAGCGCCAAAGCCCAGTTAGCTCTCAAAGAGAAAGGCTACCGGACACAAGAAATTGCTCAAGTCGAGTCTGAAGTCGCTCAACGTCAAGCCGCTTGGCAATATGCGGATAATTTTTATAAACGTCAGCAAGGTTTAGCAGCTCAAAAACTGATTTCTGCCAATGATTTAGATAATGCAAAAAATAATCGCAATCAAACGCTTGCCGCGCTAAAAGCATCCCAAGATAAACTCAATCAATATCAGAGTGGATTTCGCCAAGAAGAGATAGCAGCAGCCCGAGGCGAATGGTTGCAAGCAGAAGCGGCTGTTGCCCAAGCTGAGCTTGATCTTTCAGACACACAGCTTATCGCCCCATCTGATGGCACAATCCTGACTCGCGCTATCGAACCCGGCACCATTATTGGCATGGGCAATACCGTTTTTAGTGTGACATTAACGCATCCTGTTTGGGTACGTGCCTATGTGAGTGAGGCTCACTTAGGTGATGCGGTTCCTGGTCGTAAAGTCTTACTCTTTACGGATAGCCAGCCTAATACCCCTTACCATGGTACAATTGGTTTTGTCTCCCCCACCGCCGAATTTACCCCAAAAAGTGTACAAACACCGGATTTACGTACCGACTTAGTCTATCGACTACGAATTATTGTCGATGATCCTAATGATAAGCTGCGTCAAGGAATGCCCGTCACCGTTCAGTTTGCGGCACCTCAGCAATAGGGCGCATGATGGCTCAGCAAGATACTCACTCATTAAACAGCGTTATTTCGTTAAACAGCGTCGAAAAACGCTTTATTGGACTGGATAACCCTGCGGTTGAAAGCCTAACTACCGAAATTCACGGCGGCTCCGTGACGGGGTTAGTCGGTCCCGATGGCGCAGGGAAAACAACGCTGATGCGCATGCTGGCTGGGCTACTCAAACCGGATTCAGGGCAAATCCGCTTAATGGGATTAGACCCGATTAAAGACAGTATCGAAGTGCGGGCAAACCTCGGTTATATGCCACAAAAATTCGGTCTATATGAAGATTTAACGGTTCAAGAAAATCTTGATTTATATGCCGATCTGCGCGGTGTTATTGGTGAAGAGCGCCAACAGACCTATAAACAACTCCTCGCATTTACTAGCCTAGCCCCATTTACTGCTCGCCTTGCCGGTAAGCTTTCTGGGGGAATGAAACAGAAATTGGGACTTGCCTGCACCCTATTAGGTAAACCGAAAGTTTTACTGCTGGATGAACCGGGTGTCGGCGTAGATCCTATTGCCAGACGAGAACTGTGGCAAATGGTGCACACCCTTGCTGACGATGGCATGTTGATCCTCTGGAGCACATCGTATCTGGATGAAGCTGAGCAGTGCAAAGAAGTGCTGTTACTCAATGAAGGCAAGCTACTGTACAGCGGCAAACCCGAGCAGCTCACCCAAAAGATGGCTGGACGCTCATTTTTACTCGATGTACCTGCAACGCAAAAACGCACCATTTTGCAAAATGCCTTAGTGTTACCTGAAACCACCGATGGCGTGATCCAAGGCCGCTATATTCGCTTAATTTTAAAGCCTCACGCATCCCAAGAGAACTTACTCAATGCCTTAAATATGGGAGATCAAACGCTGATTGAAGCCCAGCCGCGCTTTGAAGATGCGTTTATCGACCTTTTAGGTGGCGGACCATCCCATCGTTCTGAACTCGCCGCTATCGTGCCACAAATTCCACCGGCCCCCAATGAAACCGTCATTGAAGCCCGCAACCTGACCAAAAAATTCGGGGATTTTGCCGCAACGGATACCGTCAACTTTCAAGTAAAACGTGGTGAAATTTTTGGATTATTGGGACCTAATGGCGCGGGGAAATCCACCACGTTTAAAATGATGTGTGGATTAATGAAACCAACTGATGGGCAGGCACTAGTACTTGGTATGGATTTAAAAACCAGTTCAAACAAAGCCCGTCAGCACCTTGGGTATATGGCGCAAAAATTTTCCCTCTATGGCAACCTCAAAGTTGGGCAAAACTTAAAATTTTTCTCCGGTGTATACGGTTTACATCATAAACAGCAAGCCACCAAAATGCAGGAGATGATTAACGCCTTTAATTTTACGCCCATTATCAGCCAGATTACTGATTCGCTCCCGCTGGGTTATAAGCAGCGCCTTGCCCTCGCCTGCTCACTGATGCATGAACCGGATATCCTGTTTTTGGATGAACCCACTTCAGGAGTTGACCCGCTAACTCGGCGAGAATTCTGGTTACATATTAATGGTATGGTAGATAAGGGGGTCACCGTCATGGTCACCACCCACTTTATGGATGAAGCTGAATATTGCGATCGTATCGGGCTGGTTTACCACGGAAAAATTATTGCCGCAGGTACGCCTGACGAGTTAAAAAAACAGGTAGCCAGCACAAAAAATCCAAATCCATCGATGGAAGATGCCTTTATTGAATTGATTTTCAACTACGATAAACAGCAGGAGGCACAATGAAGACAACCGCCTCTGGTTTTTCATGGCGCAGGCTTAAAGCCCTCTGTTGGAAAGAAAGTAAGCAGATAGTTCGTGACCCCAGCAGTGCCTTAATTGCTATTGTCATCCCGCTGATGCTGTTGTTTATTTTCGGTTATGGGATCAATCTGGACTCCAGTAAATTGCGGGTCGGCATCCTAATGGATCAACAAAGCCAACCGGCTCGTGAATTGGTCGATACATTTACTGGCTCTCCCTTTATTGATGCCACCATTAGCGATAATCGCAATTTATTGATTAATAAAATGCAAGCGGGAGAAATTCGCGGCATTGTGGTGATCCCCGTTAATTTTGCTGAGCAACTTTCTCGCCCTAATGGACATGCTGCAATCCAAGTGATCACCGATGGAAGTGAACCCAATACCGCCAATTTTGTGCAAGCCTACACCAAAGGGGTTTGGCATACATGGCTTATCCAACAAGGTGAAAACCAAGGTTATCCCACCGACCCGCTAATCGAACTTAATATGCGATACTGGTTTAACGAAGCAGCGCTGAGCCAACATTTTATTATTCCGGGCGCCATTAGCATCATTATGACTGTCGTGGGTGCCATTTTAACTTCACTGGTGATAGCCCGAGAATGGGAGCGAGGCACCATGGAAGCACTACTTTCCACCCAAATCACTCGCACTGAACTACTGCTTTCCAAATTATTGCCTTATCAAATTCTTGGCTCGTTCGTCATGGTGCTGTGTATGTTAGTGACGACATTGGTGCTCGATATTCCTTATCGTGGCTCTTTGTTGATTTTATTTGTCATAACCAGCCTCTATTTAGCCACCGCATTAGGAATGGGATTACTGATTTCAACCATTACCCGCAACCAGTTCAATGCGGCGATGGTGGCACTGAATGCGGCCTTTTTGCCAGCCATTATGCTTTCAGGATTTATTTTTGAAATTGATAGCATGCCAGTATTTATTCAAGTAGTGACTTACTTCATCCCCGCTCGCTACTTTGTCAGCAGCTTACAGACCTTGTTTTTGGCGGGAGATATCTATTTGGTGTTACTCACCGATTTCTTATTGCTGATTGCCTCAGCGATATTATTCATTGGCTTAACGGCGCTGAAAACGCGTCGTCGTTTGGATTGAGGTGAAATATGTTTTATCGTCTTTACACCTTAATTATGAAAGAATTACAGTCATTATTGCAGGAAAAACAGACGCGAATTATTTTGATCATGCCTGTCATTTTCCAAATGATCCTTTTCCCACTGGCGGCGACCTTAGAAGTCACTAACACCACCATTGCCATTTTTGACCAAGATAATGGCGAGCATTCCATTGAACTCACTCAACGCTTAGCAAAAGCCAGCGCATTTTCCCATGTTCTATTACTGAAAAATGAATCAGAGATTCGAAAAACGTTAGATAACCGCAAAGCCTTGTTAGTTGTCCGCTTTAATCAAAATTTCAGTGCTGATATCGCCAGCCATCATCCCGCGAATATGATGTTGCTATTGGATGGACGAAACTCAAACAGTTCCCAAATAGCGGCTAATTACATTGAGCAGATAGTCATGCAATACCAGCAGGAGCTCACACAAACCCAAGTACCGCCCAATAACAGCGAATTGATTGTCCGCAACTGGTACAACCCAAACTTAGACTATAAATGGTTTATTGTGCCGTCATTAGTGGCATTGATTACAACGATTGGGGTACTGATCGTCACCTCGTTGTCTATTGCCAGAGAGCGTGAGCAAGGAACCCTCGACCAACTGTTAGTTTCGCCACTGACCACATGGCAAATCTTTATTGGCAAAGCGATTCCTGCCTTAGTCGTCGCCACTGCACAAGCCACATTGGTGTTAGTGATTGGGATTTTTTGCTACAAAATCCCATTCGCCGGTTCACTATTGCTGTTCTATGGCACGATGATTTTTTATGGTTTATCACTCGTGGGATTTGGTTTGCTTATCTCCGCATTGTGCTCAACTCAGCAGCAAGCGTTTATTGGCGTGTTTGTGTTTATGATGCCCGCGGTGTTGCTATCCGGTTATATCTCTCCCGTCGAGAATATGCCTGTTTGGCTACAAGATATTACGTGGGTTAATCCCATCCGCCACTTTACGGATATCACTAAGCAGATTTACCTTAAAGATGCCGACTTTTCTGTGGTATTTCACAGCTTATGGCCTCTTTTGATTATCTTCCTGATAACTAGCTCTCTGGCTTATTACTTATTTCGCAAAAAAATCGCTTAAAGTACCAAGGCTAAGTTAAAATATCCGTTTCGAGTCAAAAGGGTTCGTTGGGGCGACTTTTCTTTTCGCCTGAAGAGACTCAAAATACAATCAATTACCGGTGAATATTTCGCTAGATTACGCAATATTCAACTTGGCTAAGCCCTATACACAAGGTATTGATTAACAGAGAGTATCATTTCTCAGCTGTTTACTTTCTTCGACATAACCATCATGACGATGGATGCCGACAATGCCACTACTACGCCGAGCGAGATAAAGGCCGCTGTTAACCCGATAAAATGGGCTGCATAACCTATCAGGGCTGGTCCCATTAATACGCCAAGATAGCCAAGAATACTGGCTGCAGAGATAGCCAGTGTCGCAGGCATTGATTTCTGGCGCCCAGCCAGTGAAAACAACACCGGAACGACATTGCCCGCGGCTAAACCGGCCAGGGCCATCGCGGTAAGCACCCATTCAAAGGAACTGAACGCCGTCATCAGGAAAATCCCCATAGCCGTCAGGATCACGCCGCAGAGTATCATGGCTTTTTCGCCCATGATGGTGACAACTCTATCGCCAATGAAACGGCTCAAGGCCATTGCGATGGCAAATACCACGTATCCTGTACCAGCAACCCCTTCCGAAACATTTTTTACCTGAATCAAGAAGATAGCACCCCAATCAAGCATGGCCCCCTCAGCAAGAAAGATGATCATGGCGAGGACGCCAATACCGATAACTTTTCCTTTCGGCACCACAAAAAGGGGGTGTTCTTCGGTTGAACGGGTACTTAAAAATCCGTTTACCACCAGAGAAATACTGATTAAAACAAGCAGTGCGGCCGCGCCAGCAGCAATTCTAATATCCAGCCCAGATACGATCAGCAAGGTGACAAAGCTCGCACCAGCCAGGCCACCAATACTGTAAAAACCGTGAAATCCTGACATCAATGGGGTGCCTGCCGTGTTCTGTACTTCCGTGCCATGAATATTCGCGGCCACATCAGTCGCCCCTATGGACGCGCCGAACAGAAGTAACGTCAACCCCAGGGCCACCGGCGTCGATACTATCGCAAGCAGTGGCAATGCGATGAATAACCCGCAGACACCTGCAAGAATGATGTTTTTGCTCCCGACCTTTCCCGCAAGGCTACCAGCTGTCGGCATCCCGATTACCGCGCCGAGGCCCAGACAAAGAAGAATTGTCCCCAGCATTGCAGAATCAGCGTGGATACGCTGCTGCGCATAGGGAACCAGAGGCGCCCAGCAAGATAGGCTAAAGCCTGCAATAAAAAATGAGATACGTGTCGACCATTTGGCCGGACTCAGTTTTGTTTCATTCAAGGCGTCGCCAAAGAAAGTATCTTTTTTTTCTTTCTGACTCATAATCATTCTGTTCCTGATAATCATTTCGATTGAGGACAGATTCTACCTGTAGTAAGCTTGGTGAAATTAATATATTAAGACAAAATATGTCGATTAACCGCCATTCCACAAATAATCCAGATCTGGCCAGCGCCAGAGTCGTAGGGCAGACGGAAATATGTGGCCCGTATACCACGGTCCAGCACAACCATGAGCGGCATCAGCTGATCTATGCTACCCGTGGGGTGGTGCATATGGCTACGGCAGCCGGGGAATGGATCCTTCCCCCCTGCCGGGCTTTGTGGATAAGTGGAGGCACACAACATACCCTGACGGTCAAACGACCGGCTGAAATCAATATTCTCTATATCGATCCGAACATCTATCCCTTCAAAAGTTTCACCCGATGTTGTGTGGTTGAAGTCACTCCCCTAGTGCGAGAACTGATCTCTGCCTGCACGTTACTGACATGGAATTATGAGCCCGGCACACCTGACTCCAGGCTTTCTGAGGTTTTAATTGATCAAATAAAGCGACTCGATCTCGCGCCACTAGATTTAAACCTGCCGAAGGATGAACGAGCCCTGAGGGTAGTGGAACTTCTAAAAAAGAATCCAGGCACCCGAAAATCGCTCAATGAACTGGCCCAGGAAGTGGGTGCCAGCGCGCGCACAATTGAACGTCTTTTTTCCCGTGAGACATATTTATCCTTCGGTGCATGGCGACACCGCCATCGTATGCTGTTCGCAATTGAACGACTGGCTTACGGACATAATGTAACCCGCGTTGCACTTGAAACTGGTTATGAATCTTCTTCCAGTTTTATTGCCTCCTTTCGGACTATGTTCGGTACCACCCCCTCCCGCTACTTCCGGTAAGTACCTACTCCATTACCCCCTAAGAAGAAAGCATGCCAGTTAAATCTGAAAATAGGCCATCCTGATAGTGCCCGACTTCAATGTATTTCCCAATAGCCTTGCGGTTTAGCTTATTCTCTCCAATCAAATAGAGCACTTTGTCATACTGCATCGTCAAGGATTTTGAAACACGGCGCAGCTCTCGCCATGTAAAAAATGTAGCCAGATCATCATCGGTTTCAAGTGGATGGTGAACATCATGCAATTCTACGAGTTTCTCAAACGCCAGCATCGCTCCAATATCCGTATAACCCTCGCAGTTAATTTCATTAAATAGGTGTTATGGTAAAGGCTCAAATAATGACTGAGTTCAGAGTTTACTTATATCAACGGAATGATGGGTCACTCTATGATGATGAGATCCATAAAACGAGAGGATGCGTAATGAGGTTAAATAGGCTGTTTTTATTTATTCTTTTGAGTGGAATATTTTTAACGTCTGGTTGCCATAGCCTAATCAATGCCTACTATGCCGATACATTACCTAAAACCGAGGGACAAATCCCCCTAGCCGGTTTGCAATCCCCTGTGCAAGTTCGCTTTAATGCTATGGGGATCCCCTTGTTGAAAGGGGAAAATCTTGATGACATCTATTTAGTGTGGGGCTACCTTCACGCTTCAGAACGAATTAGCCACATGGAGCTGATGCGCCTCACCGCTGAAGGCCGTCTAAGTGAATATCTTGGTGAGCCGGCTCTCAATATTGACAGTTTTATGCGTAAAATGCAGTTTCGAGAAGCCTCTAATATCCTATACCGTAATGTTTCACTACAAAATCGCCGTTACCTGCAAGCTTATGCTGATGGCGTGAACCTTTGGCTGGCAGATCACCAAAATAAATTACCGATGGATCTTTCAGCCGCTGATTATGTTGTGCCCCCTTGGCGCCCTGATGATGCAATTTTAATTTTATCTTTAGCGAATTTTGGGCTTGCGGGCAACCTTCATGAAGAAATTGATAGCTTAATTGTCGCCCAACAGCTCGGGGCAGGCTCACTTCCATGGCTATTCCCAACTTACCCTGATGAGCCTTTGCCTCATGAGGAAGCCCAAAAACTTTCTGGTTTAGATTTACATCCCTCAGCCCAAGATATCGACCAAATCACGCTCGCCAGTCAGTCACTGAAAAATATTCATTTTCATGACGTGATGGCATCCAATAACTGGGCCATTACTCCCGATTTAACCCAAAATCACGGCTCCTTGCTGGCGAACGATACCCATCTACCTATAGGTTTGCCGTCATTGTGGAGTTTTATTCAGGTTGATACTCCGCAATTGCAAATGGCAGGAGCGTCTATTCCGGGAATTCCCGCCATCGTAGTAGGAGCAACGCCAAATTTAGCATGGGGCTACACCATGGTCATGGCGGATAATCAGGATCTCTTTTTGGAGAAAATCAGGAAAAGTGAGTACGGATATGAATACCTTTACCAGCAACAATGGCACCCTGTAGAACAGAGCCAGGCAGTATTTCATGTCAGAGGTCAGCCTGATGTTGTCGAAAGTATTTATCATACTCCCCATGGCGTCTTGTTGAATGCCTCATTAAAGACGCAAAGTTACTTACTGCAACCTCTTGAAGTTCAATCTCAATACGGTATCGTTTTGAGTACATTAATGCCTGATAAACACGATATTAGCCTCAATGCATTAATGGAGCTTCCAAAGCAAAAACAGGTTCCTCACGCAATTGCGCTCGCCAAACAGATTAACGCGATTTCCGTGAATATGTTGTTTGCAGATAAACAGCAAATTGGCTGGCAGCTCACCGGCAGCTACCCTCTACGCAAAAAAGGTTTAGGGCTTTTTCCCTCTCCCGCTTGGAACGGTGAATATGACTGGGTAGGCTCAGTATCGAATCAAGATTACCCGTCATCCATTAAAAGCCACAATAGCTGGCTAGCAACGGCTAATCAGCGCATAGTTGAAAAAGATTATCCTGTGAATTTTTCTCAAACATGGGCGCACCCCGAACGCTTTGAGCGCATTTCGGTCTTGCTAAATGCGACCCAGCAACATAATTTTGCAACGATGCAAAAAATGCAGTTCGATCAACTCGACCCAATGGTTGGAAAGCTACAGCGCTATTTATTATCCCCCGAGTTACACGCGGCGATTTTGCGACTTCCTCAACAGGAACAAACGAAAGCTGTTCAAGCCAAACAGCATTTACTTGGTTTTGATGGTGAACTAAACACATCTAGTCCCGATGCTGCGCTGTACAATCTGTTTCTCGCCAATTTCAGTCAGCAACTTTTTCGTGACAAATTTACCCATTCCCCACAAGCATGGAAGGCCTTTATCGAGAGCTCTAAGTCATATTCTGCGCAGGCTGAGCACCTCTTTGGACAACCGGATAGAGGTTTGGGTGTCAGTCCATTTTGGCAAAAATCAACGCCCGAACGCAGCGGTAAAGCCAATATCGTAGCGTATTCATTGGCGATGGCATATCAGCAAGGTGAAAATCAATTGGGCTTAGACTACAAACAATGGCAATGGGGAAAACTTCATCGATATAAGTGGAATAGCCTGTCATCCCAAATGGCTGAGTATCTCCCTGAATCTCAACGCAAAAAAATAGAGAGCCTTGATGGTTATTTAAACCGTGGTCCTTATCCTGCTGGCGGTAATTTGAATACCATAAATATTGCCAGTTATCACATCGGTGAGAGTTTTGACACCATGCTGATCCCTTCGTTGCGCTTAATCGTGGACTTTAGCCAAAAAGATCCTGTCTGGGTGATGAATAATGCAGGGCAATCAGCGAACCCGGCCAGTCCACACTATGCCGACAATATTCCTGCCTGGATAAACGGTGATTACCAAAACTTACCTTTTAGTGAGGAAGGGAAAACCCAGTGGTATGGCAATAAAACCCTAAATTTTATTCCTGAGACCAATTCAAGGCAGGTAAATCAATGATTTCCAATACCTTATTTCAACGATTTGCGCCAATTGAACCTGCGGTTTCCGAACAGCTAGATATGTTACGAGGGTTTTGCACCGCAGTGGTGCTGTTTGGACATGCATATTTAGTCTTTTTATATCCAATCTGGCCTGCCGTGATGCTGCCTCTGTACCTATTTGGTCATTCATGTGTGATGGCTTTTTTTGCTCTGAGCGGCTTTCTGATTTGCAAATCAGTTAGTTATAATATTAATAAAAATCAAACATTTAAAATAAAACCTTATCTCATTTCTCGCTCAAATCGTATTTTACCGCCTTTCTACCTTGGGTGCGTGGTGCTGATAATCCTCTATCTGATTGCACCTTACTTTTTTGCCAATGGAACCCGTGAAATAACAATTATTAGCAATACCATGACTCAAGCAAAAATGGCGCTAAGTGTTGAAGGGCTCGTGGGCGTATTGCTATTTATTAACGGGTTTATTACTGAGACGCCGCCGAGTAACTTTGCATTTTGGTCATTGCCCTTCGAAGTTTGGTTCTATGCGCTATTTGGTTTATTGATGCTGCCTGGTAATCGTATCAGCTGTATGATTGGAGTCACATTACTCATCCTACTCAGCTTGCTGAATTATACTTTTTTTCTGTATGCCTTGATTTGGTGTAGTGGCGTCATTGCGGCGTTGCTACATAATCATCAATACAACATTAAACGTAGCCAGTTAATTCTTAGCTTTAGTCTGATATCCGGATTATTGATGTTACTTGCTATCGTTGGATATCTCTATTTTCCAGTCACTTTTGATAAACAAAAATATTTATTAGCGCTCTATGGCACCCTATGCGGGATCAGTTTTTGTTATCTGTTTTATTTAATGAGCTTTCACCGAGTTCGTTTTTATCTACCGGGCAAGCAGCTCACGCCAAGCTCTTACACTATCTATATTCTGCATTTTCCATTGTTGATATTTACCTATGGCATTATTCAGCCTTATGTTTATAAGAACACCTGGCTCCTGCTCGGTAGCACCTTTTTCATTGCGACCAGTATTCTGTTTATTGGGCTGTGGATTGGGCGCTATATTGAGAAATTAAAGCCGTTTTCTTGAGTTAAATGAGTCTATAGAAGGGAAAGATAAAAAGGAAACATAGGAAGGAAAAAAATAAACAATAAAAAACTGCACCCTAATCCGTTGGTATTCAACGTTTGAAGTGCAGTTTTAAACTTAATAAATCTTACTTTTCAATCTGCTTGATGAGCAATTAACGGCGATCACCAAAGATACGCAGTAACATCAGGAACAGGTTGATGAAATCTAAATACAGAGATAACGCGCCCATAATGGAGTATTTACGCATATTTTCTCTGTCATCTTGATTGATTTGCTCACCCATCTCTTTGAGTTTTTGAGTGTCATACGCGGTTAATGCAGCGAACAGTAACACACCACCGTAAGTGATCACCCAGTACATCATAGAACTTTGCAGCCAGATGTTAACCAAAGAAGCGACAACCAGACCAATCAGCGCCATAAACAGGAAGTTACCCATCCCTGTTAAGCTACGCTTAGTCGTGTAACCGTAGAAGCTTAACGCACCGAACATCACTGCAGTAATGATGAACGTTCCAACAACAGACTCACCGGTATAAACCGCGAGGATCACGGAGATGGTTAAGCCCGTTAACAACGCGTACAGCATAAACATACCCGTTGCAATCGCACCGCTCATTTTCGGCAGCAAGAATGACAGACCCATCACTAAACCAAGTTCAGCAATGATCATTCCGAAAAATAATACTTTGTTGGTTGCGATAGTGACAAATAAACCGCTGCTTAAAGAGTACCAAGCAACAAAAGCTGTCAACAATAACCCGACAGTCATCCAACCGTAGACTTGCGACATAAATGCCTGAACGCCAGTGCTGGCATTCTGAACAAGAGAATCATTACGTTGATCAAATTGACCCATGATGGTTACCCTTCCATTTTAAGAAAAATCGACCCAGCAAAACCACCAACAGAGTAATCCTTACTGTGATCGGACAAATTTGTTCCAAAGTTTATCACAATATTTTGACATTACCATTCGGCTTATTCGCATTTTCTGCGTAACTATTTAAGACTACCAACGGTTTGCAGAAGCTTCATCACTCTCTTTGGCTTCCACCCAACGTTCATTATCAGGGAGAGACTCTTTTTTCCAGAATGGTGCTTTGGTTTTCAGGTAATCCATTATAAATTCAGCCGCTTGAAATGCGGCATTACGATGTGCACTGGTCACGCCCACGAACACAATCTCTTCACCGGGTTGTAAAGTACCGATACGGTGGATCACACTCACGCGTTGCAGTGGCCAACGCTCTCGAGATTGCATCACAATGTCCGCTAAGGCTTTTTCCGTCATTCCTGGGTAGTGTTCAAGGGTCAGCGCCGCTACGCTGTCCCCTAAATTATGATTACGGACTTTACCTGTGAATGTCACCACAGCGCCATCACTGTCACATTCAGCGAGCCACGCATACTGCTCGCCGACACTGAAATTCTCGGTTTGTACCGCAATATGGGTATTGTCCATGGTCACCCCCCCGTGACGGGTGGGAAGAAAGCCACTTCATCACCCGCATTCAGGGGATGGTCAGCAGAAACAAACGATTGATTAACTGCCGCTAATAATTTGCCATCTTCCAAAGCCAGCGCCCAGCGATCACCTTTTTGAGTTAATGCTTGGCGCAGAGATCCTACTGTTGGATACTCCGCCGCTAACTCTAAACGGTCAGTACCAACTAATTCACGAACTTGAGCAAAAAAGAGGACTGTGATCATGCTTCCACCTTAAAATGACCGGACTTTCCACCCGTTTTTTCTAATAAACGCACAGGACCAATAACCATATCTTTTTGTACCGCTTTGCACATGTCGTAGATAGTTAATGCCGCGACAGAGGCTGCCGTTAACGCTTCCATTTCGACGCCCGTTTTCCCTGTTAATCGGCAACACGTTTCAATACGAACACGGTTATGGGCTTGCTCAGCTTCAAGAGTGACTTCCACTTTGGTCAGTAGTAAAGGATGGCATAGCGGGATCAACTGCCACGTATTTTTTGCAGCTTGGATCCCTGCGATACGTGCTGTCGCAAAGACATCCCCTTTATGGTGACTGCCATCTACTATCATCGCTAAGGTATCTGGATTCATCGTCACAAACGCTTCTGCGCGTGCTTCACGGACAGTTTCCGCTTTGGCTGATACATCAACCATGTGCGCCTCGCCCGACGCATTGAGGTGGGTCAGTTGGGACATAATTACTCCTGAAAATCAAAAAGTTATTAACCGCCGATAACGGAAAGATTCGGGGTGATCCCGCTGTCGCCTTGGTGAAGGAAATGGGTTTCACGTTTAGACATTAAGCCACTTTGGATACGTGCTTTTAAGGCTTCATTCTGGTTTTCATCACCCAGTAAATCACGCAGTGGAATGCCATTTTCACCAAATAAACACAAATGCAGATTGCCTAAAGAAGACACCCTGAGACGGTTGCAGCTTTGGCAAAAGTCCTTCTCATACGGCATGATCAGCCCAATTTCCCCTTGGTAATCAGGGTGACTAAAGACTTGGGCCGGACCATCGCTACGAGAACGTGGCTGCATATACCAGCCTTCTGCGATGAGGCGATCACGAACGGTTTCACCAGACACATGGTAACGTTGGAATAGGTTGCTGCCTTCCCCTGTTTCCATGAGTTCAATAAAGCGCAGTTGAATTGGACGATGTTTGATCCAATTGAGGAAAGATTTGAGGGCGATATCATTGACGTTTTTCATCAAGACTGCGTTGACTTTGACTTTTTCAAAGCCAGCATCAAATGCAGCATCAATCCCTTTCATGACTTGGAAAAATTTATCTTGCCCAGTGATAGCCGCAAACTGGCGAGGGTCAAGGCTATCCACACTCACGTTCACGGCATTCAAACCCGCATCTCGCCATGCTTGCACATCACGAGCCATACGATAACCATTGGTTGTTACGGCGATTTTTTTTATGGCGTTATTTTCTTTGATAGCGGCGATGATATCGGTGAAATCTTTACGCATTGTTGGCTCACCGCCAGTGATACGGACTTTTTCAGTCCCTAACTCAGCAAAAGCGCGGCTCACTCGACGGATTTCATCAAGCGTTAGAAATTCATGGCGACCACTCGGTTTGTAACCATCAGGCAGGCAATATGTGCAACGGAAATTGCAAACATCAGTGATAGATAAACGAAGATAGTAAAATTTTCGGTCAAATTGATCGACAAGTTGCTGCATATTCACACCTTTCCAAATACGGGAGATGCAGACATTTCTATCTTGCACCCTGGTGACTCAAGGTCACGGCCAGAGCATCATATTCAGGAGAACTTAGACACAAAGGCTAGGAGTTTTATCTAGAACCCTGTGAGTTGATTAAGCCTAGAGAGTTAGGACGATCATCACTGGGTTCACTTATTTTCTGTAAGGATTTTAGCCCATTACAAATAAAAAAGCGAACCCAAAAGCGATATATACCTTAATATACAGCGTGTTACGGGAAATAACCGCTAGATTCAGAAGCCCTTATTATTATGGATAATTTTTTGCTATTTCAATGCAATGACAAGCAGCTATCTGTCAAAATCTCGTCAAAATGAGGTTAACTCTGTGCACATTGTTTGTTGTAGATCAGTTTTATCCCGTACTTTTATTCAGAACATAATCAAGAAATTTGTGATACCGATCGAGAATATTCTCTTTTATTGTTTTTTATCACAGCAAGTAAACTTCGAATGGTGTTTTATGATAGATTAGCGCCAATTTTGTTTTAGCACTGATTCTAGATCGATAATTTAGCTAGATTGACAGTTTAAATAGATTGATTGTTTAAATAGGAACACTATGCCAAACCGTAGTCTGACAAATCTTAATCACGTCGTCGCCCTTGGGGGCGGACATGGACTTGGTCGAGTGATGTCTTCTCTTTCATCTTTAGGCTCCCGTTTAACTGGCATTGTCACCACCACGGATAATGGTGGCTCTACAGGGCGAATTCGTCGTTCTGAAGGAGGAATTGCTTGGGGTGATATGCGTAATTGCTTGAATCAGTTGATTACTGAACCATCCATTGCCTCTAAGATGTTTGAATACCGATTTGCAGGTACAGGGGAATTATCAGGGCATAATCTCGGTAACCTAATGCTGAAATCCCTTGATCATTTAAGTGTTCGCCCACTTGAAGCAATTAATTTAATCCGCAATATGCTGAAAGTGGATGCGCAATTAATCCCGATGTCTGAATCGCCAGTAGATCTGATGGCGATCGATGATATGGGTAATGAAGTCTACGGTGAAGTTAACGTCGATGCTTTGTTGGAGTTACCGCAAGAGTTGCGTTTATACCCTCCCGTTAAAGCCACTAGCGAAGCCCTTGATGCTATTCATCAAGCAGATTTGATTTTAATCGGCCCCGGTAGTTTTTTTACCAGCTTAATGCCCCTATTATTACTCGATGATATCGCCTGTGCCCTGAAAGAGAGCCAAGCCCCGATGGTGTATATCGGTAATTTAGGGAAGGAAATTAGCACCTCCGCTGCCAGTCTCACACTCCCTGAAAAATTAGTGATGATGGAGCATTATATTGGGCGCAAAAAAATCGATGCAGTGATTGTAGGACCACGTACCGATGTTACGACAATCCGCCAAGAACGCAAAGTGACTCAGCGAGTATTAGAGGCGGATGATATCCCTTATCGCCATGATAGAAACTTACTATTAAAAGCCATCGAAGAGACCATTCCCCTTCTGTAATTCACTGAAATTTCAAGTTGCAGGTCAATCCCTGCAACTTCCTCTATTTAAGTCCGATAATGGTGTTTGTCTAATCCATACTTTTTCATACGTAAATAAAGTTTTTTCCGTGGCATTTGCAGATATTCTGACACATCGTTAATTCGTCCTTGATGAATATTCAGCGCTTCCGTAATAATCTGTCGTTCATAATTTTCAATTTGCTGATCTAATGCCGTTGGCGCTACCGACGTTAATAACGGATTCGCAGTTTCCCCCATCGGCATGATTCCAACCGCATACAGCTCCGCTGCGTTGGCTAACTCCGTTACATTTCCAGGCCAATGACGACGACTCAGTTTTTTGACAAAAGACTCATCCAGTTCAGGCAATGTTTGATTCAATCGAGTACAAGCCAGCTCTAAATAGTGTTGAAATAAAACCGGAATATCCGCCTTACGCTGAGATAACGGCAAGCAATTCACTTGGGTTAATGAGAAATAATAATAAAGTTCCGCGATAATTTGCTGCTGTTTAGTCAACGTGAGCAGCGGCTTATCCGAAATTCCAATCAAGCGAAATCCCCGTTGGTCTTGTTGTAAATGCTGAACCAAATAACGCTGTTGATTCACAGGGAGTAGCTCAATATTCTTAATCACCAACGTTCCTGAGAGTGCCTCCGAGACCCATGTTTCAACAGGAACCTCTTGCTCATTTAATAATGTTTTGATCACCAATGGCGCTTGCTGCGGTGTACTGATTTGATGCAGATAACGAGCTAAATAAGTGCGACCGCTACCTAACTCCCCTTGTAAGAACACGGCGGCAAGGGTTTCCGATAACCCTTGAAGCTGCCCGCGAACGTGCTGTGACCATTCACTGCTCCCCACAAAATTGAGCATCAATTGGTTTTTGCCCCACCGGCGCTGCAATACACGCTGTTTCCGTGCCGCCAACGCTTTGGCAACTTGCTCTAAAAGATATTCTGGGTTAATGGGTTTTTGTAAAAAATCCCATGCCCCCATTTTGACCGCTTCCACCGCCATTGGCACATCCCCATGTCCAGTGATCAATACCACAGGGAGATGTTTGTCTTTGGCCAAAAATAGTGCCATCAGATCGATACCCGAACATTCCGGCATACACACATCGCTAAGAACAATACCACTCCAATCGCGGTGAATTAACTCTTTGGCTGTCAATGGGTTATCACACGCATAAACTCGGTACCCCGCTTGTTCGAGTAATAGACAATACGCTTCCAATACATCTTTATCATCATCAATCAGCAATATGTCATGGTTGTCATCAAGCATCTTCAAGGACCTTTTTAAATTCTAAAATTACACACCCATTTCCACGCAACGTAGAAGCGATTCTCAACTCACCCCCAATTTGCTGCATAATCGATTGGCTAATGGATAATCCAACCCCCAGCCCAATCTCTTTGCTTGTCGTGAAGGGTTTCATTAATGTATCCGCTAAATGCAGTGGCCAACCTGTCCCGTTATCACACAAGGTCAATAGCAACTTATCGGGGGTTTCGCTGTAATCAACGGTGATTTCTGCCTCTGTGGGGCTGGCATCAAGCGCGTTAGAGAGCAAGTTAACCAACACTTGCTGAATACCAATTTCATCCCCCAGTACCTTAGGCAATATATCTGGATAACTTAATATCACTTTGCGGGTTTTATGTTGAAGCTTCAAAACATCCCAAGCGCTTTGAATTGATTGGCGCAAATTCACAGGTTGTAATTGCTCATTATCATCACGCTTACGAGCAAATTGGCGTAGTGAACGCACAATGCCATCCATTCGAGCCACAAGCTGCTCTGACTTATTTATCGCCATCAACGAGGTGTCACTGTCTTGCTCTGGCAACCCTTTTTTCGCCATAAATAGGTGCATTGAGAGCGCATTTAGTGGTTGGTTAATTTCATGGGCTAAGGAGGTCATCGTCTGCCCCACTACGGCGAGTTTTGCCGTTTGGATCAATTCATTTTGCGTGGTTCGTAAGTTTTCTTCTATTGCCTTACGCTCTGTAATCTCCTGTTCTAGCTGAGTTTTTTGTTGATTAATTTGAGCGATACTGCGCTGTAGCAGTGTACCAATTCGCCCTAACTCATCGCGACCTTCGACAGGAATATGGGTCGTCAAATCCCCAATACTGATCCGAGCCACTGCTTGGTTTAATGCGGTAAAGCGTTTGACCAAACGAGGACGAATAAACAGCATATTGAACAGCAATACCAGCAGTAATGCCAACCCTGCGGTAATAATAATAATTGTGCCACTCCATGACATAATATTCGCTAAACGCTGATTTAGTGTTTGTAGCTGAAAGTGGCTACTCCCAAGTTGCAAATCAAGCTGAGAGCGAAAATCAGCCAAAATTCGCTCCTTTTCAGTCGTTGCATCATTTAAGGCTCTTTTCGCTATTTGATAATTTTGCAGGACTTCGAGCATTTGGTTATCAGAAAGACCAATATCTAATAACTCATCGATAGTTTGCCTTAGCGTCACTGAACTTGGATATAAATTCAACGCCTCTTCATTGGCGGCAAAATTTGTTTTTAAGTACCCTAAATAACGGGCATAACCGCCAATATCGATGGGATCATCAAAAGCATTACCTCCTTGAATATCCTTCAAGCGTCCCGTCAAAATATTGGTGATCTGCTCTTCCAAACGCGCCAGTGTATAAATTAACTGCAACTCTCCTTGCACGTTACGTAACCGACTTTGTAGCCCTTTAGCTTGAAGAGGGTCTTGCTCAATTTTGTCCAGTAAAGAGCCTTGTTGTAGGCTAATATCTTGCGATAACGAGTTGAGCTCCGTACTAAAGTCGTCATGTAGCCAGTTGATCCGAGAAGATAATGTATTAATTTTTTCCCGAGCTAAAAACAGGGCATATAGTGCCTTGTCCAATCGCTGCAAAAGATCCTGACTTTGTATTAAAATGACAGAAATTTGCTGCTGATCTTGCCCATTCAACTGTTGATTAAATGCGGCTATTTGCGCTAAATGTGCCGTGATTTGGTTACGTAATTGCAATCTTGTCGCTGTATTTGGCGCCTTTAAAAATTCGTTCAATTCATTGACTAAGGTATTTAGCTGCCCTTCAATCAAAAATGAAGCCTGCATTTTGGGAAAATAGTCCCCAAGTGCGTAGCGGATTTGCTTATTTTGCTCTTGCCATGCATACAAGCTGACGCAGCTGACGATCAGTGTCATCAATGCACCCGCGATAAATGCCCCACGTAAAATAGCCGTAATGCTGAAGCGCCCCATCAATTTAGCTATCGATGTTTTCATTTAATCGCTTCCAATACACTGATAGCTTGGCGTTGCTGCTCCTGAAAAAAATGCTGCCAGCGCATATATTCCTCTTCCGCTTTGCGATTATCTTCAAAACGAGAATAGTAAGCAGGATCTTCACTTTCTTTCGCACTGACTGGCATCGCCGTCAGTAGCGCTCGAACCTCTGGTAAAGAATGTTTTAACTTAGCCTCCGCCATATACACCGCACGCCAAGCATCTTTCGATTCCGTTAAACGAAACGTGATCGCCGCATCAAACAGTTGCTGAACTAATCGCTGACGCTGTAATACCAAATGGACATCTAGCGGCTTAGGGGAATCCAATAGTTGGCTTTGTTGCGCTTTTCGAGGGTTATCATCTTCAAGAGGGGTAACTGGGTATTTTCCTGTGCTGCTGTCCGCAAACACTTTTTGTCCTTGTTCACTGAGTAAAAAATCAATCAGTTTTCGTGCTTTTTCTGGCGCTAAACTGTGGCGAGTTATCGCAATAAACGTCGGTGATGTGGCTGAATCAGGAAGATAGTGAAACTCGAGTTCAGGATCAGCTAATAGCACATTTGCGTAATTATCGATAATCGGTGCAGCCCCGCCAAGCCCCACTTTGATTTTATCGGCAACCCCAAAGCTGCGGGATGAAACAGTGGCTAAATTCCCCGACATTCCCAGTAAAATACGCCATCCATTTTCCCATCCTCGCTGCTGTAATAACGACTCTATCATTAAATGATAAGTATCAGAACGAGATGGGCTGCTTATCAATAACGAACCTTGATACTGGCTATTTGTCAGGTCATCCCATGTCTTGGGAATAGATAATTTATTTTGCTCCATCCATTTTCGGTTAGTCAAAATGCCATACCCCGAGAACGCCACCGCAGCAACGGAACCTTTTAAGGATTCTGGAATTAAGCGCTGGGAATATTCAGGAATATCCGGCAATGCACTCAACCGATTATGCTGCTGCAAGTGATACATTAACATCGGCGAGGAGGTCAGGATCAGATCCACATTTTCCAAAGCATCGGTATCTAACAAACGCTCTAATGACGCACTGGTTCGGTTAATAGTACGGATCGGTATCGCATCCACTCGCGCATTCCAATTCATGACTATCGCTTGTGTCGCTTCGGGTGAAAATGTTGTCGCTATTACTAATTCATCATTTTTCGCATGGCTATTTCCCATGCTGTTTAACAAGATGATAAAAAAACAGAGCTGCATTATCAGTGGACGAATTGGTGTTATTAGTCTCATGAGCGCAATCATCCCCTGGGTAGATGTGATTCATATCAAAGAAAGTAACAATAGTGTGAGTTTGTCAAAAAGTGCATTTGAGACAAATTTTACCCTTTTTGGATTTATGCACACACGACAAAACTCACCCGCTTTATTCTCATTGTTACGCGATTAAATCAACCCTTAGTTGCTCATTTTTTGAAATCCATTCCCGTTAATTTATGAATGGGTCAATTTGACTCGTTACTATGCAAAATTGAGTCAATCTTGACCCAAATCCTTAATATTGCGATATTTTTTTAACAAGAACATGATGAGCCTGTCAGAAATAAAACGACAAAAAACATCAGGGAATTTCTTTTTACTCTATTTCACAGGTGAACCTATGCTGTCATTTTTAACGCCAGCCACGGCAAAAAAACAAATTGCACCAGAAAAAGTTCCTGCCGCCTATAAACGCTATCGTGTTCAAGCACTGCTCAGCGTTTTCTTAGGTTATTTGGCTTACTATATTGTTCGTAACAACTTCACGCTCTCTACCCCGTATTTGAAAGAAAACTTAGATTTAAGTACCACCCAAATTGGTCTATTAACCAGCTGTATGCTGATTGCTTACGGGATCAGCAAAGGCGTGATGAGTAGCCTTGCCGATAAAGCCAGCCCAAAAGCATTTATGGCATTTGGTTTGATCCTGTGTGCCATCGTCAACTTCGGAATGGGATTTAGTAACGCATTCTGGTTATTTGTTGGTTTTGTTGTGCTAAATGGTCTATTCCAAGGTATGGGCGTGGGCCCATCATTTATTACCATTGCAAACTGGTTTCCGCGTCGTGAACGTGGTCGTATCGGCGCATTCTGGAATATTTCTCATAACGTGGGTGGGGGTATTGTTGCCCCAATCGTTGGTGCCGCTTTCGCCGTATTAGGTACTGAGCACTGGCAAAGTGCCAGTTACATGGTTCCCGCTTGTATTGCGATTTTATTTGCAGGGGTTGTGTTGGTATTAGGTAAAGGTTCCCCAAAACAAGAGGGGTTACCTGCACTTGACCAAATGATGCCAGAAGAAAAAGTGATCCTGACTTCGGCGCAAAAAGAACAATCACCAGAGAACATGAGCGCCTTCCAAATTTTCTGTACCTATGTGCTGAAAAACAAAAATGCGTGGTATATCTCTTTTGTTGATGTCTTTGTGTATATGGTGCGTTTCGGCGTGATCAGCTGGCTACCAATCTACCTGCTGACAGAGAAAAACTTCTCTAAAGATCAAATGAGCGTGGCATTTTTATTCTTCGAATGGGCAGCTATCCCATCCACTTTATTAGCGGGTTGGTTAACAGACAAACTGTTTAAAGGTCGTAGAATGCCATTAGCTATTGTCTGTATGACACTGATTTTCTTCTGCCTTATCGGTTACTGGCAGAGCCAATCATTAGCTGTCGTCACCTTCTTTGCCGCAGTAGTCGGTTGCTTAATCTATGTACCTCAGTTCTTAGCGTCAGTACAAACAATGGAAATCGTGCCAAGCTTCGCAGTCGGTTCAGCGGTTGGTCTGCGCGGTTTTATGAGCTATATCCTTGGCGCAACGTTAGGTACTAGCTTATTTGGTTTCGTGGTTGACCGTATGGGCTGGCATGCAGGTTTCTATCTGCTCTTAGGAGGTATTGTTTGCTGCATTATCTTCTGTGTGCTGTCCCACTTAGGTGCATTAGAACTTGAGCGTAACCGTCAATCGATAATAGCAAAAGGTCAGTTAGCTAACGCTTAACCTCTCTAAAAAAATTCGACTAAAAATATAACTGAGTTCAGTTTCTCACTGAACTCAGTTTTCTTTATATATTAATACGTTATGTATTAATGAATTGCTTCGATTTCTGTCGGGGATAAGCCTGTAATTTGACTAATAACATCAATGTTTAAACCTAAACTTAAGCTGGTCAAAACTTGGGTATAGGTACGTTGTTTGGCTTTCTCCTGCTCTTCTTGTCGAGCTTCTTCTCTTCCTTCTTCTCTTCCTTCTTCTCTTCCCTCTTCTCTGCCTTCTCTTCTTCCTTGCCTAAACCCTTTTTTTAACCCTTCAATTCTTAAACGATCCGCAATGGTCATAACAGTCTCCTGATATCCTTCGGTTTTTTCTATTAATGTTTTGACTATCTTCTTGTATGTCGGCGTATCCATCACACTAAACAGATAGTTGATGATTAAAATAACGTCGTCGCGATGGTTTTCGTTCTCCTTGATCACCTGCGCTAAGCGCTTTGACAGCACCATAAGGTCATCTTTCAGGGATGAGTGTTTGAGAACTAACTCCAACGCGGCAACTTTTCGGTGATTCACAAGTTCATCGTCACTTGCCACTGTTACATCCACTAACGGCAGGGGATTACAATACAAATCATGCGCTAAATCAGACCACTCAAAGCAATCCGTCCATGATTGGGAATAAGGATAAGGGGATTGATTCCCATGATAAAACAGGATGGGAACCACCAACGGCAAGGTTTGGTACCCCTGCTGCAAATGCTGATTCATCGCGCAGAATGCGTAATGCATCAGCCGCCAGCCCATCAGCTTATCGGGGGAAGATTGGTGCTCCACCAAGAAGTAAAAATACCCCTTACCCTTGAGTGTTTGAACGGAATAGAGCATGTCCGAGAAACGAGAGCGCAATGTTTTATCTACAAATGAAGCACTGGCCAACTTCAAGGTATCAAAATTGCAGAGGTGCTTAATGCGATTAGGAAGATGGACTTCAAAAAAATCCCGCGCATTATCCACTTTGCTCATAAAGCCTTTAAAGGTTGAATCATGAGGAGCTACAATTGATTGGGTCGCCATCTCGGCCTCGTCTTGGTTCATAAGATGACGAGATACTAACCAATATTTTCGGGAGAGTGAGAAAAAGTTAGTCCTAATTACTGCAAATTACTTGACAGGCTAACCTGTTGTTATAAATAACTTTACTAACTTATTCCATTCATAAAAAAGCCCCTTAACCCGCATATTGCAGCGCTAAGAGGCTCTTAATAAATTAGCGTATTTTTTAGCGATTATTAAAAATTACGAATTGGCGATAAATTGGTTTCGTAGCGTTTGTAACTCATCGCGAACCCGTGCAGCGGCTTCAAACTCCAGATCTTGAGCATGTTTATACATCTGCGTTTCCAATTGAGAAATGCGCTGCTCCAGCTCTTTCGTTGACATAGATTGAACATTAAGCAGAGATTCATCTTTGATGCTCTCTTTGCCGCGCCCTTTCCCTTTACCACCGACTTTATGGCCAATCTGTAAGATATCGCCAACTTTCTTATTCAGACCTTGCGGTGTAATGCCATGAGCTTCGTTAAATTCTATCTGTTTTGCTCGGCGTCGTTCGGTTTCTGCGATTGCTTTCGCCATGGAGTTAGTAATTCTATCTCCATACAAAATTGCTTTACCGTTCAAGTTACGTGCTGCACGGCCGATGGTTTGGATCAGTGAACGTTCTGAACGTAAGAAACCCTCCTTATCAGCATCAAGGATAGCCACCAGCGAAACTTCTGGCATATCCAAACCTTCTCGCAATAAGTTGATCCCAACCAGTACATCAAATTCACCGAGACGTAAATCACGAATGATTTCAACTCGTTCTACCGTGTCGATATCTGAGTGTAGATAGCGAACACGCTCCCCATGCTCTTCTAAATATTCGGTGAGGTCTTCCGCCATGCGTTTGGTTAAAGTGGTGACCAGCACACGCTCCTGCTTCTGAACGCGAATACGAATTTCAGATAGCAAATCATCCACCTGCGTTGCCACTGGACGCACTTCAATTAGCGGATCGAGCAGTCCTGTCGGTCTAACCACCTGCTCAATCACTTCCTGCCCCGACTTATCCAGCTCATAATTACCCGGTGTCGCAGAGACATAGATAGTTTGAGGTGCTAAAGCTTCAAACTCTTCAAAACGCATTGGGCGGTTATCGAGAGCGGAAGGTAGTCGGAAACCATACTCTACGAGGGTCTCTTTACGGGAACGGTCACCTTTATACATCGCGCCAATTTGTGGGATTGTTACGTGAGACTCATCCACAACCAACAATCCATCTGCGGGGAGATAATCAAACAGTGTTGGAGGCGGCTCGCCCGGTGCGCGCCCGGAAAGATAACGAGAATAGTTCTCAATTCCTGAGCAGTAGCCCAGCTCGTTCATCATTTCTAAGTCAAATTGTGTGCGCTGAGTAATTCGCTGCTCTTCCAGTAGCTTATGATTCTCTAACAGTACCTTACGCCTATCGGCTAACTCGACTTTGATATTTTCCATCGCCTCAAGAATTCGTTCTCTTGGCGTCACGTAGTGAGTTTTAGGGTAAACGGTAAAGCGTGGTACCCGATGTTGAATAGCTCCGGTTAACGGGTCGAACAATGATAAGCGCTCCACTTCGTCATCAAAAAGTTCAACTCTTAATGCATATTCATCGGATTCTGCTGGGAAGATATCAATCACTTCACCACGAACACGGAAAGTTCCTCGCGTAAACGCTTGGTCATTACGGGTATACTGCAAGTCCGCAAGACGGCGTAAAATAGAGCGCTGGTCAATAATCATGCCGTCCGTCAAATGCAGCATCATTTTCAAATAGCTGTCAGGATCGCCTAACCCATAAATTGCAGAGACGGATGCCACTACAATAACATCACGGCGCTCAAGTAACGCTTTGGTTGCAGACAAACGCATCTGTTCAATATGTTCGTTTACCGAGGCATCTTTCTCAATAAAGGTATCTGAACTGGGAACATACGCTTCAGGCTGATAATAATCGTAATAAGAAACGAAATACTCTACTGCATTCTCAGGAAAGAAGGCTTTCATTTCGCTGTATAATTGCGCAGCCAAGGTTTTGTTATGCGCCATCAACATCGTTGGGCGATTTTCTTGAGCAATCACGTTCGCAATAGTAAAGGTTTTACCCGACCCAGTAACCCCGAGTAAAGTTTGATGAGCAAGACCATCTTCTAACCCTTCTCTTAATTTACGAATCGCCTCAGGCTGATCACCCCCCGGCTGAAAATCAGAATACAGTTTAAAATCCTTGCTCATAGTTATGCCTCTTTAATAATCTCCCGCCTATGATACTGGATAAAAAACCAGCTTCAAGTACTGGTGATAAATTTCCTTTTTATGAGGTTGAAATCTGTTTACGAAAATGTTATCCCCAAAATAAAACTTGACCTTTTTGAAAGTAGATATTTTATGCTTTTAGACTTTTTGGCCTTAACGCAAATCTAAATAGAACGCTTGCTTTTATTTAACTAATTGTATTTAAACAAAATTACATAAAAGCCCAGAATCACATCAAATAAAGGCAAAGCCGCTTGTCACCTAGCATCAGAATGGTTTTTGAATGTTAATTCACAAGGTTATCCACAGAAATAGTGGATAACTCTGGAAGCCCTTCCGCCTCATGCACTCCCGTAACATGCTCATTTTATGGCTTGGTGATAAAATGACAAAAATATGGCGAAATGGTGAAAGTATTTTTACTCTCCATTCGTGACAAAAGAGAAATATTCTGTTTTTTTACGGAGGCTACTTAGTAATTTCCCCATGAAACTTGACAAAAAATAGATCATTAACGTTAAAAAAGATCGGCAAAAACAAGTAAAAGGCGTACTGCCGCCATACCCAATTGTATAACGGCTTTACCGTGGTTTTTAAAAGATCTTAAAGGGAGGAAAGGTCTAAATATTGCCCTAAAGAATCTGTAGATTGGTTTTCGATATGCGGGATGATCCCTAGACATGGCGCATCGATCATCCGCTTCAATGCAGTGAGATACTCTTGTTGATAAGTGCCCGCGGGTTCCACTTCATTCGCAATCCAGCCAACTAAAGATACCCCTGAAGCTTTCACGGCTTGCGCCGTTAATACTGCATGGTTAATACACCCAAGCTTCACGCCAACCACTAAAATTACGGGTAACTGCTGTTCAACCACCCAATCTGCGTAGGTTTGCTCGGCAGATAATGGGGTATACCAGCCGCCGGCACCTTCCACTAATACCCATTCAGCCTGCTTCTGTAGCTGTCTTAAACCTTGAGTCATCACAGAAAACTCAATGGCCTGTCCGGTTTTTTCACTGACAATGTGCGGTGACGTCGGTGCTTCAAAAATAATGGGGTTGATTTGCTCGTAAGGCACTACGACGCGGCTATTCGCTTGAAGTTGTAATGCATCGCTATTACGCAAACCTTGTTCAGTCATTTCGCTACCTGAAGCGACCGGCTTATACCCTACGGTTTTCAGCCCTTGCAGATTAGCCGCTTGTAACAATGCACAGCTCGACATAGTTTTGCCGATTTCAGTATCCGTTCCGGTTACAAAATATGTTTTAGTCACGATAAATAATTCCAAATACAGTTTGATAGGTTAATGGCAGCCCTTTCTCAGTACTTGGATATACTGAGCTGAGTTGCTGCAAACGCTGACGTGTCATCAGCCCCGCTTGGCGGCCCGCAGTTAAGTGAGTTGCGCCGATCCCTTTCACTGAATTAAGCAATTCAATGAGGTTAGAAAAATAGAGCGTATCCGCTTGTTGATAAAGTTGGCTACGCCACACCTGACAGCTCTTAACAATCTTTGAGTAGGGTAAAAAGCGGTTCACATGCGGGGAATCATCCAATGCTTTCCAAGCCTCCGAGAGCTCGCCAAGAGAGTGCTCCGCTAACGTGGTGAAACCGATAATCCCACCCGGCCTCGTCACACGGTATAACTCGCTTAGCGCATGAGATAAATCATCGCACCACTGAATGGCCAAATTGGAAAATACCCAATCAAAACTGGCATCCTCAAAGGGAAGCGTGTCCATATCCCCACACACATAACGATGCGCCGATTGTTTGTTTCGCGCGACATCTAGCATGCCGACAGAGAGGTCAAGCGCCGTCACATGCGCTCCCCTCTGTTTGATAATTTGGCTAAAAAATCCAGTCCCACAACCCGCATCTAATACCTGTTGAGGAAACATGGGAATCTCTATTCCCCCGTGATTTTCTAGCAGGTTAAGCAGCTGCTTACCGCTGTTTTGTTGATAGCTAGCCAGAGAATCATAGCGCGAAGCCGCACGCCCAAATGCCGAGGCTATCTTGGCTTTTTCTCGCTTGGCTTTTTCTCGAGTATTTCGCGATAAGCTCGCCTTATCATGACACAAAGACAAACTCATTGAGTGCCTCCAATAATTTGTCGATATCATTTTGCTGATGAGCGGCACTTAATGTCATGCGTAATCTGGCACCACCTGGTGGAACCGTTGGTGGTCTAATGGCTTGAACCCAAATACCTTTCTCGTGTAAAAATTGGGATAACTGCAAACTCTTTTCGTTATCCCCGACAATCAGCGGCTGAATAGCCGTATTGGAATCCACCAGCTGCATATCTGGTAAATTAAGCTGGCGCCTAAAATAGCGAATATTGCGCTGTAACTGAGCCCTCTGCTCGTCCGCTTGTTGAATTTTCTCTACCGCCGCCGAGATAGCGACAGCTTGAGCAGGAGGCATTGAGGTGCTGTAAATAAGATGGCGAGCCGCTTGAATTAAAAAATCCGCCGTGCGTTCATCACACAACACCGCGGCCCCACTAACGCCAACGGCTTTACCAAACGTGGCCACGAGAATGTCGGGCTGAATACCATACTCATCACAGCTCCCACGCCCTTGCTGACCCCAGATCCCAAGTCCATGAGCATCATCCACCATTAACCATGCATCGTGGGCGTGAGCCAGTGTTTGCAGTTTATCAAGTGGCGCACTGTCCCCATCCATGCTGAACACCCCTTCGGTTACCACTAACGTTTTCGATTCATGAGGTTTGTTGATTAATTTTTCCAGAGAATCAACGCTATTATGGCTAAAGCGCCGTAACTGAGCTTGGGAATGCATCGCCCCTTCTAACAAAGAAGCATGACTGAGTTTGTCTGCCAGAATACGATCTTCCGCCGTCATTAACGCAGTGATCAATGCATGGTTAGCCGCAAAGCCAGAGATAAACAAAATGGCCCGTGGATACCCCAACCAATCTGCCAGTTTCTGCTCCGCCTCTTGATGGGCTTTGGTAAATCCCGTGATATGTCCTGAACCACCACTTCCAACCCCATACTCTTGCGCACCTTGCTGCCAAGCACGGATAATTTCGGGATGTTGGCTAAGCCCTAAATAATCATTCGACGAAAAATTCAGGTAGCTTTTGCCTTGAAAATGGAGTTCCCGACCAGCGCTTTTTTCAATACATCGGCGCTCACGCCATGCAGAAGCGTCTTTACGCTTCTGCAATTGGCTATCGATAAACGATGACCAGCCCATCAGACTGCCGCGTTATAAAATTGTGCATTGTCAGCGGTTAACAGGGTTTCTGCCAGTTTTGCGGCTTGTAGGTCTTCCCCGTCTTCCATTTCAATGCGCTCAGGGTTGATATTCAGCTTTTTAAACAGCGCAATATCTTTGTTTTCGTCAGGGTTTGGCGTAGTTAACAATTTGCAGCCATAGAAAACAGAGTTCGCACCCGCCATAAAACACAGTGCCTGAGTTTGCTCGTTCATATGCTCACGCCCTGCGGATAAACGCACATAGGAGCTTGGCATCATGATCCGCGCCACTGCAATGGTACGGATAAAATCAAATGGATCCACATCGTCATTATCAGCCATCGGCGTGCCTTCAACCTTCATCAACATATTGATCGGCACACTTTCTGGTGGTTTTGGTAAGTTCGCCAACTGCACGAGTAATGCCGCACGGTCACTGACTTTTTCACCTAAGCCCAAAATCCCACCCGAGCAAACTTTAATGCCCGCATTGCGTACATTATCCAGCGTATCTAAACGGTCTTGGTAAGTTCGCGTGGTAATAATATTGCCGTAATATTCCGGTGAGGTATCAAGGTTATGGTTATAGTAATCCAAGCCCGCATCTGCTAAGCGACCTGCTTGTGAATCATCAATCATCCCCAGCGTCATGCACGTTTCCATACCTAACGCTTTCACTTCCTTGACCATCATTTCAAGATAAGGCATATCGCGCTCTTTTGGGTTACGCCACGCAGCCCCCATACAAAAACGTGTGGAACCGGCATTTTTTGCTTTCTTCGCTGATTCAACCACTTGCTGGACTTCCATCAAGCGTTCAGTTTCTAAACCTGTTTTATACCGCGCACTCTGAGCGCAATACTTACAATCTTCAGGACATGCCCCGGTTTTGATAGACAGCAAGGTGCTCACTTGCACTTGTTGCGGGTCAAAATGTTGGCGATGTACTTGCTGTGCTTGAAATAATAATTCAAAAAATGGCATTGAAAACAGTTCATTAGCTTGTTTTATTGTCCAGTTTTTTACTGAACATTGTTTTAATTTGCTCACAGGATCTCTCCAGTTGAAAAAGTTGTTGCCAGTTTAAATATTGCGATTATCATGTCAACTAAATGATCTAAAAAAAGTTGACATATAATCATGGACAGTTGCGATATTGCTTTTGATGCCAAGCACATTTGGCATCCTTACACCTCAATGAGCCACCCTATTCCTGCCTACCCAATCGTTGCCGCAGAAGGTGTGGAGCTGATTATGGAAGATGGAAGAAGGCTGGTGGATGGAATGTCATCATGGTGGGCAGCCATTCATGGCTACAATCATCCGGTACTCAATCAAGCAGTCACCAGCCAACTGGCGAAAATGTCTCACGTGATGTTCGGGGGCATTACCCATCCACCCGCCATTGCATTATGCAAACAACTGGTTGCCATCACCCCAGAGCCATTAGAGTGTGTTTTTCTTGCGGATTCTGGCTCGGTTGCCGTGGAAGTTTCCTTAAAAATGGCACTCCAATACTGGCAAGCTCGCGGTGAAAAGCGCCAACGAATTCTCACCTTACGTCATGGTTATCATGGCGATACTTTTGGTGCGATGGCGGTGTGCGATCCTGACAACTCCATGCACGGTTTATACAAAGGTTATTTGCCGCCCCATATTTTTGTCGACGCGCCTCAATGTAGTTTCCATGATGAGTGGAATGAAACTGACCTTCAGACACTCAAGCATCAACTTGCCGAAAATCATCAAGACATTGCCGCGATCATCCTCGAACCCATCGTTCAAGGTGCGGGAGGAATGCGTTTTTATCATCCTAATTACCTCAAAGGCGTTCGTGAGCTTTGCGACCATTACGGATTACTGCTCATTGCGGATGAAATCGCCACAGGGTTTGGTCGTACCGGAAAGTTATTTGCTTGCCAGCATGCAGGAATTTCACCTGATATCATGTGCTTAGGTAAAGGTTTGACGGGTGGATATATGACGCTCTCTGCCACCATTACTACTCGCCATGTCGCAGAAACCATCAGTAATGGAGAAGCAGGCTGCTTTATGCACGGACCGACCTTTATGGGAAACCCATTGGCCTGCGCCGTTGCCAATGCCAGTTTAAAATTATTGCTAGAAAGCCCATGGCAAGAGACTGTTGCCAATATTGAACAGCAACTGAGAACGGAGTTACTTCCCCTTGCCCGTTATTCAAGTGTTCAAGATGTTCGGGTGCTAGGCACTATTGGGGTGATTGAAATGAAGCATCCGGTCAATACGGCCGAATTGCAGAAAGTTTTTGTGGCTGAAGGGGTATGGATCCGCCCATTTGGTAAGCTTATTTATGTGATGCCGCCGTATATTATTACCCCTGAACAACTGAGTAAAATAACTCAAGCAATGGAAAAAGTGCTCGCCGCTTAACGTAAAATATCGCTGAGCTATTCACTCAGCGATATTTGCTCAACCGTTAACGGAATGTCACCCACATACAACCCGCAGAGGCTTTATAACGCGCTAATTCAGTCAATTTTCCAGTGATAGAATCAATCTCTGACACTGAAATATGCTCGGATTTTTGTCCGCTCGACACCAAGAAACGCCCTGATGGGTCAATATTAAAACCACGAGGCTGCGCTTGCGTCGGGTAGCGTCCGACTAAACTTAACTCGCGCCCATTCTCAGACACTTGATAGTGTGCTAAGTAACTTTCTGAACGTTCACTTGCATATAAATGACGACCATTTGGCGTGATATGAATATCCGCCGCCCAGCGCTGACTCTGATTACCTTCAGGATACAACGCCACATTCTGCATTTCACGATAACGCGTAAATTTATGATAAACGTTGACCGTGGAATCCAGTTCATTCAAGCAGTAAATCACTTTTTCTTGAGGATGCAGCGCTAAATGACGAGGGCCCGCTTTCGGTGCTGTTGTGATTTGATCTGCAGTGGCTTCAGTTAAATAGCCATTTTCTGTCAGATCAAACAGGCGGATATGATCTTCGCCTAAACATGGCACCCACAGCTGCTGATTATCAGCGTCCATATGGGATGAATGTGGATGGCGTAATCCTTCGATAACTTGAATGGGTGCCCCTGCAACGCCATCACACCCAATCGGTAATACTGCTAAATTGTGCTGGTGGTAAGAAGGGACAAATAGGTATTTACCGCTGTTATCCAGCGATAAATGCACAGGTTTTCCTGGTACGCTGGTTTGCGCTTTAAAACGTAATGTGCCTTGAGGCTCAATATCATAGGTCACAACACTCAGGTGAGGGCCGACCCCGATATACAGATACTTTTTATCGTGGCTCACCACCATTGGCTGCACTTGCCCCGGTGTACTCACAGTTTGCAGCAGTGAAAGTTCACCCACTTTATTCATCGCCCAAACGTGAATTTGTTGGGTTTCTGGGCTGGCAACATAAACAACCTGATCCATCCTGACTCCTTGAATATAGTAAAATCATCGAATGAAATGATTGACTGACTATACCGAAAAAAAATCAAATTGCCGCTAAAAATCAAATTATCACTCAAAATCCAATTACGACTAAAAACCAGTGCCGCACAGTTTAGTGTATAAACACTAATCAACTTCAGTTATCATAAAGCCCTAAAATGAATCCGAAAAAATCCTATGGAGTCGTTTATGTCATACCGTGTTATTGCCCTTGATCTCGATGGAACGCTACTTGATCACCAGAAAAAAATTCTGCCCGAATCTTTAGAAGCCCTGAATGAAGCCCGTCGACAAGGGGTTAAAGTCATCATTGTTACAGGTCGTCACCATGTGGCCATTCATCCGTTTTATCAGACACTTGACTTAGATACCCCCGCAATTTGCTGTAACGGTACCTATCTGTATGACTATTTAGGTAAAAAAGTCTTAGAATCCAACCCAATGACAGTCGATTCCGCCGCATTACTGATTGATAAACTGCGCGGCTCGGATATCCAACATTTAATGTATGTCGATAACGCGATGCTGTATCACACCAAAACTGAAGGTGTGACGCGTACCTTAAATTGGGCGCAATCTTTACCTCAACACCAGCGTCCAACTTTCGAATTTATCGAAGACTTCGCTCATGCGCTCAACCAATATGAGTACATTTGGAAATTCGCTGTCACCTCACCAGACCATCAACGCCTGCACGATGTTGTTCGTGAAATTGAGTCAGAATTAGACTTGGATTGCGAATGGTCGTGGGAAGATCAAGTGGATGTGGGCCGCAAAGGTAATAGTAAAGGTCAGCGCCTGAAAGAGTGGGTTGAATCCCAAGGCATGAGCATGAATGATGTGGTTGCTTTCGGCGATAATTTCAATGATTTAAGTATGTTAACAACCGCAGGCCTAGGCGTTGCTATGGGTAATGCTGTTGATGAAATCAAGCAGCAAGCGAAGCTAGTCACTCGCGTGAATACCGAACCGGGTATCGCCGAAGTGATCCGTAAATATGTTTTGTAAAACATCATTCTGGCTAACTTAAAGATGTCTATATCCGTATAAAAAGAAAAACCGCTTACGCGGTTTTTCTCCCTCCCTAAAGGAAGTATCCGACCAATTCTAGAATTGAACGCATTAGATCGAGAATTAATGTAATTAATTTCAACATGTTCAATCACCTTAGATATCTTTCGACATCAAAGATGTGCGACTAATCTGCTTACCTATACAACTAGCCCCTACAGAATTCATCCTGTTTAAATTTGAAGCATCACACATAGAATTAAGGCTTTCAGGTCGCCAAACTCGAGGGACTAGTTATAGTTATACAAATTCATAATCCATAACCTAACCAACTGAAATACTTACATTTAAAGGAAAAAGTAAATAACTTTCTCTATGGTGATATCACAAATTTATCAATCTAATTCGGAGTATGTGGAGTATACTTAGTAGGCAGGAATTTGCAATTGATTCTCAGTTTCGTTATACTTGGTCTGTTTAAATTTGAAGCATCACACAGAATCGCTGGCAAGTGATTCTGCATAAAAACCTCGCAACGCCAAGCGAGGTTTTTTATTTTTTATCTATAGAGCTTACCAACAAGCTGCAAGTCTAAATCATAGATACATTTACTAGCTAATGAAGTCAACAACACTGCGGTGTGAAGAACAACGAGCCTTTAGAACGTTTTAGAAAGAGATGCCGACTTAACCTGCGCAAACACCTTCCTCCCCTTACGGATAGAAAGTTCATCTCTAGCCCAGCGTGTGATCCGCGCCCACAAATAGTGTTCATCGCCCAAATCTAACTTCACATCCACTTGCTCGCCATCTTCTATCCATTCCACCACTTCCGCAGACAGAATATTACGAATACTGCTCACTGAGGGCTTTTCAAGCACTAAAGAGACATCTGATGCATCAATACGTAATCGCAACGCACTGTTTTTATCTACATCTACGCGGGGGATCCACAATTTTTGATTGCCAACCATCACCGCCGTCATTTGATAGTCAGGATGCTGGCTATGCACTTCCACACTCAATACACTACTTAAGGTTTCTTGCTGTAACCAAGGTCGTAGAGCACTGCTTGCCCAGACTTCCTCAAGAGGACCAAATGCCTTCACTTTACCTTGCGCCATGACGATAACTTTATCAGCCAAACGCAGGATTTCATCGAGGCTATGACTGACATACAAAATGGGGATTTTAACGTCTTGGGAAAGCTTTTCTAAGTAAGGCAATAATTCACGCTTACGTGGGAGATCAAGGGAGGCTAATGGCTCGTCCATCAACAAAATTTCAGGCGCGGTCAATAATGCGCGCCCAATCGCCACCCGCTGTTTTTCCCCACCGGAGAGGGTCATTGGGAAGCGATTTAGTAATTTTTCAATCCCCAACAATTCAACGATATCGTCGAATCGATCTTTCATTTGCGGCGCCATACCGTAGCGTAAATTACTTTTTACGCGGTAGTGGGGAAATAGCCGAGCGTCTTGGAAAACATAGCCAATATGACGCTTTTCAGGAGGCAAACAGATCCCTTTTTCGATATCCACCAGCGTGCGTCCATTGAGAACGATTCGGCCTTTATTTGGCTTAGTTAACCCACCTATCACATTGATTAGTGATGTTTTTCCCGCACCAGATAACCCAAAAACTGCCGTGATGCTTTCCGTGGGTAACTGGGTATTCACTTCCATTTGTAAATCGCCCAATTTTTGAGCGAAATTTAGTTCTAACATATTAGGCTACCCCCAGACGCTTTTTGCCCCAACGGGTCAGCCATTCTGAAATTAACAACGAAATTAAGGCTAAGACAACCGCAATAATACACAGGCGCGCCGCATCGGTTTCTGCTCCCGGCGTTTCTATCAACGTATACATAGCAAGTGGGATTGTCTGAGTTTCTCCTGGAATATTAGACACAAACGTAATGGTTGCCCCAAATTCGCCAAGAGAACGCGCAAAAGCTAAAACCGTTCCGACGATAATTCCCGGTAACGATAATGGGATGGTAATCGTGAAAAAAACTCTTAATGGGCTCGCGCCAAGGGTTCGTGCGGCTTGTTCCAGCTTTTTATCTACAGCTTCTAGCGCTAAGCGTATCGCTCTCACCATTAATGGAAATGCAACCACCGCCGATGCTAATGCAGCCCCTCGCCAACTGAATGTAAAACTGAAACCAAACCAGTCATACAGCCATTCGCCAATAAAACCACGTTTCCCCATACTCACTAGCAGCAAATACCCCACTACCACTGGCGGTAGCACCAGTGGTAAGTGGATAATACTGTCGAGCAGTGTTTTACCCGGAAAATGGCAGCGGACTAATACCCAAGCCATCAAAATACCAAACGGTAAGCTAACTAGCACCGCCACGCTGGAAACTTTTAAACTGAGGTAAATCGCTTCCCATTCATAAGGACTTAACATCTGCAACGATATGATCTCTTAATTATTTTTGATTTGGAGTGAAGCCGTAACGCTTGAATATTTCTGAAGCCACTGGGGTTTTCAGGTATTCATAGTAATCACGGGTCGCTTTATTATCCTGATCTTTCACAATTCCCATTGGATATTCAACAGGTTTATGAGTATCAGCAGGGAAAATACCCACTACTTTTACTTTTTGGCTGGCAACAGCATCAGAGCCGTACACAATCCCTAATGGTGCTTCTTGACGCTCAACTAGCGCCATTCCGCTACGTACGTTGTTAGTCCGCGCTAATAATGGGTCAACTGTTTCCCAAGCCCCTAAATAGGTCAATGCTTCTTTTGCATAGATCCCAACAGGAACGTGATCAGGGTCGCCGACTGCTAATCGCCCGCCATCTAACAGTTTTTTCCAATCTGTCTGTTTGTTAATTTCCACTTTATCGATTTTTGAGTCTTTCGGTGCAATCAACACTAACTCGTTACCTAATAAAGTATAGCGGGTGTCTTTAACCATCAGATTTTTATCAATCGCAAAGTCCATCCACTGCTGGTCAGCCGAGATAAACATGTTTGCTGGTGCGCCTTGCTCAATCTGGCGAGCCAGCGTTGAAGAAGAAGCATAAGAAGCCACCACTTCAACATTCGTTTCTTTCTTATATTGCTCTGAAATTTCATTCAGTGCGTTAGTCAGTGATGCCGCCGCAAATACGGTAATTTTGTCAGCCGCGAAGCTATTACCCGCCATAGTCAGTGTTAACGTGGCACCCGCAATCAGAGATATCAAACCTTTTTTCATGTTAATCCACCATTGTATTATTTAACTCGCTATATATACCAAGATATAGCGTTAACTTAAAGTTAAACAATGCATAAAGGTGTGCTAGCTCAATAATTGATGAATTTACGAACTCATAACAATAATATCGACAGGAGGATAGACAACATTAGTGTTTTAAATTGGTTGGCATAACAAGGTGTTAACGGACAGGTTTTTAAGGGATAAAAATGACTTGCCCCCCGACTATGGAATAGCCAGAGGGCAACAATTAGCACGAAAAATAAACCTATAAACGGTTATTTTCTTTCTTCATGATGGTGATGTGGGACGTGCGCTTTAGACAATAGGTTAAAGAATGAACCTAAGCCATAGATCAGACCCATGATCATTACCATTACAACAGGAACCATTAACAGGGCAAAGCCCAAACTTTTGATAAGTTCTAACATCTAAGCCTCTTCAGTGATACTGTGCTCACCAGCATTCTGATACGCTGACGAGGAAAAAATCTATACAACGAAAATAATAACGCACAATAGCATTATATTGCATACTATTTTAGACAAATTATTATACTAGCAACATACTAAACGTGCTTTTTGCCTTTGCCGCCACAATCCTAGCAGGGAGATCTTAACAATGCAGGCCGAAATCTTACTTACATTGAAGCTACAGGGAAGTTTATTTGCCGACCCTCGCCGAATTGCGCTATTAAAGCAGATAAAAGCAACAGGATCGATTAGCCAAGGCGCTAAACTTGCAGGGATCAGTTATAAAAGTGCGTGGGATGCCATCAATGAAATGAACCAACTCACCGATGACATTCTGTTAGATAGATCAACCGGAGGCAAAGGTGGCGGCGGAACCACACTCACCCAGTATGGGGAAAGATTAATCCAGCTCTATGATTTGCTGGGGCAAATTCAACAAAAAGCCTTTGATGTGCTCAAAGATGATAGCCTGCCCCTTGATAGCTTGCTCGCTGCAATTTCTCGCTTTTCATTGCAAACCAGTGCCCGCAACCAATTTTTCGGTACTCTGATTGCACGAGATCACAACCATGTTTTACAGCATGTTCAAGTGAAACTGGCCGACAAGAAAACTGTCATTAACGCCGCACTCACCGAATCTAGCGCTAACCGCCTTGGCTTAGTTGAAGGAAAAGAAGTCCTCGCCCTGATTAAAGCGCCGTGGGTCAAACTGACCAAACAACCAAGCGAGACCCATTTTGATAATCAACTGGCTGGTACCGTTTCAACCCTCGAAAGAGGTCCTGAAAACAGCGAAATCCTTGTCACTTTAGCGGGTGGAGAAACACTCTGCTCCACCTTATCAAATCAAGAGGTTGATGCGTTAAAATTGGCAATTAACGACCCGATCACCGCACTATTTAATGCTGATCAAGTGATTATCGCTACACTTTGTTAGATTTTTAGGGGTTAACGCCCCTAATATTGCTCCTGATTTACTATTTTTTAGCTTCCCCTGCATGTCGACTTATTGACTTTACTTGTAAACCTGATTATTTGTGGTAGCAGGCACATCAATGATAAGGAAGCTAAATGAGCTCGATAAAAATACAAAATGGGTGCTTTAAGCTGAGCGAGACCCAAACGCTCGATATTCCTCATCTCGAAATTCATTCGGGTGAAAGCTGGGCTTTTATTGGTGCCAATGGTAGCGGAAAATCATCGCTAGCACGCGTACTCTCTGGGGAGTTGCAATCCCTTTCAGGTATCACCCAAAGTGGCTTTAAGTCCCCTATTCGCCTCTCTTTTGAGCAACTACAAAAAATTATCGCACAAGAGTGGCAACGTAATAACACCGACTTACTCAGTGATGATGAAGAAGATACTGGCTTTACTGCTGCGGAAATTATTCAACTTCATCATAAAGATAATGAATTGTGCTTAGAACTTGCGGCTAAATTTGGTATCAGCGACTTGCTATCACGCCGCTTTAAATATCTGTCTACTGGGGAAACTCGCAAAGTCTTACTGTGCCAAACTTTGATGAGCTCTCCAGACTTACTGATCCTCGATGAACCCTTTGATGGCTTAGATATCTATTCACGAAGCAACCTTAGCGAACTACTATTTAGCCTGCATGATAAAGGTCTCACTTTGGTGTTAGTTCTCAATCGATTTGATGAGATCCCTGATTTTGTTGAACACCTTGGCGTTGTCGCTGACTGTAAACTCACTCTAAGTGGAGATAGAGAGTCAGTGCTTGCTAACACCTTAATCCACCAGCTACAACACAGTGAAAAAATCAAGCAACTTACGATTCCTGAACAAGAAGACCCCACGGTTGAAGAGGCTCTAGACACAGAGACACCACGTATTGTTTTAAATAATGGGATCGTGAGCTACAACGATAAGCCCATTTTGCATGGGCTAAACTGGCAGGTTAACCCTGGTGAGCATTGGCAAATTATCGGTGAAAACGGTGCAGGTAAATCCACATTATTAAGCTTAATCACCGGAGACCACCCTCAAGGTTATAGCAATGATTTAACGCTATTTGGACGCCGCCGAGGTAGTGGAGAAACTATTTGGGATATTAAACGTCACATTGGCTATGTCAGTAACAGCATTCATCAAGAGTATCGCGTGGCAACTAGTGTGATTAACGTGATTATTTCCGGTTTCCATGACTCCATTGGTCTGTACCAAACCCCTTCAGACCGCCAAGTTCAATTAGCTTATGAATGGCTAGCATTACTTGGATTTGCACCACAAACGGCCCAACAACCATTTCATAGCTTATCATGGGGCCAACAACGATTAATTCTAATTGCTCGCGCTTTGGTTAAACACCCTACCATGCTTATTTTGGATGAACCTCTTCAAGGGCTTGATGGGCTAAATCGCCTGCTGGTACTGCGTTTTATCGATATCATGCTTAGCCGAGGAAATACCCAGTTGTTATTTGTGTCACATCACCAAGAAGATGCCCCATCATGCATTACCCATCGACTAAAATTTGTCCCTGATGGGGATAAATACCGGTACGATATTGAAATCGTCTCAGAATTATAATCCTATTATCTTGCTGGTAAGTATTTACTTACCAGCATCATTTATTACCGCTTACCCAATTTTCCAATAAATTAATCCAGCACATATTAATATTGAATTTTTCACTTGCTGTATCGATTCACTTAGGGTTAAATCTATGCCATACCTTCTGATTTACTAAGCCAGTGACACGGTGTTAAAACATCTAACAGACTAAATCGTTTCGCCTAATCTTAAGTTAAATTAAAATAACTAATCCCTAGATATTATTGATTTTTTTGATTTGAAACTGAGAAAACGTCATGTTGTCACTAGCGTTCGGGACGACTATCCCTATAATGTAGGTCAGCAATAATTCATTTCTAATTTGAATGTACTGATAGGAGTTTTAGCTATGGCTGTAACTAAACTGGTTTTAGTAAGACACGGTGAGAGTGAGTGGAACAAAGAAAACCGCTTCACCGGTTGGACTGATGTAGAACTGTCAGAGAAAGGTCGTGAAGAAGCCAAAAATGCAGGTCAACTGCTGAAAAAAGAAGGTTTTGTTTTTGATTTCGCTTATACCTCTGTTCTAAAACGTGCCATCCACACCTTATGGAACATTCTGGATCAAGTTGAACAGCAATGGCTGCCAGTTGAAAAAAGCTGGAAATTGAACGAGCGTCACTACGGTGCACTACAAGGCCTAGACAAATCAGAAACCGCTGCAAAATACGGTGATGAGCAAGTGAAACTGTGGCGTCGCGGTTTTGCAATTACGCCACCAGACCTGACTAAAGATGATGAGCGTTTCCCTGGTCACGACCCACGTTACGCAAACTTAAAACCATCTGAATTACCAGTGACTGAAAGCTTAGCAACCACTATCGATCGCGTTGTTCCTTACTGGGAAGAAGTGATTAAGCCACGTGTTGAAAAAGGTGAGAAAGTGATCATTGCCGCTCACGGTAACTCACTGCGTGCTCTGGTTAAATACTTGGACAACATGGGTGAAGAAGAGATTCTGAACCTGAACATCCCAACAGCAGTGCCGCTGGTTTATGAGTTCGATGAGAACATGAAACCAATCAAACGCTACTATCTGGGTAACCAAGACGAAATCGCAGCAAAACAAGCCGCGGTTGCAAACCAAGGTAAAGCGAAGTAATTACTGACTTCTCTCTATACCTAACGGATTGAATTGAGGGTTAAGCCGATGGCTTAGCCCTTTTTTATTGGTATTTTTCTCTCTTTTTCATATTTGATTATAAAATCCATTACCTCGGAGTGTCGAAAATACCGATAACCGATTATCATAGGGAAAAATTCACTGAAAGGTTGATAAATCCAAAAAATGAATAAGTTTAATCTTTATGTCTGGGTGGGGCTAATCCTCAGCGCCAGTATTTTAGGTGCGCTACTGTATATGCTACAAACCGGGGAAATGACTCTTGAAGGACCTGCGGGTAGTTCCAACCCTGATTTGATGAGAACATTGATGATTATTGCGTGTGTCAGCTTCCCACTGCAAATCGTCAGCATGATGGTTCTCAATTATAAACCTACATTCGCTATTGTTCTTGCGATAGTCAGCAGTGTCGCGCTCATGCCAATTACTATTGTGTTTGCGATGGGTATGGTTTTTTCTGCCATTCGCTGGCGTTACCACCAACTCACGCCATTTGATACCACCATTAATGTGCCTTTCGACGTCAGTATCCCGATGAATAAACGCAGCAATACAATGATGGTATTCCCGATTGCGATTTTAGGTATTGTATTGATTGTCTTAAGCCAAAGCCTAGGCATGTTTTTATTCGTACTGGCAATTCTCTTAGGTTTCTTTGGTAAAAAAGCCAGTACCACGACCTACTTGGCTATCAAAGATGCACATTTCTATATTCGCCCAAATATCTTTGCTTATTGTTACCGTATTCCACTCAAAGATGTGTTCTACGTAAAAAGTGAAAAAGGAAAATTATTTTTCACCGCTAAAGTGGAAGGTTCAGACATTCAGCTCTCAGCCAATCCTGCCAATATGACTTCTGAAGATCAGGCAAATATTGAAAAATTATTAAGCAGAGTGCAAAAATAGTCACAAAAAAGCCAGTTCCTAGAACAACGAACTGGCTTTCATTCATGCTATCAAATTTGTATTTTATGGATTACTTTTGACGACGAGCAATCACCGCATCCGATAACTGACGCAATACTTTTTCGGTATCATCCCAACCAATACACGCATCCGTGACACTCTTACCGTAAACCAAAAGCTCGCCTGATTCTAAATTCTGGTTACCTTCAACTAAGTGGCTTTCGATCATCACGCCCGTAATTGAGCGGTCGCCATTGCTCAGCTGTGCGCTGACATCCGTTGCAACTTCCATCTGTTTTTCAAACTTCTTGCTGCTGTTAGCATGGCTAAAGTCGATCATAATACTTGGGATAAGCCCTGCATTGGTCAGCCCTTCACGTACATCTTTAACATGTTCAGCGCTGTAATTTGGCGTTTTACCGCCACGTAAAATAATATGGCAATCAGGATTTCCACTTGTATTCACAATCGCTGAGTGCCCCCATTTAGTGACAGATAAGAAACTGTGTGCCGAGCGTGCTGAGTTAATGGCATCAATCGCAATTTTAATCGTGCCATCGGTTCCGTTTTTAAACCCAACAGGGCAAGATAAACCGGATGCTAATTCACGGTGGATTTGTGATTCAGTGGTACGCGCACCAATAGCACCCCAGCTCATTAGATCAGCCACATATTGTGGGCTGATCACATCGAGGAATTCACCTGCTGTTGGTAAGCCTTGGTCATTAATCGTTAGCAACAGTTCACGCGCAATACGTAAGCCTTCGTTAATATCAAAACTGTGATCCATATGAGGATCGTTAATTAACCCTTTCCAACCAACCGTCGTACGTGGTTTTTCAAAATAAACACGCATCACAATTTCTAAAGAATCTTTTAACTCTTCACGAAGTTTTTTCAAGCGCTCAGCATATTCCAAAGCCGCTTTTGTATCATGAATAGAACATGGACCAATGACAACGACTAGACGGTCATCTTTCCCTACTAGGATATTATGAATAGCATGACGAGCTTCATGAACGGTAAACGCCGCTTTATCGGTTGCTGGAAATTTTTCAAGCAGTGCAATAGGGGGTAATAATTCTTTGATTTGTTTTACTCTGACGTCATCGTTCTGATAGTTCATACTGGTATATCCAATGTTTATTATTTTTCCTAAAGTTGAATTACATACCTTTTTGAGTCTCAATAGCTAACAATTAACTTAAAATGCGACAGGTATCGAATTTTCAATCTAACTGTTCCCTAGCCATCTGTAAACAGCCAAAATAGCGAGATAATCACTCATTATTCCGCTTCTGATTATAAAATGAGGTGAAACAGTGATATCTAGCACAATAGCTAAACAGTTGAGGGATAATGCAGAGTAAAAATATAAAGAAACGGCTAAATAACGATGATGTTACTTTAGCCGTTTTTTGCATTTTTTCCTATTGAGCTATAGCTTCAACAAGCACAGTCTCAATAAAATGCTTAATCACGAGATAGCGCCGTTGAACCATTTTCTTTTGCAGATTTGATCCACAACCGAGAACCATTCAATGCGATGCCAAGTAGAATTAAATATTCCAGCGACATTGCATAAACGCCTTGGATAAAGAAAATCACAATGCTAATAACGTTAATTACCACCCAAAGTAGCCAGTTTTCGACATACTTGCGGGTCATTAAAATCATCGCAACTACAGATAACACTGTCATTGTGGAATCCCAGAATGGGAAAGCATCTGGGTCTAATGTTGGTAAAGTTAAATTAGCACCAAAGAGGTTTAATAATTCAACCGCCCAAGCAGCAAGACGTCCAAATACAGCATCAATATTAAAGGTGAGGAAAATAATAGCTAAAACTGAAATGACCAGCGTTACTAACGCTTTAGGAAGGCTTAGCCAGCGGATTTTCAATTCTGCTTCTTGGGAGTTTGATACTCGACTCCACGCATACCAACCATAAATATTGGCTCCGAAGAAAAATACCTGTAAAAGCAAATTAGCATATAACTGAATTTGAAAAAAAATCACTGCAAATAAGGTCACGTTAATGAGACCAAACAAGTAGTTAATGGTTTTTTCAAAGCTTGCCAATAGAATGCACAATAAACCCGCTATTGTGCCAACAGCTTCAATATACGAAAGGTCATAAACCGTTCCCCATACAGGGATCTGCACTAACGTATTTGCGGTGCTAAAAAACTCCATTTTTAAATCCTATTTATCATTCATCGTTAAAATAGCATTGCTCATCAATATCACACGGTTAACTTATTTAAAATTAAACCACTCACTCTTCGTTATTATTTTAGACTTTCTGCAAACTTTAGCATTTTATCTAGTGGTAATAGGGCTTTTTCACGCAGCTGTGTATCTACATGAATTTGATGTTCGAGACCATTACCTTCTAAAGCCGCTGTAATTGCCTGTAAGCCATTCATCGCCATCCAAGGACAATGAGCACAAGTACGGCATGTTGCACCCTCACCTGCCGTTGGAGCGATATACAGTGACTTATCTGGGCATGCTTGCTGCATTTTATAAAAAATGCCCTTATCGGTTGCCACTATCATGGATGGATTAGACAAAGTTTGTGCAGCTTTAATCAGTTGACTAGTTGAACCGACAGCATCCGCTAAATCTACAATGGCTTGAGGCGACTCAGGATGAACCAGTACCGCCGCTTCAGGATACATGGCTTTCATTTTCTCTAATGATTGGGTCTTAAATTCATCGTGAACGATACAGGCCCCTTGCCAACACAAAATATCCGCGCCCGTTTGTTGTTGCACATAACGCCCTAAGTGCTTATCCGGCGCCCAAATGATCTTTTCTCCAAGGCTGTCTAAGTGTTCAATCAGCTCCACTGCAATACTGGAGGTCACGACCCAGTCTGCACGGGCTTTTACAGCCGCTGACGTGTTCGCATACACCACCACGGTTCTGTCTGGATGAGCATCACAAAAGCGGGCAAATTCTTCATCTGGGCAGCCAATATCCAGCGAGCATTGTGCGTCGAGTGTTGGCATCAAGACATTTTTTTCTGGGCTTAGGATTTTGGCTGTTTCCCCCATAAATCGTACGCCCGCAACAACAAGGGTTGATGCATCATGTCGAGCGCCAAAACGCGCCATTTCAAGGGAGTCAGCAACACAGCCACCTGTTTCTTCAGCTAATGCTTGTATTTCAGGATCAGTGTAGTAATGGGCTACAATCACCGCATTTCTTTCGACCAATAATTGCTTAATATGCTCACGATAAAATGCTTTTTGATCGGGAGTTAACCGTGCTGGCTTAGGAGGAAAAGGATAAACAGCATGGTCAAAATCGATAAACTCGCTCATTTCTCGCCTCTGTTTAGCAGAAAGTTATTTTATGCGCAAAAATATTCATAAAAACCCTAATTCTGCATATTTTTGTTTTATATACTAAACAAGATACCCTTGTTTGGCTAAGATGTCTCCAACCTTTTCACCTAATGATCGAATGATTTTACAGTAGCGCCCTTTTTCACTATTTGTTTTTCGCTTTTATCCTCATTTGTCGGTATCTTAGCGGCTCCTGTTAACTCCAATAGGTTAGTTATGGAATCACCTGCAACGCTATTAAATAAAATAATTTCTATTTCATTACTCGAACCTAGAATCGAAGCTGTCATACTGACCGGCTCTAGAGGGCGAGAATTTGACATCGATGGCTATTCAGACATTGATATTGAGCTCATTGGTCATGGTGTGACTGCGCTTTTCAATGATAAGCAATGGGTTAGCCTTATTGCCAATCCATTAATCGCATTACATTTAGAAAATGGTGGTGAAAATGAGCCAGAAAACCCCACCTGCTTAGTGATTTATGAAGAAGGGCGCAAAGTTGATTTTACATTTGCAGAACCTTCTCGATTACTCAAAATGCAGCAACATGGGTTAGATCGCACTTACTCTCGTGGTTTTATGGTGCTGTTAGATAAAACCGGGATCACGGATGCACTACCGTCGCCTAATCCTAGCGTATTAAAACCTGCACCGTTAAGTGAGCATCAGTTTAATGAACTGGTTACGGATTTTTGGTTTGAAGCTCACCAAGTGGCAATTGCATTAACACGTAATGAACTATGGAGCGCTTGGTCAAGAAGTAATGACATGAAACGCTTCTTTCTCAGTTTACTTGAGCAAACTGTTGCTCATGGAAATACACAACATGATGTTTGGTATAATGGTAAACATTACCAACAATGGATGCCTGAACGTGTTATTCAAGCAACTGAAACGATTTTTGACTGCGGTACTGCGAAAAAAGCTGCATTATCTCTGCATTCCTTGATGGATCATTTTATGGAAGCGATGATTAAGGCCAGTAAACTGTTTGGTTATCAAGATAACCGAGCAATGGGCTTAAAAGTACAAGAAATCGTTATCGGGATCTTAAAGGATAATGGGTTAATTCCTGAAAATCTGGAATAAATGGTATTAGGCTGGCGAGGGAATGCTAGTTTTTTAGGGGTACTTAAGATGGTGGGTCGTGCAGGATTACTTGGGCTTTGCCCTCGCCCTTCGGGTCGTTGCGACAAGCGCAACGCTGTCTCGCTTCGCTCGGCTCGAACCTGAACGCAGCTTCTCACCTGCACTCAACGTACAATATGCAAATGACAGAGTTGTTTGGGATTGAGAAATTTACTTGAGATGGTGGGTCGTGCAGGATTACTCGGGCTTTGCCCTCGCCCTTCGGGTCGTTGCGATAAGCGCAACGCTGTCTCGCTTCGCTCGGCTCGAACCTGAACGCAGCTTCTCACCTGCACTCAACGTACAATATGCAAATGACAGAGTTGTTTGGGATTGGGGATTTACTTGAGATGGTGGGTCGTGCAGGATTACTCGGGCTTTGCCCTCGCCCTTCGGGTCGTTGCGACAAGCGCAACGCTGTCTCGCTTCGCTCGGCTCGAACCTGAACGCAGCTTCTCACCTGCACTCAACGTACAATATGCAAACGACAGAGTTGTTTGGGATTGGGGGGGTTACTTGAGATGGTGGGTCGTGCAGGATTACTCGGGCTTTGCCCTCGCCCTTCGGGTCGTTGCGGCAAGCGCAACGCTGTCTCGCTTCGCTCGGCTCGAACCTGAACGCAGCTTCTCACCTGCACTCAACGTACAATATGCAAATGACAGAGTTGTTTGGGATTGGGGGGGTTACTTGAGATGGTGGGTCGTGCAGGATTCGAACCTGCGACCAATTGATTAAAAGTCAACTGCTCTACCAACTGAGCTAACGACCCATCTTTGGAAATCTAACTACTTGAATTGTTTATTACTTTTAGATGGTGGGTCGTGCAGGATTCGAACCTGCGACCAATTGATTAAAAGTCAACTGCTCTACCAACTGAGCTAACGACCCATCTAATTTCTTGATTTTCTGTACTAATAAAATGCCGAGAACGTACAGGATTCTTCAACCTTCGGTCTCACCCTGCGGGTTGAACCTGCAACCATCTTATTAACAGTTAACAATTCTACCAACTGAGCTAACGCCCCATCTTAAACTATCTGTACTGCTTGAATTGTTTACTGCTTTTAGATGGTGGGTCGTGCAGGATTCGAACCTGCGACCAATTGATTAAAAGTCAACTGCTCTACCAACTGAGCTAACGACCCATCTAAAATATTCAATCTCATTGATACTGCTACAAAACTAAATTTTGTTAGTTTTCTAACTGAACGTATTCTCGTATCAACGGCGGCTTATATTACTGATTTCTGACGAGGGTGCAATGGTTTTTTTAAAAAAAAAGATTAAGTGCACACTAAACATACGGATAACCCCGAAATATTCGGCTACATCGCTTCGGGGCTATCAATTACAGTGTACTGAGTTTCTTCTCTGCAAGTTTTGCACCAGAACTATTTGGGTATTGTTGTAATACCTGCTGATAAACAGCCTTCGCTTTATCTTTCTGTCCCTTATCTTGCATGATCAAGCCCACTTTAAATAAGGCTTCACTGCTTTTTTGAGACTTTGGATACTGCTTAACTACAGTGGCAAAGTAGAATGCGGCGTCATCCTTGCTACCTTTGTTGTAGTTTAACTGTCCTAGCCAATAGTTGGCATTCGATTGATATCCAGATTTTGGATATGCTTTGATAAATCCTTGCAATGCACCAATCGCTTCGTCAATCTGTGCTTTGGACTTACTTTCCATCGCCAACTTAACAGCTGCGTTGTAATCATCTTTTTCATTACCACCGGAACTTGCAGCTGGCGTATCTGAAGAAGATGATTGCGCATTTGATGCACTAGTATCAGTTGCATCTGAAGAGCTTGAAGAATCACCACCACTCGCTTTGTCTAATTGCATGTACAAATCTTTTTGGCGTTCAACAACCTGATTCAATTTGTATTCACTTTCTTGAATCTGTCCACGTAACATATCAATATCACGTTGGTTATCAGCTAATTGCTGCTGGATTTGATAAATGATTTGACCTTGAGAGCTAACAGCTGTCTCAAGTTGAGTGAGGCGGTCTGCGGAAGAACCCGATCCGACATTGTTGATTGGCGCTTGGGCAATAGCGACCCAAGGGGTCGCTACGCCAACCAATAACGACAGACCAACTAGTAATTGTCTGAAGTTACTGTTCATAATAGATAATTTCGCTTATCTATTAGTATGCAATGACTGCACGACGGTTTTTCGCGTAGTCTGCTTCAGTGTGACCTAACACAGCTGGTTTTTCTTTACCGTAAGAAACCAGTGAAACTTGGTCACCTGAAACGCCTTTGCTTTGCAGATACATTTTAACTGCGTTAGCACGACGCTCGCCCAGTGCGATGTTGTATTCTGGAGTACCGCGCTCATCCGCATGGCCTTCAACAACAACACGTACAGATGGGTTGCTACGCAGGAATGCTGCGTGTGCATCTAACATTTCAGCGTACTCTGGAGATACGTTGTATTTATCGAAACCAAAGTAAACAGTGTTGTTCTGTTGCAGTTGTTCCATTTGCTGACGTGCCAGCTCTTCCGCAGACAGACCAGTGTTAGTTTGATTCATAGAAGAATCGTCACCAGTTTGGTCGTTGTTTTTGTTAGAGCTACAAGCTGCGACTGCCATGATTGGTAATGCGATCATCAGCCCTTTAAGCACTTTATTCAGTTGCATCGTTTTGATCCTTAATATTTTGCCACACATTATTATTATGCATCACAGATACGGCGACCAGGCAGGGAATTTAACCTGTCCATCGGTTGCCGGAAGACGCGCTTTGAAACGCCCGTCGGTCGAAACTAGCTGCAATATAGTCCCCAAGCCTTGAGAGGAGCTATAAATTACCATAGTGCCGTTAGGTGCGATACTCGGCGTTTCATCTAGAAACGTTGACGTTAAATATTCAACGTTACCCGTTGCCAGATCCTGTTTGGCGATATGCTGCTGACCGCCCCCGGAGCTGACCATCGCTAAGAAAGTTCCATCCGGGCTTACATCAGCATCCTGATTTTGTGATCCTTCATAGGAGACACGAACAGGACTACCACCATTAATATTCATTTTATAAATCTGCGGACGTCCTGCCTGATCAGAGGTATAAACTAAAGTTTGGCTATCCGGCATCCAGCTTGGTTCAGTATTGTTACTACGACCATCTGTTACTTGACGAATTTGACCACTACCTAAGTCCATCACATATAAATTCAGGCTGCCTGTCTTAGACAGAGCAAAAGCTAGTTTAGTCCCATCTGGTGAGAATGCAGGTGCCCCATTATGACGTGGGAATGATGCGACCTGACGAACAGCACCACTTGATAGAGTCTGGATAACTAGCGCAGAACTACCACTTTCAAACGTTACGTACGCAATCTTTTGGCCATCTGGTGACCAAGCTGGCGACATTAAAGGTTCTGGCGAACGGTGAACCGTAAATTGGTTAAAACCGTCATAATCAGAAACTCGTAATTCAAACGGATATTGACCGCCGTTGGTCTTCACCACGTAAGCAATACGCGTACGGAAAGCACCACGGATACCAGTCAATTTCTCAAATACTTCATCACTTGCAGTATGCGCTGCATAGCGTAACCAATCTTTGGTCACTTTAAATTGGTTTTGCGCTAAAACTGCACCTGGGTTAGCGGCAACATCCACTAACTGATAGCTAACAACAAAGCTACCATCAGCTGCTGGTTGAACTTGACCAACAACAACCGCGTTAATACCTAACGCAGTCCAAGCTTCTGGCGTCACTTCAGAAGCCGTGCCAGGTTGCTGAGGCATGCGGCTTGGTTCAATAGGGTTAAATTTACCACTATTGCGTAAATCAGCACCGACAATTCCGCCCACTTCTTGTGGTGGCGCACCCGCGCCAGCCCATTTAAATGGGACAACACCGATTGGCTGAGCTGAGTTAACACCTTCAGTAATCTCAATACGGATCTCTGCCTGAGCAACAGTAGCCCATAGCATTAAGAACCCGAGAACTATTTTAAACGCCTGCTTCATCCTGATCTCCCTTACTGCGATATTCATCACCGCAATAATTCGCTGAATTTTAACAAAGGTATACTAACAAAACTAGATAGCACACAAACTATTTATTACATCACCTCAATATTTACAATACAGACTGCTCTGAGTTGTTGAAAATCAAGGCTTAAACACCAATGTGCTACCCGATTTATTAAACGTATCATAGACCTCTCTGCTAGGTGGTTTTGGCATAGTCGCAAGTTTTGCTGCTCTCATTGCCGCCTCACATAACGCGGGATCATTTGCTGGATTATTTTTCGGTGAAATATTCACCAATAATCCATCTGGTGCTAACTTCAATTGCAATTCACAAGTACGTCCACGATAACTTTCTGAATCATAGAATTTACTTTGAACAGCAGCCTTAATTTTACCGGCATAGCTATCTACATCAGCATTCGATGCGCCTGATTTTTTACCACCACCGCTACCCGCAGCTGTTTGTCCACCTTGCTTGCTTGGCCCTGATGCAGTTAAATCACCCAGCAAATCATCAACAGATGATGCGCTTTTCGCAGCTTCAGCTTTGGCTTTCGCTGCTTTTGCTTTAGCTTCTTTATCCGCTTTTTCTTTAGCTTCTTTATCTGCCTTAGCTTTAGCTTCTTTTTCAGCTTTTGCTTTAGCCTCTTTATCTGCTTTAGCTTTAGCGTCGGCTTCCGCTTTTTCTTTAGCTTCTTTTTCTGCCTTAGCCTTAGCAGCTTCAGCTTCTTTCTTAGCTTGGGCGTCAGCTTTTTCTTTCGCAGCCGCTTGTTCTTTCACGAGTTTTTCTTTTTCAGCTTTGGCTTGAGCAGCGGCTTCTTCCGCTATTTTTTGCTCTTCCTTCGCTTTTTTAGCCGCGTCTAAGGCTTGTTTTTTCTGCTCTTCAGCTTGTTTCTGCTGTTGTTCAGTTTCTCGCTGAGTTTGAATTCGCTCTTCTTCAAGTTTTTGCAGACGTTTTTGTTCCTGCTCTTGCTTTTCTCTTAGCTCAGCATCTTGTTTTTGTTGCTGTTCTTTACGCTCTTTAGCTGCTTGTTGGGCGCTTTTTTGCTGTTGTTGAGATTGATTATATTGCTCAACAACTGCACCTGGATCGACCATCACTGCATCAATGACAGTCCCCTCTTCCCCACCGCCGCCAAGTTGGACGACAGTCACTAAAGAGCCTATAACAATTAAAGCGACCAGTAAGATGTGCAATCCAATTGACATCATTAATGAGCGCTTCAAGTCATCCTGTTTCTCTTTTGTCTTTCCCACTCTGGTTTCCAAAAAAAGAATCGATTCTTTTCAACTATATCCGCGCCACTCGCAAAGTGGCGTCAGCAAATTAAAGAGGTTGAGTCATCAAACCAACAGATTTGATCCCGGCACCGTGTAACATATTCAGCGCCTTAATAACTTCGTCATAAGGAACTTCTTTCGCACCACCAATTAGGAAAATCGTTTTTGGATTTTTTTCTAACTGTTCTTTTGCGACCGCTGAAATTTGTTCAGGTGGCAGTAATTCCATGCGCTCACCATCAACCAATAAATTATATTGATCAACCCCTGCCACTTCTAAAATGACCGGTGGATTATCATTGGATGAGACGGTTTGGGTATCTGTTGCATCCGGTAAATCAACTTCCACGCTCTGAGAAATAATGGGTGCAGTTGCCATGAAAATCAGCAACAGCACCAACAATACGTCCAGTAATGGAACGATGTTGATTTCGGATTTCAGCTCACGTTTGCGTCTACTATTGCGCGCCATTCGCTTTTCTCCCTCGTCTTATTTCTTATCAGCCGAGAATGCTTGACGATGCAAGATAGCGAGGAATTCTTCCATAAAGTTATCGTAGCTTTGCTCAAGTTTATTCACACGTAAGTTTAAACGGTTATACGCCATAACAGCAGGAATTGCGGCAAATAGACCGATTGCTGTTGCGATCAGTGCTTCCGCAATACCCGGAGCAACCATTTGTAATGTGGCTTGTTTTACCGCACCCAGCGCGATGAAAGCGTGCATGATCCCCCAAACGGTACCAAACAGACCAATATAAGGGCTAATTGACCCTACGGTACCTAAAAATGGGATATGCGATTCAACGGATTCCAACTCACGATTCATGGAAATGCGCATAGCACGAGATGCACCAGTGACTACAGCATCTGGCGCATGAATATTAGCTTGATGTAAGCGAACAAACTCTTTGAAGCCAGAGTAAAAAATTTGCTCTGCACCACCTAATGCATCACGGCGAGCTTGGCTTTCTTTATATAAGCGGGACAGCTCGATACCTGACCAGAATTTATCTTCAAATGCTTCCGCTTCGCGCGTGGCGGCATTTAAAACTTTTGTTCTCTGGATAATAATCGCCCACGATGCAATAGAAAAACCGATCAAAACGAACATAATCAGCTGAACCAATAGGCTCGCTTTTAGGAATAAATCCAAGATATTCATGTCAGTCACTGCTTAAACTCCGCGACAATAGACTTAGGAAGCGCTTTCGGCTTCATTTTAGATGTGTCCACACAAGCAATTAGGGCTGTCGCCCCACAAAGCAAGTTACCTTGCAAATCAACTAACCTTTGCTGAAAAAGTAAAGACGCACGTTTTATTTCAACGACTTCCGTTTCCACTTCCAGCAGGTCATCTAACCGAGCCCCCTTAATAAAGTCGATTGTCATACTACGGACGACAAAACCAAGGTTCTCAGCGAGTAAACTTTGTTGGTTAATACCTTTATTCCGCAACATTTCCGTTCTTGCCCGCTCAAAAAAAGCCAGATAACGTGCATGATATACAACTCCGCCCGCATCTGTATCTTCATAATACACGCGAACAGGCCAGCGAAATAACATAAAAAAACCACTCCGTCTTAGGTTAAATTAATTAACGGTGTCACTATACGCAAGACAGTGCCGCTTTGGAATCACTTTGCAGGTAAAGATATCAAAAATAATTGCGGGTCGCATGACCCACAATCTGAATTTAGATTAACTAAAGACTTTTGCAAGTCCCCAGATAAGAATGATGGCGGCAGGTAATGGATGGAACAGCACTCGCCACGTCAATTTATTGGGTAGGAAGCCCACTCCAAAAATGATGGCGCTGCAAGTTGCCCATATCATGAGAAGACCTTGCCAGATAGGAAATGCACTGGTATTGGCTGCAAAAAGGGAAGGATCCCACATTACTGCACCAGCGGTTACTAAAGCTAATATAAGGATAAGGGCCCTTATCGGGCCCTTTCCTAATAGCTGATAGGATTTATCCATCAGCATACTATTTACTCACCATCTTTAGCTGTTTTAGCTTCTTTTGCACTTTCTGAGTGCTCAAGAGCTAATGCTGCAATCACTGCAAAACTACAAGCTAACAGAGTGCCGAGGATCCAGGCGAAATACCACATATGTTATGCTCCTTAATACAGTGAATGCTTGTTGCTTTCGATGAAATTTTTGTCCAAACGACCAAACATTTTGTAGTAACACCAAATGGTGTAAGCCAGAACGATTGGAACAAAAATGATAGCAACAACAGTCATAACTTGCAGGGTGAACAGGCTAGATGTCGCATCCCACATGGTCAAGCTTGCATTTGGCATGATGCTTGAAGGCATGATGAATGGGAACATCGCAACACCACATGTCAGGATAATGCAAGCGATAGTCAATGATGAGAACAGGAACGCCCAACCATTTTTATCTGCTTTAGTAGCAATCATCGTTAACAGTGGTAGCGCCAGACCCAGACCAGGCAGTGCCCACAGGATTGGGTACGTATTAAAGTTAGTTAACCATGCACCAGAAACAACTTCTACAGTTTTGTTCAGTGGGTTAGACGGGCTTAATGTATCAATAGTTGAAGTTACCACATAACCATCGATGCCCATCACTAACCATACGCCAGCACCAGCAAAAGCAGCTAGAGTGATAAACGCACAGATATAAGTTGCTTTACGAACACGTAAGTGCAGTTCACCCGTTGTACGCATTTGCAGATAAGTTGCACCTTGGGTAACAATCATCATTAAACCGACAACACCAGCCAACAGACCGTATGGGTTCAGCAGACCAAACAGGTTACCTGTATAAGTCAGATACTGCTGGTTATCGATTTGCAGTGGAACACCCAGTAACAGGTTACCAAACGCAACACCGATAACTAACGGAGGAACGAAACCACCGATAAACAGACCCCAGTCCCACATGCTACGCCATTTTGGGTTCTCCAGTTTAGAACGGTAGTCGAAACCAACCGGACGGAAGAACAATGCAGCTAATACCAAAATCATAGCAACATAGAAGCCAGAGAATGCAGCAGCATAAACCTGAGGCCATGCAGCGAACATTGCACCACCCGCAGTGATTAACCAAACTTGGTTACCATCCCAGTGAGGTGCAATAGCATTAATCATAACGCGGCGTTCAGTATCTGTTTTACCTAAGATAGGTAATAAGAAGCCTACGCCCATGTCAAAGCCATCCGTGACGGCAAATCCAATCAGCAGTACGCCGATAAGGATCCACCACACAAATCGAAGAACTTCATAATCAAACATAAGTGGACTCCTGTTTACTGAACGTCGTGTGCTGAACTATTTTTCTGTTCAAAATGGTAACGACCGGTTTTCAGGCTGCTAGGCCCTTTACGAGCGAATTTGAACATTAAGAACATTTCGGCAATCAAGAACAGTGTATACAGACCACAGATCAGAGCCATAGAGAAGATCAGGTCTTGTGGGGTTAAGTTAGAGTGTGCAACCGAAACCGGTAACACTTCACCAATTGCCCACGGTTGACGACCATACTCAGCCACAAACCAGCCTGATTCAATAGCAATCCATGGTAATGGAATACCAAACAGAGCCAGACGAAGCAGCAGTTTGCTCTTACCAATACGGTTACGAACAACTGACAGGAATGCCCAACCGATGATTAACAGTAACGCGAAGCCAACTGCAACCATGATACGGAATGCCCAGAATAGTGGTGCAACATTAGGAATACTGTCTTTAACCGCTTTCTGAATTTGTTCTTCTGTCGCATCAACAACGTTTGGTGTGTATTGTTTTAACAGAAGGCCATAGCCAAGATCTTTTTTACTTGCTTCGAACGCAGCACGCAGTTCTGGGCTCTTATCACCAGCTAACAGCTGTTGTAATTGACCATAAGAAACCATACCGTTACGGATACGGACTTCGTGTTGCTTCATCAGATCTTTCAGACCTAATACTGGTGTATCGATAGAACGCGTTGCAATAATACCCATCGCCCATGGAATCGAGATAGCGAACGTATTCTCTTGTTTCTCATTGCTTGGGAATGCGATTAGGTTAAATGCAGCTGGAGGCGCATGGGTTTCCCACTCTGCTTCAACAGCGGCCAGCTTCGTTTTCTGCACGTCGCCCATTTCGTAACCTGATTCATCACCAAGAACGATAACAGAGAGAACGGCAGCCATACCAAAGCTTGCAGCAATCGCGAAAGAGCGCTTAGCGAATGCCAAGTCACGACCTTTGAGCATATAGTAAGAGCTGATACCCAGAATGAACATGGCACCAGTACAATAACCAGCAGCAACTGTGTGAACGAATTTAACTTGCGCAACCGGGTTCAGGACTAGCTCAGAGAAGCTAACCATTTCCATACGCATTGTTTCGTAGTTGAAATCTGCTGCGATAGGGTTTTGCATCCAACCGTTCGCAACCAGAATCCACAGCGCAGAGAAGTTAGAACCTAAAGCTACTAACCAAGTCACCGCAAGGTGCTGAGTTTTGCTTAAACGATCCCAACCAAAGAAGAATAAACCAACAAAGGTAGATTCTAAGAAGAATGCCATCAGACCTTCGATTGCCAGAGGCGCACCGAAGATATCTCCAACATAGTGGGCGTAGTATGACCAGTTAGTCCCAAATTGGAACTCCATAGTCAGACCAGTCGCAACACCCAGAGCGAAGTTAATACCAAACAACTTGCCCCAGAACTTAGTCATATCTTTATAAATTTGTTTACCAGACAGCACATATACCGTCTCCATAATCGCAAGCAAAAACGCCATACCGAGCGTTAATGGTACGAACAGGAAGTGATACATCGCAGTTAAGGCAAACTGTAATCGTGACAGTTCGACAATATCAAACATCTTGACTCCTTGCTCCTAGCAGGAAGACACCGACTTGCGGCAACCCAGCTTCCAGTGTTAAACAGGAAAGCCTCTTAACTACCAGCAAAAAATGCCTCAAAACAACAAATAATTAACAAAAGTAAAAGAAAAAACCTACCATAATAATAGTACGCCTATCTTCACATACAATAAACTTCTTTTACGTGATTCAGATTTGAATTCTGAAGTTATATCAATAATTATACCCTTTAATAGAAAAATGAGTATTTGATCGAGGACCAATTTAAGCAATTTGGGCAAATAAAGCTAGTAGTAATAAATTGATTTACGTCAATTTTTCCTTACTTGTTAATTGATTTCGTCCCGGTTCAAATAATAGTTAGCCAGTTGTTAACTATCTGTTATTTTAATTGATATGGGTTTTTTTACTTTTTTAATAAGATTAAAACAAAATGATAACTTTTGTTTTTCTCAATCTAAAAAAGATTATTTATTTATAATAGCAGTCTATTTCTAAATTATTACTTTATTTATTAATAAAGATAATTATCGTAGAAAAAGCCCTATATTCAGTTAATCAAAATAATCTAAAAATAAAAAAATTGATCTAATATCAAATTAGACTATTTCCCATTTTGTGCTATTTCATATTCAATAATAAACTTACCCAAAACTTACTATTTATGCTGATTTATTTTAGTATTAATCACTAAAAATCCTAAATTTTATGCTTTTAGTAGGAATTACATGAAATAAGCACAGTCATTAGCCATAAAAAAACCCGCGCTTCTTAGAAAGCACGGGCTTCGTCTCTTACGTTATACGAGCTATAAGCTCATATTGCGCTTATTTGTTTAGCATAGACTTCACTGCATCGCCGATATCAGCCAAGCTACGTACAGTTTTCACACCAGCCGCTTCTAAAGCTGCAAATTTCTCGTCAGCAGTACCTTTACCGCCTGCGATAATTGCACCAGCATGTCCCATACGCTTACCTTTAGGTGCAGTCACACCCGCGATATAGCCAACAACAGGCTTAGTGACGTGCTCTTTGATGTATGCCGCCGCTTCTTCTTCCGCGTTACCACCGATTTCGCCGATCATTACGATCGCTTCAGTTTGTGGGTCTTCTTGGAATAATTTCAGGATATCGATAAAGTTTGAACCAGGAATTGGGTCACCACCGATACCAACGCAAGTTGATTGACCTAAACCTGCATCCGTTGTTTGTTTTACCGCTTCATAAGTCAGTGTACCTGAACGTGAAACGATACCAACTTTACCTGGCATATGAATGTGGCCAGGTTGGATACCGATTTTGCACTCGCCCGGAGTGATAACACCTGGGCAGTTAGGACCAATCATACGAACGCCAGCTTCGTCTAATTTCACTTTAACAGTCAGCATATCCAATGTAGGGATACCTTCAGTGATAGTGATGATCAGTTTGATACCTGCATCAATCGCTTCAAGGATAGAATCCTTACAAAATGGTGCTGGCACGTAGATAACAGAGGCAGTTGCACCCGTTGCTTCTACCGCTTCACGTACAGTATTAAATACCGGTAAACCTAGGTGAGTTGTACCACCTTTACCTGGCGTAACACCGCCAACCATTTTTGTACCGTAAGCAATAGCTTGTTCGGAGTGGAAAGTACCTTGACCGCCAGTGAATCCTTGGCAAATTACTTTGGTGTTTTTATCGATTAAAATAGACATTATTTAGCCTCCGCCGCTGCTACTGCTTTCTTAGCTGCATCTGTCAGGCTGTTTGCAGCGATAATATTTAAGCCGCTGTCTGCCAGTTTTTTCGCACCTAACTCTGCATTGTTACCTTCTAAACGTACAACTACTGGTACATTCACGCCAACTTCTTCTACTGCACCAATGATGCCGTCTGCAATCAGGTCACAGCGAACGATACCACCAAAAATATTTACGAATACAGCTTTAACGCTCTTATCCGAAAGAATGATTTTAAACGCTTCAGTTACGCGCTCTTTGGTTGCACCGCCACCAACGTCAAGGAAGTTAGCTGGCGCACCGCCGTGCAGTTTAACGATATCCATGGTACCCATTGCAAGGCCCGCACCGTTAACCATACAGCCGATATTACCATCCAGAGCAACGTAGTTAAGTTCCCATTTAGCTGCTTGAGCTTCACGCGCATCTTCTTGAGATGGGTCGTGCATTTCACGCATTTCAGCTTGACGATACAGAGCGTTACTATCCACGCCTAATTTACCGTCTAAACAAACTAAATCACCTTCAGTATTGATAACCAATGGGTTAACTTCGATCAACGCTAAATCGCGCTCTAAGAACATGGTCGCTAAGCCCATAAAGATTTTAGCGAATTGGCTAACTTGTTTACCCGTTAAGCCTAATTTGAATGCCAGTTCACGACCTTGATATGGCATTGGGCCAGTCAGTGGATCGATAACCGCTTTGTGGATCAGCTCTGGTGTTTCTTCAGCAACTTTTTCAATTTCGACGCCGCCTTCAGTTGAAGCCATGAATACAACACGACGTGTACCACGGTCAACGACTGCACCTAAATACAGTTCTTTAGCGATATCAGTCGCGCTTTCAACCAAAATTTGGTTAACTGGCTGACCATTTGCATCAGTTTGATAAGTAACCAGATTCTTACCTAACCATTTTTCAGCAAATTCACGGATATCATTGATATCTTTTGTAACTTTTACGCCACCAGCTTTACCACGTCCACCTGCGTGAACTTGGCATTTGATAACCCATGGACCATTACCGATTTTTTTCGCCGCAGCTACTGCTTCTTCTACTGATGAACAGGCATAACCAGTTGGTGCTGGTAAACCATAGCGTGTAAAAAGCTGTTTTGCCTGATACTCGTGTAAATTCATGATGTTCTATCCATAATTGAGTCTGGAGGAGCGTTTATCGCCCCTTGCAATTGTTACAGATTTAGCAGCCAGCGAACTGGCTGCATCGGTTACCTCAGACCGGACAGGTTGTTCCCTGCCCTGTTATGTTTCTATACGTCTAGCAGTAAACGAGTTGGATCTTCCAACATATCTTTGATAGCCACTAAGAAGCCAACTGATTCACGACCATCGATTAAACGGTGGTCATAAGACAGCGCTAAATACATCATTGGAAGAATTTCTACCTTACCATTAACTGCCATTGGGCGGTCTTTGATGGCATGCATCCCTAAGATTGCGCTTTGTGGTGGGTTAATGATTGGAGTAGACATCAGAGAACCGAACACACCACCGTTAGTGATAGTGAAGTTACCGCCACTTAAATCTTCAACAGTTAATTTACCGTCGCGACCTTTGACAGCCAGCTCTTTAATATTTTTCTCGATATCAGCCATGCTCATTGCATCCACATCACGCAGAACTGGCGTTACCAGACCACGCGGTGTTGATACCGCAATACTGATGTCAAAATAGTTATGGTAAACCACGTCAGAGCCATCAATAGAAGCGTTCACTTCTGGATAGCGTTTCAGTGCTTCAACCGCCGCCTTAATGTAGAAAGACATAAAGCCTAAACGTACACCGTGACGTTTTTCGAATGCTTCACCGTACTGTGCACGCAGGTCTTTGATAGGCTGCATGTTGATTTCGTTGAAGGTTGTTAACATCGCCGTGCTATTTTTCGCTTCCAACAGACGCTCTGCAATACGTTTACGCAGGCGAGTCATCGGAACACGTTTTTCACTACGGTGAGCTAATGGTGCTTGAGCTGCAGCTGGTGCTTGAGCCACAGGTGCCGCAGCTGGTTTAGCTGCTAAATGTTTTTCAACATCTTCACGAGTCAGACGACCACCAACACCAGTCCCTTTGATATCAGCAGGGTTCAGGTTGTGCTCAGCGACCAGACGACGAATTGCTGGGCTCAGCGCATCGTTGCTTTCTTCTTCTAAACTTGCAGTTTGGCGTGCTGCTGGTGCAGGCTCTGCTTCTTTAACTTCAGCTGGGATACCTGTGCTATCGCCTAAACGAATGCGACCCAGTAACTGTTTAGATAAAACAGTTGCGCCTTCTTCTTCAATAATGGCTTCTAGAACACCTGCTTCGCTTGCAGGAACTTCAAGAACAACTTTGTCTGTTTCGATCTCAACCAGAACTTCGTCACGCTGAACACTGTCACCTGGTTTTTTATGCCATGTGGCAACCGCTGCGTCTGCCACGGATTCAGGAAGATCGGGAACAAGAATTTCTACGCTACTCATTTTCTATCCTTTAATTATGCAATGTTCAAAGCGTCATTAACCAGGGCTGCTTGTTGTTCCTGGTGAACGGAGGTATAACCAACTGCTGGAGAAGAAGAAGCTGCTCGACCCGCATAGCGTAAAGTTGCGCCTGCTGGGATAGCTTCATGGAAATTATGCTGGCTGCAATACCAAGCACCTTGGTTCAGAGGCTCTTCTTGGCACCAAACGAAATCTTTCACATGAGTGTATTGAGCGAGTACTTTTTGGATATCTTCGCGTGGGAACGGATACAGCTGTTCAATACGTACGATAGCCACATCTTTTTGCTCTTTCTTACGACGTTGTTCTAATAAATCGTAATAAACTTTACCGGAACACATAACGACGCGTTTCACATCTTTCGGATTAATTTCGTCAATTTCACCGATAACTGGTTGGAATGAACCATTCGCCAGCTCATCCATGCTTGAAACCGCTAATGGATGACGTAACAGTGACTTAGGTGACATAACAATCAGAGGACGACGCATATCGCGCAGTGCTTGACGGCGTAACATGTGGTAAACCTGAGCTGGTGTTGATGGCACACACACTTGCATGTTTTGATCCGCACACAGTTGCAGGTAACGCTCTAAACGAGCAGATGAGTGTTCTGGGCCCTGGCCTTCATAACCATGAGGCAGTAACATGACCAGACCACACATACGACCCCATTTTTGCTCACCAGAGCTAATAAATTGGTCGATAACAACTTGCGCACAGTTAGCAAAGTCACCGAACTGAGCTTCCCAGATAGTCAGCGCGCGCGGCTCAGTTGTTGCATAGCCATATTCAAATGCCAATACTGCGTTTTCAGTCAGAACAGAGTCCCAAACGTTAAATACGCCTTGACCGCTATGAATATTTTGCAGAGGTACGTACACAGAACCATTAGTTTGGTTGTGAACGACTGCATGACGATGGAAGAACGTACCACGACCCGCATCTTCACCAGATAAGCGAATTGGAATACCTTCATCAACTAACGTACCGTAGGCCAGAGTTTCTGCGGCACCCCAGTCGAGTAATTTTTGGCCTTTCGCCATTTCAGCGCGGTCAGCATAAATTTTCTCAACACGAGATTGTGCAACGATACCTTCAGGGATCGTGCTCAGCTTAGTCGCTAACTCTGTTAAACGTTTAATATCGTAGCCAGATTTATATTGCTCATTCCATTCATGGTTTAAGTACGGTTCCCATGTGTAAGAATGCAGACCCATTTCACGATATTCTTCAACAACACAATCACCACGGTCTAACGCGTCACGATACAGGTTAACCATTTCAGTGACTTCATTCGCAGAAACCACACCAGCTTCGATTAAACGATCTGCGTAGATTTTACGTGGAGTTGGATGCTGTTTAATTTTTTGGTACATGATTGGCTGAGTTGCACTTGGCTCATCAGCTTCGTTATGACCATGACGGCGATAACACACTAAGTCGATCATCACATCGCGCTTAAAGGTGTTACGGAAATCTAAGGCTAAGCGAGTCACGAATGCGACTGCTTCAGGGTCATCAGCGTTAACGTGGAAAATAGGTGCCTGCACCATTTTCACGATATCAGTACAGTATTCTGTTGAACGTGTGTCTTTCGGGTTGGAAGTTGTGAAACCAACTTGGTTGTTGATAACGATACGCATGGTACCGCCAACTTCATAACCACGAGCCTGAGACATGTTCAAGGTTTCTTGTACAACACCTTGACCGGTTACTGCTGAGTCACCGTGAATGGTGATTGGCAGAACCATGTTGCTACGACCTTCGTCCAGACGGTCACGGCGAGCACGTACCGAACCGATAACCACTGGGCTCACGATTTCTAAGTGTGATGGGTTAAATGCCAGTGCTAAGTGAACACGGGAACCCGCAGTTTCGAAATCAGAAGAGAAACCTTGGTGATATTTAACGTCACCTGCGCTTGAATGGTCTTTATGCTTACCAGCAAATTCATCAAATAATTCAGCTGGTTTTTTACCCAGAATGTTGATCAGGACGTTTAGGCGACCACGGTGCGCCATACCAAGCACCACTTCACGAGTGTCTTGTTTGCCTGCATGATGGATAAGATCCTTCAGCATTGGGATCAGTGCATCCCCACCTTCTAAAGAGAAACGTTTTGCACCTGGGAATTTTGCACCAAGATAACGTTCAAGACCTTCCGCTGCTGTTAATTCAGCTAAGAAGCGACGTTTTTCTTCTTTAGAAAATTGCTGCGCAACATTCACAGACTCTAAACGTTGTTGGATCCAACGTTTTTCTTCTGTGTTAGTGATGTGCATATATTCCGCACCAATGGAACCGCAATAGATTCGTTTCAGGTGGTCATATAGCTCACTGAGTTTCATGGTTTCTTTGCCAATTGCAAATGAACCCACGTTGAAAGTCTCGTCGAAATCTTCTTTGGTTAGGTTATGGAATGTAGGGTCCAGATCTGGAACGGCTTCGCGCTTCCAAAGTCCTAACGGGTCGAGATTTGCATTTTGATGTCCGCGAAAGCGGAAGGCATTGATAAGTTGCAAAACTTTAACTTGTTTTGCGTCGATCGTTGGATCGCTAACAGAGGTATGGTAACGGGTAGAATCTTTTGCTAAGCGCCGAAAGTAGTCTCGTGCTTGCGAATGTAATTGCTCACCGTTATTACCCGCTCCAGGTAGTTGTTGAAAGATTTCTCTCCATTCGACATCTACGGAATTAGGGTCAGTCAGATAATCTTCATAGAGCTGTTCTATATAAGACTGGTTCGCGCCTGCCAGAAAGCTTGAATCCAGCCAGTCCTTCATTACGCCGTTCTGCATTGTGATCCCTTAAGCTTTATAAGCTTTAGTTTTCGCCGTGGTTAACTAATCGCCGCATTTAAGCGACCTCGATAAAGGTTCTCTTGGACGTGCTTTTTGCATGTTCTCACTTTGGGAGTCCCTCTTATCAATTAAGGGTTTCCCTTTTAAGGAACCTTTAAAAACTGTCTACGGTTTTTAAAGGTTCCTTGCTTTCGCAAGTGTCTTCATCTTGTTTTGCAGTTGGCTTTTTACTTTCACTTTTTGACTTTTTACTTTACGTTTCAGTGATTCAATTTAAGACTTTATACTTACTTTACTCTTATTTTTTAGTTTAAGTACGTATTTTGTGCTATCCAAATTGAGCCTACGGCACCTAAGCGCCGCAGGCTGTATCGATTTAGGCGCTATGTTTCAACAACATAGACTTAATGTGACCGATAGCTTTCGTTGGATTTAGTCCTTTAGGGCATACATTGACACAATTCATGATGCTATGACAGCGGAAAACACTAAAAGCGTCGTTCAGATCATCTAATCGTGAATCTGTTTCAGTATCACGACTATCAATTAAGAATCTATACGCAGCTAGCAAACCTGCAGGACCGATAAATTTGTCCGGATTCCACCAGAAAGATGGACATGAAGTTGAACAGCATGCACACAGAATACACTCGTAAAGACCATCAAGTTTTTCACGTTGTTCTGGTAGCTGTAAATTTTCACGCGCCGGCGGATTCTTATTATCATTAAGAAGATACGGACGAATTTTTTCGTATTGAGTATAAAATTGCGTCATATCGATGATCAGGTCACGAATAACTGGCAGACCGGGTAATGGACGGATCACAATTTTCTTGCCACTCCGGATTAAAGCAGACAATGGCGTAATACAAGCCAGTCCGTTTTTACCGTTCATGTTCAAACCATCAGAACCACACACGCCTTCACGGCAAGAACGACGGAATGAGAGTGTTGGATCTTGTTCTTTTAACTGAATTAACGCATCCAGCAGCATCATGTCACGCCCTTCTTTCACTTCAAGGGTGTAATCTTGCATGCGTGGCGCATTGTCTACATCAGGATTGTAGCGATAAATCGAAAATTCTAGTTTCATAGTTTATTTCTCCGCAACTGGATTAACACCACGCATTAATAGGTACGAATCTTCGGTGGGAAGGCTTCACGCAACTTAGGTTGCATGTTCACTTCACGACGAGTCATCGTTTCAGATTGCGGTAGATATAATGAGTGACATAACCAATTTGCATCATCACGATCTGGGAAGTCAAAGCGGCTGTGAGCACCACGGCTCTCTGTACGGAAGTTTGCAGCTTGTGCAGTTGCATAAGCAGTTTCCATCAGGTTATCCAGCTCTAAACATTCGATACGTTGGGTATTGAACTCAGTTGAAGTGTCATCCAGACGCGCATTTTTCAAACGTTCACGGATTTCTTTCAGCTCTTCTAAGCCCTTCGCCATTGCATCCCCTTCACGGAATACGGAGAAGTTGTTCTGCATACAAGATTGCAGTGCTTTACGGATATCAGTTGGATCCTCACCCGTACGCGCATTTTCCCAACGATTGAAACGAGCCATTGCTGCATCGATGTCTGATTCAGACGCATCGCGCATTGGGCCTTGTTCCATGATGGATTCATTCAAGTGTAAACCAGCAGAACGACCAAATACTACGAGATCAAGCAGGGAGTTACCGCCTAAGCGGTTAGCACCGTGTACAGATACACAAGCAATCTCACCCACAGCAAACAGACCCGGAATCACTTCGTCTTCGCCTTTTTCGTTATAGCGAATCGCTTGACCCGTCACTTTAGTTGGAATACCACCCATCATATAGTGACACGTTGGGATAACTGGGATTGGCTCTTTAACTGGATCAACGTGGGCAAAGGTACGAGATAATTCAAGGATACCTGGTAAGCGAGATTCCAGAACATCTTTTCCTAAGTGGTCCAGTTTCAGTTTTGCGTGTGGACCCCATGGACCATCACAACCACGACCTTCACGGATTTCAATCATGATTGAGCGTGCAACAACGTCGCGACCTGCAAGGTCTTTCGCGTTTGGTGCATAACGCTCCATGAAGCGCTCGCCATCTTTATTCAGCAAGTAGCCACCTTCACCACGGCAGCCTTCTGTAACCAGAACACCCGCGCCAGCGATACCCGTTGGGTGGAATTGCCACATTTCCATATCTTGTAATGGAACGCCTGCACGCACTGCCATACCAACACCGTCACCCGTATTGATGTGTGCGTTAGTGGTAGATTGGTAAATACGCCCCGCACCGCCCGTGGCTAAGATGGTTGCTTTCGCTTTGAAGTAAACCAGCTCGCCCGTTTCCATGCAGATTGCAGTACAACCTACAATATCGCCATCCTGGTTTTTCACTAAATCCAGTGCATACCATTCGGAGAAAATTGTCGTGTGATTTTTTAAGTTTTGTTGATACAGAGTATGTAACAGCGCGTGACCAGTACGGTCAGCTGCCGCAGCTGTACGTGCTGCTTGCTCGCCACCGAAATTCTTAGACTGACCACCGAATGGACGCTGATAAATACGACCATCATCAAGGCGAGAGAAAGGCAATCCCATATGTTCTAATTCAAGGATAGCTTCCGGTCCTGTTTTACACATGTATTCGATAGCGTCTTGGTCACCGATATAATCGGAACCTTTAACAGTATCGTACATATGCCATTCCCAGTTGTCAGGGTGTGTGTTACCAAGTGCAACAGTGATACCACCTTGCGCTGACACAGTATGAGAACGCGTTGGAAATACTTTAGATAACAAAGCACAAGATAGGCCTTGTTGAGAAATTTGTAGTGCTGCGCGCATACCTGCACCGCCCGCACCGATAACGATAGCGTCAAACTCTCTGATTGGCAGATTCATTTTATGCACCCCACACAACAATTGTTCCGTAAATTAAGTAAGCCAACAAACCGACAACAATTGCCAGTTGTAACACCAAGCGGATCGCCAGTGGCTTAACATAGTCAGTCAGCACTTGCCACATACCAATCCAGGCATGCACAAGAATCGAGAACAAGGTGAGGATGGTGAATACTTTGGTCACAGAGGAGGCAAAGAAGCCACGCCATACTTCATAGGTAATATCATTAATCGCTACGAAGCCAACAATGTAGAGTACGTAGAGGACGATAACGATCGCCGAACCACGGATTAACAGCCAGTCCTGGATACCAGTACGGCCTAAAGCTGAAGCATTACTTACCATACTAAGATCCCCGCCAGAATTGCCAGAATTACAGTAATTACAAATGTAATTTTTGCGGATGAGTTACCCGCAGCAAGGGTTTCATCAACACAACCGAAATCCATCAGCATATGACGAATACCACCACAAATGTGGTAAGCCAGCGCTGTTAAGATCCCCCAAAGAATGAACTTAACAAAAAAGCCAGTCATTATTTCAGATGCGTATTGAAAACCTTCTGGAGAGGAGAGAGAAGTCCCTAGCAACCAAAGCAGAATACCAACTGCGATGAGAGTAATGACGCCAGAGACACGGTGCAAGATAGACGATATTGCAGTAATCGGAAAGTGAATCGTCTGCAAATCAAGGTTGACAGGTCTTTGTTTTTTCACAATTTTGCCCACACAGCTCTTTATTATTTTCCATCCTCCGGACCTGGGGTGGAAATCAGACAGCGACAGGGGTACAAAATGCAACTTAACACAAACTTTAATCCATCATGTTTGAATAAAGTTGCATACTGATCACGCTGGGAACTCCTACTCAGGGTAATCCGGAGACCTGGCGCCAGTATAAAGTCTTCACATTGCTATTACAATTCCCACACAAAAGGTTTGGAGACATTTAGCCCGAACAGTGAGAGGGATCACGATTTAAACATTTTATATAAATGTGCTTATCTTATTTGACAATGATTCAACATTTATCTTACATATATGCCTGACAGATTTATCTGAATACGTTACGGATGACCCAGAGTCGTGTAGTAATGTGAATGAGTATGCAAGTATAAACAAAAGTTATGAAAGTTGTTTCCCTTACCACAAATAATGATATTGTAGAGAAAACAACAAAAAAAGAACATAACGCCCTATACACTTGTAAACAACCTAACCACATTGTTATCGGTATTGATATTGGTTGCCGGATTTCAAGGTTTTATGTGATATCCCGCTGATTTTCTCAACACACCGATAGAACAATGCTCAAAGACACAGTATAACGCTGAGTTCTGGGTTGTTGAGTGTAGATTATCAAGCGCTAAGGAGACCGTAAATGGCTGATAACAAAGCTAAGATAATGACTGGAAGTAAAGGTGAATTCGAACTAGACATCCTAAGCCCGACCATTGGCCAAGATGTTATCGATGTACGAGCTTTAGGTTCTAAAGGGTTTTTCACATACGATCCCGGTTTTACTTCTACCGCATCCTGTGAGTCAAAAATTACCTATATCGATGGTGATAAAGGCGTTCTACTCCACCGTGGTTTCCCAATCGATCAACTCGCCACTCAAGCCTCATACCTTGAAGTCTGTTATATCCTGTTATACGGCGAAGCACCAACCCAAGAACAGTACAATACCTTTAAAAATACGGTGACTCGCCACACTATGATCCATGAGCAAATCACTCGCATGCTTAATGGTTTCCGTCGTGACTCTCATCCAATGGCTGTTCTGTGTGGGGTAACGGGTGCTCTAGCGGCGTTCTACCACGATGCACTAGACGTTAATAACCCTCGCCACCGTGAAATCACCGCTTACCGTCTGCTGTCTAAAATGCCGACCGTTGCAGCGATGTGTTACAAATACTCTATCGGACAACCTTTTGTTTATCCTCGTAATAATTTATCTTACGCGGGTAATTTCTTGCACATGATGTTCTCTACACCATGTGAAGAATATGTGGTTAACCCAGTACTTGAGCGCGCAATGGACAGAATTTTGATCCTGCACGCTGACCACGAACAAAACGCATCAACCTCAACAGTCCGTACCGCAGGTTCTTCCGGCGCTAACCCATTTGCGTGTATTGCGGCAGGTATCGCGTCTCTGTGGGGACCTGCTCATGGTGGGGCTAACGAAGCCTGCTTACGCATGCTTGAAGAAATTCAATCTGTTGAGCACATTCCCGCATTTATCGAACGTGCGAAAGATAAAAACGACTCTTTCCGCTTAATGGGCTTCGGTCACCGTGTTTATAAAAACCATGACCCACGCGCTACCGTTATGCGTGAAACTTGCCATGAAGTACTGAACGAGCTGGGTCTAAATGACAGCCTGCTCGAAGTGGCCATGGAATTAGAACGTATCGCACTGAACGACCCGTACTTCATTGAGAAGAAACTGTACCCTAACGTTGACTTCTACTCAGGTATCATCCTGAAAGCAATGGGTATTCCATCTTCAATGTTTACCGTTATCTTCGCGATTGCACGTACCATTGGCTGGATTGCACACTGGAACGAAATGCACGATGACGGTCTGAAAATTGCGCGTCCTCGCCAACTGTATACTGGCTACGATAAACGTGAATTCAACTCTGAGTTAGACAAGAAATAATTTAACTCACTCATAAGTAAAGCCTCGAACATTCGGGGCTTTTAAATTTCTAACATTCTATTTTTATTCTATTTTTTAGTCTTGATTCACTACTGTATTCCCGAGGTGTCATCCCACTCATTTTGCGAAAAAAGCTAATAAATGCGCTGTCGCTGGTCAAACCTAACTCTTGAGTAATAAATCCGTAGGTTTTCTCCTGCGCTAATAACTCTATCCCTTTGATAAACCGCCATTGTTGCCGCCACGCTTGGTAGCTCATTCCTGTCTCTTTTAGAAAGATCCGGGTAATGGTCTTCTCACTGGCACCAACCGTTTGAGCTAATTGGTTCAAAGGTGGAGGAAGCCGTTCTAGGTTAAGGGACTTAAAACGTCTGTCTTGAGGTAAAGAAAGCAGCGTGGGTTCCTCAGCTGCACACTGTAATTCATCAATAAAAACAGGAAGTAATCTTGCTAATCGCCCCTCTCGCCAGTCACTCTCAAAGGGGGCTACCGCGATACGTTCCAACAACTCTCGAAGCAAAGGAGAGGTACTTAAAATACACACTTGAGCCGATATTTGCTGAGCATATTCTTGGCTTAGGTAAACAGACCGATACCCTATCGAAGCGCGCATTTGTACTCGATGACCGACAAATGGCGGGATCCACGCGACCCTTCCCGGCGGTAATAACGAAATTTCATTCTGTAAACTAATACGAATGCAGCCTTGCTGTGTAAATAACAATTGCCCCATTTCATGGGTATGCGCCCCAGAATCATGTTGTCCCATTTGGGCTGCAATCCCCAGTACGGGAGCATCATACCAGTGAGTTTGAAACTCATCCGTCTGTAATAGCCACGCCATAAACGTCTCTTTTTTGATATTTATTGTCTTTATTATTGTAATAAGACAAACAAAAAGCCACTAAACTTTGCGCCATTCCACACACGTTGAAAATAAATAGGTAAATTAGTATGGAACGCGCACTTTCATTATCCTTAGCAATAGCGTTAATGATGTTTCCGCAAATTGTCGAAACCCTATATAGCCCAGCCTTAACTGATATTGCTGCTGCATTTCAGGTAAATGCCGAACAAGCCTCTCAAACGCTTTCGCTGTATTTCTTTGCTTTCGCTTTTGGTGTCATATTTTGGGGCAGAATGTGTGATGTGATTGGGCGTCGTCCCACCATTTTGCTAGGGTTATTTCTATATGCTATTGCCTCTGTAAGCGCACTTTTTGTCTCGCATTTCTATGGGTTACTACTATTACGTATGTTATCTGCGTTTGGTGCAGCAGTAGGCTCTATTGGCACACAAACTATGATGCGTGACAGTTTTCAAGGTCATACATTAGCCAAAGTTTTCTCGATGATGGGCATTGCCTTAGCGATAAGTCCCGCACTTGGCATGATTTTCGGCGCTAGCTTAGTTTGGCTAGGTAATTACCGAGCCGTTTTTATGGGTTTAGCGTTGTTAGCCGCCATACTTTTGTTATGGTCATGTTATAAGCTTCCTGAGACCAAACCACAGAACGTGATCAAAACCCCATTTTTAACCACGTTTTTGCATATGTTGAGGGATAAACAAATTTTACAAAATGTGATTCTTATCTCATTTTTCAACATTAATTTATTCAGTTATTACCAGCTTGGACCCTTTATTTTTGAACAATTAACGTTCAACCAACAACAATTTGGCCTGACTGGTATTTTACTAGCATTAGGTGTTGGATTTGGCTCGCTGATTAACCACGCATTATTGGCGAAAAAGTGGTCACTAGAGAGACTCGTCAAATTAGCAAGTGGGCTCTCTATTGTCAGTAGCGGTTTAGTTTATCTGCTACAAGGTGATATTGGGTTTGTGCTGCCAATAATGGGTATTGTGGTGGGATATGGGATCGCAATTCCGAATATTTTGGCGCACGCTCTGGATCATTATCAAGACAGAAAAGGCACTGCTGGGGCAATTTTAGGTTTGTTTTACTATTTAGGATTAGCGCTCGGATTAATGACCGCTGGCGAGGTTCAAAACCTAGGATTAGTGCTTATCACTTCAAGCCTAATTCTGCTCCTTACCGCATTAAAATACCGGGCTTGACCTATTTCTTTCATCAAGCACAACACGAATATTTTCTAGCACGAAATATTTTTAGTCTGAAATATTTTCTATTGCATAGTTATTTTCTAAGGATTTCGAGCCACAACTAGGCGGCAAAAGAGTGAAGCCCTAGGAGCATACATAAGTATGTGACTAGGGTTCACGAATGCAGCCAACAACGTTGTGGTTTGAAAGACAAAGAAAATATGTATTTTCTAAATAGTTCGCGTTGTAGCTAGGCGGCAAATGAGCTAATCCCTAGGAGCATACAAAAGTATGTGACTAGGGTTCACGAATGCAGCCAACAACGTTGTGGTTTGAAAGACAAAGAAAATATGTATTTTCTAAATAGTTCGCGTTGTAGCTAGGCGGAAAATGAGCTAATCCCTAGGAGCATACATAAGTATGTGACTAGGGTTCACGAATGCAGCCAACAACGTTGTGGTTTGAAAGACAAAGAAAATATGTATTTTCTAAATAGTTCGCGTTGTAGCTAGGCGGCAAATGAGCTAATCCCTAGGAGCATACATAAGTATGTGACTAGGGTTCACGAATGCAGCCAACAACGTTGTGGTTTGAAAGACAAAGAAAATATGTATTTTCTAAATAGTTCGCGTTGTAGCTAGGCGGCAAATGAGCTAATCCCTAGGAGCATACAAAAGTATGTGACTAGGGTTAGTGAGTGAAGCCAACAACGCTACAGCGCGAAATATGACGAAAATTTAAGCGGGGTTGTCTATATCGATGAATATAGCATCCACCTCATGATTATTATTCAACCACTCCGTCAACGCCTTAATCCCATAACGCTCTGTTGCGTGATGCCCTGCGCTGTAGAAATGGATCCCCATTTCTCTTGCGATATGAATGGTTTGTTCTGACACTTCCCCTGTCACAAAGGCATCTACACCAAATTCTGCCGCTTGCATAATAAAGCCCTGACCACCACCTGTGCACCATGCAATTTGACGAATTTCTTCTTTGGCGTTGTCGCCACAATGCAATACTTTACGCCCTAAGCGATTTTCTAAGCGTTGGGTTAATTCCGCAGGGGTAATGGGTTGGTCGAAAAAGCCAAATGGCATCAGTGGCTCAATGTTGCCATTGACTTGCACGCCCATAATGTGAGCCAGTTGCGCATTGTTGCCTAATACTGGGTGGGCATCTAATGGTAGATGATAACCGTACAGGTTAATGTCATTCGCCAGCAATGTTTTTAGGCGATTTCTTTTCATGCCTTTGATGACGGCAGGTTCATTTTTCCAAAAATAGCCATGATGCACAATCACCGCATCGGCATTGAGTCTGACCGCTTCGTCCAATAATGCTTGGCAAGCTGTCACACCTGTCACAATCTTTTTAACGTGAGGACGACCTTCTACTTGTAGACCATTTGGTGCATAGTCTTGGATTTCACTGACTTTCAGCTCGTCGTTAATCAGCTCTTCTAACTTAAAATTATGCATAATCGTATCCTTTACCTACTGAATTCCTACATATTCGTATTCAATTAGCATAAACGTAAATGATATTTTTTTCTGCTGTATTTATCGGCAAACTCACACAAGCTAAGAATTCAGTTAAATTTGAAAGAGAGAGAATTAAACTAAAAGGCTCCCCCCATTGAGAACCTTTTTTAGTTTACAGAATTGCGACTATTTTTAGTCTTTCTTAGATTTATTCGCAAAGAAAATATCAGATTGAATATCTTCAGTTCGAATAGTGAAAAGTTGGTTGGTTAAATCCTCAGTTAACTTCTCGGCGCTTGCCATCACATCCAGATTAAACTTGTTAAGCATTTTATTGGCCGCGGCTTTATCTGTTTTCGCCATTTTTAAGTAATTCACTTCCATGGCTTTTTGCTCTAACGCCGTTTTTGCTTCCCACTCTTGATAGGCTTTTTTAACAATAGGTGCAAGTTTAGGGTAGTCCGTCATCACTAATGTTTGTAACTTACGGTATTTCCAATAAATAGAATCGCTGTCTGCCTTGTCAGTCCCAACACCGTAATGTTTTGGATACGCTTCTAGCCCACTATAATAAGGAACAAACGCGGTCAAATCTGCCATTCCTAGTCCAACATATGTCACTTCACCAATTTCTTGCGGTAGCTCTGGACGTACTTGCATCACATGAGCTTCGTAGGTTCTAAACACGCTGATTGGTCGCCATGGCTCTTTTCCGTTTAAGCCGTTGGTATACGGGTCATGTTCCGTGCCTTCAAAGTGATTACGTAACATGGCTTTCGCGTCTTCTACAGAAACTTTTTTCTCTGGCGTTAAGAAAGGCGCAAAATTTCTACCATCTGCAATATCTTGTTTTAACGACGGATTAAACTGCTGCTGAATGATCCAAACTCGTGGATCGTTATAATCACGATCGCGCTCATCATCGCGCGTATAGGCTTTAGAAAAATTGAATGCGCCATCTTTAGCTGGGTTGTATAAACCCTTTTCTACTGCAAATTCAACAAGATTTTTAGAACCGAGCATATCGGGATTATTCGCCTCAAATGCTTGTAAACGCCCCTGATTACCGGTTGCAAAATATTTATCTTTTGCAATTTTTTGAGCCATCCATTGATGACCCGTTCCAGTTTCTAAATACCACAGTTCATTTTTATCGACGATAGCAACACCAAAGCCTTCACCAGCACCTTGAGTTTCAATAATATTACCTAAAAGCTCCACCGCTTCACGGGCTGTTTTTGCGCGGGAAAGAAGTACATCTGGAATATCATCTTCGGTAATTCCAGTTTCTTCAACATAAGGATCAAACGCTAATGCTTTAGGAGACGCAAATATAGATTCAGTACCACTGACTCCTACACCTAATTCATTAAATCCAGTTGCACCATGTAATTGTGTTTTCCAATTTGGCACAGTTGTATATCGTAATGAATTTTTTGGTAATGGGTAGGTGAAATTATTAGCACCATTATGTTCTTTTGTACTGTATATTCCGGATTGATTTTTCTTTGCGGGATGTATTACAAAATGCTGAGCCTTTAATGCACTGCTGTCAGCGCTTCTCGCGATAATTAACGAGCCATCATTCGTGGCTTCACTGCCTGCAAGTAGTGTAGTACAAGCCAACCCCGATGATATTAATGCGATATTAATTGACAATGCGATAACACATTTTTTAAATAGAATCATGATATTCCTCATTTGCTATTTATAATTAAATATCTTTTGAATTTTAATAAAATAAAATCTAATTTTATTGAAAATGGATATTAGCAATGAGGTAAAGATAATTACCGTGATTCACTTCTCAGTGTCAAATAAGTTAATTTATTTAAATTTCAAATTAAATAACATGAATTTAATTTAAATAACATTGAAGTATAGGAATTAATTATTATGATTTTTATATAAAAAAATCCCCACAATTAAATTATTGCAGGGATATCATTCTAGTGGGTTGAATCACTGATTAACGATGACTTTCCATCGCCACTTCAGAGCTTGCTAACCACACGGGTTTGTCGCTCGTTTTCGCCCAGACTTTATGCAAATAGCTATAAAATCGCGCTCTTTTTGGGTAAAAAACCATAACCGGAAACGCAATAATGCCAGCTGTTACAGCAGCAGTGCGGCGTAAAAGTACCTGATTACGGGAATATTCTTGATATGTGGACATCGATACCCTCCTTCAGTAGCCACTCAATTTTTGCCGATTCCAGTATTGCTCTTTACTCCCATCAACCTAAGTCACAAAAGAGGCACCAAAATCGAACACCAACGTTAATCTTCATTAACTGAACCTATAATAACGCAATCCGTGTAATTAAACTACTCATCTGACCACTTTAGATTAAAATAAATTCATTTTTTTGGCCAATTTTGTTGTTTTATTACGAAATGTAGCAATACATTGTATAAAACAAACAAATAAATCACATTCCATTAACAAACTCCGCTTAGAGAATCCCTTTATCATCACAAAGCAATTTTAATTGGGCATTTTTATACTATTTTTACACCCCGCCTTGTTTTTTTATCAGCTTCTTTACAAGCAAATGCCTAACCTAGCGCTATGGAAATAATAAGGAGATAACAATGTCGCTACTTTCCATTTCTGGGGCAGTTCTTGTTGTTGTACTGCTGGTTTATCTGATTTATGCCCTGCTCAACGCGGAGAATTTCTGATATGGCCGCCAATGCGTTTTTATTGATCGCCAGTTTTTTACTGGCTCTTATGCTGTTAGCAAAACCACTCGGCAATTTTATTGCATATCTTATCGATGGCGATATGCCACGTACGATTGCCAAAAGTGAATCGGTATTCTGGCGATTAAGCGGAATCAAACAAGTGGGGCGCGATCTCCCTGAAATGAATTACTGGCAATATACCATCGCCATTTTACTATTTAACCTGCTAGGTTTTGGCTTACTTTTCGTTATTTTAATGTGCCAAGGCTCCTTACCTCTCAACCCTCAGCATTATCCGGGAATGAGCTGGGACTTGGCTTTCAACACAGCAATTAGCTTTGTTTCCAATACCAACTGGCAATCTTATAGCGGGGAAAATACTCTAAGTTATCTGAGCCAAATGGTCGGGTTAACCGTACAAAACTTCCTTTCAGCAGCCACAGGGATCGCCGTCGTGTTTGCACTTATTCGTGCATTTTCACGCCACGGTAGCAAAACTATTGGTAATGCTTGGGTCGATTTAGCGCGTATCACGCTGTATCTCCTGCTGCCATTTGCCATTATTTTTGCTTTATTCTTTGTCAGTCAAGGGGTTATTCAAAACTTCTCCCCTTATATTTTGAGTCATAACCTTGATAGTGCGCCGCAACTGTTACCAATGGGTCCGGTTGCATCTCAAGAAGCCATCAAATTATTGGGGACCAATGGTGGCGGATTCTTTGGGGCTAACTCATCCCATCCATTTGAAAACCCAACGGCATTAAGCAACTTTGTTCAAATGCTGGCAATCTTCCTTATTCCAACAGCACTTTGCTTTGCTTTTGGTCGTACCGTCAGTGATAACAAACAAGGTCACGCCCTATTATGGGCAATGGCGATTATTTTCGTGATTGCCGCCGCCGTTGTGATCCATGAAGAATATGTCGGCAACCCATTCTTAGGGGATCTACACGCTAGCAGCAGCGCTAACCTTGAAGGGAAAGAAAATCGCTTTGGCATATTAGGATCTGCGTTATACGCCGTCGTCACCACCGCTGCATCTTGCGGTGCTGTGAATTCAATGCACGATTCTTACACCGCATTAGGTGGCATGGTTCCTATGTGGCTGATGCAAATTGGTGAAGTTGTCTTTGGCGGCGTCGGTTCAGGTTTATACGGCATGTTGCTGTTTGTTTTACTTGCTGTGTTCTTAGCTGGATTGATGATTGGCCGTACTCCTGAATACCTCGGTAAAAAAATCGAAGTGCGTGAAATGAAAATGGTGGCACTGGCAATCCTTGTTACGCCAACTTTAGTGCTACTCGGCACCACTATTTCACTGATGACCGAAGCAGGACGCGCCGGCATTCTTAACCCTGGCGCTCACGGATTTAGCGAAGTGTTATACGCTTTCTCATCCGCAGCCAATAACAACGGTAGTGCATTTGCAGGGTTAAGCGCGAACACGCCGTATTACAACGTGATGCTGGCGTTAGCCATGTTCCTTGGTCGTTTCGGTGTAATTTTCCCTGTATTAGCGATAGCAGGCTCTATGGCAGTGAAAAAACCACAAGCCGCCAGCCTTGCAACATTACCGACACACGGCCCACTGTTTATCGGTTTATTAATCATGACTGTTCTTCTCATTGGTGCGCTGACTTTTGTCCCTGCGCTTGCATTAGGGCCAATCGCGGAACATCTGCAAATTTGGTTAGCGGCATAATGAGGGTGAAAAAATGAAAAATCAAAAAACACAATTATTTGATAGCAAACTGGTTCGCCAATCGACAATTGATGCCATTAAAAAACTGACACCACAAGCACAATGGCATAACCCAGTTATGTTCGTGGTTTATATCGGCAGTATTATTACAACGTTATTATGGATAGCGATGGTCGCTGGCTATAGTGAAGGCAACGCTTGGTTTAGTGGCATGGTCACTTTATGGTTATGGTTTACGGTGCTATTTGCCAACTTTGCAGAAGCTTTAGCGGAAGGTCGTAGTAAGGCGCAAGCTCAGAGTTTAAAAGGCGTCAAACAGCAAAGCCGAGCAACCAAACTGGCGACCGCCTCTCTCGATGCGCCACAAGAAATGGTCAGTTCAGACCAACTACGCAAAGGCGATATCGTCCTGATCCGCGCAGGGGAAACCATCCCTTGTGATGGCGAAGTGATTGAAGGTGGCGCCTCCGTAGATGAAAGTGCGATCACGGGTGAATCAGCCCCCGTGATCCGTGAATCCGGTGGAGACTTTTCATCAGTTACGGGAGGAACTCGCGTACTTTCTGACTGGCTGATCGTCGAATGTACGGTTAACCCGGGCGAAACATTCTTAGACCGCATGATCTCCATGGTGGAAGGCGCACAACGCCGTAAAACACCCAATGAAATCGCGCTCACTATCTTATTAACCGCACTGACCATTATCTTTGTTTTAGTCTGTGCAACGTTATATCCATTCACCTTGTTTGCTACGGAATACGCAGGTGCAGGTGGCGCCGTGTCTATCATTGTATTGATTGCGCTGCTTATCTGTCTTATTCCTACCACCATTGGCGGACTACTCTCTTCCATTGGGGTTGCCGGCATGAGCCGTATGCTGGGTGCCAACGTGATTGCCACCAGCGGACGCGCCGTGGAAGCAGCGGGAGACGTTGACGTCCTGTTACTGGACAAAACGGGCACCATCACCCTCGGAAACCGCCAAGCCTCTGAGTTTTTACCCTTGAATGGCGTCACCGAGCAGCAATTGGCAGATGCGGCTCAGCTCTCCTCTCTGGCGGATGAAACCCCTGAGGGACGCAGTATTGTGGTGCTTGCAAAACAGAAATTCAATTTACGCGAGCGCGATATTCATGCCATGAACGCCACCTTTGTTCCCTTCTCTGCGATGACGCGCATGAGCGGTGTGAACGTTGGCGAACGCATGATCCGCAAAGGTTCTGCGGATGCTATTCGCCGTTATGTCGAAGCCAACCACGGCAAATTCCCTGTCGAAGCCGACAAATTGGTTGAACAAGTGGCACAGACAGGGGGAACACCGTTAGTGGTGGTGGATAGCCAAACGGTGCTCGGCGTGGTGGCACTCAAAGACATCGTCAAAGGTGGCATGAAAGAGCGTTTTACACAAATGCGCGCCATGGGCATCAAAACCGTGATGATCACGGGAGATAACCACCTAACCGCCGCGGCAATCGCGGCAGAAGCAGGGGTGGATGATTTCCTTGCTGAAGCCACCCCAGAAGCAAAACTTGCGTTAATCCGCCAATATCAATCGGAAGGTCGCTTAGTGGCCATGACCGGAGACGGCACCAACGATGCCCCCGCATTAGCACAAGCGGATGTGGCGGTTGCCATGAACTCGGGCACGCAAGCTGCTAAAGAAGCCGGTAACATGGTGGATTTAGATTCCAACCCTACCAAGCTAATTGAAGTGGTGCATATTGGTAAACAGATGCTGATGACTCGCGGATCATTGACCACATTCAGTATTGCCAACGATATCGCCAAATACTTTGCCATTATCCCGGCCTGTTTTGCGGTCACATGGCCACAACTCAATGCCTTGAATATTATGCATTTGCACTCACCTGCTTCGGCATTGCTGTCGGCGGTTATTTTTAATGCCTTGATTATCGTGTTCTTAATTCCACTGGCATTAAAAGGGGTGAATTATCGCCCAATGAGTTCTCAATCACTTTTACAGCGTAACTTGGGCCTGTATGGGTTAGGCGGCTTGATTGTCCCATTTGTGGGGATCAAGCTTATCGATATGTTTATCAGCTTATTTGGTATTTAAGGAGCCTATTATGCACATGTTTCGCTCATCATTGATGATTTTAGTTCTGTTAACACTGGTGACAGGGATTGCTTATCCGCTACTCGTGACGGGACTTGCTAATGTTATTTTTCCAACTCAATCCATGGGTTCACTGATCCTACAAGATAATCGCATTATCGGTTCATCGTTGATTGGGCAGTCTTACCAAAATGACAATTACTTTTATGGTCGCCCGTCAGTGACAGCAGAAATGCCCTATAACGCACTGGCTTCAGGTGGCAGTAACCTTGCTATCAGTAATCCACTGTTAACCAAAGAATTGACTGAGCGCTCAGCGGCATTGAAACAATATGAACCCGATGGCGGTGATACCTTGCCTGTGGATTTACTGACCGCCTCCTCCAGTGGGTTAGATCCCCATATTTCAGTAGCCGCGGCACTGTATCAAGCTCCAAGAATTGCAAAAAACAGACAGCTACCTTTGGACAAGGTAAAATCCCTGATTGCTGATAATACCCAAACTCCCCTATTTCGATTTCTAGGTGAGCCCGTCGTCAATGTGTTAGAACTCAACATTGCCCTTGACCAGTATCCATGGGAAGCCAATAGTCAAAGTCATTGAGGTTAGTTATGAATAATCAGGAGCCTATCCGCCCAAACCCAGATGACCTGTTGGTAAAGGCAAACGAAAGTGGGCGTGGCAAGCTTAAGATTTTTTTCGGTGCTTGCGCCGGTGTTGGGAAAACTTACGCCATGTTGCAAGAAGCACAACGTCTTCGAGCACAAGGGTTAGACGTGCTGATTGGCGTGGTAGAAACTCATGAACGAGAAGAAACCGCCGCGTTGCTGGATGGGCTCCCACAACTTCCGCCATTAAAAATCAGCCATCGAGGGCGTCGTCTGCACGCCTTCGATATTGATGCAGCATTGGCAAGACATCCCGCCATTATCTTAATGGATGAACTTGCCTTCAGTAATCCAAATGGCAGTCGCCACCCTAAACGCTGGCAAGATGTCGAAGAATTACTGGATGCGGGCATTGATGTTCTCACCACGGTTAATGTTCAACATATTGAAAGCTTAAATGATATTGTCGGCAGCATTACCGGTATCCGCGTGCGTGAAACGGTGCCTGACCATATTTTTGATGCCGCCAATGAAGTGGTTTTAGTGGATTTACCCCCAGATGACCTGCGCCAACGATTAAAAGAAGGCAAAGTGTATATTCCGGGACAGGCTGAACGAGCTATCGAGCATTTCTTCCGTAAAGGTAACTTAATTGCTTTACGGGAATTAGCCTTACGCCGCACCGCAGACCGTGTTGATGACCAAATGCGTGAATTTCGCGATGGTAAAGGTGAAACCCCCGTTTGGCATACCCGAGATGGGTTGCTCCTGTGTATCGGGCATAATACGGGCAATGAAAAGCTGGTACGAGCCGCCGCTCGCCTTGCCGCTAAGTTTGGCAGTGTTTGGCATGCGGTGTATGTGGAAACCCCAACCTTACACCAACTTCCTGAAAATCAGCGCCGCGCCATTTTAAAAGCCTTGAGGCTAGCTCAAGATTTAGGCGCAGAAACCACTACGCTTTCTGATCCTAATGAAGAAAAAGCCATTTTACGTTACGCACGGGAACATAACCTCGGTAAAATTTTGATCGGCCGACGCGATAAGCATCGCAAATGGTATAAATTCAATTTACGCCAAGGTTTTGCCGATAGGCTCGGTAAACTCGGCCCTGATTTAGATTTGATCATTGTCGCCCTTGAAGAAAAAAGCGATTGGGATAAAGAACCTGAAAGAAAGCCGTTTACCGAAAAGTGGCGCTCTGATGTCAATGGCTATTTAATGGCGATCGCCATGTGTGCGGCAATCACTCTATTCTCTCGAACCTTTTTATTGGCGCTGGATAAAGCCAACTTAGTTACCCTCTACTTATTGGGCGTAGTATTAGTCGCGTTATTTTACGGTCGCCGCCCTTCAGTTTTCGCCGCGTTAATCAACGTGATCAGTTTCGATTTATTTTTCGTTCAGCCCCATTTTTCGTTAGCGATTATGGATATGCAGTACCTGGTTACCTTTACGGTGATGCTGATTGTGGGGGTAGTTGTCGGTAATCTCACCGCGGGCATGCGCTATCAGGCAAGAATTGCGCGATATCGAGAACAACGCACACGCCATTTATATGAAATGACCAAAGAGCTAGGTCAAGCCCTCAATACCGAAGATATCGGTAAAACAGGCTACCACTTTTTAAACAACGCCTTTCAGGCAAAAACCTGTTTGCTGCTCCCCGATGAAAACAACCAACTAACACCATTGCAGTGCGAAGGTTATAGCCCATTGCAAATCGACAAAGCTATCGCTAAGTGGAGCTTCGATAAGCGCCAGCCTGCAGGTGCCGGAACGGATACACTTCCCAGCGTGCCATACCAATTACAGCCCATCACGACGGCGGATGAAACCCTTGCCGTGCTTGCCATTGAGCCGCGTAATATTCGCCAGTTATTGATCCCCGAGCAGCAACGTATGCTGCAAACCTTTACGGGTTTAATCGCCAGTAGCCTTTCCCGCTTACAACTGACCAAACAAGCAGAGAGAGCTAAATTGGATATTGAACGGGAGCAATTACGAAATTCACTGCTGGCAGCCTTATCCCATGACCTCAAAACGCCACTGACAGTTTTATTTGGTCAAAGTGAAATCTTGATGCTGGAGCTATCTGCCGAAAACTCACCACTCACCGCACAAGTCAGCCAGATGCGCCAACAAGTGTTAAGCACCTCGAGATTAGTGAATAATTTACTGGATATGGCTCGCTTACAATCTGGGGGGATCCACCCAAATTTGGAATGGGAATCTCTGCAAGAAATTACGAGCAGTGCCGTTCGCATCTTGGACTACACTTTAGATAGTCACCCACTTGATATTGATATTCCAGCCGATTTACTCTTGTATTGCGACGGTAACTTAATTGAACGCGTCATCATTAACTTGCTCGAAAATGCCATAAAATACAGTGATAGCGATACTCCGATTGGTATTCGTGCGTCTATCGAATCACAAAAAGCCCATATCGAAGTGTGGGATGCCAGCAATGCAATTCCCGATGGGCAAGAAAAAACCATTTTCGATAAATTTTCCCGCGCACAAAAAGAATCGGCCATTCCGGGAGTTGGCTTAGGTTTAGCTATTTGTCGTGCTATTATCCATCTCCATGAAGGGGAAATTTGGGCACAAAATAATGAAAAAGGTGGCGCCAGCTTCCATTTTATTTTGCCATTAAAGCCGTTACCCGAGATTGAAAACGAAAGCGAAAACGAAATTTAGGAGCATCTAGCAGACTGTGAGTTCCCATCAAATCCTGATCATTGAAGATGAAAAAGAGATCCGCCGCTTTGTTCGATTAGCGTTGGAGGGTGAAGGCTGGAAAATTTTTGAAGCTGAAAATTACCAGCGAGGGCTCATAGAAGCAGGCACTCGTCAGCCTGATTTAGTGATTTTAGATCTCGGATTACCTGATGGTGATGGATTGGATTTGATCCGTGATTTGCGCCAATGGAGCAGTATTCCGTTGATCGTACTGTCTGCTCGCGAAGAAGAGTCCCAAAAAGTGGCGGCTCTCGATGCGGGTGCCGATGATTATTTGACGAAACCTTTTGGTATTAGCGAGTTGCTCGCCCGTGTCCGAGTCGCTTTACGTCGCTTTGGTAAAGCGGGTCAAGAAAGCCCTACTTTTCAATTTGGCGATGTCACCGTGGATTTTATCAACCGTATCGTCACTAAAGGCAACGAAGAGCTGCACCTCACCCCCATTGAGTTTCGGTTACTTAGCGAACTCGTCGCCAATAGCGGAAAAGTGCTCACTCAGCGCCATTTGTTGCTGCAAGTCTGGGGGCCGAGTTACGTCGAACATAATCATTATCTACGCATTTATATGGGGCATTTACGCCAGAAGTTGGAAAATGACCCTGCTCGCCCCGCACATCTTTTAACTGAAACGGGAATTGGCTACCGTTTTATGCCTTAATTGATACCTTAAAACCTAAGTTTGTCTTAAAGCGTGATTCTCAGACTATTACTGATAGTTTATTCATCTCGGCTGCCTATAATCTCTCCAATCTTAACTTATTGGAGCGTTTCCTGTGCAATCGTTACTGACTCAAGCTTCTCGCCGTTTTGCTTCCATCTTAGTGATTTTTTTAACTATTTTCGTCACCACCAAAGCCCTTGCGCTAAGCCCAGAAGAGAAAACGCGGACTGAAGCGTTGTTAACGGAGTTGGGCAAACAGCAGAATTTAACCTTCACGCGTAATGGTTCTGGTCATTCTGCACCAGAAGCTGAATCCCATTTGCGTTTAAAGCTGGGTAAAACCGAAAAGCGTTTGCAGACGACAGAACAGTTTATTGACAAGGTGGCATCCAAATCCTCTATCACCGGAGAAGAGTATCAAGTCACCGATGCTCAAGGTAAAGTCACCAGCGCCAATCAATATCTGCATGATTTACTGAAAAATAACGTTGATAAACAAGCCAAATAACCTGTTTTATCCCCCCGATTAATAAAGCGCCCCCGAAAGCTAGCGGGCGCTTCACTTGTCAGTTTTTTTCATGACCCGCCTTACACCTCTAATAATGAAAGCGCCCTTTTCACGATCGAGAAACCCCATTTCCCTGACCCAATATATCCGCCAATCAGAATTATAAGCCAAATATTATAACCCTATGCAGACCAAAGCATTAGACGCGCTGATGAAAATGAGTTGATAGTTGCCTCATGGAGCAAAGAGCAATTTGATTGAAATGCTGACTTTCTAAAACATAAAAAACTGATTAATTGCTATATGTTATTCTTAATGATTATTATTATCATATATTATTCAAATGATTATTATTATCATATATAATATGAAAATTAAGTTTGGAAAACAATAGAGCCTCAATGCATAAATTCGTATATCTATATGTTTTAAATCTAAAAATTTTACATTTTCACATTGAGAGCACATTGGTTTAATTCAGATATATTTATGCCAGAAATATCGAAGAATACATCGGTGTAAGTATGAACGGTAAAAAGAAATTCACTTTTATACCCTCCTGACCAAATCAAAAAAATATCCATCGTGTGAAAACTTGTACTGCGAGGTTTCCGCTCTGTCTTAAATTTCACGTTGAAAATAGGGATGAACAGGTATTGCTATGTTAAATAAAAATAAGCTATCAGCGCTATCACTGTTAATAGTTTCGCCATTCGCGGCTTCAGCAACTGATGTTCTGGTTGTGACTACACCAAGCTCAAGTGATTCATATACTGCAACAACAACTTCTTCTGCAACGAAGAATGAAACTCAGATAATGAAAATACCACAGACGGTGAATGTGGTGACCAAAACCCAAATAGAAAACAGAGCGGCAGAAACCGTTGTGGATGCACTGAGGTATACACCAGGTGTGGTTACCGAATACCGTGGTGATTCAAATCGTAATGATGAGGTATTCAGTCGCGGTTTTGATTATGCGAACAAAATTCTAGATGGCATTCCTTTTGGCGGAAATGCGTCCTCGTCAATGGGCACAACCGAGCCTTGGTTTCTGGATAGAATTGAGATGATTAAAGGACCGGCATCTGTGCAATATGGACAAATAAGCCCAGGTGGGGTTATTGCCATGACAAGCAAAAAACCAACCGCGCAGAGCATCAATAAAATTCAGTTACGAGTCGGTAATCGAAATAAAACAGAAGGATTTTTTGATCTGGGTGGCAAGCTAACGGATGATGGAAATATCCTCTACCGTTTAAATGGCTTAGCAAAAAAGAAAGATACTCAGGTACGAGACTATGAAGAAGAAAAATATGCCATCGCTCCTGCCATATCATTCCTAAATGAAGACACAACTTTCACTCTTCTGGCTTACTTACAAAACTCACCGAAAAATGGTTATCGAAACTTTCTTCCTAAAGTTGGCACGCTTGAATCAACTCCTGAAGGAAAAATTCCGCAAGACTTCAACATAAGCAATCCTGACTATAATATTTCCAAACAAAAACAACATAGTATCGGGTATGAATTTGAACACAATTTTAGTGATAAAATTTCACTGGTCCAAAAGGCACGCTACGCAGAGATTGATGAAAAATATAATTACTTAGTATTTAACACCTTAGCAAGTGAAGCTAAAAACTATCCTTATGTACTAAAACGAATGGCTCAGCGCGAAAAAACGAAACTCAATACATTTGGCGTTGATACCCATTTAAATTTCGACATTAATAATGGGGGGCTTTATCAAACACTATTAGTCGGCGTCGATTACAAATGGACTAAAGAGGATAAACAGTTTTGGCGTGACAGAAGCGGCAATTATGATATTGATTGGCGTAACCCCCAATACCAGAAAATTGATGAATCCAAGCAGACACTATTCACCGACCAGCTGCAAAAAAGCGATCAAATCGGTATTTATATTCAAGATCAAATTGAATGGAATAACTGGAACTTATTAGCTAGTACCCGATATGACTGGATTGAAGTCAAAACGATAGACAGAACGATCAGTGACAGCTCACAACAAAATGATGGCAAATTAACAGGCTTAGTTGGATTGTTATACTCATTTGATAACGGTATTTCCCCTTATATTAGCTACAGCACCTCTTTTGAGCCAAATCTTGCAACTAACAGAAAGCCAGAAAGTAAGCCGTTTGATCCTAAAACAGCAAAACAAACAGAAGTTGGTATCAAGTACCTTACTCCTGACCAAAAAACGCTGGCGACCTTATCTCTCTATCATATCGAGCAAAAAAATATTCCTAAATACGACTCTGAATTAGGTTATATGACGCTAATCGGCAAGGGTGAAAGTAAAGGTGTGGAAGCCCAGATAAACAGTAAGCTTACCGACAAATTTGCCGTTACCGCAGCATATTCATATACCAAAACCAAAGTACTTGAAACGTCAAACAGTGCTGAAAAAGGAAAAGAATTTCCTCGAATCCCTAAAAATATGGCCTCCGTCTGGGGACAATATGAAGAAAACTCAGGGATGCTGAATGGACTGAAAGCAGGAGCGGGAGTGCGCTATATAGGTTCCAGCAAAGCAGGGGCGGATAATAGTTTTTCTGTGCCTGGGGTAACTCTTTACGATGCGATGATTGGCTATGAACTTGCCAATATTTCGCCATCTTTGAAAGGCGCAACGATACAGTTAAACGTGAATAACTTAATGGATAAACATTATGTTTCATCCTGTGGTATGAGTGATGCCTGCTTTTATGGCATAGGTCGTACTGGCACTGTCACGTTTGATTACGCTTGGTAAAACAAAGAGTAAGAACAAAGAGTAAGAACAAAGACTATATCAAATTGAGATGCAGTCTTTGTTATCTCATTAATAATAACGATTAACTTGAAAGTGAGGGCTCATGAAGTCTGTTTTACTTTGCGCAATGGTCGCCTTGAGTGCAGCATCAGCAATAGCCGCGCCTTGTAACGAACTGCCTCTCCAAGGGGTTCAAGAAGGCATATTTGACACCGAGGGTAAGGTTTGCTTTGTGCTTCCAGTGCTAAATGAAAACTATATTGCTGCCACACTAAAAGGGGCAACAGGAGCACAATTGCTCGATCAGCAAAACCATCATTTACGTACGTTATTGGAAGCAGGGCCTGCTGATGGAGAAAAATCGCTACTTTTTTCATCCCCGGCAGGGCAAGTTTCATCATTAATGTTATATGGAAATAGCGGTAGTGAATGGCAATTTAACTGGCAAATGACAGAAACTCAGCCACTCAATCGCATGCGAAAACTTGCTCCAGTCAGTCCTACTTTACAGCAACTCGCAAAGGAGCTGGCAGCAGGAGGAACGACAGATGCATTTTGGGAAAAGCAACAGCTCATCGGTACGCCTTTAGTTGAACCCGTAGATACATCTCATAAACGAGTCACTTTTTTGTGGCGTGCAGCGCGCGGTAACGTGTTTATTTTAGGGTCTCCGGCAGGCGATCATGATCCCATGTTTAAACTTGGTAACTCCGATGTCTGGTTTCGCAGCTACGTGGTACCCGCAGATACGCGTATGCAATATCAATTGGCGCCTGACGTTCCTAAAATAGATGGCAATGCGCGTGAACAACGCCGTGCAATTTTGGTCAGTGCACAAGCAGACCCTTTAAATCCCACGACTATGAGTATGGAAAATGATGATAAGTGGAACACATCATCTTTACTTGATTTAAAACCCTCACGGTATTTTACCCGCGATACAATGAAACAGCCTATACGCCATGGCTCTTTGACTCGACATACATTAAAAAGTGAATTCCTTGGAAATAGTCGGGAAATCATTCTTTATCGTCCAAAAGCGACAACACTGGTTAGTTGGACATTGTTTTTGTTTGATGGGCAAATTTGGCAGGATAAATACCACACCGCCAATGTACTTGATGGTTTGATTGCTAATCATCAATTACCCCCGATTAACATTGTCTTTATAGATAGTCTAGATAGTCAACGTCGTTCCAAGGAACTCCCTCCAAATCAAGCTTTTGCTGATTTTATGGCACTGGAACTGCTACCTTGGGTGAGCAAAAATGGTATTGAAATCAATAATAAAAAGACGATTGTGGCTGGCGCAAGTTATGGAGGATTAGCATCGTCCTGGGTCGCATTGCGATATCCAAACCAATTTAGTCATGTGTTGAGCCTATCTGGCTCGTACTGGTGGGCGCCTGAAGGTGAAAAGCCTGGGTGGTTAACTCGCCAATATCAGCAATCGCCACATTATCCAATTAATTTCTGGATACAAGCCGGATTATTTGAAAACCAAGGTGCTGATGGCGGCATTTGGCTTAATAGCCAAGAGCTTGAACATGTTTTGCGAGATAAACACTACAAAACCAGCTTCCATTCATGGTCAAGTGGTCATGATTATGCTGCTTGGGTAGAAGCATTGGTCTATGGGTTGAAAGACTTCACGAGCCAACACTGAATCTTCTACGAGTGATCCGCCGCATCTACAACAGTATTTTGATATAAAAAGACCTCCAGTAATTGGAGGTCTTTTTTTAGGCTGTTTTTAAACCTATCTCAGCAATCCTCTAAATAATTCACGTTGTAGCAAGGCGGCAAGTGAGCTAATCCCTAGGAGCATACACAAGTATGTGACTAGGGTTAGCGAATGCAGCCAACACCGCTACAGCGCGAAGTATGACGAGGATTCAGCTAATCCCTAGGAACATACATAAGTTATGTGACTAGGGTGAGTGAATGCAGCCAACACCGCTACAGCGCGAAGTATGACGAGGATTTAGTTAGACTCAATCTTAGCCCACGTATCACGCAACCCAACCGTACGGTTAAACACCAGCTTATCCGCACTGCTCAGCTTGTTATCTGCGCAGAAGTAACCTTCACGCTCAAACTGATACGCTTTTTCTGCTGGCGCATCGCGCAGGCTTGGTTCGACGAAACCTTGGCGAATGACAAGAGATTCTGGGTTCAGCACTGATAAGAAATCATCTTCGGCTGCTGGGTTTGGTACAGTAAACAAGCGGTCATACAGACGAATTTCCGCTGGCAGTGCATGTGCTGCGCTTACCCAGTGAATAACGCCTTTGACTTTACGACCATCAGCTGGATCTTTGTTTAATGTACCTGCATCGTAGGTACAAAAGATAGTGGTAATGTTGCCTTCTGCATCTTTTTCTACGCGCTCTGCTTTGATGATGTAAGCATTACGCAGGCGCACTTCTTTACCTAATACCAAGCGCTTATATTGGCGATTAGCTTCTTCACGGAAGTCTGCACGGTCAATATACAGCTCATTGCTAAATGGCACTTCACGAGTTCCCATTTCTGGGTTATTCGGGTGATTTGGTGCCTTCAGAATTTCTTCGCCTGCTGGCATGTTTTCAATCACTAAGCGAACTGGGTCGATAACCGCCATTGCGCGTGGTGCTGAGTCATTCAGGTCATCACGGATGCAAGATTCTAACGCTGCCATTTCGACGTTGTTATCTTGTTTCGTGACACCGATACGACGGCAGAATTCGCGAATTGATGCAGCAGTATAACCACGACGACGTAAACCAGAGATGGTCAGCATGCGTGGGTCATCCCAACCAGCAACGTGTTTTTCAGTCACTAATTGGTTCAGTTTACGTTTTGACATCACCGTGTATTCGAGATTCAGACGAGAGAACTCGTACTGACGTGGGTGGCAGTCAATCGTGATATTGTCCAGTACCCAGTCATACAAACGGCGGTTGTCTTGGAATTCTAATGTACACAGTGAGTGTGTGATGCCTTCCAGCGCATCAGAAATGCAGTGAGTGAAGTCGTACATCGGGTAGATGCACCACTTGTTACCGGATTGGTGATGTTCCGCAAATTTAATGCGGTATAACACTGGGTCGCGCATCACCATAAATGGCGATGCCATATCGATTTTCGCACGCAGACACGCTTTACCTTCTTCGAATCCACCCTCGCGCATTTTTTCAAATAACGCTAAGTTGTCTTCAATCAGGCGCTCACGGTAAGGGCTGTTTTTACCTGGCTCTTTTAATGTGCCACGGTATTCACGAATTTCATCCGCACTTAATTCATCAACGTAGGCAAGGCCCTTTTTGATAAGCTCAATCGCGTATTGATATAAAATATCAAAATAATCCGATGAGTAGCGAATGTTGCCGCTCCACTGGAAACCTAACCATTGGACGTCGTTTTGAATGGAGTTCACATACTCAACATCTTCTTTGACCGGGTTAGTATCATCAAAGCGTAAGTTACACTGGCCTTGATAATCCTTCGCGATACCAAAGTTCAAGCAAATTGATTTCGCATGGCCAATGTGTAAGTAGCCATTCGGTTCAGGTGGAAAACGGGTATGTACTGATGTGTGTTTCCCAGTCGCCAGATCTTCATCTATGATCTGACGGATAAAGTTAGTTGGGCGAGCATCTGCCTCATTCATTGTCATCGTTCCTCAGTGCCAAAAGCGCGCTAAATTCGTATAGTAACCGAATATATTCTACCATAATACGTCCAGAAACAACCGTTTGATTAAGGTTAGTCAGCAAAAGCAATGGCAAAGGGGTATTTTTATCAAAAAATAGGCTATTTATACGAGTAGCATGACCCCAAGAACCACCATCAATAAAATGGGATAGCTTTGGGCATGGCGTTTGTCACTCAAGTAGGGCATCAAAAACGAAGCAAAACGAATGCCTAGCCACGAGGTAGCAATCAAAACTAAGGCACCTTTAATATAAATCATCCCTAAGAAGCCGGAGCCTAATTCAAGGTGCTTTTCCATAGCAAAATAAAAGTAAATCAAAGAACCCGTGATTGCCATCGGTAACGTCAGCGGATTAGCAAATGCCGCCGCTTGCAACATGCTTGCCCCGCGACGACGCATCAAAGGTACCGTCATCACACTCCCTCCCACGCCTAAAAATGCCGCGATTGTACCGATCGCTGTACCGATGACGGTATCTTCAATACATTTTCCTCTTATTAGAGTATTACTTTCTGACTGGGTTTGCATAAATCCCGGGCGAATAAAGCAATCGAGAATAGTGATTATAAGGTAACCGATAAATATCCAGCGGATCCATTCACTGTCTACCGATAACGCGATGAGGGCGCCTAAAATTCCACCAATCGAAATAGGCAGCATAAAAGGCTTAATAATTTGCCAATTGAGATTACCTTTTAGGTAGTGTGCTCGGCTCGATAAGCTTGATGAAAAAATCATCACAAATGTAGACGTGGCTACGGCGATTTGCATCGCGACTTCACTGGCTTCATAGCGAGGTCCCCAAACAAGGGTAATTAATGCGTATAAAAGTGGAACCGTAATAAAGCCGCCCCCGAAGCCGAACAGCGCCGTTGTGATCCCCGAAATAAAACCAAATAAGCAAAGTAGTAAATCCACAGGACGATCCTCAAAGATAGTTGAGTTTCTATCTTATCCTTGAGAACCTTCCTGCGCTTATGCAGATTTGACAACTTGCTTTGAAATTTTGCCAAATTGATTAAAAATATAACCATTTGCTTACAAATTTCAGTATATTCAATTAATTAGTTTTTTCTCCATACATCAAAATCATCTGCAAATTTGCCAACGGATTCCCCTTTCGGCGCCTTAGGCATCTGCTTAATAGCTTGAGCTACACTGATAATCAAACGCATAAATTCATCAGCGAGTCGCTCTTCGCTCTCATTAGGCATTTCTGTTATATTTAGACCTGTTTTGGGTTTCCACTGCTCCCTTAACGCATCAAAGAGAGTAAAAAGTTGTTGCTTGGTGCTATACAGTAGGCTGCCATCTTTAAATACATCCTGAAAGCCTAGTTCATCAATATAATAGTCAAGAAGATCTTCGTTAGCCGGGTTGTTAATATAGACCCCTTCTCCCCCTACCTTTATTAGGAAAAATAAAATACTCAGCAATGAGTAAACCATCATTTTTCCATCTAATGCTTTATTATTTTCTTCAAAATTTTGCAGTATTTCGATTGTCGCTCGACGGCTGTGAGGGTCATAGCTACAAACACAACCTCCCGCTGCTTTATCCGGTATTCTGACTAAGATGCGATTACGGCTAATGAGTTTAAAACAGAAACTAAAGCTCTCTTTGGTCATGACAATTTCTTGATACTCAAGCCAATCTAACGGCTCTTCCGTTGCTAACGAACTGATATTGCAATACTTTAAATTTTCTTTATTCATTCTGCGAATGCGAATCGCATTCCCTGAACATTGAAAAAAATGATTCATTTTTTGAAGCACATATTCACTTGCTTCACTCACTAGCGTTATTTTTGACATCATCTTTTTATTCCTTTAAAAACAGCTTCCTTTAACCAACCGATTTCCTTGAATTATTTTTCGCCTCACCAACAAGGGAAATCAACTCCAAGGAAAATAAGCCATAAGAGAAATAAAATAGTAATAAGAGGCAAAAAGTTAAATTCGGTTATACCGAATAAATGATTGATTAATATAGAAATTAATGCTTTGAAAGTTAATACTTGGCGGATTAATACTTTGAATATTAATAACGACATAATTTAGATAAAAAAATGCCAGCTGATTAAGCTGGCATTTCCTAGGCACTGCTCGGTATTTTCTATCTATACGTAGATTATTTTAATACGTGATAAATAACGGTTTCACCAGCAGTAACCTGACCTTTTGCTAAAATTTCAACGCCAGCAAAGTCATCAATGTTACTGATGATAACAGGGCTAATCATTGATTTTGCATTCGCTTCAAGGAATGGCAGGTCGAGTTTCAGGACAGGAGTGCCCGCTTCAACTTCCGCACCCTCTTCAACTAAACGCTCACAGCCTTCGCCATTTAATGCAACGGTATCAATCCCCATATGCACAATCAGTTCAACACCATTCGTGGTTTCGAGGCAGAATGCATGGTTAGTTGGGAAAATTTTCACAATTGTCCCTGCGGCTGGTGCCACCACTTCACTGCTGGTTGGTTTGATGGCAATACCATCACCGACGATGCGGCTAGAGAACGCTTCATCCGGAACCTGATCCAGTGAGTAAACTTCACCACTAACTGGTGCGATTAACGACAGTACCACGTTACCTTTTGCTTTTTCTGGTGCTGCTTGCTGGCTTTTCTCTGGAGCAACCGCTGGCGCAGATGCCGCAATAGGGCCTTTTGCCATCACTTCTGTCATCGCTTTAGCGATTAATTCAGCGCGAGTTCCCACAATCACTTGCACGTTTTGCTTGTTCAGGCGGATCACGCCGGATGCACCAATACGTTTAGCAAGAGGATCGTTGACCACCGCTGAATCTTTTACGCCTAAACGTAAACGCGTGATACAAGCGTCGATGTTAACGATGTTGTCGCTACCACCTACCGCTGCAATATATTGACGAGCTTCTTTTTGGATCTCGCTTTCATCGCTGTGTGCATCGCTTACATTTTCGTTATAGCCATCGACAGTTTCATCACCCGCACTGACTTCACGACCTGGCGTTAACAGGTTGAATTTGCGGATCATGAACCGGAAAATCACGTAGTAGATACAGAAGAAAACTAAGCCTTGAACAATCAGCATGTACCAATTTACGGCGAGTGGGTTACGGGTTTGTAAGAACATATCCACCAGCCCCGCACTGAAGCCGAAGCCTGAAATCCATTCCATTGTTGCCGCGATATAGACAGAGATACCAGTCAATAATGCGTGGATCACATACAGTACTGGCGCAACGAACATAAATGAAAATTCAAGCGGTTCAGTAATCCCCGTAAAGAATGCAGCAAACGCACCTGCAATCATGATACCAGCCACTTTGGCTTTATTTTCTGGACGCGCGCAGTGGTAAATTGCCAGCGCAGCCCCCGGCAGACCAAACATCATAATAGGGAAGAAGCCTGCTTGGTAGCGACCGGTTACCCCAACCGTTGCCAGACCTGCTTCGATGGACTTCGCGCCACCTAAGAAGTTAGGAATATCGTTGATTCCCGCCACATCGAACCAGAATACTGAGTTCAGTGCGTGGTGTAACCCAACAGGAATTAATAAACGGTTAAAGAAGGCATAGATACCTGCCCCCACCGATCCCATATCTTTGATGCTTTCACCGAAAGAAACTAATCCGTTATACACAACCGGCCAAACATACATCAGAATGAATGCCAGGATGATCATCAGGAATGAGGTTAAAATCGGGACGAGGCGACGACCACTGAAGAATGACAACGCTTTTGGTAGCTCGACGCCACTGTAGCGGTTGTAAAGTTCAGCAGAGAGAACCCCAACGAGGATACCCACGAACTGGTTATTGATTTTGTTGAATGCAGCAGGGACGGATTCCACTGGCACACCCATAATCATTGAGTAGGATGCAGGTGAACACAGTGTTGTCACCACCAAAAAGCCAACAAAACCGGTTAATGCAGCAGCACCATCTTTATCTTTAGACATTCCGTACGCAACACCAATCGCAAATAACACGGACATGTTATCGATGATGGCAGCACCGGATTTGATCAGTAACGCAGCGATTGCGCTATTGGCGCCCCAACCATCTGGGTCAATCCAATAACCAATCCCCATTAGGATTGCGGCGGCTGGCAATACGGCGACAGGCACCATAAGCGCCCTACCAATCCGCTGTAAGTAGCTAAGAATATTCACAAACTCCCCCTTTGTATCGCTCTATTTTTGTCCCATTTTGGGATCTTATTTTCACGCATCAGCAATATAACCGACGTCGCTTAATTATAGCAATTCATAGTCTAGATGAATTCTTTCGCGATACAAAATAAATAGCTGGAAACTGTGATAAATGTCAACGAAAGAAACCTAATATTGACTAAATTAGTAGCTATTCTCGAAAACTTATTTTATGATTAAAAATAAGTTTTTTATCTGATTTGCTGTATATACTCCAAGTACCTCAGTCATAAGAACATGTTGAAAATATTCAACACAATTAAGATTTGGGGTCCTATAAGTATAAATTTAAAGAAACACTAGAGGTAAAAGTACATGAGGCTTATCCCATTAAATAATGCTCATGATGTTGGCGTGTGGTCTGCACAGTACATCGCTGATAAAATCAACGCATTTAATCCGACAGCTGAACGCCCTTTCGTTCTAGGCTTACCAACTGGTGGAACTCCGCTTGCCACCTACAAAGAATTAATTGCCTTATATAAAGCAGGTAAAGTCAGCTTTAAGCATGTCGTGACATTTAATATGGATGAATACATTGGTATTCCCAAAGATCATCCACAAAGTTACCACACGTTTATGCACCAAAACTTTTTCAATCATATTGATATCCAAGCCGAAAACATCAATTTACTCAATGGTAATGCCCCTGATGTCGATGCGGAATGTCAACGCTATGAAGACAAAATCAAATCCTACGGTCAAATCAACCTGTTCATGGGTGGCGTAGGTAATGATGGTCATATCGCGTTTAATGAACCGGGTTCTTCTTTAAGTTCTAGAACGCGCATCAAAACACTGACACCAGAAACTCGCCAAGCTAATTCTCGTTTCTTTGATAACGACATTAATCAAGTCCCTAAATATGCATTAACCGTGGGTGTTGCGACTTTATTAGATGCAAAAGAACTGATGGTATTAGCGACGGGTGCAAACAAAGCTGATGCCGTTCACGCTGCGGTAGAAGGTTCTGTTAACCACTTATGGACAATCAGCTGCGTGCAGCTACATCCAAAAGCATTGATTGTCTGTGATGAACCAGCAACATTAGAATTGAAAGTCAAAACGCTCAAATATTTCAAACAATTAGAATGTTCGAATATTGAGCAATTTAATTAATTTATGCTCAACCTTATTTTAGCGTCTCTAAAAACGCCTAAAATAAATAGAGTATCGAACACCCGACCCGCCATACTGATGCGGGTCGGTGACCCATTTTACTCGCGGTCAGGAGTTTTACGCTATGTACGCATTAACTAATTGCATTATTTTTACAGGTCACGAAAGACTGGATAACCACGCAGTCATTATTGATGGCGAAATCATCAAAACCGTGTGCCCAGAATCCGAACTCCCTCACGATATCGAACGTAGAGATTTAAAAGGTGCCATTCTGTCGGCTGGCTTTATCGATCTCCAAGTGAATGGCTGTGGCGGCGTGCAATTCAATGACAACGAAGAAAACGTCACATTGAAAAACCTCGAAATCATGCAAAAAGCCAATGAACGTGCGGGGTGTACTAGCTTTCTGCCAACACTGATTACCTGTTCAGATGAACTGATGAAGCATGGCGTTGAAGTCATGACTGAATATCTGAAACGCAATAAAAACCAAGCGCTTGGTTTACATATTGAAGGCCCTTACATTAATTTGATTAAAAAAGGGACTCATAACCCAGAATTTATCCGTAAGCCATCTGTTGAAATGATGGATTACTTAGCAGCACATGCTGATGCGATTAGCATGATCACGCTCGCCCCTGAAATTGTTGAGCAACGCTTTATCCACCAGCTCACCGAAGCCGGTATTGTGGTCTCTGCTGGTCACTCCAATGCGACCTATGAAGAAGCGCGTCAAGGTTTCCGCTCAGGTATTCGTGCATCAACCCACCTATTCAACGCAATGCCGTATATTTCTGGTCGCGGTCCAGGACTGGTTGGTGCAATTTACGATACCCCTGAAGTTTATGCAGGCATTATCGCAGATGGTTTACATGTCCAATGGGCCAATATCCGCAATAGTAAACAACTCAAAGGGGATAAACTGGTTTTAGTTACCGATGCGACAGCCCCTGCGGGAATTGATCCCCAAACAGGTGAAATGGATCATTTTATCTTCGCAGGTAAAACCATATACTACCGCAATGGATTATGTGTCGATGAAAATGGCACTCTGAGCGGCTCTTCCCTGACCATGATTAATGCGGTGAAAAACAGTGTTGAACATGTTGGCATTCCTCTTGATGAAACATTAAGAATGGCCACCCTTTACCCAGCGAGAGCTATTGGGGTAGAGGCAACATTAGGTTCCATCGAAGCCGGCAAAACGGCTAACTTGACTGCCTTTAACCAAGACTTCCACGTCCTTTCAACTTATGTAAACGGAGAGGAAGTCTATAAAAATGAGTAACTAGCTGATGAATCAAAGCCACTCGCTAAAGCAAATTGGTAATATTGATCTCGTAAAACAACTCAACAGTGCTGTTGTCTACAGCCTGATTGATCAACAAGGACCGATATCTAGAATTCAGATAGCGGAACAGAGCCAACTTGCGCCAGCGAGTGTCACTAAGATCACCCGCCAATTACTCGAACGCGGTTTAATCAAAGAAGTAGACCAGCAGGCCTCCACCGGAGGCCGTCGCGCTATCTCCATCGTCTCCGAATACAAACATTTCCACACCATCGGCGTGCGCTTGGGGCGTTACGATGCCACTATCGCTCTTTATGATCTTAGCGGTAAAATGCTGGCAGATGGTCACTACCCTATTACAGAACCCACCCAGCAAATCGTCGAACAGAAGTTGATTGCTGCACTTGAAGATTTTATCTCGCTGCACCAACGACGCATCCGTGAGCTGATTGCGATTTCGGTGATATTGCCAGGTCTGGTCAATCCCCATTCAGGCATTGTCCACTATATGCCACACATTAAAGTGGATAACTGGCGGTTGATTGATAACCTACAACAACATTTCAATCTCACCTGTTATGTTGGACACGATATTCGCAGCCTAGCCCTCGCTGAGAGCTATTTCGGTGCCACCCAAGATTGTGAAGATTCACTTCTTGTACGCATTCACAGGGGGGCTGGGGCGGGTTTAGTTGTGAATAAAGAGATACTGCTCAATCATCGAGGTAATCTTGGTGAGATTGGGCATATCCAAGTAGACCCACTGGGCGACCTTTGCCATTGCGGTAATTTTGGTTGTTTAGAAACCATCGCCTCCAACCAAGCCATTGAAGCTCGAGTAAAACAGCGCTTAGAGCAGGGATATGCGAGCCAATTAACCTCTGAAACCAGTTCAATTTCCCATATTTGCCAAGCCGCAAATAAAGGTGACCCACTGGCAACCGAGGTTATCCAACACGTCGGACGCCAAATTGGTAAAGCTATCGCCATCACTATTAACTTGTTTAATCCTGAAAAAGTGGTGATCGCCGGAGACATCATTGAAGCTGAGCAGGTTCTATTACCCGCCATTCAAAGCTGCATTGATACCCAAGCCTTAAAAGGTTTCCGTGAAAACTTACCGATCGTCACCTCACAACTGGTTCATAATTCAGCTATTGGCGCATTTGCGCTGACAAAACGGGCCATGTTAAACGGCGAATTACTCCAAAGATTATTAGAAAGTTAACTTTGCGCTCTTTTTATCGGTAAACAGCAAAATAGCACAATAAATTTCAGTGTGATTTTTAACCATCTTAATAATAACAAATCACATTTTTTCAAATTCGGGGTTGTTTTTTGCTGGCTTTATCGACAAAATGATTATTCATCAAACAAACAGACGCATTTTCTAAAAAATAGTGCAAAAAGCTGTTGACTGTCTTGCCTGTAATTAGCATAATGCGCCCCGCAACGCCGATGAAGGTTAAGCAAAAAAAGATGGCTATGTAGCTCAGCTGGTTAGAGCACAACACTCATAATGTTGGGGTCACAGGTTCGAATCCCGTCATAGCCACCATTTATTTGCGGGAGTGGCGAAATTGGTAGACGCACCAGATTTAGGTTCTGGCGCCGCAAGGTGTGCAAGTTCAAGTCTTGTCTCCCGCACCATTTTCCTTCTCGGTTAAAATTGAATTTAAGATTGGGGTATCGCCAAGCGGTAAGGCACCAGGTTTTGATCCTGGCATTCCCAGGTTCGAATCCTGGTACCCCAGCCATCTTAAAGACAATTAATTTTCTTAGTGAAAATAAATAATAGATATTCTCGGATGGGGTATCGCCAAGCGGTAAGGCACCAGGTTTTGATCCTGGCATCCCCAGGTTCGAATCCTGGTACCCCAGCCATCTATTATCCTTCCAAGCAGTAAAATCACACAGTAAAGAAATTTCGATGGCTATGTAGCTCAGCTGGTTAGAGCACAACACTCATAATGTTGGGGTCACAGGTTCGAATCCCGTCATAGCCACCATTTCTTTTTTGTTGGGGTATCGCCAAGCGGTAAGGCACCAGGTTTTGATCCTGGCATCCCCAGGTTCGAATCCTGGTACCCCAGCCATTCTCTTCTGTGTTCATCATAAAAAATCACTCTCAAAACAATTTAAAAAATTAAGTAAATAAACTTAATGCGTTATTTATTTAATGCTTTTTAAAACTATCTTCCTAGCTTTAAATTTTCCTTTAACCTTTTAAAAAATACTTAACACATCCCATTTACCTTTACGCAACTTTTATATCGAAATTGTGATATCAGTCATTTTCACATAACTAAATAAAGTGATAGTCTTGCAATGAATTGCAGTTAGATTAGATTAGTAATACGTAAGCCCCCTTTCGTCTTAAATTATCAGTCCAACTTTCCAATCCATCTCTGCTTAGTTACAAAAAAACAATGTTCTAAAAACAACAATGTTTTGAAAGCAATGTGATGAAAACCCGTGTTGTAAAAAACAATGTAGTAAAAAACCAATAATTATAATTGCGCTAACACAATATTTTTACAGAGAAAACTTATGCGAAACATAATAAAACAACCACTATATAAAATTTTATATGTGCAGGTCATCGTCGCCATCACTTTAGGTATTGCCCTTGGGCATTTTTTTCCAGACATCGGAGAGTCATTAAAACCGTTGGGTGATGCGTTTATTAAAATCGTGAAAATGATTATTGCCCCAGTCATTTTCTTAACGGTTGTGACCGGGATTTCAGGCATGACCAACATGAGAGCGGTCGGTAGCGTTGCAGGTAAAGCAATGCTGTACTTCATCACGTTCTCAACCATCGCACTGATTATTGGTTTAATCGTCGCTAACGTCATCCAACCTGGTTCTGGACTGAATATCGACCCAGCAACCTTAGATAATGCCAAAGTGGCAGGCTATGTCGAAAAAGCACACGAATCTTCCATCGTTGGCTTCTTCATGAATATTATTCCAGACACCGTTATTAGCCCATTAGTGAACGGAAACATTTTACAGGTTCTGTTTATTTCGGTGATCTTTGGTTTAGCGCTGGCAGCAACAGGTAAACACGGTGAGCCAATCGTCAAACTGCTGCAAAACTTCTCTGAGCCTGTGTTCAAAATGGTTGCTATGTTAATGAAACTGGCACCTATCGGCGCATTCGGTGCGATGGCGTTTACCATTGGTAAATACGGTATTTCGTCTATCGGCAACTTAATGATGCTGATCATGACGTTCTACATCACCTCTCTACTGTTTGTTCTGGTCGTACTGGGTGCAGTGGCTAAATATAACGGCTTCTCGATTATTGAGCTTATCAAATACATCAAAGATGAATTATGGTTAGTGCTGGGTACCTCTTCTTCTGAAGCAGCATTACCAAGCTTAATGAGAAAAATGGAGCACGCGGGGTGTGAAAAATCCGTCGTGGGATTAGTTATCCCTACTGGTTATTCATTTAACCTCGATGGCACCAACATCTACATGACGATGGCGGCGCTGTTTATTGCTCAAGCAACCAATATTGAACTGACTCTCTGGCAGCAAATTTCCCTGTTGTTAGTCGCAATGATCAGCTCTAAAGGTGCAGCAGGTGTAACAGGTGCAGGTTTCATTACTTTAGCGGCAACGTTAATGGTGGTACCAAGCATTCCAGTTGCAGGTATGGCGCTGATCCTAGGTATCGACCGCTTTATGTCTGAGTGCCGTGCGCTGACCAACTTAGTCGGTAACGCTTGTGCATGTATCGTGGTTGCACGTTGGGAAAAAGAGTTAGATACAGAAAAACTGGCTCATGCATTCTCATCTAAAGGTGAGTCTTTAGATTCGATCATCATCGATGAAGATGCAGTACAACCAACGACTTCTGTCGACATCGCAAATAATAAATAATTTATTACCGATATAACGAAAATAAGCCGCAATCGCGGCTTATTTTTTTATCCAAAAAATTAAAGCTCAGTCACGACTTCATTCAATGGGAGACGAGCTTTCGGTAATGCAGAATTAAAATCATCTTCGGTTTTATAACCAAGCGCAACTACCGTCACCGCACTTAGTCCTTTCTCATTTAAATCGAATTCGTCATTAAGAATTGAAAAATCGAGACCTTCCATTGGTAACGCATCAACCCCTAAAACTGCTGCGCCCAATAATAATGCCCCCATATTCAAGTAAACTTGTTTTTCTATCCAATGCGGTAAATCCTTCAATTCATTCTTGTGTAAGTTCACAAAAAATGAACGAGCCATATGATTCTGCTCTTTAAACTCACTTTTCAGATATCGCCCTTCTTCATCTTCGAGCTCTAAAAGATGCAGTAAATAATCCTCAGACAATTCTGTTTTTCCACACATCACAATCACATGGGATGCATTGCGAATTTTTTCCTCATTGAATGAGTACCCACCTGCCGTTGCATTGATAATTTTTTGTTTTGCTTCAGGGCTACTTACCATCAAGAAATGCCAAGGTTGCACATTGACACTCGAAGGGCTTAATTGGAGTAACGCTTTTATCTCAGCCAGTGTTTCATCAGAAATCGTTTTATTTGGGTCAAAGCTTTTTGTTGCATAACGAGTATTTAGAACATGAGTTAAGTTCATTAGATCCCCTAAGTTAAATAAACTGTATTGAATTTTGAACATCCTAATGTTAAAAGTACAAACTAACAAGTACGCACATTAATGGCACATACTATACAAATGGATACTATCAAAAAAAGACGTTACACAAACTACACCTATGACGGATGCCCTGTTGAAGCCTCATTAGAGCTAATGGGCGGTAAAGGAAAAGGCGTGATCCTGTATCATTTACAGGGAAAAACACTGCGATTTAATGAAATAAAAAGGAAATTAGTTTTCATTACGCCGCGCATGCTAACCAAGCAATTACGAGAACTCGAAAGCGATGGACTAATTACTCGATATGTCTATCCTGAAGTGCCGCCCAAAGTCGAGTATTCAATGACCCCCGCTGGGGAATCTTTAAGCACAGTGATTAATGCTCTGCAAGAGTGGGGAGAAAAATATGGGATCCCGCTATTAAATATGCAAGAGCAAGATGCAAATACAGAAGAGTCATCATGAGGAAGTTACCCAGAAACTTATCTGGGTAACACATAACGATAAATTGGTTCAATAGCATTGATGGATTAGATTACAGCCCTAGCGCATATTTTAGCGCTAATTTTTTCGCCTCACCCGCACGTTGTGCAGTCATCAAGCCAAAGTTTCTCAGCATTTTCAAGCCCGGTAAATTCTCGCTGAAAGCCATATAGAAAATATCCATTCCCGCCTGCATCACAAGGTTGTCTGGTAAACGGCGGCGTTGATAGCGCTTAAGCACATCCAAAGACTCCCATGCCTCAACACACTCACGCGCTTGGTAAATGACCTTCAATAACACATCCACATCGCGATAACCAAGGTTTACTCCCTGCCCTGCTAACGGATTGATAGTATGCGCCGCATCACCAATCAGCACCAATCCATCCATCACATAGCGGCTTGCATGGTGACGAGTTAACGGAAATGCGCCCGATGCGATGGCTTTTACTGCACCAAGTCGCTCAGGGAACGCTTCCGAGATAGCGCCCGTGAGTTGCTCCATAGACATACTTTGCAAACGGCGAATTTTGGCAGGGCTGTCATACCACACGAGGGACGCCCAGTTATCATACAGCGGTAAAAATGCCCTTGGGCCTGAAGGGAAAAACTGTTGCCATGTACGGTCTTGCTGCGGCGTATCCGTTTGGATAGTGATCAACATGCAAGATTGACGATATTGCCAGCCTCGGCTTCCAATACCCGCCATTTTACGCACTTGAGAATTAGCGCCATCCGCACCAACCACCAGTTTAGTTTCCAGAACGCGCCCATCTTCCAACTCAACCATCCAATGTTTTTGCCCATGAGGTTGGTGTAAATTCACCAACGTAGCTGGGCAAACTAATTCGAGGTTGCTGTACTGCTCACATTCACGCCACAATGCCAGTTGTAAAACACGGTTTTCCACCATAAAGCCCAGCTCTGGTAAGCCTAAACTTTTAGCATCAAAAATCACATTGCTGCCTGGCTCTTCCCAGGTTTCTAATTCGCGATAAGGCGCGCTGCGCATCGCTTCTACATGTTTCCATGCCCCTAATTGCTTTAGCAATTCAATAGAGGCACTACTGATAGCGGAGATACGTACATCTGGCGTACTGCTCGCATTAAACTCGGTAGGCTGGGCTTTCTCAAGTAAAGCTACTTTCATCCCTTCTTGGGCGAAGCCTAATGCTGCCGCAGCGCCGGTCATTCCCGCACCAACCACAACAACATCATAAAATTCAGTTAGTTTATTCATCATGATAGCTACTATTAACTGTTTGATTTATTTAGTATACCGAAAAATTCTCACCCCCGCAGGCAATATCTACGCTCGGGCTCTGGTCACTGATGCCTCAAATGAATACAATACTCGTCAATCTTTAAAACAATAGGCAAATAGCCTGCCCTTAAGTATTTGGTGATGATATTATTTTAGCATGTTATTACTGGGTGATTTTTGCATTTAATCCAATACAGAACGCTGTTCTTAATCAAAATGCGGTGAATCTCCCCATCATCATAGGGTAGGACTTTGGATTTACAACGCGTTTCGAAGTCCCTATTTAGGCCTCGAAAACACCGGATACACGACATGTCGACAAATAAAAAGTTATATATGAAAACTTGGGGCTGCCAGATGAACGAATATGATTCATCTAAAATGGTCTCTTTACTAGAAAGCACCCACGGCTATCAACTGACTGACATTGCTGAAGAAGCAGATCTGTTGTTATTAAACACTTGTTCTATCCGCGAAAAAGCCCAAGAAAAGGTATTTCACCAGCTTGGTCGTTGGAAATTCTTCAAAGACAAAAATCCTGATATCATCATTGGTGTCGGTGGCTGTGTCGCATCACAAGAAGGCGATTTTATTCGCCAGCGCGCACCTTGCGTTGATATCGTTTTCGGCCCGCAAACTCTGCACCGTTTACCGGAAATGATTAACCAAATTCAAGGCAATCGTAGCCCAATTATTGATATCAGCTTCCCTGAAATTGAAAAATTCGACCGCTTACCTGAGCCACGGGCTGAAGGCCCAACTGCGTTCGTTTCTATCATGGAAGGCTGTAACAAATACTGTACTTTCTGCGTTGTACCATACACTCGCGGCGAAGAAGTTAGCCGCCCTTGTGATGATATTCTGTTTGAAATTGCACAGTTAGCTGCCCAAGGTGTGCGTGAAGTTAACTTGCTGGGTCAAAACGTTAACGCCTACCGTGGTGAGACGTTCGACGGTGAAATCTGTTCATTCGCCGAATTATTACGTTTAGTGGCCGCTATCGACGGTATTGACCGCGTACGCTTCACCACCAGCCACCCAATCGAATTTACCGATGACATCATCGAAGTGTATCGCGATACTCCTGAACTAGTGAGTTTCTTACACTTACCAGTACAAAGTGGCTCTGACCGTGTACTCACCATGATGAAACGTGCACACACCGCATTAGAATATAAGGCAATTATCCGTAAATTACGCGAAGCGCGCCCAGGTATTCTGATCAGCTCCGACTTTATTGTTGGCTTCCCTGGGGAAACCACCGATGATTTTGAAAAAACCATGAAGCTGATTGCTGATGTGAATTTTGATATGAGCTACAGCTTCGTCTACTCCGCACGTCCGGGTACACCAGCCGCTGATTTACCGGATGATGTTAGCGAAGACGAGAAAAAAGAGCGTCTGTATCTACTGCAACAGCGCATTAATCAGCAAGCAATGAGCTTCAGCCGTGCCATGCTGGGAACAGTACAACGTATTTTAGTGGAAGGTACCTCACGTAAAAATGTGATGGAACTTTCAGGTCGTACCGAAAATAACCGCGTAGTGAACTTTGAAGGCACTCCGGACATGATCGGTAAATTTGTTGATGTCGAGATCGTCGATGTTTATACCAACTCTTTACGCGGTAAAGTGATTCGTACCGAAGATCAAATGGATCTGCGTGTTCATGAATCCCCAGAATCCGTGATTGCACGTACCCGTAAAGAAGATGAACTTGGCGTTGGTAACTTCCAACCCTAAAGATAGGATACTCAGTGACCGATAACAAACCTTTGCAAATCGCAACACAAGAGATTTTTTTAGAGCCCGCAGATAATCAGCGTTTAATGAGCCTTTGCGGGCCATTTGACGACAATATTAAGCAATTAGAGCGTCGTCTTGGTATTGAAATCAACCGCCGAGACAACCGTTTTAAGCTTTCCGGTAAAGCGCTTAATATTCAAGCAGCCAGTAAGATTTTACGTCAGCTATATGTTGATACCGCACCAATTCGCGGTGTGATCCCTGATATTGATCCTGAAAATATTCACCTTGCGATTGTCGATAGCCGAGTGCTTGAACAATCCGCAGAAAGCGTGCCTGACTATGGTAAAGCCGTGAATATCAAGACCAAACGCGGGGTTATCAAACCTCGCACCCCAAATCAGGCACAATACATTGCCAATATCTTAGATCATGATATTACATTTGGGATTGGTCCTGCGGGAACGGGTAAAACTTACCTTGCTGTTGCGGCAGCCGTCGATGCATTAGAGCGCCAAGAAGTGCGCCGAATTCTGCTCACCCGCCCTGCGGTTGAAGCAGGTGAAAAACTGGGTTTCTTGCCGGGTGATTTAAGCCAGAAAGTGGATCCTTATTTACGTCCTCTATACGACGCGCTGTTTGAAATGCTCGGTTTTGAAAAAGTTGAAAAACTGATTGAACGTAATGTGATTGAAGTGGCTCCGCTGGCCTACATGCGTGGTCGTACACTGAACGATGCGTTTATCATTTTAGATGAGAGCCAAAACACCACCATCGAACAGATGAAAATGTTTTTAACCCGTATTGGTTTTAACTCTAAAGCTGTCGTCACTGGGGATATCACTCAGGTCGACTTGCCAAGAGGCAGCAAATCCGGTTTAAGACACGCCATCGAAGTATTGTCGAACGTGGATGATTTAAGCTTTAATTTCTTCCATAGTGAAGACGTGGTGCGTCACCCTGTCGTGGCGAAAGTTGTCATGGCTTATGAAGCATGGGAAGAGCAAGACAGCAAACGTCGCCAGCAATTGAAAGAAGAAAAAGAGCAACAACGTGAGCTTGAAAAGCAGGAAAATCACTAAATGAGCGATGTTATTCTCGATTTACAAATAGCGAGCGAAAATACTGACGGTTTACCCTCTGAAGCGATGTTCCAGCGCTGGGTTAATGCGGTATTACCCAAGTTTCAAGCTGAAAGCGAAGTCACTGTTCGTATTGTTGATGAAGCCGAAAGCCATGAATTAAATCTAACTTATCGTGGAAAAGATAAGCCGACTAACGTGCTGTCATTCCCATTTGAAGCACCACCAGAAGTGGAGCTTCCGCTGTTAGGGGATTTAATTATTTGCCGCCAAGTTGTGGAGCAAGAAGCCGCCGAGCAGCAAAAAAGCGAAGAAGAACATTGGGCGCACATGGTAGTTCACGGTTGCCTACATTTACTCGGTTATGATCATATTGAAGATGATGAAGCTGAAGAAATGGAAGGATTAGAAACCGAAATCCTCGCAGAAATGGGTTATGCCGATCCGTATCTTGCGGAAAAAGAGTGAGCTCTCTATAATTTTTAACGTTAATAAGTATTTTTACGTTAACACGAGTGTTTCATCGTAAAACGATGTCTGTTAACGTAAAGAATATGCATCGAGGCTAACCCATAAATTGTTTCGTTAAACAAAATGTTTTAAGCTAAACAATTCATACCTAACTCTATGGGTTAGCGATTTTTCTAATTAACTGAGGAATAATAAATTAAACGCCATGAGCGACGATAACTCTTCGAGTAGTGACACCCCTGGACCTAAGAAAGGTTTTTTTGCCCTGTTAAATCAACTTTTCCATGGTGAACCCAAAAACCGTGATGATTTGGTCGAATTAATTCGTGATTCTGAACAAAACGATTTAATTGACCCGGATACCCGTGAAATGCTGGAAGGCGTCATGGATATTGCCGATCAGCGGGTACGTGACATCATGATCCCTCGCTCTCAAATTGTTACCTTAAAACGTAACCAAACCCTTGATGAGTGCCTCGATGTCATCATCGATTCTGCCCACTCTCGCTTCCCTGTTATCAGCGAAGATAAAGATCATATTGAAGGGTTATTAATGGCAAAAGATTTACTGCCATTTATGCGTACCGATGCAGAACCATTCAGTATTGATAAAGTGTTACGTCAGGCCGTTGTTGTTCCTGAAAGTAAACGAGTAGACCGCCTACTCAAAGAATTCCGTTCCCAGCGTTACCACATGGCCATCGTTATTGATGAGTTTGGTGGTGTCTCTGGTTTAGTGACTATTGAAGATATTTTAGAACTGATCGTCGGTGAAATTGAAGATGAGTATGACGACCAGGATGATGTGGATATCCGCCAACTGAGCCGTCATTCGTACTCTGTTCGTGCCTTGACTCAAATCGAAGACTTTAATGACGCCTTTGGGACACATTTTAGTGATGATGAGGTGGATACCGTTGGAGGCTTAGTGATGCAAGCCTTTGGTCACTTACCATCCCGTGGTGAAACCATTATCATCGATAACTACCAGTTTAAAGTTTCCATGGCGGATAGCCGTCGAATTTTACTACTCCAAGTGAAAATTCCTGACGATGCCCCAGTGCCTACTTTGGATGAAGAACAGAGTTAATGAACTTATCCTCTACTTATCAAAGCCAGTGGCTACGCCTGCTGCTGGCTTTACTATTCGGAGCCAGTGGTACACTGGCTTTTTCACCTTTTGACTTCTGGCCTGCCGCACTCCTTTCTATTTTCTTTCTTCAGCTATTAACCCTACACAGAACCGCCAAGCAAGCTTTTGCTATCGCGTTCGCGTGGGGATTTGGCTTATTTGGCAGCGGCGTCAACTGGGTGTATGTCAGTATCGCCGATTTTGGTGGAATGCCGGATGCGGTTAACGTATTTATCGTTATCTTGCTGGCAGCCTATCTGTCACTGTATCCCGGTCTATTTGGTCTACTGCTCAATAAATTCACCCCCAAGGCCAATGTTTGGCGCCTAGTGTTGATGGCTCCTGCGCTATGGCAAGTGACTGAGTTTCTGCGTGGCTGGGTACTGACTGGCTTCCCATGGCTGCAATTTGGTTATACCCAGATTGATGGACCGATGAAATCATTAGCGCCAATTTTTGGTGTTGAGATGATAACCTTGCTGCTATTTAGCATCAGCGGCTTGCTCGTTCTGACCGTCATTCGTCGCAGTTTTATTCCTCTGGCTTGTGCAGCTGCGCTGTTGCTGATTCCACTGTTAGCCAAAAACGTCCAGTGGTTCACGCCTCTGAATGATAAAACCATGGAAGTGGCATTGGTACAGGGAAATATTCCTCAATCGATGAAATGGGAAGCAGGCTTTTTGCAACAAACCAAAGATCGCTATATCAAGCTTTCCAGCCCTTACATTGGCAAAGCCGATATGATTATTTGGCCTGAGTCAGCCATTCCCGTAGTGGAATTGGAAAATCAGCCGTGGCTCAAAGCGCTGGACACTTTACTGAATGAAACCAAAACGCGGTTAATTACCGGAACTGTCGATGCAAAACCCGTCAATGGTGATTCGGTCTTCTATAACTCTATTATTGTACTGGGCGATAGAAAGCCTTACCTCTACCCGACTAAGAATCGTTATAACAAACATCACTTAGTCCCATTTGGTGAGTTCGTCCCGTTGGAAGATTTACTGCGTCCAATTGCGCCATTCTTTAATTTACCCATGTCGGGCTTTAGTCGTGGAGATTATCAACAGTCTCAATTAGCGATTGGTAATATTCATCTGACAGCAACCATTTGCTATGAAATTATCCTGGGTACTCAAGTTAGAGATAACTTCAAACCAGACAGTGACTACTTACTGACAATTTCAAATGATGCTTGGTTTGGTGAATCGATTGGTCCTTGGCAGCATTTCCAAATGGCAAGAATGCGCTCATTAGAACTCGGTCGCCCGCTATTACGCGCCACCAACAATGGCGTAACGGCAGTCATCAGTGCGGATGGTTCCATTCAAGGTATTCTGCCACAGTTCCAAGATGCGGTACTGGCTGAAAAAGTCACACCAACAACGGGATTAACCCCTTATGCTCGTTGGAGTAACTGGCCGATGTGGGGTGTGGTCGCTATATTCGGCATTGTCGGATTTACCCTTAACCGCCGTCAAAAACGTCGCTAATTGACGCTTTAAACCGATTAAAATCCCCGAAATCTCTTTCGATGATTCGGGGATTTTTTTAACCTAACCAATTAATAATCCCTGCGTTTCTGCAATCCCAATTGATACGATGCAACCTGCATTAAAATTTAAGTAATCATCTTCAATACCATCGGAAAAAATTACGCCATTTTCAGGCATTAAAGACTCTAACTGTAATGGCGTAGTTTGCTCAATGGTGCCAAACACTAATTCTGTTCCTGTCGTTCGACTGCGAAAAGGTTCTCTTACGCTGAACTGCAACCGTTTTTCATCCCAACCAAATCCCTGTGATAATGGATGAGAGTGAGTCCCTGCTATCGCCTGAGCCCCCGCAATAATAGATTGGAACCATCCCGTTGACCCCAACCCTGTCGAGACAATAATTCCTGATGATGATTGGAATTCTTGCTGCCCTTGCCATTTGACTCGATAACGTGCAGATGTATGGCTTTTAGGGCCTATAAATAGGTCGTTAACAGCTAATAGCGTTTGCCCATCGTTAGTTATTGCTTGTGCAAAGGTCACGGATTTTTGATGCACTTTTCCAGTTAGTGTGCGCGTCACCACGTCGAGTAACTGCCCAATTTCAAAAGGCAGTAATTTACCATCCCAGCGCGTCGGTTCCGGGTTAATGGCGATCACCGGCTGCCCATTAAGGTATTTGAGAGTGTTCGCCACTAAGCCGTCTTGACCTATCACTATCACAATATCCCGCGCTGAAAATTGGTAGCTAGGCAATAATTTTCTTTCCAGTAATTGAAAGCGCCCCATCGTTTTGAGAATCGACTCTGCTTGGATTAACTGCCGCTGATACACATCATGTTCGAGTAGGTAATCACTCACTTCAACATCATTATGTTCAAGATAAAACTTCGCTTGCGACCAGGTATTAAAACGCTCAATTAACTCCTGCAGACGGGTTTTTCGCATCACTAACACAAAGCGGACATCATCATGCTGGCTCATTGTTTCGCTCCTCTTTTCATTAATTGACCAAATAAATCTGGCGAGAGGTTAATTTCACCAATTTTGCCTGCGTTTTGAGCCAAGGATTCAAACGCCATTGCCATCAACTGCTCTGGGTTCATTTTCGCCAATGCCATCGCTTTCAAATTCTCTACAGGCAACTGACTATAGGCTTTCATTTTAGCTTCGATGGCATAAGCATCCGCCTCTGATTGAGTACGTTGATTTTCGACACTCAACGCCACCAGTTCATTACGTTTCGCTTCCAGATTCACCTGTGCAATTAATTCTTCTTGTTCGATTTCAGCCCGTTCACGCAGCAATGTACGCTCATTATCCAACCGAGCTTCTTCAATTTGCTGCTGCTTGGCTTGTACTGATAAATCCGTTTCTAATTCCGCTTCTTTGATAGTTCTTTCCTGCTCTACCGAAAATTTGCGTCTCGCATAAATCGCATCGTCAGCCTCTTTCAAAATCGATTCCCGTGCTTGAGCTTCCAGCGCTTTGAGCGTTTCAGGGGACGGTGTAATAGCTGAAATCGCCACATCCAAAATTTCTATACCTAAAGATTCAAGAGCAGGATGCTCAGACAATTGCTCAGAAACCAACATCACCAATGGTTGCCCCATAAGTAATGCATCTCGTAAATCGGTACTTTGTGTTTTTGCTTGGATGACGGTTTGGGCACTACGAACCACTCTATCACTTAGTTTTAACGGATCTTCTGACGCATAGGATTTACCATCTTGGGCAAGGTTAAAATTCAAGACATCCGCTGTTTTTTCTGGGTATTTCACTTGAAATGAAATTTGCCCTTGAATGCGCAAGCTTTGGAAATCTGCTGTCTGTAGATTAAAAATAAATGGCGCTTCTTGGGCATTCAAAGGTAATGCCGCAATGGACGTTTTATCTGCGTTATACCAAAAACTTAATCCTTTACCTTGCTTACGTACTGACCCATTGATGGATTGAATAATGAATGTCGATGAATCTGATTTGAAATATTTGAAATTTAACATGTTCTACCCCACTTAGTTCTTTGTGAAATCAATTAGTGTCCTTATGACCTTAATTAATTATTGTCCTATAGACACAAATAAGTCAACAATTAAATGTCTTAATGACACTAAATAAATTTTCGCGTATGATTTAACGCAAGACTAAAAACAGGGGAAAGGATCTTAATCACATGACAGAAAAAGAGTTTTTATCTAATTATGATCGACGAGATTATTTAACTCCTTTGCTCTCTGTGGATACCATATTATTTACTTATCATGAAAACACCTTAAAAGTGCTGCTCGTGGAACGCGCTAATTATCCGCAGAAAGGTCAATGGGGATTACCAGGTGGGTTCGTTGATGAAAATTGTGATGCCACGTTAGACGATACGGTATATCGCAAGTTAAAAGAGAAAACGGGGGTTGTTCCTCCTTATATCGAGCAGTTATGTACCGTAGGAAATTCAGAGCGAGACCCTCGTGGCTGGTCTGTGACGGTCTGCTATACCGCACTCATTGCTCACCAAGCCTGCGAAGCGCACATTGAAAGTGTGCATTCTGTTAAATGGGTTTCAATTGAAGAAATTGAGGGCATGACACTGGCTTTCGATCACTATCAGCTTTATTTACAAGCCCGTGAACGTTTACGCCAGAAATCCCTTTATTCCATTGTCCCGGGATTTGCGCTACCAGAGGTATTCACCTTAGCCGAGCTGCAACATGTTCATGAGGTTTTGATTGGCAAACCCATACAAAATAAATCCTTCCGCCGCCGCTTAGACCAAGCGGATTTATTGATTGATACCGGGGAAAAACGTCAAGAACGCGGGCGTCCAGCCAATCTTTATCGCTTAAAGTCCCAATCGGCTGACTATCGGTTTATTCGCAATCTCGAATTTTGATGAGAGAGTTTGAGATTAGAGTTTGATAAGAAAAATGCCCTTGATGCTGATACCAAGGGCATTTAATTAAAACGAAGCGAGCCATAAACGGCTTTTCAGCCCCAGATAACTCGTCCAGCCAGAAGTAAAACTCACCATTTCGCCTTTATCGATAATCATAAAGGTCGGTGTTGCTGTCACGCCAACCTGCGCAGCCAACTGACCGTTAGTATCATTCACTACAGGAAAATCTAATTCCTTATTTTCCATTCCGGCTAACAGTCGAGAAGACTCCCCCGAACGTAGTGCTACCGTCACCACAGGAACCCCTGATTTTGCTAAATCAGAAACGGTTGGCGATGTGAAGCGACAAACACCGCACCATGTGGCCCAGAAATAGACTAATACAGGCTGTTTTTGGCTAAGTTCAGCAATAGAAACCACTTCACCCGTTGCAAGGGTAAGTGGCTCTAATAACACGGGGGCAAGGCTTTGCGGTTTACGCCAAAAGTCCATCACCGTAAAAGCGATCACCAAAATCACCGCTAATACGATAAGCTCTTTTGACCACTTTTTGAGTCTCCCCATCACGCCATTATTTCGCTTTGCTGAGCTGTTCTTTCACGATGCGTTCAAATTCTTGTGCATCAACAGCCCCTGGGATCATTTCATCACCCACTAACGTTGCCGGTGTGCCGTTCACACCCAGCATGTTAGCTAGCTCAAGGTTTTTACGGATAGCTGCACGGCTCTTATCACTCGCTTTTAACTGACCGTTACCTGTTGCTTGCAGCGCTTCTTTGATGTTTGAATCAGATAACATCCCCTGTTTCGCCATCAGTTTTTGGTGCAGTGCTAAGAACGCTTTTGGATTTTCTTGCCATAACGTCATCGCTAATTGTGAAGATTCCAGCGAGGTTTCCCCTTTAAATGGCAGGTACTTGATGACGACTGCAACATCCGGGTTTTTCTTCACAATATCTTCTAACAGTGGGTCAAAACGTTTGCAGTATGGGCAGTTAAAGTCAGTAAAGTTCACCAAGACTAATTTGGCGTCTTTCGAGCCAATGCGCGGGCTAGTCGGGTCATTAAACAAGGCATCATGCTGATCTTTTAATACCTGTTTCATTTGCGCTTGTTGTTTTTCGCCTTGCTTCGCTTGTAAAGCCACAATCGCTTCTTCAAGGATCTCTGGGTTCTCAACTAATGTATCGCGTACCAGTTTACGGACTTGCGCTTCTTGGTCAGCAGTCAGTGGCGCTGCATGCGCTGCTGTCCCTAATACTAGTGAGGAAAATAAAACAGCTAATATCGTCTTTTTCATTTTTCGGCTCCTTTGGCCTCAGTCATAATTGATAATAAAGTTTCACGATCAAGTATTGTTGACAGTATTTTCCCCTCTGTCAGATTAGGGCCATAAATCTGGTTAAACGGCACAGCCACTTGCCCTCGACGTTGCAAAAATGCCGAGATTTCCGGTGAAGGTTTTGTCCAATCCCCTCGCAGTGCTACGACATCCGGCTCACTCAGTAAGTGCTGGACTTCGTCATTAAGTAAGACGTTATATTTATTCGCCTTACACGTCACACACCAGTCGGCTGTCACATCAATAAACACACGTTTATTATCCGCCAGCGCTTGTGTGATTGCGTTTTCAGACAGTGTTTGCCATTGTACTTTATCGGCAGCTAGCGTTTGGTGACCTTGTTGTTGGTCTATCGCCATCCAAGTAAACCCAGCACCCAGCGCCGAGAATAATAGGAATGGAAAAACTGCCGCGCGTACCCCGCGGTTCTTAAGAATAAATAACACTAAGATTAATAAAAACAGTACAGCGATAACGGTAGCAGTCATTGCACCAAAATGGGGAATTAATAAGCTGATTAACCATAAGCAGGAAACCAACATCATTAAGCCCAGTACAGCGCGTAATTTCAGCATCCATGTTCCCGGTTTTGGTAACGCTTTCGCAATCATAGGGAATGCTGCAATCAATAACCACGGGAGGCTCATCCCGATACCTAATGCAGTGAAAATCAGCCACAATTGCGACATAGGTGCCGCCAATGCAAAGGCGACAGCCGTGCCCAAAAATGGTGCAGAACAGGGTGTTGCTAAGAGTGTCGCGAAGACCCCTTGCCAGAAATGCCCACTATTACCCTGCCCACCAGCGGTGGCTAAACGCGTATTCGCTTTACTGCCTAGGTTAATTTCAAACAACCCAAATAAATTCGCAGTAAACAGCGCCGTAATTAGCACCATAAAACCGATAAACCATGGGCTTTGGAACTGAATTCCCCAACCAACAACCTGCTGTCCCCATCTCAAGAATGTCATCAACAAAGCTAATAACCAGAATGAGACTAAAATCCCCGATGAAGAGAGCAAGAATTGCCGACGAATGATTTTTTGTTCACCTTGAGGAACCAATAAGACAGAGCCGAGTTTCATCGCCAGTACAGGCAAAACACACGGCATTAAGTTCAGGATCAGACCGCCAAGTAGCGCAAATAAAACTATCTGCCATAAACCCAGCGCGTGCCCACTGTCATCTCCAGACGTAGAACCTGTATAAGGCACCACATTGCCATGAATTTGTTGAGATAACTCACCATCCGACACGACAAATGAAACCGTTTTACCCACAAGATTAGGCGCTTCGCCGCCCCAGTCATCGCTAACATCAATGGTGGCAGTTAACTTGTTGCCAGAATATTTTAAGGATGGAACCCCAAGGCTCGCGCCATCCACAACATCGGTAAACAGATGCGGGTCAATCCATGTATTATCGGCGGCTTTTTGTAACTCTACCGTCAATTTATTGCCAGCAAAGCCAAATTGTGCTTGTTCAACAAGCCCACTAACCGCAGGCACGCTACCTTTTGCTTGATTAAATGCCCAGCTAAAATCCGCAGGAGCCGGTTCAGTGAGATCCAATTCAAAGGGGTAGTCAGTTAAAATACAAACATTACTGCACGTTGATAATGTCAGTGTGCCTGACAATTTATCGAGATGCTCACTGCTGGTGACTGTAATAGGGAAAACCACGTCTCCCATATAACCTTGTGTCGACACACCCGCGACATCAAAGCGCCCCGGCGTTGGCCATAGCCACTCCACCGTTTTGACAGGTGAAGACCAGTTTATTTCCGGTGCTACGCCCCCTTCTCCCGGTGAGCGCCAATAGGTCTTCCAGCCATCATCGAGTTTTACATCCAGTAAAATATCGACCTTGCCCTCTTTTTGTGCAGAGCTCAGCAAGCGAACCTGTACATGGCTCGGTGTGTTTGCGGTCATAAACCCCGTGTTAGCAGGTTGCAACCAGCCTGTATCCGCAGCTTGTATGCTGCTAGAAAATACAGTCAATAAAACAATTAACGCATTAATAAAAAAACGCATGATTCCTCCAGAATAAATAACAGCGACGAACAATAAGCCGCGGCTTTCTAATCCCGAAGATTACAGAATTGTAGATGACGCCGAACGCCAGGTGGGGAATGGCTCTCTTCACGGTTTGCTCTATATATAAATAGCCTAGTGCAAAAGATAGCGAATGCCGCTAAAGAAAGAAATATAAAAAAGAGAGGCTCTATCACAGCAGGAACAAGAGTGAAGAGTGATTTGGAACTTAACTCACACGTTGAAAGCTTCACAGGCTTGCTATTTTGTTCATTTATATCCGAAAGATAATGCGCTGAGGAAAGTTGGATTTGATTCGCTACCGCAGAAATCTGTATTGGAGTCGATGTCAACATTGAGGCGAATAAGCGCTCTCCGACGGCTCTTTGATTCATACAAATCAACACCATCAGACAGGCAAACAGCACTAATCCTTTACCTAGCTTCATCGACCTCGTCATGTCTGCCTCAGATCATCTTCCTGAATTCACAATAATTAGCTAATTAAGTTAATAATAGGTTACATCTTACACAGGCAAATAAGCAACACAAGCACCATCATCTAACTTTACAAACAGTTTTCATTTATAAAATTAACTATTTTTTGCATTTTATCCGAAAAGCGGCACGGAACTTGCTACCTACTTACATGAATAGCAAAACGAAACTATTTTGCACACTTTCGGTGCGCGATAGTCGAGTTTCGGCGGTTTGTCTCTTTATTGGTGTTGCAGTTCACAACTGCCTAAATAATATGGGAGATAGCTCCCGAATTTAAAACAATTCGTTTTCAAAACTCATATTTTTTAATTACTTTTTAACAATAATAAAACATACAGCCGATGATCGTGTCATGATAAAAACCTCACGAAACATCTGCAAACACAACACCACAAAACCAAAATAAATCGAGCAATGTATCGCTAAAGTACATACCTCGAAATATGGCGGATTGACACCGATGTTCTAAAGGAGCTGTAATTATGCGTATCAGCAAGCTTGTTTTAACAATGATGCTTTTGGGTGCAACCTGCGCAGTTCAAGCAGAAGAATTAAACGGTACTCTGAAAAAGATCAAAGATAATGGTGTGATAGTCGTGGGTCACCGCGAATCGTCAGTGCCATTCTCTTACTATGATAATAACCAGAAAGTTGTTGGCTACTCACAAGACTATTCCAATCTCATTGTTGATTCAGTGAAAAAGAAACTCAATATGCCTGATTTACAGGTGAAATTGATCCCTATCACTTCGCAAAACCGTATTCCATTGCTGCAAAATGGCACATTTGATTTCGAATGTGGCTCCACAACCAATAACGTAGAGAGACAAAAACAAGCTGCATTCTCTAATACTATTTTCGTTGTCGGTACTCGACTGCTAGCCAAAAAAGATTCCGGCGTTAAAGATTTTGCCGACTTAGCAGGTAAAAATGTGGTTGTGACTTCAGGCACAACATCTGAAGTGCTCCTGAATAAGTTAAATGACGAGAAAAACATGAAGATGCGCATTATCAGTGCAAAAGACCACGGTGACTCATTCCGTACTTTAGAATCTGGTCGTGCGGTTGCCTTTATGATGGACGATGCCCTATTAGCCGGTGAGCGCGCAAAAGCGAAACAACCGGATATCTGGGAAATCGTAGCAAAACCGCAAACTGAAGAAGCTTACGGCTGTATGCTGCGTAAAGATGACCCACAATTTAAAGCACTGGTCGATGAAACTATTTCAACGGCACAAAAATCTGGTACAGCAGAGAAATCATTTGAACGCTGGTTCAATCAACCAATCCCACCGAAGAACCTGAATCTGAAGTTTACGTTATCTGATGAAATGAAAGCGCTGTTCAAATCACCAAACGATAAAGCATTAAACTAATAAAAAAGACAAACAGGGTGTTACTGAAGTAGGAGTCGCAAGGCGGTCGTTCCCGCCTTGCTTTCTCTTATCGCAGTATTCGGGACAATCAAATTGCCCACAGGAAGTCATATTATGTCAATTAATTGGAATTGGGGGATATTCCTTGAGAATGCCCCATTTGGGAATACCACCTATTTAGGGTGGTTAATATCTGGCTTAGAAGTCACTGTCACGCTATCCATCTGCGCTTGGATCATCGCCTTTCTGGTTGGCTCATTTTTCGGTATTTTACGCACAGTACCTAACCGCTTTTTAGCCTTTTTAGGTACTGCTTACGTTGAATTATTCCGTAACGTTCCGCTGATTGTTCAGTTCTTCACTTGGTATTTAGTGATCCCTGAACTACTGCCACAATCCATCGGCGACTGGTTTAAAATGGAGTTAGATCCTAACTACCAGTTTTTCCTCTCCTCCATGCTATGCCTTGGCTTGTTTACTGCTGCCCGAATGACTGAGCAAGTTCGTGCTGCTATTCAATCTCTGCCAAGAGGGCAACGTAATGCAGGGCTCGCGATGGGGCTAACTTTGCCACAAACCTATCGCTATGTACTGCTACCGAATGCTTATCGCGTCATTTTACCGCCGATGACCTCAGAAATGCTGAACTTGGTGAAAAACTCCGCTATCGCATCCACCATCGGGTTAGTCGATATGGCGGCACAAGCAGGAAAATTACTCGATTACTCAGCCCATGCTTGGGAGTCTTTTACCGCAATCACACTGGCATATGTTGGTATCAACTTGATTATTATGTTGTTGATGAGTTTGCTTGAACGCAAAGTGCGCTTACCCGGCACACTAGGAGGACGCTAAGATGGCTTATCAATTTGATTGGAGTTCCATTGAGCCAAGCATCCCATTCTTAGTGGATGGCTTTATTATCACAGCCAAAATTACGGCAGCGGCCATTGTGGTTGGGATTTTATGGGGAACCGTACTGGCTGTTATGCGTTTATCCAGTATTAAGCCATTGCGTTGGCTGGCGGCCTTTTACGTCAATACCTTCCGCTCAGTCCCGTTAGTTATGGTACTGTTTTGGTTCTATTTAGTTGTGCCTAACATATTACAAAATGTTCTAGGCTTATCACCAAAAAATGATATTCGTTTAATATCAGCAGTGGTAGCCTTCTGTCTTTTTGAAGCGGCTTACTACTCTGAAATTATCCGTGCAGGTATTCAAAGTATCTCGAAAGGTCAAGCAAGTGCTTCCCTCGCGTTAGGTATGACCCAAATGCAAACCATGCGTTTAGTCGTATTACCACAAGCGTTTAGAGCGATGGTGCCATTATTACTGACCCAAGGTATTGTATTATTCCAAGATACCTCTTTAGTGTATGTTCTTGGGTTAACCGACTTCTTCAGAACCGCCACCAATATTGGTGAACGTGACGGTACGCAAGTCGAAATGATACTCTTTGCGGGACTCATCTACTTTATTTTCAGTTTCGGCGCTTCAATGCTGGTGAATTATCTTAAGAAAAGGACTGTTTCATGATTACCCTGAAAAATGTATCTAAATGGTATGGCCAATTTCAGGTGCTCACAGATTGCACAACTGAGGTCAAAAAAGGCGAAGTTGTGGTTGTATGCGGGCCGTCTGGTTCTGGTAAATCCACATTAATAAAAACAGTAAATGGGTTGGAGCCAATTCAACAGGGTGAAATTTTCGTTAACGATATCCAAGTTAATAGCAAAAAAACTGACCTTGCGAAGCTACGCTCAAAAGTCGGCATGGTGTTCCAACACTTTGAACTGTTTCCTCACCTTTCCATTATTGAGAACCTGACGTTAGCGCAAGTTAAAGTCTTAAATCGCGACAAAAAAACCGCTGAAGCTAAAGGCTTAAAATTACTGGAGCGGGTTGGATTGGCAAGCCATGCCAATAAATTCCCTGCACAGCTCTCTGGTGGTCAACAGCAACGTGTCGCCATCGCCCGCGCGCTGTGTATGGACCCGATTGCCATGCTGTTTGATGAACCCACTTCCGCCCTCGACCCAGAAATGATCAATGAAGTGCTGGATGTTATGGTGGAGTTAGCGAATGAAGGCATGACTATGATGGTGGTGACCCACGAAATGGGCTTTGCGAAAAAAGTGGCCAACCGCGTTATCTTTATGGATGAAGGTAAAATCATCGAAGACAGTAAAAAAGAGGATTTCTTCGCCAATCCGAAGTCAGACCGCGCGAAAGATTTTCTGGCAAAAATCTTACATTAATCTCGCTTTAGGTTGCAGAAAGTCCGACAGGGCTTTTTGCAACTTTTCCCTCAACTTTTCTTACCCACACAAAATTCACCTCGTTTTCTTGATTGTCACTTTTCTGCGCTTGAAATCTCTTAAAAAATTCTCTAACGTGTTCTAAGTTCAAATAAAATTGTGAACAAAGCAAATTCCCCCTGAAATAGTTCAAGTTTTAGGTAGTAAATTGAATTATGATAGGCGATACGCTTATTATTTTGTGCGCGTTCTTAGTTTCATCAACGTATGGCAATATCAACGTATCGCCAACCACTATGTAGCACAAAATATAACAAACAGCTGAAACAGCAAGACCAAGTCCCTGTAAATTCATCTAATCGACGATTCATCGTTTTTTACAGACACAATGGCTTTCGGCATTGTTGTTTTCATGTGTGATCCGCTATGCTATGCGGATCCATTTTATAGAAAAGACATTCACCTGCTACAGACTAAACTGTAGCGATTATTCACCATAGGATTATCGGTGCCATGCAAGAACAATATCGTCCAGAAGATATAGAGCCTAAAGTACAGCGTCACTGGGATGAACACCAAACGTTCAAAGTGACAGAAGACAACAGCAAAGAGAAATACTACTGCCTGTCCATGCTACCTTACCCTTCTGGTCGACTACACATGGGCCACGTTCGTAACTACACCATTGGTGACGTGATCTCCCGCTACCAGCGTATGCTGGGCAAAAACGTTCTGCAACCAATCGGTTGGGATGCGTTTGGTCTACCCGCTGAAGGTGCCGCAGTTAAAAATAACACCGCGCCAGCACCATGGACTTACGCCAATATCGATTACATGAAAGGTCAGCTGAAAATGCTGGGCTTCGGTTACGATTGGAACCGCGAAGTGACCACCTGTACGCCAGAATATTACCGTTGGGAACAGTGGTTCTTCACTAAGCTGTATGAAAAAGGCTTAGTCTACAAAAAAACCTCCGCAGTAAACTGGTGTCCACACGACTTAACCGTTCTCGCAAACGAACAAGTTATCGATGGCTGCTGCTGGCGCTGTGATAGCCAAGTTGAGCGTAAAGAGATCCCTCAGTGGTTTATCAAAATCACCGACTACGCAGAAGAACTGCTCAATGACTTGGACAAACTGGAAGATTGGCCAGAACAAGTTAAAACCATGCAGCGCAACTGGATTGGTCGCTCTGAAGGTGTGGAAATCACTTTTGATGTTGCTGATCGCGCAGAGAAATTAACTGTCTACACCACCCGTCCAGATACATTTATGGGTGCAACCTATGTGGCGGTTGCAGCAGGTCACCCATTAGCGCAAGAAGCTGCCAAAGCGAATAGTGAATTAGCCGACTTTATCGATGAATGCCGTAATACCAAAACCGCGGAAGCGGATATGGCGACCATGGAGAAAAAAGGTCTGGCGACAGGTCTGTATGTCGTTCATCCATTAACCCAAGAAAAATTACCAATTTGGGTCGCGAACTTTGTTCTGATGGAATACGGCACAGGTGCAGTGATGGCAGTTCCAGCTCACGACCAACGTGACTGGGAATTTGCCCACAAATACAATCTGCCAATCAAAGCGGTAATTGCAGATGCCGAAGGCAATACGCCTGATTTATCTCAAGAAGCGATGACTGAGAAAAACGCCCTGATCAATTCAGGTGAATTTACTGGTTTAAGCAACGAAGCTGGCTTCAACGCTATCGCAGATAAACTGGTTTCGCTTGGGGCAGGCCAACGCAAAGTCAATTATCGCTTACGTGACTGGGGTGTTTCCCGTCAACGTTACTGGGGCGCGCCAATTCCAATGGCAACCTTAGAAGATGGTACCGTGGTTCCTGTTCCTGAAGACCAGTTACCGGTTATTTTACCGGAAGATGTCACCATGAACGGCATCACTAGCCCAATTAAAGCGGATCCTGAGTGGGCAAAAACTACCATCAACGGTCAGCCAGCGCTGCGTGAAACCGATACGTTCGATACCTTTATGGAATCATCTTGGTACTACGCACGTTACACTTGCCCACAATACGATGATGGCATGTTGAACCCTGAAGCGGCGAACTACTGGCTGCCAGTGGATCAATACATCGGTGGTATTGAACACGCCATCATGCACTTAATGTATTTCCGCTTCTTCCACAAATTAATGCGTGATGCAGGACTGGTGAACTCTGATGAGCCAGCAAAACGTTTACTGTGCCAAGGTATGGTTCTGGCTGACGCCTTCTACTACACCGGTAGCGATGGTCATCGTGTATGGGTTTCTCCTGCTGATGCGATTGTTGAACGTGATGACAAAAACCGTATTACTAAAGCAGTAGACAGCGAAGGTCATGAACTGGTTTATACTGGCATGAGCAAGATGTCTAAATCTAAGAACAACGGTATTGACCCGCAATTAATGGTCGAAAAATACGGTGCTGATACCGTCCGTCTGTTCATGATGTTTGCCGCGCCACCAGAATTAACTCTGGAGTGGCAAGAGTCTAGCGTTGAAGGGGCTAACCGTTTCGTTCGTCGTGTATGGCGTTTAGTTCATGAACACGCACAAAAAGGTGCAACTCAGCCATTAGACATCAGCGCATTAACTCCAGAACAAAAAGATTTACGTCGCGACTTACATAAAACCATCGCGAAAGTGACTGACGATGTGGGTCGTCGTTACGCATTCAACACCGCTATCGCTGCGGTCATGGAATTTATGAACAAGTTAGTTCGCGCTCCGCAAGAAACTGAGCAAGACCGCGCTTTAGTTCAAGAATCTTTAGATGCTATCACGCTGATGTTATCGCCAATCATTCCACACGCTTGTTTCGAAATGTGGAAAGCATTAGGTCACAATGACGATATCGATTTTGCAAGCTGGCCTGTAGCTGACGAACAAGCCATGATCGACGATACTAAACTGGTTGTTGTCCAAGTTAACGGTAAAGTACGCGGTCGTATTACGGTACCTGCTGATGCTAACCAAGAATTCGTTCTGGAAATGGCATCACAAGAAGGCAGCGTCGCGAAATACCTCGAAGGCGTTAGCATCCGTAAAGTCATTTACGTACCTGGTAAATTACTGAACTTAGTTGTTGGCTGATAAGGAGCCCAAGTGCGCTATCTGATAACTTTATTTCTCAGCCTGTCGGTGCTAGTCACCGCAGGTTGCGGTTTTCGTCTTCAAGGAACCACGCAACTTCCCGAAGAACTGAAAACGTTACAGTTAAGTTCTGGCGACCCGTACAGTTACCAAACTCGTGCGGTTAGGGAACAACTGCGACTCAATAACGTGACTCTGCTAGATTCAGGCCGCGCTGATGTGCCTATTTTGAAAATTGTAGGTTCAACAGAAAGCACCGATACCGTTTCGATTTATCAAGATGGTAAAGCGGCAGAGAAACAACTGACATTGGTCATGAAGGCGCAAGTGTTAATGCCTGATGGTGCTATTTATCCGCTGGAAACAAAAGTTGTGCGGACTTTCTTTGATAACCCGTTAGAAGCGCTCGCAAAAGATGCTGAGAACGAGATTGTGAAGCAAGAGATGCAACAACAAGCGGCACGTAACATCGTGCGCAAACTGCTTCTGGTTCACAGTGCTGAGTTAGAAAAAGCGAAAGCGCAAGCGGCTGAGAAACCTGTTGCCGAATAATGATACGCATTTATCCTGAACAGCTGGCCTCTTCGTTACAAGAGTCTCTAAGAGGCCGCTATCTCATTTGGGGCTCAGAGCCCCTTCTTATTCAAGAAAGCCAAGATGCTATCCGCCAAGTTGCACGCCAGCAAGGTTTTGAAGAGCATTTCACTTTCTCTTTAGAGCAACATACTGATTGGGATGAAATTTTTAGCCTCTGCCAAGCACTGAGTCTGTTTGCCAGTCGCCAAATGCTTACCCTATTTTTGCCTGAAAATGGACCTAATGCCGCGATGGCAGACAAGCTAACTCAGCTCGCCGGTTTACTTCATCCCGACCTGCTATTAGTTCTGCGCGGGCATAAACTTACCAAAGCGCAAGAAAACAGTGCTTGGTTCAAAGCCATCAGCCAAGATGGTATCTATGTCAGTTGCCTAACGCCTGAATATCAACGTTTACCGCAGTGGGTCTCTAAACGTGCTAGCCAGATGCGACTCTCATTAGAAACAGAAGCAAACCAATTACTTTGCTATTGCTATGAAGGTAATTTATTGGGATTAGCGCAAGCGCTGGAGAGACTTGCCCTGCTCTATCCTGATGGGAAGCTCACTTACCCTCGCGTCGAAAGTGCAGTGAATGATTCCGCCCATTTTACACCCTACCATTGGGTGGATGCGATTCTAGCCGGTAAGCCGCGCCGTTCATGGCATATCCTTGAGCAGCTCAAGCAAGAAGATGTTGAACCTGTCATTTTACTACGTGCTATCCAACGGGAATTAATGTTGCTGATCACGTTAAAGCGTCAATCTGCGACCACTTCATTAAAAACGCTATTTGACCAACATAAAGTTTGGCAAAACCGTCGTGGTCTATTAGGGGATGCAATACAGCGTTTAAGTCTACATCAATTACAATCAGCATTGATGTTACTGACTCAAGCCGAGATTCATACCAAACAAGATTTTGCTAACTCCTCTTGGTCAGATCTACAATCTTTATCCATGCTATTGTGCGGTAAAAAAGACGCAGAACATTTTATTCAACATAGGTAAGAGTATGACCTGTAAACCTCAAGGCCTTCAGGCATTATTTGGCGGTACTTTCGATCCGATTCATTATGGGCACTTGCGCCCAGTCGAAGCCCTTGCCAAACAAGTTGGCTTACAAAGAGTCATTCTATTACCTAATCATGTTCCCCCCCATCGCCCACAACCTCAAGCCTCACCAATGCAACGTTTGGAGATGGTACAACTCGCAGTTCAAAATAATCCTTTATTTACTGTTGATACTCGAGAACTGCAAAAGAGCACGCCCTCATATACCCTTGAAACTTTAAGTGAACTACGTGAAGAGTTGGGAAGCACTCAACCACTGGCCTTTATTATTGGGCAGGATTCACTGTTATCCATCAATACTTGGTATGGGTGGGAGCAACTTTTAGAAAAATGTCATTTATTAGTTTGTGCTAGACCAGGATATTCTACTCACTTTTCTAACCCACAAATGCAACAGTGGCTCAATCAACATCAAACGGATAATCCTCGTCAATTAAGCCTGCAAGCAAAGGGGCTTATCTTTATTGCTGACACTCCTCTAGTGAATATTTCAGCCACTGAAATTCGCCAAAAATTAAGCTCAGGGGATTCATGTAATGATTTAATTCCTCATGCCGTTTTAGAATATATTCAGGCTCATCACCTTTATCAAGAATAAGGTAATACCCTAATCTGCTCACAATGAGGATATGGTTCAAAATAATATTGTTCACTTAAATAGCTATCAGGATATTGAATAAGTAACTGCCGCATCATCAATAATGGCTGGTTTATCGGTATTCTCCCGTCACGGTAATCATTAATTAACGCCAATAAATGTTTTTTCTCATCTCTCGTCGCCCTACGTTTAAAATATCCTTGCATGTGACTAAGCGCATTAACTTGAATATTTTTGGGTGGCATTAATGCAAAGATCTCCATTAAGCTCGCCTTATATTGTGCAAAAAACAATTTCAAGTCATCGCCTTTCTTAATCCCTGCAACTAGCTTACCGGTCAATTGATAGCCAGTTGGTGAATACGCCATGATGAGATACTTATGCTGACTATGAAATAGAATAATCCCATGATGCGTTAACTGCTGGGCCAATATTTCAATCCGTTGTAAGAGATACAATTGCGTAAAAAAATGGTCAAGTTGCTGCACATTTTGCCATTCAGTGTCAGTAATAACCGGTAAACTTGCAGGAAAAAATGCCAGTAATCTTTGTGCATGGTGTTTTGGAAAAATAATTCCTACACTTTCATTGTCCGTCTGATTAAATTCTTCTGGCGAAAAACACGTCACAATGGAATCGGTTAATGGCTGTATTTCGCTAGATGGATAAGCGATTCCATCTAGCATTAAAACTTTTGGCTTAATTAATTGCACATTATCTCTCTTATCCTAAAATACTTCTGGAGTAGTGAAGATGACTAACTTTGTAAAGTTACTACAAATTTGTTGCTCAATGGACGATATATCCCTATAAATTGCCCTCCTATGCCAATAAAAAATAATTTAGCCGATTTTTGTGAAAATCTAGGGTAAAATGGCGGCACTTTACTAGGGTAATCCCCCTAGAAAACACAATGATGAACAGTCTTTAACAAGAATAGTGTTTAACAAGAGATTCTCTCAATTTGAATAAAAGGTGAACCTTTTGCAAGGAACTGAACTCCAACAATTTATTATCGATCAACTTGAAGATGCGAAAGCTGAAGATATCATTTCGATCGATGTCCATGAAAAATCAAGTGTTACTGACCAAATGATCATCTGCACAGGAACGTCAACTCGTCATCTGATGTCTGTTGCTGATCGTTTAATTGATGCGTGCCGTAAAAACGGTTTAATGCCTCTCGGTGTTGAAGGTCAAGGCATTTCAGACTGGATTGTTGTCGACCTTGGTGATGCCATCGTCCATATCATGCAAGATGAAAGCCGCCGCATGTACGAACTTGAAAAGCTCTGGAGCTGAGTTTGAAATTACAACTCATCGCTGTCGGAACTAAAATGCCGGACTGGGTACAGACCGGCTTTATGGATTACCTTCACCGTTTTCCCAAAGATATGCCTTTCGAATTAACCGAAGTCCCCGCAGGAAAACGTGGAAAAAATGCAGACATCAAACGTATTCTCGAAAAAGAAGGTGAATTGATGCTTGCTGCTGTCGGCAAAGGCAATCGTATCGTCACGCTGGATATTCCAGGGGATCGTTGGGATACACCAAAATTAGCCGTACAGTTAGACAAGTGGAAACAAGATGGTCGTAATGTCAGCCTGTTAATTGGTGGACCAGAAGGACTTGCTCCGGCGTGTAAAGATGCCGCAGAACAAAGTTGGTCTCTATCACCACTAACACTACCCCATCCGCTAGTTCGAGTCCTTGTTGCCGAAAGTCTTTATCGGGCATGGAGTATTACAACTAATCATCCATATCATCGGGAATAGTTAGGAATTAATTTGTACACAATGGCAATGGGATGAAACAACAACGCACCCCTTTTCGCGACCATACCGCAGAATCAGTTTTATTTATTCGCCGGGCATTAATTGCTTTCGGCGTCATTGTCATACTTACTTCAATCCTCGTGACCAATTTGTATCATCTACAAGTAGTCCGTCATGACGATTACCAAACACGCTCAAATGATAACCGTATTAAATTGGTGCCTATTGCGCCTAGCCGCGGCATTATTTATGACCGAAAAGGCACTCAGTTAGCCCTCAATAGTACCTTTTATCAGCTAGAAATTGTTCCTGAAAAAGTCGATAACTTACAGGAAACACTTAATAAGCTGCGGGATGTTGTTGACCTTACTGACGAAGATATCACCAACTTTGAAAAAGAGCGTAAACGCTCTCGCCGCTTTACCTCTATCGCACTGAAAACGCAGTTGAATGAAGTCCAAGTTGCACGCTTTGCTGTTAATCAATATCGCTTTCCCGGCTTAGAAGTAAAAAGTTATCAGCGCCGCTCATACCCATATGGTTCCGCATTAACTCACGTCATTGGCTACGTCGCGAAAATTAACGATAAAGACGTTGAACGCCTTGATAAAGAAGGATTATTACCAAACTACGCCGCCAGCCATGATATCGGTAAATTAGGTATTGAGCGTTACTATGAAGATGTCTTACATGGTAAAACGGGCTACGAAGAAGTTGAAGTGAATAGCCGTGGCCGCGTGATCCGCCAATTACACGAGCAGCCACCGCAAGCAGGTCGCGATGTCTATCTCACTATCGATCTCGAATTACAGACTTATATTGAGAAAATCCTCACCACCAGCCGTGCCGCAGTCGTCGTCACAGACCCACGTAATGGTGAGATCCTCGCATTGGTTTCCACGCCAAGTTACGATTCAAACTTGTTTGTGAACGGAATTTCCAACAAAGATTACCAAGAGCTGTTAAATAACCCTAACAGACCGTTGATCAACCGCGCGACTCAGGGCTTATATCCACCAGCATCCACGGTAAAACCCTTTATCTCTGTCGCGGCATTAAGCGAAAAAGTAATTACCCCGAACACGACAATTTACGATCCCGGTTGGTGGCAACTCCCCGGCTCTGAAAAACGTTACCGAGACTGGAAACGCTGGGGACATGGTAAGCTGAATGTTGTCAAATCGATCATTGAATCTGCGGATACCTTCTTCTACCAAGTCGCTTATGACATGGGAATTGACCGTCTTTCCGAATGGATGACCCGCTTTGGTTATGGGGAATATACTGGTATTGACCTTTCCGAAGAGCGTCAAGGGATCATGCCAACCCGTGAATGGAAACAAAAACGCTATAAAAAGCCATGGTATCAAGGGGACACAATCCCTGTCGGGATTGGTCAAGGTTATTGGACATCAACGCCAATCCAAATGTCTAAAGCATTGATGACATTGATTAATGACGGAAAAGTCAAAACGCCTCATTTGCTATATGGAACCAAACTTGGTGATGCCATGGTACCTTATGAAGACAAAGAGACCCGACAAATTGGCGATATCCATTCTGGATATTGGGAGCTCGCCAAAACGGGTATGTACGGCGTGGCCAATGCGCCAAATGGTACCGGTAAGCGTAGTTTCGTAGGGACACCTTATAAAGTTGCTGCAAAATCAGGAACGGCACAGGTGTTTAGTTATGAAACCTATAACGCCAGTAAATTAGCCGAGCATTTGCGTGACCATAAACTAATGATTGCTTATGCACCTTATGATAACCCCACTATTTCCGTTGCCATTATTTTAGAAAACGGGGGGGCAGGCCCTGCAGTTGGTGATATTGTTCGCCAAATCTTTGACCATGTCCTGTTAGGTGATAACAAAACCCAAGTTGAGAGTACGGGTGCCAGTGCAGAGGAAGATCGTTAATCATGACTGACGATAAGAGAAAATTATCACTATCAACACGTCTGCACATTGATGTGCCTATGTTATTAATCATCATCGCATTACTCGCTTATAGCGCCTTTATTATGTGGAGTGCTAGCGGGTTAGATCATGAAATGATGGAGCGAAAACTGGGGCAAATTTTTTCTGGTTTTGTCGTGATGATCGTGATGGCCCAAATTCCACCTCGCATGTATGAAAGTCTCGCACCACACCTGTTTATTTTCTGCGTGATTTTATTAGTCTTCGTTGACGTGTTTGGGCAAATCAGTAAAGGGGCTCAGCGCTGGTTAGATTTGGGCTTTATACGGTTCCAGCCATCAGAGATTGCGAAAATCGCGGTACCGCTCATGGTTGCTCGCTTTATGAACCGCGACTCATGCCCGCCATCCTTTAAAAATACCTGTATTGCCCTCGTGTTTATTTTTGTCCCAACATTGCTGGTCGCTGCTCAGCCAGACTTAGGCACCTCGATCCTCGTCGCGGCTTCAGGGCTATTTGTCCTATTTTTAGCGGGAATGAGCTGGCGTTTAATTGCTGTTGCTGCCGTCGCCGTTGCCGCCTTTATACCGATGCTCTGGTTCTTCTTAATGCATGACTACCAGAGAGCGCGAATCATGATGCTACTTGACCCAGAAAGTGATCCGCTAGGTAAAGGTTATCACATCATCCAATCTAAAATTGCGATTGGTTCTGGCGGTTTAATGGGTAAAGGCTGGTTGGAAGGTACTCAGTCTCAGCTTGAATTCCTGCCTGAACGTCACACAGACTTTATTTTCGCTGTATTAGCTGAAGAACTTGGATTGATTGGTGTCTTGGTCTTATTGGCTCTTTATCTCCTATTGATTATTCGTGGGCTATATATTGCAGCAAATGCACAAAACACCTTCGGGCGAGTCATGGTCGGCGGATTAATCCTAATCCTATTTGTGTATGTGTTTGTTAATATTGGTATGGTGAGTGGTATTTTACCTGTCGTAGGCGTTCCCCTCCCCTTAGTAAGTTATGGGGGCTCCGCCTTAATTGTTTTAATGGCTGGATTCGGTATTATCATGTCTATCCATACTCACAGAAAATTTTTATCTAAGAGTTTATAAAATGAGGCTTAGTATGCGTTTACAATGGATTATGCTCGCTATGGCAACCACATTACTCAGTGGATGTATTAACGAAGACGTTAAGCGGCAGCCAACAGTACCAACCAATGTTCCTACACAAGATGTGTTGGGTGCTGAGCCACATTATGAGCCTTATCACCCAACGGCGAATAATGATTACCAGCGTAATGGCAAGCAATACCAAATTGTCCGTGACCCCGCACAGTTTTCCCAAGTGGGTTATGCTTCAATCTATGGTCAAGAAGCTTCCGGCCAACTAACTGCCATTGGAGAACGTGCTAATCCAGTAGAGTTAACCGCAGCTCACCCAACACTGCCTATTCCAAGTTATGCCCGTATCACCAACATGATGAACGGACGCATGATGGTGGTTCGCATCAATGATCGTGGTCCCTACACTCCCGGTAAAAGTATTGCCGTATCCCGTGCAGTTGCCGATCGCTTAAATCTGATGACGACCACAAAAATTAAGATTGACGCTATCCAAGTTGCACCTGATGGAAGCTTATCAGGGCCAGGAACTGTTGGTTCAAACTTTGTTAAACAAAGTTATGCCCTGCCGGATCGTCCACAATTAGGCTCCGGCCCCTTAGGTACACCGGTGATGCAAGAATCCCCAGCACCAACCAATACATTGCCTGTGAAACAGCCTGCGGAACCTATGCAACCAACGATGCCGGATATGAATATCAAGCAGCCAGAACCCGAAGTTGCACCGAAAGCCACTGCGACAGAATCCGTTCCTGAACGTGGTTTCTTAGTTCAAGCTGGCGCTATCAGTAGCAAAGCGAATGCACAAAGTATGTTGGATAACTTAAAAAACCAATTTAACGTACCGGGTCGTCTACAGCCTTACAATGGCATCTACCGCGTTCAATTAGGACCTTTTGCAACGAGACAACAAGCCGTAGAGATACAATCTCGTTTACAGTCTGAGCGCAATCAACAATCCATGGTTGTTGCCCCTTAATCACTCAATAACCGAATAATTTACGTTTCTGGGGGGAATTATTGATAGCTCCCCCTGCAACTTAAAGTACAACGGGTATAAACTAACGTGAATTTACCAGCACAGCGCAAGAGCTTCTTTTATCTGCCTTTGAACTTTTGCTACACTGCGCTTTCTTGTGTTAACCGAATGTTGGATGTAATGATACAACCATGAAAAATGTCTCCTCATCACGCAATGTCTTTCTGCCACAAATCGTGCGTCAGACTGCGCTGGCTTCTGCTCTGATCGTTTCTACTGTCACTTTTGCAAATGCAAACGAAGCGTTTCCAAATACTTCAGTTCCTGCGGCTCCAGCTATCGATGCTGAAGCGTATATCTTGATTGATTACAATTCAGGTAAAGTACTTGCACAAAGTAATGCAGATCAGCGCCGTGACCCTGCTAGCTTGACCAAAATGATGACGAGCTATGTCATCGGCCAAGCCATTAAATCAGGTAAAATTGGCGCGAATGACATGGTCACCGTGGGTGAAGATGCATGGGCGACAGGTAACCCAATTTTCAAAGGCTCTTCATTAATGTTCTTAAAACCCGGGGATCGCGTGAGTGTCTCTCAGCTAACCCGTGGTATTAACTTACAGTCCGGTAATGATGCCTGTGTTGCGATGGCTGACTATGTCGCGGGTGACCAAGCTAACTTTGTTAACTTGATGAATACCTACGTGAATAAACTGGGTCTGCAAAATACGCACTTCCAAACAGTACATGGTCTCGATGCAGCGGGTCAGTACAGTTCTGCTCGTGATATGGCGTTGATTGGCCAAGCGCTGATCCGTGATGTGCCGGAAGAATACGAAATTTATAAAGAAAAAGAATTCACGTTTAACAATATCCGTCAAACTAACCGTAATGGTCTGCTATGGGATAAGAGCCTTGCGGTTGATGGGATCAAAACTGGTCACACTGACGCCGCAGGTTATAACTTAGTTGCCTCCGCAAAAGATGGTGATATGCGTCTTATTTCCGTCGTTATGGGTGGAAAGAGCAGCAAAGGTCGTGATGCCGAAAGCAAAAAATTGCTGACTTACGGCTTCCGCTTCTATGAAACAGTAAAACCGCTGCAAGCAGGCGTCGAATTTGCCACGGCTCCAGTTTGGTTTGGTGATGACAGCGAAATTAAACTAGGCGTGGTTGAAGACCTATACCTCACGATCCCTCGCGGTCGTTTAAAAGACTTAAAAGCAAGCTACGAATTAATCACCACTGAAATCGAAGCGCCACTGAAAAAAGGTCAACAAGTCGGAACCATTAGCTTCCAATTAGATGGTAAAACCATCGAGCAGCGTCCTTTAGCGGTATTAAAAGATGTGGAAGAAGGTGGATTCTTCAGCCGTTTAATCGACTACATCAAACTATTATTCCATCGTTGGTTTGGTTAATACTTGAAATTGAAATCAGTTAACCCCATATAGTTTGTATCTGAAAGCCTGTAGTGAAATACAAACCCTAATGGGATAGTGAATTGGCTGGCGAAATCTATTTTCTTCCAGCCAATTTTTATGCAGGCGCTAATCAATATTTTAGGAGTGCCCATGAAAACAAAATTAGGTGAACTGCTTGAGTTCCCATGTCCATTGACCTACAAAGTGATGGGCCTAGCGCAGCCAGAATTAGTTGACCAAGTCATTGAAGTGGTTCAGCGCCATGCTCCAGGTGATTATGCACCAGACGTTAAACCGAGCAGCAAAGGCAACTACCATTCTGTGTCTATTACAATTAACGCGACTCATATTGAGCAAGTTGAAACGCTCTACACTGAGTTAGGCGCATTAGAATTAGTCAAAGTTGTGCTGTAATTAGCAACAAGAAAACCGAGCCTTCGGCTCAGTAAGTTGATGACAAAGAGGGATAAAAGCGTGATTTTTCCCTCTTTGTGTTATCAGGCGAAAATCAATAAATTGATTTTCCTTGTTAGTTTTACAACCCAAAAGAGCCATTTCCAAACCTGTGGGTTTGTCGATGGTCTAGCCGAGCCTCCGGCTCGGTTTTTTATTATCCGCAATATCAGCTGAAAAATAACAAGCTAATAACAAGACAAACTGGTGGTAATGCGTTCACAGCGTTATACTGCCATTCATCTTTACAGCCTGTGGACACCGAATTTTGTCAAAGAATAGCATCATCATCCGCGACTTAGGTCTGGCTCCCTACGAGAGCACATCTGAGGCAATGCACCAATTTACTGAATCCCGTACACCTGATACCTGCGACGAAATTTGGCTGGTGCAGCACCCTTCGGTATTTACCCAAGGGCAAGCTGGTAAAGCCGAACACCTTCTCGCGCCGGGAAATATTCCCGTGATCCAAAGTGATCGTGGTGGACAAGTGACTTACCATGGTCCCGGTCAACAAGTCATGTATGTGATGATAGATCTAAAACGCAGCCACATTGGTGTCCGTGAACTTGTTAGCGCCCTAGAAACTTGCGTGGTCAATACCCTCGCCCATTTTAATATCAGTGCGTATCCTCGCCCTGATGCACCCGGCGTTTATGTCAACGGAGACAAAATTTGCTCCCTTGGCTTACGTATTCGAAAAGGCTGTTCATTCCATGGACTAGCACTGAATGTGGATATGGATCTTGAGCCTTTTAATCGCATTAACCCTTGTGGTTATAGTGAATTGAAAATGACACAAGTGAGAGCACTGTCGCCAAACATTACATTAAACGATGTTCAGCCAGTGCTTATTAGTCAGTTCTGTGACACACTTGGATTTCATATTGTTCAATAATAATGCTATAATTTTTTAACATTTTTCAAAAAAATTTTAATGGCAAACAGATAACTGGAACCGGCACATTATGAGTAAACCAATTCAGATCGAGCGTGGAATTAAATACCGTGACGCCGATAAAATGGCACTGATCCCTGTTAAAAACGTGGTGACGGAACGTGAAGAAATTCTACGTAAACCTGACTGGATGAAAATCAGATTGCCAGCTGATTCTACGCGAATTCAAGGCATTAAAGCCGCAATGCGTAAAAATGGCCTGCACTCAGTCTGCGAAGAAGCTTCCTGTCCTAACCTCTCTGAATGTTTTAACCACGGAACCGCCACCTTTATGATTTTAGGTGCGATCTGTACTCGCCGTTGTCCATTCTGTGACGTTGCACATGGTCGCCCAAATGCCCCTGATGCGAATGAACCTGAAAAATTAGCGCAAACTATCAAAGATATGGCATTGCGTTATGTGGTTATTACTTCCGTTGACCGCGATGATTTACGTGATGGTGGTGCTCAGCACTTCGCTGATTGTATCAGTGCCATCCGAGAAAAAAGCCCAACGATTAAAATTGAAACCCTCGTCCCTGACTTCCGAGGACGTATGGATCGCGCATTAGAAATTCTCACCGCGACACCACCGGATGTGTTTAACCACAACCTTGAAAACGTACCTCGTATTTATCGCCAAGTTCGCCCAGGCGCTAACTACGAATGGTCACTGAAATTACTGGAAAAATTCAAAGAAGCACACCCTGAAATCCCAACAAAATCCGGTTTAATGGTAGGCTTAGGGGAAACCAACGAAGAGATCATTGAAGTGATGCGTGATCTGCGTCGTCATGGCGTTACCATGTTAACGTTGGGGCAATACTTGCAGCCAAGCCGCCATCACTTACCCGTTAAACGCTATGTAAGCCCTGCTGAGTTCGATGAAATGAAAGAGGCTGCGATGGATATGGGCTTTACTCACGCAGCCTGTGGCCCGTTTGTACGCTCTTCCTATCATGCCGACCTACAAGCAAAAGGCGAAGAAGTTAAATAATATTAATCTTTTCGTCAAAATAGTGATTAAGCCAAGCCCCAATTGTGAATTATTACACATTGGGGTTTTTTATTAGTTACCTAATTTATTACCAATAGACACTATCACTAGGTCAATTTTAACCATAAAAAAACTCGCGCTAGCAAAGCTAGTGCGAGTTCAGTGCTGTTCGTTTCTAAGTATTTAATTACAAAGAGACAACGTTAGCAGCTGATGGACCTTTCGCGCCTTCAGTGATTTCAAATTCAACTTTTTGGCCTTCTGCTAAGGTTTTAAAACCGTCGCCAGAAATCGCAGAGAAGTGAACAAAAACATCTTTGCTACCATCTTCTGGAGTGATAAAACCAAAACCTTTGGACTCATTGAACCACTTAACGTTACCTTTAACTTTAGACATCAAATATTACCTTTAAAATAAAATAGACACACCATCTGTATCAAGCTCAGTACATCAAATATATAACTGGCTTGTCTACAACCTAGATCACGAAAATTGATTTAAATGATAAAAAAATATTATTTATCCACCGCTTTCGCCTTAAATACGGGGATAATTCTTAATAATAGTAATTAATGCAAAGGTAAGTATTACTCATGGTTAATTTTTTAGCGTTTACTTCTCATGAATAAGTAACCAATCTTTAATATCCAACCCTCCCGTATAGCCTACCAGTTTCCCATCATGTCCTAAGACACGATGGCACGGCACAATCAAGGATATAGGGTTACGAGAATTGGCCATACCGACCGCTCGACAATAGTTAACCGAGCCCAGTTTTAAGGCGAGATCTTTATAACTCCAGCGCTCACCATAAGGAATTTCGCACAAATGCTTCCAGACTTTTTTCTGAAATTCAGTACCTTGCGGATTCAATGTAACCGAAAACACTTTCCGCTTATGATTAAAATATTCTTTTAGTTCTTTCGCACACTGCTTTGAGAATTCGTTTTTCGACTCCTTCTCCGTTTTTTCATCAACAAAATAGATACTCGTCACACCTTCATCATCAGCCGTAATATGGATCCACGGTTTCGGAAAGTTTTCTGGGGCTACTAAATATTGATGGTACATAACATCTCCTCAAAAGGATTCACTTACCTGATTGTATATACAGTTATAAGGTAAATTATTTCTACTTTGCAATGATATTTTTTCTCAGTGTAGCTAACTGAATCATCTCCCCCTGAATTTTTTTATTTCCAATGTTAATAACAGCATAGCCAATAATTTGAATGATTATCATTCAAATTAGGAAATCACTATATATTGTGTGGTTGAAATATTTTTTATCAATATATAGGATCCGCTCATCTTCTACACACCACCATTACGTAATTACCACGTTCTGAAAATGTTAAGGTGAAAAAAAATGACTGAGATTACCATTTATAGTAAGCCCAACTGTGTCCAATGTAATGCCACCTACCAAGCGTTCGAGCGCAAGCAATTACCGTACACTATTATCGACCTTTCTGAAGATAACCAAGCTATTGAATTTATAAAAAAACTAGGATATCAGCAGCTTCCCGTCGTGATTGTAGGAGAGCAACATTGGTCTGGCTTCCGCCCCGATAAAATCAACTCACTGATTGAGTAAGTGAGATTGAAATGATCACTCAGCCGCTAATTTACTTTTCGAGTCGTTCTGGTAATTGCCATCGATTCATCGAAAAATTGCAATTGCCTGCCACTCGCATTCCTATCGGTCATCTACCTGAAAATGCCCTTCTCGCTTCACAGCCCTATGTACTGTTGCTGCCGACTTATGGTGGTGGAACCGCTCATGGTGCCGTGCCTAAAGAAGTGGTGCACTTTCTCAATATCGCGGCAAACCGGGCGTTAATTCGCGGTGTTATCGCAGCAGGTAATACCAACTTTGGCGAGGCTTATGCCATTGCTGGCAACATTGTCGCTCAAAAATGCGCAATTCCCTTCCTCTATCGGTTCGAATTATTAGGCACAGAGCGCGATGTGCAATCTGTAAAACAAGGATTAAAAACATTCTGGGCTCACACAAAGGAGCAGATCAATGGATAACCCACAGCACAATAATAATCACAATCATAATAATAATGCGGACTACCATGCGCTCAATGCGATGCTGAACCTTTATGATAGTGAAGGCCGCTTACAGCTGGATAAAGACAAACAAGCCGCACACCTTTATTTCCGCCAGCATGTGAATCAAAACACAGTTTTTTTTCACGATTTAAAAGAAAAACTCGATTTCTTAGTCAATGAAAATTACTACGAAGAAGAGGTGCTCGCACAATACGATTTCCCATTTATTAAACAGCTTTTCAAGCAAGCCTACGCCCACAAATTTCGCTTCCAAACATTCTTGGGCGCCTTTAAGTACTACACCAGCTATACCCTAAAAACCTTCGATGGCGAGCGCTATCTTGAACGTTATGAAGACCGAGTTTGTATGGTTGCATTGGCTCTAGCACAAGGCTCAAAACCCCTAGCAACCCTCTTAGTGGATGAAATCATTAGCGGGCGTTTTCAACCTGCCACTCCTACATTCCTTAACGGCGGTAAAAAACAACGAGGCGAGCTTATTTCCTGCTTTTTACTGCGTATAGAAGACAATATGGAATCTATCGGGCGCTCCGTGAACTCTGCCCTGCAACTGTCCAAGCGCGGAGGTGGAGTCGCGTTCTTGATGAGTAATCTACGCGAGCAAGGCGCGCCGATAAAACAGATAGAAAACCAATCGTCTGGCGTGGTTCCGGTGATGAAAATGCTGGAAGATGCCTTTTCCTATGCCAATCAGCTAGGAGCAAGACAAGGTGCAGGCGCGGTATATCTTCATGCTCACCACCCCGATATCTTGCGATTTTTAGATACAAAACGGGAAAATGCGGATGAAAAAATTCGCATTAAAACGCTTTCGCTTGGGGTTGTGATCCCCGATATCACTTTTCAACTGGCAAAAAACAATGAAGACATGTATCTGTTTTCCCCTTATGACATTCAAAAAGTCTATGGGGTACCGATGTCGGAAATCAGCATTACTGAAAAATACCGTGAGATGGTGAACAACAAAGCTATCAAAAAATTCAAAATCAATGCGCGGGAATTTTTCCAAACCATTGCCGAAATTCAATTTGAATCTGGCTATCCCTACATTTTGTTCGAGGATACCGCTAACCGCGCCAACCCGATTGCAGGCCGGATCAATATGAGTAATTTATGCTCTGAGATTTTGCAGATAAACCAGCCGAGCCTTTATGAAGATGACCTAAGTTACCAACATATCGGTAAAGATATTAGCTGCAATTTAGGCTCCATGAACATTGCCAAGACTATGGACTCCCCTGATTTTGCACGTTCGATTGATACCGCCATCCGAGCACTAACCGCCGTTTCTGATATGAGCAATATTCGTTCCGTTCCGTCTATTGCCAAAGGTAACCAACAATCCCACGCCATTGGTTTAGGACAGATGAATTTGCATGGCTTCTTAGCTCGTGAACATATTCATTATGGTTCTGAAGAAGGGTTAGACTTTACCAATATCTACTTTTACACCGTGGCATACCATGCCTTAAAAACCTCGAACCAATTGGCTATCGAACGCCAACAAACTTTTGATGGTTTTGAAATGTCCACCTACGCCAATGGCGAGTATTTTGATAAATATACCAACAAAACATGGTCACCAAAGACTCAAACCGTTCAGGAATTATTCCGACGCTCGGGCATCGAAATACCGACACAAGCGGACTGGCAGGCATTAAAACAGTCCGTGATAACTCACGGAATTTACAATCAGAACTTGCAAGCCATTCCACCAACGGGGTCTATCTCTTATATCAATAATGCCACCTCCAGCATCCATCCCGTGGTAGCGCCTATCGAAATTCGTAAAGAAGGCAAAATTGGGCGTGTTTACTACCCTGCCCCTTATATGACCAATGAGAATCTCAAATACTACCAAGATGCTTATCAGATTGGTCCTGAGAAAATTATTGATACCTATGCCGAAGCCACCCAACACGTCGACCAAGGCTTATCACTAACCCTATTTTTCGATGGCAATGCCACCACCCGCGATATCAATAAAGCCCAAATATACGCATGGCGAAAAGGGATCAAAACCTTGTATTACATTCGATTACGTCAGACAGCACTGGAAGGCACCGAAGTCGAAGGCTGCGTCTCCTGCTCACTGTAAAAGGAAAAAGATAATGACCACCAGCACGCTCAATCGCCCTGTTCAAGCAATAAACTGGAACCGCATCCAAGATGATAAAGATCTCGAAGTGTGGAACCGATTGACCAGTAACTTTTGGCTACCCGAAAAAATCCCACTGTCCAATGACACGGTTTCTTGGAACACATTGACGCCTGCCGAACAAAAACTCACCATTCGCGTTTTTACGGGGCTAACATTGCTGGATACCATCCAAAATACCGTTGGTGCACCGTGTTTGATGGGAGATGCTCAAACGCCTCATGAAGAAGCGGTTCTCTCCAATATCAGCTTTATGGAAGCTGTACATGCACGCTCTTACAGCTCTATTTTTTCAACTCTGTGTTCCACTGCCGACGTCGATGAAGCCTATCGTTGGAGTGAAGAAAACAGTGCGTTGCAAAATAAAGCCAAAATTATTCTCTCTTACTACTGCGATGAACACCCTCTGAAGAAAAAAGTCGCCAGCGTCTTTTTAGAGTCATTTTTGTTTTACTCAGGTTTTTACTTACCCATGTACTGGTCAAGCCGTGGAAAGCTCACCAATACCGCCGATTTAATTCGCCTGATCATCCGTGATGAAGCTATTCATGGTTACTATATTGGCTATAAATTTCAAAAAGCCCTTGTCCAGTATTCTGAACAAGAACGCAATGAAATTAAGGAATTCACTTTTTCGCTATTGTTTGATTTATATGAAAATGAAATCAAATACACCCAAGAGCTGTATGATGCAGTGGGCTGGAGTGAAGATGTGAAAAGCTTCCTTCACTATAATGCGAATAAAGCTTTAATGAATTTGGGCTATGAAGCACTTTTCCCTGACTCAATAACCCAAGTTAGCCCAGAGATTTTGTCGGCACTTTCCCCTGATGCCAACGAAAACCATGACTTTTTCTCAGGTTCAGGTTCATCCTATGTGATTGGTAAAGCAGTCAGTACTGAAGATGATGATTGGCTTTTTTGAATAACATCAACAAAAATATCTCGCATCAATCTTGTGAAAAAAATAATAAAATCACTTAAATCATTAATACTATAAACGGTCATAGTGGGATAGGCTTAATGCCTACCCACAGATCATAAAATAACATTTATATCCGAAGCATAATGAGCATGAAAACACCACAAGCGGAACTGACTACGGGCTTAACGCTCTTAATGGCCATCGCCACTGGGCTTGTCGTTGCCAGTAACTATTACGCACAGCCTCTGTTAGATACTATCGCACTCCAATTCAGCCTAACGACCAATATGGCAGGCTTTATTGTGACCGCCGCCCAATTAGGTTATGCCGTTGGGTTACTCTTCCTTGTTCCTCTTGGTGACCTTTTTGAACGCAAAAAATTGATCATCGTGATGACTACATTGTCAGCCAGTGGTTTATTGATCACCGCGCTTTCTGACAATATTTGGCAAATTCTCCTCGGTACTGCCCTCACAGGGCTATTCTCCGTTGTCGCCCAAGTTCTTGTTCCTATGGCCGCATCCATCGCAAAGCCTCACCAGCGAGGTAAAGCGGTCGGTACCATTATGAGTGGGTTACTTCTTGGGATCTTACTCGCTCGAACTATCTCCGGTGGCGTGGCAATGGTAGGCGGTTGGCGAGCGATTTACTGGGTTGCCTTTGGATTAATGATGCTGCTGATCCTAATTTTGGCGCTTAAATTACCGCGTTACCACCAAAAAACAGAGCTTAACTATTTTCAACTCATTGGCTCTATTGGACGCCTGTTTTTTACTACGCCAGTCTTAGCGACTCGCGCACTGCTTGGCGCCCTCACTTTCGCTAACTTTGCGCTATTATGGACGGCGATGGCATTCTTATTAGCCAGCCCACCTTTTAATTATTCAGAGGGGACTATCGGGTTATTTGGTCTAGTTGGTGCCGCAGGCGCATTAATGGCAACCCAAGCCGGACGCTTAGTGGATAAAGGTAAAGGCAAATTAGTTACCACCCTTGGGCTAATTCTATTATTGCTCTCGTGGATCCCGATTGGTCTAGCAAAATATTCACTCATCGCTTTTATTATCGGTATCTTAGTGCTTGATCTGGCCATCCAAGGCGTTCACGTTACTAACCAAAGCACGCTTTATCGTATTATGCCTGAAGCACGAAATCGCTTAACCGCTGGCTATATGACCAGTTATTTTATTGGTGGAGCACTAGGTTCATTACTTTCAGGTTATGCCTATGAACATGCAGGTTGGATGGGCGTGGCGATTTCAGGCGTTGTTATCACGGGTATCAGTTTAATCATTTGGGCAATCGGCGCTCGATTCGACCCAACAATTACCTCTGAACAGTAATCCCTTCATTCATTTATATCTATAGCGGCCATCTATTTGGCTGCTATAGCACTCTCCGTTAATTTAATATCTTACCTATTATTCATTGCGTCCATTATTTAGCCTATTATTATGCCACTGTGATAATAATCATCATGTTGAATAGCTAACAATGATGAATAATTGGCTCAAGGTATAATTTACCTAGAAAAAGTTAATAAGTGACACAGTTAAGCAAAAAGTATATCTTTATCAAATGGTATACTTCTTACCCATAAAATATTAATTCGATATTACTCAATAATGTAGGTACCTTTTTAGGGTATTTACCTCAAAAAACAGAAAGAACCTTCTATCTTGTAATTATTGAGTAATAAAAAAAATGGTATTGAGTTAATGCGATGTGATTATATATTGTTTTATATGATTTTATTTGTCGTATAAAACGCAATTATATTTTCATCTATTTACCTACATGATAGTAAGAAAGCAGTGATTGTTAATTGAACTATACTAAATGCGTTAAAACACATTCATAAAATTTATGAATGGTGTATCATTATCAAAATAAAATGGATGAAATTAATTAAGTATAATTGCTAATTCTATCTTTTAATATACCATTCACATGGTTGATTACAGTTGAAATCTTACCAACTGAAACTAATAAGGTATCCAAATAATGGAAAGTTCATTTACACCGACAGAAGAATTACTTAACGCTCGCAATGAGCAACAAAACGCCAAGGGAAAAACGATTCCTTATCACGAAATTTTATTAACGCGGCTGTCTATGCATGTTCATGGAAAATTATTGGAATCGCGTAATAGCATGCTAAGAGCTCAAGGCGTAAATGAAACACTGTTTATGGCATTAATGATCCTTGATACTAAAGAATCCCGCAGTATACAACCATCAGAATTAAGCGCAGCACTAGGCTCATCTCGTACTAATGCAACACGAATCGCTGATGAATTAGAAAAACACGGGTGGATTGAACGCAAAGAAAGCCACAATGACAGACGCTGTTTACATCTGCATTTAACTGAAAAAGGTTCTGAATTTTTAAATGAGCTTCTGCCACCTCAACATCACGCGATTACACAGATATGGTCGTCTTTTGATGATGAGGGTAAAAAACAGTTCGAAAAATTACTACGTACATTGCTCATAAAGTTAGACGAAATCAAAGCTGGCTAATAAAACCATACATTTATAAAGGTTAATGTATTTGAGGCATTCTAGCCCTTGAAAAGAAAAAAACACTTTTCACTCCCTTATATTTCATTATCCTTTCAGCTATATATTGCTACATCCCATCGAGCAACAAAATCAATTGTCGTCTTAGTTTCCAGTAGTTAACATTAACTGCTGGAAACAGTCGTTATTTTATCCATTGAATATGGGGAACCACCAGTATGAGCGCCCGCGAGGATCTGCCTGAAACGCAAACGCCGCCATTAAACAAAAAAAGACAGCGCAGAAATGCCCTAATGTTCCTAACCGTTATTTTTATCGCAATTGGCATCGGTTGGACCGCATACTGGTATCTCGTCTTACGCCATTACGAATCGACAGACAACGCTTACGTTGCTGGAAATCAAGTTCAAATTCAAGCACAAATATCCGGTAGCGTCATGACAGTCAATGTCGATAATACCGATTTTGTGAAAAGTGGAACGGTACTGGTAGAACTCGATCCGCGAGATGCCGAGCTGGCGCTTGAAAAAGCCAAAACTGAACTTGCTAACAGCGTTAGACAATCCCAACAGCACATTATCAATAGCCGACAATTTCAAGCGAATATTGACGTTAAACGCTCTGAATTATCCCGCTTACAAAATGATTTAAAACGCCGCGAAGTCTTAGGTAGCAGCAATTTAATCGGTAAAGAAGAGCTCCAACACGCGAGAGAAGCGGTCGTCAGTGCGAAAGGGGCGCTCGATGTGGCGATTGAACAGTACAACGCCAATCAAGCTATTGTGCTCAATACGGCTTTAGAAAAGCAGCCACTTGTTGAACAGGCGGCAACGCAGGTACGAAATGCATGGCTTGCCCTTCAGCGCACTAAGATTGTTAGCCCTGTAGATGGTTATGTTTCTCGCCGTAGTGTGCAAGTTGGTTCACAAATCACACCAAATACCCCATTAATGGCAATTGTGCCATCTAGCGGAATGTGGATTGATGCCAACTTTAAAGAGACCCAATTAGCTAGCATGCGCATTGGCCAACCGGCCAAAGTGACCACCGATTTTTACGGCAAAGATGTCATCTTCAACGGTACCGTGATTGGACTTGATATGGGAACAGGAAGCGCGTTCTCCTTATTGCCCGCTCAAAATGCGAGCGGCAACTGGATAAAAGTGGTTCAACGCCTCCCGGTACGTATCGCCCTCGATGAAGCTCAGTTGGATGAATACCCATTGCGCATCGGGCTTTCCACGGAAGTCGAAGTGGATACGGCCAATAAAGATGGCAAAGTGTTATCCAAAGGCCTGCGCGATACGCCGGCTTATCACACAACCGCTTTAGCGGTTGATATGTCTCCTGCTGACAAAATTGTTGCTGAGATTATTCAGAATAACTCTGGCAAATAAGTAAACGGAGACATTAACGTGACAAATGCACCGTTAACAGGTTCAAAACTGGCTTGGATGACCATTGCGTTATCTTTGGCGACTTTCATGCAAGTTTTGGATTCGACCATTGCTAACGTCGCTATCCCCACAATTGCGGGTAACTTGGGTGCATCTAACTCACAAGGCACATGGGTGATCACATCGTTTGGGGTAGCGAATGCAATCTCCATTCCGGTCACTGGCTGGTTAGCTCGTCGTATTGGTGAAGTTCGCCTCTTTTTATGGTCTACCGGACTTTTCGCCCTTACCTCATGGTTGTGTGGGATCTCCAACAGCTTAGAAATGCTGATTTTATTCCGCGTTCTGCAAGGTTTGGTTGCAGGTCCGCTCATTCCGTTATCTCAGAGTCTATTACTCAATAACTATCCACCAGCCAAACGCAGTATGGCGCTTGCATTGTGGTCGATGACCATTGTGGTTGCGCCGATTTGTGGGCCTATTCTTGGTGGCTATATTAGTGATAACTACCACTGGGGCTGGATTTTCTTTATCAACGTTCCGTTTAGTATCGCGATTATTTTTGCCATTATGCGAACGCTTAAAGGACGTGAAACTCAAATCGCGATCAAGCCGATTGATACCGTGGGGCTTGTGTTACTGGTTGTCGGAATTGGTGCATTACAAATTATGCTCGACCAAGGAAAAGAACTCGATTGGTTTAACTCGACTGAAATCATCGTTCTAACCGTTGTCGCCGTTGTCGCGATAGCCTTCTTAATTGTTTGGGAACTGACTGATGAGCATCCCGTCATCGACCTTTCCCTGTTTAAAGAACGTAATTTTACTATCGGTTGTTTGGCACTCAGTTTGGCGTATATGCTCTATTTCGGTACCATTGTCCTATTGCCTCAATTGCTGCAAGAAGTGTACGGCTACACAGCAACATGGGCAGGGCTAGCTTCTGCCCCCGTCGGTCTCTTACCACTGCTGATCACGCCGATTATTGGTCGTTTTGGTAATCGTATTGATATGCGTTATTTAGTGACATTCAGTTTTATTATGTATGCCGTGTGCTATTACTGGCGAGCTTACACCTTTGAACCTGGGATGGGATTTGCCGCGGCAGCGTGGCCTCAGTTCGTTCAAGGTTTAGCGATAGCCTGCTTCTTTATGCCGCTCACGACTATTACATTATCGGGTTTACCACCGGAAAGAATGGCATCCGCGTCCAGCTTATCTAACTTCACGCGAACCTTAGCGGGCGCAATTGGTACCTCCATCACCACCACTATGTGGACGCAGCGCGAAGCCATGCACCATGAAAATCTGACTGAGTTTGTTAACCCATACAATCCAAACGCTCAGCATATGTACAGTGAGTTAGCGCAAATAGGAATGAATGAGCAGCAAAGCGCCGCGTATATTGCGCGTTCAATTACTGAGCAAGGGTTAATTATTTCTGCTAATGAAATTTTCTGGATGTCCGCAGGCGTGTTTATTCTGTTAATGGTGATTGTATGGTTTGCCAAACCCCCATTCGGAGCCGGTTCAAAAGACGGTGGTGGAGCTCACTAACCGACATATCATTCAGACAAAAAAAAACCATACACAATTTTGCGTATGGTTTTTTTAGACTAGCTCAAATCAGTAAATCATTACTTAACTTTATTTTGCGACCACCACTGAGAAAGCATAATCCCTGTTGCTACAGAGACGTTCAGGCTTTCAACTTTACCTGTTCCGCCAATGTACAGGCTCATATCCCCCTGATCCCACGTGCTGTCACTTAAACCATCACTCTCTTGACCTAACACCAACACCATTTTCTTCGGTAATTGAACCTTAGCAATGTCTTGGCTGCCTTTATGGCTGGATGTCGTGACGATAGTATAGCCCGCTTCACGGAATTTATTCAGTGTTGGCGTGAAACCATCCGCATCAATGGCTTTAATGTGCTCTGCGCCGCCTTCAGCGGTACGAATTGCCGCACCTGATTCCAACATTCCTGCATCTTGTAAAATCACACCTTTCACACCAAAGTGAGCGCAACTACGCATGATCCCACCCAGGTTATGCGGGTTACCAACATCTTCCAGCGCTAAAACACAATCGGTATCGACCGCATTTTCTAAATAGGTTTCTGCTGCCATACCACCGCGTTTTTTGATGATAAAGCACACGCCACCATGGTGTTCAGTACCAGACGCTTTTGTTAACTCTTCTTCATCAACAACATGGTACGCTTTGCGGTTTGCCGCCATCCATTTTAATGCATCACGAAAACGAGGAGTGACTGACTGTAAAAACCACGCACGAACAATACCATCTGGACGGTTTTTAAACATCGCTTGGCAAGCATTCTCACCGTAAATACGGGTCTCTTCTTGGCGCTGTTTACGCAATTGCTCAGGATCAATTTGGCTTTTTCCTGAAATACCACCATGATCGTTCTCTAATTCATCACTACCTGGTTTTGAAACGGTACGCCATGGTGATTGCTCACCGCGTGGTGCGCTATCGCGATTATTTGAGCGTCTGTCGTTGTCAGAACGGCGTTCTGAGCGACCACCTTCTGGACGACCAGAGCGTCCTGAACGATCATTACGATCATTACGATCATTACGTCCACCTGAACGTTTATCACCGCGTCTATCATCGCGCTTATCATCACGACCGCCACGGCGTTTATCATTTCCTTTATTGTTGTCCTGCTCTTCGCTACGGACATACATCACTTTTACTTTGCCGTTTTTACCACTAAAATCATTCGTGTCGTTCATCGCTATCCCCTACTAAGCTATGGCGCGAAGATTACATGAAGTTGCAAAGCTACGCTACCGATCCGCGCTATTATCTCACCGAAAAGTTATTGAATATACTTCTATCGTAGGCAAATCGTTTTGCGTACAATATGCCCCTTATTTTTATCGCAACGAAAAGTGCCCTATCAACCATGAGTCAGAACGCTGTCTATCATCTGCGTCAACAACGCTTAGCCCTTTCTACGAAACCTTTCAAAGCAAGAGGTTGCCGGGTAAAACGCTGCCAATATTGCCTGCTTCCCATTCCACAGTGTCTCTGCGAAGAAACGGTTTCTGCACAAGCAAAAAGCCAATTTTGTCTGATTATGTTTGATGGTGAAGTCTTTAAACCGAGTAATACTGGAAAACTCATTGCCGATGTGCTTCCTGATACTCAAGCATATCAATGGTCAAGAACAGATCCTGACAACCAGCTATTAGCTGCACTACAAGATAAGACTAGACAACCTTATCTGATTTTCCCAGAAAGCTACGCGCAAACTGATCGTGTTGTCGTCAATGAGCCGACGCTTTCTGACAAACCTGCATTATTTATTCTGTTAGATGGCACTTGGCCAGAAGCTCGTAAAATGTTCCGCAAAAGCCCTTATTTGGATCACATTCCAATGTTGTCTATCAATACGAAAGCGAGAACCGATTATCTGCTACGTATCCCATCAAGGGAAGAGCAACACTGCACCGCGGAAGTGGCAGCCACTGTGCTAGAGCAAGCTGGCGATATTGATGCGTCCCAAGCGTTATTTACGCATTTCAATCTATTTCGCCATAAATACTTAGAGGGAAAACCCCATCATCCAACGGCTCAAATGCTCTTATCCCAGCCCAAAGAGTAACTCCTTATAGGCATTTTTAACGTTATTTATATGTCTCGCTTTCCAGCAATTTCTATTTTGAAAATCACCTTCACAACAAAACGTGAGGGTGCTTGTAATATTCAATAAAATTCCCCCGATAAACTGGCGCTTCCCACAATATACGGCACAATATACGACATGGTATTCCAGCAACGTATAGTATTGCTGTATCGTATAGCGTTGCTTACGAACTCAAAATCAATTGAGCGGGTTTTCGCTCACCACAGAAAAGGTTTACCGCCATGGGGTTAGTGAGTCAGCTAGAGTCATTGTTTAGACCAAAATCTATCGTTGTCGTAGGCGCTTCAGAAGATCCTAGCCGAGCAGGCTCAGTGATGATGAAAAACTTACTCAGCAGCGGTTTCAAAGGCCCTATTCTGCCCGTTAACCCGAACAGAAGCTCCGTCCTTGGCGTCCTTGCTTATCCCTCAATTGATAAACTCCCACTCAAACCTGATCTTGCTGTGATCTGCACTCACTATTCTCGTAATGTTGAATGTCTCCGGCAGCTTGGGGAGGCTGGCTGTAATGTCGTCATTATCCTATCGTCCCCTTCTATTCAATTTAATGAACTGAAAAAGGTGGCTCAGCAATACCAAATTCGTTTATTGGGTCCTAACAGTTTAGGTTTCTTTGCTCCATGGCAAGGGTTAAATGCCAGCTTTTCCCCAATCCCTATTTTGAAAGGTAAACTGGCATTTATTTCACAATCTGCCGCAGTCTCAAATACAGTCCTCGATTGGGCACGCCATCGCGATATCGGTTTTTCCTATTTTATTGCCCTTGGCGATAGCATTGATATCGATATTGATGACCTACTGGACTATCTTGCTCGAGACAGCAAAACCAGCGCTATCTTGCTTTATTTGGAAAATATTAGTGATGCTAGGCGCTTTTTATCATCTTCTCGTAGTGCATCTCGTAACAAACCGATCCTTGTTATCAAAAGTGGACGAACACGCAAAGCACAAGAGCTTCTCGGTGAAAAACCAAGTTTAGATGCCGCTTATGATGCTGCGATTCAACGGGCGGGTTTACTCCGCGTCCAAGATACTCACGAAATGTTTTCCGCGGTAGAAACTCTAAGCTATATGACTCCGCTACGAGGTGAACGTTTATCGATTATGAGTAATGGCTCAGCACCTGCCGCAATGGCGCTCGATGAGCTACTGCTACGTAATGGGAAGCTGGCAAAACTCAGTGTAGAGACTGAAAACGAACTAAGCTCTCTATTACCATTAGATTTATCTACCCAAAATCCGATTGATCTCGGCGATGATTCCACCGTGGATAGGTATCTCAACGTATTAAACAAAATGCTCGATAGCCACGATCATGATGCACTGCTTTTGATCCACACGCCAAGTGCCATTACACAAAGTAAATCCATGGCAGAAAAAGTGATCAAAACCATTAAGCAACATCCTCGAGGTAAATGGTTAACCATCCTCACAAACTGGTGCGGGGAATATTCATCTCAAGAATCGAGAAGGCTCTTCAGCGAAGCTGGGATCCCAACTTATCGGACGCCTGAAGGTGCAATCACCGCCTATATGCATATGGTGGAATATCGTCGTAACCAAAAACAATTAAAAGAAACTCCTGCGCTCCCTGTTGGGATAACCGCTAATACTCAACAAGCACATACCTGTATCATGCAAGCCATTGAAAATAACAAGCTGCATTTAGATACCCATGAAGTTCAACCGATCTTAAAAGCTTATGGCTTAAACAGTTTACCGACATGGATTGCTCATTCCAGCGAACAAGCCGTTGAAATTGCAGAAAAGATTGGTTATCCCGTTGCACTAAAATTACGTTCTCCTGATATTGTGCATAAATCAGAAGTTCAGGGCGTTATGCTCTATTTAAGGAATGCCAAAGAAGTCGCTGAAGCCGCCAGTGCCATTATTGAGCGAGTCTCAACCAACTACCCACAAGCACGAATCGAAGGCTTATTAGTACAAAGTATGGCGAATCGCGCTGGTGCTCAGGAATTACGAATTGCTGTTGAGCTTGATCCTGTTTTTGGTTTATTGATCATGCTTGGCGAAGGGGGCGTAGAGTGGCAACAAGAGAGTCAATCAGCTGTAGCCCTTCCCCCACTAAATTTAGCACTAGCACGTTACTTGGTCATTAATGCTATCAAAGGACATAAAATTAAAGCCCGTAGTGCTCTAGAACCATTGGACATTCCGGGGCTTGCCAGCTTATTGGTTCGTGTCTCTAACTTAATCATTGATTGTCCTAACATCAGCCGATTGGACATACACCCACTGCTCGCCGCTGGTGATGAATTCACATTACTTGATGTTTCAATGACATTGAACCCAGCTGATGACAATCCAAATACTCGGCTTGCCATCCGTCCTTATCCTAATGAACTTGAAGAGACCATTAACCTAAAAGATGACCTAACTTGCTTGTTAAGACCGATTCTTCCTGAAGATGAACCACTCTTAAAATCCTTTATTGAGCAAGTTACTAAAGAAGACCTTTATTATCGCTACTTCAGTGAGATCAGTGAATTTACTCATGATGATCTTGCGAATATGACGCAAATCGATTACGACCGAGAAATGGCGTTTGTCGCTGTTAAAAATAGTGATACACAACCTGAAATTATTGGCGTAACTCGCGCAATGGCGGATCCTGATAACCAAGAAGCCGAGTTTGCCGTTTTAGTTCGTTCAGATATGAAAGGGCAAACACTCGGTTATCAATTAATGCAAAAACTGCTCAACTACACCCGCGGACATGGTATTAAGAAGCTGACAGCGATCACCATGCCCGAAAACCGCAATATGATCAGCTTGGCAAAAAAATTAGGATTTCAAATTGATGTTCAATTTGAGGATGGTGTCGTAAATCTCACCCTACATCTATAATTAGCGTTAGGAATAAAACTGAAATCTGTATAGTAAATAAACCAATGGTCAATTTATTCCTAATGAATGATGTAAATATGATATCATCGATAGATCATTCGCTTAAATATTTGTATAAAGCGATTTGCTATTAGACTAACAAGAGAAAATTCACACTGTGATGTTGTCAAAACTAAAACAAGCAAAACATCAACAACACTTGGCAAACATGCCTAAATTGTCTCAGTCGGTTGATGATGTTAAAACGCTCTATAAGACGGAAGATTTTCGTGGTGCTCTGCTTGAACAGATCTCGCAAGCTAAAAATACAGTCTACATTACGGCTCTGTATTTAGAAAAAGATGATGCGGGTAAAGACATCCTTCATGCTCTGTATGCTGCTAAACAAACAAATCCTAATCTAGATATTAAAATTCTAGTTGATTGGCACCGAGCTCAACGCGGCCGAATTGGCGCAGCTGCTAATCTGACTAATGCCGATTGGTATTATGAAGTTTCTCAGCAATACCCTGATGTTCAGATCCCTGTTTTCGGGATCCCCGTCAACACGCGAGAAGCATTAGGGGTACTGCACTTAAAAGGTTTCTTATTTGATGATACGCTCCTGTATAGCGGGGCAAGCATCAATGATGTCTATCTGCATCGCCATGAAAAATACCGCTACGATAGATATCATCTCATCAAAAATAGCCAGCTCACGGCGACAATGAAAAAGTTCATTGATGATTCTCTGTTATCATCGGATGCAATCCATCTACTCAATACGCCTGAAAGACCAAAAACAGCCGAATTTAAAGGGTTAATCAAGCAATTTCGTTTGTCATTAAGAGGCGTTAATTACCAATTTGTCGGTAATGCTTCCAATGATGAACTCGCCGTGACTCCATTTGTTGGCCTAGGTAAGAAGAACGAGTTAAATCGTACTATCACCCATTTGATGAGCTCAACCGCTGAAAAGCTAACTATCTGTACGCCATATTTTAATTTACCTGCTGTTTTGGTTAGAATTATCAGCAAGTTACTGCGTGATGGAAAAAAAGTTGAAATCATTATTGGTGATAAAACTGCTAACGACTTCTATATTCCACCTGAAGAACCTTTTAAAATCATCGGCGCTTTGCCTTATCTCTATGAAATAAACTTACGTAAGTTTGTTAGCCGTTTGCAGCGCTTTATTGATAGCGAACAACTGACAGTTCGTTTATGGAAAGATAGTGACAACACCTATCACCTGAAAGGAATGTGGGTTGATAATCAATGGCAGCTGATTACAGGTAATAACCTGAATCCACGAGCTTGGGGATTAGACTTGGAAAATGCGGTGCTGATCCACGATCCAAAACAGCAGCTCCAAGAACAACGCCAACACGAACTGGATTGCATTCGAGTCCATACCAACGTTGTTCATCACTATCGTGAGCTAGATAGCATTCAAACCTACCCTGTTAAAGTCAAAAAACTGATCCGTCGATTGCGACGAATCCGAGTTGATCGTCTCATTAGTCGAATACTTTAATTATTGACTCTCTAAAGCGCCGCTCATGTGGCGCTTTTTATTATCTAGTGAACTCTAACCTATCGGTTGCTATAGAAGCTCAAGATACATGCCAAATCTCTCTTATAAAATATTAGCTTTAAGTTGCTCGTTAATAGTCATGACAGGCTGTTCAGGCTTCCATTGGTCAAATGATAATTGGCAGGGAAAAGATAAGGCACAGCACTTTGTCTTCTCTGCCACAATGGCTGCGGCAGGTAACGCGTATGCAGATAGACAGAACATGCAACATCGGCAAGCGGCACAAGTCGGTATGTTATTTTCAATTTCTTTAGGTGCTGTAAAAGAACTTTATGATAGCAGGCCAGCAGGTACTGGATGGAGTTGGCATGATTTTGTTTATGATGTAGCGGGTTCAGTGGCAGGTTATACTCTATACCAAAACTTTAAATAGTATTTGTTAGTTCATAATAAAAAATCTAGAAGGGTAGCTATAGCAGAGTGGACTGTGTGACGATAGGGAGAAAATATCGTTAGGAATTACTGTGTCATAGAAAAACAAAAACCCCGTGATTTTCATCACGGGGCTTGCTATAAGTGGCGGAACGGACGGGACTCGAACCCGCGACCCCCTGCGTGACAGGCAGGTATTCTAACCAACTGAACTACCGCTCCACTTATTCTTTTTGCCTTTCGGCAACTTATCGCTTTGCAATAAGTTTTAATTTAATGTCTGGCAGTTCCCTACTCTCACATGGGGAGACCCCACACTACCATCGGCGCTACGGCGTTTCACTACTGAGTTCGGCATGGGGTCAGGTGGGACCACCGCGCTATTGCCGCCAGACAAATTCTGTTTATTCCCGTTTAAGTCTTTTCTTAAACCAGAATATCAATCCTGAACAAGCTGAGTGTCTACCTTTCGGCTTCCACTTCATTGAATCAACTTTCATCTCTCTAAAACACCTTCGGTGTTGTCAGGTTAAGCCTCACGGTTCATTAGTATTGGTTAGCTCAACGTATCGCTACGCTTACACACCCAACCTATCAACGTCTTAGTCTTAAACGTTCCTTTAGGACCCTTAAAGGGTCAGGGAAGACTCATCTCAAGGCAAGTTTCCCGCTTAGATGCTTTCAGCGGTTATCTCTTCCGCACTTAGCTACCGGGCAATGCCATTGGCATGACAACCCGAACACCAGTGGTGCGTCCACTCCGGTCCTCTCGTACTAGGAGCAGCCCCTTTCAATCTTCCAACGCCCACGGCAGATAGGGACCGAACTGTCTCACGACGTTCTAAACCCAGCTCGCGTACCACTTTAAACGGCGAACAGCCGTACCCTTGGGACCTACTTCAGCCCCAGGATGTGATGAGCCGACATCGAGGTGCCAAACACCGCCGTCGATATGAACTCTTGGGCGGTATCAGCCTGTTATCCCCGGAGTACCTTTTATCCGTTGAGCGATGGCCCTTCCATACAGAACCACCGGATCACTAAGACCTACTTTCGTACCTGCTCGAGCCGTCACTCTCGCAGTCAAGCTGGCTTATGCCTTTGCACTAACCGCATGATGTCCGACCATGCTTAGCCAACCTTCGTGCTCCTCCGTTACTCTTTGGGAGGAGACCGCCCCAGTCAAACTACCCACCAGACACTGTCCGCACCCCAGATAATGGGGCAACGTTAGAACATCAAACATTAAAGGGTGGTATTTCAAGGTTGGCTCCACGCAGACTGGCGTCCACGCTTCAAAGCCTCCCACCTATCCTACACATCAAGGCTCAATGTTCAGTGTCAAGCTATAGTAAAGGTTCACGGGGTCTTTCCGTCTTGCCGCGGGTACACTGCATCTTCACAGCGAGTTCAATTTCACTGAGTCTCGGGTGGAGACAGCCTGGCCATCATTACGCCATTCGTGCAGGTCGGAACTTACCCGACAAGGAATTTCGCTACCTTAGGACCGTTATAGTTACGGCCGCCGTTTACTGGGGCTTCGATCAAGAGCTTCTCCTTACGGATAACCCCATCAATTAACCTTCCAGCACCGGGCAGGCGTCACACCGTATACGTCCACTTTCGTGTTTGCACAGTGCTGTGTTTTTAATAAACAGTTGCAGCCAGCTGGTATCTGCGACTGGCTTCAGCTCCATGGGTAAACCACTTCACCTAATGCCAGCGTGCCTTCTCCCGAAGTTACGGCACCATTTTGCCTAGTTCCTTCACCCGAGTTCTCTCAAGCGCCTGAGTATTCTCTACCTGACCACCTGTGTCGGTTTGGGGTACGATTAATGATAATCTAGAGCTTAGAGGCTTTTCCTGGAAGCGGGGTATAAGCTACTTCGCCACCGTAGTGACTCGTCATCAGACCTCAGCATATAGTGAACCGGATTTGCCTAATTCACCTGCCTACATCCTTAAACCGGGACAACCGTCGCCCGGCCAGCCTAACCTTCTCCGTCCCCCCATCGCAATTATCACCAGTACGGGAATATTAACCCGTTTCCCATCGACTACGCATTTCTGCCTCGCCTTAGGGGTCGACTCACCCTGCCCCGATTAACGTTGGACAGGAACCCTTGGTCTTCCGGCGTGCGGGTTTTTCACCCGCATTATCGTTACTTATGTCAGCATTCGCACTTCTGATACCTCCAGCATGCCTCACAGCACACCTTCACAGGCTTACAGAACGCTCCCCTACCCAACAATATTTACATATCGCTGCCGCAGCTTCGGTGCATAGTTTAGCCCCGTTACATCTTCCGCGCAGGCCGACTCGACCAGTGAGCTATTACGCTTTCTTTAAATGATGGCTGCTTCTAAGCCAACATCCTGGCTGTCTGAGCCTTCCCACTTCGTTTCCCACTTAACTATGACTTTGGGACCTTAGCTGGCGGTCTGGGTTGTTTCCCTCTTCACGACGAACGTTAGCACCCGCCGTGTGTCTCCCGTGATAACATTCTTCGGTATTCGTAGTTTGCATCGAGTTGGTAAGTCGGGATGACCCCCTAGTCGAAACAGTGCTCTACCCCCGAAGATGAGTTCACGAGGCGCTACCTAAATAGCTTTCGGGGAGAACCAGCTATCTCCCGGTTTGATTGGCCTTTCACCCCCAGCCACAAGTCATCCGCTAATTTTTCAACATTAGTCGGTTCGGTCCTCCAGTTAGTGTTACCCAACCTTCAACCTGCCCATGGCTAGATCACCGGGTTTCGGGTCTATACCCTGCAACTTATTCGCCCAGTTAAGACTCGGTTTCCCTACGGCTCCCCTATACGGTTAACCTTGCTACAGAATATAAGTCGCTGACCCATTATACAAAAGGTACGCAGTCACCCCACCCCAAAGCACATTCACTGCTTGTTTTGTGTGTTGGACGTCGCAAAAAGCGCTCCGTCAACGCGTGTTGAATGCCACTTCAAAGTTATCCTCAACACCAGAAAATGCTTTGGTGGTGGGGCTCCCACTGCTTGTACGTACACGGTTTCAGGTTCTATTTCACTCCCCTCGCCGGGGTTCTTTTCGCCTTTCCCTCACGGTACTGGTTCACTATCGGTCAATCAGGAGTATTTAGCCTTGGAGGATGGTCCCCCCATATTCAGACAGGATAACACGTGTCCCGCCCTACTCGTCGAGTTCACAACACTAACACCTTCGGATACGGGGCTATCACCCTTTACTGCCGGCCTTTCCAGACCGTTCTCCTGATGCTAATGCTGATTAAGACTCTGGGCTGCTCCCCGTTCGCTCGCCGCTACTAGGGGAATCTCGGTTGATTTCTTTTCCTCGAGGTACTGAGATGTTTCAGTTCCCTCGGTTCGCCTCGTTTGACTATGTATTCATCAAACGATAGTGCAACGAATTGCACTGGGTTTCCCCATTCGGATATCGTCGGTTATAACGGTTCATATCACCTTACCGACGCTTTTCGCAGATTAGCACGTCCTTCATCGCCTCTGATTGCCTAGGCATCCACCGTGTACGCTTAGTCGCTTAACCTCACAACCCGAAGGTGTCTTTTTACAACGAGTGACTGTGCTTCATGATTTCGGCGTTAGTCCGTGCGCGCAATGCTCACATACTATTGTATGCTGCGCTTGCTGTGCGCGGGCTGCCTTGAACTCATTTCGCTCGTCGACTCGATAGTTCAAAGTACACTATTCAAGTTGAGATTTTTGAGAGACTCTCACATTGTTTAAGCGATAAACAATGTGCGTTGTTTTCAATTTTCAGCTTGTTCCAGATTGTTAAAGAGCATAATTATTCGCAATAGACTATTTCTAATCTATTCTGAATAATCAGAAAGTTTATGGTGGAGCTAAGCGGGATCGAACCGCTGACCTCCTGCGTGCAAGGCAGGCGCTCTCCCAGCTGAGCTATAGCCCCATAAAGGTAATTCCAGTATCGATTATCCTTTATATGATTTCTCATTATAAAGTCTTTTTTCTTAGGCAAGGCGTGGGTTAGCGAAGTTTACATAAGTAAACGAGCTGAGCCACAACACAGCATAAGAGAAAAGTGGTAGGCCTGAGTGGACTTGAACCACCGACCTCACCCTTATCAGGGGTGCGCTCTAACCACCTGAGCTACAAGCCTATCGATACCGTTACTCTATTTCATCAGACAATCTGTGTGAGCACTTCACAAGTACACTTCAATGGTAAGGAGGTGATCCAACCGCAGGTTCCCCTACGGTTACCTTGTTACGACTTCACCCCAGTCATGAATCACAAAGTGGTAAGCGCCCTCCCGAAGGTTAAGCTACCTACTTCTTTTGCAACCCACTCCCATGGTGTGACGGGCGGTGTGTACAAGGCCCGGGAACGTATTCACCGTAGCATTCTGATCTACGATTACTAGCGATTCCGACTTCATGGAGTCGAGTTGCAGACTCCAATCCGGACTACGACGTACTTTATGAGTTCCGCTTGCTCTCGCGAGGTCGCTTCTCTTTGTATACGCCATTGTAGCACGTGTGTAGCCCTACTCGTAAGGGCCATGATGACTTGACGTCATCCCCACCTTCCTCCGGTTTATCACCGGCAGTCTCCTTTGAGTTCCCACCATCACGTGCTGGCAACAAAGGATAAGGGTTGCGCTCGTTGCGGGACTTAACCCAACATTTCACAACACGAGCTGACGACAGCCATGCAGCACCTGTCTCAGAGTTCCCGAAGGCACTAAAGCATCTCTGCTAAATTCTCTGGATGTCAAGAGTAGGTAAGGTTCTTCGCGTTGCATCGAATTAAACCACATGCTCCACCGCTTGTGCGGGCCCCCGTCAATTCATTTGAGTTTTAACCTTGCGGCCGTACTCCCCAGGCGGTCGATTTAACGCGTTAGCTCCGGAAGCCACTCCTCAAGGGAACAACCTCCAAATCGACATCGTTTACAGCGTGGACTACCAGGGTATCTAATCCTGTTTGCTCCCCACGCTTTCGCACCTGAGCGTCAGTCTTTGTCCAGGGGGCCGCCTTCGCCACCGGTATTCCTCCACATCTCTACGCATTTCACCGCTACACATGGAATTCTACCCCCCTCTACAAGACTCTAGCTGACCAGTCTTAGATGCCATTCCCAGGTTAAGCCCGGGGATTTCACATCTAACTTAATCAACCGCCTGCGTGCGCTTTACGCCCAGTAATTCCGATTAACGCTTGCACCCTCCGTATTACCGCGGCTGCTGGCACGGAGTTAGCCGGTGCTTCTTCTGTTGGTAACGTCAATCGTTGATGATATTAGCATCAACGCCTTCCTCCCAACTGAAAGTACTTTACAACCCTAAGGCCTTCTTCATACACGCGGCATGGCTGCATCAGGCTTGCGCCCATTGTGCAATATTCCCCACTGCTGCCTCCCGTAGGAGTCTGGGCCGTGTCTCAGTCCCAGTGTGGCTGATCATCCTCTCAGACCAGCTAGGGATCGTCGCCTTGGTGAGCCATTACCTCACCAACTAGCTAATCCCATATGGGTTCATCCGATAGCGCAAGGACCGAAGTTCCCCTGCTTTGCTCCTAAGAGATTATGCGGTATTAGCTACCGTTTCCAGTAGTTATCCCCCTCTATCGGGCAGATCCCCATACATTACTCACCCGTCCGCCGCTCGTCAGCGAGAAGCAAGCTTCCCCTGTTACCGCTCGACTTGCATGTGTTAGGCCTGCCGCCAGCGTTCAATCTGAGCCATGATCAAACTCTTCAATTAAAAAGCTTGATGCTCAAAGAATGTTACTGTCGTTTGATTTCCGAAGAAACCAAATTACCTATTAGTTCATATATATGAATTAACGTGTTAGTCACTCTTCAAGACTTAAAATCAAATATTTTTTTGATAGTGTCCTGTGAGTGCCCACACAGATTGTCTGATAAATTGTTAAAGAGCGGTGCGACATTTCTTTTGGAAATTCGACTCAGTTTTTATCAACTTAGGTCGTTGTCGCGAGGTGGCGTATATTACGCTTTCCTCAGTGAGAGTCAAGTATTTTTTTACTTAATCTTTTCAGATTCTCTCGCTGCCGTTTCAGTGTCCATCGCGCTTTGCGTTGGCTTGTTCCCGGTCAGTGGATGCGCATTATAGGGAGTCAGAAAAATCTGGCAAGTGTTTTTTGCAAAATAATTTCCAACTGATTATCCTTTATACTTCACGTTTATTTTTTCAACAAAAAATGCCATTTTGGGCGATATTTATATGAAAAAGGCGACCTTATGGTCGCCTTTTAACTTACATTTCGATAATAACCTAGCGCTGACTTACTGCTTTGCTACGATTTCATCATTTTCAACATCCAGAGTAATTGGTTTACCCGGGATTAATCTGCCTGACAGAATTTCTTGCGCCAGTGGGTTTTCAATTTCTTGCTGAATTGCACGTTTCAACGGACGAGCACCAAAGATTGGGTCAAAACCAGCTTCACCAATTTTCTCTAATGCCGCCGCCGTTGCAGTGACTTCATAACCATGTTCTTCCAAACGTTTATATAAACGAGCTAACTGAATATTCGCAATATTCGTAATTTGCTCTTTACCTAATGGATGGAATACAACAACTTCATCAATACGGTTAATAAATTCAGGTCTGAAGTTATGAGCGACAACTTCCATCACCATATCTTTCATTTCTGAATAACCGATCATGCCAAAACGTTCTTGGATAAGATCGGAACCTAAGTTTGAAGTCATGATGATCACGGTATTACGGAAATCTACCGTTCTACCTTGCCCATCAGTTAAACGACCGTCATCTAATACTTGCAGCAAGATGTTAAATACATCCGGATGCGCTTTTTCAACTTCGTCCAGCAGGATCACTGAATATGGACGGCGTCTTACTGCTTCAGTTAAATAACCACCTTCTTCATAGCCCACATATCCTGGAGGTGCACCGACTAAACGAGATACAGAGTGTTTTTCCATAAACTCGGACATATCGATACGAACCATGGCATCATCACTATCAAACATAAAGTTTGCCAGTGCCTTACATAATTCAGTTTTACCTACCCCAGTAGGGCCTAAGAACATAAATGAACCAATTGGGCGGTTAGGATCCGATAACCCTGCACGACTACGACGGATAGCATTCGACACGGCCACAACCGCTTCATCTTGACCAATCACACGTTGATGCAGCTGTTGTTCCATCCGTAACAGTTTTTCTCTTTCGCTTTCAAGCATTCTTGATACTGGAATACCTGTCCAACGAGCCAGTATTTCTGCGATTTCGACATCAGTAACTTTATTACGTAAAAGCTTCATGCTTTTACCTTCTGCTTTTGTCGCCGCTTCTAACTGTTTTTCTAATTCAGGAATACGTCCATACTGAAGCTCAGACATTTTTGCTAAATCACCATTACGACGCGCTTTTTCCATCTCAATACGCGTATTTTCTAATTCAGCTTTAATATGTTGAGTGCCAGTTAATGATGCTTTTTCTGCTTTCCACTCTTCTTCTAATGCAGAATATTCACGCTCTTTTTCCGCCAGCTCTTCTTCTAACATTTCCAGACGTTTTTTACTGGCATCATCAGACTCTTTTTTCAGTGCCTGTTGTTCCAGTTTTAATTGGATAATACGTCTTTCCAATCTATCTAAAGATTCTGGTTTTGAATCCATCTGCATACGTAAGCTAGCGCCCGCTTCATCGATTAAGTCGATAGCTTTGTCTGGCAGCATACGGTCAGTAATGTAACGGTGCGATAACGTCGCTGCCGCCACAATCGCAGGGTCAGTAATTTGCACATGATGGTGCAATTCGTAACGTTCTTTCAAACCACGCAAGATAGCAATGGTGTCTTCGACTGATGGTTCTGCAACATATACTTTTTGGAAACGACGCTCTAACGCAGGGTCTTTCTCTATATATTGACGATATTCATCAAGAGTTGTTGCCCCCACACAATGCAGTTCACCACGAGCCAGTGCAGGTTTTAACATGTTACCCGCATCCATCGCACCGTCGGCTTTACCCGCACCCACCATAGTATGCAATTCATCGATAAACAGAATGACGTTACCTTCTTGTTTAGCAAGGTCATTCAGAACGCCTTTCAAACGCTCTTCAAATTCACCACGATATTTCGCCCCTGCAATCAGTGCGCCCATATCCAGTGATAAAACACGCTTATTTTTTAATCCTTCAGGAACTTCACCATTCACAATACGCTGTGCAAGTCCTTCAACAATCGCCGTTTTACCTACACCAGGCTCACCAATTAATACTGGGTTATTTTTAGTACGACGTTGTAATACTTGGATGGTACGACGAATTTCTTCATCACGGCCAATCACAGGGTCTAATTTCCCTTGTTCTGCACGTTCGGTTAAATCAACGGTAAATTTTTTCAAAGCTTGGCGCTGGTCTTCAGCGCTTTGGTCATTCACTTTTTCGCCACCACGCATCTGTTCTATTGCCTTTTTCAAATTGTCTTTATTAACACCCGCCGCTTTTAACATATCAGCGAGGGTTGTATTGGCTTCTAAAGCAGCGAGCAGAAATAATTCTGAGGAGATAAAGTCATCCCCATTTTTTTGAGCAAGCTGATCACATAAGTTCAAATGACGCATTAAATCACTTGATGGTTGCACATCCCCAGCTACACCTTGCACTTGAGGGAGTCTAGCCAATGCATCTTCAATTTTGTTTTCGAACGCAACTGCGTTCACGCCGAGCGTCGTCAATAATGGACGCACGGTACCACTTTCTTGATTAAACAAAGCACTGAGTAAATGAATTGGTTCAATAAACTGATTTTCGCGCCCAAGGGCTAATGACTGGGCGTCAGCGAGAGCTTGCTGGAATTTATTAGTTAAACGATCCAGACGCATAACACCTCCAATAGAATATGATTAAAATTGCTACTGGAGATAAGATGCGGTCTGTTTTTAGATATTCAAGTTTTATGTGGGATTATTTTTTCAATATCTTTTAATTTGGAATATTATTCTGCGAACTAGTTATTTATCCATATAAGGGATGCCATTCTTCCCGTTCGCCCCTCGCGTCGGTAGGAAAAAAATCTGTTTTCATCACTTACGGTACAAAATTCACCGCCATAAATGGCTGAAACGCCCACAGCTTGTAGCTTTTTACGCGCGAGTAAATAGATGTTTGCCAGAAATTTGTCATTGTGGGGGGTAAACGCATCCGCAAGACCAGCAGATTGGCAAGTAAATGCTTGTTTAACCTCTGCGCCGACTTCAAATTGTTCAGGGCCAATAGCAGGTCCCATCCACGCCATAATATCGCTCGGTTGTGCATTAAATGCCGCTAGCGTATTTTCCAATACGCCATTACAGAGGCCTCGCCACCCGGCATGAGCCGCTGCCACTTCTTTCCCATCGCGGCTGCAAAACAATACTGGCAAGCAATCTGCCGTCATGATGGCACACACTTGACCAACTTGATTGGTATACACGGCATCCGCTTGGCGATTTTTAATCTCGCTTCCCGTTAAATGCAGAACATGAGTACCATGTACTTGCTCAAGCCACACGGGTTGCTGTGGCAATTGAGCAAGCTTTTCAAGACGATGGCGATTTTCACTGACAGACTCAGGCAAATCCTCAACATGGTCACCTAAATTTAGGCTATCAAAAGGTGGAAGGCTCACTCCACCATCACGAGTTGTACTGCATGTTGAAATATTTTTAGGTTGCGGCCAATCAGGGAAAATCAACGTATTCATTACCAGTCCATATCGTCTTTATGAAGTTCAGTATCAGCTTTCAGTGCTTCAATCAATTTCACCATATCATCAGGTAATGGCGCATGCCATTCCATTTGAATGCCGGTAATTGGGTGATAAAGACGCAGCATTGTTGCATGTAGCGCTTGTCTATCAAAACTACGCATCACTTCGAGGAACTCTTCTGTTGCGCCTTTCAGTGGACGTGGTCGACCGCCGTATAATGGATCACCGATTAATGGATGGTTGATATGCGCCATATGAACACGGATTTGATGCGTTCTTCCGGTTTCTAAGCGTAGACGTAAGCGCGTATGAGCGCGGAAATGCTCCATGACTCGATAGTGAGTTACCGCAGGCTTACCCATTGGATGCACTGCCATGTGCGTTCTTTTGGTTGGATGGCGAGAAACTGGTTCTTCGACCATACCGCCAGCTGTCATACGACCAACAGCGACCGCTTCATATTCACGCGTAATTTCACGGCGTTGTAACGCTTCCACTAAGTGAGTTTGTGCTGGAACCGTTTTAGCGACAACCATCAACCCAGTTGTGTCTTTGTCTAAACGGTGGACAATACCCGCTCTTGGTACATCAGCAATTTCAGGATAACGATATAATAATGCGTTTAAAATAGTTCCATCCGGATTACCCGCCCCCGGATGAACAACTAAATCACGCGGTTTATTAATAATTAGGATATCTTCATCTTCATAAACAACGTCAAGTGGAATATCTTGAGGTTCCCAACGGCTATCTTCTTCAATTAAGGCATCGATGGAAATTTGTTCACCACCTAAAACTTTTTCTTTTGCCTTATTGATAACTTTGCCGTTAACCTGCACTCTATCGTCTAAAATCCATTCTTTTATTCGAGAACGTGAATAATCAGGGAACAATTCAGCCAAAGCTTGATCTAAACGTTGACCAAGCTGTGATTCAGCGATAGTTGCACTTAATTGTACTTGTTGAGCCATAAATTAATCTACTTTTTGGTGTTTGTGTTTTGACGGCGCTGCCGTTTCATTTAAAATGTATGCTATTGTAACTCGAATTTTGCCGGGAGCCTTACGGATAGACTCCCTCGATACAGTCAGAGGATAACCAACACGTGATGATACGTATGAAATATCTGGTGGCAGCTGCCACGTTGAGCCTGGCTCTCGCCGGATGCTCCAGCAATAACGAAGTCAGCCCCGATAGTTCCCCAGCTGAGATTTATAGTACAGGTCAGCAAAAATTACAGGACGGTAACTATAACGCGGCAATTAAACAGTTTGAAGCGTTGGATAACCGCTACCCGTTTGGTCCATATGCGCAGCAAGTACAGTTAGACCTGATTTACGCCTATTATAAATCAGCTGAGCTACCACTGGCGATAGCTTCGATTGACCGTTTCATGCGTTTAAACCCAACTCATCCAAATATTGACTACGTACTTTACATGCGTGGCTTAACGGCAATGGCGTTAGATGACAGCATGTTACAAGGTTTCTTTGGTATCGATCGCTCTGACAGAGACCCACAACACGCATTGGTTGCGTTCAAAGACTTGAGCCAGTTAGTTCGTTACTATCCGAACAGCCCATATTCCAACGATGCAAGTAAGCGTTTAGTTTACTTAAAAGATCGTTTGGCAAAATTTGATCTCTCCGTCGTTGAATATTACAACAAACGTGGGGCCTATGTCGCGGTTGTTAATCGTGTCCAACAAATGTTACGTGACTATCCAGATACAGAAGCAACGCGTCAAGCGCTCGGATATATGGAAATTGCGTATAAAGAGATGGGCTTAGACAAAGAAGCAAATAAAGTCGGCAGCATTATTGCAGCAAACCAATAAATTGCTTTTTAATGCTCTCGATTAAAATAAGAACGGCAGCTTAGGTTGCTGTTTTTTTTTATAATTTTAATCGTGATTTGAAATGCTGTGAGTTGAAGATTAAAGCGAGTGAGGGATCATTTTAAATTTTTTTCTTTTAAAATTCATAGCCTAAAATTTTACCAAAAAAAGTACCGGCTATTTACCGTGTCGATAGCCAACTCTTTCAGTCTCCCTCAATATAGTTATTTTGGCAATCCTTTTACCTGCCTTTTTTAGCCAAAATCACACTTCAAGTGGGTCCTTCCTCCCCCCTAATTTAAGTGTGATCTAGATCATTTTTTTATTCTTGGATATCGGTATTCTGAATTCATCAAAGACGGAAACAATGAGAGGTAACTATATGATAGTTAACATTACTAGCAAACAAATGGACATCACACCCGCAATTCGTGAACACATTGAAAGCCGTCTAGCAAAACTCGATAAATGGCAAGTTTCCTTGATTAGCCCCCATGTGGTGCTATCGAAAGAGCCTCAAGGTTTTATGGTTGATGCCAACATAAAAACCGCTACCGGACAGTTGGTAGCAAGTGCTAAGCATGAAGATATGTACGTTGCAATAAATGACCTTATCAACAAACTCGAAAGACAGTTAAACAAAGTGCAACATAAAGGAGAATCAAGAAGGGCAACTAATAGTGTAAAAGAAGCGAATCTAGAAACGTTGTAATCAGTTGCGTTTAAGTAGTTACGTTATATTTTTATATTATCAATCCACTTATCTTGAAACCTTCCAAACGCGCTCATCATGGGCGCGTTTTTTGTGTTAATTTGCCTTTTTTATTGACTTCTTATTAGCTATCGGGTCTATTTAATACAGGTCTAATAATAGGTGTTACGTATGAATTTCAATTTTGTCTTTTTTTTCTTCTTTTTTAGCTACTCTTAATTAAGGGGCTTTGTCGTTCGAGAAAAAGAAGACAAGATTAGAAAGCCCCCGATTAGGGGGCTTTTTTTATATCACGATATTTACAGGGCGAACAGAATGAAAAATAGCACTAATCTATTGAAAGTAAGAGAAAAAATAAGCCAACTGGATAGTGAATTACTCGGTCTTTTAGCAAAACGTCGTGGCTATGCAATTGAAGTTGCTGAAACGAAAATCGATGATAACCGCCCAATCCGTGACAAAGAACGCGAACGCCAATTACTCGATGTATTAATTAATAAAGGCACACCTCTTGGTCTTGATGGTTTTTATATTACACGCTTGTTTCAGATGATCATTGAGGATTCTGTCCTTACCCAGCAAGCTATCCTACAGAAACATTTAAACCTAACACCTAGCGATACCGCAAGATTTGCATTTTTAGGGCCGAAAGGTTCTTATTCCCATGTTGCCGCCCGCCAATATTCAGCTCGTCATTTTGACCAACTTGTTGAATGCAGCTGCCATAAGTTCCAAGATATCTTTTCACTCGTTGAAAGTGGTCAAGCAGATTACGGTATTTTACCTATCGAGAATACCAGCTCAGGGGCAATTAATGATGTTTACGATTTACTGCAAAATACATCATTATCCATTGTCGGTGAAATACGTTTACCAATTAACCATTGCTTGTTGACCGTGTCAGGCAGTGAATTAAGTAAGATTGATACGGTTTATAGCCATCCTCAGCCCTTCCAGCAATGTAGCCAATATTTATCTCAATTCCCTCATTGGAAAATTGAATATTGCGACAGCACATCTACAGCAATGCAAAAAGTAGTAGAACATAATTCCCCTAATATAGCTGCATTAGGTAGTGAAGCCGGCGGAGCATTGTATGGTTTAAATGTGCTAGAACATAACTTAGCGAATCAGCAAATTAATATGACTCGCTTTATTGTTGTGGCTCCACGTGCGATTGAAGTGACTGAACAAGTTCCCGCAAAAACCACATTACTGATCACAACAGGTCAACAAGCTGGTGCATTAGTGGATGCTTTAATTATCTTAAAAAATAATAAGATAGTGATGAGTAAATTGGAGTCTCGCCCAATTAATGGTAAGCCGTGGGAAGAGATGTTTTATGTGGATGTTCACGCTAACTTACGTTCAGATAATATGCAACAAGCCCTGAAAGAGTTAGCGGAGATCACTCGTTCAATTAAAATTCTTGGCTGCTATCCATCAGAAAATATCGTTCCTGTAGAACCTGAGAAGGTAGCTCCATAACTTGCTTTTCATGATAAAAATAACACAGGTCATTAGCCTGTGTTATTTCCAACTTAATAAACTGATTCAATCAATTACAACTTTTGCACTACCGCACTCAATTTAAAGTAACTGACCAACTGTTGTAGATGGTAGGCTTGTTCATTAAGCGAATCTGCTGCCACTACCGATTCCTCAACTAGCCCTGCATTTTGTTGCGTTGTTAAATCCAATTGCCCTACCGCACTGTTAATCTGCGATATTCCATCACTCTGTTCACGGCTAGCTTGCCCAATTTCACGCAGCAATGCATTCATCTCTTCAACGCTAGCAACCATACCATGAATTTGCTGGCTAGCTTGCTCAACTAACTCCAATCCCTCTTGAGTTTGCGAAGACGAATTTTCAATTAATGAACGAATATCACTGGCTGAGGCAGCACTTTTTTGTGCCAGTAATCTCACTTCACCAGCTACCACTGCAAATCCTCTGCCATGTTCTCCGGCCCTTGCCGCTTCCACTGAAGCATTCAGTGCTAAAATATTGGTTTGAAAAGCAATGGAATCAATTAGATTAATAATATCAGTCATTTGTAAGGATGAGCCATTAATTGCCCGCATTTTGTCTGTGAGCTGAATCATCATCTGTCCATTATTTTTGACTATTACCGCTGTATTGTCGGCTAACATTGTCGCTTCGTGGGTATGTTCAGTGGTGTTCTGTACCGTTGATGTAATTTGCTCCATCGAACTCGCCGTTTGCTCAACAGAAGCCGCTTGCTCTTCCGTTCTAGCCGCTAAGTTCTGATTACCCGCAACAATTTGCCCTGCTGCCGCAGAAATACTCTCGGATCTATTTTGAACCTCTTGGACAATCTCAAGTAGATGGCCTTTCATTTCACTGAGCGACTCAAGCAAGACCCCTGTTTCATCTTTAGATTGTGCTTGAATATTTTGAGTCAAATCACCACTGGCAATCGATTTAGCAAAATCAACTGCTTGCTCTAAAGGTCTAGTGATAATGCGCGTGATGTACCATCCCATAACGCAGCCCGCAACAATGCTAATGATGGATAAAAATGCTAATAAAACACGATTTGCTTTATAGTCATCTTCTACCTGATAGCCCGTTTCTTGCATCAACATATTTTGGATGGCAATCAGGTTTTGGACTTGTTCACGATATTCCCGCTGAATGGCTGATGTTTTTGTCATCATCATTTCAATCGCAGCTTGGCGGTTGCCCTGATTCATAAACTCCATCATCTGTTGCTGAGTATTAATAAATTTAGCTCTCACCTCTTGGATATTATCAAGCACTTCACGAGAACGGCTATCGGTTATGCTTCGGTCTAACTCATCCAGCAGATCAGAAATGTTTTGGCTAATTTTAACCAGCTCTTCCTTGCGTTTTTCACTCCCTCGGTCATCCAATAAAATCAATTCTTGAATACCAATATAAGAATAAAAATTATCCATTACCGAGTTTGCATTAGCGGTTATTGGGTAACTTTTAAAAATGACGTTCTGAATGCTTTCATTGGCACGATTCATATTCACTAATGAAAACAGGGAACTTAAAACAATTAGCGTGATGAAAACGCCAAACGCGATAGTTAATTTCAAACTAATTTTGAGGTGCTTAAAAGACATAGGTTTACCACACTTATCATCATTTAATGATTAGTGTTATCGGTCAAAGACAAGGGATCTTTATTAGATAAATCGTTTAATTTATAAATATTGATATTATAAATTGATTAATTTCTAATTAATTAGTGGATAAACCCACCCAAGGAAGAGGCTGAATTGTAAGTTTAGGATAAACTACAGAAATAAGTACAATTACTTATTTATTATAAATATTAATAATGGAAATGCATTTGGCACTTTTAGCATAAAGATAGCCATTACCCTTTTTCACAGAGTTATAGAGTAATGGCTAAAGAGGCTATTTACGGTTATCGTTCGCCCGTTGTAATAGAGACTGGCTTTCTTTCATGAAATGATGAGCATCTTCACCAAACCACTGACTGACTTGCTCGAATTGTCGAATAAATTCGGCTTTATCTTTACGCTCCAGCATTTCAATGGATTGACCCAAAAGTAGGTAATAACGGCGGATCAATTCAACATTATCGTCCGAAGACATGATGATATCCGCATACAATTGTGGATCTTGTGCAAACAAGCGTCCTACCATTGCCAATTCAAGACGATAAATGGGAGAAGAGAGATCCAACAACTGCTGTAGATCAACCTGCTCTTTCGCTAAATTTTGCCCATAAGTAAACGTCGTAAAGTGACGTAATGCCTGAATAAAACTCATATTGCGATCATGCTCTTCAGGCTTAATCGCTTTCAAGCGTGCACCCCAAACTTGCAGCTGCTCCAGCAGCCATTGGTAAGACTCCGCCTTTCGCCCATCACAGAATGCAAAAACTTGCTTGGCAACACTGCCAATATCAGGACCAAACATCGGATGTAATCCTAATACTGGGCCTTGATGTACAGACAGCATAGCCTCAAGTGGCTTTTGCTTCACAGAAGCAATATCCACTAAAATTGTTTCTGGATCTAAAGCAGGCAAACGTTTAATGACATCAACAGTGAGGTGGATAGGCACACTGACCATCACCACGCTCGCACCAGAGACTATTGATGCCGCATTATCCCAATCCTGCTCACCCAGCAATTTAACCTGATAACCCGACAAGGAAAGTAAACGGTGAAATAACCTCCCCATTTTCCCATTTCCACCGACGATCACAATCGGACCAGCCGCAGGGTTCAGCGTTTTAAATCCTTTATCATTTTCGCGAGCATAAGACTCACGCATAATTCGTCGAAGAATATCTTCAATCAGATCAGGGGGGATCCCCATTCGTTCCGCTTCTGCTCGGCGAGCCGCCAACATGCTGGATTCACGCTCAGGCACATAAATAGGTAAGCCGTGTTGGCTTTTGACTTCACCGACTTCAGCCACTAGCTGAAGTCGTTTGGCTAACAAATCTAATAGTGACTTATCAACTTCATCAATCTGTTCCCGTAAATGGGATAATTCAGCAGACATACCAATCCCTTGCTCAGCTCACTTTGCTTAATTTTTGCCCGCGCTGCTCAAGCATTGGTGATAATGCTTGGTGTAATTTACGCAACACAGACTCAGTTTCTTCCCAGTTAATGCATGCATCTGTTACCGAAACCCCGTATTTCATATTTTCACGTGGTTGTTCGGATGACTGATTGCCTTCATTAATATGGCTTTCAAGCATAATACCTGTAATTGATTCATTACCATTAACAATTTGCTCGATAATTGAATCAACCACCAGTGGCTGACGACGAAAATCTTTATTTGAGTTACCGTGACTGCAATCCACCATTAATGATGGTTCTAGCCCCGCTTTTTTCATTTCAGCTTCACAAGCTGCAATGCTTTGCTCATCATAGTTTGGCGTTTTACCACCACGTAGGATCACATGACCATTTTTATTACCGCTGGTGTGCAGCAAGCAAACTTGACCTGATTGGTTGATTCCCATAAAGCGGTGCGGCATTGCAGCGGCTTTTAACGCATTGATGGCAGTAGATAAACTTCCATCTGTGCCGTTTTTAAAACCGACTGGCATTGATAAGCCGGATGCCATTTCACGGTGAGTTTGGGATTCCGTAGTTCTCGCTCCGATTGCTGACCAACTGAATAAATCACCTAAGTATTGTGGGTTATTAGGATCTAACGCTTCTGTCGCCAGTGGTAATCCCATATTCACTAAGTTGGTCAATAAATCGCGAGCGATATGCAGCCCTTTTTCCATTTCAAAGCTACCATCCATAAATGGATCGCTAATTAAGCCTTTCCAACCCACGGTGGTACGTGGTTTTTCAAAGTACACACGCATCACAATATATAAGCTATCACTTAACTCAGCGGCAAGTTTCTGTAAACGCTCACCGTATTCGATGGCAGCATCTACATCATGGATTGAACAAGGACCACATACCACGAGTAAGCGCGGGTCACGCTGATGAATAATATCAGCAATCACTTTACGCGATGTCGCAATGGCATGCAGGTTGCTGTGACTCAATGGATATTTTTGCTTCAGACTTTCAGGGGTGATAAGAACCTGCTCGTCTTGAATATTCACGTTATTGAGTACATCTTTTTGCATGATCATTTGATTACCTATTTAGCTTATTATTTATTAGTGATGTTATTTATCGATCTTGTGTTTGGTGCGTGAGAGATAACATATCATGCATCGTAAAGATTTCAATCCAAAACTGTAAAATAATTCAATTAAGTGTACATAAAAAATTACATTTATTTATCTTTTTGAATTTTAATAACTAAAATAAAAATAATAGAGAAAAATAACATTGAATAGCAAAGTATGAAATAAAATAAGTAAAGATAAGTTTACAATCAATGATTTTTTGGATGGTATATTCTAAATAGTTCGGGTTGTGGCTAGGCGGCAAAATGAAGACAGCGCAGGGAGCATACTCAAGTATGTGACTAATTCGAGTAAGTGCAGTCAATATAGCTGCGGCTTGAAGTGTGACTTACTAACTCTATTTATTCTAAATAGTTCGAGTTGTCGCTAGGCGGCAAAATGAAGACAGCGCAGGGAGCATACGAAGTATGTGACTAGTGCGAATGAACGTAGCCAACACCGCCACAGCGCGAAATATGACTTATTAACTCTATTTATTCTAAATAGTTCGAGTTGTGGCTAGGCGGCAAAATGAAGACAGCGCAGGGAGCATACATAAGTATGTGACCTGTGTGGCTGAATGAAGCCAACACCGCCACAGCGCGAAATATGACGAATATAAAAAAGGCCCGCAAATGCGGGCCCTTTAACTTTCGGATGTAGCGAAAGCGTATTACTTGGCGTTCAGACGCTCTTTGATACGAGCTGCCTTACCAGAACGCTCACGCAGGTAGTACAGTTTAGCTCTGCGAACAGCACCACGGCGTTTAACAGCAATGCTATCTACGACTGGAGAGTGAGTTTGGAATACACGCTCAACACCTTCGCCGTTAGAAATTTTACGAACAGTGAATGCAGAATGCAGACCGCGGCTACGGATAGCGATAACCACGCCCTCAAATGCCTGCAGACGTTTTTTAGAGCCTTCTACGACCCATACCTTAACTTCCACGGTGTCACCCGGACGGAATGAAGGTACGTCCTGCTTCATCTGCTCTTGTTCAAGTTGTTTAATAATGTTGCTCATAATAACTCTCTTACCCTAGGTAAACTGATATGTTTAGACAATTAATTGTCTGGATTCACTGGTTGCTCAGCCTGAAATTCCCGTTGGAACTCAGCTAGCAACATCCTCTGCTCGTCAGTCAGAGCTAGGCTTTCTAGAAGCTCAGGTCTTCTAAGCCAGGTACGACCGAGTGACTGCTTCATGCGCCAGCTATCGATCTTGGCATGGTTTCCTGACAGTAATATATCAGGAACTTGCATACCGTCTAACACCTCTGGTCGGGTATAGTGAGGACAATCTAACAAGCCATCCGCAAAAGAATCTTCTTGAGCTGAAGCTTGATGACCGAGTACTCCAGGAATAAACCGAGATACTGAGTCTATCAACACCATAGCAGGGAGCTCCCCGCCACTGAGAACGTAATCACCGATTGACCATTCTTCATCAATTTCGGTTTGAATGATCCGCTCATCAATACCTTCATAACGACCACAAACAAGAATTATCTTCTCATTTGTTGCCAGTTCACAAACTCCGTCTTGACCGAGTTTGCGACCTTGAGGCGAAAGATAAATCACTTTTGCACCATCACCGGCCTCAGCTTTTGCTGCGTGGATTGCATCTTTTAACGGTTGCACCATCATCAGCATGCCCGGACCACCACCATAGGGGCGATCATCAACGGTTTTGTGTCTATCGTGAGTAAAATCTCGCGGATTCCAACACTCAACCGTTAGCAGGCTATTTTTCACTGCCCGACCAGTTACCCCGTACTCGGTTATTGCGCGGAACATTTCGGGAAACAGGCTAATTACCCCAATCCACATGATTTATCCCACTCATAAAAACCGGTAAACCGGAGATTTAAAAACCAGGATCCCACTCCACTTCAATAGTTTTGGTGGAGAGATCGACTTTCTTGATAACCTGCCCATCAAGAAACGGAACCAACCGCTCCTTGATGCCAAATGCATCTTTTAAATTTGCCTTGATCACGAGAACGTCGTTCGATCCCGTTTCCATCATATCAATGACAGTACCAAGGTCGTAACCCTCAGACGTCACTACATGGCAGCCCATAAGGTCTTTCCAGTAGTATTCGTCGTTGTCCAAATCAGGAAGTTGGGTTGAATCAACCGCAATTTCGAAATTGGTCAAGAGAGCAGCTGCATCGCGGTCTTCGACCCCTTTGAGCTTGACGATGATATCTTTGTTATGATGTTTCCAATCTTCTATTTCAATATGTTGCCATTGACCAGAGCGTTGGATAAACCAAGGTTGATAATCAAAAATACTTTCAGCATGTTCGGTGGAGGAAAAAACTTTGAGCCAACCACGAATACCGTATGCCGCGCCTAATTTGCCCAATACAATTGGGTTTGCAGGAGGCAGTAGTTTAGTTTGCTTGCTCATTGTTACCACCGTGACAGATTAAGCTACTTTCTTAGCTTGTTTGACCAGTTGTGCAACACGGTCAGAAACAGTTGCGCCTAAGCCAACCCAATGCTCAATACGGTCCAGGTCTAAACGCAGTTCTTCTGCTTGACCTGCAGCGATCGGGTTGAAGAAACCGATACGCTCAATGAAACGACCGTCACGCGCATTGCGGCTATCGGTTACAACGATTTGGTAGAACGGACGTTTTTTAGCGCCGCCACGAGATAAACGAATTGTTACCATAACATCCTCATTAGTTAACAAAACAACCAGACTCCATCGAGGGATAGAGTCCGGCTGTCATATAAAAAGCCCGAAAAGTTTACTCACTTTGACGCAAAAATCAATCAAAAGTACACTTTTGTTTCAGGCTTTATTGCTTAACGCCCCGGGAACCCCGGAGGCATCATACCCTTCATACCGCGCATCATCTTGGCGAGACCGCCTTTTTTCATCTTTTTCATCATGCGCTGCATATCATCAAACTGTTTTAAGAGTTTATTAACCTCTTGTACTGTGGTTCCAGAACCCGCAGCAATACGACGTTTACGCGATCCTTTGATAATCTCTGGTTTTTCGCGTTCTTTACGCGTCATGGATTGGATCATCGCTTCCATACGGATGGTAATTTTGTCATCCATTTGTGATTTAACTGCATCCGGTAACTGGGACATACCTGGCATCTTACTCAGCATGCTAGTCATTCCGCCCATATTACGCATCTGTTTTAGCTGGTTTAAGAAGTCATTGAAATCAAAGGTATCCCCTGTTTTCAGCTTCTTCGCTAATTTCTCTGCTTCATCACGGTCAACCTTGTGTTCAATCTCTTCAATCAGAGATAACACATCCCCCATGCCTAAAATACGTGAAGCCACACGCTCTGGATGGAATGGCTCAAGGGCATCAGTTTTTTCACCAACCCCTAAGAATTTGATTGGCTTACCGGTAATGGAGCGGATGGATAATGCAGCACCACCACGCGCATCACCGTCAACTTTGGTTAAAACAACCCCAGTTAATGGTAACGCTTCGTTAAAGGCTTTCGCTGTGTTTGCCGCATCTTGCCCCGTCATGGCATCGACCACAAACAAGGTTTCGACCGGATTGATAATACGATGGACTTCTTGGATCTCTTCCATCATCGCTTCATCAACGTGTAAGCGACCAGCGGTATCCACTAACAACACATCGTAGAATTGTAATTGTGCGTGTTTTAAGGCTTTTTGAACAATTGCCGCTGGTTTTTCTTGCACTTCAGATGGGAAGAAATCAACCCCAACCGCTTGTGCTAAAGTTTCTAACTGTTTGATCGCCGCAGGGCGATAAACGTCGGCAGAGACCACTAAAACTTTTTTCTTTTGCTTTTCTTTTAACAGTTTACCCAGTTTTGCAACGCTGGTTGTTTTACCCGCCCCTTGCAAACCTGCCATCAACACAACAGCCGGAGGCTGAGCAGATAAATTCAGCTGATGATTTTCTTCACCCATTGCGCGGGTCAGTTCATTTTGAACAATTTTAATGAACTCTTGGCCCGGTGTTAGGCTTTTATTAACGTCTTGACCAACAGCACTTTCTTTGACTTTTTGAATAAATTCACGGACGACTGGCAAAGCAACGTCGGCTTCCAGTAACGCCATGCGAACTTCGCGTAATGTATCTTTAATATTGTCATCAGTCAGACGTCCACGCCCGCTGATATTGCGCAAAGAGCGCGATAGTCTGTCAGTTAAATTATCAAACATGTGTCTTAGCTCAATTCTGTTATGGGCCTATGTGTAGCCTTATTTGGTTACTCGCGCGCTGTATTTCAAGGGCAAACTCAAGATAGCCACGGCACAATTCAACGCTGTGTTGGTCGCCGATTGTATCACACTTGATGGGGTTTCGCTGCTTCGTTTAGTTAGCCTAAATGAGCGATTAGTAAAGAATATACAGCGATACGTCATACCAATGGTTGGAGCCTACACTTGCACGGGTTATACTAGATAATTACTATCCACTTAAAATGAATAACGACACTATACTATGCCCGTATTTGCAGTCATAGCAGTTTGTACATACATGGTCAGTCTGCTGCTGATCGTTCCTGGACAAGTGCGCAAGCAAGCTCTTTATCGTCGATTGGCTATTTTATTAGCTATCGTGGCGATGGTTACTCACGCAATCACGTTGAAATTACAAATTTTTAGTGAAGCCAGCGGGCAAAATCTCACCCTCTTAAATTTAGGCTCCTCTGTCAGTCTCTTAATGTGTTTGATTATGACAGTGGTTTCCTATTTAGGGCGTGCGTGGTACTTAACCCCTATTGTGTATAGTTTCGCGATTATTAACCTGATTTTATCTACGATTATGCCTGGTGAGTTTATTACTCATTTAGAGGCAAGCACCCCATTATTTATCCATATTGGCTTAGCGTTATTGAGCTATGCTACGTTGCTTATCGCGGCATTATATGCGTTTCAAGTCGCCATTATTGATTACCAACTTAAAAATAAAATTCTGAAATTTAGCCCCGATATGCCGCCAATGATGGTCATTGAGCGTAAAATGTTTCACGTTACTCAGGTTGGTGTCATTCTCTTAACATTAACGCTGTGCACGGGCTTTATTTATATGGATAACATCTTTGATAAAGAGAATATCCACAAATCCGTACTTTCCGTCGTTGCTTGGTTTGTTTACGTTATTTTGCTGTGGGGGCATTTTCATGGTGGATGGCGAGGCAAACGCGTCCTCTTTTTCCATGTGGGCGGCTCACTTATCCTTACCTTAGCGTTTTTTGGTAATCGATTAATTCAGCAATTAACCATGGTGTAAAGTCATTTTGGTCTCAAACGACCGTTATAAATAAGGAACCTTGTTTTGGATGAAGTATCTACTGGTACTCTAATCATCATACTGATTGTTTTAATTTTTTTATCCGCTTATTTTTCAGCGTCAGAAACCAGCATGATGACGTTGAACCACTATCGGTTAAAACATTTAGCGAAACAAGGTAATCGCTCCGCTATCCGTGTTGAGAAACTACTACGCCATCCCGATCGCTTGCTGGGCTTAGTATTGATAGGTAACAACCTCATCAACATTGTTGCCTCTGCTCTCGCAACTATTATCGGGATACGCTTATATGGCAATATGGGTGTCGCCATTGCAACAGGTGCACTCACATTTATTATTTTGTTATTTGCAGAAGTGATACCAAAAACCATCGCTGCACTGTACCCAGAACGTATTGCCTTCCCCAGTAGCTTTATTCTTAGCCCACTGCAAAAAATCATGCTACCTGTTGTGTGGGCACTTAATACTATTTCCACCCTTTTTATGAGTTGCTGTGGGATAAAAGTCTCAAACACTCGTAATGATGCGGTCAACAAAGAAGAGTTGCGTACCATTGTTCATGAGTCCAAAAACAAGATCAGTCGCCGTAATCAAGATATGCTGATTTCGATTCTTGATTTAGACAAAGTGACCGTTGGCGATATTATGCTGCCACGTAATGAAATTGTGGGAATCGATATTAATGATGATTGGAAGTCGATTGTTAGGCAGCTCACCCACTCCCCTCATGGGCGTATTGTCCTGTATCGCGATTCTCTTGATGATTTGATTGGTATTTTGCGTGTACGAGAAGCTTATCGATTGATGGTAGAAAAACGCGAGTTCAACAAACAGAATTTAATCAAAGCTGCCGATAATATCTATTTCATTCCCAATAGTACGCCACTCAACGTTCAGTTGGTTAATTTCCAGCATAAAAAAGAGAAGCTTGGCATCATCGTTGATGAATATGGCGAGATTCAAGGTTTGACCACCGTAGAAGATATTTTGGAAGAAATTGTTGGTGATTTCACAACGTCAATGTCTCCTTCTTTAGCTGAAGAAGTCATGCCTCAGAGCGACGGTAGCGTCCTTGTGGATGGAACAGCAAACATTCGTGACCTGAATAAAGCATTTGATTGGAACCTCCCTATTGATGGTCCTAGAACCGTTAATGGGATGGTCTTAGAAGTATTAGGTGATATTCCACAGCTAGAAGAACAAATTGTTGTTGGTCACTATGCTATCGAAGTTTTAGTGATCAGCGATAATATTATCAAGCAAGTAAAAATTACCCCACTCGGTTTTGACTCACAAACTCCTGAATTTTAATGATTCATTTCAAAGAAAAAGCCTTAAAATCCTGATCAATTGACAGTGATTTTAAGGCTTTTCAGTCTATTTTTTCAACAATTAAACGTGAAGCTGGGCAAGCTTTTCTTCTGGCAATGCAAGTTCATCGTTTTTATTGACGAGAATATCCTTCGCAAGCACATTCCGTGCAATTTGCTGAGCCTCTTCAAGAGAGTGCATCATGTAAGTACCACATTGGTACACATTAAGCTCTGGGATCTTATTTTGGTCTTGCACATGTAGCACATCCTGCATAGCAGCCTTCCAGGCTTTTGCAACACGTTGTTCATCCGGTTGACCAATTAAGCTCATATAGAAGCCTGTACGGCATCCCATTGGCGAAATGTCGATGATTTCAACACCATTACCATTAAGATGATCTCGCATAAAGCCAGCAAAAAGGTGCTCTAGGGTATGCGTTCCTTTTTCTGTCATTGCTTCTTTATTTGGAACTGTAAAGCGTAAATCGAATACGGTGATATTGTCTCCATGAGGCGTTGTCATCGTTTTCGCTACACGAACAGCAGGAGCAGCCATACGCGTATGATCCACAGTAAAACTGTCTAATAACGGCATTTCATGACCTCCATAAAAATAAAAAAAATAATTTTGAAAAAAATGAAACTAATCCAAAAATGCAGAGTCCTAATATATGAAAGACGCACAAATTGTTATCATCCCTAATTCTTTAAAAGATTTTTATTTGGCCACCTCGTTGTGGCCATTTTCTTTTAGCGTCCTGCGTGGGTCTTAAGATACTCTTCAAAGTTTTCGGCCTGACCTTGCTCCATTCGCTTCTGCTTCTCAATTGAAGCCAAACGTGCCTGTTCAAACTGTTCTTCTGTGATGACTTCATAAGGTTCATTAATTAACTGCTGATAATATTTTTCAGCTAATTCTAACCCATAACCACCAATACCTTTTTCCAGCATTTCATCCATCACCAACGCTGAATAGGTCAAATTTGGATCTTCAAACATGGCGACAAACTGATGACACACGTCTTTGTATTTGGCATCACAGCAGGTATCTAAGACTTCAGCCACACGGATCAGATCTTTAAACAGCGTTTGTCCCACTTCAACCAATGGTTTAAGCTCGCTACCACAACCAAAGCCAATGACCTGCTCCGGCTTACGACCTTCAAGGATCACGCGGTTCCAGTTTTTGCGACAGCAATCCAACTCTTGAACATTCATTTCCGGGGCATCGGCAAGCACACACCAGATGAGGAATAAATCCACAAAGCGAGCTTGGGTTTCATTAACACCAATCGGACTAAATGGATTAATATCTAGGGAGCGAACTTCAATATATTCGATACCGCCACGTAATAATGCATCAGAAGGTGATTCGTTGCCTTGAGGTACACGCTTCGGACGAATTGGTGCATACAGCTCGTTCTCGATCTGTAGCACATTGGTGTTCAACTGAACGTATTTGCCATCTTTTTTCACGCCCAGCTTTTCAAATTCAGCGGAAGGCTTATGAATAGCTTTCTTCAGATTTTCCACATATTCGTCAAGGTGATTAAACGTAATATTTAAATCACTCTGAGATTTATTAGTGTAACCTAAATCACTCATTCTCAATGAGGTTGCATAAGGCAGATAATAAGTACCACACTCAGTTTTATTAAAATTCAGTGAGGTCTCTCTGTTTTTTAAGAAAGAGCCACAGATAGCTGGAGATGCGCCAAATAAATATGGGATCACCCAACCAAAGCGATAGTAGTTTCTGATTAGACGTAAATAGCCTTCAGAAATTTTTTCCTTCCCGCTTTCTGCGTCTTCAACACCTGCCCACGCTTTCCAAAACTCGATTGGGAATGAGAAGTTATAGTGCACCCCCGCGATGGTTTGCATTAATGCTCCATAGCGGTTTTTTAACCCTTCACGATACAGTGTTTTAAACTGCCCCACATTGGAGCTACCGTATTGCGCCAGTGTGATCTTATCTTCACTTGCAATAAAACAAGGCATACTTAACGGCCACATTCTTTCATCGTGTAAATGACGTGCCGTATAACGATGCAGATCTCGCAAAAAAGCCAAGTTGTGGCTAATGCTTTTATCTACAGGTGTAATAAATTCGAGTAAGGATTCCGCAAAATCCGTAGTGATCCATTTATGGGTGAGTGCTTTCCCCAGTTCATCTGGATGTGATGTCTCGGCTAACGCGCCTTGGGGTGTCACGCGTAATGTTTCACGCTCAATACCGCGTTGAATGCCATTGAGAATTTCCGGGTGCGCTTCTAACCATGAGAGCGCTTTTGATACGTCCGGGATCAAATCGACCTCCCGCCTGTGATTTAGTTTTATTTTAATAAGGTGATTACTTTAGCGTAAATCACATAAATTGTCGCTGTCTAGATGTGTGGTTTACCCAAAGAGAAAACAGGAAAAAGAAAAAGAAAAAGAAAAAGAAAAAGGAGAGAATAAAATTGTTAATGATTTTTAGGCAAAAAAAAACTCCTCAATTTGAGGAGTTTCTTAATGATGGTGCATCCGGGAGGATTCGAACCTCCGACCGCTCGGTTCGTAGCCGAGTACTCTATCCAGCTGAGCTACGGATGCAAAATTTGTCGATTATCAATCGATGCTGTATGACTACAGCTGTAGTTTGGATTTATTAAATTGATGACAGAATTGTTGATACTGACAGAAATGTTTAAGAGATGGTGCATCCGGGAGGATTCGAACCTCCGACCGCTCGGTTCGTAGCCGAGTACTCTATCCAGCTGAGCTACGGATGCATTTTAGTGCAATACGTACTTCTCTCTCAATACTGCTTAATCAAAATCTACTTCAATATTTATGGTTATAAATCTTATTAGCTTTAAGACCATATGAAATCTAAACTACTTTTGTTTTAGTTCGCTATAAACCAAAACATCACCCTATCAGCATTACTCATAAGGTAAAAATGGTGCATCCGGGAGGATTCGAACCTCCGACCGCTCGGTTCGTAGCCGAGTACTCTATCCAGCTGAGCTACGGATGCAGAGCCTAAAATGGCGGTGAGGGAGGGATTCGAACCCTCGATGCAGCTTTTGACCGCATACTCCCTTAGCAGGGGAGCGCCTTCAGCCTCTCGGCCACCTCACCATATTTTAGTCACATGCGATTTGTTTTTGTTTAAACATCTCGTCTCTGTGTGGCGCACATATTACTTTCCTAGACTTAGAAGTCAAACAATTTTTCCAAACTTTTTGCATTCCAACGATCGTTTGCACATTTCACAAGCAAGATGATTAGTTTAACACCGAAAAAGCGATGTTTCCGTGCTTTTTTGCCCCTTTATTATCTTCGCCCTCATTATAAAAAATTCAGAAAAAAATAGAGAAAGTTGATAGCGCGTAGCTTCGCAGTATAAAAACAACACAGAAAGAAAGGTGGATTCATTCAAAGAGATAGCGCTCAACACCAACATAATGTGTTAAGCCAATTAAAGAATAGAAAAATTAGGGAGCCACTAAAGATAAAAAAGAGAAAGACAAGCGCCCATTATTGCTGTGTGATAACTCACTGGACGCTTATTTATTATTATTGATTGTCTGGTTGAGTCTTTTCGGCCTGGATCCGTTGATAAATTTCTTCACGGTGAACAGAAACTTCTTTTGGGGCATTAACACCAATACGTACTTGGTTGCCTTTTACGCCCAATACGGTCACTGTTACCTCATCGCCTATCATGAGTGTTTCACCAACTCGACGAGTCAGAATAAGCATTCTTTGCTCCTTGAAATATTAAAAGAGTCGGGTCTCTAGGTATTCCCCGCTATTGTCCATCACACACCGTGAAAACGTAAAGCAATGACATTCACCTAAAGCATTGATGCCGTCAAGGCAATAATTCTAATTATTTACAAGCAAAATATAACACTACCGGCAACATATTAACAATGCTGCAACAGATTAAAGTTACCCCACTAAAATGGGGTAACTTCACAGCAATTACAGTTTAGAATCAACCCATTGTTCAACACTTTCCATCGCTGTTGGTAATGCGCTTACGTCAGTACCTCCAGCCATCGCCATGTCTGGTCGACCGCCACCTTTACCGCCTACTTGCCCTGCAACATAGGATACCAAATCACCTGCTTTAATTTTAGCAGTCAAATCATTAGTCACACCAACAATTATACTGACTTTATCACCACTTGTGGTTGAAAGCACGATAATCGCCGATTTCAGTTGATTTTTTAGATCATCGACCATTGTTCTCAATAGTTTAGGATCTGTATCGGTTAATTGACTAACTAATAGTTTGATACCTTTAATATCTTTCGCTTTACTGCCTAGTGAAGCACTTTCTTGAGAGGCTTGCTGATCTTTTAATTGCAAAATCTCTTTTTCAAGATTTCGTGATTTATCTAATGCAGCTTTAACTTTCTCTACGAGGCTATTTACGTCACCTTTTAACAGGTGAGCAATCGCAGAAAGTTGTTCTGACTGGGCATGTAAATGTTCCATCGCAGCTGCGCCAGTTGTCGCTTCGATGCGACGAACCCCAGCAGCGGTACCAGACTCATTTAAGATACTGAATAGGCCAATATCTCCTGTGCGGCTAGCATGTGTACCACCACATAATTCGATGGAGAAATCCCCCATACTCAGAACACGTACGCGCTCTTCATATTTTTCACCGAATAATGCCATAGCCCCTTTCGCTTTAGCACCCTCTAAATCCATCAACTCAGTTTCAATTTCTGAGTTTTGACGGATCTGCGCGTTGACAATATCTTCCACTTGACGCAGTTGCTGTTGTGTCATCGCTTCAAAATGAGAGAAGTCAAAACGGAGATATTTATCATTCACCAACGAGCCTTTTTGAGAAACGTGCTCGCCTAAAACTTGGCGTAATGCTGCATGTAATAAGTGAGTCGCCGAGTGGTTTAGACGAATAGCATTACGTCTTTCACTATTGACTATAGCTGCAATTCGATGGTTAACAACTAATGAGCCCGATTCAACTTTACCCACATGACCAATTGCTTGACCATATTTTTGGGTATCTGTAACAGTAAAGCTAGCACTGTCATTTTTGAGAACACCAGTATCACCAACTTGACCGCCTGATTCTGCGTAGAATGCAGTTTTATCGAGGATGACTAAACCTTCATCCCCCGCTTGCAGGGAATCAACCGGTTGACCATCTTTATATAATGCAGTGATAGTCGCTTGCTGTTCATCATGCTGATAGCCTGAGAATTCACTGTGTTTGTCAACTTTGATCAGGGCATTATAGTCTGCACCGAAGCCGCTTGATTCTCTCGCACGACGACGCTGATCTTCCATTGCACGCTCAAAGCCTTCTTCATCTACTTTGAGATTGCGCTCACGGCAAACGTCAGCTGTTAAATCTAACGGGAATCCATAAGTATCATAGAGGCGGAATGCCGTTTCACCATCTAGCGTATCGCCTTTCAATGATGCCAGCTCTTCATCTAATAATTGCAGACCGCGTTCTAGAGTACGTGCAAACTGTTCTTCTTCAGTTTTTAAGACTTTCTCAACTAAAGCTTGTTGGCGCTGTAGCTCTTCCGCTGCGGGCCCCATCACTTTAATTAGAGTAGAAACTAATTTATAGAAGAACGTTTCTTTCGCACCCAGCATGTAACCATGACGTACCGCACGGCGAATAATACGACGTAAAACGTAACCACGACCTTCATTTGATGGAATAACACCATCACTAACCAAGAACGCACATGAACGAATATGGTCAGCAATGACGCGCAAAGATTTGTTGGACAAATCAGTTGCACCTGTCGCTTCTGCTGCTGCTGCTATCAGTTCGCGGAAAATATCGATTTCATAGTTAGAATTCACGTGTTGCAGAACCGCAGAAATACGTTCCAGCCCCATACCTGTATCTACAGAAGGTTTTGGCAATGGTTCCATGGTACCGTCAGATTGACGGTTGAACTGCATAAAGACGAGGTTCCAGATTTCAATATAGCGGTCGCCGTCTTCTTCTGGGCTTCCTGGAGGACCACCCCAGATATGATCGCCGTGGTCAAAGAAAATTTCGGTACAAGGTCCGCAAGGCCCTGTGTCACCCATCTGCCAGAAGTTATCAGACGCGTAAGGAGCACCTTTATTATCACCAATACGAATAATACGCTCGACAGGAACACCAATTTCTTTGTTCCAAATATCGTAAGCTTCATCGTCAGTCGCGTATACAGTCACCCACAGCCTTTCTTTTGGCAGGTTAAACCACTGTTCGCTGGTTAAAAGTTCCCATGCAAAGCGAATAGCATCGTGTTTAAAGTAATCACCGAAGCTAAAGTTACCTAACATTTCAAAGAATGTGTGGTGGCGAGCGGTATAGCCCACGTTTTCTAAGTCGTTATGTTTACCACCTGCACGTACACAACGTTGTGCGGTTGTCGCTCGGGAATATGCTCGTTTATCCAGTCCAAGAAATACATCTTTGAACTGGTTCATCCCTGCGTTAGTGAACAATAGTGTAGGGTCATTATTTGGCACTAGCGAACTGCTGGCTACCACCTGATGACCTTTCGTATGGAAAAAGTCGAGAAACGCTTGACGGATCTCAGCGGTGCTTTTACTCATATTTATCCCGATATCAAGCTGGAAACAGAATTACGAATTGTTGAGATGGAATGTAACATCACCTCTAATCAACTCTCCGATTAAAAAGTGACTGATAAGATAAAGTCTCTTTGTATAGAAGTAAAATATAGATACATCCATTCGTGGCTTTCATTGTAAAGCGTCTGAATATTTTCTGAAAGTATGTTTATACCTCTGGCTAGGGTATTTTTCCACAGAAAAACTGTTCAATAAACTATTATTGTGATAGGTAGAAGCAAAAAAGCGCCAATCAATTAAGATCGGCGCTTTTGATATCATTTTATTTCAAAAAGTTAGCGTTGAATTAAAATTCTTCAGGAACTTCTTCTTCATCAGAATCACTGATGAAATCAGTCGCTGCACTATTAAATTCACCAGTGTGATTTAATAATAAATCACGCAGCTTTTTATCAATTTCCTGTGCAACTTCAGGATGTTCTTTCAGGTAAGTTGTCGAGTTCGCTTTACCTTGACCAATTTTATCGCCGTTATAGCTGTACCAAGCGCCTGCTTTTTCAATTAGCTTATGTTTAACACCTAAGTCAATCAGCTCACCGAAGGTATTGATACCTTCACCATAAAGGATTTGAAATTCAGCTTGTTTAAATGGCGCTGCAACTTTGTTTTTCACCACTTTAACGCGAGTTTCGCTACCAACAATTTCTTCGCCGTTTTTCACAGCACCAATACGGCGGATATCTAAACGGACAGAAGCGTAGAATTTCAGCGCGTTACCACCTGTCGTGGTTTCTGGGTTACCAAACATCACACCAATCTTCATACGGATCTGGTTGATGAAAATTAGCAAGGTATTTGAGTTTTTCAGGTTACCCGCTAATTTACGCATTGCTTGGCTCATCATACGCGCCGCAAGACCCATATGAGAATCACCGATTTCGCCTTCAATTTCAGCTTTTGGTGTTAATGCTGCAACGGAGTCAACGATGATAACGTCTACCGCACCAGAGCGAGTTAATGCATCACAGATCTCTAACGCTTGCTCACCCGTATCTGGTTGGGAACACAGCAGGTTATCAATATCAACGCCTAATTTTTTTGCGTAGATAGGGTCAAGCGCGTGCTCAGCATCAATAAATGCACAAGTTTTACCACTACGTTGTGCTGCAGCAATAACTTGCAGAGTTAATGTCGTTTTACCTGAAGATTCAGGACCGTAGATTTCAACAATACGCCCTAATGGCAAACCACCCGCACCTAAAGCAACATCAAGAGATAAAGAGCCTGTTGAAATGGTTTCAACATCCATTGTGCGGTCTTCACCAAGACGCATAATAGAACCTTTACCGAATTGCTTTTCGATTTGACCTAATGCCGCAGCAAGTGCTTTTTGTTTGTTTTCATCAATAGCCATGTTTACTCCCTAAGGCAATGGTGACAACCATTGCGAATAAAACGATTGAATTCGATTTGATGGAACTAAGTATACTGTATAATCATACAGTATCAAGAAAATTTTTCAGAGATTAACTGTAAAAGTGTTTCCAGCGAATAACCTGTTGATTGCAAACGAACTTGATACCTATCACCTTCGAATCTCTGATGACGAGTCACAACATCCACAGTGCCATTTACCTGCTTTAATGCAAAACCAAACCAAACTGTCCCGACTGGTTTGTCTTTGCTTCCGCCACCCGGGCCGGCAATTCCACTGACTGATATCGCAAAGTCTGCCTGAGCTTCATTTAATGCACCAAGTGCCATTTCCTGAACAACTTGCTGGCTCACTGCACCAAAGCGCGTTAATGAGTCGTTCGTTACCCCAATCATTTGATGTTTGGCTTCATTACTGTAAGTCACAAACCCACGGTTAAAGTAAGCTGAGCTACCAGAGATATCCGTCAACACTTTGGCAATCCATCCACCAGTACAGGATTCTGCCGCCGTCACTGTTTTATCAAGTTGCAGTAAACGCTGTCCTAACTGAATACTTAATGTCTCGAGTTGCTTCTCATTTATCATTTGGCTATTCACCATTATGCTGTTTTTTTACGAGCGCGATCCCAAATCCACAACCCTGCAATCGCGATCGCAAACACTACACCAAAACCGACACCCACACTCACGACTGAGAATCCGACCTTTATCGCCAGAGAATATAACCCTAGCATTAATAGCATCGCACTATTTTCACCGAGATTTTGTACTGCGATAGCATTACCTGCTCCGACCGTTTCTTTACCTTTCTCTTGGAGTAAAGCATTCAGAGGAACCACGAATAGCCCCCCGAAAATCCCTAATACCATCAAAATAAAATATGAAGGAATAATATTGGTTTGCAGTGAAAGGAAAACCACCATAACCCCAATCACGACCCCAGCAGGAATACAGCGATAGACCGTTTTTAAGGTGATAAATTTCGCCGCTAACCCTGCCCCTACCACAATACCGACTGCAACCATCGCATTCAAAATGGTCGGGGTTGTATTATCTTGCAAGCCGAGAGCTACAGGTACCCATGCTACCAGTAAGAAACGCAATGTCACCCCAGCGCCCCAGAACATGCTGGTACCCACAAGGGAAAAGCGGCTTTCTTGATTAGCCCATAAAATACGACAGGCGGAGAAAAAATCTGTCAGCAACAGTTTGAAATTCCATCCCGTTCCTGGTCTTGCTGCCGCTAAATGTGGAATAAAGAAGTTAACAATAATCGCTAACGCATACAGTAAAGAGCAGGTTCCTAATGCCAGTAATAGGTTAATGTCAGAAAGCATACCGCCTACCACAGAACCCACTAAAATCGCTGCGATCGTTGAGGCTTCCATTAAACCGTTAGCTTTGACTAAATTATCGCCACCAGTAAGCTCACCCAAAATACCGTATTTGGCCGGGGAATACGCCGCAGCGCCCACACCGACTAACCCATAGCATAGGAATGGATTAACCCCTAAGCAGATCCCCAATGCTCCAACAAATTTAAATATATTGGAAAACAGCATCACGCGGCCTTTAGAGAATCTATCCGCAATTTGCCCCACAAATGGCGCCAGTACAATATAAGTGAAGACAAACACCATTTGTAGAATTGGATGACTCCATTCTGGATAAAACTCAGCTTTTAGCTGCGCTAATATCGCAAATAATAACGCGTTATCAGCAAATGCAGAAAGAAACTGAGATGCCAGAACGGCCTTCATCCCTGTACTCAACAGTGGCGTGTTTGGTGTGCTCTCCTGCATATTATTCCCCTGTTAACGCCATCTGTTTTAATGTCACGAAATCCGTTTTTCCGCTACCTAATACAGGTAAGGCTTTAACCCAGCGGATATCCCGTGGAACTGCTAATTCTGTTAAACCTTTACCTTTCGCGGCGGCAGATAATGCACCACGGTCAAGATCCTTATCCGTGGTAAATAACACCAATGCTTCTCCTTTGCTACTGTCGGGCTTAGTCACAACACCGTGGTCGCAACTTGGAGATATCTCAGCCACCATTTGCTCAATACTTTCAAGAGAAACCATTTCGCCAGCGAGTTTAGCAAAGCGCTTTACTCGTCCTTTAATGGTACAGAAGTTTTTATTGTCTAACTCAACAATATCCCCTGTATCATACCAGCCAGGCTCTAACTCGCCCTGAGCATTCTCCGCTTTTGGCTCTTCTAACACGCCAGGCGCTTCTACACGTAAATAGCCCTTCATAATATTCGGGCCTTTCAGCTGAAGTTTCCCACCATGTTCAATACCCGGTAATGGGATAATACGGGCTTCCATACTGGGTAAAATTTGCCCTACAGAACCTTCTTTCGCCGCCATAGGTACATTAATAGAAACAATTGGCGCACACTCAGTCACCCCATAGCCTTCAAGAATACGAATACCAAATTTTTCGTACCAAATTTTCTTGGTTTTATCCGACAGTTTTTCTGCGCCAGCCACAACATAGCGTACTCTTGCAAAATCATAAGGGTGGGCAAAACGTGCGTAATTACCTAAGAACGTTGAGGTTCCAAACAGAACAGTACAATTTCGGTCATACACTAACTCAGGAATAATTCGGTAATGTAGTGGGCTTGGGTATAGGAAAACACGGCTACCCGAAAACAGCGGAATAAATAACCCAACCGTTAATCCAAATGCGTGGAATAGCGGCAGTGATGACATAAAACGGTCACGCGGCGTAAAATCAGCAATGGTTTTGATCTGTTCAACGTTCGCCATTAAGCTACGATGGCTATGTACTACACCTTTAGGTGTTCCTTCTGAGCCGGAGGTGAATAACACAATGGCTTCATCATCCACGTTACGAGGAATAATAGCGTTACGCGGTGAGAATAAATGCTTAACAATCCACCACTTATCTTGCAAGGTGACTGTGTCTTTTAAATCCTCAAGATAAATCCAAGTGGCTTCAGGCACTTGCTCAGGAATATGAGTGAGTTTCCCTTTTTCCAAAAATTGTCTTGAGGTGAAAACCACTTTCGCCGTCGACGCTTTCAGTGCATTACTGATCCCATGACTCCCTGCAGTGTAGTTCAGCATCGCAGGCACTCGCCCACGCATTAAACAACCAAAAATTGCAGCCGCTGTCACTGTCGCATTGGGTAGCAATAACCCTACACGTTCATTTTCATGGGTATAGCGTTCGATAATTCGCCCAACACCAAGAGATTTTTTCAGCAACCCTTGATAGTTATCTTCTTTAAAAGCGATATCTTCAATGCAACGAGAACGACGCCCGTAACGCTCAATACTATCAATAAAGGCTTCGACTAACGTCATTTGCGGGCGGCTTGCCATACGTGCCGCTTTCATGATTTGGTAAAGGTGTTCACCTGCTAATGCGCGGCGTTCAATAGCACGAGGCGCATCCGGCATAGGAATGGCCTCAGCAGGTAGGATATGTAACTTGATTTTTGGGAACCACTTTAACGGAATAACCCCTTTTAGGCGCCCAAAGTAACTTCGCTCAGCACCATCAATACGAATAGGAACAATTTTTGCCCCTGATTTGGCAGCGACGAAAGCAGCGCCTTCATAGATTTTCATTAAAGAGCCATGAACAGAAATGCGACCTTCTGGAAAAATAACAACGGGGCGACCTTTGTCCACTTCACGAACAAGGTGCCTGAGGCCTAATGGGTTCTTTGGATCTAATGCAACAACATCGGCATAAGGCTTAAGACGCTTGATCATTTTAGGCGTTGCCACTGTGCTGTACATGGCAAATACCGGTTTTACTGGTAAGAATAACGCAATCAACACACCATCAAGAAAAGAGACATGGTTTGGCGTAATGATACATTTGTCTTGATTGAACTCATTTGGATTGCCAATGACTTCGACACGAAACAAAAATTTCAGTACTTTTTTTATTATCTTTGCCAACATAATGATTCCCTTTCTTATGGTGATAATTTTATCTATTGATTAACAATTAGATACCACAATAATTATCTCGTTACCAATGCACCTCATTAAGAGGTTTATTCCTAAAGGCACTGGTATACCTAATATTTATCTTAAATTTGCGATCTGGTTAATGATAGCATCAATGGATTGATTGGCATCAATAACGTGGTGCGCAGTCGATAAATAGATAGGATCACGCTGCTCCATTACCTCTGCAATTTCTTCTATCAGAGATTTTCCTGTTAAGCTCGGCCGCTGCTCTGCTTGAGGCTCGGCCGCCAGCCGCTGTGCGAGAGTTTCAGCAGTGGATCGTAAATAAATTACCGTCCCATTATCTCGCATAACTTTCTGATTTTCAGGGGCTAATATAATTCCCCCTCCTGTTGAAACAATGGCTTTTTGTGGTTCGATTGATGCAAGAATTTGGCTTTCAAGCTGACGAAAATAGTCCCAGCCTTGTTGCTGGACAATATCAGCGATGCTCATTCCCGCATGTTCAAAAATAAGTTTGTCGGTGTCAATAAACTGGTAACCCGTTTTTTCTGCGAGTTTTTTACCAATCGTCGTTTTTCCTGAGCCTCTAGGTCCAATAATGTAGAACATCTATATTCATCCCATCATCATGATTGCTATCATAAATTTGCCATGCACATGCTTCTAGCCGGTTAGCCAAAATGGCGAAAATAGTCTAAAAAAATAAAGCCACACGCAGTGTGGCTCGAACCATTTTAAAACCTATCTGGTTTGGAAATGGTGCTTTATGGTTGTAAAAATAAACCACGAAAATCAATTTATTGATTTTCGTCTGATAACACAAAGAGAGAAAACCACGCTTTTCTCCCTCTTTGTCTGCAATTTAAGCCACAACTCAGTGCGGCTCAATATTATTATGATTAAATTATGGGCGACTTAAAAAGTCACCATAACCAATCCATTTATAGGTGGTCAGAGCATCTAACCCCATCGGTCCACGAGAATGGAGCTTTTGGGTGCTCACTGCCACTTCAGCACCTAATCCAAACTGCCCACCATCGGTAAAACGGGTACTGGCATTAACATATACCGCAGCCGAATCCACACGCTGCACAAAGTAATCCGCTTGGCGAATTGACTCCGTTAAGATGGCATCAGAGTGCGCGGTACCATAATGGCGAATATGTTCGATAGCTGCATCAATTCCTGAAACAATCTCAACGTTCAAGTCCAAAGATAACCATTCATCAACTAAGTTTTCCGCTTGAACAGGAACCACTTTCGCCGCACCATCTTTCAAGAACGCCATAGCTTTTTCGCTGGCATGTAATGTCACTTGCTGATGAGCCATTTTTTCACTCAAACGCGGTAAGAAACTCTCCGCAATATCTTCATGAACTAACAGTGTTTCCAATGAATTACATGCACTTGGGCGCTGGACTTTAGCATTCGTAATGACACTCAGAGCCTTATCAAAATCCACTGAATCATCGACAAAAGTATGGCAGACACCAATTCCGCCAGTGATCACTGGGATCGTAGATTGCTCACGACATAATTTATGCAAACCCGCGCCGCCGCGAGGGATCAGCATATCCACATAGCGATCCAATTTTAATAATTGAGTCACTAATTCGCGATCTGGATTATTGATTGCTTGTACCGCATTGGTTGGTAATCCGCTATTTTTCAGCGCTTGCTGAATAACCTCTACCACAGCAAGGTTAGTATTATGCGTCTCTTTTCCGCCACGCAGAATGACCGCATTTCCCGTTTTTAAACATAAAGAAGCGACATCTACAGTGACATTAGGGCGAGCTTCATAGATAACCCCAATAACCCCTAACGGAACACGACGACGTTGTAGATTCAACCCGCTATCTAATTCGCTACCATCAAGAACTTGTCCTACCGGATCAGCCAATTGGCAAACTTTTCTAACGTCATCCGCGATGCTTTTTAAGCGCGCTTGGGTCAGTAATAAACGGTCTTGTAATGCTTCGCTCATACCACTTTGCTCTGCTTGAGCCATATCCAGCTGGTTAGCCGCTAAAATACTGGCGCTCTTTTGCTCTAAGAGAGAAGCAATTTGCTCAAGCGCACTATTTTTTTGTTTGGTATTGAATTGAGCCAACTGCCATGACGCTTCGCGCGCCGCTTTACCCATTTGTTCTAACATAATTAACTCACTATCATATCGTCGCGATGAACGGCTACTGAGCCATGTTCATAGCCAAGGATTTTACCAATATCTTGGGAATGATGACCGGCAATCATTCTGAGCGCATCACTATTATAGTGGCTCACGCCATGCGCCAAATCTTTACCTGCCATATTGCGAATACGGATCACTGCGCCACGGGAGAAATCCCCTTCAATTTTCTTAATACCTTTTGGCAATAACGAGCTGCCTTTTTCGGTGATAGCCAGTTGCGCGCCATCATCAATATAAACATCTCCCGCCGCTGGCGCGCCAAAAATCCAGCGTTTACGGTTTTCCATTGGGTTTTTCTGCCCGTAAAAACGGGTTCCCACAGGGATATTTTCAATCACTGAATTGATCACATCTGGTTTATTGCCAGCTGCAATGAACACATCAATCCCAGCACGGCCAGCAACATCAGCCGCCTGTAATTTTGTTGCCATTCCACCAGTACCTAAGCCCGTTACGCTATCCCCTGCCATACGGCGTAAATCATCATTAATACCGTGAACTTCAGGGATTAATTTTGCGTTCGGATTACTGCGTGGATCCGCATCGTATAGGCCTTCAATATCGGTTAATAACAGTAATTTATCTGCATCACCAAGGATGGCAGCAAGTGCGGATAAGTTATCATTATCCCCGACTTTGATTTCTGCTGTCGCCACCGCATCATTTTCGTTAATCACCGGAATAATACCGTTGTCTAACAGCGCTTGCAGTGTGTCTCGCGCATTTAAAAAACGTTCTCGATCTTCAAGATCCGCTCGCGTTAATAGCATTTGACCAATGTGAATACCGTAGATGGAAAAAAGTCTTTCCCATAATTGGATTAAGCGACTTTGACCGACCGCCGCCAGCAGCTGTTTAGATGCAATGGTGGCAGGCAGTTCGGGGTAATTGAGATGTTCACGTCCTGCGGCAATTGCGCCAGATGTGACAATAATAATCCGGTGACCTTTTTCATATTGCTGCGCACATTGTCGAACCAACTCAACGATGTGAGCTTGATTTAAACGACGTGAGCCCCCTGTTAAGACACTTGTGCCAAGTTTGACCACGAGTGTTTGGCTATTTTTCATCATTTTTCTGCCATTAGGATTAATAAATACAAAGTGGGTATCAGTTTTATCAGGAGATGCGCGTTATGCCAACAGGCATAACGCAAAATTAAACAAAAGTTGGTTTAAAACAATTTTATGCGCTTAATTCCAGCTTTAATTCTGTCATTAAGGGTGAGGGGAACAAGCTTAATTCTAGATCGGATAATTGCTGAGAAAGGCGTTGATGAAAAGCATGCAGGTTCTTTTCGACGGCATCCGTGGTTGCTGCATCCTTCAAGGCTTTTGCTTGCCAATTTCCCTGATTGTTGTAGATCCCTAACTTGTAAGCAAATTGGAACCCTTCATCCGTGGAGGATAATTCTAACCACCATCCCCAAAACTCACGTTTTTCAGGCACGATATTCGCATTAACACAGACAACCAAGCTATCAAAAAAGTAGCAGTTTTTGATAGATTGTTGCTCACGTAAATAAGGCCCTATCGCAGCAAATTTCTTTAAAAACTTTCCATTTGTGTAATCAGTCGGTAACGCCATATTAAGGATCTCCTTCTTGGGAAGATCCCTTTTTAGCAAATGTTAAAAAATAAGCAAGCTATTCAATAAAATTATAATATTTTACTTTCTAACCATTTGGTTGTATCTGACATTGAACGCTCGAAAGCCTCTAAAATAGGGCTACTTGGCAACATTAATAAATGACTATCCATAGATGAACGCGCTATTAAATCTGAATCAGCTTTCGGACTGTAGGGATCATTTTTAAAACACACTGACATCATCGGAACTTGGTTACGGCGTCCCAACAGACCTTGATTACGCAATGAATAACAGCTAAGTTCATGTCGTAACGATTGACCATCAACTTGATAAACCCCTAAGCGGCTAGCAAAAACATCTAACACCATACGGGGGATATCTTTCTGATATTTTTCTTCATGTAATAGGCTATGAACGATAGGGCCAATCACCGCAACGGCTTTGATTTTATCCGGGCACATATACGCTAAACGAACGGCGATGTTTGCACCAAAACGGATCCCTGTGATTGCAAATCGTGTGTGGTCAATCCATGGGATCGTGTCGAGTTGACGAACTATCTGTTCATGCAATGTGCTGGTTTCTTGCGAAAGGCTGTATTTTCCGGAATAACCGATGGATGGCATATCCAAGGTTAACATCGCAATACCGCGAGGCCCTAAATATTCTCGAAAGTAGCGGCTGTAATCTGTCTGTAGGCTATCAAGCATGCCACAGACCATCACCGTTGGATAAGGACCTTGGACATTTGATGGAATATGTAAAAAGCCACAGACTTCTTTGCCACCATCAACTTTAAATGGGATTTTTTTCAATTGATACTGTGAGAATTTTGCTGCGCTATCATAAGCTTTACAAGCTAACACAATCGCTTGATCCGCCAGCTCATCCCCTTTAATAAACGGGTATGCCGCAATACTGTATAAGTTAGCAGCACGTAACCATGCGTCACACGCCTCCTGACCTTTTTCAAATTCTAAAGCTTTTTGCTGCCAGTGCATGGCTTGATGGGACCATTCAAAGCACCAATTACCGCGACGATTACCAATGACAGTATCAAGCCATTCTTCACGGCTACGTTTAGCATCTGAAATAGCTATGCGGCTTAAAACTTCTTCAATTTCAATCGCATCAATACCACGCCAAATCCACATTAAACGGTTAATAGTACGATACCAATGATTATGGGAAGAGCCACTTATTACACTGTGGTTCTCTAATTGGGACAGGGTATGGGAGGAATAAGAAACCAACGTTGATGTTTCAACTTGTCTAACGCGAGGTTTAAAAAGTTTTTCGGATAAATTTTGCTGAGTCATGTGGGTTCCCTACTTTTACCTATTAAATCTGTCACATAAACAAAAAGGGAGTGCATTTTGCACTCCCCTCTATCATATCGTGTTTAGCTCAAATCGCTTAGGTAATAATGTGTTGTTTTTATCAAACAACCGTAACCTATCACAGCTAAACAGATTTAAATTATTTAGTTCAGACTACTTATCTTGTTCACACAAAGGATCGATAAACACAACGCCCATATCCCAAGGCTGTTCAATCCAAGTGTTTTGAGGGATATCAACCACATAGTCATCCACTAATGGGCGACCAGCTGGTTTTGCAAAGATAGTCACGAAGTGTGCTTTTGGATACATGTCGCGGATGGCTTTCGCTGTGCCGCCAGTATCCACTAAATCATCAATCACGATAAAGCCTTCACCATCACCTTCTGCGCGTTTAATGACTTGCATTTCGCGTTGGTTGTTATGGTCATAGCTAGAGATACAAACGGTATCAACATGACGAATACCCAGCTCACGCGCTAACAGTGCGCCTGGGACTAAACCACCACGGCTAACTGCGATGATACCAGTCCATTGTTTTGCTGGTAATAAACGTTGTGCGAGTTTACGGGCATGTATTTGCAACATATCCCACGTTACGACATATTTTTCGCTCATAAAATTCGGGTCCCGACGGTGAGTAAAACAGAAATGTGTCTTGCGGAAAAAAGGTTGCGCGAGATTATAGTGATTTGACGCAGAAAAAACCAGTGAAACCATCCTACTAAATGAATTATTCTTATTAACGCTCTCCATTATTCGATAGAAAGTGTTATGCTGAATCAATACATAAAACCGCTTAACACTTGAGTTATTACACTTAAGCTTAATCCAGAATTAAGTGGTGAACGCCGTCAGTCGATTGTTTTGGGTGTCAGCCAATCCCCAGCTTGAAATATGACGGGAAGATTACGATCAAAGCACCAAGGAGAAGAACGTGTCACAATTATCAACGCTAAAACCACAACCACTGTGGGATATTTTCGCTAAAATCTGCTCCATCCCTCACCCATCAAAACATGAAGAAGCTTTAGCCGCCCATATAATGGAATGGTCTAAAGGGAAAGGATTTCACGTTGAGCGTGACCAAGTTGGTAATATCTTAATCCGTAAACCGGCGACTAAAGGCTACGAAAACCGTAAACCTGTTGTACTGCAAGCTCACTTAGACATGGTGCCGCAAAAAAATAACGATACAGAGCACGATTTCACTAAAGATCCTATCCGCCCTTATATTAATGGCGAATGGGTCACTGCAGAAGGCACAACATTAGGCGCAGATAACGGCATTGGAATGGCATCCGCATTAGCAGTATTAGCGGATGACAGCGTTGAACACGGTCCACTGGAAGTATTACTGACCATGACCGAAGAAACGGGCATGGACGGCGCTTTTGGTTTACAACCAAATTGGTTACAAGCTGATATTCTGATCAACACCGATTCAGAAGAAGAAGGCGAAATTTATATGGGTTGCGCTGGCGGCGTTGATTTTACTGCCACATTTGATTTAACCCGTGAAGCATTACCGCAAGGTTATAAAACCTTCACTATGACCTTAAAAGGCCTTAAAGGCGGCCACTCTGGTGGGGATATTCACTTAGGTTTAGGCAATGCAAATAAACTGTTAGCCCGTTTCTTAGCGGGTCATGCTGAAGACTTAAGCTTAAAACTGCTGGAATTCACTGGTGGCACACTGCGTAACGCAATTCCACGCGAAGGCCATGCAATCATTGCGGTACCTGCTGATAAAGTGGCTGAATTAACTGCACTAAGAACGCGCTATGAAGGTATTCTGCAAAATGAATTAGCCGCTGTAGAACCTAACTTAGTTTTACTGTTAGATGAAACGACGAGTGACTTAAAAGCACTGACTGATGATTGCCAACAACGTTTAGTTTTCTTCCTAAACTCTGCGCCAAGCGGTGTTATCCGTATGAGTGATGTTGTGAAAGGAGTTGTTGAAACTTCGCTGAACGAAGGCGTTGTGAAAATGACTGAAGACAAAGCGGAAGTGATCTTCTTAATCCGTTCACTGATCGACTCAGGTAAAAATTACGTCGTTAATATGCTGACATCACTGACAAAACTGGCGAAAGCTCAGCACCGTGCAGAAGGTGGATACCCAGGTTGGCAACCAGATGCAGACTCACCAGTCATGCATATTGTTAGCGACACTTACCAAAAACTGTTTGGTAAAATCCCTAATATCATGGTTATCCATGCAGGTCTTGAGTGTGGTCTGTTCAAAAAGCCTTATCCATTAATGGATATGGTCTCTATTGGACCAACCATCCGTGGTGCACACTCACCAGATGAGCGCGTTCACATTGAGAGCGTAGGTCAATACTGGACACTGTTAACTGCTATCTTAAAAGCTATCCCAGTGAAAAACTAAGTCGACTTTAAGCTATCTATATCAGGGTCATAAATGATAGTTTATGACCCTATTTTTATTTATATATTCTATAAAAGTAGTGAAAGTTGCCTTTCGATTTGTGGATTTTGCAATGTCACATGCAAGCCAACTAACCTGACGCCTCGCCCTGCTCGTCGATTTTCCCAAGCCTGTTTTGCTAACTGAATGAGATCCTGTTTATCAATAATGGGGTAAACATGCTCTTGCGTAGTTTGCTGAAAATCATCAAATTTTAATTTCACGCCTTGGCGAGCAATTCGCAGATCTGGCTTCACTTTCTCTAAGCGAAAATGCAGTTCATCATATAAGGTATCGAGTAAAGGCAAACACTCTTCCCACTGATGAATATCTTTGGCGAGGGTGCGCTCTACCCCAACAGATTTACGTAAACGTTCAGGATTCACCGCCCGCTCATCAATGCCATGACAGCGCTCCCACAACGATTGTCCAAATTTACCCATGCTCTTTACCAATGCCAACATGTCATAGCGCTGAACATCCGCACAGGTTAATAACCCCATGTCCGCAAGTTTTTGCGCTGTTACTTTTCCAACGCCGGGGATCTTTTTTAATGGCAGTGTAGCGACAAACGCTGGCAATTCTTGTGGAGTGATCACAAATTGCCCATTGGGTTTATTCATATCAGATGCAATTTTGGCGAGGAATTTAATCGGAGCAATTCCCGCAGAAGCAGTGAGTTGCAGTTCGTCAAAAATTTGCTGGCGGATAGCCTCCGCAATAAGTGTAGCCGAGCCGTGGAGCTGCTGGCAATCCGACACATCCAAATACGCCTCGTCCAAAGATAACGGCTCAATAAGATCGGTGAAACGGGCAAATATTTGGCGAATATGATGGGAAACTTCTTTATAGACCGCCATACGTCCGGGTACAACTTTCAGGTGAGGGCATAATTTCAACGCCAATGCCGTCGACATTGCGCTGTGAACACCATAGCGTCTCGCTTCATAATTTGCGGTGCTCAATACGCCACGTCGGTCTGCACTTCCCCCGACAGCCAGTGGAATATTGCGTAATTTGGGGTCATCACGCATCTCTATCGCTGCAAAAAAGCAATCCATATCAATATGAATAATTTTACGCATGATAGCCACCCCAACCAATAATCACTGAATAAATATACAGTTGTTTTATTAGCCATGCAACTTATTCATCTGTTTGAAATGTATTACTGAAATACTGTAAATGACCGAAAAAGTAAAAAGTTACTCCTAATTTATAGGTTTATTACTTACAAAGCTGATGGAACATATTACAACAACCTTTCGGTCAATCCCATGTTAGCTCATTGAATTTTCTATTATTATGGATTATACAAATGCAAATTATATCAACGTCAGTGTTCAAAAAATCCGCCGCGATAGGCTTACTGCTTTTGGTTAGCCAATCCGCTTTCGCATTAACGCCACACATTGTGGCACACCGCGCGGGTACCGCAGATGCCCCTGAAAATACCCTTTATGCAATCGAACAAGCCAAAAGCAATAAAGCTGATGCAATTTGGTTAACTGTTCAGCTCAGCAAAGATAATCAACTCGTTCTTTATCGCCCAAGTGATTTAAATGCATTAACCGATAAAAGCGGCGCTGTTTCTGATTATTCCGCCAAGCAATTAAGCCAGATAAATGCGGCATATAAATTTAATCAGAAAAATAATCAACAATTACCCACTGCACAAACTACGATTACCACACTAGAAGACGTTTTAAAAAAATACCCCGATACGATTTTTTATATCGACTTAAAATCCCCAGATGCAGATCCTAATGTTCAAGCTCAAGCTATTTTAGCATTGTTGAATAAAACCAACGCATTTAACCAAGTTCGTTTTTATTCCACTAACGATGTATTTTTAAAAGCTCTTAAGCCTCTTTCTGCTCAGTTACAATTATTTGAAAGCCGTGATGAAACTCGCTCCATGCTTGCAAGCAGTGTGATGAGCCATCAATGTACACTGGATAATGATAAATCTGCGACTCGCTGGTATGGCTTCGAGCTGCATCGTAAAGTTGAAGTTGTCGAGAAGTATACCCTCGGTGAAGCCCGCTCCCCAGCAACACTTTCATGGGATAAAGAAGCCATCGATTGCTTTAGAAAAAATGGCAGCGCTTACATCATTGTATTTGGTGTAAATAGCGACAGTGATTATCAACTTGCTAAAGAAATTGGCGCTGATGCCGTTATGGTAGATTCGCCCAAAGCTTTCAAAAAATAATCCTTAATCTTTAATTCGTAAGCTACTTTAGGGATAACCTTCCATTCAATTTAAGTAGCTTATTTTTATTATTCTTCTTTCCTATCTACACATTTTTCTATTTTATTTTTCCTCCTTTTTTAATAGTTAATGATATTCAATATTAATTACTTAATAAATCATCGATGCCAAAATAAGTAAATACATCTAAACTCTCATTTATAAGGAATTTAACATGGCGATATCAAAAGGTTTGCTCTCTATCGAGAATCTGTGGAATGAAGACTTAAAGAAAGTAGAGATTTCTTTCAAAAATAATGCGAATGAACATGAAAATATTTTTATCTTTTATAACCTTATGAATGGAAAAAAATTGAGTGATATCACTGAACTCACTTTTTCTTCAACCGAACAGAGTTATTGGATGGGAATAATCACGACAAAGTCTGGAGAAATATGGAGCAGCATCGATTACTTAGCATGCAAACTCAATGAGAAAGATAATGGCAAAGTAACTCTCAGCTTCAATAGGAATTCGCGGCACATGTTTTTACACTACCCAGTTTCCACATCATGTTCAGCTCCATTACTTAAAATTTAGTTTCCAATGAAGTACATCGCTATTTTTATCAAGATAACCTTAAAATAAAAAACCCTAGCCGCTCATTAAAACAACTAGGGTTGATATTCGTAACAGAGTAGAAATTACAAAATGCGGTTTTTCTCTAGCATTTTTTTGCGCGCTTCTTCGCGAGCCATACGTTTTTTACGCGCATCACAAGGTTCAGGACAGTCACAAACTTTCTCTACCCCAATGCTACTTAAACCGCCACAACTGCCTTGGATACTTTTACGCTTGATAATATAACCAAGGGACATGCCTAGAAATGCCAACAAAAATAAGGCAAAGGCTGCAAGAAAAACATTCAACATTCTGCTTTCCTCCTTTTACTGTTTTTTCTGTAAAAATGGCTCGAATGCTTTAGTGTAACGCTCTTCGAAACCTTTATCTGTCTTCACAATCATAAAAACAGGAATATTCATTTTTTCAGCAAGTGCGAGACCCGCTTCGGGTCCCATCACATTGAAGCCTGTTGATAAACCATCCGCACTCATGCAATCGTCGGCTAATACCGTAATTGAGACTAAATTGTGGGATATTGGCTTCCCTGTTTTTGGGTCAATGGTGTGTGAGAAATGCACACCATTTTGTTCAAAATAGTTACGATAATCTCCTGAAGTGGCGATAGATAAATCTCCCGGCTCGATGATTTCCTGTGCCGTTTGACTCACGCCATCCGTTGCAGGCTTTTCAATCGCAATACGCCATGGTATCTCTTTGCCATTTTTGCCTTTTGTACGGACTTCACCACCAATATCAACCATATAATCATTGATATCGATGGACTCTAAATATTCAGCTACCACATCAACACCATAACCTTTAGCGATAGAAGATAAATCAACATACAGCTCAGGAATGGTTTTGATTAAGTTATTGTCTTGTACAGAGAGCTTATCGATACCCACCCATGCGCGGCGTTTTTCAAGCTCCTCATCTGTTGGTGCTTTTGTGACTCTGCCCTCTGGACCAAATCCCCACAGATTAACCAGTGGACCAACGGTGACATCCAGACCACCATCCGTTAATTTATTAATCTCAATGGCTTTGCTAACCACTTTTGCCGTCGCAGCAGAAACAGGGAATAGCATATTAACTTCATTGGATTGATTGAAACGACTTAATTCAGAACCTGGGCGATAAGTCGACATTTGGTCGTTCACTTCTTCCAAACGCTTGTCGATTTCGGCTTGGATAGCTTCCGATGAAGGCTCTGAAGAGCCTGTCACGAACTTAACAGAATAATAGGTTCCCATGGTTTGTCCCTGAAGGTTTTTTTGTTCAGGTCCACCACATGCGGCAAGAAGGAGAGTGGCTGCGAATAGCAGCACAGGCGCAAATAATTTTCTGTTTAGCATAAATTTTCTCAGCGTTAATTGTAAGCGCCCACTAGAGAAAGAGTAGGTGCTGAGACGTCTAACAAACTCAACATTCACAAATCTAGAGAATACTCACATTTAAAAATTGAAGTGCCTATTTGGCGACTCACAGTTTACAACCAAAAAGAGGAAAAAAACCCATTTTTTCCTCTTTTTAATCAACAAGCGCCCAGTTTCCTGAGCGCTTAATAGATAATTTACAGCAACTAATCAACCACCAAAATCATCCAGTAAGATGTTCTCGTCCTCAACACCGAGGTCTTTTAACATCTTAATGACTGCGGCGTTCATAACAGGAGGTCCACACATGTAGAACTCACAATCTTCTGGCGCAGGGTGATTCTTGAGGTAGTTTTCATACAGGACATTATGAATAAATCCAGTGTAACCGTCCCAATTATCTTCTGGCAAAGCGTCAGAAAGTGCAACATTCCATGTAAAGTTGTCATGTTCTGCGGCTAATTGATCGAAATCTTCAGTGTAGAACATTTCACGTTTCGAACGCGCACCATACCAGAAACTGATCTTACGCTTAGAATCTAAACGACGTAATTGGTCGAAAATGTGGGAACGCATCGGGGCCATACCTGCGCCACCACCGATAAAAATCATTTCCGCATCAGTTTCTTTCGCGAAGAACTCACCAAATGGTCCAGAGATTGTGACTTTATCACCTGGTTTTAGTGACCAAATATACGATGACATAATTCCCGGTGGCACATCTGGATTACGCGGAGGTGGCGTTGCAATACGCACGTTCAGCATAATAATACCGCGCTCTTCTGGATAGTTTGCCATTGAGTATGCCCGCACCGTTTCTTCTTTGACATCAGAAACATAGCGGAACAGATTGAATTTATCCCAATCTTCACGGTATTCCTCAGGTACATCAAAGTCTGAGTACTTCACCACATGAGGCGGGCATTCAATCTGAATAAAACCACCTGCACGGAATGGAACCACTTCCCCCTCAGGAATTTTTAACTTCAGCTCTTTAATGAACGTTGCTTTGTTATCATTAGAGATAACTTCGCATTCCCATTTTTTCACGCCGAAAATTTCTTCAGGTAATTCAATCTTAAGATCTTGTTTTACGTTAACCTGACACGCCAGACGGCAACCTTCTTTTGCTTCACGTTTATTGATGTGAGAAAGCTCAGTTGGCAGGATGTCACCACCGCCCTCTTTGATTTTCACACGGCACTGACCACATGAACCGCCGCCACCACAGGCAGAAGAAACAAAGATACCTTGGTTTGCTAACATGCCTAACAGCTTGTCGCCTGCTGGAGCATCAAAGCTCTTATCAGGATCGCCGTTGACTTCAACTTTAATGTTCCCTGTATTGACCAACTTGGACTTTGCAAACAGGATCAGACCTGTCAGCGCCAAGACAATCAGGGTAAACATAACTACGCCTAGAATAATAATATCCATGAATTCTTCTCGCCTTTATAGCTGCACACCGGAGAAGGACATAAAGCCCAATGCCATCAAACCGGTCGTAACAAAGGTGATTCCTAACCCTTTTAGACCCGCTGGAATGTCTGAATACTTCATCTTTTCACGAATAGCGGCCATTAAGACAATCGCTAACATCCAACCAATACCGGAACCAAAGCCATAAACAATGGATTCAGTGAAGTTGTAGTCACGCTGAGCCATGAAAGATACACCACCAAAGATTGCGCAGTTTACGGTGATCAACGGTAAGAAGATCCCTAATGCGTTGTACAGTGATGGGAAGTAACGATCTAAAATCATTTCCAGAATTTGAACCAATGCCGCAATGACACCGATAAAGGTAATGAAGTTCAGGAATGAGAGATCCACGCCTTCAACTAACGCGCCGTCACGTAACACTAAGTTGTACACTAAGTTATTCGCAGGGACGGAGATCCCAAGCACCACCGTTACTGCAATACCCAGTCCAAAAGCAGTTTTTACGTTCTTCGATACCGCGAGGAATGTACACATCCCTAAGAAGAAAGCTAACGCCATGTTTTCGATGAAAATGGCTTTTACAAACAAGCTAATATAATGTTCCATGCTCTTAATCCTTCTCTATCTGAGCTGGTTTCAGAGTACGTAGACCCCAAATCAGCATACCGATGATAAAGAATGCACTTGGCGCTAACAGGAATAAGCCGTTTGGCATGTACCAACCACCATTTTGCAGTGATTCAAATACCGTAATCCCAAACAATTTACCGGAACCAAATAGCTCACGCAGGAAGCCAACCAGTACCAGAATCACACCATAACCAAGACCGTTACCGATACCATCCATAAAACTTTCGATTGGTGGTGCTTTCATCGCATACGCTTCAGCACGCCCCATCACGATACAGTTGGTGATAATCAAACCAACGAATACGGAAAGTTGTTTCGAAATTTCATAGGCATAGGCACGTAAAATTTGGTCAACCACAATTACCAATGATGCAATAATTGCCATTTGAACAATAATACGAACACTGCTTGGAATGTAATTTCTAATTAATGAGATAAAAAAGTTAGAAAACGCGGTAACTAACGTTACGGCGATGGTCATAACCAATGCAGTTTCAAGTTTAGTGGTCACCGCCAATGCGGAACACACCCCCAAAACTTGCAATGCAATCGGGTTATTATCTAACAACGGCCCAAGTAGGACGCGTTTTACTTCTTTAGAATCAGCCATTATTCAGCGCTCCTTCACGAACTTTTTTCAGGAACGGACCAAAACCGTTATCGCCTAGCCAGAAATCAAACATATGTTGAATACCATTTGAAGTCAGCGTTGCACCTGAAAGACCATCGATACCAAATGGGTTATCGGTGGCACCACCACGTACGATTTTGATTGCAGGGATACCCTGCTCATTGAACAGTTTTTTACCTGGCCATTGTGCTTTCCATTGTGGGTTGTCAACTTCACCACCCAGACCTGGCGTTTCACCATGCGCATAGTAGGTAATACCGCGAGAGGTTACACCATCAATATCTACCGCGATGAAGGCATACATCACTGACCATAAACCTGAACCATAAACTGGCAGAATCACTTGGGTCACTTTCCCTTGTTCATCTTTAACCAAATAAATTTCAGCGCTATTGGCACGACGGCGAATTTTCGCAATGTCTTCTTCTGGGGATAACGCGATGCTGGTCTCTTCGCTACGCAGTTCGCTGTTTAAGTCAAAACGACTTACGCTGTTAGATAGCTCATTGGTTTTAAAGTTCAGCAGCTTAGGCTCGATACGCTCGCCATACACTTTTTGAATTTCTTCCGCGCTCATTTTAGGTTGCAATAGACCTGCAACACTTAAAATATTACGTTGAGTATCTAACATCATTTGTTCTTGTTGCTGAGGTTTCAGACCAACCGCAGCACCGGCAACAACGACGGAACAAACTAAGCAGAGAATGAAAACAACGATAAATGTTCTGCCGACGCCATCTTTATTTACTGGTTTATCATTAGCCACGGGCTTTTCTCCGTTTAATATTTGCTTGAACGACCATATAGTCAAACAGAGGAGCAAACAGGTTGGCGAACAGGATTGCGAGCATCATCCCTTCTGGGTATGCAGGGTTCACAACCCGAACAAGTACGCACATTACGCCGATCAAAATCCCGTATGCCCACTTACCTTTATCGGTAAAAGAAGCTGATACAGGGTCTGTCGCCATAAAGATCATACCGAAGGCAAATCCGCCTAAGACCATGTGCCACCACCATGGCATAGCAAACAGTGGGTTGGTGTCTGAACCGATAAAGTTGAACAGGTAAGACATGGCAATCATACCTAGCATTACACCCGCCACGATGCGCCAAGAGGCGATACGGAAGAAGATGATAAATGCGCCACCGATGAAGATCATCAAGGTAGAAACTTCACCAATTGAACCCGGCATATTACCTAGGAAGGCTTGCATCCAAGTGATTGGCTCGCCAGTTACTGTATTTACCAGTGAACTCACACCACCCGTCGCCCATTGGGATAGAGGCGTTGCACCAGAGAATCCATCAGCAGCAGCCCAAACTAAGTCACCTGAAATTTGTGCAGGGTAAGCAAAGAAAAGGAAAGCACGACCCGCTAATGCAGGGTTAAGGAAGTTACGACCTGTACCACCGAAAATTTCTTTTGCGACAACCACACCGAAGGTGATACCGAGCGCCGCTTGCCATAATGGAATGGTAGGCGGAACAATCAGCGCAAATAAAATAGAGGAGATAAAGAAGCCTTCGTTGATTTCATGACCACGGATCATGGCAAACAACACTTCCCAGAAACCGCCGACCAAGAATACCACCAAGTAAATTGGCAGGAAGTAAATTGCACCTAGCAGCATTTTGCTGCCCCAACCAGCATCTGGTGCTAAAGAAGCGCCTAATAACTGAGCCAGAGAATAGTGCCAATCACTCGCTAAAATTTGTTGCAGTTCAGCGCCACTGTATAAATGATGCAGTGCAGGAATAGCTTGGTTACCGACGTTATACATCCCCCAGAACATCGCAGGGAAAACCGCAAGCCAGACTAAAATCATCATGCGCTTGAGGTCGATAGTATCACGTACGTGTGAACGACCTTTTGTTACCGTGCCCGGTGTATAGAAGACTGTCGCAACAGCTTCATACAATGGATAGAATTTTGCTAATTTTCCACCGGGTTCAAATTGGTGCTCATATTTTTCAAATAAATTTTTCAGACCCATGGAATTACCCTTCTAGCTCAATCTTGGTCAGGACATCACGCAGCACTGGACCATATTCATACTTAGCTGGACACACATAGGTGCACAGTCCCAAGTCTTCTTCATCGAGTTCCAGACAACCCAGTTCCTGAGAAGTATCGGTGTCCCCTGCAAGCAGATCACGCAGTAAGTGAGTGATCATAATATCGAGAGGCATGACACGCTCATAGTTACCAATTGGTACCATTGAACGCTCACCACCGTTCATCGTCGTGGTAAAATCGAAGCGTTTGTTTTTCAAGAAATGCCCGATGGTGGTACGCGTGATAGTGAATTTGTTCACGCCAGGCATAATCCATCCAAACAACTCTTTTTCACGACCTTCTGCTAATACGGAAACTTGGTTATGGAAACGACCAAGATAATGATGAGCATCATCACAAGTCACACCCCACAGCACAGAACCAGAAATAATGCGGTTCTCACCTGCTTTGAGCTGACCTTTGGTTAATTCATAGATATCCGCGCCAAGGCGAGTGCGCAACAAGCGAGGCTTCTCAACTTGCGGTCCTGCCACAGAGACAACGCGATCAGTATAAAGATGACCTGTGGTAAATAATTTACCGATGGCAATTACATCTTGATAATTGAGGCTCCACACTTTTTTACGAATACTAACAGGCTCAAGGAAATGAATATGAGTCCCTGCTAAGCCTGCTGGATGTGGCCCTGAGAATTGTGTGTATGTGATTTGCGCATTAGCAGCTTGTTTTGGAAGCTCGCCCGCACCATGACAAACATGCACCTTGCCTTCAGTCAGTCGGCTCAGAACGATAAGGCCGTCAGTAAAGGCTTGCGCATTTTCGCCAATAATAATCGAAGGATCAGCAGCAAGAGGATTGGTGTCAATTGCAGTCACAAAAATCGCTGTGGGGAATGAACCTGGCTCTGGAGAACGACTAAATGGACGCGTTCTTAAAGCAGTCCATAAACCGGATCTTAAAAGATTTTGTTCAACCTGCTCTTTCGTCAGTGATGGGAGTTGGTCGGTAGAATAAGACTCGAAAGTCTCTTGTTCGTCACCATCGATTTCGATAACAACGGACTGAAGTACACGACGCTCACCGCGATGAATAGCAATAATTTTACCGCAGGCTGGGCTAGTAAATACTACGCCAGGGTTCTTTTTATCTTCAAAAAGAACCTGCCCTTTTTTTACACGCTCACCTTCTTTAACCAGCATCGAAGGACGCATTCCGACATATTCTTCACCTAGCACCGCTACGTGTTGAATTTTCGGGCCGTCTTCTATCACTTGGGCTGGCTCACCTGCTATTGGAAGGTTAAGGCCTTTTTTAATTTTAATCATAAGATCTGCACAAGTTTATCAGTTAAACCCTAAGCTAACGATTCAGCAATGAATGATAGCGACTCAATAATAAAAATAACTCAAGTTACTTTCGCCACTCGAGTAAGTAAATCTAACAATATTGTTACACTTTCTCTTCTTCTGCCGAGGTCAATTTTATCAGTTCCCTCGTCCTCTGTCCGGTTATAGAAGTGACCTAGTTCAAGCAAATCGCAATAAAATTTAAAATTATGTTGCAACAACTCGTAAATACCTACATGTTGGCTCACATTTATCGAGTGTCGATTAATTTGTAGTCAATAATGATTCATTAGAAAATTATTAACTTGATATATTAAATTTTGTTCCATTCGTCTAAAATATATTGAATTTGGTCCATTTTTAATCAGCTTATTTTTCAATATTTGGCTTAATTATGCATATAAGTAAAACCGTCGGTGTTTATTTACTCTTCACATTTGCAGCATCTTCATTTGCTCAAGAAAAAAACACATTATTTTTCCTTAATAATAAGCCAATTTCTCAGCCTGACTCATCGATATTTATTCAAATATTTAAGCAAGAGGGGATACTTGAACTCTACCAAAAAACAGCTGTAGGAAAGTATAAATTAGTCAAAACTTACCCTATCTGTAAGTTTTCTGGTGGACTAGGCCCCAAAAAGGTGGAAGGCGACTTAAAAAGCCCTGAGGGGTTTTATCAGATCACGCGTTCGCAACTCAATCCAAATAGTCGATATTATCGATCTATCAATCTTGGATTTCCTAATGAATTTGATAAGACGCAAGGATACTCGGGTAACTATCTGATGATTCATGGTAGCTGTGTGTCTGTCGGGTGTTATGCGATGACAGATAAATCCATGGGTGAAATTTATCAAACCGTTGAACAAGCACTTCAAAATGGTCAACCTGCCGTTGATGTGAGTATTTATCCATTTCGTATGACTAAAATGAATATGCTGCGTTATCGCAATTCAACACACTATGCTTTTTGGAAACAGCTTCAACCTGCTTATGATTATTTTGAGCGAACCGGCAAACCTGCTGAAATATCAGTAACATTAGGTAAATATCATGTTAATAGCATGCCAGAAACTCCCACTAAATTATTGGGATCTAAATCACAGTATGCGTTGACCACAGTGGAATAGCACAAATTCACCGGGTTCGATTTTTTGCCACGTCTCGTTGCCTGTTAAAGGCGCCGTGGCAATGACAGAAACAATATCACTTGGCGTTGTGCACTGTTGAAAGTCAATCTCGATATCCTGATCCAGTAGTTTTGCTTTACCAAACGGGGCTCTACGAGTGATCCAATGCAGCTTTGTTGAGCTAAATGCCATCAAATATTGTCCATCGGATAACAACATATTAAATACCCCTTTTTCACGCAGTTGCTGCGCAAGTGTGCCAATAAAACGGAAAACAGCTTTCCAATTTGTTGGCTTTCTTGGGTATTTTTGATTCAGCTGATGCAAAATCCAGCAAAACGCCCACTCGCTATCCGTTTCACCAATGGGCCGATAGTGCCCCGTCTTTAATGAACGAAATCCTTTCAATTGCCCATTATGTGCATAAGTCCAGTTCCGTCCCCATAGCTCCCGCGTAAACGGGTGGGTATTCACCAGTGAAACATCCCCTCGGTTTGCCTGACGAATGTGCGCCACAATGCTTTCTGATTTGATGGGATATTCCTGCACAAAACGCGCTACAGGGGAGACAAAACTGGGTTGAGGATCTTTAAATGTGCGGCAGCCTAGACCTTCATAAAAAGTGATCCCCCACCCATCTTTATGTGGGCCAGTCTGCCCACCTCGGGAAATCAGCCCACTCAGGCTAAACGTAATATCTGTTGGTACATTGGCACTCATGCCAAGCAGCTCACACATTTAAAGTCTCCTGCTACTTAAAATGGTTACTTAACCATCTCTTTTTCAATTAATTGGATCAAAATGTGGATCACTTTGATGTGGATCTCTTGGATACGATCTGCGTAACCAAAATGCGGAACGCGAATTTCAACATCAGCGCTACCCGCCATTTTCCCGCCATCTTTCCCGGTCAGGGTGATCACTTTCATGCCTTTCGCACGTGCCGCTTCAATAGCGTTAATAATATTGCCAGAATTACCTGAAGTCGAAATGCCAAGCAGCACATCACCTTTTTGCCCTACCGCTTCCACAAAGCGAGAGAAAACAAATTCATAACCAAAATCATTACTCACGCAAGAGATGTGGCTAACATCGGAGATAGCAATCGCTGGGTAGCCAGGACGGTTTTCACGATAGCGTCCCGTTAATTCTTCCGCAAAGTGCATGGCATCACAGTGAGAGCCACCATTGCCGCAAGAGAGAACTTTACCACCCGCTTTAAAAGAGTCCGCCAGCAATACTGCCGCCTTCTCAATCGCTTGCAGATTTGCATCATCACTTAAAAATTTTGATAGCGTATCTGCCGCTTCAGTCAGCTCACCACGGATCAAGTCTTGGTACATGAGTTTCCCCTTAATTTTCACGAATGCTTGATGGAGATAATTACGTCTTTATAGGTAATTTATCTTTGATTTCTCGATTGTTGCACAGGGTACATTTTGTTTCTACTTCTGATTGTACCGTATGGGGTATGGTTGGCGAAATCTCCAACAGCACGCTCCCACTCTACGACTAGCTAAACGTAGTCTATTTTTCATCCACCTAGCCGTTACAAAGGAAACTGATGATTTTGTGAGCCAAGTTGTAATTAAGATGTAAATATCTTGCTAATTGTTTATTACCGGATATAGATTAATAAAACAAACAGGTCAGACCTCTTACAAGTAGACAGGAGTTTCAACTATGATCCTTCTCAGTATTGTTTTATTTATTGCGTTAATCGGTGTGCTGAGCTACCACAAAAGCTCACTCATTCTTAGCACTATTATATTACTGGCTTATACCGCAGCAATGGGAGCCGCCAATGTCTGGAGCTACTGGATGCTGTTACCCGTCGCTCTGGTTTTACTGCCATTTGTCATCACGCCAATTCGCCAATCTCTGCTTTCATCAAAAGCGATGACAATGTTCCAGAAAGTGATGCCACCGATGTCTAGCACAGAAAAAGAAGCGATTGATGCTGGAACCACTTGGTGGGAAGGTGACCTGTTCCGTGGAGCACCAAATTGGAACAAACTTCACAATTACCCAAAACCACAACTCACCGCTGAAGAACAAGCTTTTATTGATGGCCCAGTAGAAACTGTTTGTGGCATGGTGAACGACTTTGAAGTCAGCCATGAACTCGCAGATTTACCACCAGAAGTCTGGCAATACTTACGAGATCACCGCTTCTTTGCCATGATCATCAAAAAAGAGTATGGCGGATTAGAATTTTCAGCGTACGCCCAATCTCAAGTTCTGCAAAAGTTAGCGGGGGTTTCCGGTATCCTCGCTATCACTGTGGGTGTTCCAAACTCATTAGGCCCAGGTGAATTACTGCAACATTACGGTACGGATGAGCAAAAAAATCGTTATTTACCAGGCTTAGCGACTGGTGAAGAGATCCCATGTTTTGCATTAACTAGCCCTGAGGCGGGTTCCGATGCAGGAGCAATCCCTGATGCTGGTGTTGTCTGTATGGGCGAATGGCAAGGTGAACAAGTTTTAGGTATGCGCTTAACTTGGAACAAACGCTATATCACCCTTGCGCCAATCGCGACTGTATTAGGCTTAGCCTTTAAATTAACTGACCCAGATAAACTACTGGGCGGCGAGAAAAACCTCGGTATTACCTGCGCCCTGATCCCAACGAATACCCCGGGTGTTGAAATTGGTCATCGCCACTTCCCATTGAACATACCATTTATGAATGGTCCAACCCGCGGGAAAGATATTTTCGTACCTATCGATTACATCATCGGTGGTCCACAAATGGCAGGACAAGGCTGGAGAATGCTGGTGGAATGCCTATCTGTTGGACGCGGGATCACCTTGCCATCTAACTCAACAGGTAGCTTAAAGAGTGTCGCAATGGCAACGGGTGCTTATGCTTATATCCGTCGTCAGTTCAAACTTCCTATCGGAAAAATGGAAGGTATTGAAGAACCTCTAGCCCGTATTGCGGGTAACGCCTATTTAATGGATGCCGCTGCAACCTTAATTACCTCCGGTATTATGCTGGGTGAAAAGCCAGCTGTGCTCTCCGCCATTGTGAAATATCACTGTACCCATCGTGGCCAACGTTCAATTATTGATGCGATGGATATCACGGGTGGTAAAGGCATCTGTTTAGGAAGTTCCAACTTCGTTGCCAGATCCTACCAAGGCGCACCTATCGCCATTACCGTTGAAGGTGCCAATATTCTGACTCGTAGCATGATTATCTTTGGACAAGGCGCTATCCGTTGCCATCCATATGTTCTCGAAGAGATGGCAGCAGCTCAAGATAATGATCTGCATAAATTTGATAAAGCCGTATTCGGTCATATTGGTCATGTGATCAGTAATCAATGCCGTAGTTTCTGGTTAGGTTTAACCAATGGACGCGGTAGCAGCGCACCAACTAAAGATGAAACACGCCGTTATTACCAAATGCTTAACCGCCAAAGTGCTAACTTAGCCCTGCTCTCTGATGTATCTATGGGGGTGCTAGGTGGTAGCTTAAAACGTCGTGAGCGTATCTCCGCTCGTCTTGGGGATATTCTGAGTCATCTATACCTTGCTTCTGCAACCTTAAAACGTTATGAAGATGAAGGTCGTCAAAAAGCGGATTTACCGTTGGTAAAATGGGCAGTAGAAGATTGTCTGTATCAATCAGAAAAAGCGATGGACGATTTACTGAAAAACTTCCCAAATCGCTTTGTTGCTGGCGCATTACGCATTGTTCTGTTCCCGACAGGTCGTGCAATGTCGATGCCATCTGACCGACTGGATCACAAGCTGGCACAGCTGATGATGGAGCCATCGGAAACACGCGACAGAATTGGACGTGGTCAATTCCTAACCCCTGTAGAGAACAACCCACACGGCTTAGTGAACCAAGCACTGTATGACATCATTGCCGCAGAGCCAATTTTCGAACGTATTTGCCGCTTAAAAGAGCGTAAATTCAGCTTCACGCGTTTGGATAAGTTAGCTGACCAAATGTTGCCAGAAAACATTATCACCCAAGAAGAAGCCGATATTTTACGTAAAGCCGAAGCCAGCCGCTTACGTACGATTAATGTCGACGAGTTTGATTTCGATGATTTAGGTGTGGTTCCATCAAAAAAGCCACACACTGAGTCAGAGGATGAATCTCAGTCGAAAAAGAAAAAAGCGGCATAATTAAGCTAACGCGCTAAAAACTGTCGTCACGCTAAAAACAACAAGGGAGCCAATGGCTCCCTTGATTTTTTGATCATCATCAATATATTATCTATCTCTTTCGGTATTAAAGATAATGTATACGAGATTTATACGTATTTCCGCCTTCTTGCCGGAATAATCTATCCACATGATTTTATTTAATAAATAATAATTTTTTTATTCTTAATAAATTCATTGAGGTACAATTTAGTTGGCGAAATACTCTGAAATTTAACCTTAATTCCATTTAGGTTAATATTTAAATTTGCCATTGATTGATTTCTGATTTTTTATATTCCATTAAACTATTGTTTTTGTTTTCCTCTTTTATTTTCTTCTACGTGATAGTCCCTATAGTGATAATATTTTATTCTTTACGCCTTCAAGGGGTATTGTTTTTGTTTTTTTTTATTATTAGACTGATCACTAATTTAACTTAAAACATTTAGAAATGAATACAAACAATCCTTAAAATACATATTTAACTTAAATTAAAAAGGAGATTCAAAAACCCAAATTTTAATCAGTTCAAAATCCGTTCCTAAAATAACAATCACGTTAATATTTTTAATTTAATTTTTATTGGATTGTTAATTTTTTTAACTTAATTGAAAATGAAAATACAATTAATTAGTCTAACGGATTGAAAAATAAAAATAAATTTATTTGAATTTATCCGATAGTAAAGATAGCGATATAAAACAATATCTAATTTCAAATTTTATTTTAAATGAAAACCAGCATTCAAATGAAAGAAAATTAATATATAAATATTCCATCTGGAATTAATATTTCGGCTGATTATCGTTTTTTATTATTCGAGATCATGCCATTTAAATGTAGAGCATAATCTACGTCCATAAATACAAAAAATATAATGACCACCCAATTGACGGTAAACCACATTACTCAATGAAAACAATTACTTAAATAAAACCGTTAACAGTAACGAGGGAATCATGGAAACACAGTATAGCTTTAACTATATCGCAGGTTATTTCATTCGTAAGTCACGAATTCGCATGGGTTTAACTGGCGCACAATTAGCAGATTTAATCAATATGAGCCAGCAGCAAGTCTCTCGTTATGAAACAGGACGATCCAAGCTTAATCTCGATCAGCTAGATGAGTTATTAAATGTATTAGGTCGTTCATGGAGTGAGTTAATTGATTTTATTGAGAACAAATTTTAGCCCTCACTCATTAAAACCAATTTATTTACATTTAAACAATATTAAAAGGCTATTAACTCTAACCTGAGATAATATCCATAAATTATATTACAACTCCGGTCTAAATTGAGACCGGAGTCTCATGTAAAAAATACTAAGATTACATAGGAATACTCCACATATTATAAAATGCAACTCGCCCTAATAACTCTGAGACAATAATCAGAATCGTAGAAATATAAATCCAACGATGCGGTAAGCGTTTTACTAAAACAAATAGTGAAATAATTAAAACGGCTAACATCAGTAAGACCTGAAAACCAAACCACAATGTTTGAGCTGAGGTTAACTGACTATTGGCATTCCATAATACCGATAAGTAACTTGGTCTAATTAGCAAACTGACGATTATCCCGATAACTGAAACCCAGATAGCTTTCTGATTTGCGCCTAACGTTGCCGCAATTAATCCGCCGCAAGTTAACACCGTCAACAGCATAACAACCCAAGTGTATTCCGTTTTCCATCCAACAATCGTATCAAGTTGATATACCGCAGGGATCGATACGACAAACCCAATCCCCACTATTGCTGCTAACCACCCAATTCCTTTAAATAAAGATGGAGAACCTTTACCGCTCAATAGCCCAAGAGCCGATATTGCCGCCACAGAACCAAAGAGCGCGGATAAGATAATCTCATTACTCATTGGTGAACGACCAACCCCAAGGAGCAGATTCATCGCTCGCAGCAGTTGTCCCATATGGAATACACCAATCACTAACCCCACACCAAAAATACAGAGGGATAGAAATAAGCGCCCACCTAGCTGTTTACCTTCAAAGGGAGAAAACAGCAGTAGAAAAATAAATGCACCAACGGCGCTTTGCCCAAAAACCGTAAAGAAAACAAGAGGTAATTCATGCATGATTAGATCTCCTTAGGGTTCATAATGGCACCATTCTTATCCCCAGAAGGACGCGCAGCTGGATGCGGTTTCACAATCAGATTCGGACGAGTAAGACTTGGGTCTGGTAATGGTGCAACAGCATTTTCAGTTCCATAACGCTGACGTAGCTCATCTATCGGCCCAAAATCCAACGCTCGTTGAGGACATGACTCAACACATGTTGGCAGTAAACCTTGCTCAACGCGGTCAAAGCAGCCATCGCATTTTGTCATAAGCTGTTTATGTTCATCATATTGTGGCGCACCATATGGACAACGTAATTCACAATAACGACACCCTACACACACATCCTGATTGACGACCACTAACCCATCTTTTTCACGCTTATGCATCGCCCCCGTTGGGCAACCTTGCACGCATGTTGGCTCATCACAGTGATTACATGAAATCGACAAATAATAACTGTAAGTATTATTCATCCACCCATTACCTGATTTTATCCACGAACCACCACCATATTCATACACACGGCGAAATTTGGGTCCCACATCAAGTTCATTTTTATCTTTACAGCTCACTTGGCATGTTTTGCAACCCGAGCAGCGGGACGAATCTACATAAAAACCATATTGTGTCATGACGTTTTACTCCTTAAGCCTTGCGAACTTGAACAAGGTTAGTGTGTTGTGGATTGCCTTTTGCTAATGGTGATACGCTGTGAGAGGTCAGCGTGTTAATGCAGCCACCAATATCAACGCCATTTGAATTTTGTTTCGTCCATCCACCCTCCGGCATTGCCACCACACCTGGAATAATACGGTTTGTCACTTTACATTGGATTTCAACAACGCCTCTGTCATTAAATACCTGCACAGGCATTCCATTGACGATCCCCCTTTCCATTGCATCAATTGGGTTCATCCAGATTTCATCAGGAACCGCTTCTTGTAGCTGAGGGACATTTGAGTAAGTTGAGTGGGTATGGCCTTTGGTATGAAACCCACTGAGCTGAAGTGGATATTTACTATTTAACGCTGTGTCTAGATGCGACTCTTTAGCAATGCAGAACTCAGGTAATGGTGTAATTTTATCCCCTTCGGGCAAAATCCACGTTTTAGCTAACTTATCTAATGCTTCCGAATAGATCTCGGCTTTACCTGATGGGGTTTTAAGTGGGTTCGCGATAGGATCTCGACGGAATTCTGCTAAAGCAATGCTTTGTTTTTCTGTTGCTTTTTGCTGATCAACAATGCCCATATCTTGTGCAATCGACCAATCAGGTAAATAGTCACGCTTCGCTTTCACTTCGTTGTAATGTTTTTCAATCCATTGGCTTTGGGTACGACCTTCTGTGTACGCCTCTCTAAACCCCATATGTTCTGCGATATCTGCACAAATATCATAAGTGCTGCGGACTTCCCACATCGGCTTAACGACCGGTTTCATCGCGATCATGTAATGGTTAGATCCTGACGCATAGGAGTTATCCACTAAATCTTGCGCCTCTAGATAGCTGGTTTCTGGAAGCAAAATATCGGCATATTTGGCGCTTGGAGTCATGTGGTTATCAATAACCACAATAAATTCACACTGCTTATCATCAGCAAGGATTTTAGCGGTACGGTTAATATCACCGTGCTGGTTGATCAGGGTATTACCCGCCTGATTGATGATACATTTAATGCCAACATCCAATTTTTCTTTACCGCGTAAACCATGAGTTTTATCGGTAATAATGTCAGGATTAACAATCGCATCCGTCCATAAGTAGCAAGGGATCGCCGTTTTTATTGGATTGTCGCCATCCGGTAGACTCGGTACACCATACTTCGTTGCATATGGCCAGTTTCCGGTATTCGTTCCAGCAAGCCCAAAGTGCCCAGTTAAAAGCGGTAATGTGTTTATGGCTCGAACAGATTGTTCGCCATTAGCATGCCGTTGAGGCCCCCATCCCTGCGCGATATAACAGGCTTTTGCATTGGCAATCTGTCTTGCTAATTGACGAATTTGAATTGCCGGAATTCCTGTAACCGCTTCCGCCCATTCAGGGGTTTTCGCCGTTTGGTCAGCGCCACTACCTAAAATATAATCTTTATAGCTGCTATTCGGTGCTGCTGATGCTGGCAATGTACTCTCATCAAAACCCACGCAATACTGATTCACCATAGATTCATCAATCAAATTCTCATTCATTAATGTCCAAGCAATACCCGAAACCAATGCCGCGTCGGTTGTTGGGCGAATCGGGATCCATTGGGCATGTTCAGTCACTACGGAGTCTGTATATCGAGGGTCGATAATCACAACCTGTGCTTGAGAATCTTCAAGGGCTCGTCTTAGCTCCTCAACTTGTCCTCCGCCAGACATACGTGTTTCAGATAAATTCATCCCAAAGAAAACCACTAAATCTGAATGCCTGATTTGATCAAAATGGCTTGCGGCGTATTCACCGTACGTATAAGGTGTCGCCACTGAGATTTGCGCCGTTGAATAAGTATTGTAATAACGTAAATAGCCACCCGCTAAATTAAGCAAACGCTTCCATGCCGTTGTGCCTTGATTATGGTAATAAGCTCCCGATTGATAATTATAATAAACAGACTCGTTACCATACTTTTCAATAATCCGTTGTAGCTCTTGGGCAATATATTGATTTGCTTCATCCCAACTAATACGCTCAAACTTGCCTTCACCGCGCTTACCTACCCGCTTTAATGGATATTTTAATCTGTCAGGGCTATATACACGCCAACGGCTTGAGCGCCCTCTTAAGCAAGGTCGAATTTGATGCTGCCCAAAAACATCTTCATTTTTAGCCGTTTCCGGTTCTATACGTTGGATAACATCATCTTTAACAATGACTTTTAATGGGCATCGACTACCACAGTTAACCAAACATGCACTGTGTTTTATTTGCACCTGAGGGTCGGTGAGTTTTACTTCCTGGTTCGAATTATCCGCTAATGCATTAAAAGGTAATGGGATAGTGCTCGTGATTGCGAGTGTTGCACTTAACTTCGTTGTATTTTTCACTAATGCACGTCGACTCAATGAATGAGCCAGCATTGTCTTTATATTCATTTCCATAGTCACATTGCTCTTAATAGTTATTTTGCTATTAAAATCTATCGCTACTGGAAATAGATATATTGATAGGGGTCAATTCGATTGTTATTAAAGCAAAAAAATCACACATAAATAAAACATGATCAAAAATAAAAACAAAAATATTAAAGTGAATTAAACCAATTAATTGTTAAAAATAAGAATATAACATTAGCTATCAATTAAAAATTAATATCACTCATTGATTACAGAGAAAAAAACAGACCTTAAAGCTAAATAAAAAAGATAACTAACATAATGAATACTTCAGAGTTTTCGATATGCATCCCTTTATACAAAGGAAATACCAAAAATAAAATAAACAAAAACCATTCTCAATAAAAGTTTAAAGATATAATAACACAAAGAAACAAACTAATATAATGAGTATATATTTAAATGAAATTCACATTTATTTCACATCATTACAGATTGTTTTTATTTGTTTCAATTCATTTCAACAAAAAACCAACACAACCAATTGAAAGTTAATGATTTTATGAAAATCACAACTATTTCAATGCTTTTTTGAATTTATAATTATTAAAATTTGTTAAAAGCAAAATATTACTCTGAATATTATTCTTATAATTTGCATTTTCAGATTATAACTCCAAATAAATCAAACCAAAAGGCAAGGGGGCTTATATTAACAGTATGATTTATATGGTTAATCACCATTGCGTTATTATACTTATATTTAGTGTAATTTGCATTTACCGGCTTACTCATTTTTCGGGTGTTGTTTTTGCGTTTTTTTATTATTAAACTATTTAGCAATTAGATTTCATAACATTAAAAAAACCAGCTTATCTAGATTAATATTAGCAACAAAATTTCAAATAACATTTAATAGGATATATTTTTATTCCCCTTAATTATTAATAAAACTACATTTACATTAAATTCAAGATTATGAGTTTATTACTGTGTATTGTCCAATTATACAGTAGCAAGCTTATGGCTTTTATTACCGAAAACTTACCGTTTAGTTCAGATAATTCTTTATCTCTTTTAAATCTATATCTATAGGAAAAATATAATGAAAAATATAATCATGTTAAAAAAAATCGCTTTAGCGACCACATTATGTGCGGGAATTTCAGGTGTTAGTTTTTATGCAAATGCAGCAGAGCCTTCCGCTGAAGTGACATTACAAGGTGTGATCACCAATTCAAACTGTGTACTTACCGTTAATGGCGGAAAATCAGTGCTTAATATTGGTACATTTAAATCAAGTGAATTCACAGCTGATACAAAAGTGGGTTCAATCGACATGCCAGTCACTTTAACAGACTGTAATCCTGATGAGACTGGTGAATTAATCATTCAAGGTATTACCTCTATTGCAAATAATAACAAAAATATTTTTGTTAACAGTGACACAGATACTGTCGGTTTTATGGTGGCGAAATCAGATAACACCACGATTTTAAGCGCCAATGAAGGTACCACAGTCGCTATCGCAACGGATGCGACTAGCGGTGATTACGCTTTCAAAGTGGGTATGGCAACAACCGATATGCAACCTAAACCAGGTGCTTACAGTGCTCCCGTTTTAGTCGCTTATATCGTTAACTAATCCATAAAATGCTCAGTAAGTTCATATTAATGATGAGCTTACTGAGATAGCGGAGTACATAAACATGACATTTTATCGTTCACTGTTGACTGGTTCATTAGGGCTTTTTTTTACTGTCAGTGCAATGGCAGGCATTTCCTTGGACAGCTCACGAATTGTTTTTCACGCTACAGACCGAGAACAAGGTCAAGCTATTGGCGTGACAAGCAGTAGCCAATCAACAGTGCCGTATTTAGTGAAGGCCCAAATTTTAGGCGATGTACAAGGCACAAAGACACAAAATATTTTCTCAGTTACGCCATCTTTATTCCGTTTAGAACCAGATAGCAGTAATCAATTACGGATATTACAAACAGGTAACGCCTCTTTTGCTCAAGATAGAGAATCTATTTTTTACTTACGCGTTATTGCTCTGCCCTCGCAAGCACGCAGTGAAAACACAAAAAGCAGCAATGTTGGAGGCTCAATAACGGTCTCTTCAGGTAGCGTGATTAAATTATTTTACCGTCCTGACGGGCTGGCGATGACACAACAAAAGGCCATGGAAACATTATCTTTTTCTCAACAAGGTCAGCAAATTAAGGTTTCAAACTCTACGCCTTATTACATCTCCCTCTCATCGTTAACGGTTGGAGGAAAGCGCATTGCAATGAGTCAAAGCCAACAAAATACAATGATCGCTCCTTTTAGCTATTTAACTTATCAAGCGGCACCAACATCTGGGAAAGTCACTTGGGGAGCCATCAATGATTATGGCGTAGTTGAGGTTTTTCATGGCGTGGTTCAATAAATTAACTCGACAGATCATCAAATTAAGTTGTCTTGGGATCGTTTTAAGTAGTCATAGCGCTGCTCTTTACGGCACAACGGTGGAGTTTCGTGCTGATATTGCTTATGCGGGCGCATGCGAAATTTCATTTCCCAATGAAGTGGTTTTCAACCATGGGAAACCGATTTTGCCCACGGAGATCGAGGCTCAGCTTCCCGTGACAACAGAAGCTTTTAACTTGACGTTAACCAAGTGCCAAGGGTTCGGTTTTACCCCCAGAATAACCCTAATCGGCGAATCTACCGCCGCTTATGGGGATGCCATGTTTTTTGACTCTATAGGTTCGACTGCAATGGGTTACGGCATTTTATTAAAATTTCAGGGAAATGAGTATTTTCAGCCAAACGAAGATCTGGCAGCGAACAGAGAAATTTTAGTTATCGAAAATTGGGATATCAAAACTCCATTATCCCTCCTCAATGGCACATTACCCATTAAAGCCATTCTAAGCTGCGGTAATTGCAGCAAAGAAGAGAGGGTCGGTGGCGAACTTAAAGCGAATGTGACGTTTGATTTTCAATACGATTAATAAGGAGGACAAGAAATGAAACAAGCTCTCTCTGTTTCATGCAGCTTAAGCATGCTTATTTTTTTGATATTCCTCTGTTTTGGAAGCTTGCGCGTTGCATACGCAGAGCCCATGACATTGAAAGCCGTCATTGCTAGCAGAGGTATTGGATGTGAAATCAACCTGCTCGAACGTGTCTTGGAGTTTAAAGCCTTACAGGCAAGCAAGTTAGTTGGGGCAATTCAAGCGTATCAAATTAAACCATTAACACTGCAAATTTCCTGTGTGGATGAAACAGAAGTGTTTCAGCCCATCTTGTCATTGCAAGGAAGCACTCCCTATCCCAATGACACATTACAGACTGTATTTTTAGATGGGGCTCCTAATGGCATCGGTTTTATGGTTCGACAATCCGTTGATAACCAAGCTATTTCACTGGCTGATTTTTATCGCCCTGATTTGGCAATAAGGAATCACGGTGATGGCGTCCCAATCCAAATATTGGATATCAGCAATCAATATCACTCTAACACTTTGCTGTGGGTGGGTGTTGTGGGGCCTTTACAACCTGAGATTACATCAGGACGCTTTCAAGCCGCATTAACGGTCAATGTGGCTTTTGAATAAGGGAAAATGAAATGCAACTCATTGTGAAAAAAAGGAATTTGTTTCGGACGGTGACTCTTTTGTTATGCCTGTCTGTTGGTGGATTTACATGGAGCATTTACGCCTTTGCCATCAACAGCGCCAGTAACACATTTACCTTTGCAGCCACCTTTGTCGGCGGCAGTTGCCAAATCACAGCACCATCGAGTGTGACATTTAATAATGGCAACCTATTAATGCCCGACGATATTAAAAATGGTTTAGATAGCGCAAAACACGAATTTGAATTGACTCTCAGCCAGTGTGCAGGTTGGGGATTGACGCCTTCAATTCATGTTAGTGGCACGATAACAACGGAGCTGGGAGAGCCCGTATTCCGAGATGCCGAAGGGCAATCTGATGTAAAAGGTTATGGGCTTTGGCTCTCAACAATAGGCTCTGCGGATTTTGGCCCCAACACCAATTTAGCCCGTAATGGCGTGATTCAACCCATTAATTGGGCTTCCACGCAACAGCTGAGTACGCTAGCAACCACCATCCCCATCAAGGCGATATTAACCTGTGAATATTGTGACTCAACCGATCGCTATGGGGGCGTATTTATTTCCACTGTGACTTTTGATTTTTTGTACGAATAATGCCAACGCAAAGGAAACAATAACAATGAAACTAACAAAATATCTTTTGCCACTTTGCACATTGCTCTTTGTGGGATTTTCACTAGGTATCGTCAAACAAAGCCAAGCTAATGGTGGCTTAAGCTTAAGCCAGACCCGTGTTGTCTTTGATGGAAAAATGAAAAGCAGCAAAATCGCCATCAACAATAACAGTGAACGCGTGTACTTAATCAATAGTCGTGTTTTAAAAACACCTAATGACCAAGAGAAAGGGGCTCAAGCTCTGCCATTTATGGTGACGCCACCTTTATTTCGCTTAGAAAAAAATAGCCAAAATACCGTACTGATTTCTCGTCATAACACATCGCCACTGCCCACTGACCGAGAATCTGTTTTCTATTTAAGCTTTTTGGCTATTCCATCAGTTCAAAAAAGTAGCGCTGCAAGTGATGACGATATGACCGCCACACAAGTCTCTCTTGGGCTTCGTATGTTAATCAAACTGTTTTATCGCCCAGGTGATTTAGGCATGCCCGTCTCTGCCGCACCTAAAAACCTGCGCTTTTCACAGCAAGGAAAACAATTATTCGTTGAAAATCCAACGCCTTATTACCTGACATTCGCCCAATTAAAGCTGGATGAACACATTATCAATGTCCGCGAACAAGGTGCCATGATAGCCCCATTTTCTAGCCAGACTTATCACGTTCAAACACCAGCGAAAACAATCTATTGGAACGTTATTAATGACTACGGTGGCATCAGTGAAACATTCCAGTGGAAACCATGATGAAGGTGAAAATATGACAACATTAAACGCATTATTGTGGGGTGGAATAGCTGCGCTACTGAGCGTCACTGCACAAGCAAACATGCCGGAAGAAGGCATTACGATGCAAGGAACTCGGCTCATTTATGCTGCGAAGGCGAAAAATGGTGTGACGTTCAATGTCACCAATAACTCGGCACAAGTTTATCTTTTGCAATCACGGGTTTTACCTTGGAAAACTCAAAATACAGAGTCTGCTATTACGCAAAACCATGACAAAAAATTAACGCCATTTATGGTTTTACCGCCGTTAGTCCGTTTTTCTGAAAATGAAACTGTCACCTTGCGTATTCGTTTAACAGAAAACCGCTTACCCATTGATAGGGAATCCGCTTTCACCTTGGCGTTAAAAGCAATCCCTGGGCAACCCGTTCCTGAAATAGCCAAAGGTGAAGGCGCAAAGATGGTATTAGCTTTGCAAAATAACATGAAAATGTTTTATCGCCCCGAAGGTCTTCCACACATGGATGCCAATGTTCGTGCGAAGAAATTGCAGTTTGCGTCTCGAGACGGGCAGTTAGAGATCAACAACCCAACACCGTATTACACAACATTTGGGGAGCTTTCTATTGATGGTCGCGTTATTTCGCAGTCCTCAATTCCAATGGTAGCGCCTTACAGCCATGTTCTTCACTCTATAAAAACAACAGACAAGGCTGAAATTCGTTGGAAAATTATTGATGACTTAGGGCGAAAAACCGCAGAGCAAACCCAGCGCTTAAATGCCCCCCATTAAGACTGAAAAATTAATGTGAGACGTTTTCGAATATTTCACTGTGATGGATAGACGAATTGAGAATCGATGTATGTACTGTACTCAACAAAAACAAAAAACAGATCATCTTGCGGTATTACCCGCATTTTTTCGCCTAAGTTTGCTGACGATTGGAATACTCAATTTATTTCCTAAAGCAATTGCAGATGATTATTTTGACCCAAGCTTTCTTTCGTTAAGTGGAGAGTCCGAACACGTTGACTTGTCTGCATTCAGTGAAAAAGGTGGCGTTGCTGAAGGGGAATATACCGTTGCCATTTATGTGAATAAACGCGATGAAGGTCAATTAACATTAGCATTTAAAAAAGATAAGCAAGGCAAAGTTCAGCCCCAATTGACCCCTGAATTACTGCAAGCGTGGGGGGTTAACGTCCCCAATATGCCTGAGCTAAACTCGCTACCATTTCAAGAGCCGATTGATAATTTAGCAACTTATATTCCGCATGCAGTCACACAGTTAGACTTAGCAAGCTTACGTTTAAACATCAGCATTCCGCAAGTGGCAATGACGGCGAAATACGCCAATTATGCCGATCCTACATTATGGGATGATGGAATACCTGCACTGCTTTTTAATTACAACCTAAGCGCAGGCCAAAATAAAAATAGCACTGAAGAGAGCGGAAGCTCAGAAGTGAATAACCTATTCGCCTCAATTATGGGGGGAATGAATCTGGGTGCGTGGCGTTTACGTAGCATGCTGACTCATACGCGAAGTGAATTTCGCGGACAGAAAAATCAAGCTAACCAAACACAAAATCAGACGCGTTTTTCAAACACATATCTTTCGCGGGATATTCGTGCGTTACGTTCAAATCTCTTAATCGGTGAGTCAACAACTGGCGGCGATATTTTTGACAGCGTTCCTTTTCAGGGGCTGCAATTAAAATCCAACGAACAAATGCTGCCGAGCCAACTTCGAGGCTATGCACCCGCAATTAGTGGTATCGCCAATACGAATGCGAGAGTGACCGTTCGACAAAATGGCAACATTGTTTATGAAACCTACATTGCACCTGGGGCTTTCTATATCAATGACATCCAGCAAGCGGGGTTGTCGGGTGACTATGATGTCACTGTCACCGAAGCGGATGGCACTCTGCGCCGTTTTATTGTCCCCTACTCTGCACTACCGATGATGCTAAGACCCGGCGGATGGAAATATGAAATCACCGCTGGACGCTATAACGGTTACCTAACCCAAGGCTCCCGCCAAGCAGATTTTGTTCTCGTGACAGGCGTGTACGGTTTACAAAATGGCGTAACTCTGTTCGGTGGCGTTTTAGCTGCTGAGGATTATCAGGCTGTCACCGCAGGCTCCGGCATATCACTCGGAAATGTGGGCGCTATTTCTGCGGACGTCACCCAGTCTGTCGCCAAATTTGCCTCGCAAAATGATCAATCCGAACGACTGACGGGGCAATCTTACCGAATTCGTTATTCAAAAAGCTTGATGTCCACCGGAACCTCGGTGGATCTCACGGCGTTGCGATATTCCACCGAGAATTTCTATAACTTTAACGAGTACAACAGCCAGGGCTATCGCCTTGAGGATGACTTGAATCCGTGGACATTACAGCGCCGCCGAAGCAGCTTTAAAACACAGCTTAGCCAGCAATTAGGCGATTTTGGTACCGTACGGTTACAAGCCAACCGAGATGATTATTGGGGGAACAGCAAAACCCTTACAGGTATGTCTCTGGGTTACAGCGGCAATATTCAAGGAGTTAACTTTGGTGTGAACTATAACATTGACCGAGTCAAAGACGCGGCGGGTCAATGGCCTGAAAACCGACAAATCAGCCTCAATATTAATATCCCATTTCGTATTTTCGGATACGGGGAGAATTTACAGTCAATTTATGCCACGACGAGCCTCACTCACGATAATCATGGCCGAACCCAAAACCAAGTCGGGATCAGCGGTAGCACTCTAAACAATAGCCTGTCCTACAACCTGTCTCAAAGCTGGGGAAATCAAGACATACCCGCGATGAGTAATGCCAACCTCGGCTACCAAGGAAATAAAGGCAACCTCAGTTTAGCCTACAGCTACGGTCATGATTCACGTTCAGTGAATATGAATGCGAGTGGTGGCGTGTTGGTACACAGCGGCGGCATTACATTATCCCCCGTTATGGGGGATTCCGTGGCACTCGTCAGCGCACCAAACGCATCAGGCACCAGCATTACCAACGGAAATACCGTGGTTGATTGGCAAGGTTATGCCGTTGCCCCTTATTTATCGGATTACATGAAAAACAGCATCGGTATCGACCCGACAACCCTGCCTGAAGGTGTCGATGTGAAAAACTCGAATGTTAACGTGTACCCAACCAAAGGGGCAGTTGTGAATGCCAAAATAGCCACACGTATTGGCTATCAAGCCTTAATGACGTTGACCCAGAGTAACCAACAACCGGTACCTTTCGGGGCAATTGCGACGCTGATAAGCAAATCCGAGCAAGAAGAGGCCAGCGGCATTGTCAGTGATATGGGACAAGTGTATCTATCGGGATTACCAGAGCAAGGCACCCTTTGGGTTAAATGGGGTGACACCCCCGATAGACAGTGTCAAGTGGCGTTTAACTTAACGGATATCACCGTTAACACCGATATGCCAATTCGCCAGCTACATGCAACGTGCCAATAACTTATTGTTTCAATAAATTAAATAAAATTTTCTAGGAACAACATGATGACAAAGTCACCACTATTACTGACATTTATTCTATGTAGCCCTTTATGGCTCCTCGGTCATGCTCAAGCTGCTGTTGAATTACACCGAGGATTTAATGAGCTAGGCACTGCCTCAGCCAATATCAAAGGAAGCAATGGGTTATCACTCTCAAAGCTTGATTGGGATGGTTTAGCCTTTAACGTCAGTAGAAGCAATGCAAGTTCACGCTGCCAATCCCCTAATCAGGATATCAAACTGACCACCTTGGATGCCTATACCGGATACCAGTTTACCCCTGGGTTGTTATTCGTTTTATATTCAGGAACCATTTCAGGTACCCGCGATTTTAACTGGGGGTTATTAGGTATGCTAAAACCGTTACCTTACAGTTATACCTTTTCACCCACGGGAGTATTGTCCCCCCCAACTTACACCGAAGCGGAGTGGTGCGCAGACCCAAGAACAACGCAACAAGGATTAGGTACTGTTAACTTATCAGGGAGTGGTGGCAGTACAACAGGAAGCGTCAAAGTCGGCATTTATGTTCCAGAAAGCACCCCACTAGGTACTACTGGAACACTGGAAAGCTTATATATCAACCGAGGAACTCCCTCAGAAACCCCCGACAGTGCAGGGCAAATTATCGGCACAGGTGTTGAATATGTGGTCGTAGGGCAACTGGCTTGCACCGTTTTGGCGCCACCTATTGTGGATTTTCGAAACATAAAACTATCGGGTAATGAAACGGACGGCACCATACTGGCGAATGAGACAGGAAACGTCACGGTTAACTGCTCTGGGGATGCCGATGCAGAACTTGATGCCACAATGTCAGTCACAGGTACGCAAGCTCGTTACACAAATACCTTAAAAATGAACATGGTCGATTCAACCGCAGCGGCACCTGCAGAAATTAGAGGGTTGATTGGTCCCGGAATTGTACAAACCGGTGTTTGTGATGGAAATAGCAGCCATCTCGGATGGATTCAATTTACCAATAAAGACCAAAATATTGCCGCCGGAAAATTAAGGCCGGGAAGTAATACCATTCCCTATAATTTCACATTATGTTCCGCGGGTGCTTATACCTTAGGCATTGCAGAGGCAACCGCCACACTGAATATTTACTGGAATTAATCTTAGTTTAAAAACGGGCTAATTATATAAGAAAGATAAATTTTAAAATAAAAAACCAATGAAATTATTGAAAATAAAATAATAAAAATCGCAATACCTTTACTCAAATAAAATAAAAATCACCATAAAAAAGAGGAGTGAATTAATTATTTTTTAAATGATTTAATCACTTTAAATATATTATATAAATTAATGAGGTTACCATGGAAAACAATGATAGCTTAACACTCAGAGTTGGACGTTTCATTCGTAAATCAAGAACGGAAATGGGTTTAACTGGCGCACAACTCGCTGAGTTAATGAATATTAGCCAACAACAAATATCTCGCTACGAAACAGCGAGGTCGAATTTAAATTTAGAACAACTTGATGATCTTCTGTGTGTTCTTGATAAATCGTGGAGGCAATTAATTGATGATGTTGAAGCTGATCTTTAATACATAGAGCTACTATTTTTAACATTATTTTCGCTCATATATTTATAAAATCAACGATAACGTATTCATAAGTTGTTTCTATTAATGTCACATTTAGATCCTCCGTAAATTTTTACGGGGGTGCCGTTTCAATTAATCATTACCTATTAATATAAAAGACCCTGCTAGCAGAGTCTTTTATCGATATTCAATAGCCAACATTAAATAATCAAAATTAATTTACAGTTCTAAGGCTAATAACTCTTGGATAGTTTGACGGCGGCGAATAAGCGTTGGTTGACCTGCAATAAACAACACTTCAGGCAGCAATGGACGGCTATTATAGTTTGATGACATTGAAGCGCCGTAGGCTCCTGTGTCATGGAAAACTAAATAATCCCCAACATTCATCGCAGGCAGCAAGCGGGTTTCCACCATCCCGCCTTCTAGCTGGGTAAACACATCCCCGGATTCACACAATGGCCCCGCCACAATGGTCTCTTTTAATGGCTGATTGTCAACATTGCTACCGTCTGCTGGCAATACCGAAATATGGTGATAACTACCATACATCGCAGGGCGCATTAAATCATTAAAACCGCTATCCACCAGCACATAATGGCGGCTGCCCATATCTTTAACTGCACGCACTTGTGCCAGTAACACCCCCGACTCCGCCACTAAATAGCGGCCCGGCTCAATTTCTAATTCAATAGAGTGACCTAAGTGCTGTGCGATACGCTGACGCGCGTTATCCCACAGGCTGTAATAGTGTTGAACATCAATAAGTTCATCCTGTTCGCGATAAGGTGTTGATAAACCGCCACCCGCAGAAATAGCCTCAATATCCACCCCCGCAGACATCACCAGTTCCACCATGGAATCACATACATTGGCAAGATGCTGATAGTCAACACCGGAGCCAATATGCATGTGGATACCCACTAACTTCAGATTGTACTGTTGGATTTTCGCTAATGCTTCAGGTAAATCTTGGTGCCAAATCCCGTGCTTGCTGTTCTCTCCGCCCGTATTGGTTTTTTGGCTATGACCATGACCAAAGCCCGGATTAATACGCAGCCAAACTGGATGACCAGCCTTATGCTCACCAATCTGTTGCAGCATATCGATGGAGCCAGCATTCACAGGAATATCCAGTTCAGTCACTTTACTCAACGTGGCGGGATCTAATACATCCGCCGTAAACACGATTTCCGATTTTTCACGACCCGGCTGAAAACCTGCCACTAACGCACGCTCAATTTCACCCAATGACACGGAATCCACTTTCACGCCCTGCTCACGCATCAAACGCAAAATATGAATATTGGAACAGGCTTTTTGAGCAAAACGAACCGTATCGAACACTTTCAGTTGTCCAATACGGTCAATAATCACTTCACTATCATAAACCCAAACTGGCGTACCAAACTGCGCAGGTAGTGCACGCAAATGTTCAGGAGTTAAATACTGGCTGGTGGTGCTGGCGAATGTAGTCATCAAAACCTCGTTGGCAAGTTTTATTATAGTCAGTTCGATTATTAGACGAATAAGACGGGAAAAAAAATATCCTTTTTGCTAGAGTTTATTCATATTTGATATATAAATACGAAAGGAGTAATCATGCAGGCAATTTCTTGGCGACATATCGAAATTTTTCGTGCAGTAATGACCACCCCCAACCTCACAGAAGCGGCAGCATTGCTAAATACCTCCCAACCAACCATTAGCCGAGAACTTGCACGACTCGAACATTTATTGCAGTTTAAATTATTTGATAGAGTCAAAGGTCGCCTACACCCAACAGCCCAAGGCTTGCGCTTTCATGAAGAAGTAGAGCACTCCTACTATGGTTTAGAGCGTATTCGCAATTCAGCAGAAACTATTCGCCGCTTTGAACACGCTCAAATTTCCATTGCCTGCTTACCTGCTTTCGCACAATCTTTGCTGCCCCAAGTTTGCCAAGCTTTTATGGAAAATTACCCCGAGGTGAACTTAACGGTGATCCCGCAAGAGTCCCCCGTGTTAGAAGAGTGGCTATCCGCCCAGCGTTATGATGTGGGGCTAACTGAGCACTTACAAACCCCGCCGGGCACAGAACAACTGACTTTAGGCTCCTTAAATGAGGTGTGTGTGCTGCCGGTTGGGCACCCTTTCGAGCAGAAAAAGGTCCTCACTCCACAAGATTTTCATCAACAACGTTTTATTAGCCTCTCTCTCACGGATAGTTATCGGCAACTCATTGATACCACCTTTGCCGAACATCAAGTGGCGCGAAAAATGGTGATGGAAACCCACTCCGCTTCTTCTATTTGCGCCATGACCTTGAAAGGAATTGGTGTTTCTATCGTCAACCCGCTGACTGCATTGGATTTTTATCAGCAATCAGCAGGTAAACTGGTGATCCGCCCACTCAGTTTTTCTATCCCATTTACCGTCAGCTTAATTACGCCGAATCATCGCCCATCATCTCAGATTACCCATATTTTCACTGAGCATTTGCAACGTACCTTTACACAAATTGAGCATGACCTCGCTTTAGCGCTGCGACATCAATGAGAGCCAGTAAGGGGAGGTTTTAAACCAGTTGGCAAGGAAGTCGATCACGGCACGTAGTGGCATTGGCATATGCTGCCGACTGGTATAGACCCCATAAATGCCAAGGGGCATCGGCGTGTAATCCGGTAGCAACTGAATCAATTCCCCCGATTGCAAATAGCTCGCCACCGAATAGTAAGGCTGCATGGCAATGCCCGCACCATTTAATGTCGCTTCCATTAAAAATACAGATTCATTGGCACTCAAACGCCCATCCACCAGCACCGTCGAAGTTTCCCCTGCTTTTTCAAAACTCCACATGCTACGCCCAAAAAAGCTGTAAGTTAGGCACTCCATCAGCGCCAAATCTTCGGGTTTGGTAGGCAAATTTTTGCCTTTTAGATACTTCGGTGAAGCGCAAATCACGGAATGACAGGTTGATAGCGGCTTGGCAATTAAATTCGGTTCTAACTGATTGGTGATACGGATAGCCAGATCGATGCGTTCTTCAATTAAATTCACCGATTTATTCGAGATCTGCATATCAATCATCATATTAGGATAAGTTTGCAAGAATTCAGAAATCGCTAGAGACAATGCACTTTGGGCGATGGATTGGGAGCAACTAATGCGTACCAAGCCAGCTAACTCTTTCGTATCATGTTTTTGCTCAACCGGAACGCTTAAAGAGAGTGCGTTCAACTGTAATGATTGCTGATAAACCCCTTCCCCCGCTGACGTTAAACTTAAGCGCCGCGTGGTACGGTTAAGCAAGCGTACTCCTGCCCACTGTTCCATTTCTGCCAAATAACGCGTCACCATCGCACGGGACATATCCAGTTTATCCGCGGCTCCGCTCAAACTCCCTTGCTCAACAATAGTAATAAACACCTGCACCGCTTTGAGTCTATCCATATCATTTGACCGATTTATGCAACAAACAAGACCTGATTATGACGTTTTTCTCACCTTAATTGCAATTTAATATACATACCAAGCCAAATCAGGCACACAACATGACTTAACATTAGGATAGAAAAATGAAATTATCGACTGTATTCACTGCGACCGCGTTTGCGACTGTCACTCACTTTGCTCAGGCAGCTGACTTAACCTTAGATGTCTATAATCCAGGCAATAACAGCGTGTTTCCAGTCTCTTCTGAAATTATCAGCGGCGATAAAGAAGTGGTTTTGATTGATGCACAGTTCCAAAACAATGATGCCCAGCAGCTGGTCAATAAAATCAAAAAGCTGGATAAAAAGCTGACCACCATTTATATCAGTCACTCAGACCCAGACTACTATTTTGGTTTAGAAACGCTGACTAAAGCTTTCCCTGATGCCAAAGTGGTTGCGACTCAACAAACCGTTGATGCGATTAACGCCACTAAAGATGGCAAACTGGCTTACTGGGGTGGCATCTTAAAAAATGAAGCACCAAGCAAAATTGTGGTGCCTGAAGTTATCAAAACCAATCACTTCACTGTGGATGGTGAAATCTTAGAAATTAAAGGGTTAGATGGCGCATCACCTGACAGAAGCTACGTTTGGGTGCCTTCACTCAAAGCGGTTGTCGGGGGTGTTGTTGTTTCTGACAATATCCACGTTTGGGTTGCCGACACACAAACCAAGCAATCCCGCCAAGGTTGGCAACAAACGTTAGAAAGCATCAAAGCACTGAAACCAAGCGTGGTTGTTCCGGGGCACTTTACGGGGAAATCAAAAATGGATCTGGCGAGTGTGACTTTTACCCAAAAATATTTAACGGACTTTGAAAAAGCTAACAGCCAAAGTAAAGATTCCGCAGAACTTATCAAGAAAATGGAAGCTCGCTACCCAAGCTTGGATGACAAATCCAGCTTAGAATTAGGCGCTAAAGTGGTAAAAGGCGAAATGCAGTGGCCGCAATAAGTCACTAATCAGCTAAGACCAATTGTGACGGAGATAGCGTTTATTAGCTCGCTATTTTCCGTCAGTTCCCTGTTTTTCATTAGCTTGCTTTTCAGTAAATTGAATAGAATGATAAAACAAATAATTCGAGAGAATAAAAACCATGAACACAATTACCCTACATTATATTTATGACCCTTACTGTGGCTGGTGTTATGCCGCTGCACCGTTAATCGCCATCGCTGCTAATCACTCAAATATTCACCTAGAATTACATGGTGGTGGAATGTTAGCCGGCAATGCACGCCTGCATCTTGATGACCAATTCCGTCAATATATTTTGCAATCAGATAAACGCATTGCCGCAATGACGGGTCAAGTTTTTGGTGATGACTACATCACCATGCTGCACCAACCCAATGTGGTGATGGATTCTGCGCCGCCACAAACCGCCATTTTGGCCGCAACAAAACAGGGCAAAGGCGTTGAAATGCTCAAAGCGTTGCAAAAAGCCCACTACGTTTCAGGTCGCCAGATTAAGCAGCCCGAAATCTTAACGGAAGTGGCGCAAGAAATTGGCTTAAATATCGATCAATTCCAAAAAGATTATGCCGAATGTGCACAAACTGAAACGGACTCACACATTGCCCAAAGTAAACAATTGCTCGGCCAATCCGGTGCATCTGGCTTTCCAACCTTGTTAATCGAACAGCAAGGAAAATGGTTACGAGTCCCACTGCAAAACTACCTTGGCGAGCCAGAAAAATGGCAGCAATTTTTAGACTCACTGGTGAAAGCCGCTAATTAGAATGCAAGCTAAGCAGCAGCCAAAAACTGGCACTGCAAATAATGGCGGGACCAAACGGAATACTCTGCATTAATTTCTGTTTGCCTCGCCATTTCTGTTTTTCTCCCCATGCGCGCCAAAGAAAATGCAGTAAACCTAAACTTGCTGCAAGCACCAAAAAATAGGGAAGATAAAAAACACCGAGCCAAGTTGCACAAGCCGCGATCAGTTTAAGATCCCCTCCCCCCATTTGCGGCCGCCGACGAATTTTTTCCACCAACGTAGTAATAACTACCAGCCCAACATAGCTAAATATCAGTGCGTAAATGGCGGATAACAGATTTCCCGCTGGCATTATCCACTGAAATAGCAGACCAAAAACTAGTAAAGGATAATTGAGGACATTTGGTAAATAGCCTGTTTTGAGATCGATTAAACCTAACGGAATAACCAAATTAAAAAACAGAAATAATAAAGCGAGAACGGAAGGAGCATAACCAAAGAGCGCAATCACCGTTCCTAACACCCAATATCCCGCCCATGTCCAGTGGAAACCGATAACTATGCTTGGAAAATCAAAATAGCGTTCAGGAATTTGTCTCAGTAACTGAGTTGTCAGCCACGCTGACAAGAGGGACAATAGTGTGATTAGCAATATAGGTATTAAAAATCCATTTACGGCATCAATCATGGTGTTCTCCTTTTCCATGAGTGGTAAAGATGGGTTTACTGGATAAAGACAGGGCTTACTATACGGCGCTGGATGCAGAAACCAACACTATAATTTCGTGGTTTTGGGTCGGTTTTATCGACAAATTTAGCGTCGATATGAGAGTGTGAAATGCAAGGCACAGACGAGCTAAAAAATCCCTCTTTTTAGTTATAAACTCAGTCCGTCCTCTTGTTTTTCGAGATTTTGCCCCCATATCCAGCATCAGTTATCTTGCATCTATTATCTAAACTATGGACTAAGGAAAAATCATGCGCGTTCCACGCATTTATCACCCAGAGCCACTCCAAATTAATACCACCATTTCGCTTTGTGATGATGCAGCCAACCATGTGGGTCGAGTTCTTCGCATGACAGCCGGACAGCAGCTAGAATTGTTTGATGGAAGCAATCACACATTCCACGCTGAAATTACCGAGGCAACGAAAAAAAATGTGTTTGTGACTATCCAAGACAGCACATTGGATGACCGTGAATCCCCATTAGATATCCACCTTGGGCAAGTGATGTCCCGCGGTGAAAAAATGGAATTCACCATTCAAAAATCCGTTGAACTTGGTGTCAACACAATCACGCCACTACTTTCAGAACGTTGTGGCATACGCCTTGATGGCGAGCGTTTAGAGAAAAAATTGCAGCAGTGGCAAAAAATTGCCATTGCCGCCTGTGAGCAAAGTGGTCGCAACCGCGTCCCTGTAATTCGCCCCGTTCAATCCCTTGAAGCATGGTGCGCAGAAAATGACGGTGCGTTTAAAATTAATTTACACCCACGGGCAAGCGAGAGCATCAACACGCTTCCCGCTGATTTAAAGCATGTAAGGTTGCTGATAGGCCCAGAAGGTGGCTTATCTGCTGACGAAATTGCCATGACAGCCAATTATCAATTTACTGATATCCTGTTAGGGCCACGAGTATTACGAACAGAAACGACCGCGCTAACCGCTATAACGGCATTACAAGTGCGTTTAGGTGACTTGGGTTAAGGAGATAAAATGATCAAGCTCGGCATAGTAATGGATCCTATTTCATCCATTAAAATCAAAAAAGACACCAGTTTTGCAATGATGCTGGAAGCTGCACGCCGCGGTTATGAAATCCATTATATGGAGATGAACGACCTGTACCTGCACCAAGGCGAAGCCCGTGCAACCACAAAAATTGTGACGGTCGAAGAGAACCCAACCAAATGGTATGAGTTCCACTCAGAACAAGACATCGCCCTGAGCGACCTTGATGCCATTTTAATGCGTAAAGACCCGCCATTTGATACTGAATATATTTACGCGACTTACATTCTTGAGCGCGCAGAACAAGCGGGTAGCTTAATTGTCAACAAGCCACAAAGCCTACGTGACTGTAACGAAAAGCTGTTTACAGCATGGTTCCCTGAGTTAACACCAGATACCTTAGTGACTCGTAGCTCTGAAAAACTGCGTGAATTCCATAAAAAACACGGTGACGTGATTTTTAAACCGCTAGACGGTATGGGCGGTGCGTCGATTTTCCGTTTGAAGAAAGAAGACCCGAACGTTGGCGTTATTATTGAAACGTTAACGGAGCACAATTCCCGTTATTGCATGGCGCAAAACTTCTTACCAGCCATTAAAGAAGGTGACAAACGTGTGCTGGTGGTTGACGGTGAACCTGTGCCATATTGCCTTGCACGTATTCCAGCACAAGGGGAAACCCGTGGAAACCTTGCTGCTGGTGGTCGCGGTGAAGCCCGTCCATTAACAGAAAGTGACTGGGCAATTGCTCGCGCTGTTGCTCCGACCTTAAAAGAAAAAGGACTGATTTTCGTGGGTCTGGATATTATCGGTGACCGCTTAACTGAAATTAACGTCACTAGCCCGACTTGCGCCCGTGAAATTGAAGCTGCATTTGATATCTCCATCACCGGTATGTTGATGGATGCGATTGAACGCCGCCTGAAAAAATAATTTTTATGAAGGATCGTGTGTAAATAAAAACACATCATTCAAAAGGCAGCCTTTCGAGGTTGCTTTTGGTGTTATTTACCATCACAGTAACAAGCTATCTTTATCATAACGAATAGGAACATAACCCCTGAGCTTGCCATTTATGAACTTACAGAATCATTTTTTAATTGCCATGCCTTCACTGACGGATCCCTATTTTGATCATTCCGTGGTGTATATCTGCGAACATAATGAAAATGGCGCGATGGGCCTCGTGATCAACAAGCCTATTGAAGATTTTTCTGTCGCAACCATGCTGAAAAAGCTGGAAATTGACGTGTCTGACAACACCAACGCGCGAAATCTTGAAAAAATGGTGATTGCGGGTGGACCTGTTTCTGAAGAGCACGGGTTTATTATCCATACCCCTGTTGCGGGTTATGCAGCAAGTTTGCGCCTCAATGACCATGTCATGGTAACGACCTCTAAAGATATTTTAGAAACATTAGGCAGCGACCAACATCCCATGAATTCTTTAGTGACGCTCGGTTATTCAAGCTGGGAGCCGGGGCAGTTAGAAAATGAAATCATGGAAAATAGCTGGTTGACCGTTAAAGCCGATCCTAAACTGATTTTTGATACGCCATTAAACGAACGCTGGAAAGCCGCAGGTAACCTTTTAGGCATCGACATCCATAATATCTCCATGCAAGCGGGGCACGCTTAATGTCAGCTAGAACTTTATTAGCGTTTGATTTTGGGACGAAAAGTATAGGCGTCGCTGTCGGTCAAGGGATCACCGGTACCGCCCGCGCTTTAGCCTCATTAAAAGCCAGCGATGGCAGGCCTGATTGGTCACAAATTGAAAAATTGCTCAAAGAGTGGCAGCCGCAGCTGGTGATCGTCGGGCTTCCTTTAAATATGGATGGCACTGAGCAGCTCGTCACTAGCCAAGCACGTAATTTTGCCAATCGCATTCACGGGCGCTTTGGTGTGCAAGTCAAGCTACACGATGAAAGACTGTCTACTGTAGAAGCCAAAGCGGGGCTGTTTGAGCAAGGTGGCTATCGCGCATTGAGCAAAGGCAAAGTAGATTCCGCCTCTGCGGTAGTGATTTTAGAAAGTTGGTTTGAACAAAATTACTAAAAAGCACATCTTTACGTTTATTTTCCCCATTCAGTTGCTGCAAAGGTGCCGTTCGCCCTTAATATGTTTTACACTAGGGCTAATTCTCACTATTCACCGAATGTCACTGAAAAACGGTATTGAATAACATGACCATTCAAAAAAACCTATCTGATGTCACTGAGCGTATTCATCTTGCTGCAACCGAGTGTCAGCGCTCTCCTCAAGATATTACCCTGTTAGCTGTGAGTAAAACCAAGCCCTGTGAAGCCATTCTAGAAGCCATTGAGGCGGGTCAACGCCAATTTGGTGAAAACTATGTGCAAGAAGGCGTGGAGAAAATCCAGCACTTTGCAGAAAGAACCGACTTAGTTTGGCACTTTATTGGTCCACTGCAGTCCAATAAAAGCCGCTTAGTGGCAGAACATTTTGATTGGTTCCATACTTTAGATCGCGCCAAAATCGCTCAACGTTTAAATGAGCAGCGCCCTCAAGATAAAGCGCCACTAAATGTGCTGATTCAAATTAATATTAGCGATGAAAACAGCAAATCGGGAATACTCCTCGAGGAAGTGAATGAACTTGCTGCCCAAGTCGCCCAATTACCCAATTTAGTACTGCGTGGGTTAATGACCATTCCAGCCCCAGAAACCGATTATGAGCGCCAATGCGCGGCGTTTCGCCAAATGGAACAGGCATTCGAGCAATTGAAAGCCAACTATCCTACTGTGGATACCTTATCCATGGGGATGACCGACGATATGCGCGCCGCGATCCACTGCGGATCGACACTTGTGCGCATCGGTACTGCCATTTTTGGCGCCCGTCAGTACCATAATTAATCTTTAGGAGAACAACATGCAACATCGCAAAATTGCCTTTATTGGTGCGGGAAATATGGCGAATGCCATTATTGCGGGTCTTGTGGCTCATGGCTATCCTGCATCGATGATCACCGTCTGTTCACCTACCCCAGTACGCCGCGATAAAATGGCACAGGACTACGGTATCATTAGCACCAATGATAATTTCACCGCTGCCCAGCAAGCGGACGTGATTGTTCTGGCCGTCAAACCGCAAATGATGAAAGACGTTTGTGAACCTCTTCAACAACTCACAAACTTAGAAAACAAACTGATATTAACCATCGCAGCGGGTATTCCTGCGGCTCGTTATAATGACTATTTTGCCCATTCGCTGCGTTTAGTACGCATTATGCCAAACACCCCATCACTGGTTGGCAAAGGCGTTAGCGGCTTGTTTGCCCAATCGAATGTTTCTGAAGATGATAAGCAATTTACTCAACAATTGATGGAAAGCGTCGGTTCAACAACCTGGTGTGCCAAAGAGAGTGAAATCAACAATATCATTGCGTTAACCGGTAGCTCCCCCGCTTACTTTTTCTTGTTCATGGAATCCATGCAGCAAAAAGCCGAGCAGCTTGGCTATGATGAAAAACAAGCCCGCGAATTGGTTCTTAATGCTATTGAAGGTTCCGTGGCGTTAGCGAAATCACAAGGGGATACCCCGTTTTCAACCTTGCGTGAGCAAGTCACCTCTAAAGGCGGTACCACCGCAATGGCTTTAGAGCAATTTTACCAAGGCCATCTGCCGCAAACCGTCGCCAATGCTATGCAAAGCGCGATTGACCGAGCGGAAGAGATGGAAAAACTTTTTTAATTTATTTTTTGGGATAAGCCATGCAGACTATCGTTTTTGTTGTTACCACCCTGATTCAACTGTACATCTTTGTGCTTCTGCTCAGAGTATGGATGCAGTGCGTTCGTGCAGATTTCTATAACCCATTCTCGCAGTTTGTGGTTAAAGCAACCCAACCTATCGTGGGGCCTTTACGCCGCCTCATTCCCTCCGTTGGCTCCATTGATACCGCAACCCTGCTGGTGGCATTTGTACTGGCGATTGCTGACATTATCTTTGGTATGTGGGCGACCAATATGCTGCCAGCCATCGGCCTAACCTTACTGCCTATGGGATTAATTCTCTTACTGACTTATATCGGTAAATTAATTTTCTGGATGATCTTAATTCGCGCCATTTTAAGCTGGGTCAGCCAAGGCCGTAATCCTGTTGATTATTTACTGTTCCAATTAACTGAACCGTTAATGGCACCGATTCGTCGCATTATTCCTGCCATGGGCGGGTTAGATTTCTCTGCGATGATTGTGATGTTTATTTTGATCGCCCTGAACTACTTACGCGTCGATGTCTCTTTAATGATTGACCCTGCGTTAACCGCCATGCTGTTCTCTGTCGGCATTATGTAAGGGAAATAAGGGAAATAGAAACGATGCAAAAAGTTGTATTAGCCACAGGTAACCCGGGAAAAGTTAATGAATTAGCGGATTTACTTCGCGAGTTCGGCATGGATATCGTCGCTCAAACCAGCCTTGGCGTTGAATCCGCGGAAGAAACCGGATTAACCTTTATCGAGAACGCAATTTTAAAAGCCCGCCATGCTGCCGCACAAACAGGCTTACCCGCTATTGCCGATGATTCCGGTATTTCAGTTGATGCTTTAGGTGGCGCACCGGGAATTTACTCTGCGCGCTATGCGGGTGAAGATGCGACCGACCAGCAAAACCTCGATAAGCTTCTCGATGCCATGAAAGATGTGCCTGATGACCAACGACAAGCACAATTTAACTGCGTGTTAGTGTATCTGCGCCATGCAGAAGACCCGACACCGTTAGTGTTCCATGGCCGCTGGCATGGGCTATTAACCCGTGAAGCTAAGGGGCAAGGTGGCTTTGGCTACGACCCGATTTTCTACGTACCTGAATTAGGCTGTACTTCTGCTGAACTGACTAAAGCTGAAAAACAGGCAGTTTCACACCGCGGTAAAGCCCTTGCGATGATGTTGGATGCTCTGAAAAATGCTTAAGCTTCCTCCATTAAGCTTGTATATCCATATTCCTTGGTGTGTACAAAAGTGCCCGTATTGTGATTTCAACTCACATACTCTTAAAGGAGAAATTCCCCAAACTGAGTATGTTGAACATTTGCTTAGCGATCTTGATAAGGATGCGGCGCTGATTGGCGCCCGTCCGGTTAAAACCATCTTTATTGGTGGTGGTACTCCGAGCTTATTAACCGCTGAATCCATGCAAATGTTGATGGATGGCGTTCGTCAGCGAGTCAATTTAGCCCCTGATGCGGAAGTCACTATGGAAGCTAACCCCGGCACCGTGGAAGCTGACCGTTTTGCTGGCTACCAAGCCGCGGGGATCAACCGCATCTCCATCGGCGTACAAAGCTTCGGGGACGACAAACTGATCATGTTGGGACGTATTCATGGCCCCAACGAAGCCAAGCGTGCCGCGCAACTAGCCACCAGCTTAAATCTACGCAGTTTTAATTTGGATTTAATGCACGGCTTACCGTCACAAACTCGCGACGAAGGGTTATCAGATTTACGCCAAGCTATCGAACTCGCTCCGCCGCATCTTTCTTGGTACCAGCTAACCATTGAGCCGAATACGCAGTTTGGTTCTCGCCCGCCGCGTTTGCCGGATGACGATACCCTGTGGGATATCTACACCGAAGGGCATAAATTACTGACAGCGGCAGGCTATCAGCAATATGAAACCTCCGCCTATGCCAAAGCGGGTTATCAGTGCGAACATAACCTTAACTATTGGCGGTTTGGGGATTATCTGGGTATCGGCTGTGGCGCACACGGCAAAATCACCTCAACCAATGGACAGATTTTACGAACCGTAAAAACCAAGCATCCACGAGGTTATATGGAAGGCCGTTATCTTGATAATCAATATAATGTCGAGAACGAAGACCGCCCATTCGAGTATTTTATGAACCGTTTCCGGTTACTTGAAGCGATGCCTCGCCGTGAATTTACTGATTATACTGGCCTGGCAGAGTCTGTGGTTCGCCCCGCTATCGATGAAGCCTTAGCCAAAGGCTATATCTCAGAAACCACTGATGAATGGCAAATTACCGAACATGGAAAGTTATTCTTAAACTCCCTACTGGAGCTATTTTTAGGGGAAGAGTAATTTCTATTGCTCCATAAAAAAGCCAGCTTAATGCTGGCTTTTGCTTTTACTAAAGGTAATAAACAAGGGTAATAAACGAAAATAATAATCTACCGATTACAGTGCTTTGGTGACTGCATCGATTTGCTCGGTGAGGCTGACTAAACCGCCACCAGAGAGATACCACAAGTCAGATTGCAAATAGGTGATTTTGCCATCTTTATACGCTTTGGTTTCTTGGATGTTTTGGTCTTCAAATACCGTTTTTTCCAATTTACCTGCGCCAATCGCTTCACTGCGATCCACAATCAAAATCACATCAGGGTTCGCTTGAGCGATAGTTTTGGTGTCCACCACACGGCGTTTGGATTTATCAGCATCCGCTTGAACAGGTAATTCAGCACGTTGTGCTTTTACCACATCGTAAACAACCGCTTGGTTATTTGGGATTAATTTGCCGTCATTGTGCAGTAAGACCAGCACTTTTTTATTAGATGCAGCTGCTTTTTTCTGAGCTTCTGCAATGGTTTTATCCAACTGAGCCAGTTGCTCATCCACCGCTTTTTGGTCACCGTATAAATCACCAATTAAACGAATGTTGGCTTTTACTGACTCAATATAATTTTTGCTGTCAGAGCCTAAATTCAGCGTTGGAGCAATTTTTGATAACGCGTCATAAGATTTACCTTGGCGACCCGTGATCACGATTAAATCGGGTTTCAATGCAGCGATCTCAGCTAAGTTTGGCTCCTTCATGCTACCTGCATTTTTGGCTGTCGCAGGGATGCCCGCTTTCACATACGCTGGCGCATTCCCCGTCGGCAGAGCGACAACCTTGTCCCCTAACCCAAGTTTTTGCATTGAGTCATAAATACCGAAGTCAAACAGAACCACTTTCTGTGGTTTTTTCACTACTTCCGTTTCGCCGGAAAGGTGTTTAACTGTGACTTTTTCAGCACCTTGTGCAGTGATTGCATTTGGTGTAAATGCAGCTGATTCAGCACTCAGTGCGTAAGGTGCGGAGAATGATAGGATGGAAACCAGTACCGCGGGAATAAACTTTTTCATATGAATAACACCCATTTAGTCGTTAAGTCAAAGCAGCATTCTAAGGAGAGTTACTCATAAGTCAATTAAATGATAATGATTATTAGTATTGTTTTTATTTATGCTATAACCGTCATAGTTTGATGGTACTTTTTAATACAAAAGGCAGTAATACGTTTCCCTATTACTGCCTTTCATTACCGATGATAACGTTAAGGACTTTGCAAACTATCTGAATTATTTACCGTCAATTGAATTCAGTAAGCTAATGCGTTGCTGCTCTAATGAGGTGACTTTAGAACAGACTTGCTGACCAAACTGCTGAAAACTATTTTCTTGGTTTTTCCATTCACTCTCAATTTCTTGCTGTAACCCACCAAGGCTACCTAGCATACCTTGCAGCATTTTGTTGGTATCACCACCAGCAAGTAACTGTTTGCGCCCCATTTCATTAATACTGTCTTGTAAAATGCCACCTAAGCTTTCATTGACTAATTCACGACCTGAAGTTTCCACTTTATTGATACCTTCATGGTGGAAAGCGTAGCCGTTTGAACGAGTTTCAATGATTTGGTTAATTTGGCCGTTTAAATCTTTTTCAAGTTTAGTCAAGCGATTGCGAATGTTGCTATCGCTACCAATCACCTTAACCACCACTTTATCGAGGGATTTACGCGATGCCGCTAATTTCTCTTCAGATTCTTTTTTTATCCACGGCAAATCCTGACGAACAGCCGATTGATAACGCAATGCTTGTTGCTGCTGCTCAGAGGTTAGCGCAACTTTTTGACCATTCAGGGTTACATCACCGTTTGGTGTAATGGTTAAATCACCGCTACGACCGAGCACTTGAACATGTTCAGGCGTCATAAAAATGTCGTCTTTAGGGGTTACTGCGCAGTTATAATCCGCTGCTTGGCTAGTGGCGCAGGCCAGTAATGAAAACGCAATTAAAGTACGGCGTAACATAAAATCTCCTCGTCGATTACCTCTATATTTGTTGAGAGGTAATTAGAAAACAGAACGTCCAATTCGCTTCGATAAAAGTTCTAAGGCGGCACAACCAACCAAAGAGTTTCCGGCTGGGTCTAATTCCGGTGACCACACTGCAACTGTAAATTGGTTAGGAACCACACATACAATACCGCCACCGACGCCTGATTTACCGGGCATTCCAATACGAAATGCAAATTCACCGGAACCATCATACATACCACAAGTCATCATCAACGCATTGATTTGTCGAGATTGTAGCGGTGTGATAATTGGGTCTATCGAACAAGGGGATTCACCTTGATTCATTAAATAGGTAAAACACCTAGCCAGTTCGACACAATTCATACTTAGAGAACAATAATGAAAATAAGTTTCTAAAACCGTTAAAACATCATTATCAAAATTGCCAAAAGATTTCATTAAATATCCGATAGCTGCATTACGGCTCGCATGTTCCAATTCTGAGCGAGCGACATTTATGTCGTAGCTAATGTCGGGTTCGCAAGCGAGTTTTCGGACAAACTCCAGCATGCGCTGTTTTGGTGCGCTCAAACGAGATTGCAGCATGTCGGCAATCACAATCGCACCAGCATTGATAAAGGGATTACGAGGAATGCCCTTTTCCATTTCGATTTGAATCAATGAGTTGAACGGCAGCCCTGATGGCTCTTTGCCAACACGACTCCAAATTTCTTGCTCTTCGTAGCGCGTCATTGCCAAGGTTAAACTCAGAACCTTAGAAATGGATTGAACTGAAAAACGTTTTCGTGCGTCTCCAGCGGTAAATACGTCGCCATTTACGGTATGAACCGCTATCCCCAAATGATGAGAAGGAATACCGCCAAGCGCCGGTATGTAGTCTGCCACCTTTCCTTGACCTATCAGGGGGCGAACTTGATCCAAAATATCATGCAGTAATTGGTCAGAAAACTGGGTACTCAAGTGTTTTGCTCCAGAATGAATTACTCTAGAAAATAAAGGCATCCGATTGGATGCCTTTATTAATAATCAAACTAGTTATTATTCCCACCAAACATCAAACAGTTCAGAAACAACAACGTCGTTCATCCCTTTTGAATTTAGCCAGTTTTCAACGATTTGACGGTGTTCTTCGGTACATTTACCAATTTTTTGCAGGCAAACAATTCCTTCCCAGTTCATGTAGCCGCTAGCTTCAAATGCTAGACCGTTTGGCTCGATAGCTTCAGCAATCAGTTGGTCAACGACGCTGTCCACTTCTTCGATTGGCGTGCCTTCTTTAAAGTTCCATTTAACAATGAAACCTAATTCTTGGAACTCGTCCAAACGCATTTTTTTACGTAAACGGCGACTACGTTGTTGTTTAGCCATGATTAAACCCTCTTAAACATTAAATCCCATACACCGTGCCCTAACCGCTGGCCGCGCTTTTCAAACTTTGTTTCTGGTCTTGATTCAGGACGAGGAACGTAGTCCCCTGACGTGGATACGTTTTCATACCCAGCCACGCTGGTCATTACCTCAAGCATATGTTCTGCATAAGGTTCCCAATCTGTCGCCATGTGGAATACACCACCATCAATTAATTTACTGCGAATTTTTTCTGCGAAAGGCACCTGCACAATACGACGTTTATTGTGTTTCGCTTTATGCCAAGGGTCAGGGAAGAATAACTGAACCATTGCTAAGCTACCGTTCGGGATCATGAAGTCTAAAACTTCAATGGCATCGTGGCACATCACGCGTAGGTTGGTGATGTTTTCTTCTTTTGCTGATGCCAAACAAGCCCCAACGCCCGGTGCATGCACTTCAATACCCAAAAAGTTTTGATCTGGGTTTTGTGCTGCCATCGTCACTAATGAGGTGCCCATTCCAAATCCAATTTCCAGAGTGACTGGATTTGAATTATTAAATAGTTTTGCGAAATCAAAGGGTTCATTGACAAAATCGATCCCCATTTCTGCCCATTCGCTTTCTAATGCCTCTTCCTGACGTTTTGTCAGACGCCCTTGACGGCGGACAAAACTACGGACACGGCGCATAACCCGCCCTTCTTCATTATATTCGGGGGAGATAACGTTATTGATCATAATAAAGTTCTAAAAAATTCGTTGTCCAGTTAGATAATGTGCCAACAAGAGTATAAAAAAAACCAAACATACCTAATTAATTAATATCTAAGTATGGTGGGAAAGGGAGTTTAGCAAAACTTCAAGGATCTTGCAGTTGATAATTGGATAACTTTACACAAGAAGCGGTTTACAGCTATCACCGTCTATGTTGCAATCCTCTCCATCACTGAAATCGCGATAAAAATATTATAAATAATGGAAGCTCAACAATTCTCAAGTGCAGTGCTCAAGTGGTATCACAAATACGGTCGTAAAACGTTGCCATGGCAGCAGGAAAAATCCTCCTATCATGTTTGGCTCTCTGAAGTCATGTTGCAGCAGACCCAAGTCAGCACAGTCATTCCCTATTTTGAAAAATTCACCCAACGCTTTGCGGATGTGACCGCACTGGCGAATGCGCCCCTTGATGAGGTTCTGCATTTGTGGACAGGACTCGGTTATTATGCGCGAGCTCGCAATCTGCATAAAGCAGCGCAGGTGATTGCCACCCAATATAATGGTCAATTTCCTACCACATTTGAGGAAGTAAATGCGCTTCCTGGGGTGGGACGTTCAACGGCAGGCGCCATTCTCTCCCTTTCTCAAAAGCAGCATTACCCAATTTTGGACGGTAACGTAAAACGCGTGCTGGCTCGCTGCTATGCTGTCGCGGGTTGGCCGGGAAAAAAAGAGGTCGAAAATCGCTTATGGGAAATTAGCACCAACGTGACGCCCAAAGTGGAAGTGGAATATTTTAACCAAGCCATGATGGATCTTGGGGCAATGGTGTGTACTCGCAGTAAACCGAAATGTGAGCTATGCCCACTCAATACTGGCTGTGTTGCTTACGCTAACCACACTTGGCAAGAATATCCGGGGAAAAAACCTAAGCAGAAAATTCCGGAAAAAAGCGCATGGTTTTTGATCCTTCAGCATCAAGATAATGTCTGGTTAGAACAGCGCCCACCATCTGGCATTTGGGGCGGTTTATTCGCATTCCCACAGTTTGAGAGCCATGAGCAACTGGCTCAATGGCTGGCTGATTCAGGTCTACAACATGACACGCCTGAACAATTAATTGCTTTTCGCCACACGTTTAGCCATTTCCATTTAGATATTATCCCTGTAAAAGTTAATATTCAGGCATTTAACTCTGCCATGGATGAAGACAACGGACTCTGGTATAACTTACACCTAGGCGCAACTGTTGGGCTCGCTGCCCCGGTTGAAAGTTTACTAAAACAACTTGCCTTACTACCTGATATTCGAGGAAAAAATAAATGAGTAGAACCATTTTTTGCACTTTCTTACAACGTGACGCTGATGGGCAAGATTTCCAGCTTTACCCAGGTGAATTAGGAAAGCGTATTTTTAATGAGATTTCGAAAGAAGCATGGAGTCAATGGATGACAAAACAGACCATGCTGATCAATGAAAAGAAATTAAACACCATGAACCCAGACGATCGCAAAATGCTGGAACAAGAAATGGTGAAATTCTTATTTGAAGGTCACGATATTCAAATTGATGGCTATACCCCAGAAAAATAGTTTTTAGGTCTATACCTATCGAACCTCAAGTTGCATGGCTCGGTTTACTCACCTCCTGCAACTTGAATGTTTTAGAGTAAACGACCAAATAAGTAGCTAGCTTGCATTAATATTGTGGATCGTATGAAAAAATTATTTGCTCTCACATTGTTGGTTCCCCTGATTATTTCTTGTTCCAGTAATCAGAAATCCGACTTTAATCCTGACTACGTCAAAGATACCAATGGCTTTAATATTTTGATGGGGCAATTTGCTCATAACATCGAAAATATATGGGGAATTAAAGAAGTTCTCATTGCAGGGCCAAAAGATTATGTGAAATATACTGATGAGTATCGTACCCGTAGCCACATTAACTTTGATGCAGGGACAATCACAGTTGAGACCATCTCTGCTGTAGAGCCATCAGAGCACCTGAAAAAAGCGATTGTCACCACTTTATTGATGGGCGATGACCCGAATTCCATCGACCTCTATTCTGATATTAACGACATTCCCTACAGTAAAGAACCATTCCTGTTTGGTCAGGTCATGGATAATACGGGCGAACCGATTCGCTGGGAGTGGCGAGCCACTAAATTTGCAGATTATCTGGTCAGCAATAAAATGCAGCGCAGACAGTCCGGTATGAATATTGTTTGGTCGGTGACCATGCAATTGGTACCAAACCACTTAGATAAACGTGCCCATAAATATCTGCCATTTATTAAGAAATCCTCCGCAAAATACGGCGTGGATGAATCATTAATACTGGCCATCATGCAGATTGAATCGAGCTTCAACCCATACGCGGTAAGTCGTTCTGATGCGCTAGGCTTGATGCAAATCATGCCAAATACCGCCGGTAAAGATGTATTCCGCTCTCAAGGTAAATCTGGGGTACCAAGCCGTAGTTATCTGTTTGACCCTGAGCAAAATATTGATACAGGTACGGCATACCTAGCTATCTTACAAAATAGCTATTTGGGGGATATCAGTAACCCAACTTCACGTCGCTATGCGGTCATTACCGCTTATAACGGCGGCGCAGGTAGCGTACTACGTGTATTCCATAGCGATAAAAAACAAGCAGCTCAGCGTATTAACAAACTTGAGCCTGGCGAAGTTTACGAAACGCTTTCCACCAAGCACCCTGCGGCGGAATCTCGTAACTATCTTATTAAAGTGAATAAGGCGCAGAAAAAATATCTACGCTAATAAATCCTTAAAATAGTGAAAAAAAAATGCCAGCAGACCATCTCGGTTGCTGGCATTTTTTTCACTTTTTGTGAGTTTTTGCATTGATTTGCTTAAAAATTAATTGAAACGCTGAAAAAAAACGCATTCAATCAAAAGTTTTTAGAAACCGCCTTGACTCACTCTCTTAAATCAGGTTTAATACGCTCCGTTGCCCGGATAGCTCAGTCGGTAGAGCAGGGGATTGAAAATCCCCGTGTCCTTGGTTCGATTCCGAGTCCGGGCACCACCTTATTATCAACAGACGTCAACCGACGTCTGTTTTTGTTTGTAAAGCCCGCTAAAATCAACACTCTCCCAAAGTTTCAACTCCACTGAATTCTACTCGATTCTACCCACATCAACCCCATTGTGCGGGTATAATTGCGGGTATACACTAGTTCGATAGAATTTTGTACCCACTTTATCTCTCAGGAAGCTCACTATGGCACTGACTGACGCTAAAATTCGGGCGGCTAAACCCGATGTGAAATCCTATAAATTAACCGATGGTGCAGGTCTGCACTTATTGGTTCACACTAATGGTTCTAAGTACTGGCGATTACGCTATCGCCACTTAGGTAAAGAGAAAACCTTAGCATTGGGTTTATACCCTGATGTCTCTTTATCAGAGGCGCGTTTAAAACGTGATGAAGCAAGAAAATTGATTGCTGACGGTATTGACCCGTGCGAACAAAAACGTGTGGCTAAAGCAGCTTCTGATGCTAATCTCTCTTTTGAAACCATCGCAAGACAATGGCATGCCAGCAATAAAAAATGGTCTGAATCACACAGTGAAAAGGTTTTAAAGAGTTTGGAGTCGCATGTCTTTCCTTATATTGGATTACGCGATATCACTACCCTCAAAACCCCTGACTTGCTTATTCCTATCCGTGCAGCAGAAAGTAAAGAGATTTATGAGATCGCTGCGCGTTTACAGCAACGTATTTCTGCTGTCATGCGTTATGCGGTGCAATCCGGTATTATTGGCTATAACCCTGCTATTGATACCGCAGGGGCTGTAACGACGGTACAACGCCAACACCGTCCAGCTCTTAATCTTGACCGTCTACCTGAACTCATTGCCCGTATCGATGCTTATAAAGGGCAGCCCGTCACTCGCCTAGCCGTGATGTTAAATTTATTAGTGTTTATTAGGTCAAGCGAACTTCGTTATGCGCGTTGGTCTGAAATTGACTTCGATAAAGCCTTATGGACGATTCCTGCTCAGCGAAAGCCTATACCCGGCGTTAAATTCTCACACAGAGGCGCTAAAATGCGCACTCCGCATTTAGTTCCCCTTAGCCACCAAGCCATCACTATACTGAAAGAAATTTGGGCATGGACGGGTGAACATGAATTGATCCTAACGGGCGCTCATAATCCCTTTAAACCCATGAGTGAAAATACAGTCAATAAAGCCTTACGCGTCATGGGCTATGATACGAAGACTGAAATTTGTGGACACGGTTTTAGAACGATGGCGTGTAGTTCATTAGTTGAATCAGGTTTATGGTCGAAAGATGCAGTAGAAAGGCAAATGAGCCACCAAGAACGTAACTCAGTGAGGGCTGCTTATATTCATAAGGCAGAACATATAGACCAACGCCGATTAATGGTGCAATGGTGGGCTGATTATTTGGATGCTAATCGGGAACAAACTATTTCGCCATTCGACTTTGCCAAATTGAATAACCCAATGATTAATACCGGCGGTTAAAAATCAAATAAAAAACAGTTTAATTCTCTCATCTGGGGGCCTATTTGGGGGCCTCTGTATTCGATATAGACAAGAGCCCCCAAACAGTCTAAAAAGCACTATAAATTAAAATGTTAATCAAGATTAATCAACAAATTGCATCTATTTCTACGATTTGACTATGAGTACGATCTTACATGAAAAAGACTTTAACAGCGCTTGTATTGAAACACAGATGGCGCATAGCAATAAAAATGCGATACGTGGAACCTATAACCATGCGCAATATTTAGAAGGTAGACGAGAAATGATGCAGTGGTATGCCGACTATATCGATTCATTGAGAAATGGTGGCAATATTGTTCATGGGAATTTTCATCGTCAAAACGCATGATAACTAACCACGATTTATCGTAATACATCTCATTCAATAAAGAAGCTTTATCACTGAAAGCCTCTGTCCTCACGGACAGGGGCTTTTTTGCTTGTAAATCAACCTAAAAGGAAATTATCATGGAAAATTACATTCGTTGCCCGGCCTGCGATTCAACTCGCATTCGTGAACGTCATATCGGGAAAAAGACCGGAGCTGTTGCTGGTGGCGTATCAGGCGCACTAGCTGGAGCGTCTATCGGCTCTGCTGTTCCTGTTGTAGGGACGATTGCTGGTGCTGCGGTAGGCGCTTTATTTGGACGTTTAGTAGCTGGAGCTACTGCTGGGGCTGTGAGTGGTTCAGCTTTAGATGGCGTGGTATTTGATCGTTATGAATGTATCGAGTGTGAATACACGTTTGATTGATAGCCATAAGTTAACGGAAACCCCTGATGGGGTTTCATCTCTTAGGAGTCTGTGAGTCTGAACTGACCCTAGTTTATTGGACAGGGGCTTTTTTCGTTTTAACCCGCGCAAAAATAAATCATGATAGAAAACTTAACACATTATCGGATCTGTCAGTCTGCTCATTATCCTGATCTAAAACGTCATTAATCATTTTTAAAGCGAGTTGCCTGTTTTTCAGCTGATTGGCTTTTTATATCAATATCATCTTCTAAAGGGAAATAGCTCCCTTTATCAAAATATCGCCATTAATTGGATCACAATACATCAATAATAGGACACGAATATGCGTATAACTGCGACGGCTTCCCCATGCCTAAAATCGGGGATGATTTCTGTTTTTATTACGAATTTAGGTAAATATAACGAAGGTGAACTGGTTGGTGAGTGGCTTGAGCTTCCGGCAACCTCAAAAGAGATCGAACACTGTTTAATGCGGATTGGCATTGATGGTATTCAGTATGAAGAGTATTTCTTGACGGACTATGAATCTTCAATTGATGGCCTTTCTTCTTACATTTCAGAATACAGTCTTTTAGATGAGTTGAACGAGTTAGCCACGCAATTAGCCATGTTATCGCCTGATGAAATTGACCTTTATCAGGCGGCAATTGAAATCGGAGCTTCAGTGAGTTCAATTCATGATTTAATTCATTTAGCGGATAATTTAGATTCTTTCCAGCAATTAGCGGGAGTCAATAATGAATATGATTTAGGTTATTACTGGATTGAAGAAAGTGGTTGTTATGATTTAGCACAACTTGGTCACTTATCACACTACTTTGATTATGAACGCTATGGACGTGATGTTTGCCTTGAACAAGGGGGAATTTTTCACAGTGGAGGATATGTTTATCATACGTGTGGGTAGATAAGGCAACAGAATAAGGGTAAAGCCGCTTTCCTCCCTTAGAGGGGAGAATAAATGATGCATTGGTATCCCAATGACATCCATAGGCTAAAACGCAAATAAAACTAAACTCTATTTCAAGCCTTCCTTACGGATATCCGTAAAGAAGGCTATTATGGTATTATTTTTTATTTAATTCAACCTATTAACTAGGCGCTAATTTTACTATGGTGACAATTACACTATTAGAAACAGAATAACAACACATAGTATTTATATCTAAATACAAATGAAATTATTTACCTGTAATTGAACTCTGTGATGCAATCAAAGCAACGCCACAGGGAGTTTTCATTCCCGCTAGAGCAAGATTTTTTCCATTGTATTTGATTGTGGTAGAGCCCTCTACAATCGCGTAGACGCCTTTACATTTTGGGCAAGACACTTGATCGCCAGCAACCGAGCGCTAGCTTTTAAAACAAAAAGCTCTTTGAGCTTTAGTGATAATTTAACTTAATGTTTTATTCTCATTAATATTCTTTGTTTTATCTTCAACGTGTTGTTTAAAAATTAAAACCTCACTCATTTTTACCTTACCGTGCCTATTTCTTTTAGGTAAAGGCAACCCTTCTAATTCACATGTAGTTCTATATAGCATAGCTAAATATTCCGCCTTAACGCCAATATATAGGGCAAAGGAATCTATATCAATATTCATATGTTAACCTAAATAAAATAAATCTATTTATAGCCATTAGGGTTTTGCGATTGCCAACGCCAACTATCGTTCACCATATCTTGCACGGAGTACTGAGCTTGCCAGCCTAAATCAGTAAAGGCTTTATTAGGGCTAGACCAGCACTCAGCAATATCACCGGGGCGGCGAGCAACTATTTTGTATTGGATCTGTTTGCTTGATGCCTTTTCGAAAGCAGCGATCATTTCTAATACACTAGTGCCTTTACCGGTGCCTAAATTATAAATATGGAGCCCTGCTTTTTGACTAACACCATTCAAGGCAGCAATGTGTCCACTCGCTAAATCCATAACATGGATATAATCACGAACACCAGTACCATCTGGTGTTGGGTAGTCAGCGCCAAATACCATCACTTCTTTATGACGACCAACAGCAACTTGAGCAATATAAGGGGTCAAATTATTTGGAATACCTTGAGGGTCTTCCCCCATTAAACCTGAAGTATGAGCTCCGACAGGGTTAAAATAACGTAATAAAGTCAGTGACCATTCATCATGCGCAATATGTAAATCGGTAAGAATGCGTTCAACCATATATTTGCTAGTACCATATGGGTTGGTTGTACCACCTACTTTCGATTCTTCAGTTAACGGTACTTCTTCAGGATCACCATACACCGTCGCGGAAGAACTAAAAATGAGGCTTTTTACACCCGCTTTTTGCATTGATGTGATTAAAACCAAAGTACCATTAACATTATTGTCATAGTACTCAATCGGTTTTTGAACGGATTCACCCACGGCTTTTAGCCCTGCAAAGTGAATCACCGATGCAATTTTATGTTCAGCAAAAATGGTATCTAAAATTTTGCTATCACGTACATCACCGACGTAGAAAATAGGTTTAGTGCCAGTAATGGTTTCAATGCGATTTAGTACTTCAGGATTAGCATTGCAGAGATTATCTAAAATAATTGGCTGCATGCCTTGTTCGATCATCTGTACACAGGTATGGCTACCAATGTAGCCAAGACCACCAGTGACTAATACTTTTGCGTTTTTCATTGTACTTTCCTAGTACTCATAAACATAATTATAATCGTCTGACTTGGCATCGATACCATTTAAGACCACACCCGTAATTTCGATATCGTTTTGCTTAAAGCGTTTGAGCGATAGCTCAATATCTTTCACCGTGTTCACACCATAATAGGCGATAAGCAATGAGGTCCCAACGTACTTACCAATAATAGCTGAGTCGGTGATTGCCAGTATTGGCGCAGTATCAATCACGACGATATCGTATTGACCTTTCACCGTATCAAGTAAACGTTTAAAGCGCTCGCTCATCAGCAATTCAGAAGAGTGAGTGACATTCTTACCGCGACAAATCACGTCGAGGTTTTCAATCACACTGTTATGAATATTTGGCTGGCTAGTATCTGATTGTGAGAGATAATCGGATAGACCTAATTTATTGCTTAATCCAAAGGCTTTATGGATACGGCCTTTACGTAAGTCAGTATCGATTAACAATACTTTTTTGCCTGCAGTTGCTAACACCACCGCCATATTGTAGGTAATAAAGCTTTTACCTACACCCGGTGAAGCACTGGTGACCATAACCAGATTATTACCTTGGTTCATCACCGAGAAGTAAACGCTGGTACGTAGGGAACGGATTGCCTCTACTGCCGTGTCGGCTGGGTTTTCTAATGCAAGTGGGCGCTTATTCCCCGCTGCGATTAATTTTTTCTCATAATTAGAGAACGGGATAGTGGCATAGACGTTAACACCCAATGCATCGATATCCTCAGTACCTTTAATCTTATTATTAAAGAACTCACGAGCAATCACATATGCACAACCCACAATAAAGCCCAGTATTGCAGCTAATACTAAGATTAATGCTTTCTTAGGTGCTACGGCATTCGGTTGAGACTCAGCAGAGTCAATAATACGCACATCAGCGGTGATCCCTGAGTTTAATACACTCAGTTCCTGCTGTTTTGCCACTAATTGATTGTAGATAGCTTGCTCAGACTCTACATCACGGGTTAAACGAACAATTTGTTGTTGAGTATTCGGCAGTTTTTGAATCGCTTTACTGATTTTCTCTTTCTCACGTAACAGCTGCTGGCGCTTATCAAGCAGTGATTGGTAAGCTGGGTGGTTACGTGTATATAATTGCTGAATTTCAACTTCTTTAAAAGTGAGTTCATTTAACTTTTCTTCGACTTGCAAAGCACTATCAAGGGCGGATTTGGCTTCTAATGATAAGTCGATAGATTCATTCTTTTTACGGAAGGTGTTTAGCTGGTTTTCATAGTTATCCAGCTTGGTTTTAATCTTAGGCAGATATTCATCTAAGAATAATAAGGTGTTATTTGTGACTTCTTTTTTACGCTCGGTATTTTGGTCGACGTAATTTTGAATAATGCTGTTTAAGATTTGCACGTTTTCGGTTTTATCGGCGCTTTTAATGGCCATATTGATAATACCGGTTCCTTTACCCACTTCGGCAATAGTTAAAGTGTTAAGTAGGTTTTCAATGGTTGAATAACGCGCATTTTTAACTAAGGTAAATTCTTGTCCGACTTCAGCATTGATTGAGGATACCAGCAAGCTGATTTCATCTTGTTTTAGGAGTTCGCCCACTTTGCCTTCAACGGTTTGGTTATCAATATGAAGAGTATAACGGTTTTCGCCTAAATAGGTCAAAATAGCGGGCTCACCAATAAGATGTTCAGGTAAAGAATAGAGGGAAATGGCGACGGAAGCTTTGTCTCCCCAAAGCCTATCGAAAAAACCAGCGGGTGCTACTTGGGTATCTAAATTAAGGTCTGCAACCGTTTTACCGAGCACCATCCGAGACTTAATGACCTCGATTTCGGAATCCACTTGACTATTACTATTAGCAAATGGCATCACATCGCTCATTTGATCTAACAATGAGACTTGGCTCATTTTATCGTATTGCAGTGTCGCATTGGCTTGATAGATTGGTGTCGCTAGAAAACTATAAGCGGCACCAATCACAATAAAAAAGAGGGTAAAAAAGCCGATTTTAAGGTAGCTGGATTTGAGTATCTTAAATAGCGCCAGCAGATCGATTTCGTCCGAGGCAGCGGAGCTGGTTTTTGTCGTGTTCATAATCAATTAACGTTAAGCCTTTAAAATAGTAAAATTAAATTTTCCCTTGCCACTGTATAACGGCTTTTTCCATCAGTTGATAAACATGCTCGAACATTTCATCACTGCGTTTATGTGGATCTGGGATCTCGGTTTTATTAAGCCACTGCCCGAATAACATGACTTTGCCACGAGTTTCGGGAAACTGTTGATGGATCCTATCAATATGATCGTTTTCCATCACTAGGATTAAGTCTGCTTCTTTACATAATTCGCTGGTTAAACGTCGTGATTGATGATTGTCTAAACAGAGATCATGTTGCTGTGCGATACGGATGGCACTGTCATAAGCGGGGCGATCGTCTTTGGCAATAATGCCAGCAGAGTGTACTTTTTTATTGGGAAAATGGGCCTGTAATAAACGCTCCCCTGTGGGGGAGCGACAAATATTACCCATACAAACAACTAGGATATTGTTAAACATGACGATTACCAGTCGTGAATACGTTTTGTACCTTCAGTTAACTGATTATAGGTCGCGATGGTTGGTAGTAATTGAGTGATCAGACGGTTCCAACGTACTACAGGCGCGGCGGTAACATAGACCAGATCGTATGGTTGTAGTTTAAACTCTGTACCCATCACCATTGCCGTGGCATCCGATAAATCTAACTGATACACCGCTGCCATTTTTTTCGGTAGCAACGCATCAAGTTCTTTATCGCCAGAGGTTTGGTTTTTAATTGGACGGATAACAAACACACCGGTTGCATTAGCGGTTGTTTGATCGGTACCCCCGGCTTTACTCAGTGCTTCAGTGATACTCATACCTGCACGGTCAATAGTTAGGGTATTTGGTTGACCCACTTCACCCATCACAAACACTTTTTGCCCGTCATTACGTGGTACATATAGTGCATCACCCGGTAGCATCAGATGGTTTTGGGTTAGGTCGCCATACTGGACTAATGCTTGCAGTGAGATTTTAATTTCTTTACCATTTCGGGTGAGTACGACATTGTCCCAATCGGCTTTTTCGGTGAGACCGCCCGCGTTATTAAAGGCTTCCAGAACGGTCAGAGGGATATTGGTAATTGGCAATGTACCTGGTTTTGCGACCTCACCAGAAACATACATTTTTTGTGAGCGGAATGCCGCAATACTGACATCCACTTGTGGGGATTCAATATAGGTAGCCAGTTTACTGCTGACTAAATTACGGATCTCCGACAGTGTTTTACCAACAACTTTCACGTTACCGATATAAGGGTAGTAAATGGTGCCATTGGAATGAACCCAGTTACCTGCGTCGGCAGCGCTACGATAAGAACCCGCTGGAATAGTTAATTCAGGGTGATCCCACACAGTGATGGTTAACACATCCCCCACACCCACACGATATTCATAAGTTGAAAGTTGCTTTTCAAGTGTCGGGTTTGGCTTGGCGATCACTGGAGCCACGTACATCTCATCTAACAGTTTTGGTGAAATCGGGTAGATATCCACAAATTTAGAGATATCACGATCGCCAGTGTCGACGACATTTTTGCCTGATGTGGACATATAGACACCAGGAGTAACGGTACAGCCGGTTAATGCTGTAAGCATTAGTGCAGCAATAGAAAGGCGTTTCATAAACACTTGCGATCCCTTTAGCAAGATGATGATAAAAGAAAATATTTAATTTATTTAAATTCATATTGAACAGTATTAGCAATACCTTTTTCAAGTGTCACTGGTGCCTTGAAAGAGGTATCTGCAATATAATTTGATTTAAACTGCGTTCTAGCACAAAATTTTTTCACCCTGATGCTGCTTACCGGAAATTCTTTACCAGTAATTTTAGATAAAATATCAAAACAATATCCACCCATGATCCCAATAGGATAAGGAATACGAATATTTGATTTAGGTTTATCTAATGCGTTACAGATAACGGTAGTGAGCTCATTCATGGTGAAGTCAGGTTTATCAATATAATTGAATACGTGCTTACCTTCAGTGAAGGTAGTTGCAAAATGGATAAATGCAGCAACATTTTCAACATACGCCATCGATTTTTGGTTGTTACCACTACCAATCATCAAAAAACGACCTGATGCAATTTGGCGGAATAGGTTATAGACATTACCTCGGTTATTTTCGCCAAAAACCACTGTTGGTCGTATCGTAACAAGAGTGTGATTCGCTGATTTAGCCTGCCAAGCATCATACACATATTCGGCTTCTAACTTTGATTTACCATAATCATTAAACGGATGATACTCACCATCTTCGCCAGTTTCTTTTTCGACAAAGCCATAAACAGCTACGGAAGAGGTAAATACTATATGTTTAATACCAAGTTGTTCAGCGACATCACAAACATTTTTAGCTCCATCAACGTTTACTTCATAATAAAGGCTAATAGGGTGAACATTATCTTTATGTTGAGCAGATAAATTGATAATGACGTCAGCCCCTTTTAGTGGTTCGATAAGCGTTTCTGGTTTAGTGACATCACCAAATTCCCATTTTTCAGGATGAGCTTCACTTTTTTGGATATCAACAATTTTAAAGTCGATATTTTGAGATTTTAATTGATTGGAGAGACGGGTTCCAATAAAACCGGATCCACCGATGATAGTTAACATAATAAACCTTTATTTTCTTAGTTTTTTATAAATCTTTGAAAGTATTGAAGTCGGTAATAATCTAGGGATACTACGTAGTGTAAAGTTTAAGTATGAATTAAGTGGAGTATCAATTTTTTTTTCAATTTTCAATTTAGCTAGTTGAAATTCACTTTTTATATAAGTTATACCTTTGCGTCGTTTGACCATAGAATCGCCACCTCTTACTCTAACTAAGCAATCTTGTAAGTTAGCAACTTTGTAACCAGCGGAAATAACTCTAATCCACAAGTTATAATCTTCCATGTATAAATGATGCTGGTAACCACCAACATGTTGAATAATTTCTTTATTAAATGCAACAGTCATATGATTGAATGGATTTCTTCTCTTTATATAATTACATATCTCTTGATGTGAACTAGGAACTATTCTAAAACCGATAGACTTTGACATGGAAATATCAAACTCCTCGGTACATGTACCTAATAACACTATATCAGAATGAGATTGAATAAACGTTATTTGCTTTTGGAAGCGCTCTTGATCACAGTAATCATCTGTATCCATACGAAAAACCCAATCATAAGTACAATGTTTTAATCCTTCATTGAGTGCATTGCCTAAACCAACATTTTCTTTTAAAGGTATCACCTTTAAAATATGAGGGAATTTTTTTTTCCAATAAATAATTTCATTATCTAACTCAGGTGTTAAAGGACCATCTTTAACGAGAATAACTTCGGTAGGAATATAACTTTGCTCAACCATAATACTGAGTAAAGATTGGTTTAAAAAATCAGAGTTTTCATTTTTATAAATAGAAAGCAGTACGGAGAAATTCATAATGACAATACCAATTATACGTGGTAAATATAAATTTAATAAATAATCTAATAAGGTTAGTTTGTGTTAACTATTATAATAGGAAACTTATGGCTAAATCTTCATTAACTTTTCTAGCAAACCAAAAGTTTGATGCCTCAATATTTTTTTGTAATATCTTTTCAGATAAATATATGGGGCTAGATTTATCAGTAAACATAATTAGCCTCTTATTATTATCTGCTATATTATCAATGCCATACATTCTAACTAAAATTTGAAATGCATGCTCATCGGCACATGTAGTATACTTAAAATGAGAAAAAAAAGATGTTGAAGTGTAAATTGAAATGAATTTATTAATTGTAGACCGTGTAACAGAAAACCATTGAGAACCTACAAAATAATAATTTTTGTCTATTTTTGAAGTGGTGAAAAAAATAGTACTAAATTTTAACATTTTTGTTATTACTCTTCCCAAGGGTGTTCTTAAATACTTAGTATCAGTATGAAAGTACAGTGCCTTTAATCTCCAATCATAGGTTGGATCCCTATGACTCTCTATATAGTTTATATCTGGAGTTGATTTCCATTCTGCTTCTATATCAGCGAAAGACTTAAGAGGTAAACATTCACCACTAATTAAATGAAAGTACTTATTATTGCTATCTTTTATAGCTTCCATCATTAATCTTAAAGTTGCAATTAACTGACTACTTCCTCCCCAATATACATCTACTCTATTTTTTATTAGATACAAGTTACTAATATTGTTTTTTTCTATTTCTTTATAGGTCAATGGAGTTTTATTATCAACATGAACATAAAAACGGACTGAGGGATTTCGTTTAGCTAAAGTGGAAATGTATTTAGCATTATTATGGGTTTGAATTAAAACTGCGGTTTCCAAATTTATATCCTATTAATTATTGAAAATATCATAAAATTAAGAACCTATCCCAAAAGGATTTTATTCCAGACAATGGTCGAGTATTCAATAAGTTGATAATGGGGTAAACTGAGCTTTTCTGTTGAGGCTTAGTATGGCTACCATTTCAGTAAAATGCCGATTCTGTGGATTAACCGACCCTGTTAAAAAACATGGCACCGGCAATGGAGGTCATCCCCGTTATCGCTGTCAGGCCTGTTGCCGCACTTTTCAACTCGATTATACCTACAACGCTTGTCAGCCCGGCATCAAAGAGCAAGTGGTTGAGCTTGCCATGAATAATGCGGGTATTCGCTCATGTATTTGGTTCCCGAAGCAAGAAAACACTGGGGAAATTGTTAAAACTGCTGTCTGGGTTCCGTATCGCTTTTTGGTGTACGGATGGTTACAGGGCGTACAAAGAGACACTCCCTAGCGAAAAACCTATTTTAGGAAAGCTATATACACAGCGAATTGAGCGTGAAAATCTGACGTTGCGTAACCGATTGAAACGACTTAATCGCAAGACGTTAGGGTATTCAAAATCATCCGGCATGCATGACAAGATCATTGGGACTTTCATTGAGCGAGAGTATTACGTTTGAAATGCCATCAACCCTTTGGATACGTGACCCGATTTTAACACTCTGAGTTTGACATAGTATATTCTATACCTAAAACATGCAGGTCATTATAGTCTTTTTTGATTTTTTGGCTCATTTTTCATACCGAGCCGTCATTGCTCAGTATTTGGAGGCATTTTTTATTTTTGGCGAAACCATTATAATAGATCCATCTGCCACCTATTTTTTATACCGGAAAGGTTAATACACACTAATCTTTTTCATAAAAAATATTAAATTTTTACTTCATTTAGAATTAGGGTCGCATTATGCTATAGTTGTTTTAATTTCGTTGAAAGTAGTTACCTCAATAGTATAGAATATAAATTAACTAATTATTTTTTTTATAGATAAATTAGCAATTGACTGCCAATTATAACTTTCATTTACTAAATTTTTTGCATTAGTTGACATTTCTATTAATTCGTTCTCAGGCATATTTTTTATTTTGTTGAAAGTATAATAAATATCGTTGATATTTTTTATAACAAAGCCACAGTTATATTTTTTTATAATTTTCGCCATATTAGTTCCTTCAGTTAGTAAGCAAATGTTTCCATACGCTAGTGCTTCTAATACTGATACTGGCAGGCCTTCGTAACGAGAGGTCATAATAAATATATTATTACTTTCTAAAACTTCTTCTTTTTTAAGTCCAAATATAGGTGGCCTAATTATAATGTTTTTATTGGGCTTTAGATTTATTAATTCAAGAGTTTGTTTTTTATCAGCACCGTAGATATTAAATAAAATATTACTTTGTGTTTTTTTATAAAAAATGTTAAGACTGTTTATTAATAGATCCAATCCTTTGTGGTAAATATCACACCTACCTAAATAGAAAGGTTTTATTTCTTTAAAGTTTTTTTGCTTTATGGGAGCATTCACACTCACTCCATTAGGTAAAATATATGTTTTTATTTTATTAGAAATAAAAATAGAATCATTTTTTTCTTCTTTATTTAAGTATTGTATGAAGTCAACATGTTGAAATGATATTTTTTTAAATATAGAAAGGTAAATTGACTTCTTTATTTTTTTATGAAGTATAGTTCTTTTCATTAAAGAACAATGAGGGACAAGTATTATTTTGAACCCCATCAGTTTCAGTGATGTAATTAAAATAGGTGATTTTATTTTAAAAATACCGTGCACATAGATAAAATCTGGAGAGTAAGACTTTATCTGAAAGAGTAATTTAAAAAAAGAAATTGTTTTAAATTCAGCCTTTTGCTTTAACTTATCATCAGAGGAAAAAGCAAGGTGGAAACTTTCTATATGTGGTATTTTATTCTGATATTTAGATAAATTAGATACAACATTAGTAATACCATCACCGGCATTATATGTTTTATGGTATAAGTGTAATAGTTTCATTTAATAAAAGTAATAGTCATTTTTAATATAAAAGGATATGTTCGTTATAATGTATAAGATTAGCAGTAGAGCAGTATATAAATTCAATTTTGATATTCTAAATAATTCATATATCAATATGGGAGAAATAACTAAGAAGACAAGTAAAACTCGGCCAGATAAGATTGCAATTGAAGATGTAGATAAACAAAAAACAAGAATAATAATAGATAATTTGACTATAGGTATTCTATAACTAACATTTACTTTTATTCCATAAAGTAATAATGCTAAAAAAAGGAATATAAATAGAATTGAAGACCATGATTTGTTTCCAAGATAGGAGTCTGAGCCAATATAATATTTAAATCGGGTAAATTGAATTATACTTTCTATATTTAATACTACTAAATTTATTAGCATAATCGATGATATTAATAATAAGAATCCTTTTGCTTTATTAATAATTAAATAGTGATAGTTTAATTTCCTTGTGAAAATAAAAAGTAGTGCAAGAATAGCCATGCCATAATGAAATAGTATAGGTATTAAAATAGTAGGAAATGCCTTAAAAGTTCTATTTATTAATCTGATTGAAATTAATAAAAACAATATGGATATTGAATATCTTACTTGTGTTCCATATAAAAATTGGCTTAAGGAAATTATCATTGGATAAGCAAGTAATAATAACACAAAACGATTATATACGATAGCCATTAGAGCAATTTGAAAAAACATCAACAACAGCCAATAATCATTAAAGTTCAAATCAAACAATACCTTTATTAAATAAGACAGCCATTCATATAAGAACTCATATGAAAATGAACTATTTTCGTAATCATGAAAATACGCTATATAGTCAGGGTTATATTTAAATGGGTAATATAGAAAATATATACATGGCGTTAAAATTAAAAATCGGAAAATATAGCTTAATAAAGACACACTATTACATCCTATAGTTTAATATATTTTGGAACGATATTTTCATCAACATTTTGAATAGTAATTTATAGCTGGATGATTTCAATGGAAATTTCATCATAAATTTATAACATAATGATATTGCGGCTTTATTATTTTTTTGAAAAATAAATGAATTTGCTTGCCTCGTTGTACTAGATATGGGAAATAGTTGTTCTTTAAGCAACTTATCTTAAATAAATGGTTTCAATTATAGGTAGAATGAGACAACCCAGCAATATTTTTTATTTATTTTGAATAAATATGAATACACTGTTTCTTCTTGTTAGGAACAAAAGACTATTGCTCATTGACTTTGCAAAGCAACACAATATGCAAATTATAAAGAGGTAAAGACGTCACCTGTTGTGGTAAGAGTATTAAAGTGTAAACAATAGTATTAATACTAATAAGAAGAACTATAACGGTATCACAAATACTGGAGTTATTCATCGCGGGAACGATAATTTCATCTTTGGGGCCGGCTTGCAGGTACTATATTAATAACCAAGTTAAAAGATTCGGCGGCAATCTTGGCAATGATAACGTTGATGGTTACTACTCCCTAATTTATTTTTTTCACTGTGTGGGTTTGTTGACAAAATAGACACTTTATATTGGCTTTAGCCATTAACATTCTCAAGTAAATTACCCTCTATTACAGGTTAATCACCAGATTGAATATATGTCCCTATTTTCCTTACTAAAGATATAAACATGATTTTTGAATAATCAATGGGACTACTAAAGAAATTAATAATTATGTTAAGGATGAAAATAAAATATTTTTTATGCCGTAGATAAGAAAGGGTAATGTCTTTTTTATATATAAATAAGCTTCTATTTAAAGCTAATTTTTCTAGTTTATTCAACTGTAATTCTTCGGAGATGAGTTTATTACAATTGATTCTATTTTTACGATCAGAAATAAATTTATTGAAGTTTAATGATTGGCTCCAACTTCCAATAGAATCTCTACGATATGTTGACGTCACGTCAGGTAGATATATACAGCCATTATTATATGAAGCAAATAGTTGTATATAATAATCACCAACTGGCGCGATAGTATAGAACCAATCCGGTAATGATAAAATAATACTTCTTTTAAAGAAAAAGGTTGCTGTTGGATAAAAGTCTTTTTTAGGTCCAAGTATGCAATCAGCAAAAGAAATATATCTTTTAGTGCTTCCTAAATTACAAAATTTTTTTGTTGTTTCATCTGGATATAAAGATAGTGCCTGAGTTATAACAAGATTTACGTTAGGATTTGAAATTAATTCTTTGATTTGTTTTTGAAGTTTATACTCATCAATCCAATAATCATCACCTTCACATAAAGCGATATATTCGCCATCAGCGTGAGCTATAGCTAATGGAGTTATCTTTTTTCCTTGTTGATATTGATTTTCAGTTTGTAAAACTAACTTAATGATATTAGGGTACTTATTTTTATACTCTAAAAGGATTTTTCGAGTGTTATCGTTAGAAACATCATCATGAATTATCACTTCAAACCTATAATCTGTAACCTGTGCTAACATTCCATTAATTGCATCTCTAATATAACCTTCTTGATTAAATGTAATGCAAACACAGCTAACATATACTTTATCTGTATATTTCCAATGCTTCATGATTGAAGCTTCATTTCCGGGGGCTTTTAAAGGATTAATATTCATTTTTAATAATAGTTGGTTTGATATCTTTACAGCAGAGAACGTTTTCTTTAATGGTAACATACTCATTTTTAGTTTGACCATTCGAAATCCACTCAATTATCTGCTTAGGAATATTTGCTCCCGCTAAATGAGAGAATGGATATTGTCCTCCAAATCGAGCATTCATTTCTAATATATAGAACTCACCATTTTGTTCTAAACAATCAGTATCTAAAATAGAAATATGGCCTAATTCTTTTGATAAGAACTCACCAATTTTATGAAGAGCTGGATTATTAATAGTTAGAGCTTGATCTGTTTCTCCAGAACGCATAGCAACTTTTTGCTTACAAAATGTGGTGATATAATTACTATTTAAATCATTAATAATTTCTAAACCATATTCATTACCAGAAATATACTGCTGTATAAGAACTGATTTTTCAATATCTAAGGCTGACTCATACTTAAGATATGTTGATTGAATTTCATTTTTTACTTTTTTATAAAAAATATTTAGCTCATCTATTGTTTCTGCTTTATAAATACCAATTGAGCCCATTCCCCAACGAGGTTTGATTATTAAAGGTAGCTCTAATGTATTATTTTCAATAGCATTATGTACTTCTGATAATGATAAAAAAGTTTTTGGGGTTGGAATATTTTTTTCAACTAAAAAAAGATATGTTTTCCATTTGTCATTACATGTATCAATGACATTTGGAGAAGATACGATAATATTTATACCAATATCTAAAAACTTTTGCTTATTTTTAGCCAATATAGGCAAATCAATATCAAATAACGAGATAATGACATTTATATTGTTTTCTTTACAATATTGTAATAAAAAATCAATATAATTATTTGAATATATCTCAGGTGTTATTATGTATGAATCAGCATGAGTCATAGCATAAGTAAAGGTACTATTTGCAGCGAAAACTTTACCCTGTGATTCTATTAATGCATCTTTAAAATAATCAACTAGGTATGTACGCCTACCAACAGATGTTAATAATATGTTCATTTTTTCACCATTAAAACTTCACTTATGCCATATTTGTTAATATATCTATTTTTTATTATAAACCCTAATTTCATGTATAATCTTTTTGATACGGTATTATCATCCCATGTAATGATATTTATGGGTTTATTAATTAGTTTAAAAAGGGACTCGAACAATAAATATGATATTCTTTTTCCTCTATATGAATTTCTTACAGCAACTAATGTTATTTGGGCCTCATCTAAATTATCATAATATACCATTAGAGAAATTATTGTTTTTTTTTCAATGATAAATATCACCTTGGCATTATTTATTACTTTATAATAGTATTCACTAAAGTTTATTTTTTTATCAAGAGAGGGGGTGAAATCCGAGTTAACATTATTTAAAAAATCAATAAAACTGTCTTTATTAAGCAAACTGATATCATTAGATACATTCATTTTATGCAAATTATTTGTTGACTAGTAAGTTTAATATTTTTGTTATATCATCTCTATCTACATTATGATGTATTGGCAAACAAATAACATTATCCGATACTTGTTTTGATGTTTTTAAATCATATTTTACGATATTTGGATGGTTTTTATAAAAAGAAAAATCTGTTATCAACGGGTAAAAATACCTTCTAGATAAAATATTATTTTCTTTAAGTTTAAAATAAAGTTCATCTCTACTCATACCAAATTTTTTTTCATCAACAAAAATAGGAAAATAAGAATCATTGAATTTAACATCTTCAGATGGAGATAAAAAAGTTAATCCTTTTATCTTGCTAATTTCTTCCCGATATATTTTAGCGATATTATTTCTTATGCTTATTGCATTATCAATATGCTTAAGTGTTGCTAATCCAAATGCGGCCTGCACTTCATTCATTTTTGCATTTGAGCCTAGCATTGATATTTCAATTCCTGATTCATAACCAAAGTTTTTTAACCTATCTAATTTTTCTTTCATTGCTTTGGTATGACAGATAATAGCACCACCTTCAATAGTGGAATATGCCTTAGTAGCATGAAAACTGAGAATTGAAAGATCGCCCCAATTAAGAACGGATATTCCATCTTTAGTAACACCAAAGGCATGCGCAGCATCATAAATTACTTTTAATCCATGTTTGTCTGCAATTTTTTGAATCGCATCATGATCACAAGGATTACCATAAACATGTACTGGAAGTATGGCTGATGTATGCTCAGTGATTGCTTCTTCGATTTTTTTAGGATCTAGGTTAAAGGTGTTTGGGTCGATATCAACAAATACGGGTTTTAAATTATTTAGCAAAATAGCATGGCTGGTTGCTACAAAACTATAAGGCGTTGTAATAACCTCACCTTTTAGCTCTAGAGATTGTAATGCGGTGATTAAAGCTAATGTGCCATTTGAAAATAGTGAGATATAATCAACTTTGAGATAATCACATAGTTCTTTTTCGAGTAATTGATGATAGTGCCCATTATTGGTTAGCCACTTTCTTGACCAGATATCTTCTAAATATGGAGTTAACTCTTCTAATGGTGGTAATAATGGAGACGTTACAGTGATATTATTCATGATTTTTTTATTAATTTCTTTGGCAAAATATTTAAGATAAGGTATTGGTATAAGTCTTTTTGCAATAAACGTATGCTGAATATATAAAAAACACAGGCAATCAAAATAATTAATGCTATTGAAAACCAATGTGGTATTGCGATTAGTTTAGTGATAAATAATGCAGCAGAACATGTTATTAGTGCTATTAGCCAGATAGGGAATAAAGCTTTTAACTGAATATAACCTGATAGCTTGCCTATTTTTCCGTTATAGTAAGTATTGATAAATAATGCGAGATAAGATTGAATAACTATCCCAATACAAATAACTTTAATTCCATAAGGAATGGTGATCACAAGAATAATAGTGGTAATAATTTTCTTTAGAATTTCTAATTTTAAAAATAAATCAGACCTACCTTTAACTTGTAAATAATTTAAATTGATGGCATGGATAGGGTAAAGGAGTAAACCAATTGCTAATATGCTGGCAAATAAAGCAGCTGGTTGCCATTCATGACCTAATAATTCAGGAATAAGTGGGTCAGCAACAACAGCAAATCCAAAAAGTAACGGGAAAATAACGGCTGCTGATAAGCGTAATGTTAGCAGATAGGCATTATTCAATCGCTGTTCATCATTTTGGATACTACTCAACATAGGATAAGTAACACGCTGAATAATAGAGGTCATTGTCATTGCAGGTGTTCTTACTAACTGGTTTGCTTGCGTAAAATACCCAACATCTAATACGTTAAATTTTTTACCAATCACTATTTGGTAAATATTTTGATAAATACTGTCAATTACCCCTGATAGCATCAGTTTTGAGCCGAAATCAAATAATTGACGGAATGATTCAGTATTAAAACTTAATATTGGCAGCCAACGATGTAATATATTCAAAAAAAGAGCATTAAAAGCAGCATAACTTAATGTTTGACCTACTAGTGACCATACACCAAAACCAAAATATGCCATTGAAAATGCGACTAAGCTACTTATGATTACTGCGGCTAATGATGCTTTTGCTTGGGTTTTAAAGTCCATATTTATGGACAATTTAGTACGTTGTATAATAGCTAATGCATTAATTATTACGACCAATGATAATACACGCGTTAATGACGTTAATTCTGGTTGTTTATAAAAGTCGGCAATATAAGGCGCGCTAAAGTATAGTATCGCATAACAAATTAAAGCGATAACAATATTAAAATAGAATGCTGTCGAGTAATCTTCTTCTGTACGATCAAGTTTTCTTATTAGAGCTGAACTTAATCCACTATCAACAAAGACTTGGCTGACAGCAATGAACACTGCTAGCATTCCAATTAGTCCAAATGCTTGGGGACCTAACATTCGGGCTAAAACCAGCATTACTGCTAATTGAACGACTTGTGTTGCAAGCCGCTCAATTGCGCTCCATTTAAGTCCTGAAGTTGCTTTTTGTTTTAAATTATTATTCACAAGATTATTTCACGAGTGATAATAAATATTCACCATAGCTATTTTTAGCCATCAATTCAGCTCTTGCTATGAGATCTTGATTAGATATCCAACTGTTGTTATATGCAATTTCTTCTAAGCAGGCAACTTTGTAGCCTTGCCTCTTTTCTATTGTTTCTACAAATTGTGCCGCTGCAAGTAGGCTTTCATAAGTTCCAGTATCTAACCAAGCAAAACCACGACCTAGCATTTCAACATTCAATGAGTTACGCTTTAAATACATTTCATTAAGGGTTGTAATTTCTAACTCACCTCGATTAGAAGGTTTAACTTGTTTAGCGAGCTCAACAACGTGATTATCATAAAAATATAATCCTGTTACTGCATAAGTTGATTTAGGATTTTTAGGTTTCTCCTCGATAGAGAGTACTTTTTTATTTTTATCAAATTCAACAACACCAAAACGTTCAGGATCTTTGACTTGATAGCCAAAAACAGTTGCGCCTTCGGGACGTGATGCAGCTTCTTTTAATTTTGGTGTAAATGCTTGCCCGTAAAATATATTATCCCCTAACACCAAACACACACTATCCGAACCAATAAACTCTTCGCCGATAATAAAAGCTTGCGCCAAACCTTCCGGTTTTGGTTGTATTGCATATTGTAATGAAATACCAAACTGAGAACCGTCACCTAATAAACGTTCGAAGCTGCTTTGATCTTCAGGTGTTGTAATAATAAGTATTTCACGGATCCCTGCTAACATAAGTACTGACAGCGGATAATAAATCATAGGTTTATCGTAAATAGGAAGTAACTGTTTAGATACTCCCATAGTTATTGGATATAACCTTGTACCAGAACCACCCGCTAAAATAATACCTTTCACTTTTAAGCCCCTAGTCTTTCTCTATTATATTTATTATTTTGAACTGATTCACACCATTCTGAGTTCTTTAAATACCATTCAACCGTTTTACGTAGACCCGTTTCAAATGTTTCGTCCGGTACCCAGTTCAGTTCATTTTTAATTTTTGTAGCATCAATGGCATAACGTAAGTCGTGGCCTGGCCTATCAGTCACATAAGTAATTAGCTCGCTATAATTCTCAATATTATTCGGTTTATTTGGTACGAGCTCCTCAAGAATGCTGCAAATTGTTTTCACTACATCAATGTTGGCTTTTTCATTGTGACCACCAATATTGTAAGTTTCACCAATCTTACCTTCAGTAACTATTTTATAGAGCGCTCGTGCGTGGTCTTCTACATATAACCAATCTCTGATCTGTTGTCCGTTACCGTAAACAGGCAGAGCTTTTCCTTCTAATGCATTTAAGATGATTAGAGGGATCAGTTTCTCAGGGTAGTGGAATGGACCATAGTTATTTGAGCAGTTTGTTACGATGGTTGGTAAACCATAGGTACGTTGCCACGCTCTGACTAAATGATCACTAGACGCTTTTGACGCAGAGTAAGGGCTACTTGGCGCATATGGTGTTGTTTCAGTGAAAAGATCCGTTGTTGATTCAAGGTCGCCATAGACTTCATCAGTGGATATATGGTGAAAGCGGAAGGCGGCTTTTTTATCTGTTGGGAGTTGATTCCAATATTGGCGCGCGGCTTCTAATAATGTGTAAGTACCAATGATATTGGTTTGGATAAACTCACTTGGGCCATCAATAGAACGGTCAACATGTGATTCGGCTGCTAAGTGCATTATGGCATCGGGTTGATGTTGCTTAAATATATCCGTAATTAATTTTGCATCACAAATATCTGCTTGGATAAATGTATAGCGATTATTTTCACAAACAGAGTTAAGCGACTCTAAATTTCCTGCATAAGTTAGTTTATCGACATTAATAATAGCGTCATTGGTATTATTAATAATATGACGAACAACCGCAGAACCAATAAAGCCTGCACCACCAGTAACTAATATTTTCATCTTGGAATAATAAGTCGTATTTTGATTGTGAAAAACAGAGTGCTAAAAGAAGTTATCTCATGATTTTGGCACGCTACCGCCCCGGGCTTACAGCTACCTGTTCACTGATAATTCTTAATTTACTCAACTAATTTTGGCTATTATACACAAATAAGCTCGAGTGAGATAGTTGTTAACTAAACTATCTATAAATAAGATATACTTACAGATAAATCTTACTGTGATCCCCTCCCCCCCACTTTAGTTCCTCACCCTTTTGATCTCTCATTATTTTCAGTTAACAGCTGATATATGTTGGCCTCTTAGATCTCCAAAAAGTTGATATCACTTAAATTAGTGATTATTGAAATGGCATAGTTAATTTGACAACCACGCCCGTAATTGGTGAACTTGCAAGCGACCTGACGATAAAAGTGATTCATCAAGTTCAACTTTTTCCACTCCCCCAGGTAAAAGGAGAAGATAAACCGGAAACACCTTGATTTGTAAATGCCTCCCACTGAGCTTGTTGTTGAAATTATTGCGGAGAGAACAATGCGCCTTCATTCATAATGGGAGGTAAATTTTCATTCAATGATCCTTTCATTTAAGCAAAAGCAATTGGCATTCTGCCCCTTTTTTCCTAAACAACACAGAAGTAAGGTGCTGTATTCAAATTTAGAAAGTAAAGCATTATTGATATTTTGATATGCTACCGCCCTTAGCCGTAAACCAAGGCTCGTAAGGTAAAACGGTAAATTATTCGAAAGCAAATCCGTCCTCTGAGACCATTAAAGACAACGAAAAACTCGCTTTCACATCAAACAATAAACAATATAAGTAACTTATCTTAAATAAATGGTTTTAATTATAGGTAGAGTGAGACAATCCAACAATATTTTTTATCTATTTATTTTAAATAAATATGAATACTCACATATAGAGTTATGCCCCCTGTCAATAATAGATAAAAGGTGGGTATTACGCAACTCAGGGGCATCTCAGTGGATTCATCACCCTCGACAACAGCATGACTTAAGCCTCAGAGGACGGTTGTACATATAGCAGTGACATCAGTTTGCCTGATTGATTGCCATCCGCAAGGTAATTACATAAGTGTCTGGAAATATAGGGTCAAATACAGTCTGAAGTGAGCGCATAGCGTTATCAGATATGAGATTTATCATGAGAAAGAACATCAGCATACCTTAGATAGCAGTACATTAATGATATTGTCCATGTTGCTCTCCAAATTGCTTTACCATGCTTATCGGCTGAACAATACATATTCATTCATGATAGTTGTTAATCCCCAATTTTCGGCTTGCCTATCAATCTCCCATTCCACGAGTTGCTCTTTGGATTTCAACTTAAGTGTATGGTTCCAATCGTCTAACGGTGACCCCAACAGCAAATTAGACCAACATAACCAGACCAATTTCGGCGTTATTTCCGGATCATTAAATTGCTGAAATAAACTGATTAACTTGTTAGCAAAGGAGTGCTGGTTAAGATGCACACATTCACTGAGCAGTGTACCTTCCAGCATAGTGTAGAAGAGTAACAGGCGTTCATCAATATGAAAACTCAGGCTTAAATCCTCTTCTTCGGTGAGCTTATCAGGGTAGGCTTTGCCATACACCATTCGATAGGGACAAGCTGGAACAACCGCCACTTGGCAGGCTTCATGACTCGAAAAACGAATATACGACACTATCAAATGATGGTTATTTTGAATCAGTGAATGACACTAGGCAAATGGACAACTTCGTATACATCCAAAAGAACGCTCACCATCACCATGGTATTAGTAGTAGGGCGTGAGAGGTCCTGTGGACACAAAATATCATGACATTATCTTATCATAAAATCCTGTTGAAAATTCACTATGACTGGCAGCCTTAGAAGCGCAAAAATCCACCTAAACACCTTAAATCTATTTTGAATCCCCCAATACCAGTATTAGCATAAGAGCCCAAACTCTTAACATACCTAGCGCGCACTAAATTCAAATAATAATACGCAATATGCACACAAAGCGAAGCTAAACCAAGCCAATAAACGCTATTAATATCAAATTTAAAAATTATTGTGACTAGAATACAAACACATAACAAACTATTATATCAATGCAGTGCAAACTTTACTTCTCGGCAAGGAGTTCAATAATGACTCAACCATCTCGCCCAATGTCCCAGTGGAAGAATCCCGATTCATCTTTAGGTATCACAGGTTTTAAGGACAGACTCAATACCTTAATGGGTAAAAACTCCATTCGTCGCTTTGCGAGTGAGTGTGGTAAGGCTCCCATCCAGAATGAGACAGACCTTCTGAGAACGTGGATAAGTTTCCCGTATCGCTAGCAGTCAAGACCAGTCCATAGGAGACGCACAACTTGAAGCGCAGCGTTTATTATTACAATTGAGTGATGTTGCATGAGTGAGCCACTACTCACGCCTTTTCCGTGCAATGCCTGCGGCAAGTGTTGCCGCAGGGTGAGCGCTAGCACTGAAACTGCATTCCTTGATCGCGGGGATGGAGTTTGCCACCATTTCGTTGAAGGGCCCCATCTGTGCGCAATCTATACAACCCGTCCGCTGGTTTGCCGGGTTGAAGAGTATTACCGAGCGAAACTAGCTGATGTTCTTTCGTGGGATGAGTTTGTTCGTCTTAATATTGCTATCTGTGAGAAACTATGAACGAGCTTCTTCAGCATAGTACGAACTGGTACCTAGCATGGTAGAACTGGTATTCTGCGTATTTTCATGAATGGAGATCACCCAATAACGCTGTTTTTCAAGCAAGTTGTCGTCTTTTTTACAATTTGGCAACGTTAATGGTTACGCTGCGCACTTTTCAGGGTTCAAGTATACTTCATCGATATAACTCCAGTCTCTTGTCTGCCGACTCCATCTGCCTGGATGGTTCAATTGAGTGCGACGATAGGCTTGCATACGCTGTCGGAGAATTTCATTATCCTTGCCGCAGTATCTCTGTTGAGGTGTCACATACTTTATGCCACTGTGTTTCTGAGGGCCCCCCCCCCCTTTAAGGTCAGGTTTTACAATACGCTAGATATAGTTCACTTAATTTTGGTGGCAGTACCGTGGTCACATTTAGCGAAAGCGTGATTGATTAACCTAACACCATGAGCATTAAAAGGTCATAATGGAAACGATTTTTCTGTTTTAGGCTGATGTTCCTCTGTTACATTCTGGGCAGGAATACACCAAATCCCCTCATGGCACTTCGGGCAACATTTTTGATTGTTTGTAAAATACTCACGACACTGCACGCAAAACCAATTCGTGACCTTTAATATTGGTGAAACTGATCGAACCTGTGTGCTCAGTCGTGCCTTGTCTTCTAAGTTCTTGATCTTACTGATGACCCGCGGACAGTGCTCTGCGCTCTGAGGATCAGAATGGGTAAACCATGACTCCGTTGGCGTCTTGTGCAGTGTGACGGGCTCACCGCAGTGAGCACAGTAATAGTTTTCTCGTGAATAACTCGGTTCTTGGGTGGCTCCAGCGAATCGATTGTTCTGCGTTAAGGCTAGCGACATTTTGACTTCATGTAATTTAAGCATGGGTGTGCTCCTTCTGTAAAATTTAAACTAAACGTTCTGAGTACCCAACATTCATGATCCACACTCGGCAACCCACCTTGAAACTTAGAAGACCACTGAGCTGTGCCTGCATGCGTATCGAGCCAGGTTCGTATGTTTAGGGCGTCGCTTTGCCTAGAGCGCATTCAATCGCACCAGGTGTGGTTAAAATTGAGTTGGTGGGTAATTGGGTGGGTATGCTATGGAAAATGCACGGCGACTCGCGCTAGTGCCTTAGGATCCAAGGGCGGAGTTGCCCCCTCTCGATTCATCAATGCGCGCTTGTAACCACTGTTCTACTTCACTTTTCAGCCATCTTGAGCTGCGTCCCAGTTTAATCGGTTTGGGAAACTCACCGTCCTGTATGAGCTTGTAGAACCATTTATCCGTAAGCCCGGTAAACTGAGTGATAAATTTCATATCAACAAACTGGTCATTCAGCAGGCTGGTGGTTGGGGTTGTTTGAATCGTCATTGTCTTGTCTCCTGAGTATGAAAAGGAGAAGGCGACTGAGGTGGGGAATGCGTGGTGTCAGTCGTCCTTCAGACAATAACGGACTGCTGTATTTTTTTATTGCGCCTCATCGATAACATTCGGTTCAGTGAGGTTCGTCAACCGCAGCAATGGAGTGCGTACCAACGATTCAATACCCTGATTATTCAGCGCGTAATGAAAATAGCTGTGGTTTTCGGTGACCTGAGAAGCAGGTATGCTGTAAATCCCCTCTCTGCACTTCGGACAGCACTTTCTGACTGGTCGCTGCTGGCTGGTGTAAAACCGTCGACACCAGACGCAATACCATTCCGTGATGGGCTTTATGGGATGAAGCTCGGAGAACTGTTCAGCTTGTTGAGATTGTCGCGTCAGATAACTGATAGCCGCGTTTACCTCAGGACAATCGAGGTATTTCTTATCAACGGGGTGTGCAAAGAAAAAATGCCGTTTACGGCGGTCCAGATACACCGGTAAGTGACAGTGTGGACAGTAAAAGGGAATGGGTAGTGCCGGTTGCCAGCGCTCCTGCTCTTTAAAGGCATTTGTCAGGCGGCCATCAGGTAATTCAGCGATACCGAGCTCCAGTTCATTCAGATTGTAAATGTTCATTGTTTCTCTCCGGTGTGTTGTGTGTTTGAGCAGGACAGTAATAATGGGTCTGAAACCCGTTATGGCGAAGCGGAATATGACGGTATCGGGTATTACCATACGTCGGAGGATGGACGGGTTAATCTGCGTCAGGAAGTCGATCCCAGTAACAACAGCCCAATTGTCATTGCCTATGTTGTCGGCACCGACCACGCTACGGTCTACAGCAACTGCAAAGTGACGGCTGAAGAGGAGTAATGGGTGTGAATAACGCGCTCAGCGCCATTCTGAGCGTTTTATTAAGGCAAGGGTTAAACTTGCACGGTGTCGCCACAATAAACGGCTATAAGGGCCATAGAGATCGTCATACAGCCCCTTGCTGCTACAGCATTCCCTATGGCTGACTTAACGATGACGGGAACGAGGACGACCTATCGGCTTATCATTCACATCAGGTAGACGGGAGATATGGTAAATCGGGTCAAAAGGTTTCTGCTCGGCTTTGGCTAAATAGTTCACCTGCCTTACGACCAGCATAATCATCAAAGTGTACCGGACGGCGTATAGCGTATCGATAATCGCGGCCTGTAATTTATTTTCATGTCAGGCTGTTCGTCTACTTGTTGGGGTAATGACCCGCATATTCCTTGGTCAAGTATTTCCCGTGAGTCCTATGCACTGTTCACATCAGCATCAAAGTCTTTTAATATTCCCGCACTGACTGGCGCCTATGGCATTATTAATGATAGCAGATCTCGTTATGCTTTTCATGGTTACTGTACAAAAAACCATCAATCGGCACCTTCCTTAGTACCCTAAAGATCGTCTTCTTTTGACGTTCATATAATATTTCACTAGTGAGTTGTAAAAAATCGCTGTAACTGACTAAATTAATAATACTTAGCCTCTAGAAGCGGTGATACGTTCATTCAGCCAGTGTTCGACTTCACTCTTTAACCAACGTGAGCTACGTCCTAACTTTATTGGTTTGGGAAACTCACCGTCTTGAATGAGTTTATAAAACCACTTATCCGTTAATCCTGTCAGATGAGTGATAAATTTCATATCAACAAACTGGTCATTCAGTAAGGGGTAATTGGTTGTATTGGTCATCGTTTGTTTCTCCTAAATGTGAAAAGGAGAAGGATCCGAAAGGGTTAATGAAATGCGGTGTGAATCCTTCAAACAATAACGCGGAGCTGTATTTTTTTATTCGTCGTCCTCACTCAACTCAGGTTCAATCGCTGGAGTTAATCGTAAAGAGCTTTTAGGCTCTATCGGTATAACACCATGATTATCTTGAGTGTAATTTGGAATGTGTTATAGTCATCAGTCACATCAGAAGCATCAGTGCTAAAGAAGATGAGAAGATAATGGTTGAGCAGAGTTTAACGAAAAAGTCATATATCTTGGTCGATTATGAGAATGTTCAGCCAGTTTTGAGTCAACATATCGAGTCAGATAAAACCCACTTCATTATCTTCGTAGGAAGCCACCAGAGTCGTATTAGCTATGAATTGGCTGCGTCTTTGCAGCCATTAGGGAAGAAAGTTCAGTACATCAAAATGAATCAAGGAGGTCGTAACAGCCTCGATTTTCATATCGCTTATTTTATTGGAAAGCTATCGACTGAAGATAAACAAGCCAATTTTGTGATTATCTCTAATGACAAAGGCTTCGACCCTTTGGTTGAATATCTCAATCGACAAGATGTGATGATCCAACGCCTCCCCTCAGAATCAACCGCTTCAACTAGCACCAGCAATGAACTAACATAAACACGCTCAGATCCATTCTGAGCGATTTAATCAGCTAAGTGCTATGATGGGATGACTACGGTATAAAAAACGCTCTGGTGAAGCGAATAGACGTATTTAAGACGAAGAGGACTTACGAGGACGACCGATTCGCTTTTCCGTAGGCGGAGTCGAGAGATGGTAGATAGGTTTAACGCCTTTTTGTTCGTATTTAGCCAAGTAATTGACGACATACCGCATCGCTCTTTTACCCCGTTTATCATCAAAGTGGATCGGTTTACTGATATCTGCACGATATTGTTTATTGTCGGTACAATGATAAAGATAACCTTCGCCTTCCGTAATGGTTTCCCAGAGCATATCCATTCGCTGATTAAAGTCCCATTTCTTACGATGTCGTTGACCATCCACATAGATGACAGCATGAGCATGTAAGCCCCTATCAGGAGCTTCTTCCAATACCCAAGCATAACCTATTACTCCGGGATATTTTGAGAGACGTAACATCAGGATACTCATATCCCGACTAAATTGATGTTCATCTTCGTAAATGTATCGCTCACTGTCTTCACGCCAATGGAAATCCGTTCTTATCATCAATATCTTCGAGTAGTGTTCAAAGAGTTTGGTTTGTTGTTGATAGAGTAAATTTTGTAATTGAGGGATAGCAAAGCTCATGGTAATAACTCCGTTAAGTAGAAATTAACTCAACGGATAACAGGAGACTGTAAATTATTTTCTAACGTACAAAAGAAAATGGTCGTTTTTATTTTAGGTAATGGATAACCACGCCACTCGGATATTTTCTATTTAACCCAGAGGGGTGGAGGGTTAATGTTGTTTTTAGTCGGCGTGGTTTATTGATTAATGATGTAATGATGAATCATAGATATTGAGGTTAGGTAAGAGTGATATGATAATGGATATCTTGATAATGGATATCTTGATAATAACATTAATAACCTAAAGGTTTCGTTTTATGTATTCTCGAGATCATAGTGAGAGTTAACTAGGCATTGTTAGATTAACATATCTCATTCATGTTATCTGCTAATAATAGAGACAAAACTATCTTTTTAAGGTAGTATCAACATTGTTCATTTTTTGCCGTGGATATGATGAGTGATAATAAAGGCTAATCACTAATATAGATACTATCCAATTATTGATCTGTCATTCTAGTTCATATTAATCATAATCCTCTATACTTTTTTATGCTAATACCGATTAAGAGGTTCATAAGGGGAGGATCAAATACTAGATAATGCTAGAAAAAGAGTGACTATCTTTTATTATCTTCATATTTACTTTTTATCTACTTTATATCTGTTTCTGACGTTATTTATACATCGGTCACATTAAAAATGCCTCAAAACTGTCAATATAGATACAATAATGGTACATAGTAGAGGTCGTTTTATGAGCAGATCAGATGATATTGTTAAAGAAGGGTTAGATAAGCTAAAAACAAATGATAATCGTTTAGCTAATTTTTATGTCAATTATCTATCCAATATCGATTGGTTTAATGATCGTCACCGTCATGGTGATATATATAACTTCCATTCAAATAATGATGACTATAAGTCTATTAACAGTACTCTTAGAAATATCCTTTATGAATTAGATCCTCACTTAGAGGATTTAGAAAATGCTATTACTCTTGGGAATTTAAATATTCTCTCTTTAGAAGGATTTTCTTGGATAAAAGATGATGAATATGCGTGTGCATATTGCTGGGGAGTGATTACAACAAGAGAAAGTGATATATTTAGAGATGCACCATTTGATACTTTCTATTTGGATAGGCACAGGAACAAAAATACATCTTGGTTTGACTTTTTAAATTTAAGTAAGCAAGCAATGAGTCACGAAGAACGATACAAGGTTATTTTAAACTTATTTGATGGTGTTTTTTTTAAACAGGGTGGTGAAAAACAACGCACTTTGGATTTATTAAAAGAGCTATGGCTTAAAGCAAGTAATGATTTTAACTCATTCTCATTTATAAAAAATATGGATGAGCCGTCTATCAACTGGTTATTAGATTATTTTAAAAAATATAAAAATGAACGTAACATAGAGGATAGCTTAGGGCTAGCGCCTAGAAGAATGAATCTATGGAATCGATTGAATCAACCTGACTTATTATACTATTTATCACTTTACCCACAAAGCTCTCAATCGGATAAATTAATTGCTGTTACATCTGCTCTCCGACTATGGGATGCAGGTGATCAAGTATATGAAAGAAAACATTTTATCACAAAATTAAAAAACTCATATAAACAATGGCATACTCGTAAAAATCTAGATGGAAGAGTCGCAATAAATAGCGTCATTGGGAACAGTGAAAAAGAGCGATTAAAAGAAATGGCAAAGCATTACCGTATGAATCAAAACAATTTTTTAGAAGCTCTTATCAATAAACAATACAAAAAATATCAGGAAAACCCAGATGATTTACAAATTTAATCTGTAATTTTTCTCAGGTATATATTACTTCAATGAAACCTAAGCCTTAATGGCGATTAATGAGTGAACTAGCCCTGCGCCTTACGGTGCAGGGCTTTTTGTTTATTGCGACAAAATACACTGAATTGGAGTTTTATTATGTTTACCTTACAACAGCAAGCATCTGCCGTTATCAAAACTAACCTTGTTCACCCTCGTGGTCGTGATACCTTCTGGCGTTTTTACTTTGGCACTGTGCCAGACTGGCAACGTATTGAAGGCGATATCTTTAACATGATGGCGAAGCTTTGTAATCGCTATCAAGGTGCTTTTTGGGAGTTCAGTATGCTGTCTAATGGCGGCGCATTTATCTGGCCTGATATGCTCGAAACCTCCCTGCATATGTTTAACCCGCATAACGGAAATGAAGCTGAGTTAAGCCCTGAAGCAGCCGGTATTGCTGTCTGTTTACTGGTGTATAGCATCTGGTCATTTAAAACCGAAAGCCCTGTGCTGGTGGAATATTTTTACCTGTTGCGTGATTACGCTATACAGCATCCGGAGCAAGCACAAATCTTTCGCCTTATAGACTGATTTATCAGTCACGGTTTTATCTTTCTCCCACCAGCAATCTTCATTTAATCCATTTATCGAATTATTTATCAGTTTAATTATTGAGGAGAACCCCTATGTCTCGTTTAGCTTCCCGTTTTGGCAATGCTTGCTCTATTCGTCGTGACCGCCCGCTAACTACCGAAGAGCTGTATCGTACTGTACCCAGTGTTTTTGGTGAAAACAAACACGGATCCCGCAGTGAACGATATACCTATATCCCGACCATTACGTTACTGGAGAGTTTACAGAAAGAAGGCTTCTATCCGTTCTTTGCTTGCCAAACGCGTGTGCGAGATGACAGCCGTCGTGATCATACTAAGCATCTGTTACGGCTGAGACGCCATGACCAAATTACGGGCAGCCTAGTGCCTGAAATCATCTTACTCAATAGTCATGATGGCTCATCGAGTTATCAGATGTTACCGGAGATGTTCCGATTCGTTTGTCAGAATGGCTTAATTTGCGGACAAACCTTTGGTGAGGTGCGTGTACCGCACAAGGGCGATGTGGTGGAAAAAGTGATTGAAGGGGCTTATGAAGTGTTAGGGCTATTTGAACGCATGGATGAGCAACGTGATGCCATGCAATCCCTATTATTACCGCCACCAGCCCAACACATCTTTGCTCAATCTGCTCTCACATATCGTTATGGTGAAGCGCATCAACCTGTGACCGAAGCGCAAGTATTACAACCACGCCGTGTAGAAGATAAGAAGGACGATCTTTGGACGGTGTACCAACGTTTGCAAGAAAATTTAATTAAAGGGGGATTATCAGGCAGAAATGCGAAAGGTAAACGCGCTCGCACGCGTTCAGTGAATGGGATTGATGGTGATGTGAAGCTTAACCGAGCCTTGTGGGTGATGGCTGAAAATATGCTTCAACTAGCCTCGTAATGATGGAGATATTAACGATGGAGAGTATCAATACTTATACGAATACCTTAACACTGCTTCCTAATGAACAACGTACTATCAAACGTGCGTTGAGCATACTGGATAAGTATCTGCGTGAACCGGGTATTGCTTTTACATCAACGCAAAATGTGAGGGATTGGTTACGGCTAAAAATGTCAGCATTAGAGCGTGAAGCGTTTATTGTGCTCTACTTGAATCAACAAAATCAGTTGATAAGCAGTGAAACCCTGTTTGCTGGCTCGATTAGCAGCACACAGGTTTATCCTCGTGAAGTCGTCAAACGAGCACTTCATTTTAATGCTGCTGCCGTTATCTTTGCACACAACCATCCGTCAGGCGATATCACGCCAAGCCAAGCGGATAAATCTATCACGCAACAATTAATAAAAGCATTGCAGCTAATTGAAGTTCGAGTACTTGACCATCTGATCATCGGTGGTCAGCAAATCTTCTCTTTCGCTGAGCATGGCTTAGTATGAGGTGAACCATGAATATCATCCGTAAATCCGCAGCAATGAAGATCCATCAGCAACATTTAGGCTCTCGCCTTGCTCGTTATTGTAGGGGAAAGTATAAATGGGTTGGTAATAGCGAGCATTATATTGGTAAGGAGGTGCCAGATTGTCGTGGCGTGTTAGCTGTTTATGTTGAACGTCGCCAAGACAGAGATGGCCCTTATGCGTGTGTCATGTGTGTGACATTGAATTGAATAAGTACTGATCACTTTGAGTTTATCCTATATTGGATGGATAAATTAAGCCTACTTCCACTTTGATTAGTATTCAATGGCACATATCAAACCGTTGGCTCTTAACTGAATTAGGCATTGAGGAATTAAACAAAAATGACACAATAAGACATCATTAAACATGTCAAATTGGCAATACCATGATTCATACTAGAAACAATTAACATGAACATGATCCCCATTAAATGTATACTTAAAAAGGATTCGAATACGTTATAATTACACCTGTCATCTGTGCAAAAAACCAATCTATTTGCTGCGCTCTATCGCCCCAACCGTGCTCAACAAAACCCACCAAACGGACCGAGGGTACAAAAGAGGGTATAAATAAAATCAAATTCAATTAATAGATTTAAATACAACCAGTTATAATGAAAAGTCGATTCCGAGTCCGGCACCACTTTTACTTCTATAGTTAGTGGTCCCTTCAAGTTAAGTAAATTCCCTTATATTCATTAAATTACCTTGCGTTATCAATCATCTATCTCAGCATAAATCAATCCAAATCAAATGTCTGTTGGGCTTTTTTGTGGCTCTTCGTTCTCAATGTTATTTAGTCCCCATTATGGCACTTAGCGCCCGCCAGATACCGACTACTCCCCCTAAAGACAAAGAGTATAAGCTCTCTGATGAGCGTGGGCTTTACCTTCTCATCAAACCTAATGGCTCCCGTTACTGGCGTATGAAATATCCATTCACTGGTAAAGAGAAAAATTTTGGTTTGTAATATAATGAGGAGCCAAAGACTCAGTCCCACCATTTTATTTGCAACAGTACTAATACTTTCTGGTAGAGCCAATTCCTCGATAGCTGTAGCGGCTCGTAATCAAAATCCCTCCGACTTGCAATCAGCGTAAATTTCGGCTCACATTAACTGCAAATGAAAAACAGCATCGATTCACATAAAGTGATAATGAACTCGCATTTACCCATTCCACCGGGCTCACAATAACTGAAAATAACATTGTAAGGAAGTAAGCGTCAGGTGCTATTGCCCCATTTTCCAGCGAGTTTACAAGTATTCCACTCTATTATCTGTTTGTGTCTATCAGCCCCGGCTTTTCCCTTTCGGTTACGTCTGGGCCGGAGTGCTGCGATATTTTTCGATCAGTGCTCGAGCAATGGCTTCAGTTTCTGCATCAGCATTACCACTGATATCTTCTGGCCGGAAGTGCATCTGGAACGCGCTGAGCGTTTTCCGCGTATTCTCATCCAGAATACCATTCTGAGGGATATGGTCATACCCGTATTGTTTCAGTAATGCCTGAATGGCACCGACTTCTGCTGGAGCATGTGGGGAACGGTCGGCAAGGTATTTATTTACTGCTGCTCTGTCTGGCCAAGCACCTATACCCATTGCAGCAAGGCGTTCCCATGGGAACAGTTTTCCTGGGTCCTGCTTCCGGAGAGAAGCTATATCACTATGTCCGATTACGTTATCAGGCGTTATCTGGTAGCGATAAATGATGTCTTTTGCCAGTACAGTAATGGCAGCAATTTGTTTTTCATTGTAGGGATACCAAGTACGCTGCCCCAGCATATTATCAGTATATCCCGGGTTGACGATTTCTATTCCGATGGAGGTGTCATTCAGGTTGGCCCTACCGTTCCAACTACTGACACCGGCGTGCCACGCCCGCTTATTTTCGTCAACCAGTTTCAGAACAACAGGTTTACCCTGCTTTGACTCCAACTTTTTGGGAACCAGATAATGGGCGCTTACCGAGTCTTCGGTCAGCGTTTTCAGTGATTGATTGTCATCCAGTGCAGTATGGTGCATGACAAGAAACCGTACCCTTTCATTCTGGCCTTTAGCCTTAAAAGCATAACTGGCAAAATAACCGTCACGCGTTTCAGTTTCAGCCGGACGTATTGTACAACCTGACAACACTACCGCAAAAATAGCTGCCATCATCACTTTCTTAATCATCACTGAATAAGGTAAAAATAGGACGTGTTGCATGATTTTAAGCTCCATTTAAAAATTGGAGTCACCCCTTTCAGGCGACTTCTGTATCAGAAATAACCTTCGCTATGAATTACTTACCCTTATCAAATTACCAGCTCAACCCAAACCCTCGGGGGAACGCTACCGTACCCGTATTTGTCTTTACATCATAATCATGCCAAATATTGACTGGCAGTTTTCCCTGCGGAGTGAGTTTTCCCGTCAGCACTTCCGCCAGAGATATCATCGAGTGGCCACGCCAGATACCGTTGTCATATCCGTAATAAGAATAGGTGGCTACAGCCGCGTCTACATACCCAGCATAGCTAACGATATCGTATGGTGCGCGCAGTGAGAGGTGAACGCGTTTTTTCCCCAGACAGGCCGCAGATCTCAACCAACCAAGATAAGGATTATTGTCTTTTGTTCCGTCGGTAACGACGCTATCCTGTTCAACCGGTGTAAAACTGTTTGACAGTGTCCCGAGCAAAAATACGTCACAGTCGACAATATGCTCTCTGACCTGCTCGTCGTTAAGCTCTGTCTCCTTTGCGGCAACGACGTTCTGGTACCCATCCAGAGCCATAACGGTCGCAATGCCATTGGCCTGCTCCCCCCAAGGTGTCAGGATAAAATAGCGCAGGGTTTTGTCCTTTAAAGGCAACAGCGATTGCCTGTTTATAACCGCAGTAATGGAACGATCGGCGATACCTTTTTCCAGTTCATGTCCTGACAGCGAAGCCCCGACGGTGAGCTTTTCGCCTTCACTCAGCAGGTTATACCGTTTCTTGAGGTTTAAAATACGTTCGACCGATGCATCGATATCAGCTTCGCTGATGCGACCTTTTTTAACTATTTCCACGATGTAGCGGATAAGGTCAGGCAGGAGACTTGCATGAGAAGGTGATGAAATTTTGACAGGCATCAGGGCAATATCCACACCCGCGGAGAATACGTTTTCAACAGCCCCTTCCTGGCTGAAATGGTCCGCAATCGCCCCCATATCCAACGCATCTGAAATCGTCACGCCAGTATAACCCAGATCACCACGTAGGATTTTGGTCTGAATTTCCCGCGACATTGTTGCAGGTACTGTAATTTTTTCACCATTACGGGTGATAACCTGACTGCTATCCAGTGCCGGGTACTGAATATGGGCTGTCATGACCATATCCGGAGCCGCCTGGTTATCAATAGCCTGCTTGTAAGGCGCGATATCAATGGCAAAGGCCTCTTCTCGCGGGCGATCGACGCGAGGCAAACCGGTATGTGAATCGGTGGACGTGCTACCATGGCCGGGAAAGTGTTTATAAGCGGTGATAAGTCCTCGCTGTTTCATCCCCACCACCATTTTTTCCGCCAAGCGGGAAACGATGTTTTTATCATCGCTGAATGCACGAACGTTAATGACCGGGTTGAACGGGTTGGTGTTAACATCCACGACTGGTGCAAAGTTGGTATTGATATGCAAAACACGCATATCCTCGGCCATCAGTTTGCCTTGCTCAACGGCGAGCTGTTTATCTGCGCCCCCTTCTATCGCCGCTGCGAGTGCCATATTGCCGGGAAAGGAGACATAGTCGCCACGCGGCAACCGGAAAACGTTACCGCCCTCGTTATCCGTGCCAATAAATAGGCGAATGCCAGCGTGGGTTTTCATTGCAGCATACCAGTCCGTCAACATTTTGATCTGCTGCTTATCTTTAAGGTTATTGGCAAACAGGATCACGCCACCCACGTGGTTATCCGTGATCAGCTTGCCAATGACTTCATCGGGAACGGTCATATCCTGATTTCTGCTACCGTTCTTACCCCAGTAGCGAAAATCCAGCATGATTTTTTGCCCGATTTTCTCTTCCAACGTCATGTTTTTTACTTTCTGTTTAATATTCACAGTAAATCTCCTTTTTAAAGACCAGTTAATGACAGGAGAAAAGATATCCCCAAAGCCTCAGGGCAACCTGTCATTTTGTTTGTATCAGTTATAGGACAATGGCAAATTGCGAATTTATTAAATGAAAAATAAACAACAAGGAGAAATGTAATGAATTAATCAATTGGTCATCTCTATTTCCTTTTTTATTGCTTTAATGCTCTTAACACAATGATGCCGGGTTTAGATTGCATGTACTCAATAAAGGGAGTATCAACGACTTTGTTATTTTTTGATAATGATGAAGCATTGCGATAAAAAACGTTCCCATTCTTTTTAATCACTAATCCTGTATGAGAAACATCTAACCCATCAATTGGCGAGTACACCCCAATAAAATCGCCTTGCTGTAAATTGTTGAGGATTTGTTGCGTAATTAAACTTCCTGGGATATAAGTCACGCTACGTGACGTTACGCCCAAGCCTTTAATATATTCACTGCCATCGGATTTTTGATTCAATTGTTTGGTTAGTGTGATGGTATTTGGTGTGAGTGTGGATGTGATATCAATTGCATTTTTGGGTAACTCTGCGAACCAATCCGTAAAGAAATGTTTTCGATGATAATAACTTACCTCTGCATTTTTGTAGCGCACTTTGACTAATGCATTTAAAAAAGAAGCCTCATCCTGTGATTGAGTCAACGCAAGCACATAATCAAGGTAAGTAAAACAATCCACCCCTTCAAAATTGACGACAAGAGATTCTTGTTGTTTTGGCCCACCAATTAGCGTATCCGCAAGATAAGGCGTCCCTAAAAATTTTGCAGAGATCGGGCCAATTAAATCTCTTTGAGAGAGTGATGGATTGGGAATTATTTCAGACTCAATAATCTGATTAATTCTTTCTTTAGTATTATCGGTCATGACGATAGGATACGTTGGTTGTTGAGAGCTGCAGGATATTATTGAAAGCCCTAGTGATAACATTGTCATTAGTTTTCTTATTATCATCAAAATGATTCTCGCTCTGGAACAATTAAATCAATAAATGAATAATGAGTATTATTATATTTTTCGGAATATAACAAATCATTTTGTATAAAACTTAACACCTATTTGGCGTAATTTAACTATGTTGCTGGTAATATAAGGGAAATTCACATTCTAATTTTTTATATATTCATTATGTTTATTTTCAGTAATCAAACGATTGTTTTTAAATAAAGATAAATGAGGAATGGCATTATTTTTTATTTGAATCATTAATTATGATGGACAGATATGAAAAGATATCCAATAAAATTGTTGCAAAGCTTAATTTAACTCTATTTTTGTGTATTTTCTGAGTGATACTTATTTTATAATAACCAAGCTTTGCAACAGAGTATAAAAATACAAGTAAATTAATCGCTTATTTTTTTACACTGCTGAACGGTGACATAAGAGCCAGGCGTGGTTCCCATGTATTTCTTTTTTGCTTGATTAGCAGCATCAGATTCGCTGTTAGCATTAAAAAAAGAATCCCATAGACCCGCATCGGTAGCATCACCATAGCCCCCATTACAATAATATTTAGCAGCGTAAGAAGGCAACGCTACCAATATCACTAAGGCACAACCAAACTGAGCAAGATTTTTAATTGAACGTTTCATTTTAAATCTCCTTCATTAGGATATAAAGAATATAACTGCTCTATGAGTATAGTCATAATTATTTAAAATAAATAATTATGAAAAATAAAAATTAGCGTGGGTGTTTTTTAGTTTCTGGTCATAAATTCAATGTGGATATTTTGGATTATGTATTCAACCCAGTGATTAACCTATAATATAGGGTAAATTATAGGAGAAATTATACACAACGAAAACGAATAGAAAGAGAGAATTTGAACTTAAGAAATCGCTTAAAGCGACTTAACCGTAAAACGCTAGGTTACTCGAAGTCACCTGAAATGCATGACAAAATCATCGGTACATTCATAGAGCGTGAATACTACCTATTGTGATGATCTCTATATTGAATACACGACCATCTGTGAAGTTGAACATTATATTCAGTTTTACAATTATTATTGATGCCATTCAACGATTGGTTATTTAACACACCATCAAAAATATCATGAACTTAAAAATACCGATTAGATCTTTTACAGAATTTGCTGACCATTACAGTTTTAATGGCTATCAATCAATCAATAAATCAATCAGTTGTTTATATAGCAACCCCTACATTACTAGTAGTGGAAATATCTAGGTTTCCGGTGTAGAACTCCATATTGCTGAATGGCCATTATACCTTCCAAAATAGCAATTAAATTATTGATTTGGATTTTTGAGTTATAGAGCTAAAATTAGGGTAATGAGAATTTCGGCACTTCCAGCGTATAACCCTCATAAATTTATTTTTATTTTTTAAGTTTGATTTTTAAGTTTCAATTATCTATATTTTATACATTCACCAATAATAACATAAATCAGCCATGGTAAATTGAATTTATTATTAATGAAAAGCTATTTTAATTAAAATTAAATACCTATAACCACATAAAAACTAATAATTATTTTTAACATTTACAACGATATTTATTTTTATTTCTAGAATATAAATTATATATGAGCCCAAAGCCATTGGTTCCCCTAATAATTTCCAAGTTAGTGAGTTTAACCTTATATAAAATAAGATAAAAAACCAAATGGTTAGGGGTAGTTTTTCACGCGACCCAAAAGAAAAGCGTTCATAATTCTGCGTCATGTAATTTAATGATTACAACGTTATCACATTATCAATTCAGCACATCATGAAGCTCTTAATCGTTAAACGGATTAGTGTATCCAGTATAACACGTTGTTTATAGAATACATGCAATCTAAACCGGGTATAGTTTTGCTGCGGACGGAGTGATGAAGTCATTACAGGAGTCGCTGTATGAAATGTATAATATACACACTTAGTATTTTTATTATAACTATAGGGAATGCATTTGCTGTAGACCTTCCATTTGTTTATAGAGGAGATATGCGAAACCCTGATTATATTTTTGCTAATGGCTTTGTATCAAGAGGGACAAACTTTAATATCATACAACATCTTATTGGTGGAAACCGCGGTGGAAATAATTCAGGTTATGTATCAACCTCTGAGAACGAGTTTATTGCTGCCGCGCTAGGTTCTGTTCATGCAGAAGAGGACCCCTTAAATCCAGGGTATAGCGAGCCTTACTGGGTTTACCAGATAGTGCCCGAACAAAACTTCTATTCAATTCCCGCATCGCTCAATCATCTTATTAGTACAAGCTGGATGAATGGATTCCGTGACCCCAACCGAAATCTTATTGAAGCGCAGCTTTTGATTGATGTAAGAGACCGTTACGAAGACCAAAGAGAGTGGGCTGCAAGGGGTTTCATTCCTAATAACAGGGTAGTCAGTGCTACACTGATCGCGGCGCAGGGAATATTTAATACCGATGGTTCCATTAGGACTTTTCGTAACTTTACTCGTTTGGGTACTATTCCGAATCCTTCATGGGATCGACAGCCAAGTAATCCCAACTTGGGTTTCCTTGATGCATCTATTTATAATCCAGAGAATGTTGAGATAAATTATATAGCGGAAATTAATAATCTTTGGGTCGAGGATCTTAATGAAATGGTTAATACATTGGTTCCCGCAAGTTATTCTCCGGACGGATGCATAAATCCGCGTTACGCTTCATTGACATCGCCGATTTGCCCAGCGATTCATAAAATTGTAATAAAAGGAAAAGAACGGGAGAAATTATTCAAAACTTTAATTAAGAGCATTTTATATGAAACCTTAATTCCTATTAATTGAGTTTACCGGAGGTTTTAACATGAAAAAATTATTATTGGCTTTATTTATACCTTTTTTTAGTTATGCAAATGGTAACAATTTAGAAAACATCTGTAGAATAGAGAAAGGGACTTATTTAGCAAAGAGAACTGTTCTTGAATATAATGCAACCAATATAGGTTATATAAATTACAGGGTAAGTGGAAAAGGCTCAGTCTGGTATTATATACAACCCTCAGCCATACAAGGTATTAACTTTATGTATGATATACTTAAAGTTGCATATTTGACACAGCAACCTGTAAATGTATGTATCCTTTCAAATGGGGACACTCTTGGAATAGAACGAAAAGCAACGTCAAGCTAAATTGTACTTTCACCCTGACGGAAATTACTTATTTTCCTACCGCTGGAGAAGAATGAGGGTATAAACGAGGTTGTTACAAATAATAAATAAGCATGTTTTTAATATCCGTATAGTGGCCGACAGCAATCTGCTATTGAACCTCTGTGTAACGGGGCTTACGACGCATATTTTTGATTATACTTCCACGCCTCCCATAATAATCTAATCCAGCGGTTGAGGTGCCTTTTAGAGGGGCATCCTAACGGCATTGTTTTGAACCATAAAGCCTTACGCTTCGAATTGTGGCTAATGGGGCAAAATGCAGCGTTCCAGAAAGCGTATTGGGACACATTAAAGAACAGTCCGTGGAATGCAAAACGTACCGAAATGCCTCAGTACTGCGTTCTGGAGGCGATACTTGTCGAGTTACCCGATTTCACAAATGCAGATCTGCTCACAACACAGATTGAAAAAGAAGTGCTGCGTGTCTCAGAAGTCATGCTCGACAGCCTCAGAACTTTAGAGGCGGGAGAAAAAACATGTTGATTGGCTATGCACGAGTCTCGACTCAGGATCAAAATCTGGAGTTACAACATGATGCCTTGATACTTAAAAGACAATAAAATAAGGCGCGTATAGGTAAAATGACAAATCCCAAGCAACTGCTCGCGGCATCTGCAGCGTCATGCTATTTAATGACACTTGCTGCCATGCTGCAGGGCAACAAAATTCCGGCAACGAGCATTTCGTTGCGCTCAGAATTGGCAGGTACGCAGAAATCCAATCTGAAGATCAAACATATGGTTGATATTGCACTATCTGAAGATGCTACGCCAGAACAGTTATCTAGTGCTCAAACCCTGATAGTGGGTGCAGATAAATCATGCATGATTGGAAACCTGCTAAAAGATGCTGGGGTTCAAATCACAGTAACTGGTAATGCATTAATATCATCCGACGTATAAAATATCACATCATTACTTTGATCTGAAATATGGGGCGGTCTTATAACAACCACCGCCCCTATGGGGAATGAAATACTGTTACTCTCGGATCAATTTCTCTGCCACTAACTATATGGCGAGCAAAACATCTAGGGGCCCTAACGAGGGCTCTTTTATTTTTGATTTTCGATAATTATAGATATATATATCAACTATACTGCGAGTTTCATTTTGAGCCAGGGCACCATAATTTAAAGAACCCGCCCTAGCGACGGCTTTGCTTTCTATACCATTAACTTATTGGTTTATCAGTGAATATCACTTTCCCTCATCAGCATAATCGCTTCACGGTAGTACCTACCGAACTTAACCCCTCGGAAAAGTAAGCTTAAACGTTCACTAAAAACTAAACCCTCCCAATAAATGGTAAACACAGTCATTATAAAATAACGCTCATTAGGCTACTGCATAATTTATATTCATCGACAAACGAACGCGAATGTAAAAAGAGTATTCTTTGTAAAAACTTAGAAAATACGTAACGACACTCTAGCTTGTATGAAAAATACCTAACTGATTAATTGAAATTTTCATTGAAAACAAAATATAATCCTATTTAATTCCGCTTGATTTAAATTTTGTTTTTTCATGAAAAAAGCGATTCTACTTGATAAATAGTTTATAAATGCGATGAAATTCACATTTCTAGGGTTATCTTTTAAAAAATAATCAACAAAATAGCATTTTTTAGATTATTATATTTCCATAGTTCTAACTTTGAATTATTTATACAATGAAAAATTAATTCTAAAATTCAATTTTTGATAACCGATATAACTTATTAAAATCGCAATTTTAACCAAATTAACTTTATCATAATTTTTTATTTTTAATTTCATAAGGAGAAATTAAATCCACTCTTCAAGATTAAGATCTATTAACATCATGATACTTATATCATATTTTTATTTTCACTATATGTTTTCTTAATTTTCAAAAAAGACACATAAAACGGAACAACCTATCGATAAAAATATTTTTCTAAAAAAAAATCATTGGTACTCTTATTATTTTAATCATCAGAATTGGACTAACCACTCTTGATGACATAGTCCCAGATATTCATAATTAAATATTCTAATAAAGATATTTTTTGGCAATATAAATAATAAACCATCTTTATGGTTATTGTTACACTTCTTCTATCTTTAGCTTTCACATGCTCTAAATCCAGATTATTTAAATAATATATGAATTTTAGTTTTAATTCTTAATACCTTTAAATCCTTAATTAACAAAATATAAACCAAGGAGTAAAAATGCATAAAATAATAATAGATTGTGATCCTGGCGTTGATGATGCGGTAGCTATTTTTCTCGCTATAGCATCACCAGAAATCGAGTTAATCGGGATAACGACAGTCGCTGGGAATGTAGAGTTAGAAAAGGTTCACAATAATACAAAAAAACTACTTACATTAGCGAATAGGCTGGATATTCCTCTAGCAAAAGGCTGTGAACGTCCATTAATGAGCAAAACTGGAAATAAAACTAATGTTCATGGTACAGATGGGCTAGCTGGGGTACTTCTACCGGATTCTGAGCATCAAAATGATTCTGGTCATGCGGTAGACTTTATTATTGATTCTGTCATGTCAAATCCTGGTGAAATAACATTATGCGCAATAGCCTCTCTCACTAATATTGCAATCGCTATCATTAAAGAACCAAAATTAGTTGATAATGTAAAAGATATTGTCGTCATGGGGGGAGCTGCATTTACACAGGGAAATATAACGCCAGCCGCTGAGTTTAATTTTTATGTAGACCCCCATGCGGCTCATATTGTTTTTGATAGCGCACGACATATTACTATGCTTGGTTTGGATGTAACGAGTAAAGCTGATATAAGAGTGGGTTTGTGCACTGCTTTGGAAAAAGGGGGTGTTATTGCTCAGAACGTGGCAGAAATGTGCCGAAGATATGCCGAATTTGATCCTTTTCTTCATGACCCCTGCGTTATAGCCTACCTCATTCAACCTGAAATTTTTTCAGGTGTTGATGGCTCAATGACTATTGAATATGAATCCAAGAAATTATTTGGTCATAGTTTTGCTACCACATCTAATGCTACTCATCACGGCTCGGAAACGATGAATTGTAAAATCATTACCGATGTCGATACATCGAAACTGATGTCTTTAATTGCAGAGCGTATTTTAACTCTTTGAGATAAAGCTTACCTCAACAGGGTAAATACTCAGAATCTCTGATAAGCATCTATATGCAATGATAATTTTTACATCAGGATTGTATTTTGACATAAAAAGCCCCCCAGCAATTAGTTGTCCAACTATTGGGGGTCACTCCACCTAGTGATGGTTTTTTGCTTTCTGTAAATTAAAAAATTCATCTGGCTACATTTCAGCTTCTACAGGTTCTTTAGATATTAATTCAACTTTATCACTTCTTAAAAATTGCATACCCGTAAGATCATTTCCATAAACATCTCTCAGTGCCCATTCTCTTTTTAAAAAATGGCCACTTAATAAGTAATCTAACCGAGCTAAATCAACTTTTACGCTCTCATTAGTATAAGTATTGAGTTTTGCCTGTAATTTATAGCGAAGAAATTCCAGCATAATAATGCTTGCATTACATATTGCATATTGGTTTATTGATGCCAAATTTCCACCAATGACATAACATTCCCAGTTATGATGAACATCAACAATCGCATCTATTTCTCTATTTTCATATAATGGCGTAAAGCCATAAAACATCTGAAGAAGAAAAAGAGTTTCACATTCAACTAAACAATCATCCGAAGACGAAAAACTAGGCAGCTTATCTCTAATTAACTGAATATAAGCACAAGCTTGTTGAAATTGCTCTAGGCTTAAGTTTGTTTCAACACCATAAAACTGTGCTGATTGGCTATACGCATATGTTAATTGATATCTCATAATAGGATCATTTTAGATTGATGCATTTCAATACTTATGGAAAATAAAAAGCCTATTTCCAAAAAATATAAATCGCAATTTTAAATCAATTAAAAACTCTATCTTTATAAGAGCATCTACTTCAATATCAATTATTTAAAAAACAATATCAATTATTACACATACAAAAAAGATAGCATCATAAATTAAAATCTAACAATAAAAATCGCTCTATAAAAATCAAAAATAGATTTATTTTTAATGAACAAGAATTTATTATAGTTAAGTATTTTATTAATGATAATATTATTTTCAATTAAACAAACAAAAAATCAATTATATTTGTCTTTTCAAAACTTGAGTTTCTTTTTAGGTATGTATTAAATAGAAAACTATCTTAATTTATAACTAATTTTGATACAGCGTAAAACCTCATCCAGAAGTTTATATTTAAACTATCAACTTAAGATAGATGAAAAAAAGCAAGCAAGAAAACAATTATTTTATCTTTACGGCATAATCACTTTCCAAGTCATCATCACCGCACTGCATAAAATCAGCAATAATGTAATATATTGGAAAGTTCGTTCAGACAATTTAACCAGCAAATATTTTGCCAGAGGCATCACTAACAGCGCCCCCGCACATAAAATGAGTGCCAGTTTTAAATCCGTATGACCATCTTGCGCATAGGCCAGCGCCGAAGAGCCGGATAACACGGTCGTCACCACAATTGATGTACCAATGGCTTGCTTGATATTTAAATCCATATAACGCAATAACATCGGCAGAACGACTACTCCACCGCCAACCCCAGTTGCGCCTAATACTATCCCCGCCAACACCGCAGGGATCACCATCGCTTTCAATTGGTTTTCTTTCACAGCAATTTTTTTACGCGGATTGGCAAAAAACATCCGTTGAATAAATAAATACAACGAAAAAATAATGGCGGCGGAGACTAAAACATTAATGCCCCACTCCACCTGTTTTTCATAGGCAGGGATACTGCCTATCCACGTCACCAACAGGCTGGATAAAAACGTACTTGGCAACATAATCGCCAAGACAATCATCGCCCCTTTTAAAGGAATATTACCTAATCGAAAATGCATGTATGACGAAGAGACCTTCATCAACATAGAGAGAAAGTTAGCGGTTGCCACTGCGGCTAAGGCGTTAAGCCCAAAAAAATAGGTCAATATAGGTAAAACAATCACACCGCCGCCTACACCGGTTGTGCTTATTATCAAGCCAATCAGTGCGCCGATGGCTAACTCTGTGACAATCATGGTAGTTTATCCTGCCTGAGTAACGGCTTGTCGACCTTTTTGCAATGCGATGTCAGCATCTTCATTGGTAAGGGTTAAATATTTGAAAAATAGCGTATCGAATATCACCATCTGCAACACTTGAGGGGTGATCACCCCCAACTGAGAGTGTTGTTCATCATAGTAATATGGCAGCGTTAAATCCGCGAGACGCGCCGCGTCATCTTGCCCAAAGCGCGTTAAAGCAATCGTCGTGCAACCATTTTCATGCGCTGAGTGCAGCATTCGGTTAACTTCTGGCGTATTGCCCCTTGCCGTTACGGCGATGGCGAGATCCCCTTCACCTAAATTTGCCGAATAGCTCAGTTGCACATGTAAATCAGGGCTAAATAACGCCGATTTATTAACGCGAATAAGTTTATGAAAAATATCATTCGCCACAATCGCTGACGAGCCAATACCAAATAGCACAATGCGCTTGGCTTCAACCAATTTTTGCGCGACGGCGTCAACCGCGGAGGGCTCTAACAGTTCTAAGGATTTTTCAATCGCGCGAATAAATAACTGCCCAGATTTAGCAATAATCTGAGCCGTATCATCGTTACGACTCAAGTTGCCATACAAACTTTCCGCTTTTTGTTGCTTCTCGTCAGATAAATAATCGACTTTGAATTCAGGATAGCCACGGTAGCCCATTTGCCTAGCAAAACGAATAACAGATGCACTGCTCACACCAGCCTCACGAGCCAATTCAGCGGCATTCATTGCCACAAGGCTATCGCGATATTCCAGCAAAAACCTCGCTATACGCTGCTCTGTGCCTTTGCCTCTCGTCAATAAGCTTTCCAATTTTACTGTCAGTGCTGACATGGCTACACCTTCTTATTATTTTTCTGGATCGTTGAAGCCTATTATCATACTGGCAATGAAACCGACAATCCATGCACCTGCTACCGCAATCAGAAAATCCAGAATTTGCCCATCACCCACCAACGGAATTAAGGATAAGCCTGCGGTGCCAAATGGAATAATAATCCCCACATGGAAGAACGCCATCAGCGCACCGCCCGCGGCACCACCGATACAGCCTGCAATAAACGGTTTACCCAATGGTAATGAAACCCCAAACAATAATGGCTCACCCACGCCGAAGATGCCGACGGGTAATGCCCCCACTAAGGTTTTCTTTAAGCGTTGGTTTTTGGTTTTTAGGAATACCCAGAAACATGAACCCACTTGCCCCATTCCGCCCATGGCTAAGATTGGGAATAAATAGTTCAAACCAAAAGTTTGTAGAATTTCCGCGTGAATTGGGATCAAGCCTTGGTGCAAACCTGTGAGCAATAAGAACAAGAAGCTACCACCTAAGATACCGCCCGTTGCCACCGCGCCACCGCCACTACTCAGTAGCGCTACAGAAACTCCTTGCGCCAACACTTGATTCAGATAATGGCCCGCTGGTTGGAAGACCACAAGCGCCACCATTGCAGAGACTAAAATCGTCACAAACGGCGTCACAATCAGATCCAAACTCTCTTTGATGATGCTTCTAAACCACACTTCAAATTTAGAGGAGAACACCACCACCATCAGCACCGCGAAAATTCCACCGCTATTCGGCTGGAGCTTTTCACCAAATAAGGTGATATCAGCTAATCCCGGCATCGCTAAAAGCCCCGCCATTACCGCACCAATCGACGTGGATGCGCCTAACTCTTTCGCGGTATTTACCCCAATCATAATGGATAAATAAGTAAACACGGCACTGCCGATTAGTTTTAATAATTTAAACAGCTCCGGGAACTGCTCAACCACGCCCGGCGCGACTAAGCGCACAATATTTATCAACCCCATAATCAGACCACAACCAATTAACGCAGGAATGGTTGGGACGAAAATTGCGGCTAACGTATTGAGCATGCGGCGGATAGAGAACGATTTTTTCTCTGGTACTGATGAGGTACTTTCATCACTCGCTACGCCGCTGTTTTGCATTCTTTTATTCATCACAGAGAAGACTTTTGCCGCCGTCCCCATGCCCACAATCACTTGCTGTTGTTCACCATTAAAAATAACACCCTTCACACCTTCCACTTGTTTGAGTGCATCCGCATCAAATTTACTATTATCTTTTAAAACCAGACGGATACGCGTCATGCAGTGAGTTAAGGTACCCACGTTTTCAAACCCGCCCGCGTATTTTTCTATTTCTCTGGCGAGCACGTCCAGATGTTCTATCTTATTAGCCATAGGATTTCCCCGGTGTCGACTGCGTTATGACTCTGTTTATGTTATGTTTTACGCTATTCACTGTGACTATTTAGCATCGAATCCAAACTGGTATTCGGGTTACGCTGAACAATCTCTGTCGCTTGTTGTGCGGAAATATTCAATTCATACATCAAAATGGCGCGACGCGGGTGGTAATCCACCTGCTTCAATAGTGCTGCCGCTGTGTCCACATCAATCCCGCACACTTCCCCAACAATGCGTTCAGCACGACGCAGTAATTTAATATTGCTCGCCATCACATCGACCATTAAATTGGTATGAATTCGTCCTAAACGCCCCATGACACAGGTGCTTAGCATGCCTAAAATCATTTTCTGTGCAGTCCCGCTTTTCATACGCGTGGAGCCAGAAAGCACTTCCGCCCCTACATCCGGTGCAATGGCATACTGCGCTAAATCACTCAGTAAACCGCGCCCACGGGTGGTTATCCCCACGGTTAATGCCCCGATTTGATTACCATATTCAATCGCCGCTACGGTAAATGGTGTTCGTCCGCTTGCCGCTATTCCGATAATCACATCTTTCTCTGTTGCGCCGCGTGCTCGCAGCTCTTCCACCGAAGCTTGCGTTGAATCCTCAATATTTTCAACGGCTTTCAGCATGGCTGAATGACCGCCCGCAATAATCGATTGCACCATTTCTGGTGATGTACCAAATGTTGGCGGGCACTCTGCACTGTCTAATACCGCCAGTCGCCCGCTGGTGCCAGCACCCACATAAAAGATCCGCCCTCCTTGTTTTAACTGCTCTGAAATCACATCCACCACATTGGCGAGTTCAGGCAATACGGACTGTAATGCCGTCGCTACCGTGCTATCTGCCTGATTAATTACCGTTAACATGGATAAAGTCTCTAAGCGAGAAAACTGCAATGTGTCCTGATTAAGTTCATTGTTCAAACAATCCCTAAGCGTATTTTCGGTTACTGACATGGCACACCCCAAATGAAACTATATTTCATTAAAAAATACTATTTATGAATTTTAATTTCAAATTTAATCATGACAAATTGTTCACTGATGATGATTTACGTGACTGGTCTCACAACAACAACGTGAAAAAGTGTGAAAGAACCCGTGGTCCCTTTATAAACTGCTTAAGGCTACCACCGGATAAAGGCTATTTGACGGAATCGTTATGATTTCTAAAAAATTACATTTCATAACTGATTTAAAATAATGGAATTAAAATCTCACCAAGAGCAAGGTGTATTCAATAAAAACTATTCTGACCTTAGACTTAAGGCTAATTTTTCACGAATAGCATCGATAACCACTCTTATTTTTAGTGGTAAAAAGGAAGTTGCAACCCACACGACAGAAATTGGGTAACGGACACTTTGATAATCAGATAAAACCTCGACAAGCCGCCCCGAGTTTATTTTTTCTTGCACCAGCCACTGTGGTAAATACGCAATTCCCGCCCCTTTTATTGTCGCCAACATAATTGTTTGCATATCATCCATCATCAATTTACTGGTTGGTAAATAACAGTGCTCTTGCAGAGCTTAAAGAGAGTGACTTACTGCTCCTTGGTGCGCCAATGTACAATCTCAATGTACCAACTGAATTGAAAAATTGGTTTGATTTAGTGGTTCGTGCTAGAGAAACTTTTCGCTATACCGCAACCTACCCACTGGGGTTAGTGGAAAATGTCAAAGCGCTGGTATTTAGTGCTCGAGGCGGTATTCATTACGGGCAAGAAACCGATGCAATTACCCCTTATTTAAACTCTGTATTAGGGTTAATGGGTATTAACGATGTTCAGTTTATCTATGCAGAAGGTTTAGATATGAAACCCGAAGGTTATGAGGCTGGACTCGCCAAAGCTCAACAACAATTAATGCACCTCATTCATTATTAAGTATCATAATAAAATAAATCCCCACTCTAAATTATTTAATCGTGGGGATTTTTTAAAAAATCATTTATCAATACTTACTTTTAATTATTAATTTTCAGCCAATGGATTGTATTAGTTAATATTTAAATAACTTATTTTTTATGGAAGCATACTCTATTTCAATCTGGCGCATCATAAAAAACCTCACAGTAATTAGAAGCGAAAAATAAAAAATATTATATGCCTTTATTTTATTCCATAACTAGCAGGTGGATTTTATTTATCAATAACGTCATTATTAAAAATTCTTTCATTCACTAAACAAAAAAAATAATAATACTTTAATTATCGATATTTGAGCCCTTTAATTTACCTTGAGTGACCTATTATGCTTCATCATATTTTTAGCACTTTCATCATTATTTAATCATTCAAAAAAAATGAAAACAAATAAATAAAAAGTCATCTAAAAACCAGTGAAATTAATATCAATCAGCCAATAATGAACATTACAATATTAAATTGAAATGTCATCATTAAGTATCTTAAACATCCCTTGAGATAAATTCAGTATCAAGATAATTTCGACTATTCGGTAAACTTGGTTTTGCATTCCATTAGCAACTCATTAATATAAAAACCTGACCGACGTCAGACTTTCAATTAAAATAAATATAGAAAACAATAAATAAAGAGAAGTTATTAGATGTAACCCTACTTTTTCCTTTCAAAATAGCTTTCAATATCCTTGTGAGTATCACTTAAATTCACACTCGGAATTTTATCCTGATAATCATTCTTCAACTGGAACCTTAATTCGCTAAAAAAAACTTCGAAATCAAAATCCAAAATAAAGAGAACACTTAATAATGTATCAACAGAAATACGGCATTTCCCACACTCATATCGCGAATAATGCTGCTGTGAAATGCCTAACTGGCTAGCGACCTTGGAACCTGAGAAACCTTTTATTTTACGAATTCGTTTTAGTTCTTTGCCAGTTATTATAGAGTAAACATAATTTTCAGGTTTACTTTCTTCATCTACAATTTTCATATTTTATATATTTTCCTGTGTGGGAAAGATAAAATTAAATATTTAATCTCCCCCCTGCTAATAGATACAAATTATTCGTTATGTGTTACTTTGATGGTGTCATTGTTTTGGTTTTTAAAACCGTAACGACTTAATGGTGAAATCACTAACTCCTGTACAGTATTTTTCACATTGATCGTTTTGCTTTCATTCGGTCTTAAATAAAATTGGTCAATGGTATAATCTTCATTACTTGGTAATGTCGTCACTGAAGGTGATAAACGAACAACTTGATTCCCTGTATTCGTCAACGTCAGTTGGTTATTTTTTTGATTAACGGTAATATTTTTCCAAGGTGTTTTACTTAATCCCCCATTTGTAGGCGTAATCAGCATGGCTACATCTTGGCGAATAGGCATCTTTGCAGAGTTTTGCTTAACGGCACCGATGCTTTGGAAAGAAACACGTAAAATCTCTTCTTGTTTTAAATCTAATCCTTTCTTTAAAACAAAATTAATTTGCTGGCTTTCATTTGGTTCAATTCTAACAATTGGTGGAGATACCATAATATCTTTAGCCATAGGTTTCGCCCCTTCTAAATCAGAGACTTTTATTGATAATAAAATAGGTTCTTTCGATGTGTTTTTTACACTAAATACTTTACGCTCTTCATCAGCATCTAAAATAACGGTCATCGTTTCTAATTGGAAACTTGCTTTTGCAGATACACTCATTAAGCCTATTAAACTTAAAAATGTGATATAAATTAATTTTTTCATTGAAACCTCAAACTTGTATTCAAATAATCTTAAGATTATAGGCAGATAGCATCTGCCTCTTCATAAATTGATTCAGCGGAAAAGACTTCCGGTACGTTATATTTAATAATGCAATCATCAGAGTTAAGTGAGCGTAAAATAATGTCATCACCAATTTGCTCATTACTGAGTAATAAATTACCGTCCCCCATGATGGCGCCCATATAATTACCTTTTTTATTGAGCACACTGGCACCAAATGGAACGTCATCGCCATTGGCCATTTTAATGCTCAACAATAATTGCCGCATTGTCGTTGCCTGAATGCGCTTCGTCATTACAGTGCCTCTCGCTGCCGCAACATCAAACGAAGTCGTATCCAAACGAACATTTAGGGGCAGTTTCTCTGTATTTAACTGCACTGTAGACTTTTGGTTTTTTGGTAACGATGAAATAGCTGCCGTACCAAAATGATTCGTTATTGTCGTGCCACTGCCCATCGTGTTGACTCTAATTCCCGGTGCACCCGGTACATACACGATGCCAAAGGTATCTCCTAAAGGCACGGATGACGTTGCAAATAACCCATCAGAATACGCCATTCCACCTGATGCAGAGACCATGACTGAGTGCGTATTCTCCTGAGACATCGAACCACTCAGCGAAATATTGCTATACGCATTGGCATTATTAATACTTCCATTAACGACATTAACCTTGTCATTACGGCCAGCCCCAACTGAATACCTTAAATTATCACTAACTTGCTGGTTGTAATTCGCCATTACCATGTTTTTATCTTGGTAGTGCTGGCTTTGCATACTGATATTCTTTTTCTTACCTAATGGCATTGATGCATTAACAAAAATTCGGCTATCTTGGTCATCACCGGTTTGATAATTCACATTCAAAAACACATCTGCAATTTTTCTACCATAACTCGCTGAATAAAAAACGGTATCAGATGTATCGCCATAAAAATGATTATGGTTTACGTTAGTACTAAAGCGCCCCCATGTAACATCACCCCAACTTGCATATAATGAGGAGGTAGTTTGCAGTTCTCCACTAAACCATCCATTGGTATTTTCTTGCTCATCCTGATCGGGTTGTTTTTTTAATAATGAGCTATCCAAAGTTGGAAATTTATTCGTGCGATATAAAACAGATGCCCCGAATGTCGTTTTTTCAAATGCAATATTGCTATTGAAGTCGATCTGCTCCCCGCGATTTTCATTATTTTTCGCACTTTGAACACCTATCCCCGTAGAAATCGGCGTTGAGAAATCAAAGTAAGAGTTAAATCGTCCACTCACCGCTTGAAATTGATTTGAATAAAGTACGCCTGCGCCATAATTTGACATGCCATATTGCTGACTTATTTCTGCACTGCCAATAATGGGTTTATCCATTCGTAGATCACTTTGGCTACGATGACGCCCCACTGAAAATTGATAACTCATGGGCGAAATCGCAGTTTGCTGGTTGGCTGTCACCACCTGAAACTGCTGTTTTTCCCCGTTATCTTGGAAAACAGTGACGTCCAAAGGCGAGCCAATCACCACATTATTAATACGATTTAACTCAAAAGGTCCTGCTGGTACCATCGTTCGGTATAGCAGCCGTCCATTTTGCTGAACTTCAACCGTTGATGGTGTACTTGCAAACCCAGTCACCGGAACAACTAAAATATTCGAACCTTGCAAAGAGCTATCTGAGTAAATTTGCACACCATCAAGCGGTGTTCCCCCAAAAAATGCCCCTTGCGTATTAAGTTGTCCAATATCTAATAAAGACTGCAAAGGCTCGATGCTTTTTGACAGTACAGTTTCATTAAATTGATATTGTGATTTTGAACCTCCAGCAGAGAGGCTACTGTTATTTCGTAAAACCCAATTGTGCCAGTTAATACCTGTTTCAAACTCTCCTTGATAGAAACGTTGGCTGTAATTACTGTTAATATGCATACCATATAATTGATAGTTACTAACAACACCAAACCCACCGTAAGTTAACTCATTGCCTTGTAGTTTTGGGTCTAAATTTTCTTCGGCAACTACCATATCAATTTGGAAGGAGCTAGGATGTAATACAATTTTTGCGTCAGGGTAAATTTGTTCGAATGTATTACATCCGTCAGCTAAGTTAACTTTTTTTAACCTCAGCTTACTCATTAACCCTTCAGTCAGGCAAAGCTCACCGTTTTCATTGATTTCAATATTCGCAGTATATTCATTACTGCCATTTAATTTTATAGTGACATCATGATTTCCGGGTAAAAACTGATTACCCTTCATAAAAAATTCAGCGACCTCTGCCCCATACCCTAATGATTTTAAAGAGTCGATATCAAAATTAATTGATGCTCCTGCTCCACCCTTTATTGATTCAGACGCATCGGAATTATTTACATGCAGTACGATAAAAATTAAAAACAGCTGGCAATAAGAAAATTTATTTTCCTTATTCATTATTATTATTTCCAATATAAATTACTAAGAATTAAAACTATATTCCAAAGGAAAATATAACATCTGCACTACCATCTAATTCCACAGCCTCAATAATAGGACCATTGGTTTCTGTAAGGTTATTTAATATAGGCTTAACGGCTATATTAACGGTAAAAGTTTTTCCACTGGATAACACGTTTTCATTTGCAAACCATCCGTATTTTTTCCCTTTTAATGCAGCCCCTTGAATGCGCTGAAATGACCCTACACCTTCCACTGCACCAATCCCAACCGATTGACCATCAACTTTAGGTTGGTTAAGTATCAATTGGTAATTCCCTAACCGCCCTTGGCTATTCACTTTCCCTAATCCAAAGTAATCTTCACTTCCCAACTTTGATGAATCACTTCGGTTATCCGAGAATTGAACAAGCAATTGAATTGGCGTATTACATGATACTTGCCATGTTTTGGTTATCTCGGGTATTTCTGTTGCTTTAACTGCATTAAACTGGCTAGCATGCAATTGATTAAATTGATACTTCCCGCCATCAGGGATAATTACTTCACACGTAGGGGGTGACTCAATCTGTTCAATAATATTTCTGTTTTGAAACGTATACGAATAGGCTATGTCACTAAAAAATAGACTACAGTATGTGAATAACAATGTCGCTTTAACTACTGGCATAATAAATAAACGCATACGTCCCCAAATGACTTCTAATTAAAGCTTAATTAAATACCAAAGTTAAACGCCAGCACAGCTTCGGCTTGATAATCAACACTAGAAGCTAAATCAATACCAGTGTCTGTTAATTCGTCAGTTGAGCCAATATAAAATGTATCAGTCGAAAAACTCACAGAAAAAACCTGACCAGAGGTAAATTTGTTACTAAGATCAGAGCTGTATTCAGTAGAAAAACTATTAAGTACGCTTTTCGGTAGGTATTTAGAATAATTCCCACCGTAGCCACGTGTTGAAATTACAGCCTCTTTAGAATCAATAGTGACATCAGAAACAGTAAACATAACTGCACCAATAGATTTATCTGTATCATCTGAAAGTACCATGGAAAAACGTCGTGCAGTATCCAATGTATTCCATGGCGTATTTTCATACGTGTCAGTTGCACTATATGCTAAATATGTTTCTGCATCACAAGTCACAGTTAATTTATTTTTCCTTGGTGAGCTAAATGTCATATAAGATGTTTTATGCAACTGATTTGTAGATATATTTATCAGTTCGAAAATAAAATCAGACTGTTCATTTCCATTAATTAAACAGGTTGGCATTTTAATTTCACCTGATACTTTTACATTTGCTGTTGTACTTGCAGATACAGCTGGAGATATTAATATTATCGATAATATTAATAGTGTTATTTTTTTAATCATAGTTCCATTCCATAGTGAATAGATATAGATATAAATTTATATCTATTCACTTCAATCAAAAAATTAGAGCGAGAAAGCAAAGGTTAATGTTGCATCGCCATCTAATTTTGCATCACCTGAACTTGTTTTCAGCGTAGAGCTCAGAGTTGGTCTTACATCCAAATCAGCAGAGAAAATTTGCCCAGCTTTCAATGTACTAACTGCTGTTGCCCAAGCCATTTTTTTCGTTTTATCAATAGTTAATGATGATAAATATGATGTTCCATTCGATGCACCAACAGCTTGAGCCGCGCTTGAAGAATCCGCTTTGACTGTCAGATTCTTCATGGTGATGGTATAGAACCCAACTTTTTGGTCGGTATCATATAGACCTAAACCAAAGTTATATACACTCGTGCCTAATACAGAACTCGCACGGTTATCTGTTGAAGAGAATGTTAAATAGGTCGAGGCATCACAAACAACTTCGATACTATTTGTTTTTGCATCTAGTAATAAGTTACCTGATACAGGGAACATACCTGGAGATACATCAAATACATATTCTAAGTCAACTTCATTTTGACCTTTAATTGTACAGGTTGGTGGCGTAATTGATCCTGTTACTTTTAAATTTGCAACTGGAGCTGAAGCTAATGTAGCTCCGGACACTGTAATTAAAGATAATGCAATTATGGCTTTCTTATACATGAAATAAATCCTATAAAATAAAAATATTAAAAAAAACAAAATTATTCCTCTTGGAATTTTATAAGTTTAAAATTCCAAGAGGAAAATTGAGGTATTTAGCTGAGCTTATTTATTTTCAATATCGATTTAATGCTAATAAACTCTATCAGACTAATTAATTCGATGGAGCTATTATAAGCATATATTTTTAGAATTTAAATTAACCAAAATACAGGAAATTATTTAGCTTTGATTCATTACAAAGTATTTCAATATATTTCACCATAAAAAACAAATGAGTAAACTTAATTACTCACTTTAAGATTACCAATTGAATATATTTAAACCTAGAATGGTCATAAAAAGAATGGAAATATAGTTTTTTATATCAAATATACTTTTTATTTGTTCTGATTAGTGAAAAATTACAATTTTACACACGTACGGAGTAGGGATGAAAGATCGATAATTGACAAAAAAAGACAGAGATAATTTTATTTAAATATAAATCAACAAAATAGAAACAAATAACCTAGTAAATCATTCACACATATAAACAATAAACTAAAGAAACTATACAAACTTGTGAAGTTATACCAAAATCATAGCCAATTTGTTACTCTAATGAGGAGTAATAATGGAATCTTTATCTAGCCATTCTTTTTTTTGATCATATTTAGACAATCTAAATGTGATTTGATCTACTTACCTATCGTGTTTTATCCTAGTATTCCATTTTTATTTGGTGAATTATGAAACCATTGTCTTATAGCTTAATAATTTGTTTTTTGATCTAAGCCATAAAACAGTCAGATATAATGTCAGAAATAGTAAAAAAACGTCTTTTATTTTTTCTGTTTCTTTCTCGCCGTCACACTATTTTTCTTTTTCTCTTCTCGGCTTGATGACCAAATCTCAATGTAATGCATATTCGTTAGGAAAAAGGCAATACAGCTTCCCAGAACGACCATCCAAACTAACATCGCTTTTGGAATGTTATCGAAGCGGAAGATTAATAATAGTGGTATAAGCACCATCATGCTGATAAACATCGAGCTAATCATCCCCAATGCCACCGGGGCAATGAATTTCTTCATCCCAACCATTCTCATCACCAACGTGAAAACTATACAGGCTGGGATCATTCCAAACGTGGCAAACATCACAATCAATCCCGGTTCCCCTTTATTCACCAACCAATCGGTGAAACCAAACCACGAAAAAGGAATTGTGATCATGATGTAGACTCCTGTTGAACATACAGTAAGGGAATATCTTTAAAACGGAATAAGAGAGTAAAAATGAGATTAGGGAAAAGGCGAATATTCGTATTGTATAACGTGACCGTTTGATTAAAAAATTCTCGGCGATCCGCAATTTGATCTTCAAGCCCTTTTGCTGACGTTTGCAATGCTAATAGTGCAGGCTGGCTAATCAGCTTAGGGTATTTTTCTGCCAGTAAAAAAATCGGTTTTAAATGTGAGCGAAATTGGTTTGCAGAATCCACTTTAACATCAAGCTGTTCCGTAGATAAATAGTGCTGACGACTTTGCAGTAATTCGCTAATTAAACGTTTTTCATGGACCATCGCCCCTTCTGCCACAACCGTTAATTGAGGCATTAAATCTGCCTGCTTTTTTAGGAGCACATCAATATTGGCAAACGCTTTTTCGCAATTATTTTTCAAGAAAATAATATTATTGTAGATCCCCACAATATAACGAACCAAAATGGTACCTACCACGGCAACAAAGATCCAAAAGATAATCTGATTCATATCATTCACTGTCAGAAAACGAAATTTGGTTAAAATAGAGCGTTAAATATCCATCTCGATAACTCACTGGTGTCATTAATATTAGCGCAATCAGAATAGCTGCAATCATTGCCGTCACCCCGATATTCCTACGCATAGGTGCGGATTTATTCCAGCGAGTCACATAATCTGATGGCGAAACACCTAATAACATGTGCGGCGCTTTACGGGTGATCACCATTTTGCCATTTTCACTGTCCGCTGAGCCAATCAATAAATAACTCTTCCCGCTTTCTAGCAAATACTCTTTATAGCGCCGGTTACCACTCTCAAAATCCTGATGGGGTATTAATCCGATGTGGACAAAATAGTCAGGCTCACAAATAACTTTCACTGAGCCCGTATCATCTGTAATGGTGAAATCATGTAACTGGGTTTTGCTATCTTGCAGGGTATAACTCTTTTTACCCTCTTTATCTTTCGAAATAGAATACTCGTAATAGAACGAACCATAGCAACTGCGATTACCCAACTGACTTTTGACTTCTGTTCCGGAGGTAATTTTGCCCTCAACCTCCACCAATCCCATCGCAATCGAGCGAATTTTTGATGTTGCAAGGTTCTTTTGAAACTTTAGAAAACGTTTCTGAGGCGTATTTTCAATAAAATTGAATACAAACACTAAGACAAAAGCCACAAAAAAGATGCGAATATCAATAAAAAAGCCTACGCCTAAACAGATGGCTAATGCCGTTCCCACTAGCGTCTTTAATAAGGCCGTAAATTTTGAAGATCCTTCATTTTGCAAGCGCTGATAGCGAATATATGCACTGCTGGTTATTCCAACAATAATTCGACTAGCAGCAAATGCAGCCCCGACGGATGCCGCATAAAAGAAATATTTTATATACTCATCAGGTTCCGGTGAAATGGTTACCCATGCCCCAAATAGAACCGCAAAAAAAGGAATCGCACCCCAATTCAGTTTGCGCTTTTTTGAATATTTGCTGTCAATATAAAATAGAATGCCGCCTAATGCGGCGCCTAGAAAATAGTAGATATTCACAGATGATACCTTTAACGGTGATTATGATTTGAATTGAATACCATCATATTTTTTCTCAGTCTCGGGTATTTCCAATAAAGGCAACGCAGTAAAACCAAAAATATTGGCAAAAATACTATCTGGAAACATTTGGATCGCTGTATTGTATTCCGTTGTTGCATCATTAAAACCTTCGCGACGCTGAGCAATTTTATCTTCCACTTCGCTTAGTGCGATTTGTAATTGGGTAAATTGCTCACCCGATATTAGCGTTGGGTAGTTTTCAGCAACCGCGATGAGACTTTTTAATGCCTGATCCATTTCATTCGATGCCGCAATTTTTTCATTCACATTTTTAGCGCTAAAATAATTTTGGCGAGCATCACTCAATGAGGTAAATATCGCTTTTTCATGCTCCATAGCTTTCTCAACTATCGTCACTAATTGGGGAATTTGATCAGCACGCTGTTTTAAAATCACATCAATATTGGCAAATTGATTGCTAACTTGATTTCGAGTACTCACCAAACGGTTATAAATAGAAATTCCCCATCCCACAAAAATAAGCAGTAAAACCACTAGAACAATCATTGTCGTTGCCATTTTTATGCCTTTTTAATAAAAAAATAATTAATACTGAGATATTTAATTTAAGTTATCGATATAACACTTTTTATTCAATCGGAAAAATAGCAAAGAAAAGGATTAATAGAGATTTATGCGCCATACCAAATCGATCATGATCACATTAATTACGCAAATTAATTTAAGTTTCACTTTAAAATGTTAGCTGAAATGTTTTTTCAAAGATTCTTCACTTCTGAAAATAACGAAACTAATTATACTCTTTTGGAAATCATCGTACCCGCTATAGTTTGCATTTTGTCTGGCAAAAAAAACCTCACAAACAAAAGAGTTCTTAAATAAAAAATAGGATTTGAATCACAATTATCACTTTTTTATTTAGCATCTCTTAAAAATGACGACGTCGTCATATTAAAAACCAAACAATTTATTTATAACAATAGAGCATCACTTTTTTCACACGATTATTATTTTTAGCCATCAAGCGTTACAAAGATAACGGTTTACTTACAAAGGCGACGTTTAATGTTGACGTCAACATTATAGACAACATCCAGAATGAGGTTATGAGAATATGAGTACCCTACCTGAAAAAATGAAAGCTGTTGTATGTCATGGCCCCCATGATTACCGTTTTGAAGCGATTAAAAGACCAACACCAGGGTTTCGTGAAGTGGTCATCAAAGTCGATGGATGCGGTATCTGCGCAGGTGACTGCAAAGCCAATGATGGCGCTCAAATGTTCTGGGGTGAAAACCCATGGATCAAAGCCCCTGTCGTACCGGGACACGAATTTTACGGGCGTGTTGCAGAGCTGGGCGAAGGTTCTGGTGAAAAGTATGGCCTGAAAGTGGGTGATCGTATTTTAGCGGAACAAATCGTGCCGTGCTGGGAGTGCCGTTTCTGTAAATCAGGCAAATATTGGATGTGTGAAACTCACGATATTTATGGCTTCCAAAAAGAAGTTGCCGATGGTGGAATGGCGGAATATATGCGTTTCTCCGAGCGTGCAATTATTCACAAAATCCCTGATGAGCTTTCAGAAAAAGATGCCGCATTAATCGAGCCAATGGCCTGCGCTATCCATACCGTTCGCCGCGGTGATATCGATTTAAATGACGTTGTCGTTATCGCAGGTGCGGGTCCACTAGGTCTGTGCATGATCCAAGTCGCGAAACTCAAAACCCCGAAAAAATTAGTCGTTATCGATGCTATCGATGAGCGCCTTGAACTAGCGAAGAAATTTGGCGCTGACGTGGTAATCAACCCACTGAAAGAAGACGCCATCAAGCTGGTTAAAGAGATGACCGAAGGTTACGGTTGCGATGTCTATATCGAAGCGACTGGCGCTCCAATCGGTGTGACTCAGGGGTTAGAAATGATCCGTAAACTGGGGCGCTTCGTCGAATTCAGCGTTTTCGGTAAAGAAACCACCGTAGACTGGTCAATTATCGGTGACCGTAAAGAGTTAGATATCAGAGGTGCTCACTTAGGTCCATACAGCTACGAGGTCGCCATTGACCTATTTAGCCGTGGATTAGTATGTGCTGACGATATCGTTACCCACTTCTACTCAATCGATGATTGGGAAGAGGCGTTTGTTATGGCGAAATCAGCTGACTCTATCAAGGTCGTTATCAAGCCGTAGGTTGTTGTCGTGCAATGATTGTGTAATTCAATCATTGTGTCGTGCATGAAGTGAAAATGTAATATCAGCATAGTTAAAGTAAGTCATTAATAATCATAAAATTAACAGTACCCTATAACACTAAAGGCTCTTTAGGAGAACATCTTATGTTGAGTAAATTTAAAAAATTAGCTGTTGCAGCAAGCGTTTTAACACTGGGCATGGCTTTTAACGCGACAGCGAAACCTGTTTCCGTCGGAATGTCGTTTCAAGAACTGAATAACGAATATTTCGTGACCATGAAAGAGGCTTTAGAAAGCGCGACGGGTGAAATGGGCGCTCAGCTTTACATCGCTGATGCGGCTCACGATGTCTCAAAGCAGACTAGTGACATCGAAGATATGTTACAGAAGAAAATCGATATCCTGCTGATTAACCCAGCAGATAGCGTGGGTGCAGAAACGGCTGTATTAGCTGCGAAAAAAGCGGGTGTCGTGGTAATTGCAATCGATGCGCAAGCTAACGGGCCAATCGACTCATTTGTTGGTTCTAAAAACTACGAAGCGGGTCTAATGGCGGGTAAACGTTTAGGTGAATCATTAGGTGGCAAAGGCGAAGTCGCTATCCTTGATGGTATCCCTGTCGTGCCAATTCTTGAGCGTGTTCGTGGTTTTGAAGACGCCATGAAAGAGTATCCAAATATCAAGATTGTGACCAAATTAAACGGCAAACAAGAACGTGATACTGCGATGAACGTCACTGAAAACATGCTGCAAGCTAACCCTGGCTTGAATGGTATCTTCAGTGTGAACGATGTAGGTTCTTTAGGTGCCTTAGCAGCAATCGAATCTACGGGTCGTGATGTTAAATTGGTGAGTGTTGATGGTTCCCCTGAAGCCGTCGCTGAAATTGCCAAAGGTAACTCACCGTTTATCGCTACCTCAGCACAATTCCCACGTGACCAAGTACGTATTGGTTTAGCCATGGGCTTAGCAAAACACTGGGGAGCTAACGTGCCTAAAGAAGTTCCTCTGGATGTTAAGTTAATCGACAAAACCAATGCTAAAGATTTCCATTGGTAATAAGTAAATAAGTCGAACTCGGTATTGCGCCTGCGAATTATTTCCTGGCGCAATACTCTTAATAAAAATGAATGACACTATGTTTATTGGAAAACATTTATCTTTCCAACTCGCTTTGTTACCCATTTTTAAGCGGTAAAGAAAATAAGGGAAGCAACATGATGCAATTGTTAGCATTAAAAGATGTCAGTAAAACTTTCCCTGGGGTTAAGGCGCTAGATAATATTAATCTCTCTTTAGAAAAAGGAGAGGTACACGCACTGCTGGGTGAAAATGGTGCGGGTAAATCAACGCTAATGAAAGTGCTGTGTGGAATTCATAAACCAGATAGCGGGAAAATACTTATCGAAGGCGAAGAGCACACCTTCCATAATTATCGTGATGCCATTAAAGCGGGCGTCGGTATTATTTTCCAAGAGTTTTCGTTAATCCCTTATTTAAATGCTTTTGAAAATATCTTTTTAAACCGGGAAATTAAAAATAAATTTGGCTTATTAGATAGAAAACTCATGCGTGAAAAAGCGCAGATAATCCTATCTGAGTTGGGCGTTAATATTGATATTGACGAACCCATTAGCCATTTAAGTATTGCTGAACAGCAATTTGTGGAAATTGCCAAAGCGCTCTCTCTGGATGCCAAAATATTGGTATTAGATGAGCCAACGGCGACATTAACCCCCAAAGAAGCCAATCACCTATTTGATGTAATGCGAGACCTGAAAGCGAAAGGCGTCGGTATGTTCTTTATCTCTCACCACTTGGAAGAGATTTATGAAATTTGCGACACCATTAGCGTATTGCGAGATGGCCAATATATTGGCTCCCGCAAGGTGGATGATACAGACCTTGATGTGATCATTGAAATGATGGTGGGTCGTGAAGTCGAAAATATCTACCCGCCAAAACGTCATTTTGATGGGCAAGAGATCATTCTTGACGCTCAAATTCAACGGTTTACTTATAGCCCAACCAACCGCATTCAATTGAAAAAAGGCGAGATCCTTGGTCTTGCAGGCTTGGTCGGCTCTGGCCGCACTGAAAATATTCTCGCCATGATAGGCGCAGATAAAGCCTACAAGAAAAAAGTGATTCTAGAGGGGAAAGACGTCAAAGTGAAGTCTGCGGCGCAAGCGCTCCAGTTAGGCATTGGACTTTTACCTGAAAGCCGTAAAACCCAAGGTTTGGTTTTGCCATTCTCAGTTAAAGAGAATATTTGGCTAAATAACCACGCTCAAAAACTGTTCTTAATTCAAAATAAAAAAGAACATTTGTTATCTCTTGATTTAATTACGCAAGTCAAAGTTAAAACACCAGAAGCAGATACAGCGGTTTCAACGCTTAGCGGTGGAAACCAGCAAAAAGTGGTGATTGCACGTTGGCTGAATAAACAAGCCAAAATTCTTATTTTCGATGAGCCTACACGGGGTATCGACGTCGGAGCAAAATCAGAAATTTATCAATTAATGCGTTCACTCACCGAAAAAGGGATTTCAATTATTATGATCTCCTCAGAGCTACCTGAAGTTATTGGCGTGAGCGATCGTGTTTTGGTATTTCGAGATGGTGAAGTTGCTGCTGAATTAAGTGGGGACGAGATTAACTCAACCCAAATTATGTTACATGCGGCCGGCAATATTATATAGGATCATGACTATGTCTAACCAAAGTACAATTCCACTGGCGAAGAATAAATTTAATTTTGCCAAATTAACTAAGATACCGGCATTTTTACCTCTCGTTGGGTTAATTATTTTATTTGCTTGTATGTCCATTTTTAATGAGCATTTTTTAACAGTAAATAACTTATCCACTATTGCCCGCCAAGTTTCTATTAACGCTATCATTGCTATCGGGATGACATTCGCCATCTTAACTGGAGGTATCGATCTTTCCGTTGGGGCGGTTATGGCGCTATCCGGTACATTGATGGCTGGATTAATGAAATATTATGGTATGGATCCTTCCGTTGCCATTGCACTGGGTCTGTTATCGGGTATCGCATTTGGATTTATTAATGGAATTTTAACTGCTTACGGTAAAATGCCACCAATTATCGTAACTTTAGGCGCAATGATTATCGCGAAAGGTTTAGCGTTAATTTATACCGGTGGCTATCCTATTTCTGGCTTACCTCAAGAGTTTGCTTTTTGGGGACGTGAAGAATTGATGGGGATTCAGGTACCTATTCTATTAATGCTGGGTCTGTATCTGATTTTTTATGTGGTGCTTAACCATATTCCATTCGGTCGCTATATTTATGCCATTGGCGGTAACGAAGAAGCAGCGCGTTTAAGTGGTATCCGCGTTGAGCGCTACAAAATGTTGGTGTACGTTATCAGTGGTTTCACTGCCGCATTTGCCGGGCTGATTTTTACCTCTCGCGTTATGAGCGGTCAGCCTAACGCCGGTGTAGGTTTTGAGCTTGATGCCATTGCGGCGGTGGTTTTGGGTGGTGCATCTATCGCAGGTGGTCGCGGGATGATCATCGGTACGTTGATCGGCGCAATGATTTTAGGCGTCCTGAATAATGGCTTGAACTTGTTGGGTATTTCACCGTACGTTCAATATATTGTAAAAGGCTTAATTATCTGGGGTGCAACCTTAATTAGCTCAATGAAGCGTTAATTTTCCCACTTTTATGAAAAATAACAAATAAGGATTTCATCATGAAATCCTTATTTTTTTAATCATAAGTCACTAGTTTTCCATTGACGAAAATTTGCTTGGAGCCCGTTTCTTTAGTGGAACCACCTTCTATCTCTGCAAACAGTAATTCTGCTGTTCGTTTACCTAAATAAACAGAGTCATGGTGAACGCCTGAAATCGATAAATGATAAGTATCAGCATAAGGAGGTAAGTCCACCGAGAAATAGCGGCAAGATAATCCAAGTTCAGAAATAATTTTGTACATCCCCGCAGTAATAATTCCATTTAATCCCACGATATACATATTCGGTGTATAAAGTTCTTTTATTTTTTCTCTTAAATATTCTTCATCTTTCTTATTAAAGATATAACTGCTGTATAGGACATGAATATTTTTATGATTGGTAAATTGGTCATAAATACCCGCTAAGCGTGAAATACTAATTTCAGAATGTTCAGGTCCTGAAACAATTAAGGTATTTTCACTGCGTTGCTGATTGAGATATTTACCGGTTAATGCCCCAATTTCAAAGTTCTTCAAAAACAACCCTGGATAATCTTGACCATAAATAGAACGGTCAACAAAAACCAGTGGGACTTTATGCTGATCAATCAGTGACAAATAACTCGGTTGATAGTCTTTATCGTCACGAACAGGCGAAAGTAAAATACCGCTAGCCTTATAGCTGACTAAGGTTTCAATGGCCGTTTGTTCGGCTTTTTCATCACTATCGGTATCAAAGATCATCACCTGATACCCTTTCTCTTTCGCTAAACGGGAAACCGTCTGGATTAATACCACATAGAATGGGTTAAAGGTACTGTCCGTGACGACCCCAATAATGCGGCTATTTTGATTCTTTAAATTCCGTGCAAATACATTGGGAACATAATTTAGCTCTTGCGCGATAGCGAGTATTTTTTCCCGCGTCTCTTTTTTTACCAATTCTGGGTGATTAAAAGCTCGGGATACCGTAATATCCGTCACATTCGCGCGCTTGGCGATATCAATGATGGTTGTTGAACTATCTTGTTTAGTCATATTTATGCTAGTCAACCTGTAATGATTATTGTATTTGGTAGGGTATAGCGTATTCTGTTGATGTCGCTGCTGAATAAGAATTGCGATTAATCCATTATACCTATTTATCATTGAAGATAAATCAGTTTTCTTTCTTATACATAAAACCAATAGCACCTTATGCCTAATATTCTTAACTTGATTCAATCCAAATATAAAAATTTCTTTAAAAATGAAATAACTAAAAACTCACTAATAATTAATAAACAGAAATAAATTTATTGTATTAATAAACTAGGAACACCATTGTTATTAATAAAAACAAATATTGAATATAATAAATAAAATGAAACAAAAACAACTAACAATGAAAATATAGATTGAACAATATTAACAGGGATATAGCCAATCAAAAACCGCCCAACAACCAATCCAAAAACGCAGGCTAAAATAAAGGTTGCACTCACCTCTAGTGGATATTCAAAGCCATTCAATATATTGATTGAAATACTAATACTACCAATAAGGAATATCACCATCAGCGAGGTAGCAATAATACTTTTAAGCTGTAAATTGGTGAACTTTTTCATCGCAGGAACAATAATAAACCCGCCACCTACGCCTAATAAACCTGTGAGTAATCCGGCAATTAATCCAATTCCTCCTAATATAGATGCCGTTTTGACATTCCAAATAAATTTTCCTGTTTGCTGATTTATTTTGCACGGCGCATCATTACCTTCAATTACTCCATTAAAAACAATACGATACGCAACCACTAGCATCACAAGGCTAAATACTAAAATCAGCCATTGTGGTGAAATAATGTGTGCTAAATAAACACCATATTTGGCGGTAGGAATGCTAATTAACGCAATCCAAATAGCCGCTTTATAACGAATATTCTGCTGAATAAGCCCTTGAATAACGCCAACCAATGCCGCTAATGTAATGGCCAATAATCCCACTGGCGCGGCGAGTGCGACGCTCCAGCCTTGGGATGTCATCAATGCAGGAACCGCTAAAATACCGCCACCTGCGCCCGTTAATCCTAATAGGCAGCCAATCACCAAGCCTTCTAATATTAATGTGAACATAGCAGCCTATTTTCTATTTGGGTAATTAGCGGTGAAAGTTGATATTCCCCGGCCATTAAATCCACGAGACGAGAATCGTGGAAAAGTGCAATGGAAGGCACGGATTTAATTCCATACTGAGGGGCTATTGTCGGAGATTGGGCAATATCTACTATTCCAAAATTTATGTTGCCACCAAAATTCATACTGCCACCAAAATTCACATTGCCATCAGAAAAGTAATCAGTGAGTTGTAAATAGATAGGCTGCATGGTTTTGCAAGGCTGGCACCATGATGCACAAAAATAGATTAACGCCCATTGCCCGCTCGGCTGCATCGGGTCAGATAACAGCCGGCTAAAATTATCGCTACTGATATGGGGAACCGGGGGCATGACGTTTTTTCCTTTTGCACTGAGCATCACATCACCGACTGTATCAGCTCAGTTGGAAAAAATCTCCTCTAGCTGTTACTCACGTTGATCTTCAATGCAGCGGCAATCGCCAATGGAGAAAAGGTTATGCTTGCCGCAAATAGTGCGCCGAGGATCGCAAAATATCCGCCAAGTGGCATATTAAAACTGTGCGCTTCCATAGTACCCGTCGCATAAATTAACACCGGAATATACAGCGGTAGTACCAGTAGACTGACCAGCACGCCCCCTTTTTTTAATGATACGGTGAGCGCCGCCCCAATCGCACCAATAAAGCTCAATACTGGCGTTCCTAGCAGTAACGTGCCTGCCAGCACCAATAATGTCTCGCCATTAATGGATAACATGACCGCCGCAACAGGGGAAAGCAGCACCAGCGGCAACCCTGTCACGAGCCAATGAGAAATCACTTTAGCTAAAACAGTGACAAACAGAGGGTGTGGTGCCAGCAACAATTGCTCTAACGAGCCATCCAGATAGTCATCTTTAAATAAGCGCTCTAACGATAATAGCGACGATAAAATGGCGGCTACCCAGAAAATCCCCACAGAGATCCGTGCCAATAGTTGAGGCTCAGGCCCAATACTCAATGGGAAAAGCGTGATGACGATTAAGAAAAACCACAGTGGGTTAACCAATTCGGAGAAGCTGCGAAAGGCAATTTTGAGCTCTCTTTTTATTAATAGCCAAAACATCACTCGTACCCGCCTGTCAGTTTTAATGTCCCAAAGTGCCCTGTCATCGCTTGGTGCGATGTAAATAAAATCATGCCACCTTGTTCTGCATGTTGATGAAAACGTTCAGTTAAACGATTTACACCCGCCACATCAATGGCTGTGAATGGTTCATCCAAAATCCACAGTGGCGCATCGCTTAGCCATAAGCGAGCAAGGTTGACGCGGCGCTGCTGCCCCGCTGAAAGCTGTCCGACAGGAATATCTTCATACCCCATCAAGGAGACCTCTTCAAGCGCAGACCAGATTCTGTCACCTTCAGGTTCTTGGTGGTGCATTTGGTAATAAAATTTCAGATTTTCATAGGGGGTTAGCAGTGATTTTACAGCTGGTTTATGCCCCAGATACAGCAAGTGCCGAGTAAACTCTTCTTTAAGTTTTTCAATGGATTGCTGCTGCCATAAAATTTCACCTTCATCCGGCTTTAATAACCCCGCCATCATGCGTAACAGTGTGGTTTTCCCTGCCCCGTTAGGTCCTTCGACCTGCAAAATTTGGTTCGGCAAAACCGAAAAATCGAGCTGCCGAAATAGCGTTCTATTTTGTCGATGGCAGGTAATTTTATCCGCACTTAACATGGGGCTGAGTTCCTTTTAACATCCGTGAGGTTGCTAGCTTTTTGTAATTTTGTTCAGCAGCATATCACTAATGCTGTCATTAGAAATTGTTTCACCGCAAAGCACTTGCATCAAAACCTCCGAGCCAAGGGAAGAGAGTGAAAACAGCATATCTGGGTTCAACAAACGAATTTTATCCATGTTTGACTCTTGGTTAACCAACACCACGGTTTTTGCTTCGCTTTTACTGCCCGATTGTGCTTTTACACCGAGTAAGGCAAAGGTGCTTAATGAATCGCTATCGGTCATGATCAGCACACATTTTGCCTGTTTCACATTGGCTTCTGCCAATAACGCAGAGTCCGTTGGGTCGCCTGTCACGATATTATCTTTTTCGGGATAGTGACCGCGGTGACTTTCTTGGCAAATCACGGCGACAGGCAACTCCCGTTTTTTCAGTGCTTGGTAGACGTTGACCGCCATCGGTGTACTACCAATCACCACATAATGACTTTTCATATATGAAAACCTCTTGCGAACAATCTCTTTGGTGCCTTTGGCTAATACGCCCACCACATACACCACAGAGGTAGTGAAAATGGTGATCCCTAAAATAATCACCGTCACCGTAAAGACTCGAGCATCCATGGTGACAGGAACAATATCGCCAAATCCTACGGTCGTCATACACACCAGCGCAAAATAAAATGCCGTGGTGCCATCTTTCACAACCGGTAAGAATTCGTTACCGATATACAGCGTTCCAAAAATGGAATAAAGCAATAATGAAATAATACAAGTGAGCGCCACAAACCCCGCGCTACTGATACTGTGCCGAGGGTACAGTTTCCAAAAGAGTATTAACGCGACCAACAAGCCAAAAGAGAAATAACCTTGTCGCACATGTTCCGTTGCCACTTTGAAGTCAACAAAGGCAATGATTGCCAATAATAAGAGTGCGAAAACCCAGGCGATGCGCGCGCCATTAATCATAAATAGCGAAAGAAAGATGAGCGAAATACCCAGCAAGAACCGGGGAATATCCAACAGTTTCATAAACCCTAAAGATTTTAACCACTCGGTAAATCCACTTTGACGCCAATCGATATAATCCGTGTAAGCGCTTAAGACGGGCTTCAAAATGAGTCCGCCATCAACAATAATCAGAATGGAGAGCAAAATTCTCACGGCTAAAGCGGATTTCAAAAAAGCCACAAAGGCGTTATCTAGCATCGTTTATGCCTCGCATTAAGCATCCCCTATCAAGTAAATGCCATCAGTATTCCTAGCTAATAGATTAACAAAGAATAATATCAATTCCATTGCTTATGCAATAAATGAAAAATATGAAGGAAAGTCTCATTTCTTAATGAGTTAATCATTAAATGAGCACCCCAAGGAAAAGTTTATAAATGATTTAAAAATCATTTATAACCAATGTAATAAATTAGTCCTTATCTACAATAAATACATTATTAATATAATTTGAACTTACTCGGTAACTTTCTATCTAAAAAACGATTTTTCGACTACGTTTTGATTGTTACTTAACTAAACTAATAATTAAGAGCTAAAAATTTATGGTTAATTCGATAAAAGCAGGAAAATTCAGCTGGATGTCTTTGTTCTGGCTGTTAATATTTTTCTGGTATTTTTCATCTTTACTGCAGCTATATGTGGTTGTTACCGGGCAAAGTAATACCATCGGGTTAAGAGATTCTTTACTCTATAGCTCACTTTGGCTAGTTCCCGCACTATTTTTCCCTCGAAAAATCAAACTAGTGGCTGGCTTAATCGGGATTGTTTTATGGGTATCCTCGGTCGTCGCTCTCGCTTATTTCGTGGTATATGGACATCAATTATCCCAAAGCGTGATGTTTGTGATGTTCGAAACCAACACCAACGAAGCAGGGGAATTCTTACGCCAATATCTGAGTTTTAAAGTAATTGCAGTGATTTTGGCTTACACCCTCGGTGCTATTTTCCTATGGACACGTTTGAAACCTGTCACGTTGCCAGTCACTGGACGCGTGATTGTGTCTGCACTAGTTTTGATCGTGCTATTTGGTGTGCCTTACTACAATAAAGCCATCAAACAGCAGCGTCCTTTTGAGAACGTTGTTTCCTACGTTAACAGTAAATTAGCGTATGCCGCACCATGGCAGTTTGTAAGTGGTTACTTCCTGTATAAGAACCAACTGGCAAATATGGAAGAATTAATCCGCGATAACAGCAAAATTCCACCGTTAGAAAACTTTATCGATGCCAATGGCAATACCCCAAGAACGTTTGTGTTGGTGATTGGTGAGTCCACCAGCCGCGACAGAATGAGCTTGTATGGCTATTCTCGTCAAACAACGCCAGAGCTTGATCAACTGAAAACACTGTATCCAAACAATTTGGCGGTCTTTAATGACGTGATTACTTCACGCCCTTATACCATCGAAGCATTACAGCAAATTTTAACCTTTGCTTCAGAAACTGAGCCTGATCTGTTTAATTCCCGCCCATCTATCATGAATATGATGAAGCAAGCAGGTTTTAAAACCTTCTGGATCACCAATCAGCAAACCATGACTGAGCGAAATACGCTGTTAACAGCGTTCTCTCGTCAAACCGATAAGCAATATTATTTGAACAACGACATGGCACAAAGTTCTCGTATTTATGATGACGTGGTGCTTTCACCGTTCAAAGAAGCCTTAGCTGACCCTGCTGAGAAGAAATTTATTGTGGTGCACCTGCTTGGTACCCATATGCGCTATGAGTTCCGTTATCCTGAAGATAAAGCCATCTTTACCGATAGCAATAGCCCAGTACCAACCAACTTAAAGGGTGACCAAATAAAAGACTACAATGCTTATGATAATGCTCAGCATTACAATGACTATGTGGTCTCTTCGCTGATTAAAGATTTCGATTCTTCAAAAGAAAATGGCTTCTTAGTTTTCTTCTCCGATCACGGTGAGGATGTTTACGACACACCACCGCATGAAATGTTAGGCCGTAGCGAAGGCAATCCAAGCAAAGTAATGTACAACGTACCATTCTTAGTATGGCAGTCACCAGAATGGTTACAGACTCATCAATTTGACTTGAAAGATAAAACCGCTCGCCCATACAGCAATATGGATTTTATCTATACATGGTCTGATTTGGCAGGCCTGAACTACACCGGATTTGAGCCACAAAAAAGTCTGATTAACAATGAGTACCAACCACAACCGCGTTGGATTGGTGACCCAGAAAATAAAGCATCCATGATGCTGTATGACGACTTAAAGAAATAATCCTCAATCAGCGCAAGTGGGTGTTTACTCACTTGCGCTCTCTCTCCTTCCCACACAAGCTCCTTCCCTCATACGCTGTTTCCTACGCATCTTTACAGATACCACATGGATCTTTCGCCATTTCGTGTGTTACATTTTGATTTCTCTATGTCGGTATTTTAGCCCCAAATGAATTTACCGTTTAATTAGTATTTTTCTAACATGACCTGTTAAGGAATTAATAATGAAACAGAAAATCATCTCTTCTCTTGTTGTTGCTGGCATTTTAACCCTCGTCGCTGGTTGCGATGATTCATCAAAAAAAGACAGCGCCGTTCAGCAAGCCGAAGAAAAAGCCACCCAGCTAAAAGACGCGACTGAGCAAAAAGTCACTGAGTTATCTGATAGTGCAAAAGCCACCGCGCAAGATGTGAAAAACGATATCTCTGACAAAACATCTGAACTCTCAGACAAAGCCAAAGAGTTAGCAGACCAAGGTGAGAAAAAAGCGGATGAGCTGAAACAAAATGCATCCGACTCCGCCGATAAGCTCAAAGAACAGTATGACAAAGCATCCAGTGAGTTTTCAGAAAAAGCACAAGACATGAAAACGGATGCCATCAACAAAGCTGACGAACTTGCCACTGACGCTAAAAACAAAACTGAAGCGTTAAAATCACAGAATGATGAGAAGAAATAAATCATTGCATTTTCTCTCATTCTTCATACCAAAGCAGGCAGATATTGTCTGCTTTTTTTATGCACACTAAAATTAATTCATTTTGCTATTTAGCCCGCTTTCGGGCTATTTTTAGCAATATAATTATCTCTTTTGTTCATTTGATTTTATTTCTATAAATAATGCCAAAATACAGTAAGATAAATAAACAATAGATTGATAAATAACATGAAATTTACACCATTTATTTATTTTCATTTTACCCATTAGGTTGATCATTGATGTTTACCGTGGCAGTATACCTTTTCGTTTTTTATTCATAACAGGGTTCAAAGGGGGTCGTCATTCACCAATTTTTGTTGATAATTCAGTCTTAAATCATCGTTATCAACACCCATAATTTATCCATTTTATTGTTCTTTCTATTCTGGTTCCTATAGGGAAACCCTTTCGCAATAACCTATTGTTTTATTCAGAAGGACAGCTCGCCGCATGCCCCCTTAAGATTGGTATGCAAAAAATAAAATAAAAAGTAAAGAAGGTCGTTATGAGTCAAAACGTGACTGAAACCAAAAAAGTACGTACCAAAATCAGCCCTCCTGTATTTTACAGTTCGGCTATCATTATTCTGCTTATCGTCGGTTTTGCCGCCTTAATGCCTGAAATGGCAGAATCTCATCTAAGTCATCTTCAAAAGAACTTATTTAACAACGCCAGTTGGTTCTACATACTCGCTGTAGCCATCATTTTGTTGAGTGTGACTTATCTGGGACTCTCGCGTTATGGACAGATAAAATTAGGTCCTGATCACGCACAGCCCAATTTCAGCTATGTCTCTTGGTTTGCCATGTTGTTCTCTGCTGGAATGGGGATCGGTTTGATGTTCTTCGGCGTTGCCGAGCCCGTCATGCACTACCTCAACCCACCAGTAGGGGATCCACAAACTGTAGAAGCCGCCAAAGAAGCCATGCGCCTGACATTCTTCCATTGGGGATTACACGCTTGGGCTATCTATGCCATTGTCGCTTTGATTTTAGCCTTTTTCAGCTATCGCCACGGTTTACCACTCACCCTACGCTCAGCCCTATACCCTATTATTGGTGACCGAATTTATGGTCCTTTAGGTCATGCTGTAGATGTGTTTGCGGTGGTGGGTACCGTGTTTGGTGTCGCGACCTCTCTAGGCTTTGGGGTACTGCAAGTTAACGCGGGAATGAACCACCTGTTCGGTTTACCCGTAAATGAGACCGTGCAAGTCGGTTTGATTATCGCCTTCACCGCTCTCGCAACCTTATCCGTCGTCTCAGGGTTAGATAAAGGGATCCGAATTTTATCTGAGTTGAACCTCGGTCTCGCCTTCCTCCTATTGCTGCTAATTGTGATCTTAGGACCCACGGTTTTATTGCTAAAATCCTTTGTGGAAAATACTGGGGGATATCTCTCAGAGATAGTCAGTAAAACATTTAACTTGTATGCCTACGAACCCAAATCCAGTGATTGGTTAGGGGGTTGGACACTGCTGTATTGGGGTTGGTGGTTATCATGGTCACCGTTTGTTGGGATGTTTATCGCCCGCATCTCTCGCGGCCGTACCATTCGTGAGTTTGTCACTGGCGTGCTGTTTGTCCCTGCGGGCTTTACCCTGATGTGGATGACGTTCTTTGGTAATACCGCCATTGATTTAATCAAAAACCAAGGGGCAACCCGACTGGCAGAAACCGTGCAATCCGATGTGTCTCTCGCCCTATTTGAGTTTCTAACTTACTTCCCGTTCTCAACGGTATTATCTTTCTTCGCCATGCTAATGGTGGTGGTGTTCTTTGTCACCTCAGCAGATTCCGGTGCCATGGTGGTCGATACCCTCGCCTCGGGTGGTGACTCCGATACGCCTGTCTGGCAACGTATTTTCTGGGCTGGCTTAATGGGTGTGGTCGCTATCACCATGCTGTTGGCGGGTGGCTTGCAAGCCCTGCAAACCTTAACCATCGCGAGTGCTCTGCCATTTGCTATCGTATTGCTTATCTCCATTTATGGGTTATTCAAAGCATTACGCGTGGATGCCTATAAACGCGATAGCCAGCAATTAGCTACCATCGCCCCAACTGCGAGCCGTAACCCGATTCCGTGGCAGCGCCGCTTGCGTAATATTGTTTATTTCCCGAAACGTGCCCATGTAAAACGCTTTATGGAAGAGTCCGTGAAGCCATCCATGGAGATGGTTTCTGAGGAACTCTCCAAGCAAGGCACGGTTTGCCATATCCATACAGATAAAGACGATAGGATCGGGTTTGAAGTGGATTTAGGCGAAGATATGAACTTTTTATACGAAGTTCGTCTACGTTACTATATTCAGCCGGCCTTTGCCCTAGCAGGTATGGGCACAGACAATGATGAAGAGCGTAGTGAAGAGCAAAAATACTACCGCGCAGAAATCCACTTAAAAGAAGGTGGGCAGGATTACGACGTGATGGGCTGGGCGAAAGAGCAAATCATTCATGACATCCTCGACCAATATGAAAAACATATTCACTTCTTGCACTTGCTCGGCAAGTAATCGCTAAAAATATGCCCCAAATGCATACTCTAAATAATTTGAATTGCAGTTAGGCGGCAAGCGAAGCTATCTCGGGAAGCATACACAAGTATGTGACCCGAGTAGCTGAGCGCAACCAACAACGCTGCGGTTCAAAGCATGCCACAAGCAATACTCTAAATAATTTGAATTGCAGCTAGGCGGTAAGAGAAGCTATCTCGGGGAGCATACACAAGTATGTGACCTGAGTAGCTGAGCGCAGCCAACAACGCTGCGGTTCAAAGTATGACGAGTATTTAGGCGGTAAGAGAAGCTATCTCGGGAAGCATATATAAGTATATGACCCGAGTAGCTGAGCGCAACCAACAACGCTGCGGTTCAAAGTATGACGAGTATTTATGCGATCTTGCTTCTATCCATAATACTACTGTAATCTGGGCTTTCCAGCGCAATCAACTCTTCCAATAACGCCGTCAGCTGCTGCATTTTCTCTTGGGAGAATGCCTGCTCAATCTTTTGATAACCCTCTTCAACTTCCTGACGCGCCTTGTCATACAACTCTTGCCCTGTTGGGGTCAGTGAGACATACAGTTTACGTTGGTCATTCAATGGCTTTAAACGGAAAATTAGCCCTTCGCGTTCCATACGAGTCAAAATCCCCGTTAAGCTTGGACGCAAAATACAGGTTTGTACTGATAATTCATGAAAATCAATAGAGCGATTATCCGCTAGCACGCGAATGATACGCCATTGCTGTTCGGTCAAATTATAGGACTTTAATATTGGTCGAAAGAAGCCCATTGCGGTCTCTCGCGCCTGTAATAATGCAATTGTCAACGATTCATGCATAAGCTTAAAACTCACCACGCTATTTAAAGTTATTAAACACCCACGGCAGGGGGTTAGTCAGCCTCCGTGCTGGTTACCATTTTTAACGCTACTTAAGATTAGCAATAAATCATAGGGGTAACAGCAACACACTCAATTATCTTAACTGCAAGAGTAGCATGCAGCACTAACAATCTCAAAGAAAAACACCAAAATATTAATGAGTAAATAAATTTTATCAAAAATTTAAAGTTAATATATTGTGAAATTTTAAAAATTAAAAATTTAATAAACCCATTACATACAGCAAGTTACACATTCACTTCGTTATTATGTTAATAAGATCACAATTAAAATTAACATTTCTATAAAGCTATTGCTTATTACAAAATAATACTTTATTAATATATTAATAATCAATCAGAATAGATTTTTTTAATAAGGAGTTGTCAATGAAAGGCACTGTTTTTGCCGTTGCCCTCAACCATCAAAGCCAGCTTGATCATTGGCTCGAGGCGTTCCAGCAAGCCCCTTATAAAACCCCACCGAAAACACCTGTGTGGTTTATTAAGCCGCGTAATACACGCATTAATTCCGGGGATAACATCCTGCATCCTGCTGGCGAAGAAGTACAAAGCGGCGCAACACTGGCGCTAGTGATTGGTAAAGATGCACGCAAAGTGACCGCTCAAAATGCATTGGAATTCATTGCTGGCTTTGCACTGGCGAATGAAGTTAGCCTGCCAGAAGACACCTTCTACCGCCCTGCGATTAAAGCAAAATGCCGTGATACTTTTTGCCCAATCGGCGAGTTAGTCAAAACATCGTTATCTTCACCTGTTGAGATCGTGACACTGATTAACGGTCAAGAAGCTAACAGATGGTCAACCAAGGATCTCGTTCGTAGCGCAAGCGAATTAGTGGCTGCACTGAGCGACTTTGCAACCCTAAAGCAAGGGGATGTGATTTTACTGGGCACCCCTCATCAGCGCGTCACCATCAAACCCGGTGATCAGGTTGAGATCCAAGCAACTGGCTTCCCAAGCCTCAAGAACAGCGTTGTTGCGGCAGGAGGACAATAATCATGAAACACGCAAAAATTCGTTATCAAGGCACTGAATATTCCGTCACTGTCGGTGACAACGAAGCCATCAAGCTGCCAAACGGCAACGTGATTTCTGGTGATAGCGCAGATGTTGAGTGGCTACCACCTGCACAAGGTACCTTATTCGCGTTGGGTCTGAACTATGCCGACCACGCCACTGAATTAGAATTTAAGCCACCTGAAGAGCCACTGATTTTTATCAAAGCAGAAAACAGCTTAACAGGCCACCGCCAAGTGTCTGTCCGCCCAGACAATGTTGAATACATGCACTATGAGTCTGAGCTGGTGGTGATTATTGGTAAAGCCGCTCACAAAGTTTCCCAAGAAGATGCCATGGATTACGTCGCCGGCTATACCGTGTGTAATGACTATGCTATCCGTGACTATTTAGAGAATTACTACCGTCCAAACCTACGCGTAAAAAGCCGCGATACGCTGACGCCAATCGGCCCGTGGATGGTAGACAAGGCAGATATTAAAGATCCACACAACCTCGCACTGTACACCTACGTTAATGGTGAATTGCGTCAAAAAGGCACCACCGCGGATCTGATTTTTAATATCCCATTTTTAATTGCCTACCTGAGTGACTTTATGACACTGCAACCGGGGGACATGATCGCAACAGGTACGCCAAAAGGGCTGTCTGATGTGGTTCCGGGTGATGAAGTGATCGTTGAAGTTGAAGGTGTGGGCAGGCTGATCAATACCATTATCAGCGAAAAAGAGTATGAGGAGCGAGTGTGATGACTAAGATTAACCATTGGATCAACGGCAAAAACGTTGAAAGCAAAGAGTATTTCGAAACCACTAACCCAGCAACGGGTGAAGTATTAGCGGAAGTGGCATCAGGCGGTCAAGACGAGATCAACCAAGCGGTTGCGGCTGCAAAAGAAGCCTTCCCTAAGTGGGCGAATACCCCAATGAAAGAGCGCGCCCGCTTGATGCGCCGCTTAGGTGAGCTGATCGACGAAAACGTACCTCAAATTGCTGAAATGGAAACCAATGATACCGGTTTACCTATCCACCAAACTAAAAACGTGCTGATCCCTCGCGCGTCACACAACTTTGAATTCTTTGCTGAAATTTGCCAGCAAATGAACGGTCGCACCTATCCGGTTGACGACAAAATGATGAACTACACCCTGATCCAGCCAGTGGGTGTGTGCGGATTAATCTCGCCATGGAACGTGCCATTTATGACCGCAACATGGAAAACAGCACCGTGTTTAGCTCTGGGTAACACCGCGGTTCTGAAAATGTCTGAACTGTCTCCGCTATCTGCAAACCGTTTAGGTGAATTAGCCCTTGAAGCAGGAATTCCTGCGGGCGTACTGAACGTGGTGCAAGGTTATGGTGCAACCGCGGGTGACGCTCTGGTAAAACACCATGACGTTCGCGCTGTCTCCTTCACAGGGGGCACCGCAACGGGTCGCGCCATTATGCAAAACGCGGGTCTGAAAAAATATTCCATGGAATTAGGCGGTAAATCTCCGGTTCTGATTTTTGAAGATGCCGACATTGAACGTGCAATGGATGCCGCGCTGTTCACCATTTTCTCTATCAATGGCGAGCGTTGTACTGCGGGTTCACGTATTTTCATCCAAGAAAGCATTTACCCTGAATTTGTAAAACGCTTTGCTGAGCGTGCAAATCGCCTGATCGTCGGCGACCCAACGGATCCGAAAACCCAAGTGGGCGCTCTGATCAGCCAGCAACACTGGAATAAAGTGTCTGGTTATATCCGCATTGGTATGGAAGAAGGCGCAACCCTGTTAGCGGGCGGTCCAGACAAACCAACGGATCTGCCGGCTCACCTGAAAAATGGCCATTTCCTACGTCCAACAGTTCTGGCGGATGTGGACAACCGCATGCGTGTGGCTCAAGAAGAGATCTTCGGACCCGTCGCTTGTTTAATTCCATTCAAGACCGAAGAAGATGGTCTGCGTATGGCGAACGATGTGGAGTACGGTCTGGCTTCCTATATTTGGACGCAAGATGTCAGCAAAATCCTACGTCTCTCCCGTAATATCGAAGCAGGAATGGTATTCGTTAACACCCAAAACGTGCGTGATTTACGTCAACCATTCGGCGGCGTAAAAGCCTCTGGCGTGGGCCGTGAAGGCGGCGAGTATAGCTTCGAAGTCTTCGCCGAAATGAAGAACGTTTGTATCTCCTACGGCGACCACAACATCCCACGCTGGGGTGTGTAAGTTACATAGTAAAAAGCAAAGTTACTCCGTAGCAAGCTACACCATTTTTTATTTTAAGTAATTTTGAATCAATGATAATTAATTCAGCTACTTATTCTAAATAATTCGCGGTGTAGCAAGGCGGCAAACGATGACATCTCGGGGAGCATACATAAGTATGTGACCCGAGTGACAGAGTAAAGCCAACACAGCTACAACGTGAAGTATGACGAATAAGGGGAAGGAAATGGGTAAGTTGGCACTAACGGCAAAAATAACACACGTCCCATCAATGTACCTATCTGAACTGCCGGGCAAAAACCACGGTTGTCGCCAAGCCGCCATTGATGGACACAAAGAAATCAGTCGTCGCTGCCGTGAACTCGGCGTCGACACCATTATTGTTTTTGATACCCATTGGTTAGTTAACAGTGCGTATCACATTAATTGTGCCGATCACTTTAAAGGCATCTATACCAGTAATGAATTGCCACACTTCATCCGCGATATGGAATATGAGTATGACGGCAACTCTGTATTGGGCCAGATGATCGGAGAAGAAGCTCGCAAGCTCGGCGTTCGTGCTCAAGCCCATGAAATTCCAAGCCTAACTTTGGAGTACGCAACGCTGGTTCCAATGCGTTATATGAATAGCGATCGCCACTTTAAAGTGATCTCCATTTCAGCATTCTGTACCTCACACAGCTTTGAAACTAGCCGCAAATTAGGCGAAGCCGTACTGACTGCGATTGAAAAATATGACGGTACCGTGGCGGTATTAGCAAGCGGCTCCTTATCTCATCGCTTTATCGATGACCATCGTGCAGAAGACGGTATGAACAGCTACACCCGCGAATTCGATGAGCAAATGGACAAACGCGTCGTCAAACTGTGGCGTGAAGGTCGTTTCGCTGAGTTCTGCAAAATGCTGCCAGAATACGCGGATTACTGCTATGGCGAAGGTCACATGCATGACACCGTGATGTTACTGGGTCTACTCGGTTGGGATAAATATGACGAGAAAGTGGAAGTATTAACTGACCTGTTCGCCAGTTCCGGTACTGGGCAAATCAACGCGATTTTCCCACTGCCAAAGTTTATTACTGACAAACAAGCGGCCAACGCATAAGGAACGGATATGCCTCATTTTTATGCTGAATGCACAGATAACATTCGTGAAGAAGCCGCCCTACCGGAGCTGTTCGCTAAAGTAAACAGCGCGCTGGCTGGCACAGGAATTTTCCCATTAGGGGGTATTCGTAGCCGCGCAATCTGGCTGGATACTTGGCAAATGGCGGATGGCAAACACGATTACGCGTTTGTGCATATGACCTTAAAAATTGGTGCGGGTCGCTCCCTTGAAGATCGCCAAAAAACGGGGGAAATGCTGTTTGATCTGATCAAAGTGCATTTTGCCGATTTAATGGCAAAGCGTTACTTGGCGCTCTCTTTCACCATGGAAGAGCTCGATCCTGTTCTGAACTACAAGCAGAACAATGTGCATGCCTTGTTTAAGTCATAGAAAGTTTAAGTTGTCATTGATGGATATCGATAGGGGGCAATATGCCAATTTCATTTACTAATAGACCGATACCGCGCTGGTTGATCCCGTTACTGGGCTCACTGGTGGCGTTCGGTCCCCTATCGATTGATATGTACTTACCAGCCTTGCCACAAATGGCACAGGCACTGAATGCCACTCAAGGACAGATGCAGTACACCCTCGGGGCATTTTTTGCGGGTTTCTGCGTCGGCATGCTGTTTTATGGTCCCCTAAGCGATCTGCTGGGGCGCCGTAAAATGTTGCTCAGTGGGCTGGTCATTTTCACCCTCGCCAGCCTGTTATGCGCCCAAGCCACCAGCTCGGAAGCCTTAATTACCTTTAGAGCGTTGCAAGCGTTTGGAAGTGGTGCAGCGATAGTGATGGCGCGCGCCATTGCCCGTGATGTGTACCCTTCTAGTGAACTGCCTAAAGTGCTATCACTGATGACATTAGTCACCATGATAGCCCCATTATTAGCACCACTAGTGGGCGGGTTTTTATTAATTCATTTTGAATGGCAAGTGATTTTCTATGTGCTCGCGGTAGTGGGGCTGTGCTCTGTTTTAGCCATTTTCTTACTGCTACCTGAAACCTTGCCTCATCAGCGTGAATCCCGCAATTTAGTCGGTGTCGCCTTTCATAATTATCGGTTGGTGCTCACAGACCGAGAAGCACTGAGTATCATTGGCACCATGGCATTCTCTTTTGCCGGTATGTTCGCCTTTATCAGTGGTTCACCGTTTGTGTATATCAATTATTTTGGTGTTTCTGAACAGTATTATGGGCTGCTGTTTGGCTGCAATATTTTAGGCATGATTGCCATGTTGCTGCTGAACGTCCGGTTACTCAAGGTGTATAGCCTGCCACGCATTTTAGGCATGCAAAGCGGTATCCAATTGATTTTTGGTGTTCTGTTGTTAATTTTCTATCAACAAAGCCTACCAATTATTGTTATCCTAGTGGTTCTGTTCCTATCGATGGTTAATGCTATCGGCACCAACAGTTTGTCACTGTTACTGCAACACCGCGGGAAAATCGCAGGCAGCGCCAGTGCGCTCGCCATCTCAATTCAGTTTGCCTTGGCAGCCCTTGCCAGTGTTGCAGTGTCCATACTACAAGATGAATCCCCATTTGCTATGGCACTCGTAATGGCGATTTGTGCCGGACTGAGTTTTTCAAGCCAACGCTTGTCCGCTAAAAATGTCCACGCGCACGTTCATTCAGTGTCTTCGGAGAACAACGAAAAATGAGCTTAAACACCAATTCTAAATTATTCCGCCAGCAGGCTTACATTAATGGTCAATGGGTAAATGCCCAAGACAGTAGCCAGTTTGATGTGACTAACCCAGCAAATGGAGAAGTGATTGCTCGCGTCAGTAATGTGGGTGCCACGGAAACTCAACAAGCTATTGAAGCCGCAGAAAAAGCATTGCCAGCATGGCGTGCCAAAAGCGCTAAAGAACGTAGCCAAATTCTGAACAAATGGTTCCGTTTAATGATGGAAAACCAACAAGAACTCGCGCAGATCCTGAGTACTGAGCAAGGTAAATCCATCAATGAATCCATGGGCGAAATTGCCTATGGCGCCAGCTTTATCGAGTGGTTTGCCGAAGAAGGTAAACGTACTTACGGCGAAACTATCCCCTCCCCACTGCCAGGTCGCCGCTTAGTGACCATCAAGCAGCCTGTGGGTGTGGTAGCCGCTATTACTCCTTGGAACTTCCCGAATGCGATGATCACCCGCAAAGTCGGTCCTGCCCTCGCGGCGGGTTGCACCATGGTATTAAAACCTGCGGCTGAAACCCCATTATCTGCGCTGGCATTAGCGGCATTAGGTGAAGAAGCTGGTATTCCTGCTGGCGTATTCAACATCGTTCCAGGTACCGATGCCAAAGCGATTGGCGCGGTCATGACATCTAGCCCGATTGTTCGCAAACTGACCTTCACCGGTTCTACCCGCGTGGGTAAATTACTGATGGAACAGTGCGCAGATACCGTGAAAAAAATGTCATTGGAATTAGGCGGTAATGCACCGTTTATCGTATTTGACGATGCCGATTTAGACGCCGCGGTTCAAGGGGCTTTAGCCGCTAAATTCCGTAATAGCGGACAAACTTGCGTGTGTGCAAACCGTATTTTAGTTCAAGAAGGCGTTTACGATGAGTTCGCGGCTCGCCTCGCGAAAGCCGTGAGTGCGTTAAAAATTGGTCCAGCGACCCAAGCCGATTCAGAGCAAGGCCCACTCATCAACCAAGCTGCTGTGGATAAAGTGTCTGAGCATATCGCAGATGCTGTTGCTCAAGGCGCCAGCATCGTAGCGGGTGGCAAATCTGCCAGCCTTGGTGGTCTGTTCTTCGAACCGACGGTATTAGTCAATGTGACTGAATCCATGAAAGTCGCGAAAGAAGAAACATTTGGTCCATTAGCACCATTATTTAAATTCCGTGATGAACAAGAAGCTATCGACCTTGCCAACGATACTGAGTTTGGTCTGGCGTCTTATTTCTATTCACGGGATATCGGGCGTATCTACCGTGTAGCTGAAGTATTAGAAAGCGGCATGGTGGGTATCAACGAAGGCATTATTTCAAATGAAGTGGCTCCGTTTGGTGGTATTAAGCAGTCAGGACTTGGTCGTGAAGGCTCCCGTTACGGAATCGAAGATTATCTGGAAGTGAAATATCTCTGCTTTGGTGGGCTTTCTAATTAGAAAAAAACATTAGCTAACGGTCTTCGCTTTTAAAATCTTAGCTCTAAATAATTCGAGTTAGAACAAGGCAGCAAATGAGGCTAATCCCTTGGAGCATACAGGAGTATGTGACTAGGGTTAGCGAATGAAGCTAACGCAGTTATAGCTCGAAGTATAACGAGCTTAGATAAAAAAGGAAAAATTGATGCTACACAAAGACATAATTTCGCAAGTCGCTCAGCGCCTAAACCAAGCGGAAAAAAGCCGCCAGCAAATCCGTCAAATCTCTTTGGATCACCCCGAGATGACCATTGAAGATGCCTATGCCATTCAAAAAGAGTGGGTTGGCTTAAAACTGGCGGAAGGGCGCGTATTAAAAGGGCATAAAATCGGTCTGACATCCAAAGCGATGCAAGCCAGTTCCCAGATTGATGAGCCTGACTATGGCGCACTGCTCGATGATATGTTCTTTGATGATGGCTGTGATATTCCAACGGATCGCTTTATCGTTCCGCGTATCGAAGTTGAACTGGCATTCGTGTTAGCAAAACCGCTGCGCGGCCCTAACTGCACCTTATTTGATGTGTATAACGCCACAGACTATGTGATCCCCGCTTTAGAGCTGATCGATGCCCGTTGCCACAATCTCGACCCTGAAACTAACCGTCCACGTAAAGTGTTCGATACCATTTCAGATAACGCGGCAAACGGCGCGGTGATCTTAGGTGGACGTCCGATTAAACCGCGCGATTTAGACCTGCGTTGGATAAGCGCTCTGCTTTATCGTAACGGCGTCATTGAAGAGTCTGGCGTTGCGGCAGCGGTTCTGAATCACCCTGCCAATGGCGTGGCATGGTTAGCCAATAAATTAGCCCCACACAATGTGGAGCTACAACCGGGACAAATTATCCTTGGTGGTTCATTCACTCGCCCAGTTCCTGCTCGTAAAGGGGATGTTTTCCACGTTGACTACGGCGTGATGGGCTCAATTAGCTGCCGCTTTGCATAAGGAGTTCACGGTGGATCTGTTAGAAAATAAATTCAAAAAAGCCCTGAAAACAGGCAAACCACAAATTGGTTTATGGCTAGGATTGTGCAGCCCATACAGCGCTGAGCTGGTTGCTGGTGCTGGATTTGATTGGCTGCTCATTGATGGTGAACATGCACCAAACAATGTGCAAACCACCTTAGCGCAATTACAAGCCATCGCCCCTTATCCATCACAACCGGTAGTTCGTCCGGCGTGGAATGAGCCAGTGATTATCAAGCAATTGCTGGATATCGGCGCACAAACGCTGTTACTGCCAATGGTGCAAAATGCCGAGCAAGCAGAACAAGCCGTTCGCTCCACCCGTTATCCACCAGCGGGAATTCGCGGTGTCGGTAGCGCCTTAGCGCGCGCCTCTCGCTGGAATCGTATTCCTGATTATTTAAAACGCGCTAACGATGAAATGTGCGTGATTGTCCAAGTGGAAACCCGCGAAGCTATCAAAAACCTCCCTGAGATCCTCAAAGTTGAAGGCGTTGATGGTGTCTTTATCGGTCCTGCGGATCTGAGTGCGGATATGGGCTTTTCTGGCAATCCAAATCACCCTGAAGTCAAAGCCGTCATCGAAGATGCCATTAAGCAAATTCGTGCGGCAGGTCTAGCGCCGGGAATTTTGATGGCAGCGCCAGATATCGCGGAACACTATATTAAGCTTGGCGCGCTGTTTGTCGCCGTGGGTGTGGATACCACATTATTAGCGCGCACCGCTGAAGCCCTTGCCGCGAAATTCGGTAAAACGGTTTCCGATATGGATAACAGCACATCTAGCGTGTACTAAAGCAATCTGAACTCCTCTAGGTCGTTCAATTTTACCCTACGCTCATGAGCGACCTAGATAGTAAGCAATAAAATCGCAACCACAACAAGGCAGCCCAAATGACTGCCTAGTAGACCCTTGTACCTATAATAAATTGTAATTAGAGGGCATTATAATGAGTCATTCACAGAATGTTGCTAGTAACAACCCTGCGGAGCAACATAAGAATCTTACCGAACCGCAACAGCGGGTAATTAATAAGCTTTTTAAACGACTGATCGTATTTCTGTTCGTTCTGTTTGTTTTCTCGTTCTTAGACCGGATTAATATCGGCTTTGCGGGGCTGACAATGGGGAAAGACATCGGCCTGACTTCCACTATGTTTGGTCTGGCTGCCACCCTGTTTTACGCCACCTACATTATTTTCGGTATTCCAAGTAATATCATGCTTGGCATTGTCGGCGCACGCCGCTGGATTGCCACTATCATGGTGCTATGGGGGATTGCCTCCACCGCGACTATGTTCGCGACTGGGCCAACCAGCTTATATATTTTACGAATGCTAGTGGGTGTTGCTGAAGCGGGCTTTTTACCAGGAATGTTAGTTTACTTAACTTACTGGTTCCCAGCTTATTTCCGCGCACGTGCTAACGCGCTATTTATGATTGCCATGCCAGTGACTATGGCATTTGGCTCTCTAGCTTCGGGTTATATTTTGGGGCTGGATGGTGTTTTAAATCTGAAAGGCTGGCAGTGGTTGTTCTTACTGGAAGGTTTCCCATCCGTTCTGCTGGGTATTTTAGTGTGGTTCTATCTAGATGATTCACCGAAGAAAGCGAAGTGGCTGACTCAGGAAGATAAAGACACCCTGCAAGAGATGATGGATAAAGACCAGTTAGAATTAGTGCAGCCACACGGTTCTAAAAGCCAGGCAGCACTGCAAAATAGCAGCCTGTGGAAAGAGATTTTCACTCCTGTGATCTTAATGTATACCGTGGCGTATTTTTGTCTGACTAATACGTTGAGTGCTATTAATATTTGGACGCCACAAATCATGCAGAGTTTTAATCAGGGCAGCAGTAACGCCATGATTGGGCTATTAACTGCAATCCCTCAGTTCTGTACGATTTTAGGGATGATTTATTGGAGTCGCCGTTCGGATCGCTTGCAAGAGCGTAAGATGCACACGGCGTTGCCGTATTTGTTTGCGGCGGCAGGTTGGATCATCGCAGCGATGACTCATCAGCCGATACTCCAATTATTGGGGATCATTATGGCGTCCACCGGTTCGTTTACTGCGATGGCAGTTTTCTGGACCACGCCAGATCAGTCTATCAGTTTACGCGCTCGCGCAATCGGTATTGCCGTAATCAACGCAACAGGTAATATAGGCTCCGCGGTCAGCCCACTGTTAATCGGTTGGCTAAAAGATCAAACCGGTAGCTTCAACTCCGGTCTCTATTTTGTAGCCGGTTTGCTGGTCGTCGGTGCCCTTCTGGTCATCGCCATCCCAATGAAAAACTCAAGACCAAGAGCCACACCGTAAACGGTAGAGTTAAAAAAATGAATGCTGCAACAGATTGGAAAATTTGAATTTATTTAATATCCCCCTAAATATTGTTCAAAATAATTCAAGTTGCAGCTAGGCGGCAAGCAAGCTAATCCCTAGGAGCATACACGAGTATGTGACTAGGGTTATCTTGTGAAGCCAACAACGCTGCGGCTTGAAGAATGAAGAACAATTCGAGTTGTAGCTAGGCGGCAAGTGAGGGAATCTCGGGGAGCATACTTGAGTATGTGACTAGGGTTGACTCATGAAGCCAACAACGCTACGGGTCGAAATATGACGGGCATTACAAACATAGATATTGGGAAGGATTATGATGAAGTCCTGGGCAATGACGACGTCCACTACCAAACTTTCGGCAAACTCGCCGCTTTCTTCGGCCGCGACATGCCCGCTCATCGTCACGATGGCTATTTCCAATTACACTATTTAGTCACTGGGCATATTACTCTCCAGCTGGATGAGTCTCGTTATTCTGTGCAGGCACCACTATTTATTTTAACGCCCCCTTCTGTCGCCCATGCGTTTTTTACCCAAGAAGATACTGACGGTCATGTATTAACTGTGCGGCAAGATTTAATTTCGCCCCTGTTGGAATCACTTTATTCTGCCAATCTGGACAGAGTCGATATTCCGGCGATTTGTTTATCTGTCGCGGATAAACCCCAAGACATTGAAACGTTTAATCATTATTGGGATTTAATGGCGCGGGAATCTGCTAATAACTATATTGGTCGAGACCAAGTATTATCTTCACTCGCACAAGCCTTATTTACCTTTTTACTGCGCTCTGTTCCCCTTGACGAGCACCATGTTAGCGGCGTTCGTGGTGAACATCGATTATTCCAACGTTTTAACCAGCTTATCGATATGCATTATCGCGAGCATCTCTCTGTCCCTGACTATGCAGATAAACTCGGAGTCACTGAATCTCGCTTAAAAGATATGTGCCGACGATTTGCCAACCGCCCACCGAAGAAGCTCATTTTCGATAGGATTTTGCGGGAAGCCAAACGCATGCTGCTATTTTGCGATAGCCCCGTTTCTGAAATTGCCTATCAACTTGGATTTAAAGATCCGGCCTATTTTGCCCGCTTTTTTAATCGCTCTGAAGGTACTTCTCCAAGCCAATGGCGCGAGCAAAATATCCAATAAATCGTGGATGTTAAAATTTTAGTATTCCCCTTAAATTATTTTACATAATGCAAACATTTTTGATGTCTTGCATTTTTATTTTTAACGTTGCAACTTGTACTATTAGAAGAAAACAAAAAGTGAATATGAAGCTCAAAAAATAACCATAAAAAACAATAAAAAATAAAAATCATTAAGTTTTTAATAAAAAGTAATTTAATGATAAATAAGAATTTATTAATAAAAAATAAAATAGCATTAATATTAAAATATCGATAAGATCACATTTCTTTCATAAAACCACCCAACCAACGAAAAGTACCAGCGTTTCTTTGGAAAATCTCTTTTAAAACCCCATAGAAAACGATTCAATTAGCAAACACAAAACAAACATAAAATTAACATTATTCAAGCTTGCAACCTTTGTACGCCGACAACCCGCAAGCCCTCTTTGTTCTAAAACGAGGTAGACATGAAACCAGAAGATTTTCGTTCCGATGCTAAGCGCCCATTTAATAGCCAAGAATATCTAAAAAGTTTGCAAGATGGTCGTGAGATTTATATCTATGGTGAGCGTGTTAAAGATGTCACCACGCACCCTGCTTTTCGTAACTCAGCAGCTTCTATAGGACAGTTATATGATGCGCTTCATGATAAATCGACTCATGACCAGCTTTGTTGGGGAACAGATACAGGCAACGGCGGGTACACACACAAATTCTTCCGCTTCGCAAAAAGTGCAGATGACTTACGCCAGCAACGCGACGCCATCGCTGATTGGTCACGCCAAAGCTACGGATGGATGGGACGCACTCCAGACTATAAGGCGGCATTCGCCAGCTGTTTAGGGGCTAATCCGGAATATTACGGTCAGTTTGCCGATAACGCGCGCAACTGGTACAAGCGTATTCAAGAAAGTGGCTTATATTTCAACCATGCAATTGTTAACCCACCTATCGATCGTCATAAGCCTGCCGATGAAGTTAAAGATGTTTATATAAAGCTAGAAAAAGAAACTGATGCAGGTATTATCGTCAGCGGTGCAAAAGTTGTTGCAACTAACTCTGCGTTAACGCACTACAACTTTATTGGTTTTGGTTCTGCCCAAGTGATGGGTGATAACCCTGATTTTGCATTGATGTTTGTCGCACCGATGGATGCCGACGGCGTGAAGTTAATTTCTCGCGCATCCTATGAATTAGTTTCAGGTGCAACTGGCTCGCCATTTGATTATCCTTTATCTAGCCGTTTTGATGAGAATGATGCCATTCTGGTCATGGATCATGTGTTAATTCCATGGGAAAACGTGCTGATTTATCGTGATTTCGACCGTGCTCGTAACTGGGCTGTACAAGGTGGCTTTGCTCGCCTGTTCCCATTACAAGCTTGTGTACGTTTAGCGGTCAAACTGGACTTCATTACGGGTCTTCTGCAAAAGAGCCTTGAATGTACGGGTGTTATTGATTTCCGTGGTGTTCAAGCAGATCTTGGTGAAGTGGTGGCTTGGCGTAACCTATTCTGGTCATTAACGGACGCGATGTGCTCAGAAGCAAAAGCTTGGGAGGGCGGCGCATTCCTGCCAGACACTCAAGCAATCCAAACTTATCGTGTTATGGCACCAATGGCCTACACCAAAATCAAAAATATCATTGAAAGTAACGTCACCAGTGGTTTAATTTATTTACCGTCTAGCGTTCGTGATATGAATAACCCAGAAATTGATAAATATCTGGCGAAATATGTTCGCGGTTCAAATGGGATGGATCACGTTGAACGTATTAAAATTTTAAAATTAATGTGGGATGCTATCGGTAGTGAATTCGGTGGCCGTCATGAGCTGTATGAAATTAACTACGCGGGAAGCCAAGACGAAATTCGTCTGCAATGTCTGCGTCATGCATACGGTTCTGGCAACATGAAAGCCATGACTGACATGGTTGACCGCTGCCTATCTGACTATGATCAGCACGGCTGGAAGCGCCCTCACCTGCACAACAACAACGATATTAATCTGTTAGATTCGCTGCTGAAGTAATCGGCAGCAGGAGGTCAAAATGTCTTTAGAAAATGAACATCGCTTACGCTTCAGAGATGCGATGGCAAGTCTCGGTGCCGCTGTTAACATCGTCACCACGGATGGTCCAGAAGGCCGTTGCGGTATTACTGCCACTGCGGTTTGTTCTGTGACTGATACGCCACCGACTTTGATGGTATGCGTTAACCGCAACAGTGCTATGAATGCGGTTTTTCAAAAGAATGGCCGCCTGTGTGTTAACGTGCTCAACCATGATCAAGAAGATTTAGCTTGTCACTTTGCGGGTATGAAAGGCTCGACGATGGATGAGCGCTTTGGTTGGGATGTATGGGATAGCGGTATTTTAGAGCAGCCGTTGTTAAAAGATGCACTTGCCAACCTTGAGGGTGAAATTACCCAAGTTCAAGATATTGGTACTCATTCAGTCTATATGGTTGAAATAAAAAAGATTGTTGTTAGCGATGATGGACATGGCTTAGTGTACTTTAAACGTAAGTTTCATCCGGTAATGCACAAAATCCTAGAACCCACAGCCTAATTTAACCTCCCTTTTATTACGTTATTCTAAGCCCCTAAATTCATCATTTAGGGGCTTTTTTATTATATCTATCTAATGTAACTTTCTTAAATCAAATTCATTATCAGGCAATTTTAGTCTAATTGACACCGACCAAATTAGAGGTATACACTGGAAAAAATACTTATATGACATCCTAATAAATAAAATAAAACAAAATATGAAATATCTTATTAATAATATTATTTATGACAGCCATCAGGGGTTGTTATATCGCGATAATATCGACGATGCAATTAAACTGACTACCACGCTGAACCGCTTATTATTGGTGTTAGTGCAAAATAATGGTGAGGTTTTAGATCGTGAAACATTATTAAACCGAGTGTGGGATGAACACAACCAAGTGGCATCAGATAATAACCTCAACAGTAGTATTTCTGTTTTACGCCGCCATTTATCCTCTTTTTGTGATGATGAAATAATTACGACTATACCTAAAGTAGGCATCAAGCTTAATGCACAATTGCAGTCGTTATCACCAGAATTAAATCACGATGCCCAACAAGTAGAACCTCAAGAAATATTACTTAATGAACCTCAGGAAGCACTCATTATAGAAGATGCACCAAAAGAAAAAGCACAAACAGTAAAGAAAAAAAGTTACATTCTCAATAATCGTTTTATTGAGCTAGCCTTAGTTGTGATTATCATTTTTTGCTTACTTTATCTTTTTAAAAGCTATTTTTTTGCTACGCGAACAGAATATCCTGAGGTTGGCCGCATTGACCAGTGCAGTATACGCTATATTAATAGCTACCATAAACCCGATATGACGACGATTAGTTTTACTGATTTGCAGAATCAGTTAACGCGATTAAATATTGATTGCAAAAAACCGGCTACATTATTTTATTACAATGTAGGGATCGTCACGAATGATAAAAATCTCTATGATAATTTTTTATTTTTATCTTATTGTCCTAACACCCCCAAAGATAGTACAACAGTGAGTTGTGAGAATTTTTATGTCAAATAAGAAATCTGTCAGGGCTTTTTGGCTACTGATTATTTCAACCATCTTGGTCTTCATTAGTAGCTATGTTTATTATAAAAACAGCACAGCCATTGTCCCCAGCTGCCGAGCAACATTAAAAATTAACATTTCAGATAGTCGCTCAGACTTAAGAGGCTATTACTTACTGAGTATTATTCCAAATGAGCACGACCCTGAACATCATACTTTTTTAATGAATGGAACCATTAACGATGATGGTAAAAGTTATGTTATCGCTCGCAAGTTTTATATGAAATATATTTACCAAGGCGGTCATTTTTTCTCACAAGTCGAACGCGTTGTTATTGACCCGAATGACCAAGCTAAAAATAAAGTAAAAATACGGGGCATTCCACAAGAAGGGCAAATTTATTTTGTGAACATAAAGCGTTTGAGTGAAAAAAACTATATTTTTGAAGAGAACTTCTCCCCTCTTTTTATTTGCACAATTTAATTTCAATCAGCAAACATTTCATCATGACAAAAATAGAGCATCAAATTATGACATTTGATGCTCTATTTTTTTTATTTTTTAAAAATTACTTATTAATTTACCTTAAAGCAAAAGTGATTAAAAATCCCATGCATTACCACATCAAAATAAAAACATTAAAACCCACGTTAAAAATATTAATATAAGAATTAAATATTTTACTTTATTAAAATATCAATACTTTATTTCAAAAAACCCCTCTGATGGATAAACTTGTTTTCGTCGAAATGACTTACACAAAAAGCCGACGCATGGATGCACTAGGCAATTTGCATTTACTTTAGGGACTAAAAATTACTTATCTTTAAGGATCTATCACATGAAATTAAATAAATTATCTGTTGCTGTTTTATTTGCAGCTTCTACTCTGTCTGCATCTGTTTTAGCTAGCGGCAACACAGGTGAATTACATTTTAGCGGTCAAGTTGTTAACTCCCCATGTAATATCGAATCTGAAAGCACCAAACAAGAAGTTCCATTTGGTCAACTGTCTCGTGCTTCTTTAGAAGCAGGTAATGCAGCAGAGAAAGATATCGCCATTAAATTAAAAGAGTGTAACTTCGACGAATTCAGTAAGGATACTGAAGGTAAATGGATCGCAGTTAAAGATATCAAAATCACTTTCGGTGGTAAAAACTACGTGGGTACTAATAAAGAATTCTTAGGCGTAACAGGTACTGCGAATAACGTTGGTATTCAAATTAAAGATTTTAAATTTGATGAAGCTAAATCTGTACTGAACCAAATTCGTAACAGACAAGGTGAAAACGTTCTGGAATTTACTGCATTAGCAAAACGTGTTGATGCTTCTACTCCAGTAACTGAAGGTGAATTCAACTCTATCGCTGACTTCAAAATCACTTACGAATAATTTTTATGGGAGGGGAAACCCTCCCAATAAAAAGGTTCATTATGCGAAATTTATCTTTCTTATGGTCAACGCTATTATTAGCTCCTTTTATTTCAAATGCGGAATATACGGTTGATGGTGGTATTCGTGGTGAAACTGTTATGCGTGGATATATTGTTGCTGCGCCCTGCTCAATAGAAACAGACAGCCAATATCAATATATTAATTATGACCTCGTATCTAAAAGTAATATCGATACAGAGGAAGCAAGAAATAATAATAGAAAAACATTCAACATTAAATTAAACAACTGCATTAGCGAGTATGACAAAGATAATAGAAAAGGCATAAAAATTAAATTCTTTGCCAATAGCGATCCCTACAATAATGCAATAAAACTATCAGGCCCCATGGATGGCGTCATTGTCTATATTTATGACACCAATAACAATATAGTCACTTTGAATAAATCATATTCTATTTCAAATAGTGCTATTTACTTTGATAGTAAAACAAAAATCAGCTTTTTGAAATATGAAACAGAAATTGACACCATTAATAATGAGATTGAACCTGGAAATTACTTTGCCACGATTAAATTCAATGTGAGTTACGACTAATAAATATTTTAAATGATAAGAACACTATGGCTAAATTTAATATTTTTCACCAGTTAATTATTATATCTTGCTTATCCAGTATTCCTACTGTCGCTTTTTCTGTTGAATTTAATACAGATATGCTTGATACCAAAGATACTCAGAATATTGACTTTAGCCAGTTTTCTCAGGCCGGATTTGTTATGCCTGGAAATTATCATCTAACGATTAAAGTCAATAATGAACGTTTGGGTAATGCCCGCGATATTACTGTGGGAGCGCCAACTTCTGCTCAAGATTCATTATTTAGCGTTGTTTGTGTTCCGGCAACCATTACAGATCAACTCGGCTTAAAACCAGAAGCTATTCGCTTAATTAAATATCACGATAACGATCAGTGTATTGATTTGTCAGCACTTGAAGGCAGTACCATGAGCGTGGATTTATCCACGTTAACACTGACGATTTTAATCCCACAAAGTTATCTGGAATATACCGACCCTAGCTGGGTACCACCTTCTCGCTGGGAAGAAGGTGTCAACGGTTTCTTACTCGACTACAACTTGACGGGCTCATTTAGCCGCCGAGATAGCGGAACGAAAGAATCCTATTTATCTGCAAACGGAACCACAGGGTTAAACCTCGGTGCGTGGCGTTTACGTGGGGATTACCAAGCGAACTACCGTAAATCATCGGGTAACTATAACAATGAATATAGAGATGCCATATTCAGCCGTTTATACGCTTATCGTTCATTAGCGAATATAGCCTCGGTTCTAACGTTGGGGGAAAACTATTTCTATTCCGCCATTTTTGATTCTTGGCAGTTTACGGGTCTGTCATTAGAGACCGATGAAAATATGCTACCGCCGAAACTGACGGGATATGCCCCTGAGATCATCGGGATTGCACAAACCAACGCAACAGTCATCGTCAAAAGCCATGACCGAATTGTTTTAGAGACGACAGTTCCCGCAGGGCCATTCCAGATCCAAACATTGGATAGCTCAATCCGTGGAACCTTAGATGTCACGGTACGTGAAGAAAATGGTGAAGAACAAAAGTTCAGCATTACTACTGCGGCGCTGCCTTATTTAACGCGCCCAGGGCAAGTTCGCTATAAGTTTGCCGTTGGTAAACCGCGTTACGATGGCCGTCACCTCGAAGGAGATATGACCGCATCGGGTGAACTTTCTTATGGACTTAATAATATTTGGTCGATTTATGGTGGGTCGATTTTATCCAAAAACTACCAAGCATTTTCAGCCGGTTTTGGACGTGATTTATTTACCTTCGGGAGCTTGTCATTTGACATAACACAGTCCCATGCAAAGTTACTGAACGATACCCTAACAGGACGCAGTTACCGTTTAAGTTACTCGAAATCGTTTGATGAGGCGCGAACCGACATTACCTTCGCAGGCTATCGATTCTCGGATGAAACCTATCGTTCATTGCAACAAACGTTGGACGAACGCCGTACGGGGACTGAAACCCAAGCACACAAAGAGAGCTATCAGGTCAATATTAATAAATATTTTGACGAGTTCTCATTGGGTGGAAATTACCAGTACAACACGTATTGGAATAGCCAAACGGAAGAGCAATTTGGGGCCTATATCAACACCGCCTTCAATATTGCCTATTTAGGGTTAAAAAACATCAGTTTAACCGCATCTGCGACACGTTCTAAAAGAGCGGGATATCAGGATGATGCCATTACGCTGTATGTCACTGTACCCCTCACCATGGGTAGCAGCATGAGTTTCTCTGAAGGCTATACACGCGACCAAAATGGACGCCGCTCTTCAACTCATAACGTGGGCTATAGCGGCTACAGCGATCAGCGTAGTTATAACCTGAACTTGGGTTACCAAACGGGGCAGGATCAGGACTCACAAACTAGTTTCAGTGGTTATTTGAGCCAGAACTTCCCAACGGCATCACTCTCGGCCAATGCCAGTTATGTTCCTAACGAGTACCACACCATTGGTGGGTCGATTAACGGCGGGATCACATTGGTCAAAGAAGGAATTGCGCTGCATCAGGCAGCCTATGGTGGAACGCGCTTAGTCGTTGAAACACCGGGAGCAAGCAACGTGCCATTAAACGGTGGCGTTTATAAAACTAACCGCTTTGGCTTAACTGTGCTCCCTAACGTGAGTAGCTATCGCAAAACAACAGCATCAATTAATACCAGTAAATTACCGAGCAATATCGAAGCGTTAGAGAGTGTAACCGAAGCCACACTAACTCGTGGAGCCATCGGTTATCGCAGCCTGAATGTTATTCAAGGGGAAAAAACCTTTGCCCGTTTAAAACTGGCAGACGGCACTTATCCACCGTTTGGTGCCAGTGTGCGTAATAAAAATAACATTGAGCTCGGCATTGTAGGTGAGCAAGGGATCACATGGATTGTCGGCGTGATGCCAAATGACCTGCTTAACCTGTACTGGGGAAATAAATTGCAATGCAGCACGCAAGTCACTGAGTTTAAAAACAGTGCCGAAAGCTACCCTGTATTAATTTGTCATTAGGAAACAATTTAAATGAAATCAAATCTTTTTAATTTACTTCGCACCAGTGTCTTATTGACCTCTATCGGTGCAATGGGCGCCACTTACGCCGCAGTTACACTTGATCGTACTCGTATTATTTTTGATGGTGATCAGCAGTCTATTAACATCACTATTCGCAATGATAACGCTGAACTACCTTACTTAGCGCAGTCATGGTTAGAAGATGCGTCAGAGAAAAAACTGGAAGCAGGCCCGATTATCGCAACACCGCCGATTCAGCGTATGGAGCCAAAATCCACCAGCTTAGTTCGTTTAAGTACGGCTCCTGATATCAGTAAATTACCACAGGATAGAGAGTCTCTGTTTTACTATAACTTGCGCGAAATTCCACCAAAATCAACAGAAGCAGGTGTTCTACAAATCGCCCTACAAAGCCGTGTAAAACTGTTTTATCGCCCAGAAGCGATTGTGGCTGATAGTAAAAAAGAGTGGGCAAAACAGGTGACATTAACTCCGACAGCCAATGGTTATCAGCTGAATAACCCAACAAGTTTTTACCTGACCGTTATAGGTATTGGTAACAGCCAAAAGCAGTCTGAACAGAGTGACTTTGATGCCGTTATGGTGCCACCAAAATCAACCCATAACCTAAAGTCAGCGAAGTTCGCAACGCCATATCTCACTTATATCAATGATTATGGTGGAAAACCTTCACTTGCGTTTAAGTGCCAAGCATCGCAGTGCACAGTCACACCCTAGACGTAACGGATAAACAGGAATATCAACATGAAACTGTATCACTTTGGGTTATCGCTCATGTTCGCCATGCCTGTATTGGCAGAAACGCCATCGCAACCCTCATTATTGGAAACAACAGGCACTGTTTATGTTCATGCGCGTTTTCTCATCACGCCGTGCCAGCCTAATGTGACAATGACGAGAGCGGTCAATCATGTCAATGAGCCTGTTTATCAATTTACCGTGAGTTATGCCCATTGTGCCACCCGCACTTATAAACAAACGTGGGCGCCATTCACGTTGAAATTTGCGGGTCAGCAATATGTTTTTTCAAAGCCGCAGACAAATAAAAATATGACCTTTTTACTTCCAGCCGAGAATTCAGCACGCCGTTTGGAGATGATTTATGACTAAAACATTCGCACTTATGGTTGGCATGAGTAGCTTGTTATTCACCAGCTACGACAGCTTGGCAAATAGTCTATCTGTCTATTTCGAAGGGACGCTAGTGCCTATTGGTTGTCGCTTATCCGACGATGACACGAAGAAAACGGTTTACTTATCGGGTCTGCGCTTTTCTGAACTTGAAAATCTGGGGCGCTCTGATGTTCAACCTTTTCAGTTGGATATCGTCGATTGCTCAACAGCGGCATTAAATAAAGCCATCAAAATTACGCTAAACACTCAAGATACTGAAACCCATAACGGCGTCACCTATTTGAAAACGACTGGCGAGTCCAATGTGTTACTCGCATTAACTGATGGCAAGAATGCTCAACCTTTAAAATTTAATACCCCAATTGATATCAGTACCGTCATGGAATCGGGAAAAGGCTCTATTAACCCACTGCAGTTTGGGGTATATGCGCAAAAACCCTTTAACGGACGGCTCAAAACAGGGAGTTTCTCATCCTTAGTCACTTTCAATCTGGACTACCAGTAGGAGAATGCAGATGAAAATATCCGGTTTTTTAGGGGCAATTTGCCTGCTAATGAGCAGCTTTTCACTGGCTGATATTTTAATTACGTTGGAAACCACATTAGTGCGTCCATCCTGTGTGATTACCAATGAAAATGGCGATAAAGAGCTGTATGTGAATTTTCAAAATGTCGCATTAGATCGCATAACAGAAGAAAAATACAACTTTGGGATCCTAATTAAACAATGCGATCTGCGTAAAAACTTACGGGTTTATTTGTCCCCAAAAGAGGGTTCGACCCTCACGATTAATAACGAAACCGTACTAAGCACCACAATCCAAGGCTTAGGGATCCGTTTTTCCCAAGCCAATAGAAATACCGCTATCAATCTACTGAAATGGGAGCCTATCTTCCCATCAGTGAGTGGTGATACCGCCACATTGACCTTGCAGTCACAATTAGTTACGAATCAAGTTCCTGAAACACTTAAAGTCGGCCCGTTTAGTGCGGCACTGTCAGTCATGATTGATTATCTTTAAAGTTAGGTAACGACAATGAAAAAAACAACTAAAACTTCGCTAATTTCATTAGTAACCATGCTGATGTCACTGTTTCTCTATAGCCAAGTTTCCCATGGATTAACTCGCTACTCATCCAGTGGTGGTGGCTATAAAATGAATCTTGTCTCCAATAACTCGGTCATCGCGAGTACACCGACAATTGGAAGCAATGGCGAGAAATACTATTCTGTTGCTCCGCCAAATAAAGAGGGCATTGTGATCGATGAAACTTCATCACAGCCTTACGGTATGGTGTATTGCAAAGTGAATTTTTTAGAGGGTAACTACCAAAATGGACTGTCGTGGAACTATGCCTTTCATCGCGTCTTTTCTTATGTGCCAGAAGCTGGCTTTACCATTAAAGGGCTCACCGCTTATAAAATTAATGCAAATACTTACTTCACACTGTATTCAGATAATGGAATTACTCAGGGTTGGAAAAATATTTCTGGGCGTGGATGTTCTTCTGAAGAAATGGGGCCATTAAACGCTGAGTTCTTCACTGTTCAATTCCCTTTTGAAGTCCGTATTTATGTGAAAGATATTCCGATAGATGGCAAAGTTGTTATTCCGCCAGCAATGATTGCAGGCTATACCCGAATGTTCCAATATCCGGGCACACCTGATGTGTTCGTTCCAGCGGATAAAGCGAGTGTTAAACTGGATTTAACTCAGTCGGTGATTAACTACCCATCAAACTGTAAAGCCAATATTGATAATCTAAATATCAACCACAATACACTGAACGCCATTGAGTTTGATAGTAAACAAACCCGCACTGCGACTTACCAATGTGACAGAAGCCAAGGGGTTAATGTGAAGTTCACCTTAGATTATGTTATGGATAACGATCCGCAAAAGCGTGTGCCGATGAAATCGGGCACTAACACGATTTACTCTGAGTTATTACTGTACGATGCAGAGAGTAAAGAACGCGGTAAAACCATCATGACCACAATTGATAAAGTGAAAAATATTGAAATCGAAAGCCACATTTATGGACAAGATGCTGAGCCCGGAAAATACACTGGCAATGCGTGGTTAATTGCGACTTATTTATAATTAACATGCTGTTTTATAATTAACATGCAGTAAAACACTATGATTATGCTTTCTCGTGCTGTGTTTATTAGTATTTTTATTATTTGGAATCTCGCCAGTATAATATATATTGATAATTTAGGTAGCTTAAGGCAATCACTGCCTCAAAATATTATTAGCTGGTTAGCAATTGCATTAATTATTTCCATTATTGCATTTACCGTATTTTATAGAAAAAATCGAATTTTCATTACAGCGCCGGCATTATGTTTTTGTTTAGCCTTAATGATATTAAGCATTAATCTTTTTTATCTAAAAGAGAGCCGTAATATTATATTTTGGTATTGGTCTGGAGTCAGTACTGGAGTCATGCTGTATATTGTCGGATTGCAAATACGAGAAAAGTGGTTAATTCAATCTTTCTGTATTTATTGCTTTATCGCGATTAATGTCATTCAGTGCTTATTTACTATTTATCAATACTTTTTTGAAACTACTATTTTTTATTTTGCAACCGATATGCGGTCATATGGTTTGACACAACAAATTACCATTTTGTCGGTTAACATGGCGATGAGCTGCATGTTTTCGTTGATGACCCTTGTGTTATCACAATTTAAACTCACATCGCTCATTCAAGAAAAATGCCGCATAACACTATTAAGTATCTGTATTTTCTTGTTCACGGTGACACTGATTGTACTTCAATCCATCACGACGACATTGAGTTTCGCAATGTGTGCATTTATTTTTATCTGTTTGTTTTATCAGAAAAATAAAGTGAGGGTGAGCGCTAGTTATTTCATTATTGCCGTTGCTGTATTTATTGGCGTTTACCTTATTCAGCTATGCCCAAAGTATATTGACAGTGAGATAATCAACCGCTTTCACCTTAAGCAAATGTTACGATTTTCAATTTCATTGTTTATATCTCCGTCAGCTGAAGTTTGGGAACAACCGTTAATACTTAATGCGAGCATGGAGAAAAGCCAGCTCCCATTTTTAAGTTCTGAAAATTATATTGTACCACATGTTTATAATGAAATATTGCGTTGGATTATGACTGGTGGGTTTATTAATCTTATTTTTATGTCGCTAATAATAACGGGTGGGTTATATGTTATTTATCAGTCAATCATTAAATATAAGAAGAATGGAAACGGATATTCCATATCCTTGGTTTTAGCATTAACACCTGTGGTTATTAATAGCAATCTAGAGCACCCATTTTTACAATCGGTGTTACATTGGGGAATGATAATATTATTCCTATCATTTGCAGATGCATCATTTTCATTAAAAGAACAATCCAGCTTTTATATTAACAAGCACTTGTCTTTATTATTTAGCTTTAGCACTTTCATTATTGGCCTCAGCGTTTTTATTATTGGATTAAATTTGTTTAATGGTCAATCTTTCTTTCACACCAATATTTTCTCATTTGCATAATGAGAAAATTAAAAGATAAACGAGGACAGCATAATGACTCTCTACGACAATCAAATCTCCAATACCGATATTGGTGCAAAAGTTCGTAAACGCCGACTCTTATTAGGCTGGAGCGCCAGTATTCTTGGTAAGAAAACTGGCTTAAGCCAACAACAGATTTCTCGCTATGAGCGTGGAACTCAAAATTTTACAATCCACCGATTATGCATTTTTGCCAATGTGCTTCAGTGTGATTTAAATTACTTTTTGGAGCGTAGAAATCCTTCGGTGACACTGCCCATTAATCTGTAATGACGTACCACCTACAACTTAATTTAATCGCAACATAATCATGCCCTCTACTATATTAAGAGGGCATTCTCATTTTACTGATATTAAGCGTTTTTATTTTGATAAAAAATGATTTCAGGGTCATTGTCATCAAGATTATCAATCTGTCCGCTAGGTATAAAACCGACTCTTAATAGTAATTTTTGCATCAACAAATTAGATTGATTTGTCGATGTAAATAATTTCGGGTGATGGCAAATTTCCTGTAAAGCCTTCAACAATGCAAGACCAACACCTCGGTGGCGAAACCGCTCTGCAACCATTACCATTTCAATAAAGCCGCAACCAAAGAAATGGTAATTTAATACACCATACCCCAGCACTTCGCCATCTTCTTCTGCAAGATAACAGCTTTGATTTATAACCCAATGTTGAATTTGCTGCCCGCGAATAGGATCAACCGTGACATAGGTATCAATATCAATCAGTGAGGCAATATCCTGCAAAGTGGCTAGGCGAATAAGCATGGCGGTTTACTCTTCATTCGTAGTGACGATCCATAGATAAAGATCATAGCGCGACGGGGAGTATCTTTTGGTCGAGGTATTAAATACGGTGATTGCCCCACGGATCATCAGACAAATTAGCATCATCCATTGAATCGTCCTCTAGCATATCAAGATACAGCGCTTCAACTTCAGCCCGTGCCCATGGTGTTCTTCGTAGAAATTTTAAGCTTGATTTAACACTGGGATCTTTGTTGAAGCAGTTGATTTTAATCATGCTGCCTAATTTTGCCCAACCATAATGGTTAACTAATTCTGTTACCTGCATTTCAAGCGTAACCCCATGTAACGGGTCTTTAGATTTATGTTCAGTCATTTGGATTACCTTATGGGGCATTTCAGAGTGTTCAAAGCACGCGAAGGTTACAAGAAATGCAAGGCGCTCGCAATCAATACAGGCGAGAGCACACACCATCGTGAAAGCATAAAAAAATCCCCCAGCAAGCTATCCTGCTGAGGGATGATTTATTCACAAGCTAAACTCGTAAATTACAGAACGTCTACGCAGTTCAGTTCTTTAAATGCTTGTTCTAAACGAACAACCATTGAGTCTTGTGCTTTACGCAACCACACACGTGGATCGTAGTATTTTTTGTTTGGCTTATCATCGCCTTCTGGGTTACCTAACTGAGATTGCAGGTAGCCTTCTTTCGCTTTGTAATACTGTAAAATACCATCCCATGTTGCCCACTGAGTATCGGTATCGATGTTCATTTTAATAACACCGTAGCTAACCGCTTCTTTGATTTCAGCAGCGCTTGAACCGGAACCACCGTGGAAAACGAAATCTAAGCTGTTATGTGGCAGGTTAAATTTCTCAGATACGTAATCTTGGGAGTTACGCAAAATTTTTGGCGTTAATTGTACGTTACCTGGCTTATAAACACCGTGTACGTTACCAAAAGAAGCTGCGATAGTGAAACGAGGGCTGATAGCGTTCAGTTTTTCGTAAGCGTAAGCCACGTCTTCTGGTTGGGTGTACAGCTCTGAGCTGTCCATGCCAGTGTTATCAACACCGTCTTCTTCACCACCAGTACAACCTAATTCGATTTCCAGAGTCATGTCAATTTTTGCCATGCGCTCTAAATATTTAGAACAGATTGCAATGTTTTCTTCCAGAGATTCTTCTGACAGGTCAATCATGTGAGAAGAGAACAGAGGTTTACCGGTTTTCGCGTAGTGTTTTTCACCCGCATCTAACAGACCGTCAATCCATGGCAGCAATTTCTTCGCACAGTGGTCAGTGTGCAGAATCACTGGCACACCGTAATGCTCTGCCATTTGGTGTACGTGGTACGCACCCGAAATAGCACCTAAGATAGCCGCTTGTTGCCCTTCTGCTTTCAGGCCTTTACCCGCGATAAATGCAGCACCACCGTTAGAGAACTGTACAATAACAGGAGCACGTACTTTAGCTGCCGCTTCAAGTACAGCGTTAATTGAATCAGTACCAACACAGTTCACAGCTGGCAATGCAAAGTTATTTTCTTTGGCAACCGCGAAAACTTTCTGTACATCATCACCGGTGATAACACCAGGCTTAACAAAATCAAAAACTTTAGACATGTGAAAAGGTCCTGTGGTGAACAGGCAGCCTACGCTGCCTGTTGTGTATGAACAATTTAATTACGCTTTAGCACGTTCTTCTAGCATGACAACGGCTGGGAGCTTTTTACCTTCAACGAATTCAAGGAAAGCACCGCCACCGGTAGAGATGTAGGAAATCTTATCAGCGATACCGAATAAATCGATCGCCGCTAGGGTGTCACCACCACCAGCGATTGAGAAAGCGTCGCTGTCTGCGATAGCACGAGCAACGATTTCAGTTCCCTTACGGAAGTTAGGGAATTCGAATACGCCCACAGGGCCGTTCCAAAGAATGGTTTTCGCATTTTTCAGAATTTCAGCAAGACGTTCTGCGGATTCATCGCCTAAGTCCAGAATTTGCTCATCATCTTTGATAGCGTTACTTGCTTTCAGTGTTGCTTCAGCAGTTTCTGAGAACTCGGTAGCCACGCGAACATCAGTTGGCACTGGGATTTGGCAGTTAGCCAGTAATTTTTTCGCTTCTGGGATCAAGTCCGCTTCATACAGTGAACGACCCACATTGTTGCCTTCTGCTGCGATGAAAGTATTCGCGATACCACCACCCACAATCAGTTGGTCAGCAATTTTAGACAGAGAATCTAATACAGTCAGTTTAGTGGAAACTTTAGAACCGCCTACGATAGCAACCATTGGGCGCGCTGGATTACCTAACGCTTTGCCTAATGCTTCTAATTCATTACTTAACAGCGGGCCTGCACACGCAACTGGCGAGAATTTAGCCACACCGTGCGTTGACGCTTGAGCGCGGTGAGCAGTACCGAATGCATCCATAACGTAGACATCACACAGTGCTGCATACTGTTTAGACAGGGTTTCGTCGTCTTTCTTCTCGCCTTTGTTAAAGCGCACGTTTTCTAAAACCACTAATTCGCCAGCAGCGATATCAACACCGTTCAGGTAGTCTTTAACTAAACGAACTGGGTTGTCTAATTTTTCTGCCAGATAGTCAACAACAGGTTGCAGTGAAAACTCTTCGTTGTACTCACCTTCCGTCGGACGACCGAGGTGGGAAGTAACCATGACTTTAGCACCTTGTTTCAGCGCTAATTCAATTGTTGGTAATGAAGCACGGATACGTGCATCTGAAGTAACTTTACCGTCTTTAACAGGAACGTTTAGGTCCGAACGAATGAAAACGCGTTTACCCGCTAAGTCCAAATCGGTCATCTTAATTACAGACATGGTGAATCCTCTTGTTGATTCTCTATAAAGTTTTCATTAGCGACTGTACGAGGTGGTCAATAGTGTATTTATCTATTGTGCCCCGCTGTCTATCAGACGCCAATTAGTTTAAACCTGTTGCTGCCATCGCTAGGGTTGTATCTAGCATCCGGTTAGCAAACCCCCATTCGTTATCACACCAAACGAGGGTTTTGATTAAATTTTTGCCGCTAACTCGTGTTTGCGTGCCATCAATAATCGCGCTGTGCGGATCATGATTAAAATCCATCGAGACTAACGGTAGTTCAGTATAGTCTACTATACCACGAAAATGCCCGTGCGCGGCGCTCTGTAATAGCTTGTTGACTTTATCAACACAAACATCTGCATCCACCGTGACGCTTAAGTCAATGGCGGTGACATTGGTGGTTGGAACGCGTACAGAAATCGCTTCAAAGCTACCTTGGAATTTTGGAAAAATTCGTGTGATCCCCGCGGCCAATTTGGTATCGACAGGAATAATCGATTGGCTCGCTGCGCGCGTTCTGCGTAAATCTTTATGGTAGGCATCAATCACGGGTTGGTCATTCATGGATGCATGAATGGTGGTGACTGTGCCCGATTCGATACCAAATGCATCATCCAACACTTTGATGACTGGAATAATACAGTTGGTGGTACAAGATGCATTGGAAACAATGTTATCGCTTATTTGTAGGCTGTTATGGTTGACGCCATACACAATGGTCGCATCGAGATCATCGGTTCCTGGATGGGAAAAGAGCACTTTTTTCGCGCCAGCTTGCAGATGCTTTATTCCATCTTCGCGAGAGCCATAGACCCCCGTGCAATCTAACACCACATCCACACCTAACTCTTTCCAAGGTAGCTTGCTGATATCCGCTTGATGGAAAAGACGCATGCTGTCATCTCCAACTTGTAGCTGGTCGCCATTAAGGCGAACATCCCACGCAAAGCGTCCGTGACTTGAATCATACTTCAGCAAATGAGCGATACCTTCTGGTTCCGCTAATTCATTGACCGCAACGACGACAATTTCTGCCCGGCGACCTGATTCATATAACGCTCTGAGAACACTTCGACCAATTCGACCGAAGCCGTTTATTGCTACCCTGATTGCCATTCTACACCTTGTATCTGAGCAAAATCACACGGTTGCTAAGAATAACTGACTACCACCAACTCTACTGCTCATTTTAACTGTCAAACATCAAAAGTGTGCTTCACTCGACATTTTTAAAATTTATTTACATTATGCCAAATGAAACTGAAACGGTTCAGCTTATTAGGTTTTAGATTAAGGGATATATTTAGAGAACGCAATAGAAAAACAAGAAACGGTGCACAAAAAAACAACGCCCCAATACCAAACTTGATATTGAGGCGTAAATTAGGTTAATTCACTTTATTTTCAGAGGTGCGACCGTTTATTCGGAACACACCTCAAGGCATTAAATGAATTATTTCAGCAGAGATTTTGCCGCGTTAACCGCGTTTTCAACCGTAATGCCGAACTCTTTGTACAGCTCATCAGCTGGTGCAGATTCACCGAATGAGTGCATACCAATGATAGCACCATTCAGACCAGTGTATTTGAACCAGTAATCTGCGATACCCGCTTCGATAGCCACACGAGCACTTACGTTTGCAGGCAGAACGGCTTCACGGTAAGCCGCATCTTGCTTGTCGAATGCATCTGTAGAAGGCATAGAAACCACGCGAACTTTACGTCCTTCCGCAGTCAGTTGGTCAGCCGCTTTCACCGCTAATTCAACTTCAGAACCCGTTGCAATAAAGATAAGCTCAGGCGTGCCTGCGCAATCTTTCAGGATATAAGCCCCTTTCTCGATATTCGCTAATTGCTCAGCGGTACGAGGTTGCTGTTCCAGGTTTTGACGAGAGAAAATCAGTGCGCTTGGGCCATCTTTACGCTCAATTGCATATTTCCATGCAACCGCAGATTCCACTTGGTCACATGGACGCCATGTGCTCATGTTTGGTGTCACACGCAGGCTTGCCAGTTGTTCTACTGGTTGGTGTGTTGGACCATCTTCACCCAGACCGATAGAGTCATGAGTGTAAACGAAGATGCTGCGAATTTTCATCAGTGCTGCCATACGTACTGCATTACGCGCGTATTCAACGAACATTAAGAACGTTGCGCCGTAAGGAACGAAACCTCCGTGCAGAGCGATACCGTTCATGATAGCGGACATACCGAATTCACGAACACCGTAATGGATGTAGTTACCCGCTTTATCTTCATTCAGAGGTTTGGAGCCAGACCACATGGTTAAGTTACTTGGCGCTAAGTCCGCAGAGCCGCCCATGAATTCTGGTAATACTTTACCGAATGCTTCTAACGCGTTTTGAGATGCTTTACGGCTTGCGATATTTGCTGGGTTTTGTTGCAGGTTTTCAACGAATTTTTTCGCTTCTGCATCAAAGTTCGCTGGCAGTTCACCCGCCATACGACGTTCGAATTCTTTCGCTAATTCTGGGTGTGCTTTTGCGTATGCCGCAAATTTTTCATTCCAAGAATGCTGTTTTTCTTTGCCCGCTTCGCGCGCATCCCAAGCTTGATAGATATCTGCTGGGATTTCGAATGGACCGAATTTCCAGCCCAGTGCTTCACGAGTTGCCGCGATTTCTGCATCACCTAAAGGTGCGCCGTGAACCGCTTCGGTGCCTGCTTTATTTGGTGAACCAAAACCGATAACGGTTTTGCACATAATCAGCGTTGGTTTGTCTGATTGTTTGTGTGCTTCGTTCACTGCAGCGTTGATTTGGTCTGCATCGTGACCATCGATGTCACGGATAACATGCCAGCCGTATGCTTCGAAACGCGCTGCGGTATCATCAGTAAACCAGCCTTCAACTTCACCATCGATAGAGATGCCGTTGTCATCGTAGAATGCGACCAGTTTATTTAATTTCAGGGTACCCGCTAATGAACACACTTCGTGGGAGATACCTTCCATCATACAACCGTCACCCATGAACACATAGGTGTGGTGGTCGACAACGTCATGACCTGGGCGGTTAAATTGTGCCGCTAAAGTACGTTCTGCAATCGCAAAACCGACTGCGTTTGCAATACCTTGGCCTAAAGGACCCGTGGTGGTTTCAACGCCTGGCGTATAACCATATTCTGGGTGACCCGGGGTTTTAGAATGTAATTGACGGAAGTTCTTTAACTCATCAATAGATAAGTCATAACCTGTCAGGTGCAGCAAGCTGTAAATTAGCATGGAACCGTGACCGTTAGACAGTACAAAGCGGTCGCGGTTAGCCCAATGTGGATCTGCAGGGTTATGATTCATATGGTTGCGCCAAAGAACTTCAGCAATGTCAGCCATGCCCATTGGTGCGCCAGGGTGCCCTGATTTTGCTTTTTGAACCGCATCCATACTTAGAAAGCGGATAGCATTAGCAAGGGTTTTACGAGTCGTCATTAGTATACTCCAAGTAGGATAGAACGTACTTAAACCAATATTCACAACGCAATAGGGAATTATTGCGGTTTATAGAGTTAGCCTCAATAATTCGAGCCGCAGGTGCATAAAAGCTTATTAGACCTACCCACAACTTGAAGTTTGGCGATGAGACCCTACGAAACTAGCGCAATTTCATCCATACAGCAATTATTTGAAACAATATGACAGCAGACTGCGGATCTTTATCGCAACCGTCAAGCTGAATCCTTTCCATTGCGCAAAATATCCCTTTGAGTTCTTCGCTTTGCGCAATTACCTAACCTTATTAAACCTGAGTTCACCACTTAGGATCAAGGTGATTTATGCTTCTTGAGTAATTAGCCTCAATATTAGTGATATTTGGCAAATTTTTTGTTGGAAAACCCACACAAAACAACAAGGGCGCCTATATTCGCGCCCTTCATTACATAATTTATCACACTGCGTTATTCCACAGGCTAATCAACGCTCTGTCATCGCCTGTTTCATCCGTGTGATCGGTTTAATTAGGTAATCAAACACACTTTTTTCACCCGTTTTGATATCTACCGATGCCACCATTCCCGGTATAATTTCCATTTTCTGGTTATTTTTGTCTAACAAGTAATTGGTATCCGTTTCGACAAGAATGCGGTAGAACGTCTCATCGGGATTGAGCTTTAACTCACTGCGGCGAGTATCATTGCTTAAGGTGTCTGGGCTGATTAATTTCACAACCCCATTTAGGCCACCATAAATAGCGTAATCATAGGCGGTCACTTTAACCACGACTGGCATTCCCGGTCTTAAGAAAGCCACATCCTGTGGACGAATATAAGCTTCCACCATCAATTTGTCATCGAGGGGAATGATCTCAAGGATGTCTTGCCCTGTATTCACCACGCCACCGATGGTATTGATCTTAATGTTTTTTACGATGCCGTGAACGGGTGCGCGGATCTCCGAGCGAGTGACTGGATCTTTACGCATGCTCATTGTCTCTTCTGCTTGATCCAGCTCCGATTCCACTTTCACCAATTCAGCGTTTGCTTCCGCAAGGTAGTTATTTATGCGTTCGTTAATTTGTGTCGCTAATTCAACGGACTGTCTTTCCATACGCAGAATTTCCACATTGGAGACTAACCCTTCTTTCGCCAGCGGTTTGGTGATAGCAATTTCTCTGTCTAATAATCCTTTGCTTTGACGTAAGCCTGCAATAGCTTGGTCACGCTGCGTTTTTTTCGCGTTATAGGCGTTGGTTTCACGCGCGACTAATTCTTGATCAACTATCTTTGAAAAATCAGGAAGTTCGTTGCGAGATTCTCCCTGCAAACGCGCTGAAATAGCTTCAAGGTTTTGCACTCGCGCTTGGCTTTCACGCAATAATGCCATACTGCGCGCATCATCCAACTTCAGCAAAATTTGCCCTTTTTCAACAATATCGCCCTCTTTAACATACATTTCTTGGATATTGCCAGGGTCAATACTCTGGATCACTTGTTCACGGCTACTTGGAATGATGGTTCCTTGCCCACGAATGATCTCTTCTAAGTGACTGTTATAGGCCCAGACCACAAAAATCGTCAGTAACAACGCCAGAAAGATAATAGGCAAAAACAGTAAGTTACTGCGCTCTTTTCTCATCACGGATTCTAGATCATGAGAAAAGTCACTGGAAAAAGTGCGATGCTCTTTTGGCGCTTTACCATAACTCTCCATTTTAAATCGCCCCTTCTTCTTTATTAATTACGTGTCTAACCTGTGAAACAACTCGCACTTGTGGCGCAGGCTGTGGAGTGGGTTTATCTGTGGTAACTGTGCCAGTGGCTTGCTCCGTTTGTCCTAACGCTTTTAAGACTTTCTGCTTCGGTCCATCAATTAAAATTTTGCCTTCATCCATCACGATAATGCGGTCAACTAAACGTAAAATTGGTAATTTGTGAGTGACGACAATCAGCGTTTTATCTTTTGTCCACGTTTCTAACGCATCCAGTACCAATTTTTCGGTATCCACATCAATGCCCGTGGTTGGCTCATCCAGTAACACCACATTTGGGTTATGCAAGGTTAACTGTGCCAGTGCCACCATCTGTTTTTGTCCACCTGAAAGCCCTAAACCATCTTCACCAAGGGGCATATCAAGCCCTGCAGGGTGCTGACGAATAATTTTATCAAGCTGGAAGCGTTTGAGCGCGCGCACTAAATCGTCATCGCTGGAATAGCCATCAAGACGTGCTAAATCCAAGTTTTCACGCAGGGTTCCGAAGAATAAACGCGGCTTTTGCGTCAGCATGCCGACTTTGCTTCTGAGGAAAATCGGGTCAATTTGGCGAATATCGAGGTCATCTAAGCTGATATTCCCTTGCTGTTGCTCATACAAGCCTGTCAGTAGCTTCAGTAATGTACTTTTCCCACCACCGATTTTTCCGAGGATCGCGACTTTCTCCCCCGCTTTGATCTCTAAGTTAATGTTGTTTAATGCAGGCTGCCCATCTTTACTATATTGATAAGTCACATTCGCCAGTCGTAATGCCCCGTGAACTGCAGTCGGTGAAATGTATTTTTTATGATCTTCGCGTTCGATAGGACGGCTAAAGATATTGCGCACACCAGCTAATGCCATACGCGCTGATTGGAAACGTGTTGCCAGCCCTGCAATTTGCCCAAGCGGTGCTAGCGCACGACCGGATAAGATCACGCTGGCGATCAGCGCCCCCATTGTAATACGCGAGTTCACATCGTTTGCGTGGATCAAGTAAGTCCCTACACACACTAAACCCACGGTATTGAGCTGCTGCATCGCCGCACTGAAGTTGACCATAAAGTTAGTTAGATTGCGCACTGCAATGGATGAAAATGCCGTTTTCTCTGTGAGTATTTCCCAACGTTGTTGCGCCCAATTCACCGCGTTATTTAACTTTAAGGTTTCGATCCCTTCGATGGATTCCACCGCTAAGCCTTGGCGTTGAGAAGTCTCTTTCATTGAGGCGTTGATCCCTTTCGCCAGTGGCTTTTGGATCACAATGCCAGCGATCACCACAATCGGGATAATGGTCAGTGGCACCAATGCTAGGTAACCACCAATCATGCTGATCACGCCGATAAACAGCAAAATAAACGGCAGATCGACGAGAGCGAGTAAACTCGCGCTGGTCATAAACTCACGAATGGATTCGAAGTCACGTAAATTGTTGGCATACGATCCCGATGACGCTGGGCGTTTATCAAGGCGGATCCCCATCACGCGGTGGAATAGCATGGCACTGATCACGATGTCTGCTTTTTTCCCTGCGATATCTAATAGGTAAGATCGCAGCATTTTGGCCAGAAATTCAAAGCCAATTGCCAGCACAACACCAATAGTCAGTACCCATAAGGTTTCGTAAGCTTGATTTGGGATCACGCGGTCATACACGTTCATCACATACAGGGAACTGATTAACGCTAATAAGTTGATCACAAACGATGCAATGATCACTTGGTAGTAATATTTTTTATAACGCCAAATCACTTTCCAGAAGCCACTGGTTTCGTATTTATCAATTTCTGAACGGGTTTCTGAGCGAATATTACGTTTAATAAACCAGCTGTAGCCGCTGTAGTTCACTGCCAGATCTTGCACGCTTAATGTTTGACGTAAGCCTTCTTCTGTTAAGATCTCAAAATAGCGTCCATTTTCGCTATCTTCAATTTTGCTGATCACCACCGATTCATTGTTTGCCAACAGCACCAGAAACGGCGCTGCAATCGTCGGGATCTTATGCAGATCGATTTCAATGATCTGGTTATCAAATTGATGGGAGTTCAGCACATTCACCAGCGACGCATAATCGAAAGATTTCGATTCTGTGCGTTTAGTTTGTGCTAATAAAATTTCCGGTGAAAGGGTATAACCCAAACGCTTGGTAACTAAAGATAGGTTATTAATAATGTTCATAATTTATCTGGAAGCCAATTCTTGGTTCATCCATGCAGACATTTTAGCCTGCACACTGAGGTAATTGAGTGTCGCGTCACGGAAGTCGTTTTGTAAGATAACCGCGCTGGTTTGAATGCTCGCCAGCTCGTTATACGCATCAAGCAGGTCTATCAACGTGCGGCGGTTGATGGTGAATTGCTTTTCATAATTACTGATCACCACTTTTTGCTCGGCAATATAGGCTTTGGCAATGTTTCCTTGCTTTTCACTTTGCGCCATATTGATCGCCGCAGATTGGCTCATCTCTTTGATTTCACGGAATGTCTTTTTAATACGCTCATTGGCTGCGGACAGGGCATACTCTTTCTGCGCTTGGCTGTAATAGCTTGCTTGGTCGAAAATATTCCAAGAAACACGTAAGAAAACTTCGCTATTATCTGGCGTCGCATTAACTTCTAAATTCAATGCTGGCTTTCTCATGGCGCTGGCGACTTTAACGTCAGCATCAAGGCTTTGGGCATCGGCCACTTGGGCTTTATAGCTTGGGTTATTTTCTAGATTATCTTCTTGAAATTTGGCTAAAATCGCACCGCTGGTCGTTGCTCTGAAAGGGTCAACAAATTGGTCAACGGTTAGCTGGCGCTGAGTCAAAATCGATAATTGACTCAGGGCTAAATTCAGGTTTCTTTCTGTTTCGGCGCGGCTCATTTCCACTTTTAAAGTGCGCGCTTTTACTTGCGTTAATTCACTCATTCGACCAGAGTCATGCTGAACAATCGTGGTCAGTTGCTTTTCAATTTGGTGATGGCGAACGAGATTTTCATCAATCACATCAAGGGTTTCTTTGTGACGTAAAACCTGCAAATAAAGCTGGCTGATGCGCACGCTGATATCTTCTTGAGAAAGAATATATTGGTTTTCATAGTAACTTTGCTTGGACTGTTCACGGTCTACACCCGCTTCAATTCCGCCCCAAGCATAAATGTTCATGGTCGCTTTGGTACCGAGGTGAAATCCCGATTCCATCGCGTTACTTTCGTATTTATGTTGCTGCGCAAGAGGCTGAGTGCCCATTAAACTGACGACAGGGTAATGCCCAGCTTCCGCTGCACTAACATTACTTTGCGCTGCTTGATAATTGGCATAAGCCTCTTGGACTTCTGGGGCATTATCGAGTGAATCTTTTAATAGGTTTTTTAATTCAACCACATCTGCCACAGCAGAAAGAGAAAGCATCTTCACGAAGCATATCGCTAAAATGCTATTAATTAGAGATTTCATAAAGTTGGCACAACGTAAATAAAACTGGTGTTGGCGAAAATAAAATATTGAGGGCTACCCATGGTAACCCTCAATAATTAGCCTTAAATAATGGCGCTCTGAGTTTCTTGTAATGCATCTAACGATGAATTCATGAAACCAGTAGAGTGACTTGATGTTGCATTGACATCGGTATCTACTCCATGTAACTCCATTGCACTTTCTGGTGAGAACAGTTTCAGGGCGGTTAAATCAGTATCGTTTAAGCCCGTATTGCCCGACTCTTTTAACTTACTGATATCCACTGAAATTGATGATTTACCACTGGTTCCGTCGTTATCGGTTAACGTCAGCGTAAAGGTCTCTTTTTCCATTCCTGTTGGGCGTGTTGCCCCCGGACGATAGGTTAAGTGACCAAAGTTTTTCTCACCTAAAGAGATAGAGAGTAAACCGCCCGCATCGGTTTTAACGGCTAATTCACCCTGACCAAAATCAACCCACATGCTCTTATCAAGGTTATCTGACGTTATTTCCTTAGTTGTAGGATCGTATTTGTAAGTGTGGCCATCGACTTCAATGCTGATGGATTTCATGCCATCCGCGCCGAAGCTCAGGGTTTCCTTGCCATCATTCGCTTTTGAGAAGCTACTTTCGATGGTGTTTTCGTTAGGAACATATTTGCTCAGGATGTTGCCTAAAGAGCTCATATCTTCTAATACAATCACGTCACTTCCATCATTATCTGTAACTTTTTTCCCATCAAAAGCGACTGGTTTTAAGTAATCCTCTCCCGTTTTACCATTATGATCCTTTTCGACCATGACAGGACCAATACCAATCGCGACAGAGCGAATCCCATTTTCAGTTAAGAATTTAGTCCATTTATCCTCACCAATATCAGAGTAAGAATCCCCTGGTTTATAATTATCTGGAGATTTTGCACTAATACCTTCCCCATATGGTTCATTACCCATATTCGGAGTTCCATCACTAATAAAGAAAAACGTATTGTCTACATTTTGATCTGTAATAGGACCTTTACCTAACTTATTGGGATTTTGGTATATATCTACAATTTGTTGTAATGCATCATCATAGTTAGTGTTAGTCGTGATCCCTAACTTCTTAGATACTTCAAACTGTTTCTTTTTCATTCCATCGATGATTTCTCTTGCTTCATCAATAGAGAACCAATATGACGTATCATGTGAAGACTTAAAATCAGGATGAATAGCCGATGCCTTGTCAGCAAATCCATTAAGACTTATGCGCACATCACCTTTATCTGCACTATTCAGGCGCTCTTCATAGTTATCAAGTAACGTCTGCATTGCATCTAAAGCCGCATCATATCGCGTTTTAATTCCAGTTCGAGTATCGTCACCTTTTATACCGCTATCCTCAGCATCCATACTAGTCGAGAAGTCTAGTGAAATAATGACGTTCGCATAGAAGGTATTTTCTGCTGGCGGCTCTACCGACAACTCCACATCCGCAGCGCTTGGCTTATCATCATGCACCACGATTTGGGTTTTCACTTCATCGGTGCCATTCTTGACACCAAACTCAATATTCAGAGAGTCTTTGCCTGCAGGGTGATCGACAAGACCTTTGAGATTAACTTTGTAGTCAACCGTCGTTTGACCATTATCGGTTGTGCTGTTGGCTGTCAACGTAATCACTTCTTTACCGTCAGCGTCTTTACCTACAAAACCATTATCGGTACTTTCCCAAGTGATAGGCTTACCACCGGAGGTTAATTCCGTTGTTGGTTTAGTGATCTGAATATCTTGCTCAGCAACTGGCTTATCTTTTGGGTTTGCGAGAATGACTTTTCCATCAACAAGGATTTTAGAATCACCCGCAGTACCATCCGTTCTTAAACCTTTTTCGTAAACATCAACCGCTTCGGATCCTTTCTCTTTAATCGAGATAGTGACGGTTGCTGTATTTGAAACGTTACCATTCTTATCAAACACTTGGTAAGTGATGGTATCAGTCCCTGTCACACCCGAATTTGGTGTGTAAACCAGTTTTCCGTCCACAATCGTGGCCTTTCCTTTATTACCATTAGACACGATTTCTAATGTGGACAGGTCGGCATCCTTATCCAAGTCACTGACGTTATCACGCAGATCTACCGTTACTGGCGTATCTTTTAAGGTAATACCGCTGTCATTGGTTGCTACTGGCGCCGCGTCGATTTCGATGGTTACGGTAGCGATATTAGAGACGTTGCCGTTACTGTCTTTGACTTGGTACGTGATGGTGTCCGTACCGTGCGCGCCGTCATTCGGGGTGTAGATCAGCTTGCCATCGGCATCAATAGTCGCAACACCTTGTTTGCCATTGCTGACCACTTTCAGGGTGGAAAGATCGTAGTCACCGTCTAAATCGCTGATGTTATCGCTCAAGTCAACAATCGCTGGCTTACCTTGCACGGTGCTGCCTTTGTCGTTTTCGGCGATTGGCGGCGCTTCGATGGTAATGACCACCGTCGCCGTGTTCGACACATTACCCTGTTTATCAAACACTTGGTACGTGATGGTGTCCGTGCCGTGCGCGCCGTCATTCGGGGTGTAGATCAGCTTGCCATCGGCATCAATAGTCGCAACACCTTGTTTGCCATTGCTGACCACTTTCAGGGTGGAAAGATCGTAGTCACCGTCTAAATCGCTGATGTTATCGCTCAAGTCAACAATCGCTGGCTTACCTTGCACGGTGCTGCCTTTGTCGTTTTCTGCGATTGGCGGCGCTTTGATGGTAATGACTACCGTCGCCGTGTTCGACACATTACCCTGTTTATCAAATACTTGGTACGTGATGGTGTCCGTGCCGTGCGCGCCGTCATTCGGGGTGTAGATCAGCTTGCCATCGGCATCAATAGTCGCAACACCTTGTTTGCCATTGCTGACCACTTTCAGGGTGGAAAGATCGTAGTCACCGTCTAAATCGCTGATGTTATCGCTCAAGTCAACAATCGCTGGCTTACCTTGCACGGTGCTGCCTTTGTCGTTTTCGGCGATTGGCGGCGCTTTGATGGTAATGACTACCGTCGCCGTGTTCGACACATTACCCTGTTTATCAAATACTTGGTACGTGATGGTGTCCGTGCCGTGCGCGCCGTCATTCGGGGTGTAGATCAGCTTGCCATCGGCATCAATAGTCGCAACACCTTGTTTGCCATTGCTGACCACTTTCAGGGTGGAAAGATCGTAGTCACCGTCTAAATCGCTGATGTTATCGCTCAAGTCAACAATCGCTGGCTTACCTTGCACGGTGCTGCCTTTGTCGTTTTCGGCGATTGGCGGCGCTTTGATGGTAATGACTACCGTCGCCGTGTTCGACACATTACCCTGTTTATCAAATACTTGGTACGTGATGGTGTCCGTGCCGTGCGCGCCGTCATTCGGGGTGTAGATCAGCTTGCCATCGGCATCAATAGTCGCAACACCTTGTTTGCCATTGCTGACCACTTTCAGGGTGGAAAGATCGTAGTCACCGTCTAAATCGCTGATGTTATCGCTCAAGTCAACAATCGCTGGCTTACCTTGCACGGTGCTGCCTTTGTCGTTTTCGGCGATTGGCGGCGCTTTGATGGTAATGACTACCGTCGCCGTGTTCGACACATTACCCTGTTTATCAAATACTTGGTACGTGATGGTGTCCGTGCCGTGCGCACCGTCATTCGGGGTGTAGATCAGCTTGCCATCGGCATCAATAGTCGCAACACCTTGTTTGCCATTGCTGACCACTTTCAGGGTGGAAAGATCGTAGTCACCGTCTAAATCGCTGATGTTATCGCTCAAGTCAACAATCGCTGGCTTACCTTGCACGGTGCTGCCTTTGTCGTTTTCGGCGATTGGCGGCGCATCGATGGTAATGACTACCGTCGCCGTGTTCGACACATTACCCTGTTTATCAAATACTTGGTACGTGATGGTGTCCGTGCCGTGCGCGCCGTCATTCGGGGTGTAGATCAGCTTGCCATCGGCATCAATAGTCGCAACACCTTGTTTGCCATTGCTGACCACTTTCAGGGTGGAAAGATCGTAGTCACCGTCTAAATCGCTGATGTTATCGCTCAAGTCAACAATCGCTGGCTTACCTTGCACGGTGCTGCCTTTGTCGTTTTCGGCGATTGGCGGCGCATCGATGGTGACGGTCACCGTCGCTTCTTCAGAAACGTTGCCGTTCTTGTCTTTAATGGTGTATTTAATGGTATCCGTGCCGTGCGCCCCTTCATTCGGGATGTAAGTCAGTTTGCCATCTTCACCAATGGTCACGGTGCCTTTGGTACCCGGATTGGTGATCACTACGCTGTTTTTGTCCAGATCGCCATCGAGATCGGTGTCGTTCGCAGTGATATCAATTTCCACCGGTTTATTATGACGCGTATCTGCAACATCATTGCCCGCTACTGGCGGCGCATCGATGGTGACGGTCACCGTCGCTTCTTCAGAAACGTTGCCGTTCTTGTCTTTGATAGTGTACTTGATGGTGTCCGTGCCGTGCTCACCCTTATTCGGAGTGTAGATCAGCTTGCCATCTTCGCCGATGGTCACGGTACCTTTGGTGCCCGGATTGGTGATCACTACGTTGTTTTTGTCCAGATCGCCATCGAGATCGGTGTCGTTCGCAGTGATGTCAATTTCCACCGGTTTATTATGACGCGTATCTGCAATATCATTGCCCGCTACTGGCGGTGCATCGATGGTGATGGTCACGGTCGCTTCATTCGACACGTTGCCGTTCTTGTCTTTGATAGTGTACTTGATGGTGTCCGTGCCGTGCTCACCCTTATTCGGGGTGTAGATTAGCTTACCATCTTCGCCGATGGTCACGGTGCCTTTGGTGCCCGGATGGGTGATCACCACGCTGTTTTTGTCCAGATCGCCATCGAGATCGGTGTCGTTCGCCGTAACATCAATTTCAACTGGGGTATTGTGGCGAGTATCGGCTTTATCTTCGTTGGCGACTGGCGGCTCAGTGATATCAATGGTCACGGTCGCTTTGTTGGATACGTTGCCATTTTTATCTTTAACTAAATACGTAATCGTGTCTTGGCCTGTTGCATCTGGGTTCGCGGTGTACACCAGCTTACCATCAACAACTTTGACGGTGCCTTTGGTTGGTTCACCCACAACTTCTAATGTGGTTGGGTCAATATCACCGTCAAGATCGGTATCATTACCTAAAACATCTAATTCAACTGGCGTGGCTTTGTTGGCTTTGGCTGAATCGTCGTTTGCTACCGTCGGCGCATCGATGTTGATGGTGATTGTCGCATCTTCAGAGACGTTACCGTTTTTATCTGTCACGGTATAAGTGATGGTGTCAGTACCCACTTCGCCTTTATTCGGCTGGTACACTAATTTGCCATTAACAAACTTCGCGAAACCTTTGCCACCATTGGTTTTAATCGCTAAAGAGTTATGGTCAACATCACCGTCTTTATCGGAGTAGTTGTTTTCCATATCGATGGTGACAGGCTTAGATTCTTTGGTCACAGCAGAATCGTCTTGCGCTTCTGGTGCTGCATCAATTTTTACGGTGATGGTCGCAACATTCGACTCGTGGCCAGCGCGGTCTTTTACCACGTAAGTGATGGTATCTACGCCATATTCACCCTTTTTAGGGGTGTAAATAATGTTTCCATCTTTACCGATTGTCACGGTTCCTTTAGAACCTTCTTTGACGATACGGATAGAGTTCGGATTTAAATCGCCATCAACGTCACTGTCGTTCGCAGTAACATGGATCGTAACTGGCGTATTATGTTTTGCATGTGCAGAATCATCACCCGCAATAGGTGCATGGTCGACAACTTTAGAATGACCGCCGCCACCGCCGCCGCCACTGATTGCAACAGCCGGAATACCGATAAGAGGAACCAGTGCAGCTAACCACCATGGGTTAAATGCCCACAATGGTGGTAATGCATCGCCACCAATGGCTTGCCCAGCCGCTTGGCCGTCCGCTAATTGGCTGATGGCATCTGCTTTTACCGCACTTTCAGGAACATATGGGAAGTATTGGCCATTTTCATATTGACCAATAATGAGGTTTGCATCGCCTTCTTGGTAACCAATGGCACCATTCTCAGCAAAGTAATTTTCAATAATTAAATCAGGGCTTTCTACATCACCGCCCTCAAATGCGATGACAAGGTTTTTATCAACGCGCTTAACCGCGATGTTTTCTGGTGCGAATTGTGTACTCTCGTCAATTAATAAATAGTTTACATCTTTTTGTGCATTAATATGCAGTGGTTGTTTTAATTTACCTGCACCGTTTTCCCCACCAGTAACAGAATATTGCTCAATCGTCTCTTTGCTATTATTAACTTTAATTGATATTTTTTTAATAGACATAGTTATCCATTGCCTCGTATCGGACAATTATTTATTGAATTAAATTTAGTTTAAAATAGGATTAATTATTGGCAGCTTCGAGCTACATCCACGCGCGGTAAAGTATGAACTTGAGTACTAACATTTCCTTTAAATTCATTAACTTCTTTTTCTGTCATTGGTTTTAATGATACTGTTCCATTGCTTTCAGTGACCAAGAACGCATAAGATTTCCCAGGCTCTAGTGGCTTATTATCGATTTCATTTAACTTAGTATTATAGCGCTCGCTAACATCTGTCTTATATGCAGTAAAATTGTTGTTTCCTGAACATAATTTAATTTGTTTAGTCGCATTAGGCTCTAATGAAGTGAGGTACTGTTTATTCACAAATATATTAATTGTTTTCCCTTCAACTTGATTATCTATTCTATAGAAAGAAACTAGTGCTTTATTACTTTCGACTTCTTTGCTTTCTTTGAGAATATTCTTATTCTTCCATGTTTCATTATTATATCCGTGCAATCCTTCATTGCGAACACAACCCGTCAATGCTGCAATACATAATAGCATTACAACGCCAGTGAACTTTTTCATATTAATCCTTTCAACGCTATGGTGTTTAATTTATGCAAAGAAAAATCCCTCTATGTAATATTAGAGAGAATAAATATTTAAGTGATTTGAATAAATACTAAAGTTGGAAATCATTTAGTTTCCAGCTTAAAAATAAAATAATCATAATTATTTTCGCTTCAATTCAACCTCATAAAATGAGCACCAGAAGCATTTTGTTACATGATGAAAACTTCAGCATTATATCGTTCAAATTTGATATGCGTCAATTTCCCCCCTCTGGATTTTACCAATCCGCAGAAATGCTATCAATTTTAGTCGCTATTCTACCAATTGAATCATAATGAATTGTTTTTATTAATAAAATTGATATGTTAAAAGATTATTTATTTTTCTAACCCATATGGTGTGTGAGAATAAAAACCATAAAATTGATAAAAATAAAATTTAAATTCTATATATATATAAATGAAAAGGATTTAAAGCTGAGTTAAAACCTTTATAAAATAGGGGTCTATAGACCATATTAATATCTATTAACATTCTGGCAAAAATACCTTAATACAAGTAAAAAACGTATTATCATGGAATACTCCCACAGCGTGTACAATATAGGTTTATAGCATTCGAATTAAACACCCTTATCATTTAATCTCCTTCAAAATAGTCAGAACACATAATTAGATATATATATCATCTATTATTTTTAATAATTTCGCTTAAAAAACAAATTTGAATAAAAACTAAGAATATTTTCTTATAATTCCTAATTTATCTAGGAATTATTCTTAGTTAATAAAAATAAATATTAATTTAAATACATTACTAATTTCTATTTCAATATTAAAAAATAACAATCTATCGTTCTTAGGATTAATTCTCATTCCTAAAAACCATTTGAAAATAAATATGATCGCAAGAGTACAGTAAACAGAATAGACAGTAATAAGCCACCTAGCTGCCCTCGGAAGAGTGAGAATGGGTGCAAGTCGAGGCATGTGCACCCAAAGGCAGGAAATACCATGTAGTTGGTGATTTTAAAGCAAAAAAAAGCCCCGAGTCATAAGACTCAGGGCTTAATAAATTGGCGGAACGGACGGGACTCGAACCCGCGACCCCCTGCGTGACAGGCAGGTATTCTAACCAACTGAACTACCGCTCCGAAGTTCCCTACTGGGAACGCCAAGCATATTACGAATACTTGATATAACAGTCAACTCTTTTTCTTGAAAAATCGTACAGTTGAGCAGTTTTTAGCCTTGTCCGATTACAAAATTGTCGACCTCAATGAAGCGTTTCGTCATCTTGCTCAGTTTGCCGCCATAAACAGGGCTTTCCCCCTTTTTTATCCACGATATCTAAGCGGGCTTCATGCTCTGCAATTTCTTCTGCAGAAGCATAAATAATTTTTAATCCACTGACTGGGCGCTCAATACGTTGAATTTCATTGGCTTGCTCTGTATTGCTGGATTCAGAGTCCATTGAAAATGCAAGAGAGGTTTGCCCCCCTGTCATCGCTAAATAGACGTCAGAGAGGATCTCAGCATCGAGTAAAGCTCCGTGCAATGTTCGCTTGGAGTTATCGATAAGGTACCTATCACATAAGGCATCTAAGTTATTACGTTTACCGGGGAAAATCTTGCGAGCTAATACTAAGCTGTCGGTAATGGTGCAGAATTCTGAAGTTGGAGGAATTCCTCTGTTAAGCTTACGAAATTCGTAGTCCATAAAGCCGATATCGAAGGGCGCATTGTGAATGACGAGTTCTGCACCGCGAATAAATTCGATAAACTCATCGGCTATATCAGCAAATACTGGTTTGTCTTGCAAAAATTCATCACTGATTCCGTGGACTTCGAAAGCTTCCGGGTCAACGAGACGGTCTGGTTTGATGTACACATGGAAATTGCGTCCTGTTAAGCGGCGATTAATCACCTCTACAGCACCAATTTCAATGATATTGTGCCCTTCATAATGAACACCAAGCTTGTTCATACCTGTGGTTTCAGTATCGAGGACAATTTGTCGGGTTATCGCCGTGCTCATAATGTTTTTTTGTGTCAAACTAGAAGTTGATGAATAAGGAAGAGTGTAACAGAAATGACAAAGCAGGTAGAAATTTTCACTGATGGGTCTTGTTTAGGCAACCCAGGGCCCGGCGGATACGGTATCGTACTTCGTTATCAGCAACATGAGAAAACACTCAGTGATGGTTTTTTCCTCACCACCAATAATCGTATGGAATTACTCGCAGCAATCGTTGCTTTAGAATCACTTACCCGACCATGCGATATTATCCTGACCACCGATAGCCAATATGTACGTCAAGGGATCACTCAGTGGATCCACAATTGGAAACGCCGCCAATGGAAAAAAGCGGATAAATCGCCAGTGGTCAATGTGGATCTTTGGAAGCGTCTCGACCAAGCAATTACGCGCCATACCATCGATTGGCGCTGGGTAAAAGGTCATGCGGGTCATGCGGAGAATGAAAAGTGTGATGAATTAGCTCGCGCCGCGGCCAATGCGCCAACAAAAGAAGATACAGGCTACCAGCCTACTCAAGAATAGTCAGATTCAAATTTAACGAAGTTGCTTCGATTTACTGATTTCTTTCGTTGCACCCAACGCTGTTGAAATTTTCACCTTAGGCTGCTTAAATTTCAGGGGCGTTGGCATTAATGGATATGTCCGCTTTCTTGCAACAATCACGCTGATCACACCAATTCCACCACAACGTTTATTGACCCGTTTTTCCGATGAAGCCCAAGGAAGCACTTGGCAATTTCGGTGATATAGCACCTCATAATTGAGTAACCCTAGCCAATCAAATACCCGGAGAGAAGGGAAAAAGCGGCTACAGTAAGGCTGCTGCTTACGCAAAATAGGCACTAATTTGGCCATTCCTGCTAGGCTAAATGGGTTAAACCCCGATAAAATCAGCCAACCATCATCGAGCAATACCCGATCAACTTCCCGCAAGATCCAATGCGGATCATGGCTATAGGCCAGCAAATGGGGCATTAAACAAGCATCAATTGTCTTATCCGCAAAAGGCAAAGCTTCCGGATTTGCCGCGACATCAAATACGTGAGGATCTTCACCTAGCGTAAATTGATGAGGGATCATGCACTCTTTAGTGTGGATTTCTGTACTCAAATGCCCTAATTTAAGCAGGTGAAAACCAAAAATTTTTTGCCACCAAGGCGCTAACTGGGCTTCCAAGGCTTGGCGATAGTGTTCACCAAAAGGAATATCAGACCAACTGGCGGGCATTTGAATCTTTTCTTCAATACGCGCAGGTTTCATAACATTCCCCTTAAAAATCGGATCGAGGTTGATTATGGAGTTAATTCGAGTACCAGCGTTAAATGATAATTACATTTGGCTACTAGCAAACAACCAGCAATGTATCATTGTTGACCCTGCTGAGTCAGAGGCGGTTCTCTCAATATTAACGGCTAACCAATTGACCCCTGTTGCAATTTTACTCACCCATCATCATAACGACCATACTCAGGGTGTGAAAGACATTATTGCTCAATATCCAAAACTCCTCGTATTTGGTCCCCAAGAAACCTTAGTGAAAGGTGCGACAGAGTTGGTGTGTGATGGCGATTCCGTCTCTATTGGTGACTTCAATTTTCAAGTTATCGGTCTCCCGGGCCATACACTTGGGCATATCGGTTTTTACCAAGCTCCTTACCTATTTTGTGGTGATACATTATTTTCAGCTGGTTGTGGACGGATCTTCGAAGGTACTCCCGAGCAAATGTATCAATCAATTCAAAAAATCGCAGCACTTCCTGATGATACTCTCATCTGCTGTGCGCATGAATATACGCAGTCTAATTTACAATTTGCTCATCATATTTGGCCTGAAAATGAGACAATTACAAATTATTCCGAAAAAGTAAGAATTTTACGTAATAATCAGCAAGCAACAGTACCTAGTACATTGAAAACTGAGAAAAACATCAACATTTTTTTACAGTGCGATAACCCTGAATTGCAACAAAAACTGAACATTAATATGACAAATCCATCATTACGAGCAGTTTTTACATTATTACGCCAATTAAAAGATGAATATTGATGTATAATTATTGTCAATAACAGCTAAAGCCAGTATTATCTGGTCAACTTTTAAACATTAAAAACAAAGAAAAACTGAGCTAATGAAGATAATCGCGACCCTCATCGCCATTGTTTTGCTTGCGGGCTGTCAAGGCACTTCCAAAGTCACCGTTAAGCAACCAAAATCTTCAGCCAACCACTCAATTGACTCTGTTGCATCCCATAACCAGGCAGCAAGTAGACAGGTTTCTAAAGTCGATCATGACCTTTGGGGTTATATTAGTGGTGAGCTGAAGATGGATATCCCCGAAAACGCAACAATTCGGGAAATGGCCAATAGTTACTCTAATAAACAAAGTTTTATCTATGATGTGGCAGTAAGAGCAGAGCCTTACATGTACTTAATTGTAGATGAAATCAATGATCGTAGCTTACCAATGGAATTAGCCTTAATTCCTGTCATTGAAAGTTCATATAATCCTAAAGCCACTTCTCCTGCGCAAGCGGCGGGCCTTTGGCAAATCGTTCCCATTACTGCACGCTCATATGGGTTAAAACAGACACAATGGGTTGATGAGCGACGTGATGTTGTGACATCCACAAAAGCGGCTTTAGATCTCCTTGAAAATCTGAATATTATGTTCGGTCACGATTGGGAGCTCACACTTGCTGCTTATAACTGCGGTGAAGGTTGCGTACAAAACGCGATTAAAAAGAATGAAGCTGCTGGCTTACCAACAGATTTTTGGTCTCTTCAGTTACCGAAAGAAACCAAACAATATGTTCCAAAGATCCTTGCGCTTAGCCAAGTTTTAAGACAACCAGAACGCTATCAAGTCAGATTACCGAAAAGTAATAAGAGTAGAGGGTTAACGCAAGTTGATGTGGGACAACAAATCACATTGACTCAAGCTGCTGAATTGACAGGTTTAACGGAAGAATCCATTAAAACCTATAATTCGGGTTATACCCGAGGTGTTACGTCGCCAAATGGTCCGCATTATATTATGTTGCCCACTGCAAAAGCTGAGCAGCTAAAAGTTTCACTGACGGATCAAGACGTATTAAATGATATTCGTAACGCCGTAGCACAAAACCGTTATGCTCAAGCCGCAGCCAGTAACATCCAGACAGCAAAAGCGAACTCAAAGCAAGCTAAAACCTTTAGATATAAAGTTCGCAAAGGTGAATCTATCGCAAGTATTGCTAAAAAATTCAATACAACGGCAAAGAACATCCAACAGCTAAATGGGTTAAAAACAGCGAAAGCTAATATCGTTCCAGGACAAACTTTAAAAATTTCAGGTACGACACCGACTAGCACTAGCAATAACCGTAAAGGTGGAACCTACAAAGTCAGAAAAGGCGATAGTTATTACAGCATTGCTAAGCGCCATGGAATTAAACTTAACGACCTGATGAGTTGGAACTCAGGTGTTAAAATGGCAGATTTAAAGCCAGGTGTTACATTGAATTTATATCTTTAAATTAAATATTTCAAAAATCCTCATAAAGGTTAAACCTTAGGGGATTTTATATTAAATAAAATTCAACGATTAGAAATAAGCTATTTAATTAGGCTTAGTCTCGATCACAATTTGAGTGGTAACATACATCTAAATACACTTAATAGCCGAAATCGCACAATATCATTTACATTCTTCATTAGAGTGTGATAGAAAAAATAATTAGCCCGATTTTTCCTAATCCCCCCTCACGGTTCCCACCTTAAAAAAGTCATTATTGGGTGGTGACTTATGAAATAAAAGTGCTATTATTATTGATGTGGCGAAAGCAATCTGAGCAATCAGTTTATATTTGAATATTACTTTTATATTAGTGACAATCTAAAAACTCTCTCAATTAGTGATAATCTTATATTTATCAATATGCTAACTATGTTTTTTATATTGAAAACAGATGCTTATATTTAGTTGATATGGCATTATTTTTGATACAAAAATACGCAAAGTAAAAGTCAGATTCGCCCATGGAGGTGATTATGGATGAATACTCACCCAAGAAACATGATATAGCTGAATTAAAATATCTATGTAACAGTTTGAATAGAGACGCAATATCAAGTTTACTAAAAACAAACACCCATTGGGTAAATGATCTTAGTTCGGCACAAAGCATCAGTCTCAATGAGCTCGTTGAGCATATTGCAGCTTTTGTCTGGCGATTCAAAATCAAGTATCCAAAAGAAAATCTCGTTATTTCTCTTGTTGAAGAGTATCTTGACGAGACATATAATTTATTTGGCAGCCCAGTAATTACTTTCAGCGAAATCATTGACTGGGAAAGTATGAATCAAAATCTTGTCGCCGTGCTCGATGATGATCTAAAATGCCTGACAAGTAAGACATAGAATCACCATTTACCTTTAATTTCACTATCCCATAGTATATTTTAGGTTATCGACACATAAAGAAAGGGCGTTATGACCAAATCCGATTATCTGATGCGTTTAAGAAAATGCACCACTATTGAAACACTTGAGCGCGTTATTGAAAAAAATAAGTATGAGTTATCTGATGATGAATTAGAGTTATTTTACTCTGCAGCAGATCATCGTCTTGCCGAACTCACTATGAATAAACTTTACGATAAAATCCCAGCATCTGTTTGGAAGTTTGTTAGATAAATACTTATTTACGCGCATAGATAGTGAATGGTTATAGCCGGTAATACTTTATCGGCTCAATGAAAATTCCTTACTTATTTTAGTTAGTATTCACCGAATACTGACAACCTCTTTATATCCTTTTATTTTCACCTTTCCCTAATCCCAATTAATTTAACATTTCATGCGATAATAGCTATTTCAATATCAATTGAACCATTGTAAATACCAATTAAGAATAGCAATCAATTTCTTATTATTAAAATAGATTAAGCCAAGCACGATAATAACAAGAAAGCATAGCCAAGAGACAATAGTTATTGTTACTGAGCATTTGATTGATGAAAATGAGGATATGAAGATTGAGAGGGAACTTGATATTGGGTGGGAGCCCTGCCAGCGACATCCCGGCACACACGACCCCTGCTATGGCTGCTTCCTTCCGGACCTGACCTAGTTAACAAGTTAGCGTTGCGGGAGAACCAACAGAGCCCCCATTGATTGCTTCTTTCAAAGCACGGGCATTATGCTTGATAGATAGTTAAATAGCAAGAAAGTGGCGATCAAGTGCTGTTTTATTACACAAAAATCTGAAGGCTATTTAATACAGATTAGTATGAACAAAAAATATTGGCAGGAATTAATATTTATGAATAAGAAGCAACCGCTAGTTAGCAGGAACCAGAAGTAAATCAATATTTTCAACCATGCCATTATTGATCACTTCGGTCGACGATTCTGTAATATAGACTAATTTTCCATCGGCGTGTAACGTCGCACTAACCGTGATTTTAGCTTGGTTTCTTATTTCATTTTTGTGGTATGTCAACTGGTACGGGAGCGTCACTTGATTGTTCAAGTTAGTATAGTGCCTTTGAGATAATATCAGCGCTGGCAGCTCAACAAATGAGTTATCTACCATGGTGACCGTAATGTCTAGGTTTTCAGATAATCCTTTGTTTTTAGCAATCAGGATATTTCCGCTGATCGTACCAATATCTACCTGCTGATTTTCGTGATTACTTTTCCCTTTTACCCTTTTTTCAGGGGGATTGGCGTTGTTCCCTTCACACCCTACTAAGAAAATAAGTATCAACGAACTAATCATGTAGCGATAGAATGTCATTATGATTACCTGTAATGTTTTGATTTAATTAGACATTTTAATATGATTATTCTTGATATATTAGAGTTTATCTAAACTTAGAAAATTATATCTAATACAAATTAAATAATGAAATTATATTTCAAATTGTAACCAAAAACGGCTGTCAATTAATCCGTACACAAACTGCCTACCTATTTTTGTGAATTAATGGGAAAATAGCTGCATCTGATATTTTTTAACCGTCTTCAAGGTAACTATGAGCACAGAATTACAAAACTTAATTAGCCTAATAAAACTCGAAAAAATTGAAGAAGGTATTTTTCGGGGACAAAGTGAAGATCTTGGTTTGCCACAAGTTTTTGGTGGGCAGGTTGTTGGACAAGCCATGTATGCAGCGAAACAAACCACCCCAGAAGATCGCATCATAACCTCATTTCATAGCTATTTTCTGCGTCCAGGAGACAGCCAAAAACCGATTGTCTACGATGTAGAAATTTTACGTGATGGCGGCAGCTTTAGTACACGTCGGATTAGCGCCATTCAAAATGGTAAACCGATCTTCTTCATGACAGCCTCATTTCAAGAACAAGAAGATGGATTTAACCATCAAAATTTAATGCCCGATGTCCCTGCACCAGAGCAATTGATTTCACAAGATGAAATTATTCAACGCATCGCAGACCAGCTCCCCGATGCTGTCAAAAAATATGCACTGCGTCCTAATCCTTTCGAGTTTCGCCCAATACAATTCTATAGCCCGTTTGATAGCGCACCTCAAGAACCCTTTCGCTATATTTGGTTTAAGGCGAAAGGAGAGCTACCCAAGACACCAGAGTTGCATGACTACTTGTTAGGCTACGCATCGGATTACAATTTCCTTCCTGCTGCATTACAGCCTCATGGACGTGGGTTCATGGAACGTGATTTACAAGTGGCAACGATTGACCATTCAATGTGGTTCCATCGCCCTTATCGCCTCGATGAATGGCTACTTTATGCCATTGAAAGCCCTTCTGCTTCTGGTGGGCGTGGCTTTGTGAAAGGGCAAATTTATAATCAGCAAGGGGATTTAGTGGCAACAACGGTACAAGAAGGGGTCATTCGTAAGAGAAAACCGCGATAACTTCCTGATTTATATCAGTCCAAAAAAAGTAAGTTATTACTTACTTTTAGGTAAGAAAGCCTCAACTTTATAGAGGTCCTAATTGTGAGGCTTTTCTTGCTGGGCAACCTTATCCGTTTGTCAATTCAACATATATGTCAGTAAGCACTAACTAATCTAATAATGCTTCCGCTACGGCTTCATCACGAGAATTCAATGACTCGCCCACTTGTTGTAATTGATACATCTGGTAATAGCGTCCTTCCTGCTGGAGAAGTTCAGCATGATTTCCTTGCTCAACGATCATTCCTCTATGAAGAACAACAACTTGATCAGCATCCACAATCGTTGATAAGCGATGAGCGATTACCACCAGCGTAGTGTTTCGACGAATAACTCGTAACGCCTTTTGGATGGCCTGCTCAGTGCCAGAGTCTATATTCGCGGTCGCTTCATCCAATATCAGAATTTTCGGTGTTACGACGAGCACCCGCGCCATCGCCAATAACTGTCGTTGCCCAACGGATAAAGTGTTTCCTTGCTCACCTAACAATGAATCCAATCCATCTGGCAATTCACGAACATGCTGAGCTAATTGTACGGTTTCAAGGACTTCCCACACTTTTTCTTGAGAAACATCGCGTCCTAGTGCCACGTTATCAAAGAATGAAGCAGCGAGTACCACAGGATCCTGCTGAACCATAGCAATACCATTTCGTAATACTTGATGGGAAAGTGAATTTAAATCCCGTCCATCCAGTAAAATTTCCCCTTCCTGCCATGGGTAATACCCCATGACTAAGTTTGCAATGGTACTTTTTCCACTTCCTGTGTGCCCAACGAGTGCCACGAAATGATGTTCTGGAACGGATAAATTAATATCATCAAGGACTTTTTTATCATCTCGATAAGCAAAAGAGAGGTGTTTGATCTCAATTGCCCCGCCCTGTAATGGCGCAACATTTTCGCCATAGCCTTGTTGTGGACTATCCATCAACTCAAAAACACGTTCACCGGATACAACCGCTTGCTGCAACATGGACTGCTGAGATGTCAGCTCGATTAACGGCTCGTTTAAACGACCTAAATAGTTAATGAAAACATACAGAACCCCGACACCAACAGTGCTGGTACCGTCAAATCCAAATAGTAACAATAGCCCACATAGCACACAGGCAGAGAACAAACTCAGTAGTGGCCTGAGTAGTAACCCATCTAACTTCAATGCTTTCATTCGGGAATGATAGTGGTCTTCACTTGCTTCCAACATTTTTTTGCCAAATCTGGCTTGCTGTAAAAATTGCTGGATAACCGTCATACCATTAATGACTTCATTGAAACCATTATTAATATCTGCCAAATACGCCCGAACACGGCGTACAATTGGTGTACTAAGCCGCTGATAAATCAGCATTACGATCAAAACCGCAGGGAAAATGAGCACCGCAATGGATGCCATTCGCCACTCTAAAGAAAACATGGCGACGAGCATGGCACAAATTAATGCCAAACTGCGAAAGATAGTTGGTACAACCATGACAAACAGATCTTTGATCACTTCTGTGTCGTTGGTGACACGAGAAATAATTTGCCCAACTGGTTGCTTATCAAAAGCACTTAATGGCTGGCGCAGAGCCGCATTCATCACATCTGTTCGTAGATTTTGCACCACGCCAACAGAGGCTTGATTAAACAGAATTTTTTGATGGTAGTGAAGAAGCGCAGCAATGATTTGCAGCGCAATAAATCCAATCACCATATACAACGTCAGTGGCATAATAATCTGTTTTTTCGCCACCATATTGTCAATAAAGTAGCTAATCAGTAATGGCCCACTAACTTCTGCGGCAGCAGCCAACCATAGCATAACAATTGCCACCCCCATGGTACCGCGGTAAGGTTTACCGTATGATAATAAGCGTTTTAATGCAGGCCAAAGCGGCTTTCTCTGGCTCATAAATCACCGTCCAAAGCGGCTTCAATTTGCTGATAATGATACATATCGCTGTACCAACCAGATTGCTGGGAAAGTACTTTATGAGTGCCTTTGGCAACTATGCCACCATGATATAGCACAAGAATATTATCAGCATCCACTAAAGCTGATAGACGATGGGCGCTAATGATCAACGTTCTTCCCTGTCTCCAACGAGACAAATTCTGCAATATGGTGTGCTCTGTCTGCCCATCAACTGCAGATAACGCATCATCCAAAACAAGAATTTCAGCATTTTGTAAAATCGCCCGTGCAATGGAAATTCGCTGTTTTTGCCCACCAGAGAGCATCACACCGCGCTCTCCCACTTGGGTTTGATACCCTTCCGGTAGACGTAAAATGTCTTCATGTACACAAGCAACTCGAGCCGCTTCTTCTATTTGCTCCATTGTTGCATTTGGCTGCCCAAGAGCGATATTGTTTGCGACCGAATCAGAAAATAGGAATGGAGACTGATTCACTATTGATAACCTTGCCCGCCACTCATCGAGTCGAATATCTGTCAGTGATTTATTTTGATAAATAATCTCACCTTCATTCACATCAAAATGGCGTTGTAGCACAGTAATTAATGTGGATTTCCCAGATCCCGTTGGCCCACATAACCCAAGGAAGCTCCCTGGTTTTACGTTGAACTGGATATCATGCAAAGCATGGCGCTGAGTTTCGGGATACGAAAATGTTCTGATATTGACGTTTAACTCGCCTTTTTCCGCAAGTAAACTTTGGCTACCATCTTTAATCGCTAATGGCTCGTCTAATAAGCTTAAAATCCGGCTATACGCTGCACTTCCTCGTTCAACAATGTTAAACATCCATGCAAGGGCTAGCATCGGCCAGATCATCAGCCCTAAATACATAACAAAGCTGGTGAGCTCTCCAAGGGTTAATGTGTCATTCAACACCATCCAGCTTCCACCCGCGATGGCTAATAAGTTTGCCATTCCAATCGCCATAAAAATAGTTGGGTCAAAACGAGCATCAATCTTCGCTACATGCATATTCCTGCGTCCAGCCTCAGTAGCAACTTGCTCAAATTGATTGGATTGATGGGCTTCAAGACCAAATGCTTTGATCATTCTAATACTGGTTAGGCTCTCTTGTGCATGGTTATTTAACGATGAGAAAGCACCTTGAGCATGTTTAAAGCGGTGATGAAGCTGGTCACCATAACGTTTAATGACTAGTGCCATAATGGGCATAGGGATCAATGCCAGGAGTGTGAGCTGCCAACTTATTTCGATACTCATCATGATCAGGACGGCACATCCCATCACTAAGGAGTCAACAAGAGTTAAGACGCCTTCGCCTGCGGCAAATACCACACGATCCACATCATTCGTGGTACGAGCGATGAGGTCTCCCGTGCGATATTTCAAATAAAATGGCTGATTTTGTAAGCTAAGCTGCTGATAAATTTGTTGTCTTAACCGGACGGCCAATTTGTAGGAAGCGCCAAATAGCCATAAACGCCAAACATAGCGTAACCCATAAACGGTTAAAGCAATTCCGAGCATGGATAATACGTACGTCACAAGTTGTTGATTAGTCATCGATCCTTTACTAATACCATCCACTATCACACCCACAAAGCGTGGTGGGATAATTTGTAAAATAGCAATGACCACAAGAAAACAAATAGCGCCAACATAGCGACGCCATTCGCTTATAAAATACCAACGTAACTGTGAAAATAATCGCACGTATTACTGCCTTGAATGATGTTAGAGACTGCTTACTTTATTATTAGAAACTTTGTGCTCTTCCGCTAATATATGACTTGTTGATTAGTCAGGGATTGGCAACACGGTTGTATATTTAATTTTTTCCATTGCAAAACTGGAGGTTACATCAATTAAACCATGAACGCCATTGACCAATTTCTTATAAAATAGATCATAGGATTTCATATCATGAACTTCGACTTGCATCAGATAGTCATACTCACCGGCCATGCGATAAAACACTAAAACTTCCGGCAGTTTTTCCACAAATGAAACAAATTGCGCATACCATTCGCTATTATGTTGTTGGGTTTTGATCATGACAATCACCGTCAATCCCAATCCCAGTTTTTCGCCATCTAATAGCGTGACTCGTCCTCGAATATATCCTTCGTCTTCTAACCGTTTGAGTCGCTTCCAGCATGGTGTCGAGGTTAAATTGACGGCTTCTGCTAATGAGTTTAATGATAAACTGCTGTCATTTTGTAATAAGCCAAGTAATTTTTTATCTATTTTATCCAGCATGTTGAGCCCCTGAACAAATCCTGTTATCAGCAAAATTCTATCATGATGAAATAATAAAGCTGTTACGAATTGCTAGTATTGTAGAATAAATTTGCATAAATAACCGAAACATAGCATAAATTGCTTAATTTAGAGGCTGAGGTACAAAAACAGACTGTTCATTCCCCTCTTGGCTCGTTAACATAGAGCTAAATTAATATCCTCATTATTTAATCTTAGGAGAGACTCATGAAACGTGCTGTTGTTGTCTTCAGCGGAGGACAAGACTCAACAACCTGCCTAATTCAAGCACTCAAACATTATGATGAGGTTCATTGTGTCACCTTTGATTATGGTCAGCGCCACCACTTAGAAATCGATATTGCACAAAAGCTTAGCCAACAATTAGGGGCAAAAGCGCATAAAGTTCTCGATGTCACCCTACTCAATGAGTTAGCGGTTAGTAGCTTAACCCGTGATAACATTCCGGTTCCTGACTATGAAGAAAGCGAAGCCAGCGGGTTACCAAGTACTTTTGTACCCGGACGTAATATTCTATTCCTAACACTCGCCGCTATCTATGCATACCAAGTACAAGCAGAAGCAGTGATCACCGGTGTCTGTGAAACCGACTTTTCAGGTTACCCTGATTGCCGTGATGAGTTTGTCAAAGCGCTCAATCATGCGGTTAGCCTAGGCCTAGCAAAAGATATTCGCTTCGAAACACCACTTATGTGGTTAGACAAAGCACAAACATGGGCTCTTGCTGACTACTATGGGCACCTTGAGACTATCCGCACTCAAACTCTCACTTGCTACAATGGTATTCCAGGTGATGGCTGTTCCGAATGCGCCGCATGCCATTTACGCAGTAAAGGCTTGAATTATTACCTCAATAATAAACATGCCGTTATGGATTCATTACTCAAACAACTCAATGCAATGAAGTAATTCTAAAAGCCAGCCATGATTCGTGTTTCCTGGTTGGCTATACTTCGATAAAAGCATCTGTTTTGTTTTTCAGTGACTCAATTTTTTCGCGAAGTTCATCCTCAATCACCATGGCTTTATTGGCTTTACCATCAATGAAGACAAACGTGACGTACGCATCAGATACCACTTCATCTATGCCATTACGATGGCGAATAATTTGTTGGTAACAAACAGCACTCTTCACGCCAATTTTATCCATTCGTGAAATAACGGTTAGCTCATCGCCCAACCCGACTGCTTGGAAATAGTTAACATTAATATTCACCGCTGCCATAACGATTCGATGCTGGATAGCCCATTCAATAAGATTATCTTTGCCCATCCAATCCCATCTATCCGCTTCATAAAACTCTAAGTACCGAGCGTTATTGACATGCTGAAAGACATCAATGTGATAACCGAGCACTTTTATGTGTATCGCCATAACTACTCCGACCAGTTGAATTATTTGATAACATAAAAATAACAAATATTTGAAAGAGCTGCTTAAAAAATATCACTAATCAGACTTGGCTCTCATATTCGCGCGTTAAATCAAATTTCATAGCACAAGTATTACCCATAATTTGTTTTTAATCTCATAACGCCACTTTCTATTTCCTAAAAAATAGCCCACGTTGAAAGTGGGCTATTTTTACTTATAGGACGAGTTTATTACGATTTTTCTCTAAAAATGCAGGGCCAATTCCCTGTACTTCTAGGATATTTTCCACGGTATTAAAAGTGCCGTATTTTTCTCGATATTCCACAATAGCCTGAGCTTTCTGTTTACCAATCCCATTGAGTTTCCTCGCTAATTCCTCAGCAGTGGCTTGATTAATATTCACTTGGTCTGGGGATGCTAAACTCACCACATTTTTTACTTCATCACTATTTTGAGGCTGCACTATCGTTGCTACTGGTTTTTCAGTTTCTGCTTTTTTGACTGCTGCAAATGCAGATAAAGGGCATAACATTGCCATCATTAACGCTGTCCCTAGTCCTTGTTTAATGCTTTTATTCCATTTCATCATTGTTCTCCTATGTGTATTGAGACATCACAATGCCAGAGAATTTTTCCAAAAACTTTTCTTCGCTTTATACAATGCGAAAGGCCACCCAATGGGTGGCCTTTTATTACAGATATTACAATCTTAGTTGCGAAGCGCTTCGCAATTATTCCATGCAAATAACTTATTCTAAGCTTTGCACTTCAATTTTTGCATTCGCGCGTAAATTCAGCATTAATGCTTCATTCACCGCTGAGCTCATTGCACCACGATATTCGTTAGATAACTGGCTCAGCTCATCAGCAGTTGGCTGGCCTAAAGTCACTTTATCTAATTGAACAATTAACAAATTATCTTTTTGGTCATAAGCGATTGCATAAGTTGGTTTACCGTCAGTTGGCGGAGTCATCTTCATCGCAACGTCAGTCACATCCGTTGCAGGTGCCAGGAATGAAACTGTTTGAACAGCACCAAACTGAGTGTCTGCAGCTTTCAATGCTTCATCACCTTTACCTGCTTGTAACTCTGCCAGTAATTTTTCACCATTCGCTTTTAATTGTGCAGACGCTTTCTGACGCTTAACTAATGCTTCGATATCCGCTTTTACTGTTTCGAATGGCTCTGTTGATTCCGCTTTATAATCTGTCACACGCAGGACAAATGCACGATCCCCTTCAACGTTTATCACGTCAGAGTTGATACCTGTTGCGCCTTTTTTATCGACTAAACGGTCGCTGAAAACTTCGTTAATGACTTTCGGGAAATTCAGTTGTGCTGGTGGGTTTTGACGATCAAACCAACCAGTAGTTGCAACTTTCAAGCCAGAAATGCTTTCTACTGATGCTAATGATTCATTGTCATTAGTCGCAGCTTCACTCACTTTCTGTTGTAAATCGTAAAATTGTTTGACGCTTTTATCTTGGATTAAGCTAGTTTCAAGACTCGATTTAACATCATCAAAAGGCTTAATCGCTTCTGGCTTAACGTCATCTAAACGGAATAAAACATAATTATCTTGAACTTTGATCGGTGCTGAAACTTGACCCTTCTCGGTTAAATTTGCACTGATAATTTCGCTTGGTGTAGAAGTTGCTTCCATCCAACCAATCACGCCTTTGTTGCCTGCACTGAATTTATCTGTAGATTTTTCTGTGGCTAAAGTTGCGAAATCAGCACCACCTTTCAGCTCGGCTTCTATAGCTTGCGCATCTTTTTCTGATGCCACTTGAATCATGCTATACAGCTTTTGTTCCGCTTTCGTGAAATTCTTTAGATTTTCATCATAATAAGCTTTCACTTCTTCAGCCGTCACGGATGCTTTTGGCATAGATGCCGCATCCATTTCTACATAGCTTACTTGAACTTGTTCAGGTGAAATGAAGCTGTTTTGATTTGCCGCGTAATACGCTTTTAATTCATCTTCAGAAACAGTTTGTTTAGCTTCTAGCGCAGCTAACGACAAGCTTGCCGTGCGGACTTCACGCTCTTGCATAAACAGTTCTGCATACGCTTTTACTTCTGAAGGCAGTGCAAATTCTGTTCCGGTGAACGATTTACCTAATTGCGCGCGAACTAAATCTTGGCGAATTTGTGCCGCAAAATCATCTGCATTAATATTGTAACGTTTTAAAATTTCGCGGTATTTTTCACTATCAAAATTCCCATTCGTTTGGAAAATTTGCATAGCAAAAATAGCTTGCTCAATTTGTTGGTCGCTAGCAGAGAGTTGTAACTCATTAGCGTATTGATTAATCAACTGATTATTGATTAAGTTATTCAAAGCTTGGGTACGCAGCTCTTTCATGTAGTTGTCATTACTTGCAACTTCAGAGAATTTATCTCCTAAGTAATCTTGTAATGACTGGCGCTCTTGCTGGAAAGCTTGCTGTAATTGTTCCTTGCTTATTGGCTGTCCATTGACTTCAGCAGCATTATTATTTGAGCCACCAATCACATAGCCAGCAACACCTGTCAGCACGAATGACAAGATAATAATAGCTAACAACACTTTAATAAAAGGACTGTTCGCCTTCGTGCGTAGATCTTCCATCATAAAAAGGCTTAACTCCGCTTTGCTTTGTTGAATTTCTTAATATTACGCTAATTTTAACTCAGATAGAAAAAAAAGCGCACCATTTCCATGGCGCGCTTATATATTAGCTGATTAAAGACATTACGTCAGTTTGAGTTTTCGCAAAAATGCGTGAAAGACGAAACTAAACTCAATTAACCGTTAACAGCGTCTTTAAGACCTTTACCTGCACGGAATGCAGGAACTTTTGCCGCAGCAATTTTAATTTCTTTACCTGTCTGCGGGTTACGACCTGTACGTGCTGCGCGTTGACGTACATTAAAAGTACCAAAACCAACTAAAGTAACATCATCACCTTTGCTCAGAGACTTCGTTACAGAAGCAACGAAAGCGTCGACTACGCGACCTGCTGCTGCTTTAGAAATATTTGCTTCTGCAGCGATTTTTTCAATCAGTTGAGACTTATTCACTATTATCATCCCCATATTAGTTTTGACTTTATCGGTTAATTAACCAACTACAGTATAGTTAACATTACTAAGTATAGTTAATTAACGATGCAGCCGTTATATCAATCCTAAATATTAATGGCAAGAAAACAGATAGCACGCTAACCATTATCAGAATCTTCGCTAAAGTAGCGACGAAAAAAAAGGCTGACAAGCCCTAAATTAGTTGTCAGCCTTAATTTTATACAAACTTCTTGATTCAGCTCACTCTTTTAGCTTTCTTTTGGACCACTTCAGCCCCAAAAGGAGGATTGACTAATGCTAATGAGAGGACTTCTTCAATTGTCTTAACAGGATGGATTTGCAAATCAGCAATCACATTCTGAGGGATTTCTTCTAAATCACGTTTGTTATCATCAGGGATAAGAACCGTTTTAATACCACCACGATGAGCTGCCAGTAACTTTTCTTTCAGCCCGCCAATGGGTAATACTAACCCACGTAATGTAATTTCACCGGTCATCGCTACATCCGCTTTGACAGGGTTGCCCGTTAAGCAAGAAACCAGTGCCGTTGACATTGCGATACCTGCACTTGGGCCATCTTTCGGGGTTGCGCCTTCTGGTACGTGAACGTGGATATCACGTTTTTCATAGAAGTCACCGTTAATACCCAGTTTTTCTGCACGAGCACGTACCACAGTCAATGCTGTTTGAATTGACTCTTGCATGACTTCACCCAGAGAACCGGTGTAAGTTAGCTTACCTTTACCCGGTACACAGGCAGTTTCGATGGTAAGTAAGTCACCACCAACTTCAGTCCATGCTAAACCAGTGACTTGCCCTACACGGTTTTCCGTATCCGCATGACCATAATCAAAGCGACGAACACCTAAGTAGTCTTTTAGATTATCTGCCGTGATTTCAATATGCTTCAGTTTTTTATCCATCAGCAGCGCTTTCACCGCTTTACGACACAGCTTAGAAATTTCACGCTCTAAACTACGCACGCCGGCTTCACGAGTGTAGTAACGAATGATGCTCATAATTGCGCCATCATCGATAGATAACTCACCTTTTTTCAAGGCGTTACGCTCGATTTGCTTGGATAATAGATGTCTCTTCGCAATATTCAGTTTTTCGTCTTCGGTATAACCAGACAGACGGATCACTTCCATACGGTCTAACAATGGAGCCGGAATATTCATCGAGTTCGATGTTGCCACAAACATTACGTCAGACAGATCATAATCAACTTCCAGATAATGGTCGTTGAATGCAACGTTTTGCTCTGGATCTAACACTTCTAACAGTGCTGATGCAGGGTCCCCTCGCATATCTGAAGACATTTTGTCGATTTCATCCAGTAAAAACAGTGGGTTTTTAACCCCAACTTTCGCCATTTTCTGGATAAGTTTACCCGGCATTGAACCAATATAAGTACGGCGGTGACCACGAATTTCCGCTTCGTCACGAACCCCACCAAGAGCCATACGGGTATATTCACGCCCTGTTGCTTTCGCGATAGATTGTCCCAGTGACGTTTTACCAACCCCTGGAGGCCCAACTAAGCATAAGATTGGCCCTTTGATTTTACTGACACGGCTTTGAACCGCGAGGTATTCAAGGATACGGTCTTTAACGCGCTCTAAACCATAGTGGTCTGTGTCGAGCACTTCTTGCGCTTTCACTAAATCTTTTTTGACTTTGCTGCGCTTATGCCACGGAACCTGAACCATCCAATCAATGTAGCTACGAACCACAGTCGCTTCCGCTGACATTGGAGACATCATTTTCAGCTTCTGCAATTCAGCTTCGGCTTTTTCTTGCGCCTCTTTTGGCATTTTCGCTTCTTCGATTTTGCGTTTCAGCGATTCGTTTTCATCTGGAGCATCATCCATTTCGCCAAGTTCTTTTTGAATCGCTTTCATTTGCTCATTCAAATAGTACTCGCGCTGGCTTTTTTCCATCTGTTTTTTCACGCGGTTGCGAATGCGTTTTTCAACTTGCAGTAGTTCAGTTTCTGATTCCATCATTGCCATCAGGAACTCAACACGCTCAGCAATGTTTGCCATTTCTAAAACGCGCTGCTTATCTGCCAGTTTTAACGGCATGTGTGAAGCAATCGTATCAGCCAGTTTATCTAGCTGGTCTTGCTCAATAGCATGCAGTGAAGTCAAAACTTCAGGTGGAATTTTTTTGTTCAGTTTGATGTAGCTTTCGAACTGGCTAACAATAGTGCGATATAAAACTTCTTGCTCTTTTTCGTCAACCAATTCCGTAGTGCTAGACTCTTTTGACTCGTCATCGTAGATAGCTTCTTTCGCACTATCATTCGCTAAATATTCAGCTTGTGCTAAGAAATACTCGCCATTATCAGTCAGGCTAGTAATGCGGGCACGACGTAGTCCTTCAACGAGTACTTTAACGGTACCGTCAGGTAGTTTCAGCATCTGGATCACAGATGCAATTGTCCCAACAGTAAATAAATCATTCACCCCAGGCTCATCGGTTGAGGCTTCTTTTTGCGCAACCAGCATCACTTGCTTATCATGATCCATTGCTGCTTCCAGACTGTGAATGGATTTTTCACGTCCAACAAACAGTGGGATCACCATATGTGGGTACACCACTACATCACGCAGAGGCAATACTGGTATTTCAATGCGTTCGGAACGCTCTGGATTCATAAAGCTCTCTCTTCGTTTAGCACACGCCAGTTAAGGGTTTCTGCTTATAACAGAAAAAATTCTTGTAAAACACTGCGATATAAACAGTGCTCTTTCAAAATAAGGAAACCACAACTAAGAATATAAACTATATGGGGACAAGATTTTAGCATTCAATGGTTAGTTAAACATAAAAAACAAAATGAGGGTTCCCCCTCATTTTGTTTGATTACTTATTGAACACAGACGAGAAGTTAATTATCGCCAGAAGCTTGGGCATCCGGTTTGCTGTAGATTAACAGCGGTTCTGACTGTTCATTAATCACATTTTCATCTACAACTACTTTTTCAACATCACTCATTGAAGGTAGATCGTACATGGTATTAAGTAGAGCTGCTTCGACGATTGAACGTAAGCCACGAGCACCTGTTTTACGTGCCATCGCTTTTTTCGCTATCGCCGTTAATGCCTCTTCACGAAACTCTAATTCAGTACCTTCGAGGTTAAACAGGGCTTGGTACTGTTTAGTCAATGCGTTTTTCGGCTCTTTTAAGATCTGAATCAGTGCTTCTTCACTCAGTTCAGTCAATGTGGCAACCACAGGTAAACGACCGATAAACTCAGGAATCAAACCAAATTTAATGAGATCTTCAGGCTCCGCTTGAGTGAGTAATTCACCTTCAGTTGCCTTCTCAGATTCCCCTTTAACTTGCGCAGCAAAGCCAATCCCTGAACGAGTATTCAGACGTTGGCCAATAACCTTATCCAACCCTGCAAATGCACCACCACAGATAAACAGAATTTTCGAGGTATCAACCTGTAAGAACTCTTGTTGCGGATGCTTACGACCACCTTGCGGCGGAACCGCAGCTACAGTGCCTTCAATCAGTTTCAGTAATGCTTGTTGCACCCCCTCACCTGATACATCACGGGTGATGGATGGGTTATCAGATTTACGAGAAATTTTATCAATTTCATCGATATAGACGATACCACGTTGAGCTTTCTCAACATCATAATCACATTTTTGTAGCAGCTTCTGGATGATATTTTCAACGTCTTCACCCACGTAACCCGCTTCAGTTAATGTGGTCGCATCCGCCATAGTGAATGGCACATCTAAATAGCGAGCTAACGTTTCCGCTAATAACGTTTTACCACTACCCGTCGGGCCAATTAGCAGAATGTTACTTTTGCCTAATTCAACACCATCGCTGGTTTTATCACCATTGCGTAGGCGTTTGTAGTGGTTATAAACAGCAACCGCTAACACTTTTTTCGCTTTTTCTTGACCAATAACGTAGTCGTCAAGATGCTGTCTGATTTCGTGGGGAGTTGGCAATTCACTACGCTCGCGATGCGGAGCAAGTTCTTTTATCTCTTCACGAATGATGTCGAGGCATAAATCCACGCATTCATCACAAATATAGACTGACGGACCGGCAATCAGCTTACGTACTTCATGCTGACTTTTTCCGCAGAAAGAACAGTACAGTAATTTACCTGCCCCTTCTTTGCGTTTATCTGTCATCAGTAGACCTCACTTATATTTATAATGCCTTGTTTTATCTAACTTCCGCAGTAAAACAAGGCAAGAAATTTTCAAAACCTTTTGGATATAAATTAATTATATCAAAATATTCGCAAATTAACGGCTGGTATAAATATTATCAACCAGACCATATTCTTTGGCTTCATTTGCTGATAAGAAACGGTCACGCTCTGTGTCGCGGCTAATTTCTTCGATGGTTTTACCTGTATGTTGAGCCATCAATTCATTCATACGCGATTTCACTTTCAAAATTTCTTGAGCGTGAATTTCAATGTCTGTCGCTTGTCCTTGATAGCCACCTAATGGTTGGTGGATCATGACACGAGAGTTTGGCAAGCAGAAACGCTTACCTTTTGTACCTGCGGTTAATAAGAACGCACCCATTGAGCACGCTTGCCCCATACAGATAGTGCTAACATCAGGTTTAATAAATTGCATGGTGTCATAGATTGACATTCCTGCAGTGATCACTCCACCAGGTGAGTTGATATAAAGTTGAATATCTTTCTCTGGGTTTTCTGCTTCAAGAAATAGCATTTGAGCGACAATTAAGTTCGCCATATGATCTTCCACCTGACCTGTCAGGAAGATAATACGTTCTTTTAATAGACGTGAATAAATATCATATGAGCGCTCACCTCGAGAGGTTTGCTCGATAACCATTGGCACTAGTGCCATTTGGGATGCTAACTGCTCCTGACCGCCAAAATGTGACATCGAAATCTCCTATTAAAAACTTTCTGGTGCTTGCGCCTAATTTGCTGTCTGTCCGCCATTTTGGGCAGGGATCGTGCTACAAACAATATTTCTAAAAAAACACTCTTTCGAAGTTAGTTGTGTCTGCCTGCTTATGCTCTTCGCTTACTTCATTATTTTAGTCACTTTTTTAAATTTTGGTTAAAAAGCAGCTAAAGAATTAAGCCAGAATACAGTTGAAAACACTGCGATAGGCAAGACGCTCTGTTAAAGAGTTTAACACAAGTCTATCTCGTTACACGGTTTTATGCTGTTGAAAACCACGCTCCACACAAAAATACCCTTATCATCCAGCAAACAATATCTTGATAACTCTTATTATAATTAGGGTTTAAATGTAATTTTCAAGATGATTTGCACAAAGTCTAAATATTACGACGCTAATTGACAAAAAACCCGCAGTGAAACACCACGGGTTTTACTTTGTACTGCTAAAAAGAAAAATTAACCAGCTTGAACTTGGTTCATCAGCTCAGTAAAGTTAGTTTCTTTTTCAGTTACTTTAGCCGCTGCCAGAATAGTTTCTACAGCTTGCTCTTCTAACGCTAAGTTACGAACACTGTTCATCAGCTCTTCATTTTTGCTGTAGTATTCGATAACTTCTGATGGATCTTCGTAAGCAGAAGCCATGTCTTCGATCAGCGCTTTAACGCGATCTTCGTCAGCTTTCAGCTCGTTAGTACGGATAACTTCGCCTAACAGCAAACCAACAATTACGCGACGTTTAGCTTGTTCTTCGAACAGTTCACGTGGTAATTCCATCGCTTGTTTTTCGTTGCCACCAAAACGCTGTGCAGCTTGACGACGCAGAACATCGATTTCACCATCAACAACTGCTGCTGGGACTTCGATTTCGTTAGCGTTAACCAGACCTTCCAGAACTTGCGCTTTAACACGGTTACGAACTGCATTTTTCAGCTCACGTTCCATGTTTTTACGAACTTCTGCACGCAGACCGTCTACTGAACCGTCAGCAATACCGAAACGCTTAACGAACTCTTCAGTAAATTCTGGCAGTTCACGCTGCTCAACTTTCTTTAGAACGATTGCGAATTTAGCCGCTTTACCTTTCAGGTTTTCTGCATGGTAATCTTCTGGGAAGTTAACTTCGATATCGAATTCTTCACCAGCTTTATGACCAACAACGCCTTCTTCGAAGCCTGGGATCATACGGCCTTCACCCATAACCAGTGCGAAGTCTTCAGCTTTACCACCTTCGAATTCTTCACCGTCGATAGAACCTGTGAAGTTAATAGTGATACGTGAATCCGCAGCCGCTGCATCTTCAACTTCTTTCCACTGTGCTTGTTGCTTACGCAGAGTTTCCAGCATGTCGTTGAGGTCTTCGTCTTTCACAGTTACAGCTGGTTTTTCAACTTCGATAGTTTCAAAACCTTTTAATTCGATTTCTGGGTACACTTCGAACTCAACCGCGTAAACGAAGTCTTTACCGTCTTCGAACATTTCTGGCTTGTAGCTTGGTGCGCCAGCTGGATTGATTTTTTGTTCAATGATTGCATTGATAAAGTTACGTTGCATAACATCGCCCAGAACGTCTTGCATTACAGACGCACCGTAACGTTGTTTAACGATGTGCATTGGTACTTTCCCTTTACGGAAACCATCAACACGGACTTTCTTAGCAACGTTAACCAGCTCGCTATTCAGCGCTTTTTCAATATCAGTGGCAGGAACGGTGATTGTTACACGACGCCCAAGGCCTTGAGTCGTTTCAACAGAAACTTGCATCTTCTTACCTCAAAATAAATCTTAGTGATCGGTCTACTCCAGAGTTATGCCATTAAATCATAATGGCAATCTCCCTTCCAGAACCGGGGGCGTTACTTTCATAACGGTCATCCCTGATATCAGAAGCGTCCCGAAACCTTACTGAAAATTAGACGCAGCATTATACCGATGCATGCGCCCTGAGTCGAGAAAAGCCGATAAAAGAAGCGATCATTCCTCTTTATTTGTGACTTTTCTGACTAAAAATTCATTTTCCTCTCTCAAATTGAGGGAAAAACACTCACTTACAGCCACCTCTATAAACATACTATTGATATTCATATGTCATCAAGGCGTTTGATTAGCGATTCACACCACCAACACCACGACAAGCAGGTGATTTTAGCACTGTACTCGCTAATTCATTCCACTCTTTCGGCGTATAAGTGTGTAATGCTAAAGCATGGATCCCACCTGCAAGCTCGTCAGCCAAAATAGCATAGATTTCACGGTGACGACCAATCATACGTTTGTTTTCAAATTTATCACTGACTAAAACCACTTTGAAATGGCTCTCTGAACCAGGTAACACATTATGTTGATGACTTTCATTAATCACCTCCATGTGTTCAGGTTCAAATGCAGACTGTAGCTTTTCACTCACGCGAGACTGCATAGTTTGTGGCATATTGGCGTCCATAAAGACTCCTAAATTAATTAAAAAACGCTACAGCATATTTGAAAAAAATCACTCAATCATTCTGCTGGCAACTATCTTCTTATTATAGAAATAGCGGATAATAGCATCTACATTGTTGAAACTATGGTCTGAGAATGCAAAATGTTCATCGACTGCACATTTATTATGCGAATTTTTTTCTCAAACTGTTGTCTAATAGTGTGCGTTGTTGCACCCCGAACCATAACGGAACATTTTCAATTAGGAAAGATGAACTGGGAAGAATTATGTTAAGAAAACTGTGTTTTCCACTTTTTGCGTTATTTCTATTAGCGGGCTGTACTGCGCCGTCTAATACGCTGTCCCTCGAACCTAAAATTGCATTACCAGCCAAAAACCCGACGCTCAATGCGACTTCAATTAGTGTAAGTAGCGTTGATAACCGTACAAATCGCTCATTGGCTGAAATTAATCGAAATGGTACTTTAGAGGTGCTCAATCCCTCTCGCGATCCCCGTTATCTAATGCAAGAAGCAGTAGAAAAGCAGATGGCCGCTCGTGGTTTCATGGTGACTTCTCCCGCCAATATCAACTTAGTGGTTCAATTAAACAAATTGAGCACCCAAGTGAGCGAAGGAAGTTTACGCCATAATATTACGGTTAATTCCAGCGTTGTCGTGAATGCTACCGCGCCAAATGGCTCAACCAAAAGCCGGAGTTATAGCCGTAATTACAATACCCAAGGTGCATTAGGCGCAACCAATGAAAAAATAGCTGCGGCGATTAACCTTGCTTTAAGTGATTTAATTTCAGATATGGCGAAAGACCAAGAACTGGCCGATTTTATCAGACAAAATTCACGATATTAATCGCGCGTCAAGAATGATTTCATACTAGTATCATTCTGGTTCATAGGGGGTTAGCAAAAAATAGCCTGCTTTCTCCTACTAACCCAAGTACTAACCCAAGTTATTTCTTTAATACAAATAGCTTGGGTTGTTTTATCTTTCCACTGCGCCATTCTTCGCGCAACGTAATACACCAGCATCAGGCGATGAGGGAATAATGCCACGTTTTACACTGCCCAAATTTACACTGCCCAATAATGTTACCTTAATTTTACTGGGATTCGTCTCAGGGTTGCCCTTGGCATTAACCGCGGGAACATTACAAGCTTGGTTAACCGTTGAAAAAATTGACATTAAAACCATCGGTTTCTTTTCTCTTGTCGGTCAAGCCTACGTTTTAAAATTTCTATGGTCCCCTATGATGGATCGTTATACCCCCCCATTTTTAGGGCGTCGCAGAGGGTGGTTATTAACAACGCAAATTTTGCTTGTTATTAGCATTGCCGCCATGAGTTTTATGAACCCGTCGGAACATCTTTGGTGGTTAGCTGCGTTAGCAGTCACTGTAGCATTCTGTTCCGCATCCCAAGATATTGTCTTTGATGCCTATAAAACAGATTTACTAAGCGCAGAAGAGCGAGGTATTGGTGCAGCAACATCTGTCATGGGATATCGCATCAGTATGTTGGTTTCTGGGGGATTAGCACTTTGGCTTGCTGATAAATTCTTAACGTGGCAACAGCTTTACTTAGTCATGGCTGGTCTGATGTTTATTGGGGTCTTCGCTACCTTATTCGCAAAAGAGCCTCAAGAAAACACCGCCCCACCAACGTCTTTAAAAGATGCTATTTATGAGCCACTTGCCGAATTTTTTAGCCGAAATAATGCATGGCTGATTTTGTTGCTTCTCATCTTTTATAAAATGGGTGATGCTTTCGTTATGGCGCTAAATACTAACTTTTTACTTAATGCTCTTGGCTTTAGTTTAAGCGAAGTGGGTACAGTAAATAAAACCGTTGGTATGGCGGCTACAATCATCGGGGCCCTATTTGGGGGTTATCTGATGAAAAATATGAGCCTATTTAAAGCATTATTCGTCTTCGGTGTGCTCCAAGGTGGCTCGAATATTGGCTACTGGTTCCTCGCAGTAACACCACCAAATATTATTAGCATGGGATCTATTATATTCCTCGAAAATATCTTTTCAGGAATGGGAACCGCGGCATTTGTCGCCTTATTAATGACCTTATGTAATAAGTCTTTATCAGCGACTCAATTTGCCTTGCTTTCAGCATTATCCGCTGTCGGTCGTGTTTATATCGGTCCTGTCGCAAGTATTTTTGTCAGTACCTACGGCTGGCCAATGTTCTACTTAATCTCCATCGGCGTTGCAGTACCGGGGGTTTTATTACTACTCGCTTGCCGAACTTCGTTGTTATACACCCAAGATACGGGAGAGTTTCAACGCAGAGAGTTTTTTCCTCGCGAATATAAAATTGCGGTTTATGCACTAATGGCAGCAGTATTTACACTGGCGGTTTGGTTAATTAGTTTACTAATCACATCATTTGCAGGGGTGAAAGTTTACTTGTTTACTTCCCATATTTCCTTGTGGTTATCGCTCCCTTCTTATCAGAATCTCATATTTAACATAGGTATAGCCATTGGAACCATCAGCCTTATTGTCGGTGGAACCCTCGACTTCCTCGCTGTCCGCAAAACCATAAAACATAAACCTTCCTGATATTTTTGATTGATTCTCTCTCTATCCAGCCCGCGACGCCCCAAGTTAAACTAATTAATTTGGGGAATCACTCCTTTTTCCGCAAATTAGATCTCTCTAGCAAATATCGTTTAAAGATTGACAAAAGCGTGATCAGCATCACTCATTCTCTGAAAGATATTTTTTAATTGCAAAATGAAAGCTTAATATCTCACATGTTTGAGGATGGTTAGTTGACAAGCTAAAAATTTGCGTAACAACTAATTTTTATTAATACATAAACGAAAATAATGTCTTATGAAAAAAACACTACTCTGTGCTGCTGCTTTAGCATCATTGGCAGGAACTGCAAATGCTGAAAATTTTCTTGGGTATCAGAATGGTTTCGCAGATATCAACGTGAACTATCTCGACTGGTCCCGTCATACAGAAAATAAATCTAAAAATACAACCCATAAGGAAGATTTCGCTTACTTCGAGTTAGAAGGTGGCGCTAATTTCAATTGGGGTGAATTATATGGTTTCTTTGATGTTGAAAACCCATTTAATAAACAGCATGAAGATCCAGGCAAAAACCAACGTTATACGCTGAAAACAACAGCTCGTGTCTATATTGCAGATACTGGATTCAACTTATACGGCCACGTTTATGGTACTTGGTCTTTACCAGGTGACAAACATGGCGGCAACTTCCATGAAGTCAACACACTGTATGGTATAGGTTATAACACCTCGATTGGTGATCTGTGGTTCAAACCTTTCGTGGCTTTGCACTATGTTGACCAAACCTATTATTCCGGTAATAACGGCTATGTGGTTGGTTGGGTTGCAGGTTACAACTTCAAAATGTTCCAAGAAGATTTCATGATCACTAACTGGCATGAAATGGAATTTGCACGTCATGAGCGTTATGGTAACGGTGGTCGTGATGGCGTGAACGGCGCATTAGCTTTCTGGTGGAACGCGACGCCACATTTAGCTGCGGGTGTTCAATATCGTTATGCTGATAATAAATTAGGTGATGACTTCTACCAAGATGCAATCATTTATACATTAAAGTATAACTTCTAGTAACTACGAAAATATTGTTTATTTTTTTAACATATTTCCTTTAGTTTCAAAAATATAACAATTTTTCTGTATTATTTTGCCGGTAAAGTCATCAATTTGGCTTTATCGGCAATGTAATCAGTAATTTCCCCTACTAACTTTCTTAACAATCCAAGCAGTTTCCATATTTTTTTGTCAATTTTGTATATATTTTTCTTTGAAAAATTACCAAGATAATTTAGTATTCATACTGTTTTATCAAAACATACCTATAATTAGCAGCAACTTTAACCTTTTAGAAGCAAAAGCTTTACATGTGATCATATTAACATAAAAAGCTAACATTTCCGTTTCTTTGCCTTACAATCATTTACACTCGCACAACCTTACCGTAAAATGCCCGCACTGATGAAACGACAATTAGATTCTTGTCATTTGGGGTCGTGGATGAGACTTATGAACTACAAAAAAAGCATTGGAGCAATCTCACTTGTTGCAGCAGCCTTATTATTAGGTGGTTGCGATATGGTGTTGATGGATCCTAAAGGCGCCGTTGGCGTAAAACAAAAAGAGCTGATTCTTATTGCAATCGGCTTGATGCTCCTTGTTGTGATTCCTGTTATTTTTATGGCGTTTATCTTCGCTGTAAAATATCGTGAGTCCAATAAGTCAGCTACTTATCGTCCTAACTGGGCTCACTCTAACAAAATTGAGTTAGTCTGCTGGACAGTTCCTATCATTATTATCATTATTCTGGGTGCTATCACTTGGAAGACGACTCATGAGCTGGACCCGTATCAGCCATTAGTTAGTGATCAGGAACCTGTTACCATTCAAGTTATTTCAGCTGACTGGAAATGGATCTTTATCTATCCAGATCAAGGTATTGCTACAGTCAATGAAATCGCATTCCCTACTGGTGTTCCTGTAAATTTCAAAATCACGTCTGATTCTGTGATGAACTCATTCTTCATCCCATCTTTAGGTGGACAGATCTACGCGATGGCAGGCATGCAAACAAAACTTCACTTAATCGCTAACGAACCAGGTACCTATAAAGGCTTCTCAGCCAGCTATAGCGGTCACGGGTTCTCAGATATGAAGTTCAATGCTATTGCAACAGCAGATCGCCAAGGCTTCGATGAGTGGGTACAGAAAGTAAAAGCATCACCTAAAACTATGGATACGATGCAGGCATTCGACGAAGTTGCTAAACCTAGCATGAACGTTCCTGTTACCTACTTCTCTAGCGTGAAACCTAAACTTTATGAAGACATCATTATGAAGTTTGGTCATGAGCACCATAAAGGTCACGCTCCTGTAGATACTAATAATGAAGCAAATCATTCTATGCAGATGGGCAATACTGCTCAAGCGCAAGAATCTACAGGTCAATCAATGCATATGAGCCATAACGCTCCTGCAGGCGCTGAGGAATAAGGGCATGTTTGGAAAATTAACACTGGACGCAGTTCCACTTCATGAACCGATTATCGTTGTTACACTGATTGCCATTGTCCTCGGTGGACTTGGCTTAGTCGGTGCAATCTCCTATTTCGGAAAATGGAAATGGCTGTGGAAAGAGTGGTTAACCTCTGTTGACCATAAAAAAATTGGTATTATGTACATCATCGTTGCGATGGTGATGTTATTCCGTGGATTCGCGGATGCTATCATGATGCGTGGTCAGCAAGTGCTGGCTTCAGCGGGTCAAGAAGGTTTCTTAAACCCTCACCACTATGACCAGATCTTTACAGCGCACGGCGTTATCATGATTTTCTTCATGGCAACTCCATTTGTTGTTGGTCTGATGAACTTAGTTGTTCCTCTGCAAATTGGTGCCCGTGACGTTGCATTCCCATTCCTTAACTCCCTGAGCTTCTGGTTCTTCGTAGTGGGTGTTGTATTAATCAACATCTCATTAGGGGTAGGTGAATTCGCACAAACAGGTTGGTTAGCATATCCACCACTATCAGGTTTGGAATACAACCCTGGGGTTGGGGTCGATTACTGGCTTTGGAGTCTCCAGATATCTGGTATCGGGACACTCTTAACTGGCGTTAACTTTATTGCGACTATTATCCGTATGCGTGCGCCGGGTATGTCAATGATGAAAATGCCTGTATTTAGCTGGACTGCGCTTTGTACCAACGTTCTGATTGTTGCAGCATTCCCAATCTTGACTGTAACACTCACCCTGCTGACTTTAGACCGTTATTTAGGTACCCATTTCTTCACGAATGATATGGGTGGCAACATGATGATGTACATCAACCTAATTTGGGCTTGGGGTCACCCTGAGGTGTATATCCTTGTTCTGCCAGTGTTCGGTGTGTTCTCAGAAATTGCAGCAACCTTCTCGAAAAAGCGTCTATTTGGTTATACCTCATTAGTGTGGGCAACCATCGTTATCACCGTTATGTCCTTCATCGTATGGTTACACCACTTCTTTACGATGGGTTCAGGTGCGAACGTTAACGCCTTCTTTGGTATCGCTACGATGATTATCGCAATCCCTACAGGGGTTAAGATTTTCAACTGGCTGTTCACCATGTACCAAGGTCGTATCGAGTTCAAATCACCGATGTTATGGACTATCGGTTTTATCATCACTTTCTCTGTTGGTGGTATGACTGGTGTTCTGTTAGCGGTTCCAGGTGCGAACTTCGTTCTGCACAATAGCCTGTTCCTGATTGCCCACTTCCATAACGTTATTATCGGTGGTGTGGTATTCGGATGCTTCGCAGGTATGACTTACTGGTTCCCGAAAGCTTACGGCTTCACACTAAATGAGAAATGGGGTGTTCGTGCCTTCTGGTTATGGATCATTGGTTTCTTCTTAGCATTCATGCCGTTATATATCCTTGGATTTATGGGTATGACCCGTCGTCTGAGCCAGAATATCGACCCTGCTTACCACGGTATGTTAGTGGCAGCTGCGTGTGGTGCTGGTCTGATTGCTCTGGGTATTGCTTGCCAAGTTATCCAAATTATTGTCAGTATCCGTGATCGTCATGAAAACCGTGATTTAACCGGTGACCCATGGGGTGGACGTACACTTGAGTGGTCAACTTCTTCTCCGGCTCCATTCTACAACTTCGCTATTGAACCACCGGTTCAAACACGTGATGCTTGGTGGGATATGAAAGAGAAAGGTATCGCTTACAAGAAACCAACTTCATATGAAGAAATTCATATGCCAAAAAATACAGGCGCAGGCGTTATTATCGCTGGATTTAGCTTGATTCTTGGTTTCGCAATGATCTGGCACATCTGGTGGCTCGCAATTATTGGTTTCGGTGGAATGATCGTGACTTGGATTGCAAAAAGCTTCGACGAAGATGTTGATTACTACGTACCTGTGGCTGAAATCGAGCAAATCGAGAATAAGCACTTTGAAGAATTGCGTAAGGCAGGTGTGAACGATGTCAACTAATACAATGACTAACCATAATACAGCCCATGCTGAGCATGGGCACCATGATGCAGGCGGAACGAAAGTCTTTGGTTTCTGGCTGTATATCATGAGCGACTTAATTCTGTTTGCTTGTTTATTTGCTACCTATGTTGTTCTTGCTGATGGAACGGCTGGCGGCCCTGCAGGTAAAGATATCTTCAGTCTTAAGTTCGTATTAGGCGAAACTTTCTTACTACTAGTCAGTAGTATCACCTATGGTTTCGCAATGATTGCCATGCATAAAGGTAAAATCGCATCAGTCAACCTATGGTTGTTTGCGACTTTCCTATTAGGTCTAGGCTTCGTAATCATGGAAGTTTATGAGTTTCATGAACTCATCGCTGAAGGTTTCGGTCCTGATCGCAGTGGCTTTTTATCTGGTTTCTTTGCTTTAGTTGCAACACACGGTCTGCATGTAACTGCTGGTTTAGTTTGGATTATTATCATGATGATCCAAATTTCTCGCCGTGGTCTAACTGAGGTGAACAAAACGCGTCTGAACTGCCTGAGCTTATTCTGGCACTTCTTAGATGTGGTTTGGATCTGTGTATTTACCGTTGTTTATCTGCTGGGGGCAATTTAAATGAGTCATGCAAAAGATGCTCATACCGGAGCAAGCCACGGTAGCGTTAAAACATACCTGATTGGCTTTATTCTGTCAGTTATCCTGACGGTAATCCCTTTCTGGATGGTGATGAATGGAACGGCTTCACAAGGTGTTATTCTAGCAACTGTTGTTGGAATGGCTGTCGTACAAATCCTTGTACATTTAGTCTGTTTCTTGCACATGAATACATCATCAGATGAGCGCTGGAACCTAGTAGCATTCTTGTTCACTATGCTAATCGTCGGTATCGTTGTTATTGGCTCTCTGTGGATTATGTACAACCTGAACATCAATATGATGCTCGACTAAAGAGTTGCCGATATGTTTAAGCAATACCTGCAAGTGACCAAACCAGGAATTATATTCGGAAATTTGATTTCTGTGATCGGTGGTTTTCTACTGGCCTCTAAAGGGTCAATTGATTACCCGCTGTTTATTGCGACTTTGCTGGGTGTATCATTGGTCGTTGCCTCTGGTTGTGTATTTAACAACTACATCGACCGTGATATTGACCGTATCATGGAAAGAACCAAGAATCGCCCTTTAGTTAAAGGGCTGATTGACCCGAAAGTTAGCCTGATTTACGCTGCTGCATTAGGTATTGCTGGTATGGTGCTGCTACTTGTAGCAGCCAATGCACTGGCAATGCTACTTGCACTTATTGGTTTCATTGTGTACGTGGGCGTATACAGCCTGTACATGAAGCGTAAGTCAGTATATGGCACATTGATTGGCAGCCTATCTGGCGCAGCACCACCGGTTATTGGTTACTGTGCTGTCACAAATGAATTTGACGCTGGAGCCTTAATCCTGCTGTTAATATTCAGCTTGTGGCAAATGCCGCACTCATATGCCATCGCAATTTTCCGCTTTAAGGATTATAAAGCCGCGAACATTCCTGTGTTACCGGTGATCAAGGGCATATCTGTCGCTAAGACGCATATCTTCTTGTATATCCTTGCGTTTATGGTCGCAACATTAATGTTAGCGATTAGCGGATACGCGGGCTATAAATATCTGGTTGTCGGCGCTGCGGTTAGCTTATGGTGGCTTGGTATGGCAATTTCTGGTTTCAAAACCGAAAATGACGACCGAGTTTGGGCTCGTAAGCTGTTCATCTTCTCCATCGTAGCGATTACCTCGCTAAGTGTGATGATGTCAGTTGACCCAACCGTTACAAGCGATACTGTTATAGCGTTAGTCCGATAATTTATTGCATCATTGACAATAAATGCGTTCAAACGGCGGGGAGTGCAAACTTCCCGCCGTTTTTCTTTGTCTGCGAATATTTTTGTGATGATTTTTATGGTTAAATAGCCGCCTGCTATCAATAAACCAACATTGTCATATAGCAAATTCACTTAACTCATTGATTTAAATTTAAATTAATACCAGCATAGCTACAACCCGAAATAAAAAGAATAATTTAAGCTCATTGAAAGTTAATACTCAAAATAGTTCGTGTTGTAGCAAGGCGGCAAGTGAAGCTAATCTCAGGGAGCATACATTAGTATGTGACCTGAGTTAGTGAGCGCGGCCAACACAGCTACAGCTCGAAATATGAAGAGTATTTATGAAGAGTATTTATGAACGATAATAAAATGACCCACCTAGAACTCCGAGCCACTTGGGGGCTAGGATCCGTATTCTCCCTTCGCATGCTCGGCATGTTTATGGTGCTCCCGATCCTCACCAGTTATGGGATGCACTTACAGGGTGCTAACGAGTTTTTGATTGGTTTGGCTATTGGTATTTATGGGCTTAGCCAAGCTATTTTTCAAATCCCTTTTGGTTTAATGTCTGACCGTATTGGTCGTAAGCCACTGATTATTTTTGGATTGCTGATATTTATTGTTGGCAGTGCCATTGCCGCATTAAGCGATTCTATTTGGGGCATTATTATTGGTCGAGCTTTACAAGGTGCTGGCGCTATCTCTGCTGCCGTTATGGCTTTGTTATCGGATTTGACTCGCGAACAAAATCGTACAAAAGCGATGGCATTTTTAGGTATTAGCTTTGGTATAACGTTTGCTATTGCCTTAGTTTTAGGACCGATTGTGACCCATGCCGTTGGTTTAAGCGGTTTATTTTGGGGAATCACTTTATTAGCCGTTGGCGCTATTTTCGTTACTCTCTTTGTGGTACCTAATAACACTCACCATGTTGTAAACCGTGAATCTGCTTTTGTTAAAAGCAATTTAAAAGCCGTTTTGCTTAACTCTCAACTTCTCAAATTGAATCTAGGGATTTTAAGCCTACATACACTGCTAATGTCCAGCTTTGTCGCCCTCCCCTTGATCATGGCTGATGCCGGTTACTTGGCAAAAGATCACTGGAAAGCTTACTTAGTTACCATGTTAGTTGCCTTTGTTTGCGTACTTCCTTTTATTATTTACGCAGAAAAACAGCGTAAAATGAAACAGGTTTTCCTGTTCTGCATTTTACTCTTAGCGGCGGCGGAAATTGTTTTATGGCAATCAGGTCATCAGCTTTGGATTATCTTCTTAGGGATCCAACTGTTCTTTATTGCATTTAACGTGATGGAAGCCATTTTGCCGTCCCTGATCAGTAAAGAAGCCCCTGCCGGATACAAAGGTACAGCCATGGGTGTCTACTCCACCAGTCAATTTCTAGGGGTAGCATTAGGCGGAATTCTGGGAGGTTGGTTGTATAAATTTGAAGGCGCCAGCACCGTATTTATCGGCGGATTACTACTTTGTGTTATCTGGTTTGTTATCAGCTTAACCATGAAACAACCGCCTTACGTCAGCAGTATTCGTATGGTTCTCCCGCATCGCTTTAAAAACATCACTAAGCTTCAGGAACAGTTAGAAGCCATAAACGGTGTGCTTGATGTGGTTGTGATTGCTGAAGAGATGAGTATTTATATCAAGATTGATAAAAAAGTGGTTAGTCGAGCAGAGCTTGAAGCCATTGTTCACGCTTAATCATACGTAAATCTTATAAATAACAAATAGCCCGCAACATCGCGGGCTATTTTCAATAACTAAAACACGCTTATCAATTAGTCGCGGAAGTTATTAAACTGGAATGGTTGACCTAAATTACCGCCACGGACTAATGCCATAACAGCTTGTAAATCATCTCTCGCCTTACCTGTTACACGCACTTGTTCACCTTGAATTTGCGCCTGTACCTTTAACTTGCTGTCTTTTATCAGCTTAACGACTTTCTTCGCCATGCTCGCTTCAATGCCTTGTTTTAAAGTCACTTCCACGCTGTAAGTTTTACCACTATGTACAATATCTTCAGGGACATTCAGTACTGCGCCATCAATTCCCCGTTTTGCCATTTTTTCTCTTAAAATATCAAGCAGCTGTAAAACTTGGAAATCGGATTCACTGGTCACTTTGATAGACTCATTCTTATCGTTCAGTTCAAAGCTTGCAGTGATGTTTTTAAAATCCCAACGGCTAGTAAGTTCACGCTGAGCATTTTCTACCGCATTGCGGACTTCACTCATTTCAACTTCAGATACAATATCAAATGATGGCATTTTAACGCTCTCCTATAATCAATCGGCTTATAATAGCTTATTTGCCCATGACACTCCATGTTGTCAGATTGGCTCACTTGTATAACATAACTAATTATTTGGATATCATATTAAAATCGCTATGATGACAGTTATTAATCCAAATCAACCGCTCTCAGATAGTAGGGAAAATTGATGAAAATAACCCTGATTGGCTGTGGTGCTATTGGTAAACTTTGGCTAGCCGCCCTCACTTCGCAAGGACACGATATTCAAGGATGGCTGCGAGTTGCTCAATCCGACTTATTCGTTGATGTTAATGGGCCTGAAGATAAAATTTTCCGCGAATTAATTCCTTGCAATAATCATCAGCACTTACACACAAGCGAATTAGTGATCGTCTGTTTGAAAGCATGGCAAGTTTCAGATGCCTTATTACCCCTGCTGCCCATTATTCCTGAAACTAGCCCTATTCTCTTACTGCATAACGGATTAGGCACGTTGGAAGAATTAGGTACATTGCACCATCCATTTTTGAGCGGGGTCACAACTCATGCGGCATGGCAAGATAACAACCAAGTTTTTCATATTGCTAGCGGCATCACTCACATCGGTGCAGTCAACCCTCAAGCAGAAGCCTATTACCCTATCGCTAATATTCTGCATGAAGCTCTACCGGATGTGGCATGGCATAATCAAATCCTTAATACCATTTGGCAAAAAATGGTTATTAATTGCGTGATAAACCCGCTTTCCACGGAACACAATTGTACCAATGGGCAAATCATTCACTATCCAGAACAGATTGCTCAGATCATAGATGAGTGCTGCCAAGTGATGGTTGCCGAGGGATTGCATACTGATAAAGAAGAAATGACTGAACGCGTCTATGACATTATTCATCAAACATCAGAAAACTATTCATCCATGCAGCAAGATGTTCGTCATCATCGCAGAACTGAGATTGATTACATCACTGGCTTCTTAATCAAAAAAGCCCGAGCTCATGGCTTAGCCACCCCTGAGAGTGACCGTTTGTACCACTTAATTAAAAATAGAGAACAAAGTTATGACAACCTCCGTGCTGATATGCATCGCCAATGGTAGTGAAGAAATTGAAACAGTCACTACCGCCGATTTACTGGTTCGTGCCGGAATACAGGTGACATTAGCCAGTGTGACGGAAGACGGAGTGTTAGAGATAACAGCATCTCGAGGTATTAAACTCGTCGCTGACCTACCCATTATCCACGTTGCAGACGAACCTTTTGACGCCATCGTGTTACCCGGGGGGCTGGCAGGAGCAGAAGCTTTTCGTGATAGCCCACTGGTCGTTGAAAAAATCAGGCGTATGCATTTAGATGGAAAAATTGTAGCGGCCATTTGCGCCGCCCCTGCATTAGTTTTGGAGTACCACCAATTATTCCCTCTCGGAAACATGACCGGTTTTCCAAGCATGCAGGATAAAATTCCAGCCCATAAATGGGTCGATAAGCGCGTCTATTTTGATGAGCGAGTGAATTTACTGACTAGCCAAGGTCCTGCGACAGCCTTTGATTTTGCACTAAAATTGATTGAATTACTGCAAGGACGAGAAACCGCCGCCAATGTCGCCTCACAGCTCGTCTTGCCTCCGGGAATAAATGATTACTTGGAAAATTAGCCAATTAAACACGGAGGTGAACATTGGGTGTATTTGGCCATCGTGATGGAATGATACTCACGCCAGCCAATAAAAAACCTTGGTTTTTCATCGTGATTGGGTAACACGATATACAAGTAATCACTATCGTTACTTACTGACAGGTATGGTTTTCGAGTCAGTATGAACGATGTCAGAGGCTGTCGGGATAACGCTGTTGTTCAACGATTTTTTTGGTAGCTCAAAGCACGACTGGCTATTGAAAAACCCACAGCCGACTCGGAAAAATGAGGGTGGATGTCATAAATATTGGCATTGATAACTTAGAAAATCTTCAGACGGCTAACGGTGATTTGCCCCCATTGAGTATGTTCAAAATTCCTTCAAAAATTTTACTCATACTCAATAGGCGACAGAACCGCCATCTATGCACCAACGACAGCATTTGATAAAAAATTTTTCGTAGCTCTGAAAGAGCCCATTAACCTACTGTGCACGGGTAAAAATAGCGATCACTTCGTTCAAATGGGCTTTCATCGCCTTGCGTGCGCCACGCACGTCACGCATTTCTATCGCAGCCAGAATATCCTGATGTTCCTGTTCGGAACGGCGTGGCATATCATCCGTTGTATAGTGGCGCTGAAGCGTACGAAACATACTGCCGTAGCGGTGACCTAACAGGTGACCGATGATAAACGCGTAAGTTGGGTTGCCACTGGCTTGAGCAATACGGATATGGAATAAGCGGTCTCCCGGGTGGGAGGTCGATCCCGCTAGATTATCTCGGCAATTTTGTTCGTATGCCTCGCGGATACTCTTCAGTTCCTGAGCTGTACCGTGGCGCGCTGCCAGCGCGGCAGTCTCTGGTTCAATCAACAAACGAGTTTGCAACAAGGAGAATGGTGGCAGCTCGGTATTAAAATCCAGAGCGATATTCAGTTCATCATCAATTTCCGTCCATTGCTCGCCCCCAGCTTGTTTCATCACCTGTTCCTGCGACACTATTGCCTTCGTTTGCTCCCTGACGATCACTCCTTTACCAACTTTGACATCCACTAGGCCAATAACTTCCAACGCAATCAGCGCTTCTCGTACAGAAGCACGGCTAACCTGTAATTGTTGAGCCAACTCCCTCTCGGAGGGCAAGCGGCTGCCAGGCGCAAATTCACTGTTATCAATAAGTCGTTTCAACTGATCTGCTATCTGTCTGTAAATACGAGGATTTTCCAGTCTTGTGATCGGCATAGGTTACCTTGGGCTATTCGAGTAAAAGTGATTGAGTGCACATTTATTGATCAATTTGCTTGAGAAACCGTCAATACAATGTAAAAAATATGTTAATTAAAAGATATTTTAAGCCTGCCTTTTTACATTACCATCAACCATAACGCGCAAAGTGTTTTTTGTCATCTTAACGCTTTGATATTTAATCGCCCTGAGCGGCCTGACCATTAGACCACCAAAATAGTGGAGAGAAAATGAATTTAACCAACAAACGCGTACTGATCACCGCCGCCGGACAAGGGATTGGCTTTAGTACCGCTAAACTATTCGCCGAGGCTGGTGCAGAGGTCATAGCCACCGACATTAACATCGAACAATTGAAAGGGTTACCCGGTATTCAGCCGATGACACTAAACGTAACCGATCCCACCGCTATCGCTATGGCGGCAAAAAGCCTCGGTCCGATTGACGTGCTGTTCAACTGTGCTGGCGTGGTACACAGTGGTTCTATCCTCGAGTGCAGCGAGGAACAGTGGGCATTTGCCCTCGATATCAATGTGACGGCGATGTTCCGTATGATCCGCGCGTTTTTACCTGGCATGCTTGCTCGCAAAAATGGCTCGATTATCAACATGTCTTCGGTCGCCTCCAGCGTTAAAGGCGTACCGAACCGCTTTGCCTATAGTGCCACCAAGGCAGCTGTGATCGGGCTAACACGCTCAATCGCGGCGGATTATGTCACTCAAGGGATACGTTGTAACGCCATTTGCCCCGGCACGGTGGAATCACCGTCGTTGCGTCAGCGCATCGCTGAACAAGCCCGTGAACAGGGGCTTAGTGAAGAAGATGTGTATCAGGCATTTGTTGCACGTCAACCGATTGGCCGCATCGGTACTACCGACGAGCTCGCCCAATTAGCGCTGTATCTAGCTTCCGACGCCAGCTCCTACACCACTGGCACGGTACAAATTATTGACGGCGGCTGGAGTAACTGATACTCGCCGCTTTGAGTGCTTTTCCCCCCCTTTTTCCACAGTGAGACAACATGAAACTTTTACGTTATGGAGTACCCGGTCAGGAACGTCCCGGGATATTGGATTCAGACGGTCAGATCCGTGACCTTTCACAACATATTACAGATTTGAGTGGTGAAGTGCTGCTCCCCCCTTCACTCGACAAACTGCGAGCTCTGGATATTAACCAACTACCGCGAGTCACGGGTCAACAGCGACTAGGAGCATGTGTGGGAAACATTGGTAAGTTTATCTGTATTGGCCTGAACTATGCTGATCATGCGGCAGAAACTGGGGCGGAGATCCCCTCTGAACCGGTGGTATTCAACAAGTGGACCAGTGCCGTCGTTGGACCGAACGATGAGGTGCTCATCCCACGCGATTCCCTCAAGACAGATTGGGAAGTTGAGCTGGGAGTGGTTATTGGTCAGGGTGGGTCTTATATCAGTGAGCAAGATGCGATGCTCCACGTCGCTGGCTACTGTGTCATTAACGACATTTCGGAACGTGAGTTCCAGATTGAACGGGGTGGTACTTGGGACAAAGGCAAAGGCTGCGACACCTTTGGCCCCATTGGTCCTTGGCTAGTGACCGCCGACGAGATTGCCGATCCCCATAATCTAAGTTTATGGCTGGAGGTGGATGGAAAGCGCTACCAGAACGGTAATACCAACACAATGATCTTCCGCATACCGAAAATTATCAGCTACTTAAGCCGTTTTATGAGCCTACAATCGGGTGATGTCATCTCCACTGGCACACCACCAGGCGTTGGTATGGGTCAGAAACCTACACCAATTTACCTCAAAGCCGGACAGAAGATGAGTCTAGGCATTGAAGGATTGGGTGAACAGCGCCAAACAACCGTACAAGCTTGATGGAGATGATTGCCATGACAACGATTACCACACTGCGAGTTGAAGATATTCGCTTCCCCACGTCACTGACATTGGATGGATCTGATGCAATGAACCAAGATCCAGACTACTCCGCAGCCTATGTAATATTGGAGACCGATAATGCCGATCTCAGCGGTCATGGAATGACGTTTACCATTGGCCGTGGTAATGAGATTTGCTGTGCGGCAATCCGTGCGCTAGAGCAGCATATTGTCGGCGTCACCCTTGAAGAAATTACTGCCGATATGGGAGCCTTCTGGCGCCGCTTTACCAGTGACAGCCAGTTACGTTGGATCGGGCCAGACAAAGGGGCTATCCACTTAGCAACCGGAGCGGTGATCAATGCTGTATGGGACCTATGGGCCAAAGCCATAGGCAAGCCGGTATGGCTGATGGTGGCAGAGATGACACCTGAAGAACTGGTGCGCTGTATTGATTTTCGTTACATCACCGATTGCATTACGCCGCAAGAAGCACTCACGCTGCTCAAACAACGAGCTCAAGGCAAGGAACAGCGTCTCGAACAGCTGCTACAGGACGGCTATCCCTGCTATACCACCTCTGCCGGCTGGTTGGGTTACCCAGATGATAAGCTGCGCCGTCTGTGCCAAGAAGCGGTCGATGCTGGTTTCTCTTACCTGAAGCTGAAGGTTGGACACGATTTGGAAGATGATATTCGCCGTGTGCGTATCGCTCGAGAGGTCATCGGTCCCGACCGCCAACTCATGATCGACGCCAACCAAGTATGGGAAGTCAACGACGCAATTCCTTGGATTAAGCATTTAGCATTCGCTAAACCTTGGTTTATTGAAGAACCCACTAGTCCGGACGATGTGGAAGGTCACCGCCGAATTCGTGAGGAAATTCATCCAGTCAAAGTTGCCACCGGTGAAATGTGCCAAAACCGAATTATGTTCAAGCAGTTCATTATGCGTGAAGCGATTGACGTAGTGCAGATCGACGCCTGCCGCCTTGGAGGGGTCAATGAAGTGCTCGCAGTGATGCTGATGGCGGCTAAATACAACTTACCAGTGTGCCCACATGCTGGTGGTGTCGGGCTGTGCGAATACGTTCAGCATCTGTCGATGATCGACTACCTCTGTATTGCCGGAACCCATGAAGGGAGAGTAATCGAATATGTCGATCACTTGCATGAACATTTTGTTCACCCTTGTGACATCAAAGGAGCGGCCTATATGCCTCCGCTCGCACCCGGTTATTCGATAGAGATGCATGCATCCTCAATAGAACAGCACCGATTCCGTGGTCAAACGAGAACCAAGTGATACTGCACATCTGGGGGAATTCACATAACGGGCAGTACCATCGGCAACGCTATCGTAGATCACCGAGAAAATGGTGATGTTTCGGCAGTTTTTTGTCTGAAACCATGCTACAGCACCACTGTTTTCACGGCGTGAAGGTGGTACAGGCTCGTCTGTGCGAGCTGAAAATTCAAAATTGGCTCGCGAAGGCACAGAGAAACGCGATTAGTCCTGTCTGAAAAATACGAATCGAACTGACGATAGAAACTAGAACATCCTACCAACAGGGGAAAATCTTATGGCGACTTTAGCAGCTAATAACAATCCTGTTTTAAACTCTGCGATAAAAAAATCGAGGAATCATTTAATACCTCTGATGTTTATTCTGTATTTTTTTGCATTTATTGACCGAGTAAATGTTGGATTTGCTAAAGATTCTATGCAAGTCGATATTGGCTTATCGGACTCTGCATTTGCTTTTGGGGCGGGTATTTTCTTCGCTTCTTATGCCCTTTTTGCTATTCCAGCCAACTTAATTTTAAACAAAATTGGTGCAAAAAAATGGCTGAGTATTACGACTGTTATCTGGGGATTACTCTCTATGATGACTGGCTTTGTGACTAATGAAACTCAATTTATCATTTTACGTTTTTTACTCGGACTGGGTGAAGCCGGCTTTTATCCAGGAATGTTATTATTAACTTCGATCTATTTCCCTAATAATGTCCGCGCTTCTGTTATTGGTGTTTTTGTTCTTAGTGTCCCTTTAGCCTTAACACTCGGATCGCCACTATCAGGTGCTCTCCTTGAATTACATGGTTGGCTAGGTCGTCCTGGTTGGTTCTGGATGTTTGTGATTGAAGGGTTACCGGCTATTTTTATTGGTATTTTCGCTTATTTTCATCTTGATGATACCCCTGAAAAAGCCCATTTTCTCACAAATGAAGAGAAAAAAGCGTTAATGGAACAATTGGCGAAAGAAAGTAAAAAAACAGAAACTACCTCAGTATTATCTGCATTAAAAAGCCTTAAGGTCTGGCACTTAGCATTAATTTACGGAACTATCCAAATATCTGTATATGGCTTGATTTTTTTTCTACCATCGCAAGTCGCTTCTTTAATGGGAGAAAGTCTAGGATTTAAACAATCTTTAGTTGCGGCTATTCCTTGGATATGTTCAGCATTTGGTGTTTATTTTATTCCTCGAATCGCCGATCGTTATCCAAACCGTCGTATCGAAATCTCTATTATATGCATGCTTTTTGCTGCATTAGGTCTTGCAATATCTGCTTTCGCAAGCCCTGTACTCGCTATTTTCGCCCTGTGTTTAAGTGCGGTTGGCTTTTTATCCGTTCAGCCGATTTTTTGGACATTCCCCCCTCAATTATTAAGTGGCCGAGCATTAGCCGCAGGTATTGGCTTTTGTACTACGATGGGGGCATTTTGTTCATTCCTTGCCCCCATTATTCGAGTTGAAGCCGATAGAATAATAAACAGTAATACTGCTGGTATTGTCACCCTCTCAGTGATTACGGTGGGTTGCGCATTATTGATTTCATTACTAAAAAAGAAAAAGACTCACAATCAATAAAAAGTCGAATTATTCAGAGTACAAAAGAGATATTCAAGATGATTATTTCTGCTTCAACGGATTACCGGTCGGTAGCCAAAGCCAAGCTTCCCCCCTTTTTGTTTCATTATATCGATGGAGGGGCTTATGCAGAGCATACCTTAAAACGCAATACGACTGATCTTGCAGATATTGCTCTACGCCAGCGAGTTCTGCGCGATATGTCATCACTTAATTTGGAAACAGAATTATTCGGTGAAAAACTGGCAATGCCAATCGCTCTCGCACCTGTCGGCCTGACTGGGATGTATGCTCGACGTGGAGAGGTGCAAGCGGCAAAAGCAGCGGCAAATAAAGGTATTCCGTTCACTCTCTCCACAGTTTCAGTCTGCCCTATCGAAGAGGTCGCCTCGGCGATTGATCGCCCTATGTGGTTCCAGCTTTATGTCCTGCGTGATCGCGGTTTTATGAAAAATGTACTGGAGCGAGCAAAAGCTGCCGGGGTAAAAACGCTGGTATTTACTGTGGATATGCCAATACCGGGAGCACGTTACCGTGATGCACATTCCGGAATGAGTGGTCCGAATGCCGCTATGCGGCAGATATTACAGGCCATAATGCATCCACGCTGGGCATTGGATGTCGGACTGCAGGGGAAACCGCATGATCTGGGTAATATTTCAGCTTATCGTGGTAAGCCTATCAAACTGGAAGATTATATCGGCTGGTTGGGGGACAACTTCGACCCGTCCATTTCGTGGAAAGATCTGGAATGGATCCGTGAATTCTGGGATGGCCCGATGGTCATTAAAGGTATTTTGGATGTGGAGGATGCAAAAGACGCTGTTCGGTTTGGCGCAGACGGTATTATTGTTTCAAACCACGGCGGACGCCAACTGGACGGAGTCTTATCCACCGCCCGGGCCCTGCCGGCTATTGCTGATGCCGTAAAATCGGATATCGTTATTCTGAGTGATTCCGGTATCCGTAACGGACTGGATGTGGTGCGGATGATTGCTCTGGGGGCTGATTCTGTCCTACTTGGACGCGCGTTTGTTTATGCTCTGGCAGCACAGGGGCAGGTTGGTGTTGAAAACCTGCTGGATCTTATTGAGAAAGAGATGCGAGTGGCGATGACCCTGACCGGCGCAAAAACAATCTGCGATATTTCTTGCGATTTGCTGGTTAATTTGCCTGACTAATTTTGTGATTTTAGGAACTCAACCCATTAATAATAACGACAAGCTTTGACTTCTATTTTCTTTAATTTCTGTTTTTCACGTGTCTTAAATATTATGAATAAATAAACTTTCCTGATATTTAAGATCTTTTGAAAAAGCGAGCTAATGAGCTCGCTTTTTCATTCAACATCACCTGATAACTTACGGGCGATAAACCTTAATATTCTCAAAGCCTTGTTCTTTTAAATATAGGGCTTGTAAACGACCCATCACACCACGGTCGCAATACAGCAGGTACGTTTTCTCTTTAGGTAAATCCCCAAATTGCGTACTCAGCTTATAGAATGGAATATGCTTAATTTCAATTCCTTCCACCTTCAATGGCTTATCTTCAAACTCATCAATTGAGCGAATATCTACGATAACTTCATTATCCGCTGATAGCTGGCTAACCATCTCAACTTCAGGGACTTTTTCGAGGCTTTCTTGCGCAATCTGGCGAATATCAATGTTTTGCGCCTGCTCAACCACAGACTCTAAAATACCAAAATCAAAATTCTCTTCTTCCGCTTCAATACGCGCTTTCACCGCTTTCACAGTTGGGCTTTTCGAAATCACACCGCAATATTCCGGCATGGTTTTCGCAAAATCTTCCGTACCAATTTGTCGCGCTAATTTGATAATGTGTTCTTTATCGTGAGAGATCAGCGGACGTAACACTAAGGTGTCTGACGCATTATCAATTAAACGTAAGTTAGTCAGTGTTTGGCTAGATACCTGTCCAAGTGCTTCACCCGTTACGATAGCTTGAACGCCATAACGCTCTGCCACTTTAGAAGCCGCACGTACCATCATACGTTTTAATACAACACCCATTTGACCGTCATCGACTTTCTCTAAAATCTCAGCCACAACAGGCTCAAAGTTAACGGCAATAAAACGCACTTTATGGGAGCTGCCAAAACGGTTCCATAAATAGTGAGCAATTTGCTTCACGCCAATTTCATGGGCTGCGCCACCAAGATTAAAGAAGCAGTAATGCACTCGGCAACCACGGCGCATTAACATATAGCTGGAAACCCCAGAGTCAAAACCACCTGAAATCAGGGACAGTACATCTTCTTGTGTACCAATTGGGAAGCCGCCAATCCCTTCGATACGCGCTTTCACGAGGATCAAATTGTCATCTTCAATTTCCAGATGCACGGTGGTATCAGGGTCTTTCAGTTTCACTTTTGCGGAGGCGATATGCTGATTCAAACCGCCGCCGATATAACGCTCTGCGTCAATGGATGAAAATTCGTGTTTACCACGGCGCTTCACACGCACACAGAACGTTTTGTTTTCAACCGATGCCCCGTAGGCTTCCAGTGTCATTTCAAAAATATGGTGTAAACTGGTGAAAGGCTTCTCTTCCACTTCTAAAATATGGTGGATACCGGGAATGCGGCTCAGCATGTCACAAATTTCGTCGTGCTTTGATTCCCCTTTAACACGCACTTCAATGTTATCCCAATTACGGACAACCGAGATCTCTTCGCCAAGACTCTTCAATACATTGCGGATATTACTGGTTAGAATTTTAATAAAACGGAGTCTAACTGTTTGGCTTTTGATAGTGATTTCTGGGAATAACTTAATAATAAACTTCATAGTCGTGGCATGTTCTTGGTTAGTGGGGCAAACGGACGTTGCGAAAAAGTGACTCTCGTGCACTTTACCAGTTGTCAATAAAGAAGCGTATTATAGCACTATCTTGCGTACTGAATCTAAAAACACCAATAATAAATTGTAACCGCTGCGAGACTAAGTTAGTCTGCTCAATAATTAAAGTTCCTCCACTTTTAAGTGATTTAACATTAGTGATTAACGATTATGGCTAAAGAAAAATCTCAGCAAGTTCCCACTGTTAGTTTTGAAAACTCCCTTCAAGAGCTTGAGCAAATTGTCGCTCGCCTAGAATCCGGAGAGCTACCTTTGGAAGATGCCTTAAATGAATTTGAGCGAGGCGTCCAAATTGCTAAACAAGGTCAAAAAGTCCTCCAGCAAGCAGAACAACGTGTACAAATTTTGCTGAGTGATGACGAAAATAAAGCCCTCGACGATTTCTCACCTGATACAGAATAAATTATGTCCGAACAACACCCAGACACCTTTGTGCGCCAGCAACGCCAAGCTCACGATAGAGTTAATCAATACTTATTAACCTCATTAGATGCGCTCCCTTTTGCTGATTTGCCATTAGCGCAAGCCATGAAATACGGTACTTTACTCGGTGGTAAACGCTTACGCCCTTTCTTAACGTATGCTGTCGGTGAAATGCTGGGCGTTAGCCTGGATAACTTAGATGCACCAGCCGCCGCTGTCGAATGCATTCACGCTTATTCGCTGATCCATGATGATTTACCTGCCATGGATGACGATGACCTGCGCCGTGGGCAGCCAACTTGCCACATTAAGTTTGGTGAAGGTAATGCCGTACTCGCCGGAGATGCCTTACAAACATTCGCATTCCAATTACTCTCCAGTGCTCCTATGCCTGATGTTTCCGATAAAGACCGCATTGCGATGATTGCAGAACTGGCTTATGCCAGTGGTTTAGCGGGTATGTGTGGTGGGCAAGCATTAGATCTTGATGCTGAGGGCAAGCGCGTTGACCTGATTTCACTCGAACGTATCCACCAACATAAAACTGGGGCATTAATTCGAGCCGCTATTCGTCTCGGCGCCTATGCTGCTGGTAATAAAGGCCACCAAGCATTAGCAAGTTTAGATAAATACGCTGAATCTATTGGGCTTGCCTTTCAAGTTCAAGACGATATTCTAGACGTCATCGGAGACAGCGAAGTGACAGGTAAACGCCAAGGTGCTGATGAACAACATGAAAAAAGCACTTATCCATCACTGTTAGGTCTTGAAGCTGCACACAAAAAAGCCAAAGAGCTCTATCAAGATGCGATCGCGGCTTTAGAATCATTGCAATCCCAAGGTTACAATACAGAGCTGCTGAGAGCTTTAGCCAATTTTGTTATTGAGCGCAAAAGCTGACAATATGCTTTGCCTTTTGGTATAGATAAGACCGATAATTATAACATTGATTACCTGAGTAACTTAGAGCCGTTGTGACGACTTATAAAATACGATCAACGCAAAAAAAATCACGGTCAGCAACCGCTCGACGTTAACAGGCATCGCCCTAATTAATTTAAGTAGTGAGCACCTAATGAGTATAGATACCGCGAAATATCCAACGCTGGCACTGGCAGAGACGCCTGATGAACTGCGCCTTCTGCCAAAAGAAAGCTTGCCAAAGCTTTGTGATGAACTGAGACAGTTTCTACTAAATAGCGTCAGTCGCTCGAGCGGTCACTTTGCATCAGGGTTGGGCACCATTGAATTAACGGTAGCTCTGCATTACGTCTATAAAACTCCATTTGATAATCTTGTCTGGGATGTAGGCCACCAAGCGTACCCGCACAAAATTTTGACTGGACGCCGTGACAGAATCGACACCATCCGTCAAAAAAATGGGTTACATCCATTCCCATGGCGTGCCGAAAGCGAGTACGACATTCTTAGTGTTGGTCATTCCTCAACCTCCATTAGTGCCGGTTTAGGTATGGCTATCGCCGCAGAGAAAGAAGATAAAAACCGTAAAACGGTTTGTGTCATCGGTGATGGCGCCATTACGGCGGGCATGGCTTTCGAAGCCATGAATCATGCTGGGGATGCTGCGCCCGATATGCTGGTGATCCTCAACGACAATGAAATGTCGATTTCAGAAAACGTTGGAGCACTGAATAACCATTTAGCCCATTTACTTTCCGGCAAGCTGTATACCACACTGCGTGAAGGTGGAAAGAAAGTTTTCTCGAATATCCCGCCAATCAAAGAGTTACTCAAGAAAACCGAAGAACACATCAAAGGCATGGTTGTCCCTGGCACCATGTTTGAAGAGCTAGGCTTTAACTACATTGGTCCTGTTGATGGGCACGATGTGATTGCGCTGATCCAAACGTTAAAAAATATGCGCGAGTTAAAAGGTCCTCAATTCCTACACATTATGACCAAAAAAGGTCGTGGCTATGAGCCAGCAGAGAAAGACCCCATTAGCTGGCATGCCGTACCTAAGTTTGACCCAGCCACTTTTACGTTACCAAAAAGCAAAGATACCCGGCCAACATTCTCCAAAATCTTTGGAGATTGGCTGTGTGAAGAGGCGAAAGGCGACGATAAACTAATGGCCGTCACCCCCGCGATGCGTGAAGGTTCTGGTATGGTTCGTTTTTCGAAAGAGTATCCAGACCAATATTTTGATGTTGCAATTGCCGAGCAACATGCTGTCACTTTCGCAGCAGGGCTTGCCATTGGGGGTTATAACCCAATCGTAGCGATTTACTCTACTTTCTTACAACGTGGTTACGACCAAGTGATCCACGATGTCGCTATCCAGAAACTCCCTGTAATGTTTGCTATTGACCGTGCGGGTATCGTCGGAGCTGATGGTCAAACTCACCAAGGATCATTCGATATTTCATTCTTACGTTGCATCCCAACGATGGTGATCATGACACCAAGTGATGAAAATGAATGCCGACAAATGCTGCATACTGGCTACCATTATCAAGAAGGCCCTACCGCAGTTCGCTACCCTCGTGGCGCAGGCACTGGTGCTGAGCTAATGCCTTTAGCGCCGCTTGAAATTGGTAAAGGAATTGTCCGCCGCCAAGGCGAAAAAGTGACAATCCTCAGCTTTGGTACATTACTGAGCAGTGCCTTAGAGGCCGCAGAACAAATCAATGCTACCGTCGTGGATATGCGTTTTGTAAAACCATTAGATGAAGCGCTGATCTTAGAAATGGCAAGTACCCACGACCTGATCGTGACACTGGAAGAAAATGCGATTATGGGTGGCGCAGGCAGTGGTGTGAATGAATTCCTGATGAGCGAGAAAAAAATCCTTCCAGTTCTGAATTTGGGCCTACCGGATTTCTTTATTCCTCAAGGTACCCAAGATGAGTTATTAGCAGATCTTGGTTTAGATGCTGCCGGGATCGTGAACGCCATCAATACTTACCAGAATAAGTAATTATAAAAATTAAGGCGTTACCACAAAAGTAACGCCTTAATTCACTGACTGATTTGCCCCATTTTCAACGCATAATTATCGACAATTCTGCACTGCCACTCACCTTACCCGCCACATTATTACCACGAGAATAAAGCTCATACACTAGTTCATTATTAAAACTGATATTGGTTTGCTGCGCGGTAATTTTGGCTAAATCAATTGGACGTTGATCTAAGGTAATCGGTGTTTTATTACCATTGACCATCACGTACATTTTGACATACGCACCAGATTTCTGTTGGCTATTTAATAAGTTTACTTCCAGATTATTGCCCGCATAATATTGCGGCTTTACATTACCAGACAGCGAAATCGTCGCAGCGATGTTATTGGTCAATTGGTCACAACGTACTGACATGTTGTTTCGCATGGTAGAAAGCAATTCATTACTTTTGCTACTCGCGCTGTGAGAACCAAAATTCACATACGATGGCGTATTCAATGTACAAGTTAGTCCTGAAACCGTCACGATAATACTTTCTGTTTTGGGGACGATTTGCCTTACCGTCGTTCCATTTCGAGGATTTTGGAGCACAATCCCAATATCATCCGTTAATCGATAGGTTCCGCTGCGCTGATTACCTGTACCGTAAATCAACATCCGCCCTGTAGCTGTCACGGAATGGTATATTACTGGTGTTGGAGTACTTTGATTGGGAGACCAGAGGCAATCCCCTGTACCTAGTTGTTCATTGGTACCTGATCCCCATCCATTAAAATGCCCAGTGATGGTATCTAAGTAGCTATTATTTGAGTAGTTTTTTCTTTCATCAATAAACACAAACTCCGGTACCATGATCATCTCACCACCCGCAATAGGCACCCCTTTTACGCCATCAATATTGGTAACTAAACCCATACCTTCAGCACAGTAATTTATGATCCCATTAAAGTTATTATAAAACTGAACATAGTAAAAATTGGCCGTATCTCCCCATGATGGTGCATTTGTCATCCCAGCGAGTGAAGTACTATATTCACCATAAATACCAATCAATCCACGCCCATTCATAACCGTCACTGTTTTGGCAAAACTGGGTAAACTCGCCATAAGAACTAACAAACTGCTCAGTAGTAAGCTTTTCCATCCCACTAAGGTCTTTTTCTTTACATCGATTTTCATAAAATATTTACCCAATTAGTGGCATGACAAGGCTAAATGGCGCAATGATGAATAGGCATTTTCTGTGGATTTATCCATATTAAAAGGTACTTCACAGCGCTCTGAACCACTTTTTCCCCACTTGATGACTATCAGCCCTGACTCTGGTAACCCACTTAAATAAACGCGTCCGTTATCACTCACAATGCCTGAAATAACAGATTCTTCTGCACTATCATCTTGATGTAACGATGCAATTGCACCCATCGGAATATTATTAGGCTGCTGCAAGGTAACCATCGCTTGATACCCTTTTAAGGTTTTAAAGTTAGCTCTCACAATTGCCCCTTTAGTTGGGTAAAGGTTCAGCGCATTCTCTTTACTTTCAACATTCTCAGGCAATGTATTCACATCCAAGTTTGCAATATTTTGCGTATAATCTGATAAATGCGGAATAATACCGTAACCATTGGCATCGATAACCGTTGAGCCATTATTCACCCTGGTTCCCGCTGCATCCGGTGCATAAACGATTGCTGCCGAATTACCTAAATACTGGCTTAGAGAAATACCACCTGAATGGATAACCATTCCACCTGATGCATTGGCATACATCATTTGGCTCTCATGGCCATAACTATATCCACCACCGTAATACCCTTTACTGCCTTGATAGCCCACATTCACTGAGCTTGCCATTTTTTGATCACGATTATCGCCACTTTCAGTCAGCTGATAACTGAGTTTGTTATCTAATAGCTGGCCATTAATACCAACCTGCTGGTAAGTACGACCTGAATTATCATGGCTTACTTGGAACGTACTATTCATATTTTCAATATTCTTGTGCTCACTAAAAATACTGAATGGAATGCTCATATTCACGCTAACTTGCTTATTTTCAGGCCAATTTCCATTACCTTCAGTGCGGCTAATACTGTAATCAATGCCATAGTTAATACCACGATAGAAACCGTTATAACCCACACCCAGCGTCGTCACTGTGTCAGATTTACCCCAATAATCACTGCGCATCCCACGTAAATAGATAGAACCCCATTTGCCCAATGATTGGTTAATATAGGTTTGTAAGCTGCTACGCTGGCGACCATTAAGCCACGGTGCAACGTTCTCTTTTAACTGATAACCCGCTTGGTTGAAATCCGCAAAACTGTAATATTCTTTCGTTGAGTAGCGCAGTGCGGTTAAGTCAACCGATGTGCCACTTTCTGATAAGTTTTTAGAATAGCGAACACGAAAAGATTGCCCTTGCTTGCTTTCATGATTAATAGAGGCTTGTGCATGCGTAATATCCATGGAAAGTGCACCAAAACTACCGAGTGAAATCCCCGTTCCAACCATGCCGCTCCAATAATGATTTGCCCCAAGTAATCCCGTATACAGTGTGATTGCCTTCGGTAAACCATAGATTAGTGTTCCCATAATAAACGACTGCTCTTTGGAGCCATCCGTGATCCCCCCATCATATTTACCCGCAGCAACCTCATATTTAAATCCACCAGCGCGTTGCATGACAGGCAATGAAGAGAATGCTTGAGTGAATACTCGGGTTGTTCCATCTTCTTCTTGAACTGAAACCTCTAAGTCCCCAGCCGTTCCCGTTGGATAAATATCATTGATGACAAAAGGCCCTGGTGCCACATAGGTTTGATAAATTATGTTGCCATTTTGTCTGATGATGATCCGCGAGTTAGATATTGCAACACCCCGAATTTCCGGGGCAAATCCACGGTCCCCTTTGGACAGCATTTGTTCATTCGACAACAAACGGATACCTTTAAATGGAACGCTATCGAAAACATCACTGAGCGTACTGGTTTCCCCGAGCACTAACTCAGAATCTAAGCGTTGAATATCCCGTGAAACCGTTGTACGCGAAAATTTACTTTCCCGATGACGGGTACTGTAGCCATTGCTCTTGGATTTGTTTTCCATATACAGAAAGTTTGAACGCAAGCGCCATGCTGCTAAATTAAAACCACCGCTAATATTGGCATACAATGAATCATTGGTCGTTTTACCACTTGCATTAGAGCTACTGTGCTTTTGTTTACTACCATTGATTTGATAATTAAACAAAAATGCGGTGATCCCTTGATCCAATAAACTCGGCTCTATCGCACCACGAGATTTATGACGCATGGCAACTTGAGGAATATTGATATTGAGATCCAACTTGGATATATCAAACTGAACTTGAGAATCTGGTAGAGCAGCCTCTAAAGACGCGATCGGTTCATCTTTTGGTAAGGATCTTAATGTTGGAATACTCTCAATATTAACCCCATATTCATCCAATAACGCAGGCGTAATTTCCGGCACGATATTCCCCACCGCATCTGCAGAAAAATAGATCTCTTTTTGCCCTTGATCTTCTTTATTGATTCTCAACGTAACCACATAACGCCCCGCTGTTACCGATTCAGAGCGCGTAAATGCAGATAAATCAATGCTATCTACGCTAGATCCTTCCGGTAGATTTAATAGTGCTGGATCAAAATAAGGTTCTGCCGCCACATTTCCCATTGATAAACAACATGCAATCGCCAACGCAATCGGGGAAACGGTAAAAGCGCCATCACGCATTTTAGCTACCATTCCCCCCCCCTCACTTCAACCTTTGTCGGTATGCTGTATTCATTCAACACACGCCATTTAATTGTGCCTGATACGTTTTTTTCTAGAAAAATAACTTGTTGCCCAAAAGGTGCGATTCCATGAGTGAATTTCTCTACTGGCACGTCATAACTCCCCACTGACAGGCTGGCTAATGTCATAGAGAGTGGCGTTGGATTGTTAATCGTAATTTTGCTGCCTTGCGCGGTGATGTCTAACTTTGCGGTTTGGGCATCTAAACGCAATTCTTCAATTTGCTGAGGGCGATACAACATTTTTAAATAGATAGTTGGCGCCAAAATAAATTGTGATGAGGCCTTATTATTTGCATTAGATTCTGGGATCACTTTCAGCGCAACATAGAAAACGGTTTCTTTGTCGGTAGCAAGTTTTCCATCATTAACACGCTGAATACGCCAATTAAAACGCTCATTGATATCTAATTTATGTAATGGCGGCGTAATCAAAAAAACCTCATGGGTTTCCCCTTGATGCTCCGTCAAAGGTAAGCCCGTTTGAAGATCCGTCGGTACAATTTGTGCCTGAATCAATGCCGCTTTTGAGGTGCCATTTTGTAGACCCGCAGAGATCCCTTTGGCATTACTTTCTAAATAGACCAAACGTTCAGGTGAAAAATGAAAACCTTCATTTATATTTGAAGCAAATGTATGGCTTAGCGTCATCATCAAAACCAATCCACACAACCCTTTCATCACTGACATAACGATCCCTTATTCTCCTTCACTGAACCGGAGTAAGGTGCAGTGTCACCACCGTAATCATTGATGGCTTGCCAACGCATCGGAGTTTGTACAGAAATGGATTCTGAAATCTCCAATATCTGCTGACTAAACGGTGCCACCATCGTGCCTGCTAACTGAGCAACTACTTGATTACCCAATTTGATTTCGCTGAGCGTAATAAAATAAGGCGAGTGATTCGTAACACATAAACCTTTCGGCAATGTGTGGAATTGCAAATTAGCAACGGCCGCATCTGGTGACTGTACAAATTTAACGGGACGATAAAATAGCTTAATAACCAAGCGAGTGCCGATAGATAATTGCACCGCTGTGTTTTCCGTTAATTCAGGAGAAATCCCTGGAATAGCAATCGCGCTAAAATAGAAAACTGACTCTCTATCTTGAGGCAATGATTCTGGAGAGTTTTGTAATAAAACTTTCATGGTTTGCTGTTTATTCGCATCTAAACGATATAAAGGTGGAATAACAGAAAACAGTGGCGATTCTTGAGTGCCCGTTGGCGTATTAAATATACCGGATTGAATTAAATAAATATCATCACTGTCATTGGTTAATGTCACTGATTGCTGAGTGTCGGAATCGCTCCAAATAATACGACTTTTTTCTAGACGCAATCCCGCTTGTGCTGAATTAACATTAATGCTAATTAACAGCACAAATAAATAGGAGATAAAAAGTAATGCACCTGTTTTCTTAAACATTTTTGAACGTATTCCGTTATTTTTATTATTAATAGACTCATCACTCAATAAACGGCTCAATAAGCTAAAACGGTAAACATCATGGTGGCTTTAAATGTGCCTAATTGAATTTTTTGAACACTTTGGCAATTTCCACATGAGAGCGCCGTGACCACTGAAATTTGATTTCCTTGATTGTTGGTCGCGGATAAATCCCAAACCGAATCTCCACTGATTTTATTTTTCCCATCAGCTTTTAATCGAATACCAACACCACCTGAAGAACCACTTTCCTTAAATAAAGTTTCCCCGTTCATGACTTGATTAGGACCAGTTACAATGACTTTACTACCACTTAATGTTCCCAGACCGGAGCAGTTTGCTAAGGTTAAAATAACATTACGATTCAGTGCAGTACTGATACCAGAGTCATTATCAACAATGGTTTGTGGTTTCACTTTCCCATAAGCCACCACATTTTCGGAAAGGTTAACATCGCACGTTCTTTGATATAAATGCGCATCAAAGTTAATGCTCACCGAATTTGAGGCAGCAAACAGTTTCCCTACATAAACGAACAATAAAGCCATGAGAAAATATGAATATCTGTTCATATCACCTTCATTTATGGCATCACAACAGTAAATAAAATTGCGGCTTTCACGGCACCTGCTGTGACTGTGTTATTACCGACTTGGCGAATAAAACCTACCGTAAAAGGTTTTTCTCCATCTCTAGCCCCTGCGGATAGAAGCACCGAATCACCATTGACCACGGTTTTACCCGCATTGTAATAACCAGAAAGATCCTTCACCGTGCCATCTTTCAGCATAAAACCAACACCTTTGGCGCCTTTTGGATCTGCGGTTAAAAACAAATTAGTATCGGTAGCCGTATTCCCTGTCACTTTTATTTCAGGGCGAGCATTGGTTTCATAACCCGTACATTTATACGACAAATTTAATGGCTGGATATCTACCGCATCATTCGCCACAAATTCACCCACGGAAGGGCGTCGTTTGAATTCAATCAATGAAGGGCTAACCGCAATATCGCACTCTCCTGCATTGTCGATTTCTGCGGTCAACTCTAAGGTATTAGCTGCATTTACTTCGGATATCGCCACAATGGAAAGCATTCCAGCGAAAAGCGCCCATCTATACTGACCCATTTTAAGGTTGTGAATACTCACTTCGCCCCCCAAGATCATTGATGACTGCCCACACTTTTTTGCCTTTTTTCACTGAGGTTGAGTAATCCACACTGGTAAAAGGCGCTATCATGGTGTTGTTCATTTCAGGGTTTAGCGTTACCGCTTTTCCCCCCACACTCAATGATGACAATGTGATGTAATAGGGCGATGGATTAGTCACTTTGATTCCACTCGCTGTCTCTTCAAATGTCAGGCTACCTTGAGCTTGTTCTACTGTTAACGTCAGGTTTTTCGGGCGATAAAAAACTTTAATCACACTCTCTAATGCAATTTTCACTTCACCTTTCATCGCTGCATTCTGCTGCGCGCCGTTCTTTTCACTTGCCGCAATGGCTCTAGCATGAAAATAAAAAACAGATTCCCTATCTTTCGGTAATACAGATACTCCAACACCTTCCACTAAGCGAACATCACGCTGCTGGCTTGAAGCTAGATAGAACATAGGAGGAAGTACATCTAAAGTTTGGTCTTGCACCGTATCTTTGGCGGTTTTTGTCAGATAAATCTGAACCAAATATTCTTCCTTCTCTGTACTATTGCGCAGAGTGACAGGGACTGACTGATTTCCTTGGTTGAAAATGACTCGAGTGGCATTGATACCGACTCCAGCTGCAGAAATCGTTTCTATTTGAATAAAAAACAGTGTTGCAAAAACCGAAAGCGTACGGAGTAAAGTTAATAATTTCATTTTTTACCTTCTCGTGATGCGTTAAAAAGTGAAATGGCAGAAACCTGCCATTTCACGGCAAACTTATTCGTAGCTTACTGAGAAAGTAATCGGTGCTTCGATGCGCTGTGAATTTGGAGTTGCGACTGTTGAGTTCAACGCAACACTCATTGGGATCACTGCTGAACCGTCTTTGGTCAGTGAATCAATGCTGCTTAACGTAATGGTTGAATTTGGCTTAACCGGTTGTTCATCCGCTTTAACTTCCACACCCACAGTACCTTTCTCGATATTGTTGAATAATGATGTGTTCGCTGCTAAAGCAGTACCTTTTGCATACATTTGAACGAATTTAGTACCGCCTTCTGCATCAAAATCTTTACTACAGTTAGATAAACTCATATCAAAATTATGAGTACTACCCGCTACAGTTCCAACCGTTTGAATATCTGAAGAGATAAACGTTCCTAAATCGATATTGGTATTCGTGACACTTAAATCGCATGTTGCAGCAGCAATATTACCAGTCACAGTCACTTGTGCGTTAGTTGCAGACATTGCTACACCAGAAAAACCTAAGCCAGTAGCAATAGATAATACGATCAAATTTTTTTTATTAATTAACATAGTAAATCCTTATTAATAGACAATATAAAATTGAAATAAATATATTTTTATATAAATAAAACCAATTATAACTTTATTAAAAAATAACAAGAAAAATAAAAAAATAGATTAAGGTGCGCTTTATAAAAATTAATTCTTGCTTATTATTTTCCAAGCATACTACTTGAATATCCTTACTCGGTATACGCACCTTAAGAGTCATATCAGTAACAATCTGTAAATTGTTATTTCATAATAAGACCCTAAAAATACTACTATGGTTAGTAAATTTAATTGAAAACTTTAACTTTACCCTACCTTCCATTACATCAAATCAACAAAAATTACCTAAATAAATCATATTTACAAGTTTCATATTCAACAAAATGAGAATTCATCTCAATTAAATAATCAGGGAAGTATACCAAACATCACGTATACGTGAATTTGACTAAGCTATTTTTTCTCAAAACAGCAAAATAAAATAACCACCCAAATTTCGAGTTAATATTAATTCTTTATTTTTTTACATTTATAAATAAATAAGAAATAATTATGAAAGGATAATTACAATGAAATTAATTTTTACAAATAATAAAATATTATTTTTTTCAAAAAAAATAAATTTAGCTTTATTCATACTAAATGAAATTAAAAATAAAAAATAATTTAGGATAAGGATAAAGTCCTAGTATTTAACTAGGACTTTATTTATCGAAAAATATATTTTTTCTATCGAGAAAGGAGAGACTAAAATAAATTAAAAAGGCATGACTTGGTAATGCACTAATAGCCAAATGGTCACATAGGCAAATATGGCAGCAATAATGTCATCAATCATAATGCCAAACCCGCCACTGACTCGCCGATCAAAAATACGGATTGGCCAAGGCTTCCACATATCGAAAATACGGAAAATCAAAAAACCAGTGAAAATCCACGGGATGTTCACTACAGGGATGGCCATTAACGTGATCCACATGCCAATAAACTCATCCCAAACAATACTGCCATGATCATGGATTCTCATATCATCGGAAGTTCGTTGGCATATCCAACATCCAAACCAAAATCCAACGACAATAATAACCCAGAGGCTCCAAACAGGGAGTTTATCCATTAACAACCAAAATGGAATGGCGGCTAATGAGCCCATTGTGCCGGGAACAATTGGCGATAAACCACTTCCGAAACCCGTCGCTAGAAGGTGCCACGGATTACGCATATTCAATCGTTTTTTAGCTGCTGCTTTTTCTTGAGCTGTCGCCATGGACATCTCCCTAAACAAAATGATCGAAGCCCTTGAGGTCAACCTCAACAGCTTGGTTATCACAAAAATAACTGATCCCTTCAGATTGGGGCTTAATTTGACCAATACAGGTAAAACCTGCCCCCGTATGAGCAAGCGCGACTTCTAAGGCACCCCGATTCATTTCAGGTACCGTAAAGCATAACTCATAATCTTCCCCACCACTTAGCGACCAAATCCTTGCTTGCTCAATAGAACAATTCTGCTTCAACGCATCAGACTGTGGTAAGGCATCGAGATTGATCCGCGCCCCGCAACCGCTCGCTTTTAATATATGATTGAGATCAGAAACTAACCCATCAGAGATATCAATCGCAGATGAAGCCAGATTACGTAATGCCTGCCCCTGCAAAATACGCGGTTGTGGGCGTAAATGGCGCTCAATCAGCCACTGTTTATGCTCAGGGCTTTCAGGATGTAACCGATTTTGCAGTATCGCAAGCCCCGCAGCACTATCTCCCAAAGTGCCCGTCACGTAAATCCAATCGCCATTACGTGCACCAGAGCGAGATAACGCTTTGCCAGTCGGTACAAGACCATGAACGGTATAGGTTAAGCTCATTGGCCCACGGGTCGTGTCTCCCCCAATTAGCTGCATTCCGTAGTAATTCAGTTGTTCAAACAACATATCGCTAAAAGATTGCAGCCACTCACTATTTACACTTGGTAAAGTAATGGCGAGAGAAACCCAAGCAGGATCGGCCCCCATCGCAGCAAGATCACTTAAATTTGAAGCTAGGGATTTATAGGCAAGGTCAGCGGGAGAGATATCGGGTAGAAAATGAATACCGGAAACTAGGGTGTCGGTACTCACAGCAAGTTGCTGTTTTTCAGGGATAGTCATTAGCGCACAATCATCGCCAATACCGATATTAACATCACGTCGGTTTACTGGTTGGCGATTAAAAAAACGTGCGATGAGGTCAAATTCGCCATATGACATGGTAGATTTTCCATTTTCGCTATGTCTCGCTTACCATAAACTGAAAAGCCAGACATAAGTACTAGGATAGACCGGAACCCAGTCTACCCATTATGACTTACGTATTACAGGAGGGAACCTGATTATGTTTATTTCTTACGACGTACCGCAGGCGCTGCTTTATCTAACACACCGTTGACAAATTTATGGCTATCTTCAGCGCCAAAAACTTTCGCTAATTCAATACCTTCGTTGATAGCAACTTTGAAAGGTACATCTTCTCTATAGCTTAGTTCATACATTGCTACACGTAAAATCGCTTTTTCAACTTGGCCTAACTCTTCTAACTGACGAGATAAGTAAGGTGACATTAATTGATCCAGCTTTGTAGCATTGTTTGCAATACCAGAAATCAGCTCACGGAAATAGGTTACGTCAACGTCAGACATGTCCTGTTCAGCAATAAACTCATATTCTACGTCGGCAATAGGATTACCGGATAATTGCCATGAATAAATGGCCTGTACAGCACACTCACGAGCGCGGCGACGAGCAGCAGGTTTCACAAGATTCCCCTTAAATAAAAAAAACTACACAACATACCCCGAACTCATAGAGCCCGAGATATGGCGCGCATTATTTGCCTTTTACAGCTTTAATCACATTAATCATTTCGAGAGCGGTCAGTGCAGCTTCTGCACCTTTGTTACCTGCTTTAGTACCTGCACGCTCAATGGCTTGCTCGATATTTTCAGTGGTTAATACACCGAAAGTCACAGGAACTTCGCTATTTAATGCAACATGAGACAGACCTGAGCTGCACTCACCCGCAACAAATTCAAAGTGGGCAGTACCGCCACGAATAACAGTACCTAATGCGATAACTGCATCATATTTTTTGGTTTCAACCAGTGCTTTCACAGTCAGTGGTAACTCATAAGCACCTGGTACCCAAACAACGGTGATGTTATCTTGAGCAACTTGGCCAATACGCTCTAACGCGTCAACAGCACCGTCCAGCAGGCTATCATTAATAAAGTTGTTAAAACGAGCGATAGCGATAGCAACACGCGCTTTTGGCGCAGCAACAACACCTTTGATTACGTTCATAATCTTCCTCAAATATTAATTACAACCCGCGGGGCGCGGATTTTATCACATTCTTTAGGTAACCGTACGAGTGAATTTCAGCAAACCGCTAAAAAAACACATTTACCATACAGGGCGTAACCTGACGCGAAGGTCATTTCCGACTTTTTCAACGTCAGTAAATTCAAATTGAGGCGCATCTGATAACGCGCTTAATTCAGGGAGACTCACTAATCCACGAGCGGTATCCCCAAGTAATTTAGGTGCAATATAGACAATCAGTTCGTCGACTAAACCTAGCTTTAATAGTGAACCTGCAAGCTTAGCGCCCGCCTCTACCCAGATACTATTCACATTACGTTTCGCTAATTGCATCATCAAAATCACTAAATCGATGCCATTATCATCCGCAGGAATAGCGAGTTGTTCGACATTCCCCTGCCATGTTTCTGTGATATCCGGTGTTGGGCGAATTAGCCAGCATTCACCTTCTAACTGCGTCACTTTATGTTGGGGTTTCACGCGATTGTGGCGGTCTAACACGATACGAATGGGTTGGCGTAATGTTTCTTCTGGGTATTGCGCTTGAACATCCGCAGGTAATTCATTCCAACGCACCGTCAAAGCAGGATCATCCGCAAGCACGGTATTACTGGTACTCAAAATAGCGCTGGCTTGAGCCCGCAGTGCTTGAACATCTTTACGCGCCGCAGGGCTCGTGATCCACTTACTTTCCCCATTCGCTAATGCGGTTTTGCCATCTAATGATGCCGCAAGTTTTAATTGAATATAAGGAAATGCGGTACGCATACGCTTTAAAAAGCCACGGTTGAGAGCTTCAGCTTCTTCTAACAGAATATTGCTGGCTGTGTCGATTCCAGCTTGAGAGAGCATAAATAAACCGCGACCAGCCACTTGAGGGTTAGGGTCTTGCATTGCAGCGACGACACGGGCGATCCCCGCATTAATTAATGCCTCTGCACAAGGGGGGGTGCGACCATGATGGCTACAAGGCTCAAGGGTCACGTAAGCTGTCGCGCCCTTGGCTTTATCACCCGCCATTCGAAGTGCATGGACTTCTGCATGCGGCTCTCCCGCTTTTTGATGATAGCCTTCGCCAACGATTTCACCTTCGCGCACAATCACGCAGCCTACATTCGGGTTTGGTGATGTCGTAAAACGCCCTTTTTTTGCCAACTCAAAGGCTCGGGCCATGTAGATACGGTCTTGTTCAAGCATTGGTATTAATCCTGTAACTTGGCAATTTCTTCGCCAAATTCACGTACATCTTCAAAACTACGATAGACCGAGGCAAAGCGAATGTAAGCCACTTTATCGAGTTTTTTGAGTTCATCCATCACCAAATTACCAATCAACTTAGAGGGAACTTCACGCTCGCCAGTCGCTCGTAGGTGAGATTTAATAGAAATTATGGCTTGATCGATAGCATCAGAACTGACAGGGCGCTTTTCTAAGGCTTTCAACATGCCTCTGTTGAGCTTTTCTTCATCGAAAGGCTCGCGAATGTCGTCACTTTTAATTACCCGAGGCATAACAAGTTCCGCCACTTCAAAAGTGGTGAAGCGTTCATGGCAAACCAAACACTGGCGGCGCCTGCGCACTTGTGAGCCTTCACCAACCAGACGCGAGTCAATCACTTTCGTATCTACAGCTGAGCAAAATGGGCAATGCATAGGAATTCCTGATTCTATTTTATAGGGTAGATAGTGTAACTCAGACCTGAAATGAAAAACACCCTGAGGATTATTTATCCTCAGGGTGTTTATAAGACACAAATGCCTATATTCGTTATGGTAATAAAGAATCTTGGTCTGCGCCTTCTTTCTCGACTTTCGCCTGAATTAAGTGCTCACGCTTCATCCCCATCTTCAGTGCTAATGCAGAAGCTACGTAGATAGATGAAACCGTACCAATTGTCACACCGATTAACATAACCAGTGAGAAACCTTCTAACATCGCTCCACCAAATAAATACAGCATCAGAACCACTAATAACGTTGTTGCTGATGTCATGATGGTACGGCTCAATGTTTGGGTCAAAGAGACGTTCATGATTTCGTATGGTGTACCGCGACGGATCTTACGGAAGTTTTCACGAATACGGTCAGATACCACGATACTATCGTTAAGGGAGTAACCGATAACTGACATCAATGACGCCACAATAGTCATATCAATCTCAATATGGAATAGAGATAGAATACCTAAGGTGATTACCACGTCGTGAGCCAGTGCCAATACGGCACCTGCCGCTAAACGCCATTCAAAACGGAAACCAACGTAGATCAGGATACAGATAAGCGCCGTTAATAACGCTAATGCCCCTGTTTGTGCTAACTCAGCACCTACGCTTGGTCCTACGAATTCAATACGCTTAACTGTTGCTTGCTCATCAACGTTTTCATTGATGATAGTAATGATCTCTTTACCGACTTCTTGACCCGCTACGCCTTCAACTGGCGGTAAACGGATCATGATGTCACGGCTGCTACCAAAGTTCTGGATTAATGGATCTTTATGGCTCGAGTTAGACAAGCTATCTCGAATTTTATCCAAATCAGCTGGCTGGCTAAGGTTGATTTCAATGACAGTACCGCCCGTAAAATCAAGTCCCCAGTTAAAGCCTTTTACACCGATAATCACGCAAGAAGCGATCAGTAAAACGATAGAAATACTAAAGGCAACGTTGTCCCAGCGCATAAAGTCATAGACTTTACGACCATAGTTCAATTGTTCAACAGTATAATCCTGTGCCACAACGTGCTCCTTAAATTGACAGCTTGTTAATACGTTTACCACCGTATAGCAGGTTCACGATAGCACGTGTACCTACAATAGCTGTAAACATAGAGGTTGCGACACCAATCGCTGTCGTAATCGCAAAGCCTTTAATCGAACCCGTACCCACTGCATACAGAATAATTGCGGTGATTAAGGTCGTTAAGTTTGCGTCAGTAATACTTGAGAAGGCGCCTTTATACCCTTCGTGGATCGCTTGTTGCACAGAGCGTCCATTGCGTAGTTCTTCTTTGATACGTTCGTTTATCAGAACGTTAGCATCGACAGCAACTGCAAGGGTTAAGACAATACCCGCAATACCTGGCATGGTTAATGTTGCTCCCGGTAATAGGGACATAACACCAACAATCATCACCAAGTTTGCCATCAGAGCGCTACTCGCGATCAGTCCAAATTTACGATAGTAAATAATCATAAACAGGATAGAGGCTAACAGGCCAGCAATACATGCTTTCAGACCTTGCTCAATGTTTTGCATACCCAATGTTGGACCGATAGTTCGCTCTTCAACAATTTGGATTGGCGCAATCAATGCACCCGCACGCAGCAGTAAAGATAATTGACGCGCTTCGTTCGCGTTATCAATTCCCGTAATACGGAATTTGCTACCGAAACGAGCTTGAATACGCGCGGCGTTAATCACTTTTTCATCTTTAACTAGAATCGCACGACCTGCTGCATCTTTTTTACCGCTGTCTTTGTATTCAACAAACAGGGTTGCCATCAGCTTGTCTTGGTTGTCACGAGTAAAGTCAGACATGATTGAGCCACCGGCACTATCAAGGCTAATACTCACTTGAGGATAACCATTTTCATCGGTTTCAGATGTAGAATCAGTGATATGGTCGCCTGTTAAGACAACACGCTTATACAGAACATAAGGCACGCCATTACGGTCAGATTTAAGCTCTGAGTCACCTGGAATTCGTCCACTTTCTGCCGCTGCGCTATCTACGCCAGTATTTACTAAGCGGAATTCTAAGGTTGCAGTTGCACCTAAGATTTCTTTTGCACGCGCAGTATCTTGGATACCTGGTAATTCAACAACAATGCGGTCCGCACCTTGGCGTTGAACCAGTGGTTCAGCAACACCTAATTGGTTAACACGGTTACGGATGATCGTGATGTTTTGAGAGACGGCATAGTTACGCGCTTCACGTAAGCGCTCATCAGTCATAACAGCAATCATGGTGTTATCGCTGCCATCAGAAAACACTAAGTCTGGGTATTTACGCGCCAGTGTTTTCTCAGCAAGACTGCGATCGTCAGCGTTACGGAAGCGAACTTCGACGCTGTAATCACTGCCTTTACGAATAGAAGAGTACGCAATACCAGCTTGGCGCAAGTCATTACGCAAACCATCCATGTTTTGTTCCTGCAATTTACCTAATGCAGTGTCCATATCAACTTCCATCAGGAAGTGAACCCCACCACGTAAATCCAGACCCAGCTTCATCGGTTCACCACCAAGAGCTTCAAGCCATTTTGGTGTAGCAGGTGCAAGGTTTAATGCAACAACATACTGGTCACCCAGTGCATTCATGATGACTTCACGAGCACGTAACTGAACGTCAGAGTTGTTGAAACGGGCTAAAATTGCCCCATTTTCGAGAGCAACAGATTTACTCTCAATTTTGTCTGTTTCTAAAGCTTTTTGGACTTGGATCAGCGTTTGTTCATTGGCGGCGGTTCCCCGCACGCCAGTGATCTGAACAGCCGGATCCTCACCATATAGGTTTGGAAGTGCATACAGCAAACCGATGAGGATCGCTGTGATCAACATCAGATACTTCCATAAAGGATAACGGTTTAGCACGGCAGTTCCCTTCGGGAAAATTCAGAATTAGATTGCTTTCATTGTGCCTTTAGGTAGAACAGCAGCAACGAAATCACGTTTGATAGTTACTTCAGTGTTCTCACTCAGTTCAAGAACAACATAACCTGTTTCAGACACTTTAGTCACACGACCGATTAAACCACCAGTGGTTAAAACTTCATCACCTTTTGCAATGGATTCCATCAGCTTGCGGTGGTCTTTAGCACGTTTTTGTTGTGGACGCAGGATCATGAAATAGAAAATCAGTGCGAAAACAACCAGCATGATAATCAGTGAATATGGGCTACCTTGTGCTGGTGCGCCTGCAGATGCCGCAGCTTCAGAAATTAAAAAACTCATTCAACTTTCCTCATTGTTATTGAAAGCAATTTCAAACATACATATTAACTACTTCTAGTTACATAAAATACATCAAACCGCTCTGTAACTAGAAATAAAAACTATTATTTACACTAAATAATTCAAATTATTGATACCAATAATTTAAAAACAGCGCAAAGAACAAAGGATACAGCCCGATATGCTACACAGAAAGGGCTAACTTCGCACTTAAATTCACTCTCTATTTAATGAAGGCTGAGGTTTCCCAATCTTCTCATAAAAATCAGAGGCAAACTGTTCAAAATTTCCAGCTTCAATGGCTTCACGAATACCGGCCATTAAGCGTTGATAGTAACGTAAATTATGAATGGTATTGAGGCGCGCACCCAGAATTTCATTACAACGGTCAAGATGGTGTAGATATGCTCGACTATAGTGGCGACAAGTATAACAGTCACAATCCGCATCAAGAGTTGATGTATCAGACTTATACTTAGCATTACGAATTTTCACCACGCCGTTAGTCACAAATAGATGACCATTACGTGCATTACGCGTTGGCATCACGCAGTCAAACATATCGATACCGCGACGTACGCCTTCCACTAAATCTTCCGGCTTACCAACGCCCATTAGGTAACGTGGTTTTTCTGCCGGAATTTGTGGACATACATGCTCTAAAATACGGTGCATATCTTCTTTTGGTTCGCCGACTGCTAAGCCGCCTACAGCGTAACCATCAAAGCCAATTTCCACCAGCCCTTTCACAGAGATATCGCGTAAATCTTCGTAAACACTGCCTTGGATAATCCCAAACAGTGCGTTTTTATTGTTCAATTCATCAAAGCGCTGACGACTACGAGCAGCCCAACGCAATGACATTTCCATTGATGTCTTTGCGTAATCCCAATCTGCTGGGTACGGTGTACATTCGTCGAAAATCATCACGATATCGGAACCGAGATCGTATTGAATTTCCATAGATTTTTCAGGGCTTAAGAAGACTTTTTCACCATTAATTGGATTACGGAAATGAACGCCTTCTTCTTTAATTTTACGCATTGCGCCGAGACTAAAGACTTGAAAGCCGCCTGAGTCCGTCAGAATTGGTCCTTGCCATTGCATAAAATCGTGCAGGTCACCATGTAATTTCATGATTTCTTGACCCGGACGTAGCCATAAGTGGAAGGTGTTACCCAGTAAAATTTGAGCACCGGTTTCTTTCACTTCTTCAGGAGTCATCCCCTTAACCGTGCCGTAAGTTCCTACTGGCATGAACGCCGGAGTTTCTACCACACCGCGTTCAAAAATCAGGCGACCACGACGCGCATTGCCGTCGGTTGTCTGTAATTCATATTTCACGTTTTATCTCCTAGCATCAGAAAAACAGTCTGGTGCTATTGGTTACTGAGTATAAGCGAGCAGCTACGCCGCCACTTATTCTTGTTCTGCCGAGCCAACTTGCTCAAAACGAGCATTGGCATTTGGCGTAATAAACATGGCATCACCATAACTAAAGAAACGGTATTTTTGCTCAACGGCTTCTTTATAGGCTTGCATGGTGTTTTGGTATCCCGCAAACGCAGAGACCAGCATAATTAATGTGGATTCTGGTAAGTGGAAGTTAGTGATTAAGGCATCAATCACTTGATATTCATAACCCGGATAAATAAATATCTGGGTATCGTCAAAAAATGGAGCAATTAAAGCATTTTCGGTGGCTTTCGCCGCACTTTCGAGTGAACGAACAGACGTTGTTCCCACCGCAATCACACGATTTCCACGCGCTTTACACGCCAGCACTGCATCGACCACCTCTTGCGGAACCTCTGCATATTCAGAGTGCATAATATGGTCTTCAATGGAATCAACGCGCACTGGTTGGAACGTTCCCGCCCCTACATGCAGTGTTACAAATGCCATCTCAACGCCTTTTTGGCGTAATGCTTCTAATAAAGGCTCATCAAAGTGTAAACCCGCTGTGGGTGCAGCAACCGCGCCTGGACGCTGGCTATACACGGTTTGATACAGCTCTTTATCTGACTCTTCATCTGGACGGTCGATATACGGAGGTAATGGCATGTGCCCAATTTGGTTAAGAATGCTTAATACATCGCGTGCATCATCAAAGCGCAACTCAAACAATGCGCCGTGACGAGCGACCATCGTCGCATTCACACTTTCATCTTCACCCAGTAGCAGCGCTGCACCTTCTTTCGGTGCTTTAGAGGCTCTAACATGAGCCAAAACACGATGTTCATCGAGCATACGCTCAATCAAAACCTCAATTTTACCGCCGCTAGCTTTACGACCGAACAATCTAGCAGGGATCACGCGAGTGTTGTTAAACACCAGTAAATCCCCTGGCTCCAATTTTTCAAGAATATCGGTAAACACACCATGCGTGAGCTGTCCCGTGGCACCATCAAGACCAAGTAAGCGACATGAGCTACGCTCAGCCTGAGGATAGTGGGCAATAAGTTCTTCTGGTAATTCAAAAGTAAAATCGGATACACGCATTGTATTGGCATCAATCTAAAAAAATAAGGCGACTAGTCTAGTGCTGCACTGCCTTTGGCGCAAGAAATAAGCGCCATTTTGTATAAAAAAACACCTATATTGTGCAAATATTTTCTGAAACCGCACGGAATGTGTCAGCACTCTTTTTTCTTTCATTTTTTCGTTTCTGACATTTTTCGTTTATAGTACCAACATGAACTATCTTGCTCATCTTCATCTTGCCCATCTTGCCAAAAGCTCCCTATTGGGAAACATGATGGCGGACTATGTACGCGGTAATCCTGCGGGGACTTATTCTCCTGAAATTGTTGCAGGGATCCGCATGCACAGAGCCGTAGATAGAATCACAGATACCCATCTGTTGGTGAAACAAGCTCGCCATCTATTTCGCGAGGAATACCGCCGAGTGGCGCCTATCACCCTAGATTTAGTTTGGGATCATTTTCTTTCTCGGCATTGGGAGCGTCTCGTTCCCTCACATTCACTCTCTGATTTTGTGCATTTTGCCAGGCAAACCATTGAACCCGATCTGTGTCATACTCCTGAAAAATTTCAGGAGTTAAATGAGTATCTCTGGTCTCAACAATGGCTGACACGATACGCAGAAAAAGAGTACATCGGTAAGTCACTTAATGGCATGGCAAGGCGCCGTCCAAAACTCGCCGCTCTCAGTGGCTCATTTGATGATTTTCTGCTTAATTATCTAGAGCTTGAACATATTTTCTTTCAGTTTTATCCACAAATGATTGAAGCGGCAAAACAGCAACTTTTTGCCCAAGAGTTCACATTACGTGCATCCGAATAAATTAAAACTTGCACTTTAATGGAATAAAACTATCTTATTGATATTAATCTTCAAAATTGATACCATTGATAGGTAAAAGCTATCATATTAATTGGTTTTAATGTCTTTATTCTCCAAGGATAAAACCTTATCCTTAGGTTATATTTATCCGCATGCCCCATTATGATTGCGGAGATAGAAACCCTTAAAAACTCATAGGAGTACATTATGGTTCTGGTTACACGTCAAGCCCCTGACTTTACTGCTGCAGCTGTTCTTGGTAATGGTGAAATCGTTGAGAATTTCAACCTGAAAAAACATCTGAACGGCCGTCCAGCTGTGATCTTCTTCTGGCCAATGGACTTCACTTTCGTTTGCCCTTCAGAACTGATTGCATTCGACCATCGCTATGAAGAATTCAAAAAACGCGGCGTAGAGATCGTTGGTGTTTCTTTCGACTCAGAATTTGTTCATAACGCATGGCGTAAAACTCCTGTTGATAACGGCGGTATCGGTGAAGTTAAATATCCGATGGTTGCTGATATCAAACGCGACATCATGAAAGCTTACGGCATCGAGCACCCAGAAGCGGGCGTTGCTCTGCGTGGTTCTTTCTTAGTTGACAAAAACGGTGTTGTTCGTCACCAAGTGGTTAACGACCTGCCATTAGGCCGTAACATCGACGAAATGCTGCGTATGGTTGACGCGCTGCAATTCCACGAAGAGCACGGTGATGTTTGCCCAGCTCAGTGGGAAAAAGGTAAAGAAGGCATGAACGCATCTCCAAAAGGCGTTGCTGCTTACCTGACTAAGAACGCAACTGGTCTGTAATTTGACCTGTTAAGTTTTCAAGTGCCGGCTTAATGCCGGCATTTTTGTATCTATACCTATCTAAAATTTTTTCCTACCGCGTTAACACTTTTTCACTTTTGTTATTCAACCCCTCAAACCATTCATGTTATATCTGGATGATACAAATACTTAACAAATTATTTATTTGTATTACATCTACGCGTTACTTCCTCATTTAATCGGGAGATACCAATGATAAAAAATGCATGGCGCCCTTCTTTACTACTAATTTCTTTGCTGGCTTCCCATCAACTTTATGCAGCTTCCGAACCCGCAGTTGAAGCAACAAAAGGGATGGTTGTCTCCTCTCAACACCTCGCTTCACAAATTGGCGCTGACATTTTAAAAGCCGGAGGAAATGCGGTGGATGCAGCGGTGGCCGTTGGCTACGCCCAAGCAGTCGTTAACCCTTGCTGTGGCAATATTGGTGGTGGTGGTTTTATGACACTGCACCTTGCGGATGGCAAAGATATCTTTATTAACTTTCGAGAAACAGCCCCAAAAGCTGCCAGCGCCGATATGTATTTAGATAAAGACGGCAAACTTATCAAAGATGCCAGCCTATACGGATATCTTGCTTCAGGAGTTCCGGGCACAGTAAAAGGTTTAGATTACGCCCTTGAAAAATACGGAACCATGAGCCGTCAACAAGTGATGGCCCCCTCAATTAAACTCGCTCGAGAAGGCTTTATTCTAACCCGTGGCGATACCGACGTCCTCGACACCACGACCGAACGCTTCAAACAAGATCCTGAGGTTGCTCGGATCTTTTTAAAACCGGATGGAAGTGCTTACCAACCGGGAGACTTACTTGTACAAACCGATTTGGCAAACACACTGGAAAATATCGCTAATAAAGGTCCCATTGCATTCTATGAAGGGGATATTCCTAAAATCGTAGAAGTCGCATCGAAGAAAAATGGCGGGATCCTAACAGCTCAAGACTTTGCTGATTACTCTATCTCAGATACCACTCCCGTTAGCTGCACCTACCGTGGTTACAAATTTATCTCTGCCCCACCACCAAGTTCGGGCGGCGTAACTATCTGTGAAACCCTCAATATTTTAGAAGGTTATGACCTCAAAGAGATGGGCTTCAACTCCGCTGAATACATTCATACGCTGACAGAGGCGATGCGCCACGCTTATATGGATCGCAATACATTCTTAGGCGACCCTGCATTTGTAGATAACCCGACAGGTAAACTGCTCAGCAAACAATACGCCGCCGACCTGCGCAAAGAGATTGTGCCAAATAAAGCGACGCCATCCACTAAAGTTCAACCAGGAGTGGGACCACACGAAAAACCGGAAACCACCCACTATTCTGTTGTGGATGACAAAGGCAATGCTGTTTCAACCACTTACACCATTAATGGTCGATTTGGCTCTGTAGTGATCCCACCGGGTACAGGTTTCTTCCTGAATGACGAAATGGATGATTTCACCACCAAAGTTGGTGAGAAAAATCTATATGGGTTAGTGCAAGGAGAAAGAAACTCTATCGCCCCCGGTAAGCGCCCACTATCATCAATGAGCCCGACAATTGTGACTAAAGATGGCAAAGTATTCTTAGTACTCGGCTCACCGGGAGGCTCAAGGATTATTTCGATTACCTTGCAAACCGCATTAAATATTATTGACCACGGTATGCCGCCACAAGAAGCGGTGAATGCCCCTCGCATTCACCATCAATGGCTACCTGACGAGGTTTATTATGAGCAACGCGGCGTCTCCAAAGACAGTTTAGCGCTACTCGATAAGATGGGTTATAAAATGGTGGAGCAGACCCCATGGGGCGCTGCTGAGCTAATTATGATCGGCATTCCTGACGGTGCGGGTGTGAGTGCGAAATCTTCCGGCAACGACTCTGCTGTTTCTGGCAAAGTCCGTGAAGGCTTTATTTACGGCTCCAACGATGTTCGTCGCCCGGCAGGTAGTGCAGTGGGTGTGAATTAAAATTTATAATAAACAGACCCCGTCCATTGACGGGGTTTAATTAATCAACTAGATATGAATTGTCCGTAAAAAATTAATAATACCGGGCTGTTTTTCTAATAAAAACAACATTTTTAGTGCAATACCTGAAGGTGTTCTACGTTTTTGTTCCCAGCTTCGAACTAAATCTACGCTAAGTCCAATTGCCTCAGCGAATTCCTGCTGTTTCATTCCAGCTTGTTTGCGGATCGCTTTTACATCCGGTAATTCATGTCGGTGAATGTTTTCAGAAGAAGGAATTTTCTCACCTTTTTCAATAGCGATCATTTCCTCCATACTACTGACCAGATCATTAAATAGTGTTTTTTCCATCATCTTTCCTCATTTGTAGAGGTTTAACTCATCAGTTTTAATATTAGCTGAACTGTTTACTCAAAGTTCTTAGTATTAGTTTTTGCTGCTCACTCAAATCATCTTGCTCATTTTTAGGGTAAATCAGAAGTAGGTATATCCGCCCACTCACTGCTCGAACATAGTAAATGATCCTTAAACCACTACTTTTCCCCATACCTGTCCGGTTCCAGCGAATCTTTCTACAGCCGCCGCTATGGCTTATCGTGTCACCTAATGCATAATTTTCTAACAAGAACGTTTGGAATAATTGAAACTCTGTATCATCCATCAGTAATTTACGTTTTTTACTAAAAACCGTAGTTTCCATAAACTCTAAGTAATTCATAAGAGCCTCCATTCTCAAAGTCACATTGATTATATTGGTACTCCGTACTAATTAAAAGAAAAATTAGTACAGGGTACCGATGGAGTCTTTCTGAATTTTAGATAGAAAAAAGGCCACAACAAATTGATGCGGCCTTTTCATTTAAGTTAATTTGTGTAGATCAAGCGTGTTTATGGTGCTCACTTGATGGCGCGATAAGTCTGTCACACAGCGCTGCAACTACTAACACAACCAGCGATGGTAATAACCACGCTAAATCTTGCTGATATAGTGGAATAGACGTCATCCACTCTGGGATATAAGTCTTCAGGTTATCAGATGCTTTCACTGCTCCAATCAAACCGACCACAAAGCTTGTTAACATCGTTGGAGCAATCACGATGGTTGGGTTACGCCACCATTTCAACGTAAAGCTCATTAAAATTAAAACGATACAAGGTGGATAAATCGAAACCAATACCGGCAATGAGAACGCAATCAGCTTACTCAGTCCTAGGTTTGAAATCACCATAGAGAACAAACCTAAAATCAATACCAATTTACGGTAAGAAATTGGCACATAGCGACTGAAGAACTCAGCACATGCGCAGGTTAGCCCTACCGCTGTCACCATACAGGCAACAAAAATCAACACCGCTAAGAAGAAACTACCGTAATTACCGAACGTGTATTGAACATATTCATGAAGAATATCAGCGCCATCAGCTGGATTTGGAATCAATGACCCGCTATTTTCGCCCAATTTAAACAACGATAAATAGACCAGTGTTAATAACACCCCAGCAATTAAACCTGCCCACATGGTATAGCGAGTTAATAATGATGAGTTTTCAATACCGCGGGAACGCGCCGCATTCACAATGACAATACCAAAAACCATGGCACCTAATGTATCCATTGTTAAATAGCCATTAATAAAGCCATTGGAAAATGCCATATCTTGGTATTCAGGGGTGGCCAGAATCGGTTGTCCGGCAGGCCACATAATAGCGGCAACACCTAAAATTGCCAGCGCCAACATTTTGACTGGCGCCAAAATATGCCCCACGCTATCTAACAATTTACCTGGGTATAACGAAATACCGATCACTAGCACAAAATAGATGGCGCTATAAACCAGCAGCGATATTTCAGATTCGCCGCCCAGAAGTGGTGCAATACCAACTTTATAAGAAACTGTTGCCGTTCTTGGGGTCGCAAAAAGAGGCCCTACTGATAAATAGGCAACGATAGCGAGTAGCAGACCCGCAGTTTTACCAATTGGCGTGCTGAGTGCTTCAATACCACCCCCTACTTTCGCCAATGCAACGACGGTAAGAACAGGAAGACCGACACCAGTGACTAAGAAGCCAAGTGCCGCAGTCCAAACTTGTTCACCGGCTTGTAAACCGACCATTGGCGGGAAAATGATATTTCCAGCCCCAACAAACAGCGCAAAGGTCATAAAACCTAAGGCGAGGATATCTCTGGATGATAAACGATGAGCCATATTATGTTAATTTTTAGTAAATTATGAAATAAAAACAGATCACTTAATTGGTAACCTATTGGAACATATATGACGAAATAGAATTCTGATTAACATGGCATTAACAATACAAAATGCATGTCTTGGTTAGCTTTGTAATACTAAACATCAAAAAACAGTAAAAATCGCCAATAACTGGCGACAAGTAAAACTTTTATAGGGAAAAAAGGCAAGAGCAAACCCGAAAACAAGAACAATGCACCAAACTAAATTTAAGAACTAGTGATTACTGTCAGTAAAATTGCAATATCCCGTATATATTCAGGCTAAAAAATAATCAATAAAACATTTTTTAACCACGCTGAGGAGATTTTGGCAGAATAAGATGAAGAAAATTGCAGGATAAAATTGAAAATATAGCGCAGGTGTTGGAAATAGTGCGAATACGGAATGAATAACAAAATAAAAAACCTTGCTAACATAATGATTTTATTAACAAGGCTTGGATTATTAGATTATTTATCGCTTAATGTATTCGTTTTTTGTCTGACACAATAAACACTGGCGGTAATGTGAATGAAAACTCACTGCCCTTGCCAACCTGACTGGTTACTGAGAGCTGACTACTATGGTGCTGAACGGCATGCTTAACAATCGCTAAGCCGAGCCCAGTGCCACCACCACCTTGTCGAGAACGCGCTTTATCTACACGATAAAAACGCTCTGTTAAGCGAGGAAGGTGATCCGCTGTAATTCCTGGGCCATTGTCACTCACACTAAACTGCGCGCCATTACTGGTTCGTTGCCATTTCACCTTAATTTTCGTACCGTCTGGCGTGTGGTTTATGGCGTTATACACTAAGTTAGCAACCGCGCTTCGTAACTGCTCTTCATTACCATGAACACGAAGGTTTTCATCAATACTGAATTCAAACTCGTGCCGCCCTTGGCTTAAGCTAATCGCTTCTTGCTCAATCATCTTCAGAACGACCGGCATATTAATCTGTTCATCAAGATTAATTTGAGGGGCAACCTCAATACGGGATAATTGCAGTAATTGCTTCACAAGGTTATCCATTCGATGAGCCTGCTCCTGCATCACCGACAAGGCTTTTTTATTCATCGGTGAAGTACCTTCTTGATCATCCATAACTTCAAGATAACCTTGGATAACGGTCAATGGCGTACGTAACTCATGGCTCACGTTAGCAAAAAAGTCTCTACGTGCTTTTTCTAGACGACGTTTCTCAGTCACATCTCGAGCCACCATTAAGAGTTGATCACTCGCATACGGCAAGATACGAAACTCAACAATTTCACCACTGTTAAGCTCAATAGTTAGCGCTTGATCATAGTTTTTTACGGTGAAATAACGGCTAAAATCAGGGTAACGTAACAAGTTAAAAATATGCTGTCCGTTATCCTCCGGCCAGCGAAAGCCAAGAAGCTGTTGAGCGTGGCGGTTACACCAGAAAATATTGCCTTCGGTAGTCATTATTACCACAGCATCAGGTAAAGACTCAGCCCCACTGCGAAAACGCTTAATCAGTTGTCCTAGTTCACGGCGACGCTTGCGGTTACGCTGCTGCATCTGATAGATACCATAAAATATCGGCTCCCATCCCCCTTTGCCATCCGGCGGCAGCATACTTCTGTCCAACCATAGCCAGTCAGAGAGTTTTATCAGGTTATATCCGTGCCAAATGAGTGCCGCGAGTAGCGAAATTACTAGCAGCCATGGAAGATGCCCAACAAAAACAGACAGTATCAATGCGGGTAAAATAAATAAAAACAGCCCCCAAATCAGCTGTTTTAAGGATAAGCGTTCAAGCACCCATGTTTCTCCCTAATGGTTTCTCAATAGCGAACAGAGAAGCGGTAGCCAGTACCACGAACCGTTTGCACCATCTTATCATGCCCATCTAGCTCTAACGCTTTTCTTAAACGACGAATATGGACATCCACCGTTCTGTCTTCCACATACACGTTGGCGCCCCAAACATAGTTGAGTAACTGCTCGCGGCTATAGACTCGCTCTGGATGGGTCATGAAGAAGTGGAGTAATTTATATTCAGTAGGCCCCATATCAATGGGAATTTCTTTGCTGGTAACGCGATGAGAGGTAGGGTCAAGAACCAACCCGTTCATTTCAATAATGTCTTCTGTTGCCATTGGAGAGATACGTCGTAAAATGGCTTTAACTCGAGCTATCAATTCTTTTGGTGAAAACGGTTTGATTAAATAATCATCCGCGCCCACTTCTAATCCTTTCACGCGATCTTCTTCTTCACCCCTTGCGGTTAGCATCATCACGGGGACATCACGCGTGGCACTATCACGCTTCATATGTTTAATGACTTGGATACCGGAACCGCCGGGGATCATCCAATCCAATAACACTAAATCAGGTAGCGGATCAACCAATTGCGCTATCGCAGAATCATAATCATCAGCCTCTGTGGGCTGAAAACCATTCTGTTCCAATACAAAACAAACCATTTCTCGGATGGGCGCTTCATCTTCAACGACTAGAATGCGTCTTGCCATGATTGTTCCTGTAAATAAGAAGAGATTTTTAATGTGACCGCATTATGCGTCAGTTTTGTGACAGAATTATGAATATCTCAACGCACAATCAAGATCTATCATTAGATTAACAGCTTAATGTCATGTAAGTGAAATATTAACGCCACATCTGGTTATCGTTGCGAAGCGCTTCGCAACTCTCTCTTTTTTACTGTTTAATTTGTCATGCTTTTGCCTTCACTTAGTCTCTATACGGTATACTGTGATGCAGCAAACCAAATGGTTTGAATATTAGTATAAAGCGTCTGAATATTAATATAGTAAAAGCGTCATAATTATAGGAACTGCTAGCTCATGCGCATCATCCACACTTCAGACTGGCATTTAGGTCAGTATTTTTTTACTAAAAATCGATCTGCTGAACACCAACACTTTTTGCGTTGGTTAATCGAGCAAGTCAAACAGTACCAAGTGGATGCATTGATTGTGGCTGGCGATATCTTTGATACAGGCGCACCACCAAGTTATGCGCGTGAACTCTACAACCAGTTTATTGTTGATTTGCAAAAAACAGGCTGCCAATTAGTTATCTTGAGTGGTAACCATGACTCCGTCTCTGTTTTGAATGAATCCAGCGCGTTATTACGTTATCTAAATACTCACGTCATCACATCAAACAGCGGATCCCCTGTCATTACATTAAAAGATAAGCAAGGGAATCCAAATGGATTGGTGTGCGCGATCCCCTTTTTGCGACCACGAGATATCCAAGTCAGCATTGCAGGGCAAAGCAGTGAAGAAAAACAACTTTCACTACAAAATGCCATTCATGAACACTACCAAAGCTGTTACCAAAAAGCCGTTGAGCAACGTACTGAACTGGGCTTAGATATCCCGATTATTGCCACGGGGCATTTGACTGTCGTCGGTGCAGAACTGACAGACTCCGTGCGTGAGATTTATATCGGCACATTAGACGCCTTTCCTTCTGGCGCATTCCCACCTGCGGATTATATTGCACTCGGACACATCCATCGTCCTCAACTGATTGGTGGACAAGCACATATTCGCTACAGCGGCTCTCCGATTGCCCTCAGTTTTGACGAATCACAACAACAAAAAAGCGTCTGCTTAGTCGAATTTAATCAGCACCAATTTGCCAATGTTACTTTACTGCCAATTCCCGTTTTCCAGCCGCTATTAAGCTTAAAAGGCTCTTTGAAAGAATTGCAAAAACAATTAATGGACTTACCCGTCCCAGAAAATGAGCAACCAATTTGGTTAGATATTGAAGTCGCCACTCAAGACTATCTTGGTGATATCCAGCAACGTATTGAGGCTCTCACTCAAGAACTCACTGTTGAAGTTGTTCGCCTACGCCGTGCTCGGCAGGCACAAACAGGTCAAAACCTCACTTTGCAGAATGAAACATTAAGTGAACTGACTGCCGAAGAAGTTTTTACTCGACGACTTACCGAAGAGTCATTGGAAGACAAAGCGTTAGAGCAGCGTTTATTGCAACTGTTCAAGCAATCCTACGCCAACTTGCGCAATGAGCAGGGAGAATAACTGTGAAAATCTTAAGCTTACGCCTGAAAAACATTAACTCCTTAAAAGGTGAATGGAAGATTGATTTCACGGAGGAGCCTTTTGCCAGTAATGGGTTATTTGCCATCACAGGCGCGACTGGCGCGGGAAAAACCACTTTATTGGATGCTATCTGCCTTGCACTTTATCACCAAACTCCACGGTTAGGCGCAATATCAAAAAGCAAAAATGAGTTGATGACCCGCCACACGGGCGAATGCTTAGCAGAAGTGGAGTTTGAAGTTAAAGGCATCGCTTATCGCGCATTTTGGAGTCAACGCCGGGCAAATAATAAACCCGATGGCAACCTGCAAGATGCAAAAGCAGAGCTTGCAACCGTCGCTGATGGGCAGATCATCGCAGAAAAAATCAGTGAAGTTCGTGAAAAAATTGTGCAAATCACCGGGCTCGATTTTGGGCGTTTCACTAAATCTATTTTGCTCTCTCAAGGGGATTTTGCCGCCTTTTTAAATGCCACCGAAAAAGAACGCGCCGATTTACTGGAAGAGATCACTGGCACTGAAATTTACAGCCAGATTTCGGTGTATATTTTTAACCAACATAAACAAGCTAAAACCGATCTCGATATTCTTCGGGCGCAAGCAAGTAGCATTAACTTGCTCACTGAAGCTGAACATCAAGAACTTGTTGAAAAACAGCAACAATATTCAGAGCAAGAACAGCAACTGAGCCAGAATAAAAACCGCCATCAACACGCGCTAACATGGCACCAGCAACATCAACAATTGCTGCAAAACACCCAGCGATTACAGATTGCACAACAGCAAGCTCTACAGCAATATCAAGCCGCCGAACCCAGCTTACATAAGCTGGCACAAAGTGCGCCAGCAGAAGCTCTACGCCCAGATTGGTTAGCGGTACAAAGCTTGCAAACTCAACTCGATGAACAGACCCAAAAACAGCAGCGTACCGCATTACTTTTAGAAGACGCTCAAAAGCAGCGCTTACCATTAGTCACCCAGCACACTCAAGCTCAGTCGGAACAAAATCAATATAAAGAGTGGGTACAAAAAACCACAACAATGATCGATAACGAAGTGCGACCACTCGACAATTTACTCGCACAACTTAACCAGCAAAAAGTCCAATTGGACCAGCAATTAAATCAGCTAAATGGCGAATATTTACAGAAAAAATCGATTGTAGAAAACATTCAGCAGAAAATTCTTCATGCCAATAATGAGTTGAATACAACCCAGTTATTTCTACAAGAACATCAACATGATGCCCAGATTGTCGCGCAACTAGGAAGCTGGCAACAGCAAGGGAAATTTATTTATGAACTTACCGAACGCCTAACCCAAAACCAGCAAAAGCAGCAAGCTATCAACCTTGAATGGCAAACCCTACAGCAAGTTCAGCAGCAAAAATCCAAAGAATCACAACAGGCTCAAAGCCATTTAGAAGAGCAGCATTCTCGCTTTAATCAGCTCGAAAAGCAGTTTCAGGAATATAAAGAAAAGTACAATATCGAAGAAATTAAGGCCTCAATTTCACAGCGACAAGAGCGTTTGCAGCATGCGAAAATACTGCCAGTTTTACTGACTCAACATGAAGAAAAACAGCAACAATTACAGTCACAAACACAGTTACAAAACCAACTAAATGAATCTATCAACCAATTGGTGCAACAAGTTGCCATTACGCAAGATAGAGTGACTCAGCTCCAGCCTCAGCGACAAATCTTAGAGCAAAAACTTCAGCTAGAACAAAAAATTGTCAGCCTAGAACATGAACGCCAACAGCTCATTGAAGGCACTCCATGCCCTCTTTGTGGCTCATTGGAGCACCCCGCTTTAGCATCATATCAAGCCGTTATGCCCAATGAGACCCAGCAACAACTGGCTACGTTGATGACTCAAATTGAGACCGAAAAACAAAAGCTCACTGAGCAGCAAGCCTTATTGCAAGCAGACAAACGCCGCCAACAAGATAACGAATTGGCTCAAAAGCAACTGCAAGAGCAGTTCAACAACCTGAACAATCAATGGCTAAAGGCATGTGAGCAAGCAGGTACTCCTGAACTAGCCAAAACCGCGTCAGCGGTAGAACAATTGATCGTTGAATTGCACGAAAAGCTTACCGCTCAGCAAGCTGTCATCAACGAATTTGCACAGTTAGAGCATCAGCACCAAGAGGCTAAAAATCAATATTATGAACAGCAAACCCAAGCCAAACAGCTGTTTTCTGAGTTATCTCTCCTTGATGAGAAACTTAAGCATCAGTCCCAGCAATTAGAAGAAAACCAAGCGGAGCAGCAATCTCTGCAACAACGCTTAGAACAACAAACACGGCAGCTTACAGACTCGCTGGCGCCATTTAACCTCGCCCTGCCAAACCAAGCGCAATTTACCACTTGGCTACAAGAGATTGAGCAACGCGGGCAATATTATGAAGCGCAAAAAGCAACCTTCCTGCAACTCACCAAAAATATTGAAGTTGATACGGCAACGCTTGCAGCAGAAACAGTTAATGCCCAGCAACTAGCCCAGAAACTTTCTGCTCAACAGCAGCAATTAGAGCAATTAAATCAGCAAATTGAACAAAAAAACACGCAACGCCAGAATCTGTTAGAAGGCCAAACAGTTGCTGTTTTTATTCAAAAAATGCAAGAAAAACAAGCTCAATACACGCATCAAGTTGATACGCTTTCAGAGCAAATTAGCGCAATAGATAAAAATATTGCCGCACTCAATGGGAGTGCCCAAGAACTTAATTACCAATTGACGCAACTGAGCCAAAGACAGCTAGCCGCTCACGCTCAGTTTGTTGCTGCACTAAGCAGCAGCCCTTTCGAGACTCAAGAGCAATTCCTTAATGCCTTACTGCCTACTGAAGAGAAAATTAAACTGGAGCAGCTTAAACAGCGAGTGACTCAACAGCGGCTGGAAGCGGAAACTCGCTACCAAGAAAGCCTGTCTGCTATGGTAAATCATGAGCAACAGCGTTTAGCGGAATTCGCTGAGTTTTCAGTGGAGCAAATTCAGCAAGCTCTCGAACAATTAGAAAGCCAAATCAAGATATTGAACCAGCAACAAGGTCAAATCATTAACCAGCTTGAGCGTGATCAGCAACAGCGTCACCAACAACGTGAATTATTGAATAAAATTGAACAGAGCCAATTAAGCTACGATGATTGGAGTTATCTCAATACCTTAATCGGCTCCGCTGAAGGGGATAAATTTCGCCGCTACGCTCAAGGGCTAACCCTAGACTGTTTAGTCTCGCTCGCTAACCAACAACTCGATAAATTACACGGTCGTTACTTGCTACAGCGTAGCCATTTAGCCAACCTCGAATTACAGGTTATTGATGGTTGGCAAGGAGATAGCATTCGCGATACGAAGACCCTCTCAGGGGGTGAAAGTTTCTTAGTCAGTCTCGCACTAGCCCTTGCGTTATCTGACATGGTGAGCCATCGTACGCAATTAGAATCACTCTTTTTAGATGAAGGTTTTGGTACGCTAGACGCTGAAACTTTAGATATTGCCCTAGATGCATTAGAGAGCCTAAATGCATCAGGAAAAACCATTGGTGTGATTAGCCATGTGGAAGCGATGAAAGAACGAATTCCAGTACAAATTGCGGTGAAAAAAACTAACGGACTCGGCTTTAGTGAACTTCCAAGCCACTATCGTGTTAGTTGACCCAATAGGCTTAAAAACCAACCCAACCATATGAATTAATTATATTTTTATAACAACATGCAAAAATTTGAACATTAAGGTTAAATTTTTTTTCTATGATTTGGTTGGGATACCTTTATAGTTATACACATCGAAACAATTTACTTCGAAACAAGTTACGGCTTCTGAGGTTGTTCAATAAATTGCCGTGCTCTAAACAAAAGCAAGGGGACAAACATGTCTAACGCATTTATCGAAATGATTAAAAATCGTCGCACTATTTATAACTTAGGCGATTCATTACCAATCTCGGAAGAGAAAGTGGCTGGACTTATCAAAGAAGCTGTTAAGCACTCTCCATCAGCATTTAACTCACAAACTTCACGTATTGTGGTGTTATTTGGCGCAGAACATAAAAAACTGTGGGATATTACCAAAGAAGCTTTACGCGCTATCGTACCAGAAGCAGCGTTTGCGGGAACTGAGCAAAAAATTAATAGCTTTATCGCCGGTTCTGGTACCGTTCTTTTCTTTGAAGATAAAAATGTAGTCACTGGCTTACAAGAACAATTCCCACTCTATGCGGATAATTTCCCTATCTGGTCAGAACAAGCGAGCGGTATGGCGCAGCTGGCAGTATGGACAACATTATCTCAGGAAAATGTGGGCGCATCATTACAGCACTACAACCCATTAATTGATAATCAAGTTCAACAAGAGTGGGATATCCCAGCAAATTGGATTTTACGTGCTCAAATGGTATTTGGTTCCATTGAACAACCTGCTGGTGATAAAGACTTTATGGACGACGACGTTCGTTTCAAAGTATTCAAATAATTCATCACTGATCATTATATCTTCATAGCCTCTGCAAATGTTTGCGGAGGCTTTATTTTATTTATCCATCTAAATCATTATGTCTTTATTGACATAAAAAATATAAATTTCATCAAACCCCCATCAAGATAAAACCCTCAACTATCAGAAATTTTAAAAATAAAAAACAACCTCTGGGTTGTTAATCAAAATCAATCAAAACTTAATCAAAACTTATTCAAAATATAATATTTTATTTTTATATATTGACCGAAACTTTATAAAAAACAGCATTTTTAATCACTTATATGAAACTAAAAAAATAACCTTAATTTGATTGATATCAATATGTTATATCCTCAGGGTAATAGTATTTACCTATAAATTAAACTTTTATTTTTGCATTATCGATATTTGAACTACACTAAAAATAAGAGCACAGAAGCAGTATTGGATGGCGGTCAGTGTTATTAAGGGGGTGGACTATGAAACGTTTATCTTTATTAACTACTGTAGTGACAATCTTCATTTCGAGTTGTTCTTTTGCAAGTAATATCAACCCATCTTCAGGAGGTACAATTTCATTTGGTGGTTATATCTATGAACCTCAGTGTGAAGTAGATATTTCAAAAAAAACTCACGTAAATATTGATTGTTATCGTAATGGTAAAACAGTAACCGCTTCAGGTTCATTGCAAAATGGTCAGAAAGTTGAATCTGAATATGTCAAAGTCGAATATGATAAATACAGTAAATTACCCATGCTAAACGTGACTTATGAATAAGTTAATTGAAGATCTAATAAACATAATATTTCGGGGAGCTGCCATTTACTCTCAAGTTTAAACTCCCCGAAATTTATTTCTGTATTAATCCGCTTTTACTGGCACATTGTCAGTCAGCTATTTTTCTATACCTCTCGGCTGATTTTCGCTATGGCATCTTCCCTAATTATTTTTTTCATATGAATATCATCAAACATACATTTTTATGAAAAAAAGCCTGACACAAGTGACAGGCTTTAGGTTATCAATATGTTATGACTATTATGACTTATTCCTGTTATTACTTAGCTGTTAAATCAACTTGGTAAATAGCAAAACCGATATCGTCAGTACCCACTTTTTTCATTGGATATTGAGCATGTTGCTGAATAAACTCAGCGGCTTTTTCACTTGGAGAAGTTTCAAAACGTACATCGAGTTTTTTATCGGTTTTAATTGGCGTGAAGGACCAGTTATTATCAGCCTTCGAAACCACTTCACCTTTCTCTTTAGACTCTTTAGCGATATAAGCCGCTAAAATTGTGCGATTTTCATCTGGCGAAGCAAACGCAATATGCGCGTCACCAGTACCTGCAAATTTACCGCCGTAACCACGATAGTTATTGGTCGCGATTAAGAATGCCGCTTTAGGATCGATTGGTTTACCTTGGTAAGTCACATTTTTGATACGATTTGCATCTTTATTGACCACTTGGCAATCGGTGTCATATTTAGCTGGCTGAGTCAGGTCAATCTGGTAATTTACACCGCTAATGGTGTCAAAGTTATAGGTTCTAAAACCATCCCAGTTGATCAGACTTTGTGGCTTAGTTGATTGTGCATCGATTTGGTTGAACATACCCGCAGAGCACTCTAACCATTCAACCACATCCGCACCTGTTGCTTTTACTACCACTAAAGTATTTGGATAGAGATATAAATCAGCCGCATTACGGAAGGTTAAATCCCCTTTCTCCACTTCAACAAACTCAGAAGGCGCATTTTTACGTCCACCGGCTTTGAATGGTGCTGCTGCCGCTAATACTGGTAAGTCAGCTAAGTCTGGGTCGCCTTGAATAAAGTTACGGGTGTAATCCATCTGAGCATCATTCACAATCTGAACCGTTGGATCGCTTTGAACTAATGCCAAGTAGCTATACATGTTTTCAGAGGCTTTACCAATCAGTTTACCCACAAAATCACGGGTACCTTGATGCTGCTCTTGGATGATTTTCACAAGTGATTCATCGCGCTCAACCAGTGCTTTTTTATTGGCTTTATCATAAACAGGGCGGGCATGGGCTTGAGCTTCAACCACTTTCCAATCGCCGCTGTCATTGTTAACCACCAAATCAACCACACCTAAATGATCACCCCACTGTCCTGGCATAACTGCTGGAATGCCGTTGACTGTGCCTTTTGCAACATCGACGCCTTTAATGTCGGCAAATTCTTTGCTAGGGAACACACCGTGAGAGTGGCCAAACATAATGGCGTTGATGCCCGGAACTTCACTCAGATAGTATACAGAGTTTTCTGCCATCGCTTTGTATGGCTCTTGTGAGAATCCTGAGTGAGGAATTGCAACAATCAGGTCTGCACCCTCTTTTTTCATTTGCGGTACAAACTTTTTAGCGGTTTCAGTGATGTCATTAACTTTCACTTTGCCTTCTAAGTTTGGTTTATCCCAAATCATGATTTGTGGCGGAACAAAGCCGATATAACCGACTTTAATGGTGTGCGTTTTACCATCACGGTCTTTTACTGGGGTATCAACAATGATGTACGGTTTAAAGTAGTTTTCACCGGTTTTAGCATCAACGATATTGGCATTAACGTAAGGGAATTCCGCACCTGCAATGGCTTTTTTCAGGTAATCTAAACCAAAATTAAATTCGTGGTTACCAAAGTTACCGACGGTGTAGCCCATGGTGTTCATTAGGCTATGAGCAGGATGAGATTCCCCCTCTTTCAAGCCTTTGTTCGCCATATAGTCAGCCAGTGGACTACCTTGGATTAAGTCACCGTTATCCACGAGGATAGCGTTGGTAGCTTCATTTTTCGCGGCTTTGATTAATGTTGCAGTACGTACCAGACCAAATTGTTCGGTAGATTTGTCTTTGTAGTAGTCGAAGTCAATGAGGTTGCTGTGTACATCCGATGTTTCCATGACACGCAGGTCAACCGTGGCAGCGTGTGCATTAAATGCCACCAGCAGTGCCAAAGATGAAAGTTTTAGAGCCTTTTTCACGTTAAATCCCCTTTGTTGCCTTTTGAGAGAATGCCTCTCATAAAGTCCAGATTCATTTCATGGTTATTGAGCAAAAACCCAACGATACCTGAAATTGAGCCTGTCACTGTGTGTTAGGTATCAAGTTTTAATGATAATGCCTGCAAACAGTAACTACTTTTTGTGACTAAATCACGGTTTTAGTCCATTTATGAATCCCGACTTTTATATAGCTCACAAAAATAGATTTATCCGATAAAAATCACCGCTATTATTTGAGTTATCGATAAAACCCGCTATTCCCCAAATAACCCACTAATACTCATTTTATAAGTAGTCAAATCCACCAGCTTGCTTTCCTCTCTTGCCCTTCTTTTGCTTTTTATCTTTTGCCTTTTATCTTTTGCTTTCTATCTTTTGCTTTTTATCTTTTGCCTTTTTAACTCTAGAACATGCTCTAAATAATTCGCGTTGTGGCAAGGCGGCAAGTGAAACTAGTCCCTAGGAGCATACATTAGTATGTGACTAGGGCTAGTAAGCGTAGCCAACGCAGCTACGGCGTGAAGTATGACGAGCAAGGCGGCAAGAGAGGCTAATCCCTAGAAGAATACACAAGTATGTGACTAGGGCTAGCGAGAGCAGCTAACAACGTCATGGGGCAAATTAGGAAGAGCATAGCCAGGCGGCCCCACGCACCCCACTCGAATCCCCATGCTCCGCTTTCCTGATTGGCGTATCAAACTCTCGGCCAAACACCCAGTGGCGAATCTTTCCTGGCAGATTTTCATAAAGCTCATCGATATTGCTCATTCCGCCCCCTAGTACTATGACGTCTGGGTCTAGCATGTTGACGGCTTGTGCTAATGCTTTTGCTAGGCGATTTTGGTAATGTTCAAAAGCTTTTATCGCGTGTTTGTTGCCATTTTGCGCTAATTGAATAATTTCGATACCTGTTTTGGATTCTCCGGCCAATTTTTTGTAATCCGCCATAAATCCTGTTCCGGAAACAAATTGCTCTGTACAGCCACTGAGCCCGCAATAACATGTTTCGTCAGCCAAAAATAGTCTGTCTTGGTCATTTTGCCATGGTAAAGGGTTGTGTCCCCATTCACCTGCGACACCATTTCCGCCAGAATGAACTTGCCCATTAATGGCGATCCCTGCACCGCAGCCTGTTCCAATGATCACAGCAAATACCACTTTAGCGCCTGCCCCTGCACCATCCACCGCTTCTGAAACTGCAAGGCAATTGGCATCATTCGCCATTTTAACCGGGCGCCCTAAACATTGGGCGAGGTCTTTATCGAATGGTTGTCCGTTTAACCATGTGGAATTGGCATTTTTGACTTTTCCCGTCACTGGCGAAAGTGTTCCTGGGATCCCTACCCCCACACTCCCAATTTGCCCTGTTGCCGCTTCGGCCTCATTGACTAACTGCTTAATAACATGGAGAGTGCCTTGATAATCGCCTCGAGGCGTTGGCATACGCTGACGAAATAGAGTATTGCCGTCATCATCCAATGCGATCACTTCAATTTTTGTACCGCCTAAATCAACCCCTATTCTCATAATGGCACTCGCTTATTATCGATTTTTCATTTAATTACCTGTTTACATTATTAGGCGACCTTTGTAGAAAGTAAAACACCGCAAAATGGCGGGCATTTTTTTTCGCTTAATAACAGACAATTCGCTATCATGTCCGCCTTGCTAAACATGTTTTTAATGACAAAGGTAGGTTTTTCATGTGGTTCAAGAATATATTGGTCTATCGCCTGAATCGGGATTTGGCACTCTCCGCGGATGATCTGGAAAGACAACTTGCGCCGCTAGCTTATACCCCTTGTGGAAGCCAAGACATGATGAAAACTGGCTGGGTTCCGCCAATGCGTGGCGCAGATGCACTCACCCATGCTGCAAATAACCAAATTCTTATTTGTGCCAAAAAAGAAGATAAAATGCTGCCATCACCCGTGATCAAGCAAGCATTACAAGAGAAAATTGAAAAATTAGAAGCAGACCAAGGTCGCCAACTGAAAAAAACTGAAAAAGCCTCGCTAAAGGATGAAGTGGTCCATGACTTGCTTCCGCGCGCATTCAGTAAATTCAGCAAAACCTATATTTGGATTGATACCGTTAACCAGCTGATTATTGTCGATGCCGCTAGCGCTAAACGTGCCGAAGATAATTTAGCGTTATTACGCAAAAGCTTAGGCTCGCTCCCTGTAGTTCCCCTTACCTTTAAAGACCCGATTGAATTAACGCTGACTGAATGGGTACGTTCTGGTGCATTACCTCAGGGCTTTGCAGCGATGGATGAAGCGGAGCTAAAAGCTATTTTAGAAGAAGGCGGGATCATCCGTTGTAAAAAACAAGACTTAATTTCTGACGAAATTGCCACCCATATTGAAGCTGGCAAATTAGTCACTAAATTATCGTTAGATTGGGAAGAACGCGTTCAGTTTATGCTGTCTGATGATGGCTCTCTGAAGAAACTGAAATTCAGTGAAAAACTAAAAGAACAAAATGACGATATTCCTAAAGACGATTTCGCTCAGAAATTTGATGCGGACTATATTCTGATGACTGGCGAACTTAGTGCTTTAATCGCTCGCTTAATTGATGTTCTGGGCGGTGAAGCTGAACATTAATATTATTTAGCTTTTTATCCTAACTTCACGATGGCAACGAGCATTTACGCAAGTTGCCATTTTCTTTTTAGACCCCGCTTGCATAGCCACAATTAAGTCATTGACTGGCTCTCCGATCTCTGGTTGATTAAATTACATCCATGTAACAAATCAGTAGCAATTTTGATTATTCAATAATAACAACTCAAGCAGCTTCCTTGTGAAGCTTTGGTCAATATTCGAGCGAAGGAATGGTTATGATAGAGTTCATCGAGCCAGAAGTGGATGAAAATTCCGTTGTCTCCTTGCAGAAGGTAACAGCTGAAAACTTTTCGGAAATCTGTTTACTGAGTCATACACTCAGTGAAGCACAACGCAGCATGGTAGCTGATAATGCCTATTCCATGGTTGAGGCACAATTCTCTGACTGTGCTTGGTACCGAGGCATTTATGCCGATGATGTCCCTGTAGGGTTCATTATGCTGCATTCTGGGTTAGATGATGATGAGCTTGAATACGATGGCATTATGTTATGGCGATTTATGATAGCCGAGCCTTACCAAAAATTAGGATTTGGTCGTGAAGCATTAATTCAAGTGATCCGTTACTTGAAAAAGAAAGGTTACCCACGGCTATATAATAGCTGTGGTGAAGGCGAAGAGAGCCCATTTGAGTTTTACCGGAAACTCGGCTTTATTCCGACGGGTAGCTATATCGATGATGAATGTGAGCTTGTGCTGGATATTGCGAACTGGCAGGATATTGAAGAATAAGTTCTGAAAAAGGCGGGTGTTCCCGCCTTTTTCAGGCTTCTATTTCTGAATTAAATAACGAATAGTCGGCCCATCTTGTTGAATATCCAACACTTTATAACCATAATTTTTTGCATCTAAAGGGATATTATTGATAGATTGTGGGCAATCACTCACCACTTCTAATATCTCTCCAGGTTTTAACGATGGCATCGCTTCTAACGTCGCAACCGCAGGATATGGGCAAGGTTCACCCACCATATCTAATCGATAATCCGGTACTATTTCTTTATGGCTCATGCGGCCTCCATGGAAGTATTCGCCAGTTTTTGGGCACGTTTACGGAAGAAATGTTTTTCCCATACCAGCATCAAAATAAATGCAATGGCTAATAGAGCGTATGTGACAAGCAAGCCACCTTGCGGACCAAATGTCTCTAGCAAGTTCACTTTGTCAAAGTCTGTGGCTAACCATGGACCTAAATCATCCCAGTAATACGCTAAGATAGTCGCACCGATAATGTTACCGAAACCAACCCACCAGTAATGAACTTGACCTTCAACGGCACGGTACATCCAGCCAGTTTCACAACCACCCGCCAAGACAATACCAAATCCGAACAGTAATCCGCCAATCACGGCATTTGGACCTGCCCACATAATCTTAGGTGCCGCGCCTAATTGTACATAACTGAAAATACCAATAGCACTGACCGCCATACCAATGATAATCGCTTTCGCCATATGAGTACGGCCAGTGATCCATAAATCACGAAACGCTGAGGTAAAACAAATTTGGGCACGTTCAATCAGTAAACCAAAACCAATCCCACATAAGATAGCAAAGCCCATGACTGGTGCATCTAGTAGTGTATAAAAGCCCCATGCAAGTGCGACAGCAAAGATAGCCATGCCTAACTTAAAGCGTTTTTTAGCTGTATTCTGATTTTGAGTTAATGGCGATGCTGTTGAGACTTTCTTCAATTTTACCGCGATACGGAACATTGGCAGTAGAGTGAATTTGGCACCAAAGTAGGAACCAACTGCTGTCGCCACAGCAAAGAACCAAGCGTGTAACGAGAATTGTGGGATACCCGTAAAGAATGCTGCTAAGTTACATCCCATGGCTAAACGAGCGCCGAATCCGGCAATAATCCCGCCAAGGATGGCTTGAAAAATTCGAACCCGATGCTGCGGCATCCGAATTTTCACATTATTCGCCCAAAGTGCTGCGGCAAAACAGCCAGCAAACATACCAATAATCATCACACCATCAATTCTATCTAATGGTGATCCTTGAAAACCAATAACTTTAAAATAGCCCCACTCTTCTGGATGTGCACCAAATAGCTGCATGATGTGCCCGCCCCAGCGGGTAAATTCACCTGTTACAGCCCAAAAAGTACCCGTTAAACCAAAATAATAAGTCGATAAGATACCTGCTGCAATCACCGCAGGTAACGGTTTCCAAAAACCGATGAGATAGTGAGATTTAAACTCAGACCAAGTCATTTTTACTTCCAGAATGATTCAAGCCAGCACCTGGCAAAGAATTTCGCTGTTGTATGATGTGTTGCTAAATGATGTATAGCTAAATGCCCCACAGCGAAGAGGTGCACATCATACTCTGATACTTTTTATCATTAAATAATAAATTATGAATATTCTCAGAAAGGTTGATTTAGCCACATGCTTCCTCACACAGCATATGACCTATTCCTTACATAAATTCTGATGGTACAGTTGATGTTCAAAAGATAAATAAACATACAAAAAAACGCCATCATAATGATAGCGCATGGAAGTATAGTCTTATCTTATTTATAGAGGAGTATAATATGAAATATTTTTATTACATCATTTTGCTGTGTGTCGTCTAAAGTCAGCCCATTTGACTTCAGTAATAACATCCAAACTTACCTTTAACAACTAAACATCGTACACTCGAGTATGATTATATTTATTTTTAATATAAAGCCTAATCAAACATCAACTAGTACTTTATTTATTCCCTAGCATTAGTAAATTGAAAAAATAAAAAACTCGAGATGAAAAGTTATTAAAAAGTATTTCTAAATGTTATTGACTGCATTATAGCGCTCATAAAATGTTGCGCAAGTGTTTTTTTATCTTATTTAAGACTCGTTCGGAATTAATTTAAAAGCAATTAAATAACAATAAGTTACACTAAAAATTCACGAATAAAAGCATTGGCTTTGTATTTATAGCAGTAATTACATATTTATATTTCATTATTCAAGTGCATTTAAAATAATTTTATTAATAACACTTATATTAATAGAATTACTCAGATTATTTACTCGCTTTTTTTATCATTTCAATTAGAGTTAAATATATTAATAATTTTTATTGTTCTCTCCTTCTGTTTGAGCATCATTTAACTGGCTAAACCTACTGTTATTTTGAATGGTGATGTCACATTTATTTATGATTATTCTAATAATCAGCAAGTTCCATAGCAATACACTCCAAACACGCCAAAACAAATACTCTCAATTGGAGTATAAAATGAAATTACTCTGTATATGAATAATTCCACACAATATGGATGGTTTATTTTCAATTAACCTTATCAAGTCTTTTTTGAACATGATTTTATATGAGCAGAATTTAAAACCACCCTAACTAAAATAAAATTAGAAGAAATTCCGAATAAAATTAAACCTTTTATTTGTGAAACTATAAAGAGAGCGCATTTTTTATCAGAAATGTTGCAAGAATATGCAAAAGATGTGATGTATGAAAATTGATAGGCATAAAAAAATGCGTTTTATCTCAAAGCATCAACGTGAAAATGTCACCCGCGATACAGAGATAAAACGCATGATTACGTGAAACAACTTAGCTATTTAGCGTTAGCCGCTGTTGCTTCCATTCCGACTAAACCAATCTTAAGATATCCCGATTGACGCAATGTATTCATTACATCCATCATCGTTTCATAATCCACACTTTTATCCGCTTGGAAGAAAATTGTGGTTTCTTTATTGGTGTTTGTGGCTTGATCAAGGATTGAACCTAATTGCTCTTTACTGACCGATTGCTCACCAATAAACAGCTGACTATCTGATTTCACAGTTAAGAATACTGGCTTTTCTGGTCGAGGCTGAGGCTTCGCAGTGGAAGCAGGTAAGTCGACTTTAATATCAACGGTAGCCAGTGGCGCTGCAACCATAAAGATAATCAGCAGAACCAACATAACATCGATAAACGGTGTTACGTTGATCTCATGCATTTCACCACTATCGTCTTGTTCGTCACCTAAACGCATTGCCATAATAATTACCTTGCTTTGCTGTTTGCCAGATCGAGGTCACGCCCCAGTAACAACGCTGCTTGTGCAGCAACATCACCTACTTGACCACGATAGTTATTGATCATACGGGCAAAAATATTATAGATAACCACCGCAGGAATAGCGGCGATAAGACCAATTGCCGTAGCCAGCAGTGCTTCAGCTATCCCTGGAGCAACAATGGCTAAGTTAGTGGTTTGTGAGTGAGCGATACCAATGAAGCTGTTCATGATCCCCCACACAGTACCGAATAGACCAACAAATGGAGAAATCGCACCAATTGTTGCTAAATAACCATTTCCACGTCCCATATAACGACTGATTGCAGCAACCGCTCTTTCTAAACGGAAACCAGTACGGTCTTTAATGCCAGCAAGGTCTTGGCTGTTTGCCGAAAGCGCTCTTTCAGTTGTCGCTTCAGCTAATAACATGCGCGTAATACTACCCGCTTTAAACCCTTCCGCGATAGATACCGCTTCATCAAGAGATTTTACTTCTGCAATTGCTTTTGCTTCATCTTTTAAACGACGACGTGCAATTAAAATCTCACTTCCTTTGGATAAGAATAGCGCCCATGTAATCACGGATGCGAGTAACAGACCAATCATCACTGTTTTTACAACAACATCTGCGTTTTGGTACATACCCCAAACCGATAAATCCTGATCAAAACCGCCACCATGAGCGTCAGTCGCAATCTCAACATTTTCAGTTTCCACCGTATTTGTTACAACCGTGTTTGTTACAACAGATTCCGGTGTTGCTGCTGGAGTTGCCGTCACTTCAGTTGTGGAAGGTGTATTTGCAGGGGCTGTTGTTGAACCTTGATTAGCTACTGGTGTAGTAGTCGGAGTGACAGCGGGGGTTGTTTCTGCGGATGCCGAGCCCATTAAGCCGATCGCCAATAGAATAGAAGCTGTTAATTTACGCATCAGTTGGCCTTTACTCTCTTATTTTGTGTTGTATAAAAAAATTTATATCGATGATTGTGCCATTCATCGACTAACCATTAAAAGCGAAATTTGATTCACGCATTCATCTCTTTTCGTCAAGATGTCAGATAATATCAAACACACCACGAATTGATAGTAATTATCATTAGTATTCGCAATTTTTTCAATCTATCTGCATTATGATTGATAGCAATAAACCGCTTCATCATAATTTTTCTTTTTATAGTGAAGAAAATTCAGCTAGCGACTTTTGTTCTTGCCTTGGACAACCAAAATCATTTAACGTCAGGTGATAACTTAGCCAATCATTTGATTTTCTATCAGTAAATAAGGCATAGATTAATGGCAAAAATTAGACCTGAAACCCAGCTAGTGCATCTTGGTAGAAACCCTAAATTCACTCAAAAAGGGGTAAACCCCGTCATTCAACGAACCTCTTCCGTAATTTTTGATTCGGTAGAAGATAAAAAACACGCCGTGCGCAATTGTGCGAATCGCGTATTAATGTATGGCCGCCGAGGCACACAAACCCATTTTGCTTTCCAAGAAGCAATGACCGAATTGGAATGCGGTGCTGGCTGTGTTCTTTATCCTTCAGGTGCAGCAGCAATCACCAATGCCATCATGTCATTTATCAGTGCGGGGGATCATATTTTGGTCACGGGGTCTGCCTATGACCCGACACAAAATTTCTGCGACAAAATCCTCACTAATTTGAATATTGAAACGAATTATTTTGACCCATTAATTGGCGCAAAAATTGCCGATTTAATTCGTCCGAATACCAAAATTGTCTTTTTGGAATCGCCGGGTTCTATCACCATGGAAGTCCACGACCTTCCTGCTATCGTAAAAGCCATCCGTCAAAAATCCCCCGAAATCATTATCATGATCGATAATACATGGGCTGCGGGTGTATTACTCAAACCGCTTCTATTTGATGTTGATGTCTCCATTCAATCCGCGACAAAGTACATTAATGGTCATTCGGATGGCATGTTAGGGGTCGCTGTTGCCAACCAACGCTGCATCGAAACCTTACGAGAAAACTCATATTTATTGGGGCAAACTGCCGATCCTGATACCGTTTACATGGCTGGTCGAGGGCTTCACACCCTACCAACCCGCCTCAAGCAGCATGAAGTGAACAGTTTAACCGTCGCAAACTGGTTAGCAGAGCACCCTGCGGTTGCGCGTGTTTTTCACCCTGCACTCCCAAGCCACCCTGGGCATGAATTCTTTAAACGGGACTTTAGCGGCTGCAACGGTTTGTTTTCATTTCAATTAAATTCGCGGTTATCCCCTAAACAGTTTAGTGATTTTCTCGACCACTTTAGTCATTTTAAAATGGGGTATTCATGGGGCGGGTTTGAATCACTGATTCTTGGTTATCAAACCGAAGATTTACTCAGTATGCGCCAATATGATTATCAGCCTGATAGCGGGTCGTTTTTCCGTCTACATGTCGGCTTAGAACACCCGCAAGATCTCATTGATGATTTACAACGGGCTTTCTCGCGTATTTAAACATCAACATTTCTTCCTTACTATTAGGCAGTTAATCACTGCCTTTTAGATAATTACCCAAACAAATCAAACTAGGCTGAAATTTTTCCTGTAATATAGAGCCCAATAATTCGCTTTATGCAGATACAGGAACGATTATGGAAGTCCTACGCGAAATCGTACTGGCACTTTGGCAACACGATTTTATGAAGCTCTCCAACCCGGAAGTTCTTTGGGTGATTTACACCGTACTCTTTATGGTGATTGTGCTAGAAAATGGCGTGCTCCCCGCCGCATTTTTACCGGGTGATACCCTTTTACTCCTTTCTGGCGCGTTAATTGCCAAAGGCGTTCTGCACTTTATCCCCACGATATTACTGTTGGCAACCGCAGCAAGTTTAGGCTGCTGGCTTGGATTTGTTCAAGGGCGTTGGCTAAGCGAAACGAAGATAGTTAAACGCTGGCTTTCTCAACTCCCTGAGGAATATCATAAAAAAGCCAATGACATGTTTAACCGCCAAGGCTTATACGCATTGCTGATTGGCCGTTTTCTGGCATTCGTAAGAACATTACTTCCATTGTTAGCGGGATTATCCGATTTAAGCCATCGCCGTTTCCAGTTATTCAACTGGCTTAGCGGGTTATTGTGGGTCGGTATTATTGTGACTTTGGGCTATGCTGTTAACCAAATTCCTTTCGTTAAAGAACATGAGCAAGTCGTTATCACCGCACTGATGATCATTCCTGTAGTGCTGTTGGTCAGTGGTTTGATTGGCTCCATTGTGATGTATTGGAAACACCGTAAAGTTTTGAGTAGCACTAAAAAAGATTAATCGTAATGTTTCGCTGTGCAACAAGGGACCAAAGCTCGGTCCCCTTTTATCTACTCCTTTCTCAGAATTTCCTATCAGCTTCCCCTATTATGAAGAAAAACCTTATTTATTTTCGTCCTTAGACAATAATGTGATGCACATCATCAATCAATGAAAGCAAATGAAATGATGTGAATATTATATTTAACTTAAATGTAATTTTATTATAAAAATTACAAATTTGTGTTTTATATATATAAATCAACTAATTAAATAAATTCAATTAATTTTCAATTTCTTATAGCGACTATTTAGCATGTCTATTTGATGACTTTTTGTGATCTTCATTTCAATTTAAAAATTTTCGATAGCTTACATTTTTTACTTATGTAAAAGTATAAATAAGAAACAAAAAATAAATCGAAAGAAAACGTAAACAAAAGAGGATGAAGCAATGACTGTTTCGCGTAGAACCTTTATCAAAGGGCTAGCAGCCAGCGGTGCAGCAATATCGGTTTCTAGTCCCGTTTTAGCCAACAGAGGAATGCCTTCTAATGGCATGCCAGCCAAACCCGAGAATGCACCCAACTTACTCATCGTATTCCCTGATGAAATGCGCGCCCATGCATTGCAGTTTATGGGACAAGACCCTTCAATTACGCCTAATCTGAATAAATTTGCCAAACAAGCGAAAGTGATGACACAAATGGCATCTAATTATCCATTATGCTCGCCATTTCGTGGAATGTTTATGACAGGGCAATATCCCGTTCGAAATGGGATCACTGGGAATACCCATGATTATGGCGGAAAAGTCGGTATCGATTTATCCCCATATGCAAAATGTTGGTCAGATGTACTGCAATCATTAGATTACAGTACGGGCTACATCGGAAAATGGCATTTAGATGCACCTTATGCACCTTATATTGAAAGTTATAATAACCCAATGGAAGGACGCTATTGGAATGAGTGGGCAGCACCTGATCGTCGCCATGGCTTTGATTTTTGGTACTCTTATGGCACCTATGACTTACATATGAAACCAATGTATTGGGGCAACGAGACACCACGAGAAAAGCCTATCTATGTGGATCAGTGGGGACCTGAACACGAAGCAGATATGGCAATCAAATTTTTACGAAACGAAAATGGTAAATTTCGTGATGAAACTAAGCCATTTGCATTAGTCGTTTCCATGAACCCACCACACTCACCTTACGATCAAGTCCCACAAAAATATCTTGATGTCTATAAAGGAAAAACATCGAAGGAATTGAATACTCGACCAAATGTACAGTGGGATGCAGAGTATCAGGAAGGTTATGGCCCTCAATACTTTAAAGAATATCTCGCCATGGTCAATGGTGTGGATGACCAGTTTGGGCGTATTATGAATGAGCTTGAAAAACAAGGGCTTGATGATAATACCCTCGTTGTATTCTTCTCCGATCATGGCTGTTGTCTCGGAGCTAACGGTCAGCCAACCAAAAATAACCCGTATGAAGAATCAATGCGAGTACCAATGATGTTCCGCTTGCCAGGCAAAATTCAAGCAGGACAAGATGATGCATTGATGTCTGCACCAGACATCTATCCAACTATCTTGGGGCTACTTGGGCTAGAGCAGTGGATCCCAGGGTCTGTGGAGGGTTCTAACTTAGCCGAGCGTGTTGCAACAGGAAAAGGTGATAGTGCCACCTCTCAACTTTACTTATTTATTCCTTATGGTGAGCCATCTTTTGGTAAACGGGGTGTAAGAACCAAAACACATACATTGGTTATTGATCGCCAAGATGGGCAACCATTGAAATATATCCTTTATGATAATGTGAAAGACCCTTATCAAATAAAAAATGTTGCCGATGAGAATAAACCGCTTATTGATAAATTAGTGAAAGAAGAATTAATTCCTTGGTTAGAAAAAACAGGAGATTCTTGGAGACCAAGTGAATTCATTACTGCAACAACCAAAAAATTAAACAAAAAAATTACCGAATGTGAAGTGAAGTAATTCATCTTGCCACCTAATTTTAGGTGGCAACTCTATAAACAAAAAACAATTCCCAAATAAAACAGGGAACAACTCAAATAATTGCTTAAATAGCATATAGCTTTGGAATAAAGATAATGAAAAAATTACTAATACCTGGCACCATTTTATTTTTAATGGTTTCAAACTACACCTATGCAAATAATTATAAAACAACCATTGAATATCGCCATCAATATTTAGATGCATCAGGGAAAAGCGGTGACAGAATTAAAGCCTATCTTGATACAGGGAAAAATATCGGTTTTGAATTAGATGCACGTTATGGTAATAAAGACGGTGCATACGATGCAATGAAAATTGATGGTTCTGAATTTTCTGCATTTTATTATACAAAACTAAATCCAAATTTAGTTGGGCTTGTAGGCTCTTCACTCGACTTCGATAAACAAGGTCTTGTCTATGTTCCTTATGTCCGTCTGAACTATACCTTTGATAACGGCATTCGTTTACAAGGCCGTTATAAGTGGAAAGTTTGGGATTACGGCCAAGTCGGGGAAAATGGCAGTAACTACCACTCCAAAATTCAAGAGTTCGACAGCTGGATTGGTTATAAATGGGGTAAACTAGATCTTCAATATCAATTAGATTTAATGTGGGAAATGGCGGATAACGCGCAGCCACTTTATAATAATAAGAAATTCGATTATCAACACAACGTACGTCTTCGTTATGATATAAAAACTGATGATGGTGCTTTATGGAGACCATTTGTTGAAGTCGGTAATGTGAAAGAAAGTAAATTCTCCAGTGACCGACAAACTCGTTTCCGTGTTGGTATTCAATATACTTGGTAATATCAGAAAAAATAAAACCCAACAATACGAATGAACCCCGTAATAATTACGGGGTTCATTTTTTATTTAAAAATTAACCAAAAAAAAATCGGCCAATATTTTGACCGATAAGATAAAGCAAGTGCAATGAAAAAACGATACGTATTAATCTATATAATTACTAATCTAATAACTTAATTACTTCACTACCCGCTAATAAATAAGCCCCAGCACCATAATCCATATTATGTTCAAATTTAACATCCCTAGGATTAAATGCAGGCAATTGAACCCAACCCAACATACCATCTTCATGAATACAGGTATTAAGTGCTCCCCATGCTTTTTCAAGTATTGGCAGATAACGTGTTTTATCTAATATACCTTGGTTTATCCCCCAAGCTAATCCATAACAAAATAGCGAGGTTGCGCTACTTTCAGGTGCTGGGAAGTTTTGAGGATCCAACAGGCTTGTCCGCCAGAAACCATCTTCTTGTTGATATTCCACAACAGACTCGATTAGCTCAACAAATAAATCTAAATATTGTTGTCTTCCTGCAAAATCAGCTGGTAAATGCTGCAAGATACGCGGCACTGAGGCTATCACCCAGCCAATGCCTCGGCTCCAAAAAACTTTTTCCCCATTGGCTTCACGTAATTCACTCCCCTTTCCATCAGGAATATAACGATAATCCCGGTAAATCAAGCCAGTTTCGGGATCTCGTAAATGCGCCACTGCATCCCAATAAGCCTGATGCATGTAAGCGAGATAGCGGGGATTAGCCGTTTTTGCTGACAATGCGGCGAAAGCCGGTGGTGCCATAAAAAGAGCATCACACCACCACCAGTCTTCTCGACCTAATTTCGGTTCATCCAACATCAAATCAAATGCTTTTATTGTCGGTTCAAGAACTTCTGGTTGAGAAAACTGTGAACTGACAGCTAAATAGGCTTGTGTACACACATGATCATCTGCAAAACGGGGATTTGGTCCCGTACGAAATCCGGTATGTAACGTATATTCTAATACCCCGTCAAGATACTCACAGTCTTGAGTTGCTTGCCAAGCGGCAGCAACACACGACCACAGAACACCGCGTTCCCAATCTGTATCTTTGATAAAACGAGTTTTACCACTGCGACGAACCACACTACGAACCTGATGCTTTGATTGAAAACGATAAACACGTTTCATATCCTGCAAAACAGCATCACGCTGTAATGACTGAGATGATAATACCTGTTCCATTTGGATCCTCCTGAGGGACTAGCGAGCGAGCCAACCACCATCAACGGCAATCGTATATCCATTGATATAATCGCTGGCACTGGAAGCAAGGAAAATTGCAGGTCCCGCTAAGTCAGATGGCAGTCCCCAACGCCCCGCAGGAATTCGCTCTAAAATCGCTGCATTACGCTCAGCATCGGCTCTTAGTGCTGCGGTATTATCTGTGGCCATATAACCCGGTGCGAGAGCATTCACATTAATATTATATTGAGAAAGCTCCGTCGCTAATGCGCGAGTTAATCCCATAACCGCAGATTTACTAGCAGTATAAGAAGGCACTCGGATGCCACCTTGGAATGACAACATTGAAGCAATATTGATAATTTTTCCGCCATTACCTTGCTTCACAAACTGACGAGCAACACGCTGGGATAAGAAAAAGAGTGTTTTTTGGTTAATGTTAATGACATCATCCCAATCTTTTTCACTAAATTCTAATAAGTCTTCACGACGAATGATTCCCGCATTATTTACCAGAATATCAACATGCCCCATGGCAGATACTGCATCGTCCACGAGATCTTGCAACTTATCTTGCTCCATTAAATTCATGATGACATAGTGGAATTTACGCCCCAACTTTTCGACTTCGGCACGTGTTTCTGGTGCATCTTGTATTCCAACACCAACAATATCGGCCCCAGCTTGGGCTAATCCAATCGCCATACCTTGGCCTAGACCTGTATTACATCCAGTGACAATGGCTACTTTTCCTGTTAAATCAAATAAATTCATGGCATGCCTCTCTTACGGTGCCGCCAATTCAGCAACACCGCTTTATTAGGTAAGAAAATAAAAAGGATTAATTGGGCGTTATTTCAAATCTGTCATTGCGACATGATCCATGTCGTGGAATACCTGATTTTCACCCACCATTCCCCAGATAAATGTATAAGCCGCAGTACCGACACCTGAATGAATTGACCAACTCGGGCTAATCACCGCTTGCTCATTACGTACCACAATATGACGAGTTTCAGTTGGTTCACCCATATAATGGAAAACTACGTTGTCATCTTTCATATCAAAATACAGATAAACTTCCATGCGGCGCTCATGGGTGTGACATGGCATGGTATTCCACAGGCTACCTGGCTCTAACACCGTCATCCCCATAGATAGCTGACATGTTGGTAAGATTGATGGATGTAAGAATTTATAGATTGTGCGGACGTTACAGTTTTCAACATTACCCAGCTTCTCTGGAGATGCTTGGTCAATGGTAATTTTACGGCTAGGGTAGGTATGATGAGCCGGGGCGCAGTTCATATAAAAACGAGCTGGATTATTGGCATCTACACTACTAAATTCTACTTCATGTGTCCCCATTCCAATGTAAATTGCTTCACGAGGAGCAATTTCAAATATTTCCCCATCAACAACCACTTTACCAGCACCACCAATATTGATAGCGCCCAATTCACGACGCTCTAGAAAGAAATCAACACCTAACGCTTTTCCCGCCATCAATGCCAATGGCTTATGTGTTGGAACAATACCGCCTACGATGATGCGGTCAATGTGACTATAAGTGAGATTCATTTCCCCTTCGCAAAACAATCCTTCAATTAAGAATTGTTTACGTAATCCAGCAGTATCCAGTGTTTTAGCGTGCTCACTGTGAATTGGTTGACGAATTTCCATTATAAATACCTCATAATTTACAGGGGAGTACCAAACTCATGAGTTGGCTTTCCCATTAACAGAGTGAACGTGTTCACCTCTGATGAATGTGTCAGTTAAATAAAAGTTGTCATCGACAACCGCAAAACTTGCAACGGCTCCCTCGCGGATATAGCCATATTGCTGACCAATGCCGAGATACTCCGCAGGCACCGCCGTCGCCATTTGTACCGCTTCCCATTCAGGAACTTGAGCGAGTTTCACCATATTGCGCAATGCCGCATCCAAGCTACAGGTGCTACCGGCTAAAGAACCGTCTGCGGTTCTCGCTTGCCCTTGAGTCACCTGAACCATTTGAGCGCCCAAGGCATACTCGCCGTCCGGTAATCCCCCAGCACGCATACAATCAGTAATTAAGGCAACTTGCTGATAACCTTTCATGCGATATGCCAAGTTCATCATGACCGGATGAACATGAATGCCATCCGCTATCAATTCGGCTAGTACATCGTGATAGAGCACTGCTCCACAGCAACCCGGTTCACGGTGATGTAATCCCGTCATACCGTTATAAAGATGCACGCCACAATCAGCACCGTGAGAAAATGCCTCGCTGGTTTGGGCAAAATCCGCTGCGGTATGGGCAACACTGGTTTTGATATTTTGTTGAACTAGCCAATCAATAGCATCAATAGCGCCATCAGCTTCAGGTGCCACCGCGACCCGTAATAACGAACCACCAGCACACTCTTGCAAAGATTTAAGTTCGCAGACGGTCGGAGCCTTGAGGTATTTCACTGGATGAGAACCTCGATGACGTTCAGTGAAATAAGGGCCTTCAAGAAAGCTTCCTAACAGTTGTGCACCTGATGTTTGCTGATGAGCCATAAATTGACGAACTTGGATTAACGCGTGTTTAATATCGTCCATGGGTGCCGTAACCGTGGTTCCTACCCATGCCGCAACCCCCGTCTTGACCAAATCATCCGCAATAATTTGCAATCCATCTAAGCTTGCATCCATCACATCAGAGCCTGCTCGACCATGAATATGAATGTCGACAAATCCTGGGAGCAATGAACGCCCTTTTAAATGCACAATTGAGCAATTTTCAGGGGCGATATCCGTTATCTGTTGGACTCGTCCATGACTGACTCGTACATATTTCTGCTGCAATATTCCGTCAGGTGTAAAAATTCGGTCAGCTAAAATTGCGTATTGTCGATTCATAGTCCGTCTTCTTCATCTTCAGATTCAGATACTGCCGACAATTGCTCGCGTACATCTTGGATACTGCTTATCCCTATCTCTTGCAAAATGGCTATCAGCTCTTTTGCTGTGACGCCTTCTCGTTCAAATGCCGCGTTCACAATCATAGGAAGGCTGACACCAGAAAGAACTTCAACCAAGGGATTTTCCATCATGATGACCATCGCACGGTTACAAGGCGTTCCGCCGGGCAGATCAGTTAGAAATACAATTTGCTCACAAGGCATGGCTTGAATCGTAGAGCGCATTTGTTGTTCCAATTCATCGGGGGATATCGATTCGATAAAGTCGAGAAACACCATATTCTCTTGTTCCCCTGCAATAGCTTTTACCGCTGATGCCATTCCACTTGCGAAATTTAAGTGTCCAGACACAATCAAACCAATCATTCTTAACTCCTAAGCGGGTAAGAAACTACCCGCTGAAATTCAATTTAATTCAAATAATTACAGTACACCCAGTACATGACCAATCACGCCGAAGGCTAAGGTGGAGAAAATCAGAACCGGAGGTTTAGCCCAAAAACCGGTACCTTTCACCATTTTGAACATGAGAAACACTAAACCTAGTGGTAGTAAGTTAGGCATGATTTTATCGAATAGCGCGGTTTGTAATTCCACCACCTTTCCGCCAAGTTCTAAGGAGGCCGTGGTTTGTATCTTAATGAAGGTAGCTGAGAGTGCCCCAATAACAAAAATACCCATTATGTTGGCCGCTTTTGCCAGTTTTTCAGTAGCGTCACTCATGTTGACCATCGCCGCTGTACCTGCGCGATACCCCATGAACATCAATCCAAAATAGACAAAAAAATGAACAATTTGGTAAAGGAAGAAGAAAACAAATGGTCCGGCAATGGAGCCTTCCATTGCAATCGATGCCCCTAATGCAAGGGTTAATGGCATTAAAGTCATGTGGTCAATGGCATCACCGATACCACCAGTAGGCCCCATACCCGCCACTTTCATGACGTTCACAGTTGAAGGTTTCTCTTTATTCTCTTCCATAGCAACCGCGGTGCCGAGTAAGAAAGTAAATAACTTGGGACTCGCATTAAAAAATTGCAGATGGTTTTTCAATGCTGTTGCATAGTCACGTTTATTATTGCCGTGAATTTTTTTCAGTGCTGGAATGATAGAGAAAGCAAACCCACCACCTTGCATACGCTCAAAGTTAAAGTTCCCCTCCATGAATAATCCACGGAATGCACAACGCCATAAATCCTTTTTCGTAATGACTTTGCGTACTGTTGTATCTTGATATTCATCGATACCATCAACGTAAGATTGAGTTGGTAAGTCTTTCGTTTCTGTCACTGCTTTATTATCAGATACCATCTTCAAAATCCTCGCTTGGCTGTGAATTGTTTTTGTTACCATTTCCACTGAAAAAGTAGTAAAGCGCTGCGGCTGATGCCCCAAGGATAGCCACGGCCATGATTGGCAGTTTTAAGTAGGTTGTCATCACAAAGCCTACGAAGAACACACCAGCCACTTCTTTCGACCACATAATTTTCAAGAGCATTGCGAAACCTATCGCAGGTACCATTTTCGCGCCGATACCTAAACCTTCGAGCAGTACTTTTGGTGTGTTTTGATCGATCCACTCTGCGGCATGCTCACCAAAATAGACAGTAACGAAAGCCACGATGGCATAAAGCAGGGAACGTATGGTTATCGTAATAACTAAGAGCCTTGAAATCCCCCCTGCATCTGCGTTTTCTGCGTAGCGGTCGGCTTTACCCATGGTAAATGCGGTCATCGCGAAGAAACCAATGATCAGCATCTGCATCAGTACTGCGATTGGCATCCCTATCCCCATAGCGACTTCTGGAGGCTGTTTAGTCATTACGGCAAAAGCAACAGCCGCGATCGTACCCAACGTTACATCTGGTGGCTGAGCTCCCGCATTCGGGACTAATCCCAGCCAAGCCAGTTCAAGTGTTGCACCTGCGATTAACCCGATTTGCATATCCCCCATAATTAGCCCGACAACAGGGCCTGTAATCAAAGGGCGGTGAATATTTAATGCAACGTCATACTTATCAATACCGCAAAAGAAGGCCCATAAAGCCACTAACGAAGCTTCAAAGATCATAATAATTTTCCTTAAACGCCTAAAAATTAAGTTTTTGTCTTAATCCACATTATGCGGATGCTAGAGCTAAAACATTCACCGGTGTTTGGTCTGGAGTATTTTGAATGGTGCAAGTCACGCCTTTATCGACTAGGCGACGAAATGCATCTAAGTCACGCTCATCCACTGACACTGTTTTGGTGATTTGGCGCTTTCCTTCATGAAAATGCATGTTGCCAACATTACAATGAGTGATAGGAACTCCGCCTTCCACCAGACGGGCGACATCGGTTGGGTTATTACAAAGAATGAAGATTTTTTGACGTGGTGATGCCTTGCTAATGACATCAATTGTCTTCTGGATAGAGAAAAATCGAACAGCATATTCTCCCCCCGCAGACGCTTTCATTCCTGCTTGCATGAATGCGGCATTGGGACCTTCAGCCGCGTCATCGTTTGCAACAAGAATTAGGTTTGCTTCAGTGTGTTTACCCCAAGTAATGCGAATTTGCCCATGCAACAAACGCTCATCGATTCGGGTCCAAACAATATTAGGTGTGTGCATAACTTGCTCTCTTATAATTTATTGTGTTTATCTTTAAGACGCCGTGACACTATCTTTTTGATATGAGAACGGGTAAATAGTAACTCCTTGAACAACACGGTTAATTTCCCCTGTTGGAGATGGGTTGTCCGGTGTATTCCCCAGTGCAATCGAACTATGAAACGCAAATGCCTGTGCCAACATCAGATATGGAAAAAGTAATGCTGCGTCAGAGCATTGCGCCATTTTTGGAATATAAATAAAATTTTCTTTGGAAAAAGAATTAGATGGAGATGCAGTGACCGCGATCACCATCGCGGATGCATTATCGTGAATTACCTCTCGTAATAAATCACTTTCGTATTGCCTTATGTATTTATCATTCGAAAGGAATAACACGACCAGTGTTTCTTTATTAACTATCGATTTCGGCCCATGGCGAAAGCCTAACGGTGTATCAAAGTTAGCCACGACTTTACCTGCGGTTAACTCCAACATTTTCAGTGCCGCCTCTTGTGCTAACCCCTGTAATCCACCGCTACCTAGATAAATAACGCGTTTGAATTTCCCTGCATAATCGTCACGAATTGTGAGATTAAATTGCTGGTAGGTATGATGATAATCTTGGAAAAATGGCTTAACTTCATTGTTATAAAAATTTTCTGGCAGAAAAATAGATAATGCCGCCATCATCATTGATGAAAAACTTGAGGTCATTGCCAAAGAGCGGTCATTCGACTCTTCCGGCATTAATAATGCCAACGCGTTAATATTATTTTGGCAATAGCGATACAGCTGACCATCGCGGTTACAGGTTAAAACCAAATGATAGATTTTAGATAAACATGTTTCAGCTATATCCAGTGCTGCCACGCTCTCAGGACTATTACCAGAACGTGCAAACGAAATCAGCAACGTCGGAACATCTTCAGCTAAATACTCTTTAGGGTCAGAAACTAAATCAGTTGTTGCAATCGCATCGACTCGTCGTTTCAAATGCCCAGTTAAGATAGGTGCTAGTGCTCGTCCTGCAAACGCTGATGTCCCAGCTCCCGTCATAATAATTCGAGCATCTGGTGCCGCTAAAACATTCGCTAAGAATGCATCAATTTCAGCTCGACGAGCTTTTACTGTTGCACTCACTTTTTCCCAGCAATCAGGCTGTTGCTCAATCTCTTTCGCTGTCCAGAACGCATTCAATTGTTCCAGTTCAGCCGTTTGATAACTTAAATATTCCATGTTAAACCTCAGTGACTTAATTTACACGCATCGGCGTATACCGATAACACATCGCGGATCTTTGCAAAAACAAATGACTTAGGAGAACCATCCAACATACCTTCTCTGTATTGTTGGAATTGATGAGGCAAATATTGGCTTAATAGAGGCAATGGAATTGACTTAGAAGATAGATTATTCATCAGCATATCAATGGATTGGCTGATTTCTTCATCTGGCCAATAGTAACGAATACGGTCACTGAAGCTGTAGACACGCGCAAAAGCCTGCTGGTGTGAATCCCCATGATAATATTTCTGCCAGAAGTGCGGCTCTTTACACATCAGTTGTTCCATTTTCTCTTTCAAATGAGAACACTGTTCTGATGGGAACATTTCATTTTCAATTTCACATAACGAATACAACGCTTCACGCATTGCAAACGTCAATGCAGGACCCACTTTCAAAATAGCAAAATGGTCACGAACTAACTGTTTGTAAGCTTCTGGATTTTGGTAATCTGTTGAATGTGCTTCAAAAACAAGGTGAGGATAATCATCAACAACTTTACTGAGCGACTGCGCTTTTTCGGGTTGATAATCAATTACACCAGTATGGTCAAATTCAACTCCTGGCTGAACCACTAAACCAATCACCCGAGACCAACACTCACCCACACCTGCATCTTCGAATGCTTTTGCATGGCAATCTAATGTTTTTCGAGCGGCTTCAGGTGCTGTCACTTCAACCCCTTCAAGGGCTTCGGTTGCACCACCCGGCACAGGGACCTCAGTTCCAATCACATACACAATGTCACTGTGACCAAATTTTTCTTTTGCCGTATTTTCGGCAATCACAGCAAGGCGAGCCGCTCGAGCCGCAACGATTTCATCGGTGAGAGGTACGGGATCATCAGCACAAGACATGCTGCAATCAAGGTGAATTTTTTTAAATCCTGCGGCAACATAATGAGCTATCAGTTCATCCGCATTTTTCATCGCTTCTTCAGCGCTGAGATCTTGCCAGCGGTTGGGGCCTAAATGGTCACCGCCTAAGATTAATTGATGAAGAGGGAAACCTGCTTGCTCCGCTTTTTCAGTCACATACTGATAAAAGTCCGCAGGAGTCATTCCTGTATAACCACCAAATTGGTCGACCTGATTTGAAGTGGCTTCTATAAGAAGAAAGGAATCATTGACTAGTGCTTGTTGTAGTGAGGCCTCGATCACAAAGGGATGGGCGGAACAAACAGAATAAATACCGTATTGTTTTCCTAATTTATTCTGCTGAACAATTTTTTCTAAAGGATGCATTAACACTAACTCCACAATCAACATGGTCATGTTGCTAATGGAGTTAGTGCGTTACTGTTCCTTATCGACGACGATCACCTCGATTTTATGGTCTTTTAGCTCTTGGATATACTCTTCAGGGATCCCCGAGTCAGTGACCAATATGTCTATACCTCCAAACTCACGGATCATATGACAGCTGCGTTTCCCGAATTTCGTAGAATCGGCAACGGCAATCACAGTCTCCGAGATTTCACACATTAAACGGTTAAGACTGGCTTCCTGTTCATTGTGTGTGGTGATACCAACGCGTAAATCGAATCCATCAACCCCAAGAAAAACTTTATCAAATCGATAATTTCTGAGGCTGTTTTCTGCTTGAGAGCCAGAAAACGATAAGGCACTTTTTCGCAATGCGCCGCCAGTCATTAATACTTCTACGCCAGCAGCATTCGCCAACTCCATTGCAACATCTAAACCGTTAGTCATGACCACTACGTTTTCACGCGACTTCAAATGTGTCGCTATCTCCCGCGTAGTTGTCCCCGAATCTAAAATGACGGTGTCCCCATTCTTGATTAGCGTGGCGGCAGCTTTCCCAATAAGTGTTTTTGTGCCCGCATTCTGACCACGTTTCTCGTGGATACTGAGTTCAGCAATAAATCCGGTATTCGGAATTGCTGCACCATGAGAGCGAACCACATAACCATTTTTCTCAAGAAAACTTAAATCGCTACGAATGGTGACACTTGAGACGTTAAATTTTTCGGCTAGATCCTCGACCCTCGCTTTACCTTGCAAGTTAATCATGTCGAGTATTTCCATGCGCCGCTCAACTGCCGCTTTCACTTTCATCTCCTTACGAAATCAAACAAAAAGCTTTCGTTTGATTTCAAATTAAGTTTACTACGCCAAAAAATACCAACAACGTAAAAAAACAAAACTTTTGATCTCTTTCACAAAGTTTCGATTTATAAGTTGTAAGCTTACGGATATTTTCACATTTCCAATATGATAGCTTCGAATACAAAAGTAACCAATAAATAAAGCGCCAAATACTGTATTTTAACTAAGCAATTATCAATCATATTGCCACTAAGCCAAGATTTATGAAATATTAGGAACTAAATCTATATAAATTTAGTAAAAAGTGCTAATTTCGATTTTTACTTCGAAAAATATTGACGTAAGCCCGCACGACGCCGCTTCGTTGATTGTATCCAACCACCTTTCTCATTCGTTAAATTCCACACCAATAAATTTCAAATGCTTTCAATTTTAAAATATGTGATTTCAATCTCTTTTGATTTTTCGTAATTTGCGTAATGCTATAAAAATAACCTGACTCTTTCGGATGAAATCAATGTCCTCAAAACAACCTGCTTATTTTCATATGATGGCTAAACCTACTAGTTATCACTGCAATATCAAATGTGAGTATTGTTTTTACCTTGAAAAAGAAAATGTTTTCAATGAAGAGACTCCAGATGGTCAGCACGATGTGATGCCCGATAACGTATTACGTCGCTATATTAAAGACTATATTCAGTCACACTCTGGTGACCAAGTGGATTTTTCATGGCAAGGTGGTGAGCCTACACTTGCGGGTTTGCCTTTTTTTGAACGTGTCGTGGAATATCAAAAACAATATGCTCAAGGAAAAGCTATCACCAACAGCGTACAAACTAACGCAATTGCCATCAATCGGCAGTGGGCTAAATTCTTTGCTGACAACCATTTTTTACTCGGCGTTTCTATTGATGGGCTTGAGGCTGTTCACGATAAATACCGTATATCCGTCAACGGTAATCCAACTTTTGAACGCGTCAAAAAATCCATCCAACTCCTCATTGAGTATGGCGTCGAGTTTAATACGCTGACAGTTGTTAATGACCAAAACTGGCGCAAAGGCAAAGAGACTTATCAGGCCCTAAAAGCACTAGGCTCTACTTTTTTCCAATTTATTCCTATTGTTGAAGTTGATAGACGTTTCCCTCATACCCAAGGTGGGCACTACGCTCCAGGACCGAATGCGGCCATGGCACCATTTTCTGTGCCCGCTGACGGATATGGGCAATTTATGGCGGATGTATTTGATGAGTGGATTCGCCAAGGTGATATAGGAAAAATCTACGTTCGTCTCTTTGATAGCTTATTAGGTACATGGATGGGCTACCCTGCCTCAACGTGTATTCAATCAAAAACCTGTGGTCAGGCGTTAATTATTGAATCTAATGGCGATGTTTACTCATGTGACCACTATGTTTACCCTGCTAATCGTCTCGGTAATATCCATCAGAATACCCTTGAAAAAATTGTCACCTCAAAACAGCAGTTACGCTTTGGACAAAACAAATACGACAAACTCACTGACCTTTGTAAGAAATGTGAAGTACAAAGCTTATGTTATGGAGGCTGTCCAAAGCACCGTATTATTTCTATTGAAGGCGAAAAGTATCGCCACAACTATCTCTGCCGCTCTTATAAAAAGATTTTTAATCATACAGCTTTAGGTATGCGGCTCATGCAACAAGCCATCTCTCAAGGAGCAATCGCGAGTGATGCGCTCCCAGCAATGCAACGTGCCTACAAGCAATAATTTTATCTATCTGGAGAAGCTTCTGTGAATTTACCTTCTGTAAAAAAAAGCCTACTTGCTGGGCTGATAGCCACCAGTTGTCTCGTTCCTCCCATTACGGCTAATGCAGGTGGAACACCTGAAAAGCCAAATGTTTTACTCATTGTGATGGATGACTTAGGTACTGGACAGCTTGATTTTGTGCTCGATAGCCTTGATGTAAACGAATTATCAAAACGCCCTGTACCACAGCGTTATGAGGGCGATATTAATAAAATGATAGAAGCCGCAAGAATTGCGATGCCCAATGTCTCAGAGATGGCGGCTGGTGGCATCAAAATGACCAATGCATTTGTAGCTCACCCTGTATGCGGTCCATCACGAGCAGGTATTTTCACTGGGCGTTCTCCTGCCAGCTTTGGCACTTATAGTAATGATGATGCGATGCTGGGGATCCCGGAAGAGATCAAACTACTGCCGGCTTTATTCCAAGAGGATGGCTATGCCACAGCCAGCATAGGTAAATGGCATAATGCCAAAGTCCTGAAAAAACCCAAAATTGCCGAAGATAAACAAACCCGCGATTATCACGATAATATGATTTCCACGCCGGAACCGGGATTTGCACCTCATGAAAGAGGATTCGATTACGCCTATAGCTATTATGCATCTGGCGCAGCACTTTGGAACTCGCCAGCAATCTGGCGTAATGGTGAAAATGTCCCGGCTCCGGGTTATATCACCCATTTATTAACCGATGAAACCATTAAATTTATCGATAGCCATAAAGACAAACCTTTCTTTATTAATTTATCTTACAGCGTTCCTCATATTCCGTTAGAAGAATCTTCCCCTGCGAAATATATGGATAAATTTAATACCGGCAATGTCGAGGCAGATAAGTATTTTGCTGCGTTAAATGCAGCCGATGAAGGGATCGGCAAAATCATTACCACCTTGAAAGAAAATGGTGAGCTCGAAAATACCCTGATTTTCTTTATTTCGGATAATGGCGCTGTTCATGAATCTCCAATGCCAATGAATGCAATGGATAGAGGCTTTAAAGGACAAATGTTTAATGGTGGAGTTCGAGTACCATTTGTAGCTTACTGGCCGGGACATATTCCAGCAGGTAAACAGAGTGATGCAATGATTTCTGCCATCGATATCCTACCGACCGCGTTACAAAGTGCAGGCATCACCATTCCTGATAGCCTGAAAGTAGAAGGTAAAAATATCATGCCACTACTACAAGGAAAAAACCAAAAATCACCACATGAATACCTGTATTGGACAGGACCGGGAACCAAACATTACAGCGAAGAAAATCAGGATTTTTGGCACGGTTACCATGAGTGGATCACCTACCAACGTAAAGATGCCCCGAAGAACCCGAATCTAGAAAAATTATCCAAAGGCTCATGGGCTGTTCGTGATGGCGAATGGGTACTCTATTTTTATGATGATGGCACCAATCAACCAAAATTATTCAATGACAAACAAGATCCATCTGAATCCGTTGATTTAGCATCAAAATATCCTGAAAAAGTTAAACAACTGAAATCTGCCTATTACCGATGGGTAAAAGATAAACCTAAACCTGTAGTTTGGGGACAAGATCGTTATCAAATCCTTGTAGATTCAGCAAAATAATACTAAAACGTACGCACAAGGATGTGCGTACTTGATAGAGTAGAGAACCTATATGACCACATCACTTATCCCAACCGAACGACCAAAACTGCCTTACGAACATCCAGACTTTCATCTCTATAAGAAATTATTTAAAGAAAACATCATCCGAAAATTCGTTCGTAAATCCGCTTATCGGCGTCATGATGAGTTTGTTATGCAAGTTTTTCAAGATAGCCACCAATCACTTTCATCTCTTTGTGAAATTCTTGTCCGTTACATTGCGGAAGCTTTTTCTCATTATCAAATTTGGGACTATACCCATGCCTATTATCCCGGTCGTCCTGGACAGCAAACCGTCCGTACTGATGCATTAGAGGGAGTAAGCCGAGTACTTCCTTTATTCGCGGCGTGGTTAATCCATAGCCGTCAAGAAAGGCTGAATGGCTTAAATTTACAGCCTATTCATATCAGCGATATGATCCGCCAAGCTTTTATTCACGGTACCGACCCAACCCACAAAGGCTACTGGGGAAAACTTGAAAACTATGACCAAAAAATTTGTGAATCTGCCGATTTAGCACTGACATTATGGCTCAGTAAAGAGTGGGTTTGGGATAAACTAGAGGCCGGATTGCAGCAACAAATCATCTCATGGTTTGAGCAAGTTAATCATTGTGAGATTGTCGATAATAATTGGCATTTGTTCCCTCTCTTGGTCCAATTTGTTATTCGCGACTTGACTGGAATCGACCATATTGCCAAATGGCGCTACGATAGAATTAAAGCATTTTATGTCGGAGATGGCTGGTTCCGAGATGGTGCAAAAGGTAATTTTGATTACTATAACGCTTGGGGCTTTTACTACTCACTCTATTGGCTTAACCAAATTTCTCCTGACTTTGATACTGATTTTATTCAACAATCACTAAATCAATTTAATCAATATTACCTGCATTTTATGACGCCGACTGGTATTCCTTTTTTTGGACGCAGTGCATGTTACCGACTGGCCGTTTCCGCGCCGCTTATCGCTGGCGTGGATTTAGGCTGTTCATCCGTCACAGTGGGAGAAGCAAAAAGTGCCTTAGAAAATACGCTACGCTATTTCATTAACCATGGGGCATTTCAAGCGGGAGCTCCAACACAAGGATTATTCAGTGATGACCCTCGGTTAGTCGATAATTACAGTGGCCCAGCTAGCAGTTTTTGGTCATTAAGAGCCGTCATTATTGCGTTCTATTGTGGTCAGCGAATCGATCTCTGGGAGGCTTTAGCCAATCCTCTGCCTATCGAAAAATTTGACTTTCATTTCGAAATACCAGCCATCAAAGCCTCAGTGATTGGTGTCCAAGAAACCCAAGAAGTCACAGTGATATTTCGTGAGGAATATACCCATCAGCAAAACCCGCTAACACGTCGATTAGAACTGCAATCTTGTACACAAAAAGTCATTGAGAGCTTGATAGGTCAATCAAGAAGACCGAAAAACAATCTGTTACGTAAAGGTATCACCAGTTATAGCTCTAAAATGTCGCATTATTTTTAGCTTAACTTTCATTGACTTTCGAAAAGAAAGGAATAAATGTGATTTAGATCTTTTAACTTTCTATTTCTTTCGATTATCATATATCGAAATCAAATGAAAGATAAGAGGTGATTATGTACTTGGTATCGACCCGTAATATGTTAAACCAAGCCCAACGGGATGGTTATGCAGTACCCGCATTTAATATTCATAATTTAGAAACCATTCAAGTTGTGATGGAAACCGCTGCGGAGATGGCTTCTCCGGTTATTTTAGCGGGTACACCAAGTACATTTTCCTATGCGGGAAGCGACTATTTGATAGCCATTTGCCAGCAAGCTGCGGAGCGCTATAAAGTGCCTGTCGCCCTACACCTTGACCACCATGAAGATATCCCTGATATTTTCCAAAAAGTCAGGGCTGGCGTTCGCTCTGCCATGATTGATGCATCTCATTTTCCTTTTGAAGAAAATATTCAAATCGTCAAACAAGTTGTTGATTACTGCCATCAATGGGACTGTACTGTCGAAGCTGAACTGGGTCGTCTTGGAGGGCAAGAGGATGACTTAGTTGTTGATGCCGCAGATACCCTATTTACTGACCCTGATTCCGCAGTAAAATTTATCCAACAAACAGGGATCGATTCTCTTGCTGTTGCCATTGGGACGGCCCACGGAATGTATAAAAGCGAGCCACGCCTCGATTTTGATCGTCTACATAAAATTCGCCAAAAAACCGAGATCCCCTTGGTGCTTCACGGTGCATCGGGGATCCCTGATACAGATGTTCATCACTGTATTGATCTTGGGATCTGCAAAGTCAACGTTGCTACTGAACTAAAAATTGCGTTCTCTGATGCGATTAAACACTATTTCCTTGAAAACCCAGAAGCAACGGACCCTCGTCACTACCTTGTTCCCGGCAAAGCGGCAATGAAAGCCGTCGTTATGGATAAAATTCGTATCTGTAAAAGTGCGGGAAAACTTTAGCTCCATCAATAATCAAGTTACATACATCTCACGATGCAAGGAATACCATGAAACAAGTTGCTGTTTTACTCGCGGATGGCTTTGAAGAGGGAGAAGCCGTTGTTTTTATCGATATTATGCGTCGATTGGATATCCATGTTGATGTCCTTTCGTGTATGAATAGCTTAGTTTTAAACACCTATTTTGGAACAAAAATTAGTGCCGATTTCCGGCTAAGTGAAAAATTATCTCACACTTATGACGCTATCATGATGCCTGGTGGCCCAAAAGGCACTGATAGGCTTTGCACTAATAATGATGTTATTGACTTTATTCGTCGACATATTCACGAAGATAAATACATTTGCGCACTGTGTTCTTCTGGCGCTAAAGTGCTTGCTGCACATCATTTACTCGAAGGTCGCCAATACAGTACTGGCGATAAACTTGCAGATAAATTCGATGATGGGGTCTATGTTGATCAAGATGTTGTGGTCGATGGAAAATTTATTAGTGCAAAAGGGTTAGGCGTCAGTTTTGAATTCGCATTTACCGTTGCACACCATTTACTCAGTGATAATCATGAAAAGGTGGATTGGCAAGCTAAGCACATTTATTTTAAACACTGGCCACTGACCTACCTTTAAGCCTGCAAAAAAATAAGTGAAGACAATATGTTGTCTTTGCTTATTACCTAATGATCTGCCTTAAATTAACAAAAAATGTAATCACGCAGGTGATAAAAATGAATACACATCTACAGGTTGCCGTTATTGGCGAGTGCATGGTTGAGCTACAAAAATCAGATGAACTTTACAAACAAACTTTTGGAGGGGATACCCTCAACACAGCATTATACCTATCCCGCCTAACAAAAGATCACGACGTCACAACCCGATATATAACGGGATTAGGTAAAGATCCATTCAGTCAGCAGATGATTGAAAGTTGGAAAAAAGAGGGGATAAATACCGATGATGTTTTTATTTCTGAAGAGTCTCTACCAGGGATGTATTTGATTGAAACATCCTCTGATGGTGAGCGACATTTTTTCTATTGGAGAGATAATTCTGCGGCGAAGTTTTGGCTCAATGATCGAACCCAAGAACAAACTCAGCAGCGGCTTAATCAGCAAAATTATATTTATCTAAGCGGTATCAGCTTGGCCATTTTACCCGAAGAGACGCGCCAACTCTTATTCTCCATACTCAAAGAAGCCAAAAATCATGGGGTTAAAGTGGTATTTGATAATAATTATCGCCCTACACTTTGGTCTTCATCAGAGACTGCCAAGCAAGTTTATCAACAGATACTGAATCTCACAGATATTGCATTTCTCACCTTCGATGATGAAAAACTGTTATACGGCGATGAACATGAAAGTGGCACCATCGCTCGTACACAACAATACGGGGTACCAGAAATTGTGATTAAACGCGGGGGAGATGACTGTTTCGTCATCATTGATAACTACTGCATTAGTATTGCTGCCAATCAAATTGACCACATCATAGATACAACCGCGGCGGGAGACTCATTTAGTGCAGGATATTTAGCCCGTCGAATTCTCGGCGCATCCCCAGAAGAGGCAGCAAAAATGGGGCATTTATTAGCTGGAACCGTTATCCAACACCGGGGCGCTATCATTCCACTAGATGCAATGCCAACAATTGACTGAGCAAAAGATAAAAAGGATACCCAATGAACCAACTCATTGAAAAATTAACCGCACTCAGCGTCGTGCCCGTGATCACTATCAATCATGCCAAACACGGCGCTCAAATTGCCAAAGCATTAGTGGAAAATGGTTTACCTTGTGCCGAAGTCACCTTTCGTACTGATGCCGCCGTTGATGCGATTAAAAATATGCGAGCTGCCTATCCAGATTTACTGATTGCCGCAGGTACTGTTTTAACCCCCCAACAAGTTGATCTTGCTATTGATGCCGGTGTCAATTTTATTGTTAGTCCAGGGTTTAATCCTAAAATTGTCAGCTACTGCCAACAAAAAAATATCCCAATCATCCCTGGTGTGAATAATCCAAGCTTAGTTGAACAAGCTCTTGAATTTAATCTGACCACATTAAAATTCTTTCCAGCAGAAGCTTCTGGAGGTATATCTATGCTCAAAGCTTTAGGGGCTGTTTATCCCGTTCGTTTTATGCCTACAGGAGGAATTAATACAGAAAATATCCACCAATATAATTCATTATCTTCGGTCATTGTATGTGGTGGGTCTTGGATGGTTCCGACTAATTTGATCGATAACGAACAATGGGAAGACCTCGGTAAGCTTATCGCTGAAGCAGCAAGCATTTAGTCAGCCTTATTAAGATAAAAAATCATTTTTAGTTTTCATAAAAAACCCCAGTGGCAATAACACCACTGGGGTTAATAATCATCGAATTAATGATTATTTAATTAATGCGTGCATCTCTTGTACAGAAATCACTTTATCCGTTGGGTCTGCGCTCAGAGATAACGCCGTCGCAAAGCCACCGTTGAGGGTTGTATCATAGTGAACTTTGTAACGCAGTGCGCTGCCACGAATGAGTTTTGAATCTTCAATCGCTTGGCGACCCGCCGTGGTATTCACGATGTAGTTATACTCACCATTCTTAATACGGTCTTGAATGTGTGGGCGACCTTCGTGAACCTTGTTCACTAGACGAGGGTTGATACCCGCTTCACCCAGGACAATCGCCGTTCCGTGAGTTGCGTCTAACTCAAAACCGTGTTTCAGCAGTTTCGCTGCTAAATCAACAACTTTCGTTTTATCACCTTCACGAACAGACAACAGTGCGCGACCGGATTTCTTCATGGTTGAGTTACTGCCTAACATCGCTTTAGCAAATGCTTCAGCAAATGTGCGACCAACACCCATCACTTCACCCGTTGAGCGCATTTCTGGCCCGAGGATTGGGTCAACACCTTGGAACTTGTTGAATGGCAGAACCACTTCTTTGACTGAGTAGTAAGGCGGAATGATTTCTTCAGTCACACCTTGCTGAGTCAGTGTTTGACCCGCCATAACACGCGCGGCAACTTTCGCTAGTGGTACGCCTGTTGCTTTAGAAACAAACGGCACCGTTCTTGCTGCACGCGGGTTCACTTCAATCAAGTACACTTCATTGTTCTTCACCGCGAACTGGACGTTCATCAGACCGCGAACGCGCAATTCAAATGCCAGGCTGCGCACTTGTTCACGCATCACATCCTGAATTTCTTGGCTTAATGTGTAAGCTGGCAGTGAGCATGCTGAGTCACCAGAGTGAACACCCGCTTGCTCAATGTGCTCCATAATACCGCCAATCAGCACCATTTCGCCGTCGCAGATTGCATCTACGTCAACTTCAATCGCATCATCAAGGAAGCGGTCTAATAAGACTGGCGCATCGTTAGACACACTCACCGCCGTTTGGAAGTAGCGACGCAGGTCGATTTCGTCATAGACGATTTCCATCGCACGACCGCCCAGTACATAAGATGGACGAACCACCAGCGGGTAACCGATGCCTGCCGCTTTTTCAACAGCTTGCTCGATAGTTGCTACGGTCGCATTTTGTGGTTGCTTCAGGTTTAAGCGGTTAACGGCTTGCTGGAAACGCTCACGGTCTTCTGCACGGTCAATCGCATCAGGGCTAGTACCAATAACCGGTACACCCGCAGCTTCTAATGCACGCGCTAATTTCAGTGGGGTTTGACCGCCGTACTGAACAATCACCCCTTTCGGCTGTTCGATGCGGACGATTTCTAATACATCCTCCAGTGTCACTGGCTCGAAATAGAGGCGGTCAGAGGTATCATAGTCTGTTGAAACGGTTTCTGGGTTACAGTTGACCATGATGGTTTCATAACCATCTTCACGCAGCGCTAATGAGGCGTGTACGCAGCAGTAGTCAAATTCGATACCTTGTCCGATACGGTTTGGACCGCCACCTAATACCATAATTTTTGGCTTATCGTTGTTCGGATTCGATTCGCATTCATCTTCATAAGTGGAGTACATATATGCCGTGTCGGTCGCAAACTCTGCCGCACAAGTATCTACACGCTTATAAACTGGATGTAAATCATAACCTTGGCGTAATTTACGTAATTCCGCTTCAGACACGCCCACTAAACTTGCCAGACGCGCATCTGCAAAACCTTTGCGCTTCAGTTGGCGTAAGAAATCTTTAGTCAGACCGTTGATACCTAACTCTGCCACTTCGTTTTCTAAGCGCACCAGTTCTTCAATTTGCACTAAGAACCAGCGGTCAATATTAGTCAGGTTGAAGATACCGTCTACCGATAAGCCTGCGCGGAATGCATCGGCGATGTACCAAATACGGTCAGAGCCAGCATCTTTCAGCTCACGGCGAATGCGAGTTAACGATTCTGGGTCATCCTGGCTCACTTTCGGGTCGAAGCCCGTTGCGCCCACTTCCAGACCACGCAGTGCTTTTTGCATAGATTCTTGGAATGTGCGACCGATAGCCATCACCTCACCCACTGATTTCATTTGGGTGGTCAGACGGTCATTGCTTCCCGCAAATTTTTCGAAGTTAAAGCGAGGTATTTTGGTCACAACATAGTCGATTGACGGCTCAAATGACGCAGGGGTACGACCGCCTGTGATGTCATTCATCAGCTCATCGAGAGTATAACCGACCGCTAATTTGGCAGCGATTTTAGCAATTGGGAAGCCCGTTGCTTTTGACGCGAGTGCGGATGAGCGAGAAACACGCGGGTTCATCTCGATAACGATTAAGCGGCCATCTTTCGGGTTAACCGCGAACTGAACGTTAGAGCCCCCGGTTTCAACACCGATTTCACGCAGTACTGCCATCGAGGCATCACGCATGATTTGGTATTCTTTATCCGTCAGCGTTTGCGCAGGGGCGACAGTGATGGAGTCACCGGTATGAATTCCCATTGCGTCGAAGTTTTCAATGGAGCAGACGATAATACAGTTATCTTTCTTATCGCGGACCACTTCCATTTCGTACTCTTTCCAACCAATTAACGACTCATCGATTAACAGTTCGTTAGTTGGGGATAAATCTAAACCACGAGTACAGATTTCTTCAAATTCTTCACGGTTATACGCGATACCGCCACCGGAACCACCCATGGTGAAAGATGGACGAATAATACACGGGAAACCAACATCATCAGCAACGGCGTTGGCTTCTTCCATGGTGTGTGCGATACCTGAACGCGCCGTGCCTAAACCGATTTTTTTCATTGCTTTATCAAAGCGTTGACGGTCTTCTGCTTTATCAATCGCGTCCGCAGTCGCACCAATCATAGTCACGCCAAATTCAGCGAGTACACCTTGACGTTCAAGTTCAAGGGCGCAGTTCAGCGCGGTTTGTCCACCCATGGTGGGTAATACTGCATCTGGGCGCTCTTTTTCAATGATTTTACGTACCACTTCCCAGTGAATTGGTTCAATGTAAGTTGCATCTGCCATTTCAGGGTCAGTCATGATAGTCGCTGGGTTCGAGTTCACCAGAATAACGCGGTAGCCTTCTTCTCTCAGTGCTTTACATGCTTGCGCACCTGAATAGTCAAACTCACACGCTTGGCCGATAACAATCGGGCCCGCACCGAGGATCAGAATGCTTTTAATATCTGTACGTTTTGCCATTTTCTTGCTCCCGATTATTTTGCGTTTGAACGTGGTGTGTTTTGACGGTATTCGTTGATTAAATCAATAAAGTGGTCAAAAAGACCTGCAGCATCATGAGGACCAGAACTGGCTTCTGGGTGACCTTGGAAACTGAATGCAGGTTTGTCTGTGCGATGGATACCTTGTAAAGTGCCATCAAACAGCGATTTGTGTGTCACACGCAATGTGTCGGGTAGTGTAGATTCATCAACCGCAAAACCGTGGTTTTGAGCCGTGATCATCACCACGTCTTTGTCTAAATCTTTAACTGGGTGGTTAGCACCATGGTGACCAAACTTCATCTTCACAGTATTGGCGCCGCTTGCTAATGCCAGCAATTGGTGCCCCAAGCAGATACCAAATACTGGAATCTCAGTTTTTAAGAATTCTTGGATGGCATTGATAGCATAGTCACAAGGGGCTGGGTCACCAGGACCGTTTGATAAGAAAATTCCATCTGGGTTCATCGCTAATACCGTTTCTGCTGGTGTTGTTGCTGGCACCACGGTTAAGCGGCAACCGCGGTCAACTAACATACGCAGAATATTGCGCTTTGCGCCAAAATCGTAAGCAACGACGTGTAATGGCAGCTCATCTTCTTTGCTTGCTGTTGGTTGCCCTTCTTCTAAGTTCCAAGAGCGTTGAGTCCAGCTGTAAATCTCTTTGGTACAAACTTCTTTTGCTAAATCTAAGCCATTTAAACCTGAGAAGCTGCGTGCCTTTTCTAAAGCCAGCGCTGCATCTGGGTTATCCCCTGCGATGATACAACCGTTTTGTGCGCCTTTTTCTCTTAGCAGGCGGGTTAATTTACGTGTGTCGATATCGGCGATAGCCACCACATTGTGACGTTTCAGATATTCAGACAAGCCTTCCTGACCACGAAAGTTACTGTAGATTAATGGTAAGTCGCGAATGATAAGGCCTTGAGCGTGTACGTTTGGAGATTCTTCGTCATCAGCATTAGTGCCGACATTACCAATATGGGGATAAGTGAGAGTAACAATTTGGCGGGAATAGGAAGGGTCAGTAATTATTTCTTGATATCCGGTCATTGAAGTATTGAAAACGACTTCTCCAATAGCGGCCCCTTCAGCACCAATGGCGCGCCCGTGGAATTGGGTTCCGTCTTCCAGAACCAATATAGCTGACTTAATCAAAACATCCTCCGGAGAATAATCAATCATATTTTTTGCATATTAATTCAGATTTTGCGATCTAAATCAATGCCAAAATGAGTTTTTAAGCAAATTTTTGGCAAATTGCGCGCATTCTAATGATGGGATAGAGTCTTGTCTAGAAAAAAATGCATTTTTTTCACTTTTAGCTTACTTTTTTGCATTCTTACCTATTTTTTCTATAGCAGACTAATGAAATATCTATTCATAGTTAAAAACGCAAACGGTTAATAGCGAAGAAAAGTGCAAAATGGATAATAGCGCAGACAAGGCAGGATACAAAGTGCAATTTTTGAATAAAAAAGAGAAAAAACACCAAGAAAATGACAATAAAAAACAATTTGAATATAATTTTCAAAAAACAGACAAATAAATCAGAGACTTCATTTGAAGCCACCTGATTTTAAACAAGAAATTATTTAAATAAAACTATAAATCATCAAGGTTAAGGACGTCTTTCATATTATATAACCCATATTTTTTACCATTAACCCAAGATGATGCTTTTATTGCACCTTTTGCAAAGGTCATACGGCTGGAAGCTTTGTGGCTTATCTCTACACGCTCGCCAATATCAGCAAACATCGCAGTGTGCTCACCAACAATATCGCCAGCACGTACCGTAGCAAAACCAATCGTGCCCGGTTCACGCTCTCCGGTATAGCCTTCTCGTGCATACACCGCGCACTCTTTCAGATCTTTGCCTAATGCATCCGCGATAGATTCTCCCATCGCCAGCGCAGTGCCTGAAGGTGCATCCACTTTATGACGATGATGCGCTTCAATAATTTCAATATCGGTGTAATCTCCCATCACTTTCGCCGCTTTTTCCAGTAATTTCAGCACCAGATTCACACCAACGCTAAAGTTGGCAGCGAAGACAATTGGGATAGATTTTGCAGCTTCCGCAATAGCCAATTTTCCTTGCTCATCAAATCCAGTGGTTCCAATAACCATGCCTTTTTGGTGAGATTGACAGAACGCTAAGTATTGCAAGGTGCCTTCAGGACGAGTGAAATCAATCAGTACATCAAAATCATTAACGACAGAATCTAAGTGACCAACGACTTTCACACCAATTTTCCCTATTCCCGCCAGTTCACCCGCATCAGTGCCAAGAAGCGAAGAGCCTTCACGTTCAATGGCTGCGCCAAGTTGAATTCCGTCTTGTTCTTGTGCTGCTTGAATTAATTGGCGTCCCATGCGCCCACCCGCACCGACAATTGCAACGCGTACAGTTGAATCTGCCATTTTTGATCCTTTCGTAAATATTGAGGCGAAAACCAAAATAAAATCTTGGTTATACCTTAAAGAAACTTGAATCGGGACGCCAGCACTAATCTGGGGATATTAATAAAACCGTAGAGAGGGGGATGATTATCAGAAAAAATTGTATTGAGATAGAATGGAATGCTGAAAAAACAAAAAATAGCAGCGGCTAAACCAGCCGCTACTATAATAATAAAATCAATGTGTTAGTTGATCTCTTTAACGTCCACACGCAACTCTTTTGGTACTTCAAAAACGATATTCTCTTCTCGTCCTTGTAGTTCAACCACGGAGTCTGCGCCCAACTCTTTAAGCCTATCAATCACTTGGCGGACTAAAATATCCGGCGCGGATGCCCCTGCAGTTAATCCGATAATTTTCTTATCTTTTAACCAATTGGTTTGAATATCTTCAGCGCCATCAATCAGAAATGCGGCTTTCCCCATCCGAGAAGCTAATTCAGCTAAACGGTTTGAGTTTGACGAATTTTTCGAACCGACGACTAACACGATATCGGCTTTCTCCGCTAACTCACGCGCGGCTTCTTGGCGGTTCGTCGTTGCATAGCAAATATCGTCTTTACGAGGTCCCACAATATTTGGGAATCGACGAGTGAGTGCATCAATCACATCGGAGGTATCATCCACTGAAAGCGTCGTTTGCGTCATAAAACTCAGGTTGTTTTCATCTTTTACCTGTAGATTCCAAACGTCTTCTGGGCTTTCAACAAGATACATTCCCCCTTCAGGATTGTTGTATTGCCCCATTGTCCCTTCAACTTCAGGGTGCCCTGCGTGACCGATTAAAATCGCTTCTTTACCTTTACGGCTTGCACGAGCCACTTCCATATGTACTTTGGTCACTAATGGGCAGGTGGCATCAAATAGCATGGTTAAATCGCGGGAACGGGCTTCTTGGCGAATGGCTTGTGAAACGCCATGGGCTGAAAAAATTAAAATAGAGCCATCAGGAACTTCAGAGATTTCTTCAATGAAGATAGCGCCACGCTGACGTAAATCATCAACCACATAGCGGTTGTGCACCACTTCATGGCGAACATAAATCGGAGCGCCATAAATTTCTAAAGCGCGTTCAACAATACTGATTGCACGGTCAACACCCGCACAAAATCCACGAGGATTAGCCATTAATATTTGCATGGTGACTCTCCAATTGTGGGTCTATTTCTAGCACTTCAATTTCAAAGGTAATTTGTTGCTCAGCAAGAGGATGGTTAAAATCAACGGTAATTGATTCCCCTTCGATAGCTTTCACGACGCCCGGCATTTCGCTCCCATTCATGCCCGTAAACAGCATGATGGTGCCAATTTCAGGGATCCCTGTTTCCATAAAATCACGCAATGAAAAGTATTGCACTAAGTCTGGATTATGTTTCCCGAATACCGTATCCCCTGCTAAGGAAAATGTTTTCTTTTCACCTTCAGATAGCCCAATAAGTTGTGCTTCTAATTCTGGCGACAGTGAATCATTTCCGAGAGCAAACAACGCAGGCTTTCCTTGTGCGTGAGAAGAATCCGCCGTGGAGCCATCTTCTAATTTCAGAGTGAAATGCAGTAAAACAGAACTCTGCGCCTGTATTTGAGTAGACATAATCTAAACCTGTTTTTTATCATAAAGTTCAGCCCGACTATCGTCGGGCTGAGATGATTAATATGCAATATTGGGTTTTATCAACCTATCGCGCTATCTGTTCTATTTAGTATCTTGCTGTTTGGGTTTATCCGGCAAAAAGCCTTCAAAAATCACCAATGCCGCACCGATACAAATGGCCATATCCGCCAAGTTGAAGGTCGGCCAGTGCCAGTTTCCAACATAAAAATCAATGTAGTCAACTACAAAGCCATGCACTAAACGGTCAAATAAATTACCGATCGCACCACCAATAATTAACGCATAAGCAATATTGCTCAGGCGTTTTTTCACGCTTTGGCGATACATCATCACCATTAACGTAATGGAGATGGCAATAGCTATTCCAGCAAAGAACCAGCGCTGCCAGCCGCCTTCATCCGCCAGAAAACTAAATGCCGCACCAAAGTTTTGAGCGTACATAAGGTTAAAGTACGGAATTAAAGGGTGTGGTTCGTACAGAGTCAGCTCTTTTAAGACCAATTGCTTAATTGCTAAATCTGCAACGATAATCACAACCGTCAGCCACAGCCAACGCAAACCAGTAGAGCAAATAGGTGTCTTCATTAAGCAAACTTACGTAATTCACCGTTTCCGGCTACGTTAGTCACACAGCGACCACAGATTTCAGGTTGTTCTGCCACTGCACCAATATCACTTGCATAATGCCAGCAACGAGGGCATTTTTCCCCAGCCGCTTTACTGAAGGCAATTTTCAGGCCTTTCAGTTCACTGTCTTGAGCATCCGCTGGAGCCGTTGCAATATCAGCCACACTCGCTTGAGAGGTTAACAGCGCAAAACGCAACTCATCGCCTAAGCTGTTTAACTTAGCGGCTAATGCGCTATCTGCATATAAAGTTACCGCAGCTTCTAACGAGCCACCAATGTGCTTATCTGTACGCGCTTGCTCCAGAACTTTGTTCACTTCGCCACGTACAGCTAACAGATCAGCCCAGAAACTATCATTCATCGCTTCTGATTCGTCTAAACCAAATAAGCCGTTATACCACTCTTCAGTCAGAACAAACTGAGAACGTTTACCCGGTAATTCGTTCCAAATTTCATCCGAGGTGAAGGACAGAACAGGTGCAATCCAACGAACCAACGCTTCCACGATATGGAACAGTGCAGTTTGGCAACTACGACGCGCAACGCTATCACTTTTCGCTGTGTACTGGCGGTCTTTGATAATATCCAGATAGAACGAGCCCATTTCGATAGAGCAGAAATGCATTAAGCGTTGGATAACACCTAAGAAATCATACTCATCGTACGCTTTCGCAATCTCTTTTTGTGCTTCTAATGCACGACCAACTGCCCAGCGATCTAACACCACCATATCTTCTGGTTTCACCATATCGGTTTCTGGATTGAAACCATTTAAGTTGGCCAGTAAGAAACGCGCGGTATTACGGATACGACGATAAGAGTCCGCTGCACGTTTTAAAATTTCATCAGATACCGCGATTTCGCCCGTATAGTCGGTTGATGCCACCCATAGACGCAGGATATCTGCACCCAGCTTGTTCATCACATCTTGCGGACTAACTGTATTACCTAACGATTTAGACATCTTACGACCTTGACCATCAACGGTAAAACCGTGGGTCAGAACTTGGCGGTAAGGTGCTTTGCCTTTCATCGCAGTAGACAGCATCAGAGAAGACATGAACCAACCACGATGTTGGTCAGAACCTTCCAGATACATATCCGCAGAGTTACCATGGAATTCAGGACGGGCGTCAACGACAGCAAAGTGGGTGGATCCTGAATCGAACCAAACGTCTAATGTGTCTGGTACTTTACGATAAGTTTCAGCATCAGCGCCCAGCAATTCAGCAGGGTCTAAATCCCACCATGCTTGGATACCATCAACTTCAACGCGCTTAGCGACTTCTTCCATCAGCTCTAAAGTACGCGGATGCAGTTCTTCAGTCTCTTTGTGCACGAATAACGACATTGGGGTACCCCAAGTACGTTGACGTGAAATACACCAGTCAGGACGGTTTTCAACCATTGACTCGATACGTGCACGACCCCAGCCAGGGATCCACTGAACAATGTCGATCTCTTTCAGAGATTGTTTCCGCAGGCCGTTTTTATCCATGCCGATAAACCATTGTGGTGTCGCACGGAAAATAACTGGGGTTTTATGGCGCCAGCAACATGGATAGCTGTGAGAGATAGCTTTTTTGTACATCAGTAAGCCTTTCTCATTTAAAATTTCCAGCACCACATCGTTAGCTTTGAAAATAAATAAACCGTCTAATGTTGGGTAGGTATTTGGTAAGAAGCAGCCATCTGGCCCTACTGGGTTCGCCGTTTCTAAACCATATTTTTGTCCAACAACATAGTCTTCAGGACCATGACCTGGCGCTGTATGTACCGCACCAGTACCCGCATCTAAGGTGACGTGGTCGCCTAAAATTGCAGGGACATCAAAGCCCATAAATGGATGAGCGAAACGAAGTAACTCTAATGCGCTACCTTCACACTCGCCTAATACTGTCCATGACTCAACACCAACAGTCTTCATGACTTCTTCAACTAGGTCAGTTGCCAGAATGACTAAATCGCCATTCGCATCCACCAGAGAGTATTTGAACTCTGGGTTCAGAGAGATTGCACGGTTAGCGGGTAGAGTCCAAGGTGTTGTCGTCCAGATCACTAAAGATGGTGTTTTATCGCTAGCAACACCAAACTTTTCGCAAACGGCTTTGCTATCTACCGCAGGGAAGCGAACGTAGATAGATGGAGATGTTTTGTCGTAATACTCAACTTCCGCTTCAGCTAATGAAGAACCACATGCTGTACACCAGTGAACAGGTTTTGCACCTTTCACTAAGTGACCATTTGCAACGGTTTTCGCCAGTGCACGGATGATATTCGCTTCGGTTTTAAAATCCATAGTCAGGTAAGGTTTGTCCCACTCACCCAACACGCCTAAACGGATAAAATCAGCTTTTTGCCCTTCAATTTGCTCTTTGGCATATTCACGGCATTTTGCACGAAATTCAGCGGCGGAAACTTTTTCCCCTGGTTTACCTACGATTTGTTCAACTTTGTGTTCAATAGGTAAGCCATGGCAATCCCAACCAGGGATGTATGGGGAATCAAAGCCCGCCAACCCTTTGGATTTAATAATAATATCTTTGAGAATTTTGTTTACTGAGTGACCAATATGAATACTACCGTTAGCATACGGAGGACCATCGTGCAGAATAAAGGTTTTCTTGCCCGATTTTGCTTTACGGATTGCCTGATACAAACCTTCTTTGTACCAGCGCTCTAACATCTGTGGTTCGCGTTTAGCGAGATCGCCACGCATTGGGAACCCTGTTTCTGGTAGATTCAGGGTATTTTTATAGTCACTCATCGATTCTCAGTTCCAATTTTCCGCTAAATTATCTGATTCCAATTGCTGCGAGATATTCTCTGGCTGCAACTACATCATTAGCAATTTGCTCCTTCAGCGCGTCCAACGAAGCAAACCGCTGTTCGTCACGTAATTTTTTACGTAACACAACATCAATATGACGCCCATATAAATCCATATGTGCATCAATCAGATGGACTTCTAACTGGGTACCTTTTCCAGATACCGTTGGGCGTGTGCCAATGTTTGCCACGCCCGGTACAGGCTTATCGCCCAGACCATGAACTTCTACAGCATACACGCCAGTCACCGGTGTGACTAAACGTTTTAATGGTAGGTTTGCTGTCGGAAAACCTATCGTACGACCTAGCTGATTACCGTGAACTACACGTCCACTAATGCGGTATGTGTGACCTAATAAATTTTCAGCTAATGTCAGATCATTGTTTTGTATCGCTTTACGGATCGCCGTGCTGCTGACGCGCACACCTAAATCACAAAAGCTTTCGGTGTCTGCGACTTCAAAACCAAACTTTTGACCGGCTTGCTGTAAAAAAGAAAAATCCCCCATCCGATTTTTTCCGAACCGGAAATCATCACCAATGGCGAGGTATTTCACACCGAGTTTGTCGACTAATAAGTCAGACACAAAAGCATCTGGCGTTAATGAGGCAAAATGCTGGTTAAATTCCACACATAATAGATAATCGACCCCGCTATCAGCAAGATACTTCACTTTATCTCTTAGGCGTGTCAAACGCGCAGGAGCCTTATCACCCGTAAAAAATTCAAGGGGTTGTGGTTCAAATATCATCACAACAGTTGGTAAACCTAACTGTTTACCCTTGAGCTTCAAATTTTGAAGTAATACTTGGTGCCCACGATGAACACCATCAAAATTACCAATAGTCAGTACGCAACCATGATGGTACGACCGGATATTTTGTATACCGCGAATTAGCTCCATAACTGGCTCAATACCGAGGAAATTGCAGAATTATACCTTGTACGACGCATAAGGTTAACCTAAGTTCGTAAAAGCTTTCATTAAACCCTATTTTTTTGATCACTACACTATTTAATCAGATGATTTTACACTGCTAAGCATCTTTCTGCACGACACCGCGCCGCTGAATCTGATCATTGTCGATAAGTAAATCAAAAAAGTTTGGATAACCAATAGATTATCAATACAACAAATTGACGCTGAGATCTCTAAAAATATTTAATTTTTATAGTTTTCTTATCATCCATTTTGTATAACCAACCTAAGTGTACAAAAAACACTCTAGTTATAATGTAATTTCATCTTGACGAACGTTTGATATCACTAAAAAATTTTTTTCTGAAAAATGATTTAAAATATCTTCTATCAATTATGCTTTTTTTCACGCGAAGATCTGTATTCTTCTGATATTTGCTGATAGAATCTTGCACCATTCACAACGCATTGACATCGAAGTACACGATGTTTATTTGCACAAATCCATTGACAAATGAAGGGCGAAAGGGCATATTCCTTGACCTTTAAATTGTCCTCAATAGAATACATTTGGGAGTTGGACCTTGGCTAATATCAAATCAGCTAAGAAACGTGCCGTTCAATCAGAGAAACGTCGCCAGCACAACGCTAGCCGTCGCTCTATGGTACGTACTTTTATTAAGAAAGTTTACCTTGCTATCGCTGCAGGCGATAAAGAAGCAGCTCAGAAAGCATTCAATGACATGCAACCTCTTGTTGATCGCCACGCTAGCAAAGGCCTGATCCACAAAAACAAAGCAGCACGTCATAAAGCTAACTTAGTTGCTCAAATCAAAGCAATGTAATTTCGCTTCTTGATTATAAAAAACCGGCTTAGGCCGGTTTTTTTGTCTGCTAATTTCTTACCTTACACTTCCACTTTCCGCTCTAAACTTTCTGTTCTAAGCCATCGAACGGCGCTGAAAATAACTCAGAAAAATCTTTGTTGCAGACACGTTGTACCGCTGGGTGCTGGATCATTCTTTCCGCAAAAATCACGTAATACTCTTCTTTTACGCTATCTAAGCGGCCAATTTCTTGCACTTCATGATCGGAAAAAATATCTTTTGCATATAAAGATGGCGCCACGAAAATGGCATTGTGATACATCCCGAATGCTTTCATTAATGCTGCATCATCAAATTCACCAAGCACTTCAACTTGCAGGTTTTTATTGCGGATCCATGTTAATAAATGGCGGCCAAGCATCGAACGACGCCCCGGAATTAATAACCTGCGTTCTTCTAGACATTCAGGGAATGGTTTCTTCGGTACTGGCTGACGGCAGAAAAAACTGACGCTGCATTCGCCTAATTTAACAGAGAACAGCCCCTCTTGCTGTGAAGAGTCCACAGGGCAATCCGATAAAATCATGTCCAACTTGTGCTGGCTTAATTGCTCCAGTAACAGCTCATGAGTCGATTCAAAGCAACGTAAATGAATTTGCTCATGTTCGACAACTGCCGTTTCTAGTACACGACTGACTAAACGTTTCGATAATGCGTCAGCTACACCCACATCAAACAGCAGATTAGATTCTCGGCTATAGTTGACGATATCCAGCATTTCTTGGCTGAGCATAAACATTTTGTCAGCATAACGAAAAATCAGTTGTCCCAGTTCAGAAGGCACTAGCCCTCGACCTTGGCGTTTAAATAATTTGCCACCTAACCGTTCTTCAAGCGCTTTAATTTGCCCAGTAATTGTCTGTGGAGTCAGGTAAAGAGCCTCAGCGGCACCGACAACAGAGCCTTCTTTGCAAACATGCCAGAAATAATAAAGGTGGTTAAAATTAAGATGTGAAACCCGCATATCGATTCCTTTTGTATCGCCAATAATGACCGCAGTACATAATGACCTCAGTACATACTGACCATACGCTTTACCCGTACCCCGTAATCGGGAGTTATAAGTTAAAATACCCGCAGTATGCAACTCATACCGCGGGCATATCATAGAAGATTAACTCGAAAATTCTTACTAATAATTACGTCTATTATGTTTATTTTGCATCGCTGTGTGAAACTTTTGGTTTCGGTAACACTACCCTTAACATAAAGTACCCTAACAATGCAGCGGTTGTTGAACCAATTAAAATACCCAGTCTCGAGTAGGTACTATACACTTCATCAAGCCCTTCAAAAGCAAGGCCTGTGATAAAAATAGACATAGTAAAACCGATCCCACAAAGCACAGAAACAGCAAACACTTGCTTCAAGTTAATCGATGCTGGCAATTTAGCCAACCCTACTTTTACCGAAATCCAACTAAATAAGAAAATACCGATAGGTTTCCCCAGTATCAACCCCGCTGCAACACCAAGCGGTAATGGGCTCATTAAGCCATCAAGGGTGATACCATTGAGCTGCACGCCTGAATTTGCAAATGCAAAGATAGGCAATATGAGATAAACAACCCAAGGATGCAACACATGCTCTAATTCTTCCGACGGTTTTGTATTATTAGTCCCTCTTAATGGAATTAAGAAACCAACAATCACTCCCGCCAGAGTGGCATGAACACCTGATTTCAAAATACAAACCCACAAGACTAGGCCTATCACCAAGTAAGCTGCGGTATTTTCAACTCGTCGCCAGTTCATTAGACAGAGTATTGCCACACACAGTGCCGCTAAACTCAATGCGATTACAGAAACTGAGCTAGTGTAGAAAAAGGCAATAATCACAATGACACCAAGGTCATCAATGATAGCTAATGCCAATAAAAATACTTTGAGCTCCGTAGGAACACGCTTACCTAATAACGCCATCACACCCAACGCGAACGCAATATCTGTTGCAGCAGGGATAGCCCAACCTTGACGAGTAATATCGTCAGCACCATTGAACGCTAAGTAAACTAACGCTGGTGCAATCATTCCGCCCACAGCCGCAATTGCTGGAAATATCGCTTTATCACGTCCCGCAAGAGATCCCTCTAATAACTCGCGCTTTACCTCTAAACCAACAACCAGGAAAAACACGGCCATTAAGAAATCATTAATCCATAGAATCAGAGGTTTATCTAATTCAAATGTTGAGATTTTAATGGCTACCGGAATATCTAAAAATTGCTGATAAGCTCCTTGTAATGGCGTATTAGCCATTATTAAAGCGACAATGGCAGCAATAATTAGGAGTAGCCCTCCTGCTGCTTCTAACTTTAAAAATTTACGAATAATTGCTGTCATATGAATAACCTCAAAAAATATTTTTGAATGTTAATATTATGATAATCATTAATTCGTAAAAAATCGTTTATTTATCCATTAATGATCGTAATTTCCGAATATTTAGCAACTGAGATCACAACGAATGATAATAAATCGTTAATTTAACTATAGGCAACTATTCTAAAAATCAAAAATAAATTTACTGGATAAATCACGTTAAATATTCAACTTTTTTAGAGATTAATGAAAAATGACCTTTGCAGATAGTCAAAAAAATCGTTTATTTTTTTATTTTCGAAGCCCTTCGCAAAAATAAAAGTCCCTACCCTCTCTTTCTTGCGTGCCGCTTCATAAAAAAGACGCTTTATGTGATACTCGAGCCACTCTTAGGCAATCACTGTCTCTATATTATGTCTCTCTACGTTCTGCTTTCTGTGCTATTTGCCGCGTTTTGCCATGCAAGTTGGAATGCTCTGGTTAAATTTGGTAATGACCGCTTCTTTGGTTTGGTGATGATTGCCGTTTTTTCTGGGATTTTAACTATTCCAGCTCTCTTTTGGTTTGGGCTACCGTCTCCCGATGCTGTCCCATGGCTAGCGTTGTCAGTATTATTTCACATCGGTTATATCTATTTTCTCAGCCAAGCTTATAACCATGGCGATCTCAGCCAGATTTACCCTATTTCTCGCGGCTCAGCCCCTTTAATCACCGCGTTATTAAGCATTGTTTTATTCAATGAATCCTTACCACTTATGAGTTTTGTCGGGATTATTTTCATCATTTCAGGCGTAGTAGCCATTGCATTTGCTGGCCGAAAATTCTCTTTGAACATCAAAGGTAAAGCCCTTATTTTTGCACTGTGCACCGCCTTTTTTACGGCTTGTTATACCCTCTCGGATGGATATGGTGCGAGAGCCAGCCAAGATCCCGTTGTTTATACCCTATGGCTATTTTTATTAAATGGCGCAGTACTCGCTATCCCCGGAGTGATGAAATACAAAAGTTCGCTACTACACGGATTTAGGCAATATTGGCGCTCAGGCTTGCTTGGCGGGTTAATGCAGCTCATTAGTTACGGCATCGCAATCTGGGCAATGAGCCAAGCCCCCATCGTACTCGTTGCTGCTATTCGTGAAACTAGCGTACTTTTTGCTATGTTTCTTTCCATTGTATTCCTTAAAGAGAAATTCAATGGAATGCGAGTTCTCGCCTGTATTGTCATCTTACTTGGGGTGTTACTGGCGAAACTATCCAGTTAAGATAGTGGTGCTTAGAATATGAGTTTTACATCCTATATTTGATACCCATAATATTTGATACCAATAACTTTTAGCCCTATTTTTCATTGAGTCATGAGGTAAGAATGACATTACTCCGATCTCTCATTGCCATATCGATGATGGCAGCACCTATCGCGGCACTTGCCACCACTCCAGCGGATTTAATCATTGTTGATGGTACCGTTTTAACCATGGATGCCAATAATCAAGTTATTGAGAATGGGACCGTTGTTATTGATAAAAATAAAATTATCGCAGTTGGTGGCCCTGAACTTGCTACGCAATATACTGCCAAAAAACAGCTAAATGTTGATGGCGATATTGTCATGCCTGGGTTAATCAATACCCATACTCACGCGTCAATGACCGTATTTCGTTCCCTTGCTGATGATGTACCCGACCGTTTACACCGTTATATTTTCCCATTAGAGAGCAAGATGGTTTCCCGTGAGATGGTGCGAGTAGGCGCTAACTTAGCTAACGTCGAGATGGTCAAAGGCGGCGTCACGACTTATGTAGATATGTACTATTTCGAAGATGAGGTTGCGAAAACTGTCGATAGTATTGGTATGCGAGCGATCCTTGGGGAATCTGTGATCAAATTCCCGGTTGCTGATGCTAAAAATGCAGATGAAGGTATCGCTTATGCAGTGAATTTTATCAACCAATACAAAGACCACCCTCGCATTACGCCAGCTTTTGCTCCTCACGCACCTTATACCAACACCACTGAGCATCTACAGAAAATCGCTAAGCTTTCTCAAGAACTTAATGTTCCAGTGATGATCCACTTAGCGGAAACCGACAGAGAACAAGAGGAAATTGCTAAACGTACTGGCGGAAAAAGCCCAGTTCAATATATGGCGGATATCGGTGCCCTGAATAACAACGTGATTGCCGCTCATGCCATTATGGTTGATGAAAACGATATCGACCTACTCAAACAGTATGATGTCGGTGTGGCACATAATGTCAGTGCGAATACCAAATCAGCCAAAGGTGTTGCTCCAGTGACTGCGATGTTAGCGAAAGGGGTTCGTGTGGGTTTAGGAACCGATGGCCCGATGTCCAGCAATACCTTAACGACCATGAACGAGCTAAATTTAGTGGGTAAAATTCATAAGCTCGAAAATAAAGATAGAGCTGCAATGCCTCCAATTACCGTGGTTGAATTAGCAACCAAAGGCTCCGCGAAAGCCATTCACATGGAAGATAAGCTAGGCTCTTTAGAAGTGGGGAAATTAGCGGATATCATCGTTGTCGATACAAAATCACCAAATATGGTACCGATGTATAGCCCTTATGCAGCACTGGTTTATGGTGCGAATGCTTCCAATGTGCGCCATACCATTGTGGACGGAAATCTATTAATGGAAGACCGCAAAGTGCTCACCGTTGATGAGAATGCGATTGTGAAAGAGGCTCTGCAATTTGCTGATCAAGTTCGTAAAACCGTGGTAGCCAGCGGTGAAACAGTGAAATAAAAAAATGGCTGATTCAGTGTTTCACTGGATCAGCCATGATTCTTAACTTAGAGATTAACCCTTATTTATTGGTTAAATCATCAAAGAATTTTTTCACGCCATCTAAGAAGCGTTTTGAACGTGGGCTATTTTTCTCCCCACCGGTGCCGCCTAATGACTCACCAAACTCTTTGAGTAACTCTTTTTGTTTCTCATTTAGTTTGACTGGGGTTTCGACAACAATGTGACACATTAAGTCACCTTGCATACCACCACGTACTGACTTCACGCCCTTACCTTTCATACGGAATGTTTTACCCGTTTGGGTTTCCGCAGGAATTTTCAGTTTAACGCGACCATCAAGGGTTGGGACTTCAATTTCGCCACCCAGTGCTGCTGCTGCAAAGTTGATTGGCACTTCGCAATGTAAGTTATTACCATCACGCTCAAAAATATCGTGCGGTAAAACATGCATCTGAACGAATAAATCCCCTGCTGGTGCACCATTCGCACCGGCTTCACCTTCACCCGATAAACGAACGCGGTCACCCGTATCAACCCCTGCTGGGATCTTAACGGATAAGGTTTTGTATTTCTCAACGCGACCTTGACCATGACATTTGTTGCATGGGTCTTTGATGACTTTCCCACGGCCATGACAGGTTGGGCAAGGCTGTTGTACCGAGAAGAAACCTTGGCGCATGTGTACTTGGCCCATACCGTGACAAGTTTGGCACGTATCTGCGCTAGTCCCTGGTTTTGCACCGCTACCGTGGCACACATCACAGCTTTCGAGCGTTGGGATACGGATCTCTTTGGTCACTCCACGGACTGCTTCTTCAAGAGTCAGTTCCATGTTGTATTGTAGATCAGAACCACGGCTTGGGCGCTGTTGACGACGACCGCCACCAAAAATGTCACCGAAGATGTCACCAAAAATATCACTGTTGAAATCGCCGCCACCAAAGCCGCCGAATCCACCGCCGCCACCCATACCACCTTGTTCAAACGCGGCATGACCATATTGGTCGTAAGCGGCACGTTTTTGCTCATCGGACAGGACTTCGTAAGCTTCTTTTATCTCTTTAAATTTCTCTTCAGATTCATCTTTGTTTTCCTGATTGCGGTCAGGATGGTATTTCATTGCTAAGCGCTTGTACGCTCGCTTGATGTCTTTTTCTGAAGCATTTTTTTCGAGGCCTAAAACCTCATAAAAATCTCTTTTCGCCATTTATTTTTCCCTTAACATGCAGACACGGGCGCAGAGTTCCCTCGACGCCCGTGTCCGGTATCAGTCACTATTTAACATTATTGCGATAGTCACTGTGCCCGCTAAGGGCCTTATTTTTTGTCTTTGTCGTTAACTTCTTCGAATTCAGCGTCAACAACATCGTCATCTTTCTTCGCTTCTGCACCTGCACCCGCAGCGCCCGCTTGAGCTTGTTGCTGTGCAATTTCCAGAAGTTTTGCAGATGCCGTTACCAGCGCTTGGATTTTCGCTTCGATATCTGCTTTATCTTCACCTTTCGCTGCGGCTTCTAGTTCAGATGTCGCTTTTTCGATGTTTGCTTTATCTTCAGCGGGTAATTTGTCACCGGCTTCTTCGATTTGTTTACGAGTACCGTGAACCAGCTGGTCAGCTTGGTTACGAGTCTGTACTAACTCTTCGAATTTACGGTCTGCTTCAGCGTTAGCTTCTGCATCACGTACCATTTTTTCGATTTCTTCGTCGTTCAGACCAGAAGACGCCTTAATGGTGATGTTTTGCTCACGGCCGCTGTTTTTGTCTTTAGCAGAAACGTGCAGGATACCATCCGCATCGATGTCAAAAGTCACTTCGATTTGTGGCATACCGCGTGGCGCAGCTTGAATACCATCTAAGTTAAACTGACCCAGTGATTTGTTATCACTCGCACGTTTACGCTCACCTTGCAGTACGTGAATGGTCACGGCTGCTTGGTTATCTTCCGCAGTAGAGAACACTTGGCTGTGTTTAGTTGGGATTGTGGTGTTCTTCGAAATTAACGAAGTCATCACGCCACCCATGGTTTCGATACCTAAAGACAGTGGAGTTACGTCAAGTAACAGAACGTCTTTAACATCACCCGCTAATACACCACCTTGTACTGCTGCACCCATTGCAACGGCTTCGTCTGGGTTCACGTCTTTACGTGGCTCTTTACCAAAGAAATCAGCAACAACTTTCTGAACCATTGGCATACGAGTCTGACCACCAACTAAGATAACGTCGTTGATGTCACCTACGCTTAAACCAGCGTCTTGCAGAGCAACTTTAACTGGCTCCATAGAACGTTTAACTAAATCTTCTACCAGTGACTCCAGTTTTGCACGAGTCACTTTGATGTTCATGTGTTTTGGACCTGTCGCATCCGCAGTGATGTATGGCAGGTTAACGTCAGTTTGTTGAGCAGAAGACAGCTCAATTTTTGCTTTTTCAGCAGACTCTTTCAGACGTTGCATTGCCAGTGGATCGTTACGCAGATCAACACCTTGCTCTTTCTTAAACTCGTCAACTAAGTAGTTGATTAAACGAGTATCGAAGTCTTCACCACCTAAGTGAGTGTCACCGTTGGTTGCCAGAACTTCATAGGTTTTTTCGCCATCAACTTCATCGATTTCGATGATGGATAAGTCGAATGTACCACCACCTAAGTCGTAAACCGCGATAGTACGGTTGCCAACTTCTCTATCTAAACCGTAAGCCAGCGCTGCTGCTGTTGGTTCGTTGATGATACGTTTTACTTCTAAACCAGCGATACGACCCGCATCTTTAGTTGCTTGACGCTGAGCATCGTTAAAGTAAGCTGGAACAGTGATAACTGCTTCAGTTACTGGTTCACCCAGATAGTCTTCCGCTGTTTTCTTCATTTTTTTCAGCACTTCAGCAGAAACTTGTGGTGGTGCCATTTTTTGGCCTTTCACATCTAACCACGCATCACCGTTATCAGCCGCTACAATTTTGTATGGCATGATAGATACGTCGCGCTGAACTTCTTCGTCTTGGAAACGACGACCGATCAAACGTTTGATCGCAAATAATGTATTTTCTGGGTTAGTTACAGCCTGACGTTTTGCTGGCTGACCAACTAAAATTTCACCATCTTGTGTATACGCAATGATGGAAGGAGTAGTTCTATCACCCTCGCTGTTCTCAAGAACACGTGCAGTAGTGCCATCCATAATTGCAACGCATGAGTTAGTTGTACCTAAATCGATACCAATAATTTTACCCATTTAAAACGCCTCCAAAGGAATTCTTTTCATTTAATTTCGATATCAATCTATATAAGGCTCAATATTTCATTTTCAAGGGAGTTTTTACTTCAACCTTAATTTTTTTTGCAACCTTAATTTTTTTTTGCAATTCGCAATAATTTAGATTGATAACTGTTGATGTCTTAAAGATGGGGTCACAAATTCATTCATCAAGGGGGAAAACTAAAAAAGTTTTACATTTAATGCAAAAAAACCCGTCTCTTGATCATTGTTTCGACAATTAAAACTGCGTATTATGCGCCTCCCCCTTCTATGGGGCTACAAATATTCACCATATCTATTTGATTTTTAAATACTTTACCAGAGGTTATATGCAATCTAGTTCGCTTGCCAATCCAGGCCCACTCGGTTTATTGGGCTTTGGTATGACAACAATCCTGCTGAATATTCACAATGCAGGCTTTTTCCCTCTCTCATCTGTAATTTTAAGTATGGGAATTTTCTATGGTGGTATCGCGCAAGTGATTGCTGGGCTTATTGAATATAAGAAAGGCAATACGTTCGGTGCGACTGCATTTACCTCTTACGGCTTCTTTTGGCTTGCGTTAGTCGGTCTACTGTTTTTACCGACCATGGGATTAGCCGAAGCAACTGACCCTGCATTTTTAGGGGTGTTCCTGCTTTTATGGGGGATCTTTACTTTCTTTATGTTCTTAGGCACCTTCAAAGCAAATTTCGTGCTGCAATTTATCTTCGGCAGCTTAACCGTACTGTTTGCAATGTTAGCAGTAGGTAATTTGACCAACAATGCCACGCTGCTTCAATATGCGGGCTATGAAGGAATTATCTGCGGTGCGAGCGCATTCTATTTGGCTGTTGCTGAGATCTTAAATGAGCAATATGGCAAAACCATCCTGCCAATTGGCCAACGTAGCTAATTTCTAAGATTGATAAAAGTTGTAACGAAAATTATCAGGCAGACGTGACGTTCTGCCTGATTTTTTAGACGAGATTACTCGGTAGTGCGAATAGCAGACTTTGGACGGAAAGCTTTAACGATGCTTTCGTCTGTTTCAATATATGGACCATCAAGTAATTGAATGCAGTATGGCACACTCGCAAAAATGCCGGATACCAATACATTTCCTTCTTTATCTTTCAGCCCTTCTAAGGTTTCAGCAATCGCCTTTGGCTGTCCCGGTAAGTTTAAAATCAGTGACTGATTGCGGATCACGCCAACTTGACGAGACAAAATCGCTGTCGGCACGAACTTCAGGCTAATTTGGCGCATCTGCTCACCAAACCCAGGCATTTCACGATCAGCAACCGCAAGGGTTGCGTCTGGAGTGACATCTCGGCGAGCAGGACCCGTACCACCTGTGGTCAGGACTAAATGACAGGAAAATTCATCCACCAGCTCACACAACGTTTGCTCTATCATGACTTGCTCATCAGGGATCAAGCGAGTTTCTAAACGAAAAGGGGTGGTGATGGTTTTCGTTAGCCACTCCTCCAGTGCTGGGATCCCTTTATCTTCATAGATACCGCCTGAAGCACGATCAGAAACCGACACCAGACCTATGCGCAACTCATTCATACAAACCTCAAAAATTAATCATTTAAATTCGTTCATTTGGCGAGGAAATACTAACTTAATTAATACCAAGCCAATAATGATAAACATGGTGCATCATACCATTAAGTCGAATGCCTGACAGCGTCGTGTTTGTGTCGAAATGTGGAATTGAGAGTTTAATCAATGAAAAAACAGCATAAAAAAAGCCCAGTCAGTTGACTGGGCCTTTAACGAAAAATGGTGACAAATGATAATTACAGCAGCGCTGCAATCATTTTTTCCAGTTTTTCTTGGTCTACAGCAAACTTACGGATACCGTCAGACAGTTTATCAACCGCCATTGGATCTTGATTATGCTGCCAGTAGAACTCAGCCTCAGTCAGTTTAGCGCCTGGCTCTTGAGTTTTACCTTCATCTTTCAGTTTACAAACCAGTTCGCCTTGTGATTCAGACAGCTCTTTCAGCAGTGCTGGAGAGATAGTCAGACGGTCACAACCTGCCAGCTCAATGATTTCACCCACGTTACGGAAGCTTGCGCCCATCACGACGGTTTTATAACCATGTGCTTTATAGAAGTTGTAGATTTCAGTAACAGAAACCACGCCTGGATCTTCATGTGCAGCAAACTCTTTTTTATCTGTGTTTGCTTTGTACCAGTCAAGGATACGACCTACGAATGGAGAGATCAGGTAAACACCAGCTTCCGCACAAGCACGCGCTTGAGCAAAAGAGAATAATAAAGTTAAGTTACAGTTAATGCCTTCTTTTTCCAGTTTTTCCGCCGCGCGGATACCCTGCCAAGTAGAGGCTAATTTGATCAAAATGCGATCGTTGCTGATACCAGCTTCGTTGTACATTTTCATCAGACGGCGAGCTTTAGTAATACACGCTTCTTCATCATAAGAAAGACGTGCATCAACTTCTGTTGAAATACGACCTGGAACTAATTTTAGAATTTCTAAACCGATATTAACAGCCAGTTTGTCACATGCATCAACAACTTGTTGTTCACGGTTATCGCTTTGCTTACGCGCCCACTCTACCGCTTCATCAATTAATTTACGGTACTCAGGAATTTGTGCAGCATTTAAAATCAGCGATGGGTTAGTCGTCGCATCTTGTGGTTTGTACAGCTTCATCGCTTCGATGTCGCCAGTGTCGGCAACAACAGTTGTCAGACTACGTAAGGAGGTTAGTTTGTCGGTCATTTCTTTAATCTCGTTGTTATACCCGTCATACTTCAAGTTGTAGGGGTGTTGGCTACATTCACTCACCCTAGTCACATACTTATGTATGCTCCTAGGAATTCGTTCTCTTGCCGCCTACCTACAACTTGAATTATTTAGGGTAAACCCGCCATGCTTCGAGTTGTAGGGGTGTTGGCTACACTGATTAGCCACACTTCTGCAACTTAAACTACTTTGTGTATTATTAAGGAATTGAGGCTAGCGCCGCACCGTCCCATGATAATATCACGCATCTACGTTGCTGCAAGCGAGGAAATCTCTTGGAAAGCAACTATTTGATCAGCAATCGTTTTCGCAGCAGAATTTAAAACTGAATCCATTTAGCTCCTATAAATTATTAAACCAGTAGAGCAAACAATGAAAATGGAATCTACTTATTGCAGCAATTCACCATTCTAATTAATTTTTTGCTACAGTAGGCAATAATTCTACTTTCACAAGGGTCAAGTTATGCTGATTACTATTTCACCTGCCAAGACATTAGACTACGAAAGCCCGCTCACCATCGACACTTTTACTCAACCCGAGCTACTCTCTGAGTCTGAAAAACTGATTAAAGCATGCCGAAAACTCACGCCAGCGGATATCGCAAGCTTAATGAAAATTAGCGATAAACTTGCAGGGCTGAATGCGGCGCGTTTTGGTGAATGGCAACCAAACTTTTCCCCAGATAATGCACGCCAAGCCATCCTCGCCTTCAAAGGGGACGTGTATACCGGCATGCAAGCCGAAACGTTTTCTCCCGCTGATTTTGAATTTGCTCAGCAACATTTACGTATGTTGTCTGGTCTGTATGGTGTGCTGCGTCCATTAGACTTAATGCAGCCTTATCGCTTAGAAATGGGGATTCGCCTTAAAAACAGTCGTGGCAAAGATTTATATGAATTTTGGGGAGATATCATCACTCAGCATTTAAATAAAGCACTGGCAGCGCAAGGGGATAATATCCTCGTTAATTTAGCTTCTGATGAATATTTTAAGTCTGTGAATACCAAAAAATTGGACGCTGAAATTATTAAACCCGTTTTCTTAGATGAGAAAAACGGTAAATATAAAGTCATCAGTTTTTATGCAAAGAAAGCTCGCGGATTAATGAGCCGTTTTATTATTCAAAATAAACTGACTAAATCCGAACAGCTATCTGACTTTAATTTAGAAGGCTACCAATTTGATCAAGCGCAGTCGAAAGGTAATGAATTAGTCTTTACTCGACCTGAGCAAGCTTAATCATAGACTCACTTTGTTGGCTTATAGGGAATGCATCACACCCTATAAGCCTCATACTCAATATACGATATCTTATTTCAAATCCCCGTCACAATCTGGCGATAAAATAATCATTTCTTAAGCTGTATAGCATTCTTTCACCAGTGAGCTCGACAGCGTTATGCCAAAATTCGAGTAAATCTTTGCCATTTATTTTGGAGGTGAGCCATGCCATATTCTGCTGCGTCACATCGTTACACAGATATGGAATATCGTCAGTGCGGTCGGAGTGGATTAAAGCTCCCCCTTGTCTCTTTAGGGCTTTGGCATAATTTTGGTGACAACAAGCCAATTGATAACTGTCGAGCGATGTTAAAACATGCCTTTGATCATGGGATCACCCATTTTGATCTCGCCAACAATTATGGCCCTCCTCCAGGCTCCGCAGAACAACAATTTGGCCGCATCCTACAACAAGATTTTCGTCCTTATCGCGATGAAATGGTGATCTCCTCCAAAGCAGGTTACACCATGTGGGAAGGGCCTTATGGTGATTGGGGCAGTAAAAAATATTTAGTTGCCAGCCTCAATCAAAGTTTAAAAAGAATTGGGGTCGATTATGTGGATATTTTCTATCACCATCGACCTGACCCTCAAACTCCATTAGAAGAGACCATGGCAGCCCTTGATTTGATCGTTCGGCAAGGTAAAGCGCTTTATGTGGGAATTTCGAATTACCCAGCAGAAACCGCGCAAGAAGCTATCCGTATACTCGATCAACTGGGTACCCCTTGCCTTATTCACCAACCTAAATACTCCATGTTAGAACGTACCCCAGAAGAAGGTCTCCTCGATTTGCTCGAAGAGGAAGGTGTCGGCTCGATTGCCTACTCACCACTTGCCGGAGGTATTTTAACGGATCGCTATCTCAATGGCATTCCCGCTGATTCCCGCGCAGCAGGTAACCCATCACTACCGCCAGAAAGGCTTACTTCTGCCATTTTAGCAAAAGTTAAAAAACTCAATGAATTAGCCTTAAATCGTGGGCAAAAATTGAGTCAGATGTCATTAGCTTGGTTGCTGCGCCATGACCGCATTACTTCCGTACTTATCGGCGCAAGCCGTATCAGCCAAATCGATGATGCACTCGGCATGATGGAAAATCGTGATTTTAGCCAAGATGAATTAAAAGCCATTGAGCTGATCCTCGAAGATTCAATTTAAACCCGTTCTATCGCTATCCCTTAAAATATATTTAAGGGATAGCTTTCTATTTATTATCTTTAATTTAAATACAAACGAACGAATAACATTCTGGTTTATTATTTTATATTCACCCAAAACAAATTTGAGTTATTAATTAATCGATAACATTCTTTAATTATTTAAGTGAGTCATTTAAGCTTTATTTGCAGTTTAATTAATTCACTTTATAACGAGGAATTTATATGCGTAAAATCTCTACTGTCTTAATCACCCTATTATTCCCTTTATCTGCGTTTTCCATGACCATACCAACCGACTCCCAACAAACAACCACCGAGTATCTGTGGAGTAACGGAGGACATGGCGGTAACGGTGGACACGGGGGCAATGGCGGTCATGGTGGAAGCGGTGGTAATGGCGGGCATGGAGGCAATGGTGGAAACGGCGGTAATGGAAATTAAATAAACCCGATTATTTAATTATTTCCCCCTTCACATATGAAGGGGGATGGAGGAAACAATGATTAATCAATCTCTATTTCAATTTTTTTCTATTTTAATTTTTACAGCGACACCCACATTAAGCTATTCCAATAACCTTCACATTAATAAACCCCATTCATTCCATTTAAATAAATCTATTATTATCGATAATATTTCTCAGTCACTTTTTTGCATTCCTTTTTATTGCCAAAATTATTATTTTCATTTTTCCGAAAATGGCATAAATGGAACTCATGGACAAAATGGCAGTGGAGGAAACGGCGGTAATGGCGGAATCGGTGGCAATGGCGGCAGAGGAGGCAATGGTCAGCATGGTGGAAATGGTGGCAACGGCGGCAGTCATGGTCACGGCAACCATGGAGGCCACGCGACTCCCGGCAGTAATGGAAATGGCGGCAATGGCGGTAATGGTGGTGTACAGGGTGGTGACGGTGGACACGGTGGCAACGGGGATGGCCTAGGTAACGGGGGTAACGGAGGAAACGGATCCGTCAATGGTAGTGGTGGCAATGGCGGACACGGAGGAAGCAATGGTGGTCATGGTGGTAATGGAGGAGACGGTGACGGTAGTGGTAATGGCGGAAATGGCGGGAATGCAGGTATTGGAGGACAAGCAGGTAAAGGCGGCAAAGGTGGGCCAAATGGCGGGCAAAATGGCACGGATGGCGCCAGCTATTAATTCACTCATCAAAAAACGGAAGCCAATTTAGCTTCCGTTGTTAACATTTCCTTTAGCGGCGAACTTCAATTACTGCTTCGGTGCTAACTTCATTAAGAATTCGCGTAATTGAGCGAAATCTGATGGTAAGAAGTGAGAAAGTAGTGGTAAATCAGCACGTTCTGCCAGCTCTTTTGGCAGCGAAATTTGTTTATTTAAGATAGCTTCCACGCTCTCTTTGAATTTCGCTGGGTGGGCAGTTCCTAAAAACAGACCATATTCGCCATCTTGCAGTTGGTCACGCAGAACACGATAAGCAACCGCCGCATGAGGCTCGGATAAATAGCCTTTCTTATCTAACTCACGCACGGTTTCTTGAGTTACTTCATCACTTACCGCACCGTAACCTAGCTCTTTTAATGACCAGCCTTTACGACGGAATAGCTCTTCAATGCGTGGCCAGTTATTTGGCTGGCTGACATCCATTGCGTTAGATAATGTCGCAACGGTTTGATGCGGCGCCCATTTTCCATCGACTAAATAGCGTGGAACGGTGTCATTAACGTTAGTGGCAGCGATAAAGCGTTTCACTGGTAACCCTACGGATTTCGCCAATAAGCCTGCCGTTAAATCCCCAAAGTTACCACTTGGCACAGAGATCACCAGTTGATCACGTTTTTCAGCTGGGATCTGAGCAACCGCTTCAAAGTAATAGCAAATTTGCGCTAATAGACGGCTAATATTGATGGAGTTCGCAGAGTTCAAATACAGCGCTTTTTTCAGCTCTTCATCATCAAAAGCGTGTTTGACCATCGCCTGACATGCATCAAAATCATCTTTGATAGCCACAGTATGGATATTTTTACCCAGCGTACAGAATAGCTTTTCTTGCAGTGGGCTGATTTTGCCTTCTGGGTATAAGATAACCACTTGAACATTATCTAAACCATAGAATGCATGTGCTACAGCTGCACCCGTATCACCAGATGTCGCGGTTAAGATAGTGACTGGCGCGCCGCCAGCTACTTGACCTAACGCTTGCGCCATAAAGCGGCCGCCAAAGTCTTTAAATGCCAGTGTTGGTCCATGATATAGCTCTAACGTTGCCACATCATCTTCAACTTTAGAAACGGGCGCAGGGAACGCAAAAGCCGCTTTAACTCTTGCAGCGAGCTGCTCAGCTGGAATTTCATCCCCGATAAACGCGCTTAAGATACGGCTACTGCGAGTGACAAAATCTAACTTCAGTAATTCATCAATTTCACTGGGGCTAAACTCAGGTAAGTCTTGAGGGAAAAATAGCCCTTGTTGCTTACCTAACCCCTGTTTCACGGCTTGCGCGAAGCTGACTTGTTCGTTGTTATCTTTTAAATTATACAGTTTCATCGTTTACCCTATTGTCCTTGCACCCGCCATATCTAAACGACAGATATGCACAAAGCCTTCATCATTTTGAATGTAATGTTGTTGTAGGTACTGCACCATCTCTTCTGCGATTTTTTTATCGTCACAAATGGTAAAAATTGTTGGTCCTGACCCCGAAATTCCACATGCCAGCGCACCAATTTGCTTCGCATGTTCACGCGCCTTGGCAAAACCCGGCAGCAGCTGAGTACGGTATGGCTCTGCGACGACATCTTTGATCATCGTGACAGCGAGCGTTGGCTGATGAGTATGGCATGCATGGATAAAGCCCGATAAATAGCGTCCATGGTTAACAATATCATGGCGAGAATAGCTATCGGGTAAAATGGCTCGCGCTTCCGCAGTGGAAACTTTAATACCCGGATAGGCCATCACCCAATACCAATTTTCAAACGCAGGTACAGGCTGGGAAATAATGCCATTTTGTTCGATGATCAGCTGTAATCCACCGAGATAACAAGGTGCTACGTTATCATAGTGAATACTACCTGAAATACGCCCTTCTAGCTCACCCATCATGCCAAGCAGTGCCGTTTGGTCAAATGGCTTATCTGCAAACTCATTGAGTGCCATCAGCGCAGCTACGACAGAGCAAGCACTTGAACCTAAACCCGAACCAATTGGCATATTCTTTTCAAGGGTCATTGCCACGTTCAGCTTTTTACCAAGACGCTCGCAAAACAGTTCCCAGCATTGGTAAACAATGTTGTGTTCCATTTTTTTCGGTAGCTTAGAAACAAATCGACCTTGGTTTTCTAATGAAAATGTCTCTGCCGCTTCAATGCTGACACAATCACCGAGCAGTGAACCGTCAACCGGAGAGACTGCTGCGCCTAGCACATCAAATCCAACGCTCACATTACCAATTGAAGCGGGTGCATAAACTTTGATCACTTCTTAAACTCCCAATTTCCATGATAGGGTACGCAGCATATCCGCAAATACACCCGCTGCAGTTACATCATTACCAGCACCGTAACCTCTGAGAACTAAAGGAATTGGTTGATAATAGCGCGTGTAGAATGCCAGTGCGTTTTCGCCATTTTTTACTTTAAACAGTGGGTCATTCCCGTCAACGGCAACCATTTTCACCTGACAGCGACCTTCTTCGATAAGACCCACATAGCGTAACACTTTTTCTTCTGCTTCTGCGGCTTTTATCCGCGCAGCAAACTGGGCATCCAGTTGTGGTAAACGAGCCATAAACTCAGCAACACTGCCTGAACTGTCGAAATCAGCAGGGAGTACAGATTCAATATTGATGTCACTAAGTTCTAATTCATAACCCGCTTCACGGGCTAAAATCAGTAATTTACGCGCCACATCCATGCCGGATAAATCGTCGCGTGGGTCTGGCTCTGTGAAACCTTTTTCCTTCGCTAACATTGTCGCTTCAGATAAGGACATCCCTTCATCCAATTTACCGAAAATAAATGACAAGGAACCGGATAAAATTCCGCTAAAATGAACTAATTCATCCCCAGCGTTCAGTAAGTTTTGTAGGTTTTCAATAACCGGTAAACCCGCCCCTACGTTGGTATCATAAAGGAATTTACGTTTTGAACTTTCAGCGGCAGCACGGAGTTGATGATAATAATCCATCGACAATGTGTTGGCTTTTTTGTTCGGCGTAACGACGTTAAAGCCATCTTTTAGGAAGCTAGCATATTGCTCTGCAATCTCTTGGTTGGATGTACAGTCGATGATCACTGGGTTTAAAAAATGGTATTCACGCTCTAAACGGATCAGACGGCTGAGGCTAAACGTCTCTTTGGCTTCGGCTAATTCTGCTTTCCAATTATCTAAATCAATCCCCTGCATATTGATCAGCATCGCTCTTGAGTTAGCTATTCCACAGACACGTAGATCAATATGTTTTTGTTTCAACCACTGTTGTTGGCGGTGGATCTGTTCGATCAGCGCATTACCTACGCCGCCTACACCGATAATAAAGGCCTCAATCACTTGTTCTGCATTGAATAGCATTTGGTGGCATAAACGCACCGCTGAAGTGGCTGACTCATTGGCGATCACTGCAGAAATTGAACGCTCAGACGAGCCCTGTGCAATAGCAACGATATTGATATTGCCACGGGTTAATGCTGAAAAGAAACGTGCGGAGATGCCTTTTAACGTCCGCATACCATCACCAACAACGGAGATGATAGCCAGTTGCTCCATCACATCTAACGGGTCTAATACCCCGTCTTTCAGCTCTAAATAAAACTCTTCTTCTAATGCACCGCGAGCGCGTTGTAGCTCATTTTGCGGCACGCAGAAGCTGATACTGTACTCCGACGATGATTGAGTGATAAGCACCACGGAGATCCCTTTACGGGACATAACAGAGAAAATACGCGCAGCCATACCGACCATGCCTTTCATACCCGGACCTGAGACGTTGATCATCGCCATATTATTCAGGTTAGTGATCCCTTTCACCGGCGTGCTAGCATCCGTTTGGCCATCACCAATCAACGTACCCGGAGCACTTGGGTTAGTGGTGTTTTTGATCAGGCAAGGAATTTGGAATTGTGCAATTGGGGCGATAGTACGAGGATGTAAAACTTTTGCACCAAAATAGGAAAGCTCCATCGCTTCTTGGTATGACATCCCTTTGAGTAAACGGGCATCAGGCACTAAACGCGGGTCACACGTATAAACACCATCAACATCCGTCCAAATTTCACAGCAATCAGCACGTAAGCATGCCGCTAATACCGCAGCTGAGTAGTCGGAACCATTACGGCCTAGCACCACCAGTTCGCCCTTCTCATTTCCAGCCGTAAATCCTGCCATCAATACAAAATGGTCTTTAGGAATGTTCAGCTCCACAATGCGTTTAGTGGACTCATTGATATCAACGGTGGATTCAAGATAGTGACCTTTTGCCAGCAAGCTTTTCACCGGATCAATCACAGTGACTTTATGACCGCGAGCTTTTAATACAGATTCCATGATGGCAATAGAGAGCTTCTCGCCACGGCAAATAATAGAGGCGTTGATGCTATCAGGACATTGTCCTAGAAGAGTAATACCATGCAGTACTTGTTTAATTTGCGCGAATTCGTGTTCAGTCAGCTTTTTCAGTTTGTCATATTCAAAGCCGGGCTGCTTTTCTTTTAAACCCTTTAATAGATTAGCAAAAATCATTTCTGCATCACTCACATGCGTGATGACACTCTGGCCTGCTGCCGTTTTTTCAATCATCGCCACCAAATGGTTAGTGATTTTCGCGGGTGCAGATAGCACCAACGCGACTTGTCCATCTGCCAATTTACTTTCCGCGATATCAGCAACATTAAGTACTCGTTCGTCATTTGCGACTGAAGTACCGCCAAATTTAAGCACACGCATGGTATTTCTCTCCTGAATTAGCGCCAAAAAAAAGCCCACATCTTTCTAGGATGCGGGCTTTTTCATTTTTATTTTTTGGATGCGTCAGCCCGCCCCGTTTCCTGTGGTCACGGTGGTGGTGGTAATAATCGTAGTCAGGCTGATGTTACGCATAAAATTTGTTTGTCTCGTAGGGAACATTTCGGTTTCTCCCTATACGGTTAAAGTAATCACACAACAATGTCAAATTTATTTGCATTTACGCTCCCTATAGAAGCGGAAATTCAGCTCAGAGATCCACTGCATTCATCAAAAATACCTTCATAAAAAGAGAGTCAATCTAGAGATTCCAGTTGTAAAATTCATTAACTCTCAAATTAATAGATTTTAATTTTATTTAAAAAATAACCACACCAACTGCATAAAAAATAATCAAATATCAAATTTGATGGCGGAATTTTAACCGTGTTTCTCAACAGTAAATTTGAAATAAATTGCCATTAATGTCCTATCTTTCTTTCTCTGATTAATCTTGATCAATACTTGCATCAACCTTAAAAAATCCTACTTAGTTTCAAATCAAAATTGCACATAAGAAACTGAATAGCCATCTAGTTAATTATAAGCATGCAAACATTAATTCAGATATTTCCGAGGATTCTTGTTATTTTTTTGTAAAACAAAATAGATTCACGCAAAGCATATACGTATAATTACTTAGTTTCTTTTATAAAAAACCAAAAATCCTTTTTTTACGCGATTTTGATGTGTTAAACGAAATTTTACTCTCTGACAATTTTAAGGTGTTCTGAATACGAAAAAATCACTTACGTGACTTCGCTTAAGTTAAATCCAAATATCTTCATCCCTATTCACATCTACCTTTCTTTGCGGTATCACGATGAAAAATTGGCGTTATCTCTCCTTTTTTCTCTTATTTTTATCGTCAATTCGATATCTCTATAACAAATAATTTTGGTATAATTATCTACCTAACAATCATTGTTAACGTGCTACAATTGATTTTGATATGTATCAACAAAAGTTAGTTTTTTAGGTGGTAAATGCAGTATTAGCTGTTATATTGCTGTTAACAGCCCAATATTGGGAAAGTGCTTAAGTTTTGGTGAGTTTTATGACCTTTTGCCTAATGGATAGGCAGCGTTAAGTCACTGAAAAATGTAAAGACAAATTTATACTCATGGACGTGTTTTTCCAGATAATCATACCAACAACCACCTAACTGGAAACGGCCTATGGGTTCAGTATTTTTATTTTAATACTTTAGGTAGCAAATATGCAGACCCCACACATTTTGATCGTTGAAGACGAGATTGTCACACGTAATACGCTGAAAAGTATCTTTGAAGCGGAAGGCTATGTTGTTCACGAAGCCACCGATGGTGAAGAAATGAACAATGTTCTTTCTGAACATGACATCAACTTAGTGATCATGGATATTAACTTACCAGGCAAAAACGGCTTACTACTGGCTCGTGAATTACGTGAGCAAGAAAGTATCGCATTAATGTTCTTAACTGGCCGTGATAACGAAGTTGATAAGATTCTTGGTCTTGAAATCGGTGCTGATGACTATATCACCAAACCATTCAACCCACGCGAATTGACTATCCGTGCACGTAACTTACTGTCCCGTACTATGAATTTAGCTGGTGGTACAGAAGAACGCCGTCTGGTTGAGAGCTATAAGTTCAATGGCTGGGAATTAGACATTAATAGCCGTTCTTTAGTGAGCCCTGCTGGTGAACACTACAAATTACCACGTAGTGAATTCCGTGCAATGCTTCACTTCTGTGAAAACCCAGGCAAAATCCAAACTCGTGCAGACTTACTGAAGAAAATGACTGGCCGTGAGTTAAAACCTCATGACAGAACAGTCGATGTAACTATTCGTCGCATTCGTAAGCACTTTGAGTCCACGCCAGATACCCCTGAAATCATTGCTACCATCCACGGTGAAGGCTACCGTTTCTGCGGTGATTTAGACGAGTAATTTTATTCTGATTAATGAAAAGCCGGCGCAAGCCGGTTTTTTTTTAAACATTAAACATCAAAGACATTATTTCAACGTTAAAAAATTAAAATTATTAGCCGATATCTATCTATAAATAAATGATTAATAGGTAGAATTTAATGAGCAATTTTAGCCAATATAAAGACACATTAAGCCAACTAAAATCTTATGTGTATGCCCTATGTGAAGTTAGAGGTAATACCCGAATTCCTTTTTATATCGGGAAAGGTACTGGTTCTCGATGCTTAACGCACATAAAAGATGCATTAGCGAGTGATAGATCATCAAGAAAAGAAGACAAAAAACTTAAACGAATCTATGAATTACATAAGAAAAACTTACTGGGTATTGATATTCTTTGTCATGGCTTAGATTCAGGCACTGCTTTGATGGTAGAAACAACGTGTATAGATTTGCACGGACTAGAGGGCTTAACTAATAAGATTAATGGTCAAGGCACTAGTAACGATATTGATATTCTCAAACAAGGGCGGCTAACATTAGAAGAAACAGCCTCACTTTATTCACCTGAAGTTATGCATGTATCAGATATTAAGCACCAAGGTATAGGGTTTATTTTAAATAAACTTTATAGATTTAATATGAGTGAACTTGAATTATTCGAAGCAACTCGTGGAGTATGGCATAACCCTCCTCGTAAAAACGAAGATATAAAATATGCTTATGCTACCTATAACAACATAATTAAAGAAGTCTATGAAATTCACTCTTGGGTAGAAGCAGGTACTCAGCAATACTTTACTCGAAATATCAATAAAGGAAGTGGGCGTTGGGAATTTATTGGTAGAAAAGCCAATGATAAAATCCGATCGCTTTATGTGGGTAAAAAAATAATACGCGATAGAAATTACGCTCAACCATTTTTCAAGGTTGGCTTTAATAATCCAGATTCAGAAATCTAGTGAATTATATTTTCTGAGAATCATTCAAAAATCGCCACTCATTTTAAACATAATCAGTGGCGATTTTTATCTCAAAGCACTATCACCACGGCATAATTGGCACGGCACTTAGCGCATTTTTAGGCGAGCCGTCGATCATCTTATCGGAATAGGTCAAATAGACGAGCGCATTACGTTTTGGATCATAAAAACGAACCACTTGGAGCTTTTTAAACACCAGTGACGTTCTCTTTTGGAAAACCACCTGCCCTTTTTTCGGGTTACGTTTCACGCGGTCATTTAGCTCAATAGGACCTACTTGTTGACAGGAAATGGCAGCATCCGAGGTATCTTCCGCTAATCCAAGCCCACCTTTAATCCCGCCCGTTTTTGAACGGCTTAGGTAGCAAGTCACATTGTCCACATCCGGGTCATCAAAAGCTTCAACGACTATCTTATGGTCAGGGCCAAACACCTTGAATACAGTATCAACTGAGCCGATTTCTTCTGCGACTGCCATAAAAGATAGTGCAGACAACATTGATCCCAAAATGAGGTTTTTCAGTGTATTACCTTTCGCAATACCTTTTTTAAATTTGGAAGAACGCATACAGTATTCCCTTTTTCAGCTTAACATCTGAATTTTAAATAACCTAAACGGCAATAATTCTGTTTATTAACTAATTCTTAGATACAACTCATTTACTATAAACGAAAAAGATAACTTGTTATAGAATAGCCATTCATTGATTACTCATATCTGTTCTGTGAGTCGTATTGCCTGGGGATATCCATGGATCAAACAAATATTATTCGCGACCTTCTTCGTTGGATAGATGATAACCTTGATAAACCATTGTCATTAGATAATGTTGCCGCAAGAGCGGGTTATTCAAAGTGGCATTTACAGAGAATGTTCAAGGATGTGACCGACCAAGCAATTGGTGCTTATATTCGTGCTAGACGCTTATCTCGTGCCGCGGTTGCACTGCGCTTAACGAGCCGTCCTATTCTTGATATTGCATTACAGTATCGATTTGATTCACAACAAACTTTCACCCGAGCTTTTAAAAAACAATTTAATCTGACGCCTGCATTTTATCGCCGTACTGAAGAATGGTGCGCAACCGGTATTTGTCCACCGATCATGTTAGAAGACCATCATCCTCTAAACTATGAGTTTGTTCAGATGCCAGAGCAGCCACTGGTTGGTTTAGAGCAAAGTTGCTCCTATGCCTTAGAAGAGTGGTCAACCGCGTGCTCGCAAATGCGTCAAGCTTTCTGGCGTTATTATTTAGAACATACCACCCGCGTAGCTTCTGAAGTGTTTGGATTACATCATGCTATCCACAATGCTGAAAAAGAAGATGAACAAACGGTGTTTTATACCACTGCGGTCAAACCTGAAGATGCAAGCTTTAGTAATACCCAGTACAGCCATATCACCATTTCCCCGGGGGAATATGTGAAATTCAATTTCAGTGGTGAAGCAAGCAGAGAAAGGTTACAAGAGTTTTTATATCAGGTTTACGGGATTTATCTTCCCAAGCTGAATCTGACTCGTCGCCCTGGTTATGATATCGAGCATTACAAAGTCAAAGACGTTGAAATTGATAATATCAGTAATAACGACCCTAAAACGCACATTGATGCCTTCAGCTATTATGTGCCTATCAAAATGGATAAAACCCAAAACTCACAATAAAGTATTTTATTCGAGTGATTGAGGCGTTTTCTAAGAAAACGCCTTTTTTATCCCGTTAGCCTTGCTGCTCATCTAATGCAGGCAGAGTCAAATGCGTGACTTCACCTGCCGTTTCAACGATCCAGCCATTCGCCAACCATGGACTATTTTGGTAATCCACGCGAGAAAGCGAGCAGTTACGTAGACGCAGGCGACGCGGCGAGTTTGCAGGCACGCCTAAGATACGACTTAGCAATGTACTGAGTGCCAAGCCATGGCTGACCAATAATGGACGGCTTCCTTCCGGTAATTCCAAGCAACGATTCAATGCCGCAAACATTCGGGTAAACAATTCTTCCATCGATTCCCCTTCAGGAATGCGGCCGCCTTCAGCACCATTTATCAGGCTTTGACGCCACTGTTCTTCCTGTTCAGACAGTGAGCCAATTTCTCGTTGCTCCAAGACACCCATATTTAATTCACGCAGGCGCGGTTCTGTGATAATTTCACACCCGCACACTTGTGCAATAATTTGTGCAGTTTCAAGTGTGCGTCCCATATCACTAGTGATAATATGGGTAATACCTTCGGATTTAACCCGTTGAGCAACCTGCATGGCCTGTTGACGACCAAGTGCGGTCAAAGGGCTATCAGATTGTCCCTGTATGCGACGTGCAACGTTCCATTCAGTTTCGCCATGGCGAACAAGATAAACCTGTAACATAGATGTGTTCCGTTATTACTGTACAAAGTATGTGTTCAAAGGAAAATAATTAATGTACCAAGTTATAGCTGCAACGACGAATCCAGCCAAAATTAAAGCGATTCATCTTGCTTTCGATGCCGTTTTTGGGCCTGGCAGTTATCAAATTGAAGATATTAATGTCGATAGCAGTGTTCCACAGCAACCTATCGGTAATAATGAAACCCGTACAGGAGCAAGACAACGTGTGATGGCATCACGCCAAGTACGCCCAGAAGCTGACTTTTGGGTGGGTATTGAAGCGGGTGTTGAAGATGACATGACATTTGCATGGATTGTGATTGAGCACCATCAAATCCGTGGAGAATCCCGTTCTGCCAGTATTATGATCCCAGAAAAAGTCCTTGCGGGGATCCGTGAAGGCCGTGAGCTGGGTGATGAAATGGCTGACCTTACTGGTATTGATAATATCAAACAACAAGGCGGTGCGATTGGCTTTTTCACCAATGGCGTATTGACGCGCACCAGTGTTTATCAGCAAGCGCTAATACTGGCTTTAGTTCCTATTAAACACGAAATTTATAAAGAGCTAAATCACATAGAAGACTAATTATACTCAAAACGATTTAAAATGCATGTGGGGCTCTTAGCAATAAGAGCCCCACTTTTATTTTTTGAGAATAATCACTGACTGCTTTAAAAAATAATCAAAAAACTACAATAGCTTAGATTCCAGCCACTCTTTTACCGGAATAGGGGCTGACTTCAAACTGTTTGAACCACGCGTAATGGTGGCAATACCTACGCCAAGCTCATTTTTTAATTCACGCTGGCTCATTTCACCGCGCATTAATTCTTGAACAATCCTAACGCGAGTCCCTAAAGCCGTCCGTTCATCCGGTGTGAGTAATAGCTGAAGAATCGAATCCTGTATATTTTGCTCGAAGGCCATTTGCAGCAGTTCCACAAAACGTCGCCAATCCGCATTTTCATCGGCGGTTAACGCCGGGTCTGGTTTATATTCTACAGTCATCATCCACCCATCCATACTATTAAACTAGTACAAATAATAGCACAGAACACTATCTCGTATAGTTAAAAATACAGTACTCATCTTGTTGAAGGTAAACCCAACCTACCAACAAGATGAAATTCCCTACAAATTAATACTTCATATTCCACTCGTTCGCGGATAACACATTGCCTTTTTCGCCTAAGAAATGTTTATAAAACAAATCGTAAGAAAGCACATTTTTCACATAACCACGGGTTTCTGCAAACGGAATACTTTCTACAAAAGCCACCGCATCGATACGCCCTGCGCTGTTACCTAACCAACGAGTCACTCGTGATGGACCGGCATTATACGCCGCACTGGCTAAAATACGGTTATTCCCAAATTGCTGATAAACATCATCAAGATACGCGGTACCTAACTCAATATTCATCACCGGGTTCGTCAGTTGCCCTGCATTCACATAACCTGTGATACCTTGTTTTTGCGCTGTATGTTTTGCGGTTGCAGGCATTAACTGCATTAAGCCTGTCGCGCCAACTGGAGACTGCGCTTGTGGGTTCCATGCACTTTCTTGGCGAGCTATGGCCATCGCATAGCTTTTTTGGATCATTTTACTGCGAGTGTAGTTATCAAACTGTTTTTCCCACGCCAGTGGGAAACGTTCCTCAAGATGATCCCACAGCTTCGCCGTGATCGTCGCTTGAACGCTCAGATCTGCCCATTTATTATCGAAGGCATAACGAGCCAGTTGCTCTTGTTGATTAGGAGACATCGAAGAGACTAAATTGATCCACTCGGAGCGCGCCAGATTATCCATCTCCCAATACATTAATTCCCGAACACGCTGAATTTGCGGCATATTATGGATGCTTTCATCCGGCTTAACCGCTTTGTTCACCATGACTGGGTAATCCATTTTTAGCTGCTGGGCGGCAATCATTGGGTAGAACCCACGATTCGAAGTTAACTCTCGCAGTATGCTTTCACCTTCAGCGGTTTTACCTTGATCAATCAAGGTAATCGCCTGCCAATATTGCCACTCTTCCTTATTTCTGACATCGTTCGGTAGTTGTCGCAACCATGATGCTAATCCCGTTTTATCCCCTTCCCCCAGCGCTAAACGTACCCGGCGCTCTTTTAAAGTGGCAGAATTGGTTTCGCGGATCACTTCATCACGCCACATTGCCTGTTCAGGGGTAACATCAACCCCCATATATTGCCACGCAATGCTGTCTTTCATTTGCTGGTTTTCTGCCATATTCATTTTCTGGGCAGAGCTGATCCCCGCTAATGCCGCGCGAGCTGCATCCGGAGATTGACGCGCGTAGCGGCTAAATCCAGCTAATGTGGCTTGACGTGTAAAATCCGTCGGCGTCAATGTTTTCGCAAACGTGACAACCGAAGCGGGGTCATTTTGTAGTTTGACCAACGCATCAGAGATGGTTTTGTAGCTGCTTGGTAAGCGTTTCGCGAGGTAAGTTGCCGTTGACGTGTTACCGTCTTTGATAGCAAGGTGAATACGCGCCAAAATCATATCCGTTGAAAGGTATCCGGCTTTTTCCCATTCAGTAAACAGTTTGTCGCATGCTGCTGGCATGGAATTGCCATTGAGCCACATTTTTTCAGCGCCCTGCCACGCAACCTGTTTATTGCCCGTCGCCCAATTCGCAAAATAGAAATTACACTGCGCTTCCGCAGGCTGTGGTGGCTCAGGGCTAAATGCCAATAACGATGTCCACTCTTGACGACGCGCCAGCTCATTCACAAACCGGCTTTTGAGGGTTTTTGCCACAGGCAACGTTGGGTATGCATCGATAAATTCTTGCGCTTGTCTTGGCGAGATAATATCTAAATCTTGTGACAGCTCGCGGTATTCCAAATACGGATACAGCGGATAATCACGTAAGGTTGGCAATAAACGCTCGACTTCATCCATTTCATTGGCATCCCAAGCAAGCTTAATTGCTTGATAACGTTCACGTTGTGCCTGTAAAGAATCCGCCCAAACTGTTGTGGATACCAACAGCATAGTGACCGGAACAGCCGCTAACCAACCTTTCATATTAATTCGCTCCATCGCTTAAATCTTGTTAGAGATTGACCTCAAACATACTCAAAGCATTTATTAGATATATCAATAATGTTAATGCTACCTAAAGTTTTCAGCCAGCGACAGAGGAGATTTCTTGAAATTATAGAGTTTACAATACTTTTACACTCATTGATTGACGTGGTTGCGGTGACGGTTGAAGTCGGCAGAAAAATAAACACTATCACGCCAACGATTTATGTTGGCGTGAAAAATAGAAATATTTATCTGTATTTACGTTCTATAAAATAATATTTAGGTTTCTATTTAGCCGAATTGCAGTTCACCTTTATTATACGTTAGGTTCGGAAGAGGCGTCGTCGAATTACCACTCGCCCCATTTTTGCTCAATAAGTTATTCAATGATTGCAGGTCTCCATATATTGAAGAAGCATGATGTAAGTGTAGACTTGCATCTACATCACATCTTGCAAATCCTTTGTCTTCTTTCACTTTTTCAATTCCATTTTTTATCGCATTAAAAGCCACTAACATTCTAATATAGTGGTCTCTATCGTTAGTGGTTTTCCCCGGATTGAACTCACCACGTACACTATCCGTTCCTTCGTCAAAAAACTGGTAAGTCATATTTCGAGTCTCAAATAAGTTATCAACCATTTTATCGACTCTGCTACTTAATTGATTTCGTTGTTCCTTATTTGACATTGAATAAGCATTAATTATGCTATCTACTTCATTTTGTTGTGATGAATCCAGTAAGTGGTAAGCATTTAATTCATTCACTGTCGTTAAAGAATTTAAGTCATTTGCTTTTGTATTTGCTTGTGGGGGTATATCGCTAAAATCAATTAAATCAGAATGACGATGAGAAATATTAGCTGTAAACATATTAATTCCTTTTATACATATTTATTTAAATATAAAAATACAATGATAAATAAGTGATTCCATATTGATATAACGCTAATAAACGACGTTTAAAAACGTACCATTTATTAAGTTTCTTCATCATCTTAAACCAGTTAATCCTTGTTAAATTGCATGAAACGCCATACTTTTTTCACAAATGACGTCATGACTTCATAGCTACATTAGACAAAAATTTGACCGATACGGCACTCTCGTATGGGAAATTATTGACTTAGGTGCAGGAACAATTACAGTGAGGCACAAATGATTTTACTGTCTATGGAAACTGCCCCCTGAACACACAAGTGGTCAGGTTAAAGCACTAAAATGCTGCAGCTAGCGATAAATGTCCCTTACATGTCCCATAGATGAAAAAATATTTAGTTTTTTCTTATAAAACAAAAGGTAAATCAAATTGGCTCAATACGTTTACAGTATGTATCGAGTGGGAAAAGTAGTTCCCCCGAAACGTCATATTTTAAAAAACATCTCTCTGAGCTTCTTCCCTGGGGCGAAAATTGGTGTTTTAGGTCTCAACGGTGCAGGTAAATCAACGTTACTTCGTATTATGGCGGGCATTGATACTGAGATTGAGGGGGAAGCCCGCCCTCAACCAGGTATTAAAATCGGTTATCTGCCACAAGAACCGAAACTGAATCTAGAACATACCGTTCGTGAAGCGGTTGAAGAAGCAGTAAGCGAAGTAAAAAACGCTTTAACTCGCTTAGATGAAGTGTATGCGCAATATGCCGATCCAGACGCTGACTTTGACAAACTGGCGAAAATCCAAGGTGAGTTAGAAGCGATTATTGCCGCACAAGATGGTCATAATTTAGATAACCAACTGGAACGTGCTGCTGATGCACTGCGCCTGCCAGCTTGGGATGCGGTTATCGGAAACTTATCTGGGGGTGAACGCCGCCGTGTGGCTATCTGCCGCCTGCTGCTGGAAAAACCAGACATGCTGCTGCTCGACGAACCAACTAACCACTTGGATGCTGAATCCGTTGCTTGGTTAGAGCGCTTCCTGCACGACTACGAAGGCACCGTTGTGGCGATCACCCATGACCGTTACTTCCTCGATAACGTTGCCGGTTGGATCCTTGAACTTGACCGTGGTGAAGGTATTCCATGGGAAGGTAACTACTCTTCTTGGTTGGAACAAAAAGATGAGCGTCTGGCGCAAGAAGCGTCAACAGAAGCGGCTCGTCGTAAATCCATTGAAAAAGAACTTGAGTGGATCCGTCAAAACCCGAAAGGTCGCCAATCCAAAGGTAAAGCGCGTCTGGCTCGCTTTGAAGAGCTTAACAGCGTGGAATATCAAAAACGTAACGAAACCAGCGAATTGTTTATCCCACCTGGACCGCGTTTAGGTGACAAAGTTATCGAAGTGGAGAACCTGAGCAAGTCTTATGGTGATCGCGTTCTGATCGACAACCTGAATTTCTCGATCCCGAAAGGGGCGATTGTCGGGATCATCGGTCCAAACGGTGCGGGTAAATCTACCCTATTCCGTATGATTTCCGGTCAAGAGCAGCCAGATTCTGGTTCAATCACCTTGGGTGATACCGTGAAAATTGCCTCTGTGGATCAGTTCCGTGATGCAATGGATGATAGCAAAACTGTGTGGGAGGAGATTTCCAACGGTCAAGACATCATGCGTATCGGTAACTTTGAAATCCCAAGCCGTGCTTACGTCGGGCGCTTTAACTTTAAAGGCGTTGACCAAGGTAAACGCGTAGGTGAGCTGTCTGGTGGTGAGCGTGGTCGTTTACATCTGGCAAAACTGCTGCAAGTTGGCGGCAACGTATTGCTGCTCGATGAACCAACCAACGACCTTGACGTTGAAACCTTACGCGCATTGGAAAACGCCCTGTTAGAATTCCCGGGCTGCGCAATGGTTATTTCCCATGACCGTTGGTTCCTTGACCGTATCGCAACCCACATCATCGACTACCAAGATGAAGGCAATATCACCTTCTTCGAAGGTAACTTCTCTGAGTACGAAGATTACAAGAAACGTACTTTAGGTGCAGATGCGCTGCAACCACACCGCATCAAGTACAAAAAGATGACCAAATAATTCGTTTATTACGATCGAAAACGGCCCCCTTAGGGGCCGTTTTTTTATGCAGAAAGTGAATCATCCAGCATCAATAATTGCTGAACCAAAGAAACGCACTCTAAGAAACGCGAATCGTAGTCTGACGACTCCACATGCACAAATTCAATATTATTTTTCTTCAACATTTCAATCAGTAATGTTTGAAACTCCATTCGGTCTTTATCACTGCCTAAGCTGCGCAGACCATCCGCTACCCACGGGGTATTATTTTCCAGCAAAATAACGAGATCAAAACGGTATTCATCAATCAACGCCTGCACAAAAGGGTGTTCTTTCCCTTCATAACGCAAACAAAATGCTTGCGTGGTGACAAAATCTGTATCAATAAATGCCACTTTATTCGCATATTTAATCGCAAAATCAATATATTGAGCATGACCTAATGCGATTTTATCGTAATCAGAATATTGCAGCGCCATCTCGTCCCCACCAAGGTGGCTAAACACATAATCGCGCCCATATTCCCACGCACTGGTGGTATTGAAGATATTGGCCAATTTATTGACAAGAGTGGATTTACCGCTTGATTCGCCGCCTAACACCGCCACTTTACGCACAAAGAATGGCTTCACTTCGGTTGGAATATATTCCCAATAGCGGAATGGCGCTTGGCGAATTTGGTTGCCGCTAATATTCATAAATGTGCGTTCAGGATCGATAAGAATAGTTTCGATCCCAAGGTATTTTTTATAGCGATGCACATCGTGAGGCTCGCCGGAATAGATAAAGCTCGGGTTGATATTGTACTTTTTCATAAAGCCTTTCATCCCATCACTCCACACTTCCCAGCCGTGAGGGTATGGCTCTATCCCTTGCTCATCAAAAGAGTGAATATGAATATTTTTCTGATACTTAAAGGTTTGTAATAACCAGCGCAGGCGGTCACTGACGGTTGGCTGTTGTGACATGGAGCTATTCACAAACAGATCTTTATCACGAGGCTCATCGTGACAGAGGATCACGTGCAGTTCATCCACTTGGCTACAAGCTCGTTGGATCAAATAGATATGCCCCGTATGGAGCGGATAAAACTTACCAAAAACAACGCCAATGGTTTTCTGCTGAAGCGGGTACTCTAAGCCTAAAAAGCGATGAAGCGCCGCGATTTTGTGCGCACTGGGGCTTTTAATTTTGTCGTTAATTAACTGGCTGAGATAGCCTTTGGTCATCTCGGTCGCATCCGCTACTTGCTGCAATGTGTAACCCGCGCCTTTGATGGCACTCTTTAGATAGTCAAATTCAGCCATATTATTTGTCCTTTCGCTTTTATTCCCTTTTTAACAGAGAATCTTTTCTCTCGCTATCTCATCATTCTCTAAATGCTCCGTGCTGTCGCAAACGCAAGCAACAACGCGACAGTGCAGAGCATGAACCTTCTTTCTATCCCATAATTATCTAAATGATCCGTGTTGTCGCTAGGCGCTAAGTGGCGCTAATCCCTAGGAGCATACATAAAGTATGTGACTAGGGTTAGCAAACGCAAGCAACAACGCGACAGCGCGGAGCATGACGATAATTTAGAACTCATCGAGAATACTTAATGCATCCGCCAACTTCTTCACCCCATACACTTTCATATCGGCCGGTAATTTTTTCGGCATATTGGCATGAGGGACGATGGCGCGTTTAAATCCATGTTTTGCGGCTTCGGAAATACGTTCTTGCCCGCTTGGGACTGGGCGAATTTCTCCTGCCAGCCCCACTTCACCGAAAACCACAAGGTCACGAGGTAATGGGCGATCACGAAAACTTGAAACTAACGATAATAGCAGCGCGAGGTCAGCACTGGTTTCAGTCACTTTTACCCCACCGACTACGTTCACAAATACGTCTTGGTCAGACATTTGCAATCCGCCATGGCGATGCAGTACCGCCAGCAAAATCGCTAAACGGTTTTGCTCTAGCCCCACCGCCACACGACGGGGATTGGACATCATAGAATGGTCGACAAGTGCTTGGATCTCCACCAGCAATGGTCGCGTGCCTTCCCATACCACCATCACAGAACTGCCCGAGGTAATTTCATCTCCACGACTTAAGAAGATGGCGGACGGGTTGCTGACTTCTTTTAAACCTTGTTCCGTCATGGCAAATACACCCAGCTCGTTGACGGCACCAAAGCGGTTTTTGTGGCTGCGTAGGGTACGAAAGCGGTTGTCGGCATCACCATCGAGCATAATGGAGCAGTCGATACAGTGTTCAAGAACTTTTGGCCCTGCCAGAGAGCCATCTTTGGTGACGTGACCCACCATAATAATCGCCACGCCGCGAGTTTTCGCAAAGCGAGTCAGATAGGCCGCGGTTTCACGCACTTGCGCCACACTGCCCGGCGAAGATTGAATATCCGCCATGTGCATCACTTGGATGGAGTCGATGACCATCAGCTTAGGTTGCTCTTGCTCTGCGGTCAGGCAGATTTGTTCGATACTGGTTTCCGACAGCATATTGAGTGAGTCGGTAGGTAGCCCTAATCGGTGAGCGCGCATGGCGACTTGCTGCAAGGATTCTTCCCCCGTGACATACAGAGTTTTCATCTCCCGCGATAACAGGCACATAGTTTGCAGTAGTAAGGTACTTTTACCCGCTCCAGGGTTTCCCCCAATCAAGATGGCACTGCCTGGCACAACCCCACCACCGAGCACGCGGTCAAATTCTTTAAATCCGGTGGTAAAGCGTGGTAGTTCTTCGAGGCTAATCTCAGAGAGTTTTTGAACTTTACTGACTCCCGCCGCATTCCCCGCATAGCCCGTCAGCCTATCCGTACGCGCCGCAGTCGTCGATGCCAAACGCACTTCCGTAATGGTATTCCATGCATTACAGGCACTACACTGCCCCTGCCAGCGCGGATAATCCGCCCCACACTCATTACACACAAATGCCCTTTTCGCACCTTTCGCCACAGCCACTCCTTAATCACCCAATAAAAATGTTTAACGCTTTATTTTTAAATCTTTAATTTTTTGCTTTTTTCAATTCTTTGGTTTTAACTTCCATCAATTTTCTAAATAGTTCGGCGTTGTAGGTAGGCGGCAATTGAGGATATTCCTAGGAGCATACACAATTATGTGACCCGAGTAACCGAAAGAAGCCAACACCCCTACAACCCGAAATATGACGAAATTTTCTAAATAGTTCGGCGTTGTAGGCAGGCGGCAAGTGAGGATATCTCGGGGAGCATACACAAGTATGTGACCCGAGTAGCCGAAAGAAGCCAACACCCCTACAACCCGAAATATGACGAAAACTAGCGCTCCTCGTGCTTGAGCCCCCCGCTAAGGACGCATAGAACTCCCATCAGATCCGCATGCTTAATCCCCACTTTCGCCCTTGCAAACACTTTTGGTTTGGCGTGGTACGCTATCCCCAGCCCTGCTTTTCTGAGCATTTTTAGGTCGTTTGCCCCGTCACCAATGGCGACAGTTTGCTCTATTGGGATATTCAGTTTTTCTGCCAGTTTAACGAGGGTTTGTGCTTTGTATTTTGCATCGACAATCGCCCCTTTGACTTTGCCTGTCAGTTTGCCATTTTTAACTTCTAGGTGGTTGGCAACTGCCGCGACCAGCTTTAATCGCTGACGTAGGTTATCGGCAAAGAACGTAAATCCACCGGAGGCGATAGCAATATGCCAGTCCATCGCTTGTAACTTACGAACTAAACTGGTTAACCCCGGCATTAATGGTAGGGTTTCAAGCACTTGATCGAGAATAGCTGCGTCAGCGCCTTCGAGCAGTGCCACACGAGCACGTAGACTTTCCGTGAAATCGAGCTCCCCTTGCATGGCGCGCTCGGTCACTTCAGAGACTTGATCACCAACCCCTGCCAGACGGGCAATTTCATCGATACATTCTATTTGGATCGCGGTAGAGTCCATGTCCATGAGTAAGATCCCCGGGGATCGTAAACGTGGAATTTTACCAAGTGGCACCACATCCAATTTGCTTTCATCTGCAAGCTTTTTGATACGAGGGGTAATGCTGCCCGCGATGCGGACAACTTGGTAATCATCAATGCGCCAAGAGGAAACAATCACAATCGCTAACCCTAAACGCTGCTGGAAATCACTGATACGCGCTTTATCTAAGCCGCGACCATATAACAACCACCCAGTATCCCCTGCACGATAATCTAATGGCATCACTTCTTCACCACTCAATGAAAGCGGTAATCCCGGCCATTTTTGAATTTCATCGGGCAGATAACAATAGGTCAAACTCGTTGACATGAAAATTAGCTCCTGTAGTGGATACAACTTTTTTTTATAATGTATACCCTGTATAAAATTACTATACTTAAATTTTCCAGCAAGTTAGCGCTTCATAACTTTGCTAATTGCGATAAAACAGACAAAGAGCACGATGATTCCTATGAAACTCCCATTTAGGCTGCACAAAACCGTTATTATCGTTGTTTGCGTTGCATTGGTAACCTTCTTAATGCACGGGGTTTCATACTTGGGATATAGCCAAAGCCAAAGCCGGCTGGAACAATTTAAGCAATTAACTCAAGTATTAGCTGAGCAAGTGGCATTCAGCTTATCTGATTATGTGGTTCCCGGCAGCAAAGATTTTAATTTAGAACGAATTAATGCCAATTTAAATCATCTAGCTAAAGATCACTATATTTTGGATGCCAGTTTGTATACGGCGGCTGGCGTATTAATCACCCAAGCCGGGGAGCCCGCCAGTGTTAAGGAACGGCTTTCTCTTGATGGAAAGTCAGAGCTACAAAATTTTCATTATCAGTTAGTGGTAACCGTGCCGGGTGCACAAGAACCCAAAGGGTATTTACGCCTAACTATCGATACAGAGTCACTGACCACCGATCTTCAGCAAGCCGATAACACCGCCAATATCATGCGCATATTTATTTTATTATCTTTATGTATTGGCTTTATTTTGGCAAATACTCTAATGCGTCTGAAGAAAAAGAAAGGTCAGCAGCAATTGATAGTCGAACCTGACGAAAATACGGAAGAGAATGAAGATAAACCGGAAGTACAGAACAGTGGGTCACAAGGGGCTAAAAATACGCGTAGCCCCTTAAAATCACCACGCGCCAAACGCCGAAAAGATCCGAGCCCACATCGACCAAGACGGGTGGCACGCAAATTGACAGAAAAGCAGTAACAATCAGTTCTGTCTAGATTGACGTCGTATCAAACACAATCGGCGCAATAAGCTCCACTTTTCCGTTGGCTAACAAAGTCTCGGGTGGCATCGGAAACGGTGCAGCTCGTTGGATAGTCGCTAACGCTTCTTTATCAAGGAGCTTGGTACCTGACGAGTTAATCAAGCTGGCACTCACTAACTGGCCTTGGTTATCCACAATAATTTTGACTTGAGAAACGCCTGTTGAACGAAAACGCAAAGCTGCGCGTGGGTATCGCTTTGCTTTCGCTAACCGTTGATGAACTTCACTTTCCCACCCATGATGACCACTAACGGGTGCAGCGGCACTGCTGGCAAAATTCGCGCTGCTATTAGAAGCACTACCAGAGGTTGGCACCGAAGTCACTTCCGATTCTTGAGTAGAAACCGGGGCTTCTTCCACCACTTTTTTCTCTTGAACTGGCTTTTTCTTTGGCGGGCGTTTTTTCTCGGTGACGCGCGTCAATGTTCCATTATCAACTAACGGCGTTTGTGGTAACTTTTCTGCTTTTTCAACGACTTCAGGCTCAATTTCTTCTCGTGTTGCCATCTGCTGTTTAGGCGCATTGTTAACTTCAGGCTCCTGCTGCTGTTCCAGTTGATAAAGCCCTAATTGTAAAGAGATTGCGGGTGGTAAAACCCCGGTTTTTGGTAGGTTTGATGTAAACCACCCAATAAAAATCATTGCCAGTATTCCATGGAAAACAAGACTTCCACATAAACCGCCCAGAGGACGAAAAATTGGGCTTCCCAGCTGCCCCATACTGCTGTTCATATTTTGCCTCACATCTTTATTTTTCGCAGATTATAGGCATAATGCAAATCAAAATGATATTCATTATTATTAATAAAATAACAATAGTAACTACAAGGTATTGATTTAATTTATAAAGTCAATTTGAGCTATTTATTAAACTATTTTCACTTTTGACACCAGAGAATGACTATCGATAAATCCCTTGCTCGCAAAATCAGCGGCGCATATCAATCAACCTACGGTCAGCTTGTGCGATTTTTCCGCAGTCGACTAGGTAATAGTAACGATGCGGATGATTTATCACAGGATGTGTTTACACTATGGCTAAACCGTAAAGCACAGGATCCTGTGAAGGAGAACCGTGCTTATCTGTTTAAAATCGCTAGCAATGTGTTAATTGACCATTGGCGACGGAATCATCAACAGAGCCAGTCCCATACCTCGATTGATGAAGTGATGCATGAACAAAGTTTTGAGCAAACCACCGCCGACCCTAGCGAAATTTTAGAGCACCAACAGCGGATTGCGCGGCTTGGCGAGGCGATTGATCTTTTGCCTCCACGGCGCAGAGAAGCCTTTTTGCTGTATCGCTTTGATGGGTTATCGCAAAGTGAAATTGCAGAGCGTATGGAAATTTCGATCAGTATGGTGGAAAAACATATTGCAGCGGCATTAGTGCATTGTAAAAAATATCTAGACGATCAGAGCAATCATCCGTAATGGCAAAGAACCAAACCCAGCAACCAGAAAATACCTCGTCAGTCGAGCAACAACGCATCGACGAAGACGCGGCGCTGTGGTTTACCCGTGTGCATAGCCAGCAGCTCAGTGACCAACAATCTCAAGAATTTAAAACCTGGTTACGTGCTTCAAAAGCCCATGGCGATGCCTATGAGGCAATCGCGGGGATTTGGCAAGATATTGAAAAAGTTCCGCGTCCTGCACCTATTAAACCGGCCGCTTCAAAACTCGGATTTTCATCGTTTTGGAAGCCTCTCGGCCATCTCGTTGCCGCCTGCTTTATTGCCGTAGTCTTGTTTTTACCTTACAGCCAGCTTCCCTCCATGTTGCTCAATAACATGACGTTGGTTTCCACTGACTCCACCAAAGAGGTGACGTTGTCAGATGGCTCTCAGCTGTTTCTTAATCGCGATACCCGCATTCGAGTTGCTTATGAAACGCCAATCCGCCAGCTCTATTTAGACCAAGGTTCTGCTTACTTTAAAGTAAAATCCAACCCTTATCGCCCGTTTGTTATCAATGTCGATCAGCGACAAGTTCAGGTAGTCGGTACAGAATTTGAAGTGAATAAAAAAGGCGAGCAGGTGGCGGTCAATGTCAGCCAAGGCATTGTCAGCTTTCAAAGTCTCAACGCTCAAAAAACCGTATTACTGCTTGCCGGACAAGGTGCGCTAAGCCCGAGCATCAATGGTAAAATCGCGCTCAATTCTGTCCCCCCGCAAGAGGTAGCAAGATGGCGCTTTGGCGAACTCAGCTTTGTGGATAAACCCCTTGGTGAAGTCCTGTCTGAATTAAAAACCTATTCAGACTTTCAAGTTGAACTCTCTCCGAGCAATTTAGCTAACCGGAAAATATCAGGGCGCATTAACCTTCAACAGCCAGATGCCTTTTTTCAGGCGCTTCCCTCCCTCCTTCCTGTGCAAGTCGTGTATCAGGATAAAAATAACCTACTGATTATCCAAAACAAAAAAAATAAATAAAAAATATTTTTATTTGCAGGTGAGGATAATTCTCATTTCACCCTCTTCTTAAGTAGCTTTATTTTATTGATTACTTTTTAGCATATTTTTCGTGCAGCTTAAGAATAAGGGATATCCATGGCAATTCAATTCACACTCGGTCGGTTCAAGCCGATTGCGCTGTCACTGGCGGTCACCAGTGCCTTAGTCAGCCAATCTGCTATCGCCCAAGAAATCACTTTCTCATTACCAGAACAAGGATTGGCAAGTGCGATTGATCAAATCAGTCGCCAAGGTCAGGTTTCGCTCCTGTATGACAAAAGCCAGCTCAATGGGCTACGCGCTCCCGCCCTTTCTGGCAGCTATACCCCACAAACCGCATTACAAAAAATTCTTATTGGTAGCGGGTTAGAGCTGGTTAACGAAAACGGCATGTTGGTTATTCGTCCTCAAAACGTAAACCAAGGCACGTTAGTTCTCCCTGAAACTCAAGTGTCGGGCGTAGTACAAAATCACCCGGCCATGGACGTCATATCTGCGCCGCAATATGTCACCTCAGAAGAGATTAGCCAAAAAAACACTGGTGATGGCAATATTACCGACTTAATGAAAACCAACCCTGCGGTGCAGTTTGCGAATAACGATAGCAACTCCATGAACCAAGGGGAAATTAAGCCTTCACGTATTTCTATTCATGGTTCCAGTAGCTACCAGAACGCCTATCGCCTTGATGGCGTGAGCTTCAACAATGACTTTGACCCTGCCGACAGTGGCTTAGGCGAAACCGCCACACGACTGAGCAGCAGCGACCAAGGGATTTACATCGACAGCCGCTTGATTGATAGCATGGCCGTTTATGATAACAACATCCCAGTGGAATTCGGTGGCTTTACAGGAGGAACCGTTGAGGTAAACAGCCGCCGTTGGCAAGGTGAAAATAGCGCCCATGCCTATTATCGCTTAACCCGTTCTGGCTGGAATAATCTGTTCCACGATTCGACTCAATCTATCGATACCACCAAGAACGATACCGCTAACCCAGCTCGCTTCCAGAATCGCTACGATAAAAATGATTTTGGTGGCTGGTTTGAATTGGGCGTGACGGAAAATTCAGGTGTGGTGTTCTCAGCATCTCGCCGTAGTTCGACGATTCCGATGACGGTGACGGGTGGCGAAGCCTTTGTTTTAGAGAATAATACAATTGAGCCTATCTACTCAGACTCGGGTAAAAAAAATCAGCGCCGTACCTCCGATAACTATTTTTTGAAGTATTCGATGAATTTATCAGAGAAGAGCTCATTAGATTTATCAGCCAATTACGCCTCTTATGATAGCCGCTTATTTTCTTCATCAATCAGCAATTCCGGCTATGATTCAACCCATGATGGGTTAGGTTTTACCGCTGTCTTCAAACATCAATTCGATTTAGGCCAATTTGAAGCGACCGCCAATACACAAAGTTTGAAAGATGATCGTAAGAATGATCAAAAATATTCGTTAATGGTTCGCGCATTTGAATTTGATGAAGACTTTAACTACAAAGGCACCACGGAACGTAATAGTGGAGGACTAGGGGATTTAGAGTCGAAACAAAATACCCATAGCCTGAAAACCGTAATGCGTTTTAATCCGCAAGAAGATAGCTTAGGGTTAACTCACCAGCCAACCGCAGGAGCTGAAGTCAATTACACCAAAGGGACTTATGTCCGTGACCATGATTATTTCCAATATACCTATTCTGGAAATCTGATGGGTGATGACTACTCTGGGAGCTTAACGAATATCAGCCGCTTTAAAAAAGGCAGTTACTCCGCGGATTACACCAATTACGCCATCTTCCTTGATGACAATATTCAATATGGAAAATTAACCTTACGTCCTGGCGTTCGTCTTGATCGCGATGACTTTGTTAATCGCACCAACGTTGCCCCTCGCCTTTCAGGTACCTATGACTTATTTGGCGATAAGAAAACGCTGTTAATTGCCGGTGCAAACCGCTATTACGGTCGTTCAATGCTGACCTATGCTCTGTATGGGGCACAAAATGGTGGCATGCAAACCTGTGCAGGATATTTCGAGCCATGTTCGCTGATCCCTGAAAATAATGAATGGGACAACAAAAAAGACTACGAAGGGATCGATTCTCTTAAAACCCCTTATAACGATGAGCTCACCCTCGCACTGCAACAAGAAATCTTATCGACCACGTGGCGCTTACAGTATGTTCACCGTGAAGGCTATGACGAAGTGCGCACCCGCACCAAATACAACAGCCGCGATGAAGATAAACGCAGCATCCGTATGTACGATAATGGTGGGCGCAGCTCTCACGATACCGTGACATTATCCGTCAATAATAGCCAACCTTGGGAATGGGCAGAGGCATCCCATGTGATGACCGCCTCGTTCACGTGGCAACAAAGCGAAAGTAATACACCAAAAGACTCTGGCTATAACTCATTCGATCCGGGTAACAAAGTTAACCTCAACAAAGTGTGGTACGACGGTAAAGTGATTGATTCATCAAAACTGCCATCCACCAGCTTTAACTCGCCGATTAAGCTTAACCTAGAGATGACCAGTGTTTGGGATGAGTATGACGTCACATGGTACAACCGCCTGCAATGGTGGGGTTCTCGTGACCAAGCGGTTCGCTATGACAACGCTTACTACACCGACCCTGAATATGGTCAGTTACGCAAATACACCAAGCAAAACTTCGCGAGCAAATACACCTGGGATACTCGCCTAGGCTGGAAACCTGACTTTGCTTATGGCTTTGGATTCTCGGTTGAAGTGAATAACGTATTGAATAATAAAAATATTGCAGACCGCTTTATGTTCAATGACCGTACGATCAAATCTTATGATCCGGGTCGTCAGTTCTGGCTGCAAGTGAATTACGATCTCTAAGTAATAGCCGTGAGCAATGTCAAACACCATAACCAAGAAATAGTGTCATGAAGACCATTAAACAATTTTTCTATTTAGTTAAACCTTTTTGGGGGCAGCGTGCTGCCCTTGTATGCTGGGTACTGCTGTTTGCCTCATTAGGGCTAACCCTCTCTTCCGTCTGGTTCAATGTCAAAATGAACATGTGGAACGGGGATTTCTATAACGCCCTGCAAAAGCTGGACGGGCAAGCACTGTATGGGCTGCTGCAATACTTTGTGATTCTCGTCAGCGGGCTGATTTTTGTGGTGGTGATGGGCACCTACCTCAAGCAGATGCTGATTATCCGTTGGCGTAAAGGCATGACCGAGCAAGTGCTCGGTCGCTGGCTTTCCAGCAACAGTAAACACTATATGCTGAGGCTCGTCTCCCAAGAGCCCGATAACCCAGATCAACGTATTGCAGAAGATATTCGCTTACTGATTGAATCCACACTGAATCTGCTCGTCACTTTCTTGCATTCAATGCTGACATTAATTTCCTTTGCCGCGATTTTGTGGACGCTTTCAGGCAGCCTTTCATTAAGCTTCGCCGACAGCGATTGGACCATTCCGGGCTATATGTTCTGGGCCTGTATTATTTACACCATCATCGGGATCGCGCTAACCCAGCTCATTGGTTTCCCACTGCGCCGCCTGCATATGGATAAACAGCGCCGTGAAGCGGATTACCGTAGCTCGTTAATCAATTGCCGCCAACATGGGGATGCCATCGCAGGACAACGGGGTGAGCAACAAGATCGTAAAGAGCTGATGACCCGCTTTAGTGAAATTATCCGTAACTGGAACCAGTTAATTCGCTGCGAACGTAATTTATCGTTTTATACCGTCGGCTATCAGCAAGTGACCGCCCTCGCCCCTGTGTTACTCGCATTACCTAAATTTTTAGCCGGTGAGATTATGCTGGGTGGATTAATGCAGCTGCGCCAAGCGTTCACCAGTGTAGCGACTTCATTGGGCTGGTTTATTTTTGCCTATAAAGAGATTGCGGCATGGCAAGCTACCGTCACGCGTCTGTACAACTTCGTGGTGTTATTGGAAAACGATAAAACCCCAGAAGCCACTATCAACGAAGATAGCCTACCATTAACGGCAAATTTGAGCCTGTTTACGGCAGATCATCGCCCATTACTGAGCGCCATTGAGCTTAACCTCAAAAGCGGTGAGCTGATGTTGATCTCCGGTCGTTCCGGTATTGGTAAATCCACGCTACTGCGCACATTAAGCGGTCATTGGCCATTCTTTGATGGTGAGATTACACGTACAAATAACGTAATGTGGATCCCGCAGCGGCTTTATTTACCAATAAGCCGTTTAGATAACTTATTGGCTTACCCACAAGATGCCAGCCAATTTGCGGCTTCGGATCTGAAATATGCGCTGACCCTTGTTGGATTAGAAAAACTTCATTCACAACTGGCTTTAGAAACCGATTGGCATAACCGACTTTCTGGCGGTGAACAGCAGCGGATCATGTTTGCGCGACTGCTTCTAAATCAACCTAAGTTAATGCTATTGGATGAAATGACCTCTGCCCTAGATGAACCGAGTGCGCTGGCTTTGCTAAATATGCTAAAAGCCCAACTCCCCGCCAGCAGCATCGTTTTGGTTAGCCATCAAAGCTTTATTGACCCATTAGCTGATAAGCATCTGCGTTTATCTGAAACAACGCAAAATACCCCATTGATGACAGGAGCCCCAGAATATGCTTCGTAAAATTACCTTGGTCGCCGTCATTGCGGCTCTTTTAGGAGGCTGTGTTAACGGCGCACCTCGACAATCTGGCGAGCAAACATTGCTGCCAGTACGCCAAGATCTGCAACATTATCAACTCGATAATGGGCTGCAAGTTTATCTGCTTCAGCGCAATCAACCAGGGGTCGAGCTGCGCTTATTGATCAATGCGGGTTCATTGCAAGAAACCGAACAGCAACTCGGTTTAGCCCATTTTACTGAACATATGGCGTTTAAAGGTACCCAACATTTCCCCGGCACCACAGGCTTTAAGCAATTAGAACAGCAAGGGCTTAAACTCGGTAGTCACGTCAATGCGATCACCAGTCTCAACAGCACCTTATATAAATTGTCACTGCCAAATGCCACGCCAGCGCAAGTCAGCACAGGGTTACAGGTCATGGCGGATTGGGCAGCAAATATGACCTTCGATACCGAGGCATTTGAAAAAGAGCGCCCCGTCATTATTGAAGAGTGGCGCTTGCGTCAAGGCATGGGCTACCGCATTAATGACAGCCTCGAAAAATTGCGTTACCACGGTAGCCGCTACGCAGAGCGTAACCCTATTGGCTCCCTTGATGTGGTTCGCCAAGCCCCTATTGAGCAAGCCAAGGCCTACTACAAAACGTGGTATCAGCCTCAGCGCATGAGCTTATTGATTATTGGGGACTTCAGCACATCAACAGTACGTGATGAAGTAAAAACGTTGTTTGCGTTACCAAAGCCGGAAAAAATTGCCCAAGATTCTCCAGAATGGAAGCGCTTTGCCGATTCCAACAATATGCTTGTTCAAGGGGTATTTGATAAAGAACAAGGTGCCCGCTACGTGCAGTTTTCACTGCAAAAAAATGTCTCCGCACCGCTGAATACTCGCCAAGGTCAAACCGACGATCTGATGGATAATTTATGGTTGACCATCTTGAATCAACGTTTTTCCGTGATGGTCGATAATGGCATTTTGCCGTCCATTAGTATTAATGAACAAGGAGCAATGCTAGATAACCAACGCCTTCAGCAGCTGATGATCATCCACCCGAAAGGTAATGATTATACAGGCGCGACCGCAATTCTGTTTACTGAACTACAACGCCTTGCGACCGAACCTGTGACTCAACAAGAGCTGGATAGCGCCAAGCAAGGCATGTTGAAGAAACTGAGCCAACAAGCCGGTTCCGAGCAGCGTTATAGTAATGAATACTTAGCTGGGCAACTGACCACCGCACTCGAATATGAAATGCCGATGTGGAACAAACGCCAGCAGTTGGATAATAGCTACCAATTAACTAAAAATATCCAGCCTCAAGATTTACAGCGTCATGTGGCTAGCCTTTTACAGGTCGCATCCCCACGCTTAGCGCTGATTGGCCCTGATACCGATGAAAAGGCGGTGAACAAACAAACCTTCAATGAACAGTGGCAACGAATTCGCCAAACACAACCGGGTCCGTTCACGCTGCGTTCTCAAGCCATTAGCCTGAAGTTACCCGTCGTAGCAAAAGGCACAATTACCGAACAAGCGTCACTGCCTATTGAAAAAACAGAGCAGTGGACACTCAGCAATGGCATTAAAGTGATTGTTAAAACGGATAAAAATCTCAAAGATGATATTCAGTTTAACTTACAGCTGCCGGGTGGTCGTTCCCTTGAAACCCTGCAAACTGCAGGCTTAACCGACTGGGCAATGAAGCTGCCAGAAAGCAGCGGTTATGGCAATTACAGTGCCCGTGATTTGGCGTTATTAGCCAAACAAAATCAGGTTAGCGTTCGCCCTTATAGCGAGCTACTCAACCACGGTTATCGAGGTAAAACTCCCGTTGATAATCTCGAAACCGCGTTGCAGCTACTGAATTTAAAGCTGACCGCGCCGCAGTTTAGCGGAGAGAAACTCGAGCAGCAAAAGCAGGCTTTCGCACTGAACTTATCGAAAATGCCTGTAGAGCGCACCTTCCTCGACCATATTAATCAGCAAAGTTACCAACATGGCGAGCTGTTAGTGATCTCCCCTGAAGGCGCTTGGAAGACATTTACCGCTCAGCAGCTTCAACAAGCCAACCGCCAATTACTCACTTCCACGTCAGATATGACATTGGTTATCACTGGTGCGATGAATGCCCGCGAACTGAAACCACTATTGGAGCAATGGGTCGCAACACTACCTGCCCATGATGGCAAACTGGCATGGCGCAACCAAGGGATCATGCCGAAGATGGCCAGCTTTAATCAGCAATATCCGATCAGTAGCAGCGATAAGAGTATGATCAGCATTCAATTTGCCGCGCCAGCCCAGTGGTCTCAGCAAGATCAGCTGGCTCTACAATTGATTGATACCATTGTTAGCCAGCGCCTGCGTAGCGAATTGCGTGAAAAAGCCAGCGGCATTTATGCCCTTAGCTTCTCGCAAATGTTAGCGAAGAAACCACAACCGTATTACACCGGACGCTTAAATTTCACCACCGCGCCAGAACGTGCGTCAGAAATGGTGACGTTGGCACACAATACTGTTGCCCAGCTGCGCCAAACGGGTGTAACGGAAAAAGAGTTAACGGAAGCCAAAAATATTTGGCTCACTGAAAATGCACAAGTCACGGATAGCTCAAGCTATTGGACTGAAGCACTCGCACAAATCGCAGCTGATGATGGGCAATATCAACGCCTCACGCAAGAACGTGCGGTGATTGAGTCCTTAACACTCCCACAGATAAATCAGTTAGCGGGTAAATACTTAGGGCAAAATCAAAAAATATTTATGATGACGCCATAGCCGTTATAGTATCGTAAGAAGCCAACCGCTTAATTTATCAAGCGGTTGGTTTTTGTTTCACATTAACCATACCCTTATTTAAATACATGTCTTACATTATAAATAAAATTTAGTATCCGATTATTTAAGTCATTAAATAATGAATAAAAGCGCTCTTTAAATGATGATTTCTTAGATTTTGCTATTTCAACCTCTGATATTAATTTATCCGTTGAAAGATTCAGATAATGTTCAATATCGTTAGCAATTTTATTAACCTTGATTCTCTTACACTGTAGAATGTTAATAATTAAATCAAGTCTAGAGGAAAAAACATCTATCTTTGAGCCACTTCTTTTTTTATGAATCGAGTCAATCACAGAATCCACAATACTTTTAGGGATTGATTTCATTATTAACATTGATTGAATTCTATTAATGCTCGTATCTACAACCTCATTTTTCTCTTTAATATAATTATCATATAGGCTTTTTTCTTTGTCGCGCTTGGCATCATATTCAGACTGTAATGATTCAATATCCGAATTCATTTTCTCTTTGATAAATTCAATAATACGCCCATCTTTTACATTATGACTCAATGTAGTTAAACATTCGCCTTTCTCACCTGTAAATTCATTATCGGAAAGAACTTTTTTAATTAGCGTAATTTTTTTTATACTATCAATCGAGTTAAAGGCATCAAATCCAGCACCACTTTTTATATCTTTGATATTTTTCACTGACTCCATGTAATCGGCCTTATTTGATTTAAGTTTATCTAAGTTTTCATTTGAATAGGCCATAATCTGCTTTTTGATTTCTGCGGTAATTTCCTTCGGGTAATGATGTTTCTCAAGCAGAGACAAGATAGAGTAAGACATTGTCCGATAATAGGATTTATAGATTGATAAAAATCGTTGTTCTTGAAAAAGGTTAAGAACCGTTTTTTTATCAGAATCATTGTCCAATTTTCCAATAATACCGATGAAAAAATTCTCCAATTCCGTTCTTACCTGATCATTTCCATCAATGGCTTTTCTCGTTCTAATATAGCTAATTAATACATTTATATAGCTCAAGTTTTTTTCTGAAAGCCTTTCCCCGATTTTTAAGTTATCTGTTAACTCTTCAAAACTGTTGTAAAAAACTTCCTTGAGCTCTTGACTCTCTTTTGGTTGATTGATTTCTTTTATCCTAATTAAATCCAATTTACTTTTTATTTCTGATTTCACATCTGATTTAAACTGAGTAAACTTGCTCTCAATTTTTTCCAGTACAGGGCTTGACTTTACTTTTTTCTCACCTGAAGGAGAGGCTGCAGTAAGTTTATCCGATGAACTTTCGCTTTTCGCTTCCGATTTTACACTCGCTTTTAAATATTCATTTTCCGTGCCATTCACAACCTTTAAGGCTTTATTAAAATACTTATCAATTTTTCTTTTCGCACCCTCGCTTGCAACAATGCTCCATGCATTATTTATTTCTGTCCAGCCATCTCCACCATTGTTTTTGGCTGCTTTAATTTTATCGATGATGATATCGCTTTTCCCTTCGAAAACCTTTGGATTTTTAGTTATTGCGATTACCATATCATTCAATGAACCATCAATTAACGCAGCAGTTTTAGATTGATTTTGAAAAAGTTTCATATACATTCCTTTTTGTATAAACTAGTTTAGTTTTAAAAAAAGAGCTTATTCTTAACATTAACTAAGAAATAAGCTCTTTTGAGAATAGTTATATTATTGTATTAAAAATTTAATTGAATGAATTTTTATTAACTTTATAAGCATCACGTAAACTCAATTCATTCCTTCTGGTTTTAAATTTTATTTTTAACTTAGAAAGTGCTTCAATTGTTTTCTCGATATCTTTTTTAAAGCTTAATAAGTTATTTTCATTATCTTCTTCCACATCAACTTCTTCTATCTTTGAAAGGATATAGCTATCTTTATTAATTTTATTATCTTTCTTTTCCACTGGTATCATTTGGTGATTTTTTACTGAGTTTAAAAATGCAATATCGTTTACATCTGAATTTACATTTCTATTTGAAACTTGCGAATCAATAAAATCGCTTTCGGGTTTTACCATAGAAGATGCTTTTTCTTCACTATGATAAATATCAATCCCAAACTTACGATCAAGCATCATAGCAATTTTTTCACGCACAGGTTCATTAGCACTTTTCGTTTTAGCTTTAATCGTTTTTTTAATATCCACACTCTCTAGGAACGAATTATTCTTGTTAATTTCCGTAATTTTACGCTCTATTTTTCTTAGTGATTTCTTTGAAATATCATTATTATTTGATTTAATTTCAATAGATTCAATGACTGAATGGTAGCTTCTAATCACTTTTTTTCGCAATACCATTTCATTGACTGAATCAAGCTTATTTTGAACAGATGAAATAAAGCATCCAATCGTTGAGTTCAATGTACTTTTGAATCCAGATTTGTGCTGAACATCATGATTTACGCCCTTATTTAGGAATATATTATTTTTATTGCTAATTGAACCATTTCTAATAAATGACATACTCGCTTCCTTAATTTAAATAAAATAAAAATAATAATATATCCTTCAATTTATCTACGATATCAAATATCGCCATTTATATGTTTTCAATATTAAAATTTATATTCCCCATATTAATCCATGGAAATAAGCCATTTACTTCGTTGACATACATTGCTTTTAATGTGATTAATATTCTTCTAAAAAACGATAATAAAAGGAAATTTTTGTGAACAACGTAATAATACGTAGAGCCACTTTGGACGATGTCCACGCTATCACACAAATGCATGCTGATTACTCCGCTTATGCCAACACTTTGCAACTGCCTTATCCCACAGAGAAAACATGGGAAGCTCGACTAGGAGTCAATGATCCGCTAGTGACTCAATTTGTCGCCACACTTGATAATGCCGTGGTGGGGCTACTTGTCGTGCATCAACCAGCACAAATACGTCGCCGACATGTGGCAAGTTTCGGTATTACTGTGAGCCAGGCTTATCAAGGCAAAGGAATTGGTTCAAAATTAATGCAAGTTATGGTGGATTACTGTGACAATTGGCTGAATGTTCACCGCATTGAATTAGAAGTCTTTGCCTCTAATGGTAGCGGTTTCGGTCTATATGAAAAATTTGGCTTCAAGCAAGAGGGGGTTTTGCGTGATTACGCTTTTCGTGATGGTGTGTATGTGGATGCGATTGTGATGAGTCGAATTAAATCGAAAATTTAAGCAGATTTATAAATCAAAAATGCCACTCGAAAGTGGCATTTTTATATTCAGATTAGAGCGCTAATTAACAATTATTTATCGCCTAACAGAACCGAATCCAGTGCGATTTCAATCATTTCATTGAACGTGGTTTGACGCTCTTCTGACGTTGTTTGCTCGCCAGTTTTGATGTGGTCAGAAACGGTACAGATAGTCAGTGCGCGAGCACCAAACTCAGCAGCAACACCGTAGATACCTGCGGCTTCCATTTCCACACCGAGGATGCCGTATTTTTCCATCACTTTAAACATGTCTGGGTCTGGAGAATAGAACAGATCCGCAGAGAACAGGTTACCAACACGAACATTTACGTTACGCGCTTTAGCAGCTTCAACCGCGTTATGCACTAAGTCATAATCTGCAATTGCTGCAAAATCATGGTCTTTGAAGCGCTGACGGTTCACTTTAGAGTCTGTACATGCGCCCATACCGATAACCACGTCACGCAGTTTCACGTCATCCATGACTGCGCCACATGAACCAACACGGATCAGCGTTTTAACGCCAAAATCAGTGATCAGCTCTTTTGCATAGATGGAGCAGGAAGGAATACCCATACCATGGCCCATAACGGAAATTTTACGACCTTTATAAGTCCCTGTGAAACCTAACATACCGCGTACGTTATTCACTTGGCGAACATCTTGAAGGAAAGTTTCTGCAATGTACTTCGCGCGCAGTGGGTCACCCGGCATCAGTACGACGTCAGCGAAATCACCCATTTCTGCATTAATATGTGGAGTAGCCATTCGTATTCCCTTTTAATCGTTAAAATTGTGCACAATAAATAAGGCAGTTTCCTGCCTTATTTTTAAATCACCCTGCTGCAAGCTTAAAGCATCGGCTTACCGTATTCCATTGGTGATAAATCAAAATAATTCGCGACCGTCTGCCCAATATCTGCGAATGTTTCACGGTGACCTAAAGAACCCGGTTTAACTTTTGGTCCGTACACCAACACTGGGATATGTTCACGAGTGTGGTCTGTACCCGGCCAAGTAGGGTCACAGCCATGGTCAGCGGTTAAGATAAGAATGTCATCTTCTTTAACCAGTTTCAGCATTTCAGGTAAGCGGCTATCAAATAGCTCTAATGCAGCAGCATAACCGGCAACATCACGACGGTGACCGTATGCAGAGTCAAAATCCACGAAGTTAGTGAAAACGATAGTGTCGTCACCCGCGATTTTCATCTCTTCTAAGGTTGCATCAAACAACGCATTGATACCTGTTGCTTTGATTTTTTTGGTGATACCAACATGAGCGTAGATATCGGCAATTTTACCGATAGACACCACTTCACCTTGTTTTTCTTCCACTAATTTTTGCAGTACCGTTGGTGCTGGTGGCTCAACCGCTAAGTCATGGCGGTTACCCGTACGCTCAAAGCTACCTGCTTTGTCACCAACAAATGGACGCGCAATGACACGACCGATGTTGTAACCACCTTTAGTTAACTCTTCACGGGCAATTTCACACAGCTCATACAGCTTATCTAAGCCGTAAGTCTCTTCATGGCACGCGATTTGGAATACAGAGTCCGCAGAGGTATAGAAAATTGGCTTGCCAGTTTTCATGTGCTCTTCACCCAGTTGGTCCAGAATAACCGTACCCGATGAATGGCAGTTACCTAAATAACCCGGTAAATTGGCTTTTTCTACCAGCGTATCCAGCAATTCTTGTGGGAAACTGTTTTCGTGTTTTTCGAAATAGCCCCAATCGAACAGCACAGGAACGCCCGCAATTTCCCAGTGACCCGACGGTGTATCTTTACCTGAAGATAACTCGCTCGCGTAACCATATGCACCGATAATTTCTGCATTTGGATCCAGACCCGCAGGGAATTTTCCGCTTGATTCTTCCCCTGCTTTTCCTAAACCTAATTTCGTTAAGTTAGGCAGGTGTAATGGACCTTTACGGCCTTTGTCTGCTTCCCCACGAGCACAAGCGTCTGCGATGTGACCTAGAGTGTTCGAACCTTCGTCACCGAATTTGTGGGCATCACCTGCAGCGCCGATCCCGAAGGAATCCAGTACCATGATAAATGTGCGTTTCATATTTATTCTCCTGCGATACAGCTTATCTGTTCATCGCGTCATCTAACTCGCACCCTTCAATGAAAGATGCGGGTATCGGTTTATTCACTAATTTGACGATAGACCATTGGTGTCGCTTCTGGGGCTTTATCCCCAATAATCATAGCAGCGCGAACTTCTTTCGCTGCATCTTCCCATGATTTTTCGCTATTGGCATGAATGATCGCAAGTGGGGTTTGGGTATCAACTTTGCTACCTAATGCTACGATATCACTTAAGCCAACGCTGTAATCGATAGGATCAGAAGCTTTACGACGACCACCCCCTAACGTTACCACAGACATACCCAGTGCTCGTGTGTCCATTTGTGTGATAATGCCCGCTTGTGGTGCGTAAACCGCCTTGCTGAGGACGGCAGTTGGCAGATATTTGCTGTAATTTTCAACAAAATCTTTCGGTCCTTTTTGTGCCGCAACCATACGACCAAACACTTCCGCCGCTTTGCCGTTATCCAGTACCGCTTGTAATTTCTGACGCGCATCGTCACGATCCGACGCCAATTTACCGGAAACTAACATTTCCACACACAGCGCCATGGTGACTTCAAACAAACGTGGGTTACGGTATTCACCCGTCAAGAATTGCACAGCTTCGCGCACTTCCACTGCGTTACCAGCACTGGATGCCAGCACTTCATTCATGTCAGTTAATAACGCGGTGGTATTACAACCTGCGCCATTGGCGACTTGCACGATAGATTCAGCCAGTTGTTCTGATTTTTCGTAGGTTGGCATAAATGCACCAGAACCCACTTTAACGTCCATCACTAACGCATCTAACCCTTCGGCTAACTTTTTACCTAAGATAGACGCGGTGATAAGCGGAATAGAATCCACGGTCGCTGTGATATCACGAGTCGCATAGAAACGCTTATCAGCAGGGGCTAAAGAGTTAGTTTGACCAATAATTGCCACGCCTACATTTTTGATAATGTCGCGAAAACGCTCATCGTCAGGGAAAATATCAAACCCAGGGATAGCTTCGAGCTTATCAAGGGTTCCACCAGTGTGACCTAAGCCGCGGCCGGAGATCATCGGAACATACCCGCCGCATGCAGCAACCATAGGTCCCAACATGAGTGAAGTCACATCCCCCACACCGCCCGTGGAGTGTTTATCTACGAGTGGGCCATTAAGATTCAGTGATTTCCAATTTAATACGGAACCTGAATCACGCATCGCTAGCGTTAGTGCGACACGTTCAGGGGTTGTCATATCATTGAAATAGATGGTCATTGCAAGGGCTGCAATTTGACCTTCAGAAACAGTATTATCACGTACCCCATTGATGAAGAAGCGAATTTCTTCTTCGCTTAATGGTTTGCCGTCACGTTTTTTACGAATAATTTCTTGAGCGAGAAACACAATAGGCTCCTTAATTCACATCGAATTCTTCGGCTAAATAGTCACGGCTGTTGCTCAGTCAGATTGAGCAACAGCCTGATGTCACTAATAATTGCGATTATTAATAGCTGCTGGAGGATTTTTTAACGTCAAATCCTAGCGTATTTAATAAATTCGCTAATAAGCTAGATGCACCAAAACGGAAATGGCGAGCATCAGCCCAGTTATCGCCTAAGATTTTGCTTGCTAAGGCTAAATATTGTGCTGCTTCTTCAGCGGTACGAACTCCGCCAGCAGGTTTGAAACCAACACTTTTCGCAACGCCCATATCATGAATGACTTGCATCATGATTTCTGCGCTTTCTAAAGTGGCATTCACAGGCACTTTACCTGTAGATGTCTTAATAAAATCAGCACCTGCATTGATTGAAATTTCAGACGCTTTACGGATTAATGCGGCATCTTTTAGTTCGCCAGTTTCAATGATCACTTTCAGTAATACATTTGCGGCTGCGCAAGCATCTTTACATGCTTTCACTAAATCGAAACCTATTTTTTCATTGCCAGCCATCAGTGCACGGTATGGGAATACAACGTCAACTTCATCCGCACCATAAGCAATGGCAGCTTTAGTTTCAGCTAAAGCAATCTCAATATCATCATTACCATGTGGGAAGTTGGTGACGGTCGCAATGCGGATATCTGGTGTTCCTTGTTCACGTAAGGTTTTACGTGCAATAGGAATAAAACGAGGATAAATACAGATAGCAGCGGTGTGACCTGCTGGGCTTTTTGCCTGCTGACATAAGGCGATCACTTTTGCGTCAGTGTCGTCATCATTTAACGTGGTTAAATCCATCAGGGTCAGTGCGCGTTGCGCTGCTGCTTTTAAATCAGTCATATAACTCTCCAACGATGTTAATTCTTTCAGAACGATACGTTCTTTGTTGGCGAGCGGGCTTGTTCCATAAAGATGCTAGTTAGGTTTTCCAAACTCAGCAGCTGAGATCCATCTCACCGCACGATGCCCTAGAGCCAGTTGACTCTATGAACTATCAGTTCCGTGGCAACTTACTGTTACCTATTTGACCACGTAACCGGGGTATTTTATGCGCTACAAATCACATTTATCGACTGAACGTTACATTATTAAATATATATTCGTGAACAATATCACAATTTCATGAATAATTACTTACTCTTTATCAGCCATTATACAGGCTGAGGCCTTCTCGTCTTAAATTGATTACGTTAAGAATAGTTGAAAAAGTAAGAGTTACGATAAAAACCAGAAAAAGAATATCGCAGAAGAAAATGACAGCGGAAAGACAAATCGCCTTTCCGCTGCAAACAGGGGGATTACATTGCGGTCATTGCGGCTAATGTTAAGAAGAAGCCAGCAATTGTTGCACTCATTAAGTTAGAGAGTGTACCGGCCATAACCGCTTTCATACCTAAACGAGCCACATCACTACGGCGATTTGGTGCCATTCCACCTAAGCCGCCCAGCAAAATTGCCACAGAAGATAAGTTCGCGAAACCGCACAGTGCGAAGGAAATAATTGCTTTAGTATGATCAGACAGAACTTGTTTGCCCGCCGCAATCACTTCCGCATCCGCTTTCATATATTCACCAAAGTTCATAAAAGCAACGAATTCGTTCACGACCACTTTTTGCCCGATGAAAGAACCCGCAATTGTTGCTTCGCTCCATGGCACACCAATTAAGTATGCAATTGGAGCAAATAACCAACCTAGTAATAATTCGAGGGATAATTGTGGATAGTTAAACCAGCCACCCACACCACCTAAAATACCATTAATTAAGGCGATTAATGCGATGAATGCCAGTAACATTGCACCCACGTTCAGGGCCAGTTGCATACCGGATGCTGCACCCGATGCAGCTGCATCAATGATGTTGGCTGGGCGATCTGCTTCAGCCACTAAATCTTTAGCATCCACATCATCTTTAACAACTTCAGTTTCAGGAACCATTAACTTAGCAAAGAGTAATCCACCCGGTGCCGCCATGAAGGATGCTGCAATCAGATATTCCATTGGAACACCCATTTGCGCATAACCCGCTAATACTGAACCCGCTACAGACGCTAAACCACCACACATGATGGCAAATAGTTCAGAGTTAGTCATAGTAGAAATATAGGGGCGAACGACCAGAGGCGCTTCAGTTTGACCCACGAAAATATTCGCGGTTGCAGACAGTGATTCGGTTCTTGAAGTTCCCAGTACTTTTTGCAGACCACCACCTAGAATTTTGATGACCAGTTGCATGATGCCGAGATAATACAGGACTGCAATCAAAGATGAGAAGAATACGATGATAGGCAATACACGGAAAGCAAAGATAAAGCCGCCACCACCAAATAATTCGAACATTTTGTCGGAAACTAGGCCACCGAAAATGAAGCTCATTCCGTCTTGACCGTAACCGATAACTTTAGAAACACCGTCAGATATACCTTGTAAAACGCTACGTCCCGCAGGGGAGTATAGAACGAATGCGCCGATAGCGACTTGGATTAAAAAAGCACCGCCGACTGTACGAAGTCTAATTGCGCGACGATTGCTGGAGAAGAGAACGGCTATCGCAATAAGCACCGCCATCCCAACAATACTCAAAATGAGTTGCATGGAAGTATCCCTGTTCACTTAATTCTAGGTTAATGTATAAAGAAACTCGCAAGATTCCACGAATCTTAGTTTGATGATTATAACCAGTCATCATAAATTACCCGCAACATTCATCACAAATCCAAAGTGCAATAAGTAACATAAATTCAAACATTGTGATGAAGATCACAATATGAGGTCAGTTTAGTCTGGAAAGACACTAATACGATAGTCGAAGAGATAAAAAGCTGAATGGATTTACTGTGATAACCGCATAAAATACTTAAGAAATAATTATTAATCGGCTAATTATATTCTAAATTAGATTAAATAACGTCCGGCTATTGTTGTAAAGTTGTTGCGCTATTTCATCGGGAGATTCGTGGCGCAGCTCACACAAAGACTGAAATACCCACTGAATACGCTCAGGTCGATTAGGTTCACCTTGAAAACCGGATACAGGCATATCCGGTGCATCGGTTTCAAACACAAGACAACTTAGCGGGAGTTGAGCCATCACTTGGCGGGTTTTATTCGCTCGCTCATAAGTGATTGTTCCTCCTACGCCAATGTAATACCCCAGTTTCACAAAACTTTCTGCTTGAGAAAGGCTGCCAGCAAAACCATGCACAACACCACGTGCAGGGACTTCATAGCGACGTAACATAGCAACCAATTGGTCATGGGTTTTTCGTGAATGCAAAATAACGGGTAAGTCAAACTGCTTCGCTAGCTTCAACTGGCGCTGAAGCAACACTTGCTGCCTTTCAAATTGAGGTTCGTCCATATAGAGATCAAGCCCAATCTCCCCTATCGCCACGCATTTCTGGCTTTTACGCATCAGAAAATCTGTCAGTTTTTCAAAATGTGATTCTTGAAACTGGCTTAAATATAGAGGGTGAAATCCCATTGCTGCGTGAAGTTGAGAATGATCATGCGCTAAATTCCAGACACGCTGAAAGTTATCCTGACTAACCGCAGGAATAATAATATCCGTAATTCCACCTTGCTTTGCGGTTTCTAGGCTTTCTGTAAGAGCCTCACTGAACGGGGGAAAATCAAAATGGCAATGCGTGTCGATAAATCGAATATTATCACTCATGAGCAGGATTGCCTTGCAGGGCGCTAGCACCTGCTGCCTCTGACGTCTTTCCTGCTAATAAAGACTCTCGCTGATCTTCCATATGCATCAATTCTAATGAATTTGTGCTCTTAGAAAACCGAGTGAAATCAGCATCATTACTCGCAAATTGTTGAGCTAATGCCGCAATAAAGTAACGTCCACAGCGTCGTCCAACATGGTAATCTTGGTTTAAGGCACTAACTTTACTGCCTAATGCGCTGCTTTTCAGTGGTGTCGGTGGGTATATTTCAAAAATCTGCACGCCATCAGGTGGATTTTCGATAAATTCCTGTGTTTTCCGATAACTCTTCAAGTGAACTTTTAACATCGCTGCCATGCGTTGCAGCGCCGAACTGTCGCCTTCAAGCCAGCGTGTCATACGCTTTACCCACTCAGGAGTAAAGTACATTTGAGAAGGCACGGTGCGGATCACAACTATCGTATCGGCCCCACGACGATAAGCTTCCTCGACAGGAATCGCTGCACTTATTCCTCCATCGTGGTATCGCACGCCGCTAAATTCTACGCCAGTTCGATAAAATCCTGGAATGGCGCTGGAAGCACGAATGATATCCAACCAAGAATCCGCATCTGGCTGCAAAAATACAGCGGAAAAATCATCGCTACGACTAGCTCCCATATAGAATTCACGGCCAGAATCTAACAATTCAAGCCCTGCATCCATATTAAGCGGAAACTCTTTCGCCGTCGTTTCAATCAACCAATCAAGGTCAATTAAGTTTCCTCCACGAATAAATCTCAGCGGGTTAAAAAAATTAAGATTCGTAGTATAGCGAGTAATAACTCGGCGGGCATATCCGGCTTGACCACAAATATAAGCGGATAAATTTTGGGCGCCCGCAGACGTCCCTATCATTAAGTCAAATGGATTAAAGTTTTCTATCAGAAATTCATCCAATACACCGGCCGTAAAAATACCACGCTGACCGCCACCTTCACAGATAAGGGCAGTTTTTCTTCCATTAATTTCATCAGAAAATGCGAGTGGCTCAATCGTGCCTAAAGTGACTGGAACATGCTTTCCCATAGTAACCCTTTATCTATATTGACGTGTTTTTAATCAATTCCATTATAAATATGATTAAATTAAATGATTCTCATTAAACCGCTTTTCTCAGGGAGAGCAAATAGTAAAATGAGCTTTCGGCTGAAAGCCCATTTGAAATAAATTACTTGTTCGTCAGAACTAAACCATTCTGTACTGATTTTACCCCTTTCGCCATGGATGCAATCTGCACAACTTGATTTATCTGCTCGCTAGATTTGAGAAAACCAGAGAGGTAAACCACGCCCTGGACAGTTTTCACCGACACACTATTACTTGGGAGCCCACTGGTACTTAAGAGTTTACTTTTAATATCCGCAGTAATGGACGAATCATCAATATAGGTATCGGTATTTTTCACGCCACTAGAGATGGCATTACCTGTATCTTTGCCTGCCATTTCAACAGTTTTAGCTGCGCTGTCCCAAGTTTCTGAAGCTTGTTTTTTCAAGGCGCTATCAGATGATGAGCTACAAGCAAAAAGTGCCCAGCTCAATCCAATGACACCTAAAGAACGTAAAACGGCGATCTTTTTCATTGGAACCTTCCTCTTGGTATGATTAATAAACTAACAATGTCATAGCCTAAGTAAAAAACCGGTAAAAATAAAGCCAAATAACTCACCTTCCAGAGTATGGCTCAAGGTAATTTTCAGTTTTGAGATCAATAATCTTAATTAGATGATTTGAATAAGAAATTAAGAAATAATTGTCTAATACCTATTAATGAGAAAAACAGAAAAAGGGCGCCTGTACCACCTAACCCACAATCAGAGAGAAATGTGGGGGATTGCTCCCCCACCAGACTACTCAACACATAACAGAGTAGCTTGAACCATTGTGTTTCCACTCACTACGTTAACCGAACAAAGTCGGTCCCGCAGTAGCAGTGAAAGGCACAACACCGTGGCGCACACGGTCATTAGCCCGATAAGAGCAAACTTGGTCATTCCTCTTGACTCCTGTACAAAAAGGAGACAGAATCCAGTTGTCGTGTTGGAGACTGCCTCGAGTTACTGTTAATGGAACTCGGGGCTTTCGTCTTTTTGGTCTCACAACTAATTGTTTAATGAATCCAATTGTTCGCTTGAACCAAAATGATCCAAGCACCCACCGCCATCATAGCAGTATGCTCATCACGAAAAAATATCGATTCAATTAACTAACCATATGATATTAAATTTATTTTTAATGATTATCATCATTAATAGCTATTTATTATAACTAATCGATAGATAATGGGAATTTTGAAGGGTTATCTGACTTAAAAAAGGGTGCCTGTACCACCAACCAACAACAGTAGAGAAATGTGGGGGATTACTCCCCCACCAGACTACTAAACGCATAACAGAGTAGCGTGAACCATTGTGTTTCCACTGACTACATTAACCGAACAAAGTCGGTCCCGCAGCAGCAGTGAAAGGCACAATACCGTGGCGCACACGGTCATTAGCCCGATAAGAGCAAACTTGGTCATTCCTCTTGACTCCTGTACAAAAAGGAGACAGAATCCAATTGTCTAGGTTGGAGACTGCCTCGAGTTACTGTTAATGGAACTCGGGGCTTTCGTCTTTTTGGTCTCACAACTAATTGTTTAATGAATCCAATTGTCTGCTTGAACCAAAATGATCCAAGCACCCACCGCCATCATAGCAGTATGCTCATCACGAAAAAATATCGATTCAATTAATTAATGTATTGAAAATATTGATAATTAATGGGGTTAATAACAAAAATGGCCAACTCAGTTGACCATTTCGATATAAACGCATTAATTAGAGATAATAATTAGTGTTCGCGCGTTTTGCGGAATCTCACTTCAGGATAACGTTCGCTGGTTAAGTTCAAATTAACCATTGTCGGCGCAATATACGATAAATTATCACCGCCATCTAAGGCTAAGTTCTGCTCATTTTTGCGCTTAAATTCTTCGAATTTCTTCACATCATCACACTCAACCCAACGAGCGGTAGAAACGTTAACCGCTTCATAGATCGCTTCAACGTTATATTCGCTCTTCAAGCGAGAAACCACCACATCAAACTGGAGCACCCCGACCGCGCCCACAATCAAGTCATTATTGATTAATGGACGGAAGACCTGCACAGCACCCTCTTCGGATAACTGCACCAAACCTTTCAGTAGCTGCTTCTGCTTTAGCGGGTCACGCAGACGGATACGACGGAATAACTCAGGCGCAAAGTTCGGGATCCCGGTAAATTTCAGCTCTTCACCTTGCGTGAAAGTATCCCCAATCTGGATGGTACCGTGATTATGCAAACCGATGATATCCCCTGCATAAGCATGCTCAACTTGAGAACGATCACCCGCCATAAAGGTCAGCGCATCCGAAATCACCACGTCTTTCTTAATACGAACTTGGCGCAGTTTCATCCCTTTTTCATAGGTACCCGAAACGATACGCATAAAGGCAACACGGTCACGGTGTTTAGGATCCATATTCGCCTGAATTTTAAAGACAAAGCCCGTAAATTTCTCTTCTGTGGCTTCCACTTCTCGTACATCTGTTTTACGTGCTTGCGGTGCAGGCGCCCATTCAACCAAACCGTCCAGCATATGATCCACACCGAAGTTACCTAAGGCGGTACCAAAGAATACAGGGGTCAGCTCACCCGCTAAAAATGCATCGTGGTCAAATTCATGGGAAGCCCCTTGAACTAACTCCAGCTCTTCACGAAGTTGAGAAGCTAATTCATCACCAACAGCCACGTCTAATTCAGGGTTATTTAACCCTTTTACGATACGAACGTCTTGAATAGTGTGACCTTGACCCGTTTGGTACAAAATGGTTTCGTCACGCAGTAAATGGTAAACACCTTTGAATAATTTACCGCAGCCAATCGGCCATGTGATTGGGCAACAAGCAATTTTCAGCTCATTTTCCACTTCATCTAACAGCTCCATTGGATCGCGAATATCACGGTCCAATTTGTTCATAAAGGTCAGAATCGGTGTATCACGCAGGCGGGTAACTTCCATCAGCTTGCGAGTACGATCCTCAACCCCTTTACCGGAGTCGATAACCATTAAGCAGCAGTCAACGGCGGTTAATGTACGATAGGTATCTTCCGAGAAGTCTTCGTGCCCTGGAGTATCTAACAGGTTCACTAAACAATCATTATAGGGAAATTGCATCACAGAGGTGGTAATTGAGATACCACGCTGCTTTTCCATTTCCATCCAGTCTGATTTGGCATGCTGGTTAGAGCCGCGACCTTTTACCGTTCCCGCGCGTTGAATTGCGTGTCCGAAAAGTAATACTTTTTCGGTGATCGTGGTTTTACCGGCATCGGGGTGCGAGATGATAGCAAAGGTCCTTCGCTTATTGATTTCATTAAGAAAATCTTGGTTTGCCATGTATAAATTCTTTTAGTTTGTACACGGATTTGTACACACTTTTGGAAGTACTCTCTTTTCAGTTCTTCGCTTGTCAAATCCGTCGTGTTAATCGTAATTGGCCGCTATTTTCGCTGATCTTGACTTTATAAACAATCAATGGTTATCTAATCGGTTACCATTTACTCTCAGCGTGCACCAATGCTCAGTTGTAGCTGTTTGCAATCGTTGCTTCTTCAGCTAATGAACAACTGTGGCTAAACCACAAATTCCTTCGCTACCAGAAATCGATGATAGCTTGTCGTACTACACCGATGATGGTGCAGTTGCCGTTGATCGGTATTGCAGGGTATTGCGGGTTCAAAGGTTTTAGATACTTCTGTTCACCATCAATAACCAACTGCTTAAAGGTTGCTTCTTTCGAATCATCCAAACGCGCAACAACCAATGAACCTGAAGAGTAAGGTAACTCAGGATCAACAACGATCACTGCCCCCTCAGGTATGGATTTTTTTCCGCTTGGATTTTCCATACTGTCGCCTTTTACGCGAAGTGCGAAACAACCCTCATGTGCTTTCCCAGTGACTTCACGCCACTCCTCAGCATCTTCATGGGCAAATCCCTCCGCTATTTCAGTCCAATCACCGGCCTGAACCCAGTTAATGAGAGGAATTCTTCCCTTAATATCAGGCCCGACTTCTACATTACCGACCCCCAAGCCAATCTCGCCATCACCTGTGGCGAGCCAATGAGCATTCACGCGAAGCGCCTCCGCGATCTGCATGGTGTAACGAGACCTAGCCGATTTACCAGAGCAAATCTGGCTGATCGACTGCTGTTTGATACCAATGCGACGAGCCAACTCAGACTGAGTTACCCCAGTAAGCTGCAAGGCATGGTTTAGTCGTTCGGATAAAGTTTTCATAAGCCCGCATTCTACAAATAAAACTGTAGTCTTTCAACAATTTTAACTGTTGACTTATCTACAGTTTAAACTGTAACATTCAATCTTGTAACAGTTATTATTGTAACAGGAGACGGTATGGAAGTGTTCAAAACGACACAAAAACATCTCCGCCGTGCCATTGACTTGGTCGGCGGGCAATCAGCATTAGCAAGAGCCATCAACTCAAAACAGCAAAACGTCTGGTTTTGGTTGAATAAATCAGGGCGTGTTCCCGCTGAATTCGTTTTACCCATCGAACAAGCTACGCAAGGACAGGTAACCCGATCTCAGTTAAGACCGGACATCTATCCCGAATGCCCAAGCGAGCTGAAAGCCAGTAACCAGTAGGATTAAGGGCAAATAATGGTCAGCATTTTACGTAAACACAAAAGCGAGTTCCTCCATGCGTGATTATGGCAAGGTCTATACCCGCTTTTGGCTAAAGCAAAATGTTTTGTCCTGGAGTGACTCAGCGAAGTTGCTAGGACTGTATTTGCTTACATGCCCACATTGTAATTTGCTTGGCTGCTTTCGACTGCCGATTGGTTACGTTGCTTCTGACTTGAACTGGGATGAGCAACAGGTTGCCAAGACGTTAAGTGAGTTAGAACAAGATCAGTTCCTGATTCGTTGCGAGGGATCTGGTTGGACTTTGATTCGAAGCTTTCTGAAGCACAACCCAATCGAAAACCCAAACCAAGGTAAGGCAGCCTTTCGGTTGCTTAAAGATGTACCTGCCGACTTCATTGGTATGGCATCGCTTTTGAAATCTCTTGCCGCTTTTCAAGCTCGGCTACCAGAAGAATTTTCATCATTGTTTATGCCTGATGGCAACCCGGTAAGGGACTCTCAACGGTCGGATGACTCTGAGAGAAGCAATAAACCAACAGTTAAAACTGTTGACCACATACAGTTTGAAGACTTCTGGGATGTACAAATACGCAAAGAAAAAAAAGCGAAAGCCAAAGAAGAATGGCTACGCATGGGCCTCAATGAAGACCATGAACTCGCCTTGGAAGTGCTAACACGCTGGAAAGAGCAACGAGACAACCGATTGCAGTATCAAGATCGGACTAAGACCCCTATGCCACATAACTGGCTATTAAACCGGCAATGGGAAGACGAGTACGTTCGCATTGATGAAGTAAAGCAATCATCGACGAGCCTAAAAGGCAGCAATCACCAGTTGAATATTGAAGAAAGCAATCGTCGCATCGCTGAAAGTTGGGCCGGACCAGGTATTCGGGAGGTTCGTTCAAGTGCAGGAGGTTGATAAACGCGAGTTTGCTGAAGTTTGGGGAGCTGCTTGGGCCATGTATGGCAAAAGCGTATCACCACAATCGCTATCCATCGCATTTGAAGCCCTTCGTGCTTATAGCATTCAAGAAGTGCGAATCGGTCTGACTCGGCATATTCAATCACCGGATACTGGGCAATTTTTTCCAAAGCCCGCTGACGTCATCAAGCATATCGATGGCAACTCGGGTTCAAGAGCAATGATTGCTTGGAACAAAGTTGACAAGGCTGTTCGTCAGGTTGGCGCTTGGACATCAGTGATGTTTGACGATGCGCTTATCCACCGCGTGATTTCAGATATGGGTGGATGGGTTGAACTCTGCAAGGTTGATGACAGGGAATACCCCTTTAAGCAAAAAGAGTTTTTAACACGCTACCAGGCTTACTTGCTGCGGGACGAAGTGGGTGAATACCCAAGGCTATTACAGGGTATTGCAGACCATCAGAACCAGCAAAAAGGATTTGATATGCAAGCGCCTGTTGCCGTGGGCGACTGGTCAAAAGCAGCACAAGTTTATACAAGAGGCATCGCTGACTTTAGCGCAGTGCCTTTGAAAAGAATAAGCCCGAAAGCCATTCAGGCGCTTCTCGGAAATCAATTAGAGGACAAAAATGAAAACGATTAAAGCAAAAACCATTGCCCTAGTGATAGCCATGTCTGCAAGCACTTCAGTCTATGCGTTTCCGGGCTATCAGTGGGAAAAAGCAGCACAAAGCGTTGGTATTGATCCAGTCATGCTCTACGCCGTTGCCTTGGCTGAGTCGGCCTCACATCGTGGTCTTAACATGACCAGTCCATGGCCATACGCAATTCGCAATGGTTCAAATGCAACCTACGCCAAATCTCAGACAGAAGCAGAACAACTGTTAAACCAGGCTCTGCAAGAGAGTGAAAAATACCAGCTCGATATTGGCCTTATGCAAATCAATTTGCATTGGCATGGGCATCGTGTGAGCTCACCGGCAGAACTGCTAGACCCCATCACCAACCTTACGGTCGGCTCAAATATTTTGGCCGAAGCAATCAAGTCTTCACCAAACGATTTAGAGCTTGGCATAGGCCGCTATCACAGTTGGAACGAAGAGCGAGCACGCTGGTATGGACAAAGAGTGCTTTCTATTTATCGCAATATTTTACATGAACTGGAGGTCCGTCAATGACAACCAATCAACAAGACTTCTATCAATTAAATTTGGCGTACCTGCACGCAGCACGAGAATTAGCGCGAATTGATCCGCAAGAGGCGGTCTTGCGCTTTGGACTTACACGCGATGTGGTTGATGCACTGATTAATGCTGGTGTTGACGACCTGCAACGAGTGGCGACCTCATCATTCATGCTGTTTCAACCAAGGGGTAACCAAAGCCAACTGATTGAGATGGTGAAGAGCAAAGGCACAGGTATCCCAAGAATCGCTTATTTATTATCAACCCTAAACAACAAGGGGGATGCATGATTGATAACCTGTCCAAAAGTGAGCAATTTACCCGAGCCTCGCTGCTTATTAAGTACGGATTTCGAACAACCATAATCGCGCTCGATACTGGTTTGCCAATCCACATTATCAGAAGGCTTCACAAAGAAGTGACTGGCAAGTCACCTTGTCCTGGTCAATTGCCAGAATCTGATGCCATTGTTAAAAGCAGAAGAGCCTTAGTTGAAGGCTCCCTGCTGATGGCGCTTTATGTCAATATTGGTGGTGACAATGTCTACAAGCAATTAAATATTGATGCTTTGATGAAGGCTTACGATGCGTACTTGGTTGCAAGAAAAGAAGCAGATCTTCCAGCTGAGATCCCCTGGAAAAAACTAACCATCAATGAAGGTTGGGTTCTAGCTCGTGATTTAAGATCACAGCTTGCATCCTTACACCGGTGTCGATGCGGTAGTCTGTATTTGACGGTATCTCAACAGCGCATTCAGCTTAAATGTCCTGTGTGCGTAATTATGGCCGAGCAAACCACTAGAGCACTTTTTGAGAACTAACATGCTGACACATAATTTGATTGTGCACCTCCCGTGCACTTTGAGAGTACTAAGAAGATGACAAACATACTTAAATCTTTACCAGCACGCTGCTGGTTTATATCACTGGGGCTTTTTCTGGCGACTTTGGCTGCGGCTCATTTTTTTCCATCAGAAATATTAACGGCATTTGCCAAGTTAGCGGCTTTGCCATTTCTGATTTGCACCATCGTTTTTTTCAGCTACTTGGGATTCAAAGCAACGGCTAGTCCTATCGGCCTTATAACCATCACCACTATGTTTTTAGCAATTGCATATTGGCAAGCGAGTTGGGCAATTTTATGTGTCGGTTTAACTTACTTAGGCTTAAGCGGACTAATCCATTTATTTCAAAGACAACTGAAAGATACCGGTCGAGAACTAAGCCTGAGCGAAAAAAAATATTGGTACTGGGTAAACGAATTTGCAGACGGTCGCTCATCTCTCCTCCCAAAAAGGCCAAAAAAATAGCCAGCTCACCACAAGCTGGCTACCTTCTATTTTCAGTTCCTTCCTGATGCCTGGTTATAGGCCCTAATATCGATCAAGTTGTTCTGAGCATAATCTCCCGCAAGGGATGCATTTGAGATCACTGCAATCTGCTTATCCACAAATGCTTTATCTTCTTCGGACACACTGTCGGGGATGTAAGCGCCACTCTCATCCTTTTGACGATACTCATTTAGCATTTGCTCCCTTAGGCCAAGCATCTCAGGCGACCAACTCGATGAGTCTTCAGAGTTGAATACACGCCCCGCCAAACCTTCATTGAAAGCTTGAGCGAACACTTGACTTTGAATCGGGGTCAATCCCATTCTCTGCCCTTCGCTGTATGCTTCCTGTTTAAAATCATCGGCATACTGTTCTAAGAACTCACCATATCGATTGTTAACTGCCGCACCAAATGCCCCAGCCAACATGGCTTCAGACTTAGTGCCCCAGTTTACTTCGGAGGCATACTGCGAACTCGATCCACTGTATGCATTATTAAACGCCGTCAATGGGTTTTCCAAAGAGGTTCCTGCGTCAACGGCTGCTTTTAAGCCATCCCATGTTGATTTGCTGGCCACCGTAGCATTGTGCAAGAAACCTCGTGAGCCAGGATCTTCAAGCGCCTGTTCTTTGTAACTCTCATAATCTTCGCCAAAATGATTCAAGGTATGCAGTGCTGCATCAGTATGCTTGCCACTGAAATCACCAATAGCACTGGCGCTGTTAAAGAACATTTCAGCACCAGAGACTCCGCTATCATCAGCCATAATGCGAGATCGCCACTGAGAGCCAGCTGCACTGTTTAGTTCAGATTGATAGGTACTTGTGTCAGAAGCTACGGCCTGCTGGGCTTGTTGTTGATGTGTATTTAGTTGCCCATCAACACCAGACAGATTGGCTTGGTAAGCTGATTGAGCTGAGTTGAACTGCGTTTGAACAGTTGCAGCATCCTCGTAGCCGCCCAATACACCCGATTCCACTTGGCTTTGAATGCCACCAAAAGTAGGTGCAGCTGATGACAAGCCTTCATTAGAGCGCGGTTGAATTGATCGTAAATCGGCTCCGGTAGCCATGGCCATAACAGTCATTGCTGCTTGATAATCATTGTCTCGTTCAGCGGGCGTTGAGGAGTTGCTATAGGTTAAAGACTCCATAGCTGCGGCCACATACGCCTGATTATCATCAGGTAGCAAGCGCTGATACATTGGAAGGTTTTCACGTAATCGGTTACCTGCTTCAACATGCTGGTTCATATAGCGACCTAAATAATCCATGACTTCAGGATTATCCGCTGCTAATCGAGTTAACGTCGCACCATCCGTGTTCCTTTGTCCTGATAGACTGTAGCTGGCCTGATCAAGCTCACTAAAACGGTTTGATGCCGTGATAACATCTTGTGCTGAACTCTGAAGTGACTGATAGTCTTGGTTAGACAAGGACATCTCAATGCCAGAACGTCTTGAATCTGAAAGGTCCTTAACCATTGCATCGCGATACTCTGCACGTCGTGAATCACTTGATGCCAAGCTTTTCATCTCCCCAGTGAGCGTATTTGCGGTCGTTGACCGAGAACTGCCCTCTGACGACTCAACTTGGCCACTAAAGTTTCCACCTAAATCCAAGCCTGCTCGTAACCGTGATATTTTTGGCACTCTTGAGGATTCAGGCTTATCGACTCCAGGCAAGTTACCTTGTGGGGAGTCATTCCCCCCTGTACCAAGTAATCTTCCCAAGAACCCTTTATCTGCTACTTCTTTATCACCGGTATTTGTAATAGTTCCATCGCCACCGACCCTTAGGCCTCCCGATAACACGCCAGATACCAAGCCACGTACAGCATCTTTTTTATCGTCTCCAAAACCATACCGAGTTTGCAGGTCATCAGTAACCTGATTAACAACGGCGCTAGATGCGGAGTTAGATGAGCCGATCTGACGTCCAACCGAAGACAGGTTGTCGTAACTTAGCTTTTCACCAAAAGTTCGACTCATAGTATTTCCAACCTGACGACTAAAGGCTTGGGTTGCCTGAGTCATGGATTCTTTTGCAGAGCCGACCATTGAACCCACTGCGTTTCCTACAGAGAAACTGCTTAGTAGGTTTGACGCTCCGGTCATAGCAGAACCCGTAAGGGCTGAATTCTGGAACATTGACTGTGATTGCATTACCGGGGCATTTTTCGCGACATCTGGACTTGCCATCTTTTCATCAATGGCATCACCGTTTTGAAGACGTCCAGCCAAGTGGGTTGCAGTTATTGCTGAGCCATACACGAGCATGAGCGAAATTGCCGGAACACTCGACGCCAACATGCCGCCAGTAGCTATCCAGGTTTGCAGCACTGAATCCATCTGCATCATCCCAGCAAAAGATGGCACTTCTGTACCTGCAAAGGCATCAAGAGCCGACATTTTCCCTGCAACGGTTAAATGAATATACAGGTTAATGATAGCCATGACAGGCATCCAAAGTTGAATCCAAAGCAGGATTAACAAGTACTTCCCAGCCATTCGCATCCCGATTTGGCCAAGGGCTATCACAAAGGCCATCAAAGGGGTGATGGCGTAAATGAAACCCTCAAAAAACGTCATCATCGGACGAACGATACTTTGGAAAAGAGTCTGCTCCGCCGCCCATTGTGTATTGCGCTGTTCAATCGCTTGATTAACCATAACGGCGGCGGTGAAAGCTTGATCATCCATATACTTGCCCGTCACGCTTTGCTCATAAATAGGCAAAAGCACTGACGCGGTCATGTACTCTTGGGTGTTAACCGAAGCCAAACCAAGGTTATTCAGTGCATTTCGGATCACGTCATCAGTGTCAGTGGCTGACGAAGTCCCCAATGAGGCTGACAGAACCTGTTTAAGCCTCGGAATGAAGGTTGATTCTGTCATGAGTTTCAGTTGGCTATAGGCATCGGTGCAGTCCAGATCGCTACTGCTACCACTGAGCATGATGCGTGTGCCATATATGCGCGAATCAAACCTAATCGCAGTCATCGGGTTAGGATCACTCAGCACCTGATCTAGGTTCTTTTGGCCGATGTCGATGCCAATCAAGGTGCATTCTTTGATGTAGTTAAACCACGATTGTTCAATGTCAGAACCGGCGACACGATTTGCATCACCCAACCCAGAGCGATCCATCACCTGTTTTCTCACTTTAATCAGTGACTGTAAACTGGATGCAAAGCCGTATTCCGTCATGGCGGGAGTTGAGAACGCCGTTTCAAACAATCGCGTGATTTGAAAGCCAACAGTCGAAATCGTACTACCTGCGGCAGCAACACCGATGGGCACATTATCAACCACTCGAACTTGTCCCGTGTACGCATCCTCAATGCTCACTCGGGTACTGGGCCCAAACATGGTTGCAAAGACTAGCCATGAGACTAAAACATGTTGAAAGTTAATCCCACGACCGCCTTGCATTAAGGCCTGAACAGAGACCATCAATACCCCAATGAGCAAGCCAATCCGAACCATTGAAGTAAAGTCGCCTGTACCAGTGATCATCGCGACAGCGTTCAAGACCTGCTCTAAAAATGCCGAATCCCCGATGGAATAGATCTCCCACATGACCTATTCCCCCAGTGCCGTAGATTTAACGGTGTAATAACGCTGCTTGCGAATGGTCTGAATCACCTGATTAAAATGCGCCAGCAACTCTTGCTCTGAGCCGTATCTTCGCTGTAACGCGGCGTACTCCTCATTGATTTGGCGACGTGCACGTTCGAGGTCTTCAGTTAACAACTTCGCATAGGCATGATCTTCTACACCAGAGGTGCTTCTAGCTGCATTGAGCATGTCTTCAACCAATGCCCGGGCCATCTCAACAGCAATAAATGGTGCCGCTCTTGAAGCAAACGACCTAGCAGCCCCTTCATTTAATGCAGAAAGTGTTCGAATCATGCCGCCAATGCTCGCGGGAGCCGAGGTCATAAAAGCCTTTTCGGTGGTGCTAGCAGCCCCTGTATTTCGAGCAAACTTAAAAATAATGCCGTTACTAGAACCTGTACCAAGAAGTAAATTTTCTACCTGAGTTGATAACCCGGTAAGAGTCACATTAGTGATTGTTGGGTTCAGACAACCGTCTTGCGTCACTGTGTCACATCGGTACATAGCGACGTTACCGCCATGAATTAGATTCTCAATAGTCACTTTATTGCCATTCAGCCTGGTCAGTTTTGGGGCTTTACCTTGGCCATCAGCGGCATTAGCAAGATCACCAACAATGATCGAACCAGTCACCGACATAACCGCTTCAAGAAAACGGTCATCCCCCGATGCAAACCAGCTTGATGCCGAGTGACGTTTCAATGCTCGCCAAACCAAATTACCTTTAATCGTTTTGTTCACATCAGATGCCGCGACACTCGAAGCGTTCTCATATGGGTTCTTACCATTGGATTCACTCCAACTGGTAAAAACGTCTCCAGCCCCTTTAAGTGAGCTCAACATGCTGGCTTCTGTTTGCCCCTTTTTACCAAAAGCAGCCAGGGTATCGTTCACGACTCCCTGAGCCATTTGACAGGAATTGCCGAAATACTCGTTCAACTGCTGGATTTTCTTTTGCAGTGTCTCCATGTGCTGAGAGCATTTCTCACACATAGCACTGAGCGCTAATTGGAATGCGTATCCCTTGGCGTTTGCAGCAACAGAACGGAGTAATTGAACAAACTGATCTGCATTAACAAATGACAAACTTCCAGCGAACATATCAATGCCGCCACAACCGGCTTGGAATGACGGAGGCACCATAGAGACGAGGTTCTCGTTCATGATTCTGTTACGGACAACAACACTTCCTCCAGATATAACGCCACGCCGCTGACTCTCGAATACGCCAGGCGCAGTAGTGTTGGTCATTGAACCAAACAACTGGTTCATCTCCTGTTGCAAGCTTGCTTGGCTCATAGATGAAAAACCAATCGCACAGGCGATTAGCGATACTCGGAATACTTTTTTCATTGTTATAACCCTCCTTGTGCACGCAGATAGCGAACAAGGAACTCAGGGTCCTGCAATATCTTCTCGTTAAGCTCTTGGGCTGACATCGCGAGTGACACGCCTGGCTGAACAGGTCTAGTGGCATAGTAAGTTTGATCGTCAATCCAACCGGCTTGATGGGCTGCAAGAATGATTCGATTATTGAGCTCATCAAGGCTCATTGCGCCTTGGCCAATCGGAGTGATGACATTAGGCGGATCAACTAAGAACACGGCAGGGACAGTCGTAACGGACAAGGATTGTGCTTGTCCTGAATCGACTTTGTAATTGGGAAACTCTCCACCCGGTAAAGGCATGCCATCGACAGCAATAGCAAACACCTCGAAACCGTAGTTCAAAGCCATGGATTCGATGATAGGCGCTTGAGCGTGGCAGTAAGGGCAATCCGAACGATAGAAGAAGAACAAGCCAGCCCGTTTTGCTACTTCACCTAAAGCTACATCGCGTTGAGCGCCAGCTTCTCGATCCATCCGATTGGCAGCATAGGTCGCCAAGGGTCTGCGACTGATTTCATCCAAAACAGGATCGCCCATGACCACCTGCTGACTAACATCAGCAAACTGTGAACCCTTATCCATCATGACGCGCTGAAGATACAGATAAGCCCTGACGTTCTCATTCGTCGGCTCATCAATTGCCTTGTCCATGAACGATTGCATATGCTCTCGGAACCATGCGGCACTGAAGGGCTTTAGTTCGCTCTGACTGGACTCCACGACACCAGTTTCCGGCTCTATCAGCTCATCAGGCTGCTCAGGTTCAGGAATAACCTGATACCAAAACCAGCCTTCCTGACCACGCTGATAGAATGGTCCATCACTGGCATGGGCGGGCAAGATGAATAGCAAGAAAATAATGATTGGGATGGTCACCCATAGGATGAACCAAGGGAACAAGGGGGTTCTCATTGTCAGCTCCAGAAAATTTCATAGAGCTAACATGCTAATGATCCCGGTAAGAGCGATTGGCCAGATAGATGAATGAATCGTGTGTTTTTCTGACTAGCTGTTGTGACCAGTAACAACAGCTAATTTTAACGAGCCAAATTTATGATTGGACCGCTTTGAGCGAAAAGCGGACATTACGCCGAATACCTATTCCTTATGAGCGCTATTACTTCATGCAGCATTTTGTCGGTTAGTCGCTTAAGAGATCAACTTGAAGCTCTGCTCTCTATTTTGACTGACTGGATTAATAGGCATGCACACACAAGCATCATACCCAGCCAACCTATTGGTCTAAATGTTTCGTCAAGAATCCAGACTGCTAAAAGTGCAGCAATTAATGGCTCTATTAAAGTGATCAACGTTGCCTTACTTGCATCGATAGACCGAAGCCCATAACCATATAATAAGTAGCCAAAAAACATGGGGATAATAGCCATATAAAGAGCAACAATTGTATTTCCGGCTGAAACGAACAGGTTTTCGCCGGTAACAATTAATGAAGGTAATAGGATGAGTGCTGCAAGACCAAATAACCCAGCCATCGCAGATCTTGAATTGACTCCCGAATTTATCATGGATTTCACTGCCAATGAATAACCTGCATAAGTCAGTCCAGCTACCAAGCCAAGACAAACACCAATTTGCTGTAGGTGAGTATCCATCTCGATGACTTCCCTTGATGTTTTTCCTGAACTCAACAACAAAACACCTCCAGCACCTAACACGAAGCTAACTCCCCATTTCCAAGAGAAAGGTTTTTGGCAAAAAAGACGCTCCAGAATCACTGAAAAAAGCGGTGCACTAGCGATAGATACTAAAGTACCTATAGTAACGCCAGACCAGCGCATAGATGTATAAAATGCTAACGGGTACACCGCTACACATATGCTCCCAGCAACAAGGATAACCGGCATTTTTCGCATTTTTGATAAGTCATGCACTAAGCTCTTTGCGGCATTAGCACATAAAAAAATGCCACCAAACCCCATAGCGAAAGCGCCTATTGCTAAAGGGCTTACGTTCGATGCGAAATGAGCTACCGTCCCCGTTGTTCCCCAAAGCAAGCTCGCAAAGACAATTGCCAGAGTGCCGTTAAAACGAGAATTTATTGACATCGCCGCTATCCTTAACTACCAATTAACCAAAGTGGTGAGATGGTACAAGTGTTATAGATTAAACATTTGGCTATAAGGACGTATTTGTTGTCGATTCAGACGGAAGTTATTTCTTAAAATGCGTCGGAGGAAATCCAAAGTATTGAGTGAATTTACGGCTAAATGCGGATAGCTCAGGATAGCCGACCATTTCACCGACCAGTTGAACAGTAAAATCCGTATGTCTAAGCACTGCCTGAGCTTTTTCCATCCGTAACTTGGTGATATAGCTATTCACAGTCAAACCAGTTTGCTTTTTAAATAAAAATTTAAGTTGTGTGCTGCTAAGGCACGCTACTTTTGCTAGTAGGTTTATCGTTAACGTCTCTTGAAGGTTCTCTTGAATGTAGCGCATTGCGCTGACAATACGACTATCCAGCTTCGGAAGCAGTTCCTGTTCTGCTAGCAAGAGATAAAATGTTTTGTACATAGATCGCTCTAGTTCAGCATTTAGCTGAAGCTGTAATTGCGCTTCTATAAATGACAGATAGCAGGAAAGTGATTTTGAAATCGTGAAAACAGTACCATCAAAAAAATTAATATTTTCAGGAAGCTCGCTCATATCTGCGACGACAAATAGCGCTTCAGGGTTTGCATTAAAAAGATGTGCTTCATGCTTCCTTACTACTACACATTCACCCGCTGCGACTCTGCCGCTAAAACTTCCGACTTTAATAACTATCACGCCACGGAGTGGCAAAACCAATTGGTAATAGTCATGTGAGTGATTGGTGGGCTTAGTGCTATAAGAACGAATACATAATGCGTCGAGCATAAATCAAAGCACCAATTTAAGATTATCAGGTTAACATGTATGTAGACAGATACTACCAAATAAAATACCTAGGGTTTCTATTTTTGTCTGCTTTTGGCACCGAGCAGTCAGACCGCTGCGAGCGAATTGCGGACGTTAACGCCCACAGCAGGGGCGGCTTACCTTGTGCGCCTTTTGCGCGAAAATGGGAGCGTAGCGACCCGCGCAAAAGGCGCACAAGGTAAGACGTCCCGCGGAGGCCCGAAGGGCCGTAGCTTTACTGCCTGTGATTGTTAGGAATACATTACTCTGCATGGCCCGCTACCCTTAATTTGTGGTTAACCGCCATACATTGCTCCCAAAGACTTCCGCTTGATACACCCCAGGCATCTAGGCCTCGAACAAGCCCCTTAATCGCAGGACTTTTATTTCCAGCTTTGATTTCAGATCTGGTTGTTTGGAAGTACTTGAGAATTGCCATTCTAGATTCTTCAGTCCATGAATGTGCACAATCATCCTTACTTAGAGGATTAGATAGCTCGTTGATAATTTTATCCAGCGATTCCATTTCTGTGCGATACATTCCCTGTATTCCTAACGCCCGCCACAAACGCGAGCAACGTGTTGCGAGTCGAGCCGCGAAGCGGCGTTTTGATGGCGCTTGTTAGAGCACGGGCTAATTGCATCGAACATGATGCACCATTAAAAACATAACGTGGTCAGTCTCAGCTTTTGGATCAACCATTTCTTGACCTTCTGATACAGTACATTCTTTACCAATCTTTTCTATGAATTTATTTACTAGAACCATTCGGTCACTTTTTGAATAATGCGGGCTAACAGTATTTAACTCAAACACGCATAGGTAGTACTGCTTTTTGTCGTTTGGCCATTTGGGTTCATCAAAGCACGCAAAGCCAGTTCCGGTATCAAAATTTATTTGTTTATTTACACAGCCTAGTAAAAACAAGCTAATCAAAATTGTTAAGTATCTACATGCTTTCATGCGAGTGCTCTAACGCCCGCAGCACGCGCGGCTTTGTAGTGGAGGCGAAGCCGGAACGAAAAAGCCGTCGCTGTGCCTGCGATTGTTAGGCATTTCTACCTCCTGCCTCTCGAAATATACTCGGCATATTCGTCTTGAATCATTAGTTCGTTCACCAACCTTTCAGATGATCCTGCGAATCGTTGCTCAATAAACTCTATCGCTTGGCCAAATGAAGTGAGCGATTTGACCTCATTGGCATCCTCTAGCTCTAGGTCTGGATCAAGTGGACCAAACTCATAAATATCAAGGAATGATTCATCCCCCAAATCAGCCGTTTCGTAAATTGAAACATCTATTTCGGATTTGGAACCTCGAATGCTCAGCCACTGAATACCAGCACGGCTGTCCCGTTCGCAGCCACCAAGAAAGCACTCAACTGCTTTTCCTCGCTTAAGTGCCAACTCTGCTTCCTGAAGATTGAGGTATCTACGGCTCATTGTGTATGCCTAACGCAAAGCACACGGGTGACGACCGCGCAGCGGTTGGCATCCCAGCGGCCGCAGGCCGCGAGTGCTGCGCCTTGTTATGTTTTTATTTGCACTCTGTCTTTGATTAGCGCGATTGTTCCTGGCCATCTTTTCCCCATTGGCAATGCCCATTGTTTTGCGATTGGATCGATGACACCGCCAATCGATTCATAGTGTTTTGCAACTTTGACACGCTTCCATTTAAGACGCAAAAAGTAAGAGTTAAGCCGTTTGTTACTTTTAATTGGGTGAGCACTGTACTCAGCACCGAGCAATCGAGATAACAAAACTCTAACTTCACTTTTGTCCAATGCCTTAAAGTTTGCTCTCAGCAAGTTTTCAGGTGACTTAAACATCGAACGTAACGGCTTCAAACAAACTCCAGAAAAACATAACGCCCGCAACAAACGCGAGCGGAGCGAGTCGAGGGCGCTAGCCCGTTTTGATTGCGTTTGTTAACTTTAATCACTGTTGCACCAAGTTAAAACAGCGTCCCCAAGGCTGGAAAAGACATAAACCCAAGCCTCTGAGCTATGCGCAAGCCTACTAGTTTGAACTTTAATATCTAGCTCCACCAAATGAGATAGACAGCTTTCAAGCCTGAGAGCTGACTCATCCGTAAGAACTGCGAGATCTCTGCAAGCCTCACTCAGTTTAATGTCAAGTAAGCCATTATTGTGGTCATTTGAAATTGGATATAGATATCCATGTTCCGATTTCTGCAAACATGCTGTCCCGCCAACTTGGTTCATATATTTTGCGCCGCCACTATCCAACAGGATTAATGCTGGTTGTTCTAAATCATAGAGACTGATTGATTTCATAGAAAGTTAACGCAAAGCTTTGGGGTGGCTGGAGCGCAGCGTAAGCCGTCCCAGCCACGATAGTGGCGACAACAGCGCCTTGTTATAAGCTATTTGCACACTTAACCAGCAGTGTAACCACTTTTGCATTTGGATTTTCATCTGAAATAATGGCATTACCATTGTTTTCCCAAGCCACTGTAGCTTGATTGTCAGGGCATCCCAAAGAGGCCGCCGCCCCTTGCGCACTCATATTTGCAAGCTTTTGCATAGATTTGTCGGATTTTGAAAGCTTGTCCAAGACGGTAATCTTAGCCTCTTGGTTTGCCTGTGAGACAGCGATAGAAACTTTAGGTTTGACACTAGGTGTAGAAGCGCAACTCGCCATTAAAATTGGCAGAACAACTAATATCACTTTCTTCATTCATCTATCCCTGATTAAGTTTATTGATGGCTTATAACGCAAAGCACACGGGCGACGAGCCGCGCAGCGGGTTGGCGTCCCAGCGGCCGCAGGCCGCGAGTGATGCGCCTTGTTATGTGCAAACCCCATACTTAGACTAATCATGATCAATTTCACTAGGGGCAATAAACGGTACCGACGGATGGAGTTTTTCTTGCAAGCACATGCCATGTGCATACATCGACTGAACTTGCCCATCCCCAAGATCTAAACTCATTACAACAGGTATCGCATCCTTAATCAGCTCACCACAAAAGCAACACTGACTGTGTGAGCCTATTGCTTCCGAAACAGCACTCTTAATATTTTTCATCCACATGCGACGAACTTGACTCCTTTAGAGCACATAACGCCTCAAACACCGGCTTGGTGAAGTTGGCGGCTTTTTTGGAACAAAAAAGGTGACAGCTTTACCAAGTCCGCGTGCTTTGACTTGTTAACTTTTTTGCCGTTTTCTTGGGTTGTACTTTGACATTGCTTTATTGTTCCATTCTTTAAATGTTTCAATTTTATTGAGTTCTTCATCAAGCACTATGCCTCGCTTGGGGTCAGTATATAAAACCTCTACTAATTCCGAATATTCCTCAGCGTCAATTTCGAATGACTTCCATTCGACTCCTCCGCTCATGCCTGCATCTGACTCTGACTTGCAGAACGCATCATTTAGCACGGCTAAAGGTGGCATAACCTTGAAGCATGCGAGAGCAAACCCTAAAAATGGATGCATGAAAATAAACTCATCCAAAGGGTGATTTTCCCATGGAGCGGAAGTTTCTCCTACTCCATACAAGTGCCTTACTTTAACTGTGCGCATATTTTGGTTTTAGAAGTTAACGCCTAGCTCACCGGAAAAATGCGAGCGCAGCGAGTATTTTGTCCGGTGAAGCTATTTGTTATGCCTATTTTGTTAATGAAAGCACCCATTCTTTTTCTTTATTAAAGAATGCAAATCCGCCCGAGCTGGTTGGCACCAAAAACCCTTTCCACTCATTTTCACGATTAAAATAATTAAAGCCACCTTTCTTATTTGTTACGAAATGGCCAATCCAGTTTCTACCTGTATAGATAACCATGACATCTTCATTGGCAATTACACTAGCACCAATGAGATCACCATCTGGAGTGCAAACGAAGTACCCTGTCCAGTCGCCGATGTACGGGTTTAATTTTGTGGTTACGTTTGGGTTGATGGAGTACGTAACATTTGGATTATATTTGTAGGTGACGTTGGGGTTTATTGAATAGGTGACATTTGGATTGATGGCGTAAGTAACGTCAGGATTCCATTTGTATGTGACATTAGGGTTTATAGAGTAAGTCACATTGGGATTGTCAGATGACGGAATTTTGCATTCCTGCGCTACCACAATGCTCGAATTCAGAAAGGCAAGAACTATTAGTAAGAAATTGATGCGCATTCCATTTTCCTTTTTAGGCATAACGCAAAGCACACGGGCGGAAAAACGCGTTAGCGTTTGACGTCCCAGCAGCCGAGGGCTGCGAGTGATGCGCCTTGTTATGTAGCATTGCAGATGACTTTACCAAATACATGCGCCTGAATCTCCTCGCACTTCTGTTTGCCGTCTATGACTTCTACAGCATCACCACAACTATTTTTCCTGAATAGAGGTTTATCGCTTGGCTCAATTTTACTTACCCCGGCAGAACATAAGCTTTGGACTTTCTCATGCCACCGTTTGGTAAGCTCTGCCTCTGACTGCTCAGAACCAAGCACGGTAACTAAATGCACAGTTCCTTGTCCATTACTACTAATCATAAATTCCACATCACTTGCGACACAATCGAGTGAAAGGAAAATTGAGGTTAAAAATAACGCTGATTTCATAGTGCTACATAACGCCCGCAGCACGCGCGGCTTTGTAGTGGAGGCGAAGCCGCAACGAAAAAGGCGTCGCCGTGCCTGCGCTTGTTAGCTTTTTTCACAGTTCTGCTTCCACTCTTTAAACAGCGATTTCACGGCTTCGCTGACTTCGCTACGAAGATGTAGATCATGTGCTTGTAGCTCATATTCATAGAATATGGATTCAAAATTAATTGTTTGTTTGCAGCTAAAGCTGCCTGCCGATTCAGAGCAATGGCCTATATACCAGTCCGATGGAATAGCTTTTCCTGGGTTCTTCAAAGGCGCAGATCGAACAAGGTGCCACATAAACAGAGGCTCGTGATACTCATAAACACGATAAAACGGCAGGCTTGGGTCTTTTTCCACATACACGGTATCTCTTTTGTCGTAAACGTTCCAAGCGGCTTCAGCCATTCCATTAGGATTGCCAATCTGTGAGCTTGCATATGCCAACCCCATTAGCTCATGCTCAAAATCTACCCCATTACTGTTGATATGGCTTAATGTGTATCCCGAAACCTTAGCCTTAATATTTTGAGCTGGGATGTATATCAATTCTTGACCATCCGAACTATCGAGCTCGTCAGCGATAGGTGCAAGAAATGCTTTCATAAATGAACTATCCGGTGAAAAACTAGATGGATAGCAAATTTTAGTGTCATCTAGTCGCACTTTTCTAAGGCTTTCGGCATAAGTAACTTGCGAGCTAAAAATCACCAAGATAAAGAGATAAAACTTCATACTTCTCCTGAAAGCTAACGCCTGGCACAGCGGATCGCAAACCTGGCGCGGCTTTTGGTACAAAAGGCGTGACAGGTTTGCGAATCCGTTGCTGCCACTTGTTAACCCTTTTGCCAGATTTGGTAACTATAATTTATGTTAGAGGCGAAGTCTTGGGTAAAAACTGGCCTAAAATTGCTGGGGATTTCAGGAAAGTAAACATCACCTTCCGGCTCGATGTCTATTGTAGATATATGTAGTGTATCTACTTGATCGATCAGGCTTTTGTATATCTCCCCACCACCTGAAACAATGACATGATCCGTTATTTTCTTTAGGTTGGTTAAAGCATCTTTAATTGATGGAAAGATCAATACGTTCTCATTGTCAGATGTAAAACTTGAACGTGTTACGACCGCATACTTTCGGTTGGGTAATGCTCCCATTGATTCAAAAGTCTTGCGTCCAACCAACAGCCATTGGTTATAGGTAATAGCTTTAAACAGGAGCTGTTCACCTTTGGCACTCCATGGAATATCAGGGCCATTCCCGATAACTCCATTCTTCGATATAGCTACCATTAGTGATAGTTTCACAATTCTTCCTCAGAGGTTAACACTTATTGGGCGGAAATATCCGTATTTAAACACGGAATTTTCCGCCTTTGTAAATTTGATGTTGATGACATTACATCGTAATTCGATTATTTACAATGGTTTATGGGTACACGCAAATTTTAATAATCGTGAAAAATACGGAAACTTCGGTCTAACAAAGCGTGTCGGGATTTTTGAAAATAAATGTTCTTAATTACAGTAAGTAATTTGAGTAAATATTGGAACGAATGTCCGCTCTTGGCACATAAGTAATATTCATAAAGTGCGAATACTACATTAGTTCACTTTACTGCAAAAACCGTCACCAACGTTTTAATTGAGCCACCAGGAATCATAACAAAGTATATCTTGCTCCCCACATGCTGCCAGAACTCGGCCTCTTGTGCATATTTTTTTGATTTTTGGATAGCGACGCGTCCTGGTAACTGTGCTTTAGTTAGCCCTGAGCATAGCAGCTTTTTGCACAAAGCCTTCCAAGGATGCTTAGGTACACCGCCTGAAAGCCGTTCCACAAACCTTTCCAGTGCATGACGAGTCACCACGACAGGCCCAATGTTCGGAACGTTGATGACCTCATCGATTTCTCTCACGGTAGCATTATCGACGCTGTATTCTTCGAAGGAATATGAGAGCCAATCTTCCCGTTTCTCTACCGATATCTGTGCTTCTTGGTAACGGGTGAGCAAGAACCTGGTCAGGCTGTAAAGTGAATGCTGAGTTGAGCGTTGTTTCTGTAACTTTTTGATGGCTCCTTTACTGACTCGGATTTGAAGCCCATTGCCGCCTCGGTTACTCCCCATCACCTCTTTCACTGACAATAGGTAGTGAATAGCATAAAGCTCAGCTGCAATTAGCTTTTGCTGCTCAGGTAACTTGTCGTATTGCTCACCTAAATCGACCTTTAGCTCACCACCTCTTCGAAGGCCGGTCTTCCAGTAAACCGTAAACTCACCATCAGTCTGCTTTGTTAACAGGGTTAATACCATCATGTTTGTTTCTCCTATTGGTTATCTATTTTTCATTCTCCATGTTTTTTCAAATATGCAAGGCGCAAAAAAAGGGGCCGAAGCCCCTTGGATCAGATATGAACTTTCGGAAAGCCCATGGCACCGTAAACATTCAGCACATCATTCCAATCCCAACTTTTCACGCCAAGTGACGTTGGTATCGGAGGGATCAGAACTTGTGTCAGAATGCCTTTTTGCCAGGCTTTTTTCTTGAGTTCATTCGCTGCATTCAGGCCGGTCTCAGAGAGATCGTGATCTGCCCAGATGTACAGCATTTTCACATTACTTGGTGGTTCAAACCTAGCCAGTAGCGTTGCATTCACAACCGACCAACATGTCTGTCCCGTAGCTCTGGTAACCGCTAAAGCTGTTTCGATGCCTTCAGAAACACCTAATACCTCACCAGGCTCACCTATCGGAATGGCACCACCAGTGATTGTTCTGTCACTTGGTATCGGCATCATCTTTTTAGGCTTTTCAACCGGCGCTTTGAATCCATCTTCACTTAGGTAGATCCGATGAAACGTGGCCGAACGCCCTTGCTGAGTAACGATTTTACCTAGCAGCGCTGGGTAGCTATCGATAAACAAGCCATCTTCATCATGGTAAGGCAAGTTTGGATGATACCTCAGCACCGAATCCCATTCAGGACGAAGCCGGGTAACAATGCCACGACGATGCATGTAGTTCCAAACTGGTTGCGCACGAGTATCTGCAAGAGAAAACGTTTCTCCCCAGGTTTGATTCAAGCGATGGATAATCGCTTTGTCCTCGTCCTGCTTTCTAGCCTTCCAATCAACTGCGTTACTCGGTATTGGCCGAATAGGCGCTTGTATTTGTCCGGGTTGAATACCAAGAACCTGGCCGATTGCTTCAATAGACTGAGCAAAGTTCCATCCATTAATCCAAGACAACAGTTCAAAACCATCATGAAAGATACCGCAGGTGTTACAAACGCCACCTCCGGTATATTCAGCATCTTTGAATAGCCTAAAGCCATCACGACCGCCATGAACAGGACAAGCCACATGACGGCCCTTTCGAGCAATGGCGGCATCAAGTTCTGGCACCAATACCGCTAATACTTGAAGCCATTGGCCATTAAGATATGGCCTTACTGTTTCAATTTGTAAAGGTAACGCCATATAACCTCCTTAAGTAAAAAGCCGACTCCTACCACTGGTGGTAAAAGTCAGCTTGGGTCCTGCATTGAGCCGTTTGGTTAATGCAGGAACGTTAGTCAAGCTGGATACCATGTCGTCTTAATAGCCACATGATGGAATCACGAAGCACATCAGGATCGACAACCGCAGCCATCGCGCAAACACGAAAGCAAAATGGCGTTAATTCGTCATTTTGAATCCACGACAACACATCCCTTCGCAATCGAGTACTGACACGACCGTCCAGCAATACACGGATCGCATCCAATAGAATGCCTTCGCGTAACTGCCAGATTTCCGTGTCAGACCAAGTGACTGGGGCATCATCAAACTCAAATAGAAATTCGAGCTGTGATGACGTGTGTTGATAGGACTGCTTTTGTGATGAAGGAGAATGGGCAATGCGCCCATTCATTAAAGATAACCGCGTTCGGCAAGCGAAACGCAGCCCTCGGATGCGACCACGACATGGTCAAGCGTTCGAATATCAACAAGTGACAAGGCGTCACGGAGTCGATGAGTGATGCGTTTATCAGCTTCACTGGGTTCAGGATCACCCGATGGATGGTTATGAACCAGTATCACTGCTGCCGCATTAAGTTCTAGCGCTCGTTTTGTTACTTCCCTTGGATAAACGCTCGCTGCATCTAAAGTGCCTTTGAACAGCTCTTCAAATCGAATAACGCGATGCTTTGTATCAAGAAACAGTACGCCAAAGACTTCGTGCTCATACTCGTGCATCAGTGTTTGCAGGTATGAGAACGCCGACGATGGCTGTTCAATTTTTCGACCTTTACTCAATCGACCACGGGCAAGCTTGAGCGCCATATCTAAGATATCCGCTTCAGTCACTTGCTCAGGAACGATGTAAGTACCGGCTTCTTCGCCAGCTAAGAACTTTCTGTTTTTCATAGGAGTCTCCAAAAAAAACGGAGACGAACCCATGCCCAGGCGGGGACGGAATCGTCCCCGCAGGGTGGTAAAATGGATGTGGTTACTGAATTATCAGTTGTTGTGTTACTTCGAATAACTCACGCTTCAGATCTTTGACGTCGTTAATCACGATGCTTCGAGGAAAGAATTTCTCAACACTGCGTGTTTGAATCCCGATCCCCAGCAGCTCAAAGCCACTGCGTCTGCACCGGTCAACAATGTCATGCGTGGCAGCCCAATCATCTGGGTCACCATCCGTTAGCACTATCATTAGCTTTCGCTTCTGTTTTTGTGCCAACAAACTGTTTGCCGCAAACCACATAGCTTGTGCCATAGGCGTACAACCTCTTGGTTTTTGGTCAAAACAGGCGGCCCGATGTCGAACCGATTGCTTGGGCAATAACGCGATAGAAACTTCCTGATGAATACCAGGAAAATAACTGACCGCAGGTACAACACCCGGTATACCTTCCAATGCCATGGCTAAAGCCAAAGCGGCTTCATTGGCAACATGAAAATACTTGCGATTACCTTCGCCAATGGGCTTACCCATTGAGCCCGATATATCGACAAGCAAGTGCACAGCAGCATTAGGCGCAATGCGGGGCTGCCTTTGAATAAACAATCTCGACTCACCTGCTTGTGAAGCGGCAAGACGATGAGTTGCCACTCGAAGACCGTACCGTTTGGCATGATTCCGATTGTCCTGACTGGACTGAACCATGCCCCTAAGTCGGGCTCGAATTTGAGCCGACTCAGACGCCGATAAGGTCAAGATAGCCTCATCACCCAACATAGCTTGCTCTGCTTGGGGCAAACTGAGTGGAGTGACGCCCTGATGTCCTTCTGCTTGTTCCGACAACACTTCTGCCACTTGTGCAAAGGTATCGGGTTCAAAGTGAGCGGCACTGGCCTCTAAGGCTTGTCGCAAATTATCAGCTTGATCAGAGTTATCTGAATCACTCGTTTCAGCAGCATCCCCTGTTGCAGACGAACTTGTTTCCGGGGTTTGACTGTCACTACTGCTATTGCTGTCATTACTCGCATCTTGTCCAATGTCATCACCGCCATCAGCATCAGACTCATCCTGTGGTGGACGAGATTCTTCTTCCAACATGGCAACGATGGCATCGACAAGTTTCAGCACTTCACCTGTAGATGCCAGGCTAGGCACTGCTGTCAGCATGGCGCTTAACCGGCTCATCGCTGCGGCAGGAAAGAGTTGTCTCACTCTTTCATCAACAGCTTGATACAAAGGCGTCAGCGCTTTCTGGCCCAGAAAATGGCATCTCAAGCGAAACAACAACCAGGCTTGCAAGTTAGATGCAGGCTCAGGCTGTTCAGGTACACACATTTGCTGTGTGTCCACCATGTACTCAATCACTTGCGAAATACTGCGCCGGGTTCCGGGGTAATCCTTTGCCAATTCGTTTTCAATGCGCACATCCTCAATAATATTGAGAAGTGCCTTACGGATCGGCTTAGACGACGCCTTCTTCACCATGTCAAAATTGGTATGCCGAATATGCGCCGCTTCATGAGCCAGATAACCCCAAGCTATTTGTTGATAGTGTGGGTCGTCTGGGTTTGCTGTTGGGATCACAATCCGCTCACCATCGGTAAACGCATCTTGTCCTTGAATAAGCACCTTCACACCAAACTTTTCGCCATAAGCGGCGGCAACGATTGGCAGTGCATTTTTTAATGGATGATTCATGGGAGTCTCCTAATCATTAGGGGGAATACTCCCTCAGCGGGAGCGTTTCCCCGCTGGGAATGTAAGTGTTTAAACCTGTGCTTTTAGCTTAACCAGGTCGTATTTTTGACCTAACCAAGCCACCAATTGAGCGGTACTCTCGTGCTGCTCAAATGACGTTTTAAGCTGGTCTAAACTCAGGATGTCATCCAATGTCAGACCATACTGGTCTTGTAACTGAGTAGACACCTCGTGTTGATATTGCAGCCAGGCCCGCTCATGAGCGGTTTGCTGCAATGCCATGTTTGGAACAAACACCATGGCCGTTACCCAAACACCTTGCCCGTCCGCATCTGCGATCAATACAGGGTTCTTGGGGATCACGACACTATGTGTTGAGTACGATCGTTGTACTAACGTTCGACAACACGCCACTTCTGGTATCGATTCACTTTCAACCGCATCAGTCACACCACGAAAATGCGGTTCAAACTGGTTCAGTTGGCTGGGGTTATGGATGGTTGATTGCATAATTTCCTCTTACATAGTTCAGAGGACATGCGCCCTTAAGGGCAACATGCCCTCAAGGACGTTAGAAATAAAATGAGTTTGGTACAGTCGAACCAAGGTTTGGTCTGACGGTTGGTTGTGGTATTGCACGTAAGTTATCTGCCTGAGCAGATACTGGCTGTGCGGGTTTAGGTTCAGGTTTGGGCATCAGTTGTCTGATATCCAATTGACCTTCACCGTGCATTCTCATCTTGTCTGGATCAGACAAAATTAAAATGGTCGCCATCAGTTCGTGATAGAGATTGTCTGTCACAGGGCCGGTCTTCGGCAGACGAACAAATAAATTGTCCATCGCTTCAACCATCGGCTGAACTCGATGATCCAGGAATGACAAACCATCCAACTTGTCTCTTAATCGCTTGAGAGGATTAAGGGCACGCTGACTGATTTGATTCTTTCCTGCAACGGAACGCTCAAACAGTTCATTAGCATCACGAGCCACCTCCCTAAATAGGGTGTGTCCCATGCCATTGACCTTGTCATCTAAGCCACCAGCTTGTTCAGCCGGTTGCATTCGATAGATGGCATAATCGAACTGAAGCCGTTGTTCCACGTCTTCGATGGGTGACAGCGCACGCCGAATTGCATCTGCAAATTCCGGGTGTTTCGCAACCCAGTCAAACGTCACCTGATCATAGTTGTCCAAGAACAACTGCTTGCACTGCGCAAACTCCTGACCGATCCTGTCAAGCTCTGGAACAATCTGATCAATTCGGTCTTCAGGGACGGCATAGCCACCTAAAAACCGCACACCGACTTGCTCACACAAGCGCTGCGCTTCTTTCTTAAGCCTTTCAAAGTTCGCCAATGCCTCTGGGTCGCAAATTTTTTTACTCCCTAAGCTGGCAACATCCTTCGGTGGAAGTTGGCTGCCATTGGCTAATCTGAAATCTTCAGGCCTTAGCTTTTTTCTACCGCTCCAGATGGAACAGTCGATGTGACAAATCAACAGTTTGTCGAGGGTTTGAATACTCATAGTGCATCCTCATGCGAGATGGGGACGCACCACTCCCAACAGGAGCAATGGCCCCCGTTTGGGTGGTAGTAGTTGACGCGCTAATGGCAATACCACTATCAGAAATAGTAATTTTGCGAATCAGGCGACGATTGGTTGAGATCGATTTTCACAGGCATTAAGTCCAGTGCTTCAGCTATCGGGCGAACCCGCTCTAAATCACTGCCTAGCAACCGCAATACATCTTTTTCCAACTTCAGTTGGTCGGATACTTCTATCCCTTCAGGACTCGCTACTGTGAGCGAACACAGTGGTGGTAATTGACGCTTAAAAGCCAGTAACAGCAACAATGGCCACGGGCCATCATCAGTGTTAACAATGCCAGCGCCTTCACCTGACACCATGCTGATTTGATTGGTACTAGGTAATCCGCTTTTGCAAAACCCTAATGACCATTCTCCAATCCTGACTTGGTTATCATCAATAACAGCCAAGCCATAGGCTTCAAGCAGCTTTGCCATATCGAACAACGCTTTTTGCGCCAGCGAGATTTGACCATTGACGTCCTTGCGAGTACGAAACTCCCAACTGACGTTATTGGCGCACGCGACGCTATCAAGCGCATTTGATAGTTCAAATGGCCGCCCTTGATGATCAATGCCGACTTGTCCAACAAATCGATAACCCTTGTTGATTTTCTCATTGATTCTTCGGTCTGCTTCTGCGTTAGGATCAGTCGAGTCAATTAATCGCTGCTGCGACAATTGACCTGCTTTTCCAAACCGAACTTCAATCTCCTGGGTATCTGATCCAACGTAAATGGCCCATTCTTTGGCTGTCCCATCAGAATGACTGTAACGGTAAAGAGCAAAGCACTTTTCCATCATCAATCCTCCCAGTGGTCACCGAAGACATCAGCGGCAATACGGTGAATGGCTTCACGTTGCTCCAACTCAGCACGAGCCGTCAAAGACCGAACCAGTGCATACTCCACTGCGTTAGGAGCGCCTTTAAAAGCAAGTGTTAACTTTGCCCAGCGCACCAAGGTCCGAGTGGACATGGTGATACTAAGCTCTGCACCGCCATCCGCGCCCCCAATAAAAAGACGACGAATGTCACCAGCCACCTTCACCATTTTTTGGCGAAAGACCTCTGGTAAGCCCGGCGCAACGTTCTCCAGAATGGCTTCCTCTACAGATGGTTCTGCATAGGTCGCTTCAATGATTCTAAAGCGATCAAGGAAAGCCAAATTCTGTTGAAGCACGCCTTGATACAAGCCCGTTTGGTCACCGCTGCCCGCACTGTTGCCGGTAGCGATAAAACGAAACTTGTTGTGTGGCATGATGATCTCTCCGCCATTTTGTGCGATGGCCAAAGGGGCACCTTCCAAAATGTCATTGAGCCCAGCCAGTTCAGCAGGCTCAGCAAGATCCATTTCATTAATGATCAGCAAATGGCCATGCTTTACAGCCAGTGCCAGCGGTCCATACACAAAGGTCATGTTGCCATTAACCAGTGTGTGGTGACCGATAAGATCGGACAATTCCAATCGACCGTGCGCAGTAATTTGCTGAACAGGCCAATTCAATCGAGAAGCAACTTGGCAAATTAGCGAGGTCTTACCGCATCCAGTGGGGCCTGTAATATACAAACCGTCACCGTCTGGGTGAGACAAGAACGCCAATACGTCACGTAAGTCTTCTTTTCTAAAAACATACTCGTCCTTGCGAACGGGAATGTTTGGATGGGTAGTGTCGGCACTAAATCCTTCCAGAACGAAAGCATCAGGAGCCGGGACATTAAACGCTTGATTCACTTGAACCAAAAATGGGGATTGTTCAGTCATGGTAAACCTCATCAGTTTTGACGAGGCTCCATGCCCCAGCAGGGAATGAAGTCCCCGTCGGGTGGTATGTTGATTGTGGTATGGCTGTGTATGTAAGAGTTCAGCTCGCTCTATCATTCGTACCCAGCATTGGCTACGAGTGAAACTGCTTTCTGATGCACTCCATATGAGCGCATTAGAAAGGAGCCGAAATCGGCTCCAAGTGAACGTTAAAAATAAAATGAGCTCGGCGAGTCACCTGGCAGAACCAAGTTCTCTTGCTCAAGGCTGATTTTGATTGGTGTTTCAACGGGCTGCTCTGGCTTATTGGTGCTAATGCGCAACCGCTCTTGTGGCGCTTTTCGGTAAGCGGCTAAAACCTGTTCATCCAGCTCGCCTAACTTATCGGTGGCCAATTGCTTATAGTCCACCGTGCCCGCCATCATGTAGCGGCTGAGTTTGACCCCAGCATAGTCGGCATGAGCGTAGTTACCCATCATGGCGACCAATTTTGACTGGGCGTCTCGCATTTCCTCTTTCAAAGATTTAATGTGATTTTCCAGTCGGACCACTTCGGCATGTGCTGAGCAATACTGTCGAGACAGCGATGTCCAACGGTATTGGGCTTCACCCTTAGGAACAAAACAATCTTGCTCAGGGCATTTTGACGGTTCTTTTTTGGTCTGTACTAACTCCCAAAACTGAAGCGCTGTTTCTTGCAATTCAGTTAAGAACGCCGCGTCTCGTTGTATTTCAAACTCAATCAGTTGATCCTCAAAATAGAATACCAACCAACCACGCGTGCTATTGGCGACCAGTATTTGATGCTGTACTTGCACCCAATACAACTGGTACGCCTCGCTTTGTTCTCGATGAGCTTGCACATCCTCAAAAACTGACTGGCAAGGACATTTCAGTTCAACGGGCTCGCCCGCATCGTTGATGCCATCAAAGCTGGCTCGAAAGATTGCGTTATGATCGGCTTCTGCACATAACGGCAGAAGAAAGTCATTATGCGCATTTTCAAATGCTCGCCTTGCTTGAGGCTCCAACCGTATACCGCGAAGCACATTTGGATTATTCGACAGGTCTTCCGGTAATACGAATCCAGTTTTTTCTGCCCATAATCGCCAAGGTGTTTTGTAGGGTGAACGCCCCATAATAATTGGGGCTTCAGATGCCGTAACCCCTGCAATGCGCCACTGGTGCCATGCAGGAGTACGTTGTGATAGGTCGATAACCTTCATATTGCCTCCTTTGAAGGGAGACTCCCCCGAAGGAGAGAACTCCCCTTCAGGGTTAAGTGGTTACTTTGCAGCTTGTGCTAACGCTGTTTGGTGCTGAACAACACTTGCTTGAAGCGAATCAATTGCCGTTTTACCGGCTTGAATCGAACCTACGACAAGGGCAACAACCAATACCAAGCGAAAAAGTGAGGCTGATTTAGTCATGGAAGATCTCCAAAAAAAGACGAGACCTTCCCCCTGACGGGAGAATAATCCCGCCAGGGTTAGTAAAATGAATGCGTGGCTCTAAGAAGCTAAAGGCTGTGTGAGCGCTTTGGCTGCTTGTTGCTGTGCATTAAATATTTCTTGTTTCGCAAACGTCAGTTCAACACCTTGAAAATGTTCATTGGCATATTCCAATGCACTATTCCAAGCGTTTGAAGCTTCCGCCCGCTCGATAAGCTTGTAAACAAGCCCTCGGGTTCGATCATCAACTTGCTCGGGTGGAATCACCGATGGCTCAACAACGTGTGTTGCTTGGCCTTCGATAATTCGCTCCGCTTCGTCTTGATCGAAAATTCCCACAAAGCCAAACGCAATGCGGGAACACTGGATCATGGATTTATGTCTTAGCATTCGCTTAGTGTGCGTCTGCCATGGACCATCTACCCGGTAAGGGCCATTTTTGCCGTTACCTTCAAAAGGCGGTCGATAGACTTCATCCAGATACTCAGTGATTTTGACTGGGTGCGAACGGTCGCGCCGATAGATGATGCATTCCATCCATTCAGGGCATTCTTTCGCGCCATCCAGTGAGACTTTGTTTTCTGAAGTCTTAAACTCCATGCCATCAAACTGGTCGTGTTGATTGATGATGCGAGACCATCCATCGACACCTACCACTGGAATAATTCCAGCTTGTTTATCAGGGAACGCAAAAATCTCTTTGGTGAAAGGGTTCAAGCCGTACTGATCTGCAACCACCAAGAGCGCCATCATCTGCTCATTGGTCGGTGCACTACCGTCACGTTGCTTGAATGCTGTTGCTTTTAGGGTATCGAACAATTTGTTTGGATCGACACTAAAGCGCTCAGCAAAGCGTTGGATTAGCTTTGGTTTTTCCATTATGGACTCCGACAATCAAAGTGGGAGTCTGCCCCTGACGGGAAAGTACTCCCGGCTGGGTTAAAGCGTTTTTGCTCGGTTAAAAATCTGGTTCAGGATAAGTTTGTGCCCAATTAGCTTGGGAGCTCGCATCATCCGCCGGTGATGGCTCAGATGCTTTGTTCACACTATCAAGAAGCAGAAACTCGTCCGCGTCCACTTCGGTCAATCGATGCTTAATGCCATCTTTCTCCCATGAACGCGTGCGCTGAGGCCCTTGAACAAAAAGCTTCGCTCCCTTTTGGATTAAATCTTTTGCTCTTAGCCCTAACTTAAATCCACCACGATCTCGAAAAACGACCCGATGCCATTCCGTATGCTCTTTGAGCTCATTGGATTGACGGTCGCGCCATTTCTCAGAAGTGGCCAGTGAAATACTGGTCACTAAATCACCTGATGGATAGGCTCGTGTCTCTGGCTCAGCGCCAACGTAGCCTATGAGTGTTACTTGGTTTTTCATGATGTTCTCCTCGTCTTAGTTGAACTCTGTGCACACAGTCGCTTCTACCCGGCTGGGCAAAGAAGACTGACGACGCAGATAGGTTGGTATTTCGAGTAAAGCCATGTCGTACTGATGTGGCTCTTTGTAAAACGCAGATGTCAAACGGGGCATACCAGGAGCTTTAGGCACTGCCATTGGACGACGTTTTGGTGTTGGTGTGAGCAATCGCTTGATTTGAGTAAGTACAAATCGAAACGGACGCACGCTTTGACGAGCAAGCAATCGCAAAAGCGACCAGCTCAGTTTTGCTAGCAACATAATGCCCGCGATTTGGATAATAAATCCGAAGATATATTCCATTGGTGACTCCATAATTTGGTTTTGAAGGAGTCACCCCCAACTGGGGAAAACTCCCCCAGTTGGGTGGTGAAAAGGCGAACCGTAAGGAACGCATGGTTGAGCATGTAAGAACATGCAGGCTATTTGTTTAAGGAGGCTAGCTACCTCTTAGTACCACTGAGAATACTCAGCGGCGGGCTTCCTTTGAGCTCATGCTCTCAGGCGCAGATATCACTGAAACAGATCAGCAATATTTGATAGTCAGTGTAACCGTCTTATCCAGACAGGATAGTCAGAAAGATGCTCAATTCTTCCACCTAGCTGAAAGGCCATTACCTCACAGAGGATTAGTCTAGGGACTGATTATTGTCATATCAGGAGCAAACTTATGGCCCAAGCAAAACCCAGTTACTCAAAACCCATCTTTGAACAATCATTCACAATTAATAGCTTACAGGCGCAACGTGTCGTTGACCGTGTTTTTAGACGGACGGTCAGTGCGCTTTACGGAATCGATGTCATCCTGCGCATCATTGGCGATGAGAACGAAATTGATGACGTGGAACAGATCATTAGCCAGTTGATCGAGGATTGCGCTAAGGCGGTAGACAACGAACAATCTCGTTTGGACAAATTGATGGAGTCCAACGGCATCGATGAAGTACCTGACTACACCGACCCAATTACCTTCAACGCTAAAATCAGCTCGCCTCAGGTTGGCCAGTTTGTCGGCTTAGTGCGCAAACTCGATTCGTTGATGATCTCAATGGACACACTCTGGTTATCTAGCGTGCTTAGTAACAAGCAACGTGTTGATGGCAACTACGCATGGCAACAGCGCATTATCAAACTTGCACGACGCATTATTGATATCGAAATTCGTGCACGAAAATCAGCCCAAGCTAAGGGTAAAGAAGCAGAAGTTGAGCAAGCGGTGCCTTCAACCGATGACGATATCACTGAAGAGGAAACAGATACTCCCGCCAACTAGCGAACGGCTCCCATCACACAGCCCCTCTTGAAGGGGCTTTTTCAAGATACGACGCAAGGCTTGCGCTGCATATAACTATTCAAGCATTGGTTATATATGATTTTTGTAAGCGTGGTAGTTATCGAGTACTTGATGATAAAGCATGGCCGACTTTTTTCTTGCGGCAGGATGGAAGGCATTGATGAAGACAACCCCGTCATTAACATGCACTCGTTCGCTAACTTTTTTAAGCTCAGGGAATACGTAACGTTTAACTTGATTATATGTGCCGCAAAGCACAACAATATCAGGGTTAATCAACTCAATTTGCCTTCGAACAAAAGGGGCAAACTCTTTGGCATGGGCGTCAAACGACTTTTGGTCGGTTCGCGCACTTCCAGATGTTTTCCTTATATTTATGTATGCAATATTCTTAACTGCATTTTTTTCATTTAATTTAGCATCTCTCAGTGACGGCACAGCCCCATCATATTTTTGAAGTCCGTAAGCCCAACGCCCCACCCGACGAAGAACCTTTCCTCGCCACCATCCACTTGCCTTCACCTCAATAGCCCTATTAATAGCGTTGACAATATTTTGCTTTGCTTCATTTGTTTCCTTTAAAACAAACAAAACTTTTTTACCACAACTATCCCAGTCCTCAGTTGAAATCACTCCATCGTAGTTGAAATACCAATCCTTCGGGAATGCCTCTGACCATGCAACCATTAACTTATCAAGACAGTCTATTTCTGAAACATATTTATCATCCATAGGAAAACTCAGGCTGGTTCTTATAAAACATCATTTGGATAGATGGGTAGTTCCATTAGGTAGCCATTCAATATTTAAAGTGCCACCACCAAAACGCACAATCCCTTCCTTTTTCGGCAGCTCGTTACATTGACCTCGGTATTCTATGAAATTATCCAGAAGTTCAAGCAAGTGTAATTTGAAGCCTGATTCGGTGACCTGATCAAAAATGTCATCTTCAAGAGTCCAAGATGTTCCGCTTAGGCGGTCTTCGTCATCTTCCGCACGAAACACCACCTCACCCGACACCTTCACAATGTCAGGGTGTTGTTTTGAAAGCATAGACAAACGAGTAGCTTCAAAGTTTTGATCGAAATTAGGCATTATTAATTTTCCTTTTATCATAAATTTTATATGTGCCAGACTATCAGCTTTTCCTTTTTGCAGCAGCCTCCTAAGTCTGAAAATGGTAAAAAAATAAGAGCAAATTGCGCACACGCTGAACAGAAAGTATAAGAGGCCCAAAGTGCCAAATTGGTTACCTTAAGGCGCAATAAGCTCATTAAAGTAACCATGATGGAACATTATTGGCAAAGCTGTTTTAGATGGATACGCTCAATTATTCCCCGAAATTTCTTCCGTCGCCTCCTGGCGTAATTTCTGAGCATCCATTCCGTTTAGCCTTTCAATGGCTCTATCTGCGGCACTTTGACGATTTCCATCAACGTTTAGCGTACTTCCTGAGCCTGTGAGTCGTTCCAGATCCAGTGACGGTACTTCGGGTAGGTTGCCTGTTATCGACAAGATACCTATCCATTCATCCAGATTGACTTGGCTCCAATCTACCTGGTTTAACTGACTCGCGGTCAAACCTTCACAGTTTGGTGACTTGGCACTGCCCCAACCAAGGCCCAATTGAGGACGTACTTGTTCTTGAATGATCCGTGAAAGTGGCGAAGTAAAGCAGCAATATGATTGCCGTTTCTCAACACAGGCACCTAAGAACTTAGACTTGCAGTAAGAGCCCACGTAATGGCAACTCTTCAATACCCGCTTGGCGTTCATCTCAAACTCACTTTGCTCACATTTCCAGATTAGCTGAATGAGGATCATGGTGACTGAATAAATCATGTAGGCCGTCATAACCGTACTCAGAACCGCGCCCGCAGCGCCACCGAGGGCAAAGTTGCCACCCGAAACAACACCATCGGCTCCAACCGCGCCACCAACGTTGCTAAACAGTGCCGATTGCGCCCCCGAACCAAAGGTCGTACCTACCCATTCAGCCGTCTTGTTGGTCAACACCTGCATAAAGCCAGTCGCAGCTTGCTCCGCTCCCGCGCCAGCAGCCGTTGATGGCCCAGCCCCCATGAGAGAGTCCCATGCAGACACAAAAGGCTCTTTGACCGCACTCCAAGTGCTCGTGATTGGCTCCCTGAGCGTATTCCAGGAACCATAGATTGCCGACGACGGATTCATGGCCATGACTGCCGTATCAAGCTTGTTGACCGCAACTATCATTGTGATGTAATCCGATAACGACACGCCACTTGGCTTTTCACAGCAATCCACTATGCCGCCAACGGCTTTTTTGCACTGGCCAGCATTACCTTTAAAGACCGTACACTCGACGTTATCTTGGCCATCAGCTCCCGTGCATGACATATCATTGGTCATAAACTGCGCTGCATTAAGCATCGCAGCGGCCTCTGCAAAGTTAGCCTGCTTGATTGACTCTGGCTCTAAACAATCTGTGCCCATACAGCGAACTGGCCCCTCACAGTTGTATTGAGTTTCCATTCGAGCGTTTTGCACTTCTACGCTTTGTCCGCAGTCATACACCAAACTTTGGATATAGCAGAAGCCTTCATGACCAGCTCCGCCTTCAGTGCATTCGGTTCTGACATACTGGCAGGCTGGGTTTTGCTCCAGCGCGGAACACGTATTGGTGGTCGTGTTTTGTCCGTTATTGACGATGGTTTGTATATTACCATTGGCATCTACCCAGCTATCTGAGCTGCCCATGTTGAACTCTGGGTGAGCAGTCGAGGCATTGTAGGTCGCTTTTGCCCTCCAGCATGAGAGCCCCAGTCCATCAGAGCTACCACGACTGGTTAAATGAGCAGGAGACGAAACAACCGCCGGATAAAGACTTCCAAGCTTTGCCAACTCGCCACTACCAACCGTTAACCCCTCTATTCGTTTTGTCCCCGTATCCAAACACTGCCACTGCACCGCAGTAAACTGATCCGTTTGCATCAAGCATTGGTCTATGCCCGGATCACTTGATTGATGAACAACGTCCTGCTCTAAGTACTTGCCGGAGAATGTCAAGGAAGCACTTAGTTTCGCAGGAGCCAAACACTTCTGAACTTCTCGGCTGCAAGTATCGAAATCGACTTTGTTCCAGCCGGACTCGCATCTGGAACGAGTGATTTCCTGGGGTTCATGCCACGAAATAATCGACCCATTAACGACCCTACACAATGAGCCAACCAAGGTTCCTTTTGGACACGTCATTTCAGGGTACTTAATGGACGGTTTCGTCTCAGTCACCGTCTCCTTATTGCCCGTCAATGAGAGTGTCGTTTTCCAACCATTTGCCTTGGATGGCGACTCGGTGATTTTTATCTCAGTATTTTGATTATCAAAAATACTCAGCGTCGCGTTTCCAGTTTGCATAGTGCTGCTGTGCTGTGGAACAAAGCTGAGCGTTTCAGAGCTAAAGCAACCGCGCTCAATGGACCAGCTTTTTTGATGGGTTTCAACGGATACACGTCGTTCTAACTGACACTGAGTAAGCGTGCTGATCTTCTCGCACACCTGGTAATCGGGTACATGCTTGGTTTCAGTAAATGGCGTGATCGTCTGAGTAGGCTCACAGGCCTCAAAACTACTCGGCATAAGATTGGATACCACACACTTTGGATCGCTGGTTTGCAATCCACAGTCATAGGTATCGGTAAAACGAATGCATTCACCTTTATCATTGGTCTCGGCACATTCTGACGACATGAATCCACAGGAAGGATTCGCTTCAAGCACTTGGCAGGCCTGATTTTCAATCCCCTTATAGCTTTCATCATCCACACTAACTTGTACACGCCGACACAAAGGCGATATGCCAGCCACTGGGCTTGGGGCAAAATAGGATTCACAAACTGAAACACCATTGACCACCGTACATCCGTTGGTTGATGACGGCTGATCCGTACATTGAATGCTGTAGTCTGAAAACTTAGCCGGGATATCCGCTGCTTGTTCGATACAGGACTGTGGTGACCAACTATCATTCATCACCACCTTGGTTGGATCAAAGCGCACCTTGATGCGTGCATACCCCTCACCACTACCCGTTACCGATACGCGAATTTTGACTGGCACTTCTAAACCGGGCTCTACCGCTTTTAACTTGGCGGTGAGGTCAGTATTAGGATTGCGCTCCCAACTGGTACTGAGCTCGCAGCGGCCAGCCGTTTCTGGTGGAAAGTTATTGTTCGGCCCAGACCAGACTTTCTGATCGCCAAGCCAAACTTGCATGTAGTCATCCCATTTGGCGTACTCAAGAACGGCTGAAGTAATCGCATCGGGGTTCACGACTTTTAGTGTGATGGCCTGTTCAAACACTTTACAACGGCCACTCCAGTAGTTGTCGCCAATACGTCCTATCCAAACTTCAAGACACCCTTCACCACAAGAGCGAAGGTTCATCGGCCCTGAAACATGCTCAATGATGCCTGCCGTGTAATCGTGAGTAATAGTGCAGCTGTTAACCGCTGTATTGAGCCTGTCACATTGCTGGTAATTTGGGCTGCCTTCACCTTGAGACTCACAGCCTGGGAAGCTTTGCGTTAATAGATTGGGGTCAGTTTGAACCGCATCAGTTAATGCCCAAAGCGGATCATTGACCATATCTGGCCGAGACCGGTCTTTGATTTGCTGTAGCGAACGAAATGCTTCACCCATAGCGCCACTTTCAGATGCCATGCTCTCTTGGCGCTGTGTCCCCAATTGATTCATACTGGCATCAGAGCCATAAACGCCCGTTAAGACATCCAATGAGCCCTGATCCATACCAGGGAAAAGCTCTTGCAAGTTAATTGACTCATGACCACTGCCATTCGGCACCGACAACGTATTGCCGTTAAGTGCGGGCATCGTCCAGTTTTGCAGTAATTGCTTACCTTCTTGTTGTCCGCTTAGGCCGGATTGGCGCTGCACATCAGCGGCCACACCATGTAAGGGCAAGCACGCCATAGTGATTGATAAAATACCCGCTAAAACTCGGGTAAAAAGCGTTGGTTTCATGGTTAACCTCCCGAGTTACAGCAGTCTTGCCAGCGCCACAAAATGTAGAGCGCATCTTCACCGGCACCGGGGATCATTCTCCACTCTCCCCATTTCATGGTGCTTTCACCGATGACATGCGCACTTTCAGTTTCCGGTACAGGGAAGAACATACTCATCTTGTATTGTGATTTCGGCAGCATGGGTTCGATAACAGGTCGGCATAGCGCACTGTTCCCCATTGTTCGTCTTGCAAGACCACGCCTGTGTTGAGCCGCGATTGCACGCGCCGCTAAATGACTGGTGTTTTCTGCTAATGAACCAAAGGCTAAGGTGTGGCCAGATAACGGATAGAGATGTCCCCAACTGCCAGCACACCAAAACAACTGGTCGATGGGTTTACCAAGCGTTGATGAGGCAGCGTCAGCGGTACAAGCAGAGATAGCTAATGGATTGGCAACGGCAGCCGCTTCAGGCTGAGTAAAAAAGGCCAGTTCATCGTTCAGCCATGTCGGGTCCAATTCCGACAAATACATCAAGTCAAAGTCCATGTAACCATCGGCATTGCAATTGCCATCCATGAACAAATCGAGCATGACCAAAAGCGGAAAGGCGTAATAATGGTAATGGTAGAAAGCGAGATCACCGGTATCGTATTCACCCTCACCATGACCACCTTGCAATCGCCTATCACCTAACGGTAAGCGAATCCCTCCCAGTGAAGGCGAACAACCTGGCGTTCTGACCAGTTCAATCAAACGCGCTGGCTCCCACATGCTGGTAACAATACCTGGCCTTGGCACACCTAAGTTATCTTCACATAAGCAAAACGACTTGTTTGATGCGCCGCTTGGGACATTGCCTGAGCCAAGAGGAAGACCGGCAACCCGGATAGGAAAAATGCATGACCAGCAAACATCCGTCAGCAACTTGCCCGACAATAAACCCGCGTCTGGGCAGGTCAGTTCGGCTTTTGCAGGAATAGATGCGCCAAGGACAAACATGACAACGAGAGTCCGCAACAGACGATACGTATTATTGAGCTTTTTCATGAACAAGCTCCTTTGCTGGAATTTCTTCTATTTCAAACGCGAGTCCCTTTGCTTGAACAAACGATGGGGTGACTTGCAAATCAAAGCGCTGCTTTAGCGAGGCATTGAGAAGATAAACCGGACTGTCCAATGTCTTTTCGAGCGCATTGAGGCTATTCCAACCTTGAGCACGGTCGAGCTGCGTGGTGATAAGCGTAATGCGGCGCAGCGTCCTATCTTGGCCCTCAAGCCAATGCGCTACTGCGTCCACTTCTTCAGCGTTCGACGCATTAAACACCACGAGCTGCTGAGTAAATGGCAAGGCTTTTAGCGGGTTAATACGCGTTCCTGCTGGGATCAATGTTCGGCCATTGGCATCCAATAGTGGCCGCTTCATGACGATGGTTGGATCAACCATTCTTATCCGATACTGCGTGGCTTTGGGTAAGTCAGTGAAAGTTTGGCGAGACCAGAAACGCTCAATGGCTTTTTTCTTTAACGCGCCCAGGTCAAGCGACTGTAAACGCTGCATCGCCACTTGCATCAAATCCGGTTCTAAAATGGAATGAATAGGACCGCGTTGACCCAATGAACCGGTATTGCCTGTTTCAATTTGACGCTGCAACCAGTCCTTGCTGTAAACCCCTAGTGCACTTGCAGTCACCTTGTCATCTTCTATGCGGAAAATGGCAGGCACGCTAGTCACCCGCCAGTGCACAAAGGCTTTCGGATCGATTCGAACCTGAGGAACAGGATCAAGTCCCACCATCAGCGTATGCCAATCACGGATCGCCGCCCCCAAGGTCTTTCCTTCAGGAATTCCCCGAAACAACACAATAGCGCCGGTAGCACTGGCCTCTTTAAATAGCTGCTTCAGTGAGGAATCACCCAATGAGGACGACGCAAATATCAACCATTCATCGCTGTGTTTGAGCGACACAGGTTGTTCAACCGGTGCAAAAGGCTCAATAAATTCAGATGAGCCATCCACAGCACTTTGTAAAATGCTGCGGCTCATTTCAACGATCTTTTTGTCCTCATCAGACAACGGATAAGGCTCTTGTGCCCAGGACACTTGAACCCAAGCCAATGGAGCAACCAACAAAAATAAGAGGCATAGTCTTCTCATCATCCACCTCCTACCAAAGCGGCCAAGCGCGACCAACAATCTGCTCGCGCTTAACGGCATTCCAATAGCGGGAGTCAAAACTCGTTGCAGCCTCACCGGAAAACCAATATTCGTTTTCTTGCAGCGTCAATGAGCGGCTAAATTCTGTTTCCGCCACACCAAGACGCTGGGCTAATGCCATGCCGGTAGAGACTTCAGCACCGTTCACCATCACATGCTCAGGCGTCACCTTGACTTCATCCCCAGGCATCCCTGTTAGGCGTTTCAGCATCCGAGTACCGTCGTTATATAACGGAGCGAGTCCTTTTGAGTGGAAGGCATACAAACCATCCTTAACGGGCTTTTTATTCCATAGGTCAATCAGATACACCGTGGTATCAGGCAGGCAGCGCTCTTGCTGGGTATCAATACCTATTCGGTAGCGCATCATGGCGTAGGTGCCTACCAAGGCCATGATTAACGCAAGAACAGTCAACTGGATGAGGTATGGCCGCCAAGGCATTCTTTTACGGAGTATCTGCATGAGACACCTCCTTTGAGCCTAATGGCACAAATACGGAATCATCAGCACCCACCACCGCTTGGGCATCCAGCACGATAAAACCGGCTGCTTTTAGCTTTTCAATTTGCTGATTGGTCTGAAGCAACCTGGATTCGATGTCTTGTTCGCTGGCATTGGGGCCCAGTGACAGCACAGCCTCCCCAAAATCCACGACCGCAATGGGCGTACTTAACGCCAACTGGCTGTGGATGGGTTCGAGTGTTTTCATTAAGAGCCAGCTGGTCATTAAACCGCTACCAGCAATAGACAAAGTAATAGAGGCCATAAATGGCCAAAGCGTGGTCTTATTCATAGCCTCGCTCCTTCAACAACTGAGAGATGGCATCAGCAACAGAAAGGCCTTTGCGCGTTAACTGTTTAATCGCGTTTACATCTTCTGCACGGGACGAGTACAACAGCTTGTGAAACGGATCGACGATGAGGCGGCCAATCCCGGTGCCCATTTCGGTAATAAAGAAAATTTCGGAATAGACACCAGTGACGGTATGAACCGTTTTCAGGTATTCATAGCCGCCTTCACCTAGTGGCAAGCGGCCTTCTTTTTTGAGCGCGTTGATGGTTTCAGCTTTTTGACCAAGCAGGTACATATTGGCTGAGTTTTCAGCGATGGCTTTACCTGTAGGGCTATCATACAAATCGTTGACCGATTGCGTTACCGTTACAGCACTGCCACCATATTTTCGAAATCGCCGGTAACCCGTTTCGATAAATTTACCGACATCACCTTGAGTCAGCAGATCCCAGGCTTCGTCGATGAACACAATCTTGCGACGATCCCGCTCACCTAAGTACATCTCTTGTTGGATTTGGTAGATAAGCTGAAGCAACACCACTTGTTGTAGATGCTTACGCCCCTTGAGCTCTTCTAACTCCAGAACGGTGAAACGGTTTTTGAAGCGAATATTATTGTGGCCATTAAAGAAGCGGCCATATTCGCCCTGTGTCGTAAATGGATAGAGCTGCTCACCCACGTCTTGCACACGTCGGTCTTCGTGATTTTTCAAGGCCTCTGCCACATCATCAACCAACATGGCACGACCTTTTTTCTCCCACAGTTCACGGGTCTGACGCTTTAGGTTTGCCATCTGAAAATCGGTTAATGACTGCGTAGGTGCGGCCATTGCGGCCAATAACCCAACCAACACATCCGCTTCTTCGTCATAGTCCTCAACGATTTCAAACGGATTTAAGCAAATGCCACTGTTTCGCCCGAACTGTAAGAACTCACCGTCATAGACTTCACACAGCTTTTCATAAGAGCGGCCAACATCAATCACCCAGCATTGCCCGCCTTCTGATAGGTAGGAGGAGATGATTTCGTTCACCAGGAATGACTTACCCGATCCCGATTGCGCCGCGATGCAACAATTGTAATTACTGCCCGAGTCATAAAGGGACACACTCATGATCTGGCCATTACGGGAAACAAAGTTAATCACCGGCGTGCCAGTGCCTTTCCAATCCGCAAATAAAGGCAACAGAGGGATGACATGCCGTGTCGCCATGGTCTTGAATCGAAACAAGTCGTTCATCGCCTGGCGGTCAGCACCAAATGGCAAGGCATTCAGGAAAATGGGCAAACAGAAGTACTTGTCTTCCATCAGCTCAAATCCGAGTTCTTTGAAATAAGTTCGAGCATTTGAAACAGAGCTGATGGACGCTTCTCCCGTTGGTGAAAACAGCGTCAAAGTCATATTGGCCCGAATAGGACGATCACCTTCTTGCAAAGCTTCAAAAAGAACATCAAATCCCTTTTTCTTGGCTGCAAGCACCGGCACAAACTTGAGCATCGGGCCATAGGCCTGATTGACCGCCCACTGACGCTTCGTCTCTAAACGAGATCTCATCGCCTCAGCTGAGGGAAAGTGAATGGTGACATTTAGCAAAAAGCTGCCGCGTAAACCGCGACTGCCCGTCATCATATCGCCCGCAAAACTTGCGGCATGACCAAACCAGATCCGCTCAGGCAAGCGTTTAAACGATAAGGTTTTAACTCGGTAATCGCCCAGCATCAGACCTTGGCTATCCACCTTGATAGCTCGGTCATAATCCAACACTTGCTCCCGAAGTGGTTTATCTGCCTCACTGCGGATTGGTGATGGATTGCGCCAGGAAGCATCTTTTCCCCAGTTAAGCTGAGCACTTATTGCCGCGAGCCAGTTTCGGTCAGTCATCTCAGTGACGCGAAAACCAACCGTTGCCAGCGCTTGCGAGAAAGAAGCCCGAAGCGCGGATGCTCGACTCAACTCACGCTCCGTCGGTATAGGACTTTCCAAAGGCAATTTGCAGGTGACGATCAGTTGAAAGTTGCGAACCTGAGTCTGGGTCGATTCTTCTATCGGTTGAACCGTGCCCCCATCGAGAAAATCCGCACGTTTGCGTATCGACGCCCTAAGCAATGGATCGGATTGACGATGCCGTAAGCCCATCATGCGCTGAAGGTCGGTTTGAATATCAGGCGAGGCGTACAGGCCAAATTGCAGCAAAGTGTCTTTTGGCCAGTCGTTGTTGAGAAGAACATTAACCCTGTCTGCAACAGACTCATCACCACCCGGCAATGGGTCACATAGAAAACCAAAGCCAACACTTTGGTCTTCCATGAAAAACAGTTGCTCATCGTCTGAATAGGCCAATACTGGCAATAGCTCTGAAGCGCGTTGCCCTGAATACAGAGAGGCTTTCATTAACGCCCCTCCAACCAAGCAGAAAGATCATAAGGACGGCCTCGGCTGATGCGACCATCATTGGCGACGATGAAAGGCACACCTTGAATGCCCAGGATTTGAGCCGTCACCAAGGTACGCTGCATTGGTTCTAAGTTGCAGGCATCATCCTGTTCTAGGTTACCAATCCGGCCATTCAGCAATGCATCGGTGGCCGCTTTTTTGTCACGCGCACAGCCAAGCTGGCGAACCTGACGCTCTGAATCAGGACCAAGCACTGGCACAGGGAGTATTTGGAAGGTGTATTCTTTGGTTAGCGGTAGGGCTTGTTTCAAAAGCTCATGGCAATGCGGACACCGGGGATCAACAAAGACCACCACTTTCTTTTTGCCTTCACCCAGCGTCAGTGGATTCAAATCATCCATTTTTAAGCCAAGACGACTTAAGTCCAGCGTGTTACCCGCTTCACGAATTTCTTCAAGGCTGGTAAGCGGCTTTTTCGACCAGGCATCATAGAGCGTGCCATCAATGACGAACCGGCCACTGTCTGACATGAAAACAATACGGCCATTGCTTTCGACCGCTTTCATACCCGTGACCGGCAAAGAAACCATGCCGTCAATTTTGCCAACGGGCGACACTTCAGACACAGGTTCAGCTTGAACCAATGGAGACAGCGCAAGCGCCAGAATAATTGGAGATAGTTTTCGCATGAGGAGTCCTCGTTAATGTAAATCGAGGCTCCAGTCTATGCAGTTGTCCTATGTGGACTCGGTTAGATAGATTGAAGAAATCGCAATCTAACTAGGGGGCTTATAGCTCGTTGAGGTTTGTTATAAACGAATTACTCGGCGTTTGCGTTAACAAGCCAATCATCAAGCACTTGCTTCAATTTATCTAATTGCTCTTGATGTTTTGCTTGATTCTTTGCCAATTTGTTAATGTTCTGCAACTTCCAACGAATCGCTGGCAAGTCTGCTGCTTTAGGATAGTCAAACAATGCCCAGTCAGGTTGTCCTCTTTTGAATGACATAAGGAAAGCATGATCCCTTTCTGTGAAATGTTTTTGCAGTTCAATTAACATCATGGGCCTAAGAGGCTAAGTCTTCGCATTCAACTTTTTCAAAAGTCATTCCGTCAAATTCTGCCTGAAATTTCTCATTCAGAGGCTGCCAGTTTGGCGACATGACTTCATTAATAGGCCGAGGGTGACTTAATGTATAGGTTAAAAAACCCACCAAAATCTCTCTCGAAATCCCTTCACTGCCAAGTAACATACGCACATCAAATAAGTCGCGAGGATGTTGGCGATCCATTGCAGCACACAATTTTCCACCATACAGATCGGGAAGACTGACTACCTGAATCTCAGCATAACCAAACTCGTCTTCAACAGACTCTTGAACTGGCATTATTTCTGCACTATGCAATGTACCTCTGGCGACGGGCGACACTTCAATTTTGATCGTCGCAACCGGACTTGATACAACGATTCTCAGTTCATCAGCTTTATTATCCTGAAATGCCGCTCTGATATCTGGTTGAGTATTGATTCTGTCTGTAATGCGCTGCAATGCAGCCCTGACATTAATCAAAGCCTCATCTCTTGGTTCAAGTGGAAGATAAGCAAGATCAATATCTACAGATAGCCGAGGAAAATCTCTCACAAATAAATTAATGGCGGTGCCACCTTTAAGTGCAAAAACCGTCTCTGTTGCTACCACAGGAAGCATTCTTATGAGCAAGGAAACCTGTTTGTAATATGGGCTATCTTTATCCATTATGTTGTTCACCTTTTTTGACGCTTAATATCTCTGGCACTGTGATTTGATATCGCTCATCAAAACGTCCTTTTTCGACAACCTGCCGCTTTCCTGCCCCCAATTTAATTCTTGTTTCATCTATGCGATTGACCCACTGGTGATCGTAGTATCGACCCAGAAATAGAAATATTCGGTTTGCCTGAACAGAGCTGCTTCGTTCAAGAATATCTTGTACTTTTCTAGGGCTAAGATTGACTAAACCCTGAAATAATTCTGCGACATGCTCAAATGAAATCAGCTTTCCAATCGCATCTACCACTTCATAGGCAGCAAGTTCTGCACAGCTGACAGTGAGCTCTTTCTCTTTAACCGTGATCCTTTTCAAATCCTTCTCGGGATTCACTTCAAGCTTATGGTTTCCGCAGTAAAACCAATTCTGATAAGGGAATTCACGAAACCATTTCGGTAAGGACGACTTGTTTTTAACGCAAATCCAAACTTGCTCTTTGTTCAGCTGCAAATAGTGACTCAGTCCTTGGTGAGTTAAGCTGCTCAATCCAGCCAAATGAACTGGAACGCCCAATTGCACATCCAATGCTTGAATGGCATCAACCCAAGTTGGCTTTATATCGCCCTGCGCATTTGGACGATAGTACACACCAGAACTAAGCTTCTTCAGCCAACCGTTCTGCGTGTACTTTTGAGCCAGGGAGTAGCTCACGCCGTTTTCAGTCAGCCATTGCTGAAGTACTAGCGCACCAGGAGAAGTATGAGCAACAAGCCAGTTTATTTTAGATGACATTTTAACACCCAAGGTATGAATATCACGAACAGTATAAACCATATAGTTTATTACGATAGGAATTTTAACACCTTAGGTATTAATATACCAAATACTGTAAACCAAGTTCGTTAATGTGGCGTCGCTGAAATGAAAAGGTCTACACAACATCACCAATAACCCGATGTTGTGTAGACCTAAGTTTGATTGCCTTAAGTGAACTGCCTAATATGGCTCACATTCAGGTGCCCAGTAAGACGACGCTGATTGCTGGAACTGTTGTGCCAATGACTTCTTGAGTGCTGGCAACAACAGGTAAGGTTGCAGACATAACACTTTCAACGACTGTTGGTGTGTTGTAGAGACCCATACCGCCACCAATGCCCAAGGCAAAGGCCATCAAGCTTTGGCGAGCGATACCTCCCACAATACCCACCAGTACCATGGCTCCCGCTACGATCCGTCCCAAAGTACCTTGGGTCCAATCTTTTAGGGTATCCCACACATCGGTGAAAGCATCACCGCCGGTGCCCGCAAATGAGGGCTCCGAAATCATTAACGCCATCAAACCAAGCGCACCAATGGTCATTAGGCGCTGAGTTTGAATGGTGCGAACTGCATTTGTCATTCGTTAGTTTCTCCGTAGATACTCAAGTTATCGCGCTTACCATCAGCTCCCGCTGAGGCAGAATCGCTTTGAGTCTGAAGTGGACGTAGCACTGGCGAAACCGTTCGAGGTGCTGACACCCCAATATCCCACCGGCGCGGTTCAATTTCGGTAAACACGTAGCTGGATAAATTCAGATCTCCACGGTCATCCTCCCAAGGCGCAATCCAAATTCGCATCACTCTTGAAGGAATGCGAAGAGGTGCAGATTGCTGCGTCTCAGGTAATGCTGGATGGCTCAGCAGTCCTGTCTCTAAATCAGATTGTGAATACCCAGAGGGAGAACCAATTCGAGTCGCCACAGCATCAATCGTCTTGGGTGCAGCCCCATTACTTGTAAGCTCATAGACTTCACGAGCGGATAAACAGCGCACACCGTCAGGCATACCTGGACATCCATATTCACTACTCCCAAGACCCAATGAACTACAGCCAGACAATAAGGTTGAGCCGACTGCCAATAAAAGTAATCCAGCTTTAGACCACTGTTTTGAATGGTGCTTTGGGTTGTTCTGCATTGATGTCGTCATGGTTAACTCTCCTCTGGATACACATCTTATTGTCTGAAACGGACTTCGATCGGTTAGCAACATGCAGGATTTTTTCATCTTCTTGCACCTCCCCCTTGCGAAGTGGCCAACGACAACGAGGCACCACGAGTGACTATGACATCAATTTTCCTGGCAGCGTCTACCTCTATGACTGGGAACATATTTTCAGCCATGTCCAAATAGAACTTGGCCACTCGATCCAATGCTTTACCGGTGCCTTTAATCGCAGCACCTTGTAATGCTTCTTGGCTCATGACTTGCTGGTACAGCTGAGTATCACCGGCATTACCCGTCTGAATCGTCGGAACAGGATTCACATCAAATGCGCCTGCCAAGCCCTGAAGGAATCCGGCCATCATCGATTTGGCCACCAGCTGGCCTTGTTTCGACACTAATCGGCCACGAATACCGGCTTTGCCGTCTTCACCCACGGCATAAGAATCAAGTCGCGTTTCAATGACGCCACCATCTTCTCTCACACATGAAATGGTCTCGCCTCGCAAATAAGCACGCTCAGAGCTCAAATCACCGTAACCTGCGGCGATCAAGAAACACTCTTTGATATCCGCTCTAAATCGGTTGGGTAAAATGGCTTCCTTTTGAATCCTCAGCAATGCAGGAAAAGGCTCGCGTCTTGCGGACTCGTGAGTAGGTGCATCCAAACCGGTGATCAAAGTACCTGAGATGATGCTGCCCGCCGGTAGATACAAAGGCGGCGCTTCTTGCACAACAACCTCTGGTTCAGCAACCACTTCAGGCTCAATCATACGAATCGTGATTGGCGGCAATGGAACATCTCGTGCTCGTGTACCTTGGCCATTGGCTGGCTGCTGATAGAGCGGATCAGGCAGCGGCGCATTGGCAAAATAGTCGTCTGGGTTAGACGGCAGAGGCTTTTCGTCTTTGGGTAATTCCATGGCAGATAAAGGCACTTCAAAACGGCTATTTGTGCCTTCAACTGCTGCATCACCTCCTGCGCGAACATCATCAAGTTCCGCTCTAAGGCGGGCCAGCTCCGCATTGACCTCACTTGGTATAGAAGGCGAACCTGGGCTTAGCCGTCCTGAATCGACGTCACGACGCAAGCGCTCAACTTCACGACGTAACTGTTCATTGCGCTCACTGAGTAGTTTTACGTTCGCAGCCAAACTATCGACCCCAACATCACGAGTATTGGTATCCGTAAGAATGTGCCGGATCGTTTCCTGTCGGTTCCGACTACTTGAGCCATCGTCAGGATTAGGTGAAAACACCATCACCATAAGGATGAGACCACCAGCAATACCTGCAACCGATAGGCCCCGCTTCATGTTCGGGCTCATTTGTTCCCATTGTGCTTTCATCGTTATTCACCTCCCACAAGAAGCGAAGGTCGCTGACTTTCCACCGCTTCTTCACGATGATTGCGAACAACCACATACAACTCAGTCTTTTCACCCGGCAACAAGATATTGCGAGGCCAGTAGGCGCTTGCCACTATATCTGGTGTATGACAGGCTAATTCACTGGCTTCTATCGGCTCATCGGCAAAGCTTTCAACCAGTCCTACATAGACGGTGAAGTAATGTCCCGACACAATTTGCCCCTGCTTAAAACCAAACTTTAAGCCCGGCTGAAAACATTTCGGGCTTGTGTCAGTTTGGCCAGCTAAACGGATGTCATAGCCTTGTGGTAACTCATTTAGTGCAAGGCGTCTGAGTAAGTCACGTAGGTTATCGACGTAAGGTTGAGCTGTTTCCCAAGTGGCGGCTTTGCGGTTCACGACGCCCTTAATAGGCCACTGCTGACCATCAATAGCTAAGGTGATTTCACGCGGTGGAATACGACGAGGTACTAAGGTGACAGATAACGCGGGCGCTTCCAGACCAGGCGGAGTGATGTAAAGTGAAACCGGTGATTCTTTGTCCGTGGCCACATATACAACATTCCCCTTGATTTGCGTCTGAGCATCACTGGTTGTTCTCACCTGAGGCGATTCAAACGGCGTCACAATCCGATTCAGATGACCAAGTGCGACAGGGATCAGTTCATTAACCCCCGGTGTCATCAGTAGCGTTGTTGGCACATCCGTTGAAACCATATTGGTTTGAACCGGTGGATTTGCTGTAGCGGGCTGCTTCATCACACTAGCTGGCACAATCGGCAATTCCACGTCTGCATACGACGCTTGAGATAACAGGACGCCACTCAAGCTCATTGCGATTAAGCTTGGTGTAATCCATCGACTAATTTTGGTTCGCATCATTCACCCTCCGGTTTTGCTCTTGGGTCAACTTTTCACGAACGCGCTTCGTTCTAGCTTGCCCCTCATAGGTATCCATCCAGCTAAGTTTTGGACGGTATTGCTCAATATCGATGTCAAACTCATAGGTGCGAGTTTGGCGCTGTTCATCTCCAGATGGTCCAGAGACCAAGGAATAACCGGTCACAAAGACATGGCCGGTTTCATACTCATACTCCACTTGTCTGGGTTGGAATTTGAGCGTGACTCGGTCTTCCCGGATTTGTCTTGCCTGAATCTCCAGTGCATCGACCACTTGCTGGTACACCGCTGGAGAAAGCAGCGGCTCGATAGCAATTCGGATAAAAGACACATTGCCCGGCGTCACGTTGCCCATAAGCTCAGCTAGGTAGAGCCCCCAGGATTCCAAGTAAGGCTGAGTAGCCTGGTTTCGTGACACTTCAGCCGTTTCAGACAAGGTTGGCGGTTGAATGGCTACCACGGTATTGCGAGAAAATGCCGCAACCGCAAGCAGCAAGTTAGATAGCACCAGCACCGCAATCAGGAACCGTTGCCATCGGTTCTCTAATTGCGTGCCTTGCCATGATTTTAAAAACACGTCGAACTTCACGGTAGATAGCTCCTGATAAATGGGTTAGGGATCGTCTTGGCTTTGGTTGGCAACAGCCCGGCCCAGTAGATGGCGTGAAGAATAAAACCATCTGGGCGACCATCACGAAAACGCCGATAGAGCTTGGTTGTCACCAACCCCAACAGGCATAAAACCAAGGCATTACCGGTAAAAATGCCGATCACTAGCCCCAACAGGATGGGAGCCATCTCATCGGCACTCCAAAGCAGGAAGTGCGGCGGGTCATCGATATAGGATGGAATACTCACAGGTTCCATAGTCACTCCTCGTTGTTTGAATTGAGAAGTGAAGAATGCCTTGGGATTGGCAGGTTCGGTGGTCAGCTAGATGCCGAATTTTTGAAGGTTTTGAGGGTTCTACTCAGACAAGACGGTTAAGTTCTAGACAAACCGCGCAACCAGAGTTATCATTTATGATAACCTAAGTTAAGGATACCCATGAGCTGGAAGATCGACTTTTACGATGGCGTTGAGGATCAGATCCTCGATATGCCACCCAAAATACAAGCTCGCATGATTAAGCTTTTAGAGCTGATGGAAAAGCATGGTGCAAACTTGGGGCCTCCTCATACTGAGTCTATGGGCGATGGGTTATTTGAAATCCGCGCCAAAGCTCAAGAAGGTATTGGTAGAGGCTTATTTTGCTACTTAAAAGGGAAGCACATTTATGTGTTACACGCTTTTGTAAAAAAATCTCAAAAGACGCCCAAAAATGAGCTCAATCTTGCCAGAGATAGACAAAAAGAGGTTCAAAAATCATGAGTCTGCAAAAACTGAAACAACGTGCTTTAGCCAATGCTGAAGTTAAGAATGAGTACGATAAGCTTGAGAGTGAGTTCAGCTTTATTGACCAATTGCTTACCATGAGAACAAAGGCGGGGCTTACTCAAGAACAGGTTGCTGAAAGAATGCATACCCAAAAAAGTAACGTCAGTCGTTTAGAAAAAGGTAATGCCAATCCAAGTTGGTCAACTCTTCTAAAATATGCTCACGCATGTGGCTTTGAACTAACACTCAAGCCACAAAAAATGAGTTAACGTCATTCATGAGGCCTGATAGGCCTCATATCTTCTTCTGCAAGTGACTTAACGCCAACCCTGCCATCAATGCCAAGCCGATGATCAGCGACGGTAGTACCACCGGTGGAATAGCCAGCGGGGCGAACAATCCCATAAACAGCAAAATGACGCCTGAGCCCAGGATAATCATGCTGTAGCGGTGAATGATAGGGCTCGAAAAATCAAAGGTTGTTTTCTTAATTTTCCAGGTCATCAAGCCGTCCCACAGCGCCGGTAACATGAGAATAAGCGCAAAGGGCAACCAGACCATCAGCAACGCAAATCGAGTGAACACTTGGTACAACACATCAAAAAATGCCTGAATACGGTCTTCTACCCAGACAAACCAAAAGCCTCCCATGTTCTCCATCCCTTTAGAACGAAGTCGCTGCTCTTCAGTGGGGATTAGAAAATCACGCACAGATTGCTCCATCTGCGTATCCACAACCCATGATTGATACCAGCCATGGCTACTTTGACCAATCCAATAGCTTGTTTGTGCGCCCAATTGATTTTGGATCATCTGCTTCTCTTTACTAATGACTCGGCCAGTCCAATCACCGGGCACTAATACGCCAATGGCAATAATCTCCAGCATCAGTGCCAGACACAGTAGCCAAACCGACTTATGCTTGCTCATGCCAAACATCCTCTTCTACTCGTGCCAGCATGGCTGCAACGGTTGGCGTCATAATCCGGGCTTTAATCACTTGTTGAAGCCGCTTTGTCGTCGTATGACCACTGACATAACGCACCTCGATGCGTCCTTCAGCCAAATACGTCATCCGATTTGGACGATTACGAATCCAGGTGTAGAAATACACACCATCCACGGCGGCCCACTCAAAATGGTCAGGATCACGCAGGCGAATCCCCGTAAAAGCACTGGCGGCAGTCCAGGTCAGTGCCTCAATGAAATGCCAAAGGCGTACACTGTCATCATCACAACTGACTTCTTCATAACTGCCCAAACCATTACACAGACACAAATCAAAGATGGAATGGCCATCTAACGTGAACGCATCCGTTAAGTAGTCCGCCAAGCAATACACCGAGGCCAAAGCATGAGGCCAGTCGGTTTCAAGCAGTCTTAAGGTTTCCTTGAACTGGGGGTTATGTTGCTGCCACTGAGCGAGCATTTCCTTACTGGTAAGTGTTGTCATTTTCAGACAGACAGAATGATGCATACAGACTCCTTATGCTGCCTGTGTAGAGCTGGTTAAAATAGGAATGCGACCTTTAATGACGCGGCCACCTGAAAGCTTGGCGATGTACTCTAGGTTGGGGAGCTGGCCTAATAACTGCGGTGGAAACATATCGCCTTCTTCCTCCATCAAGCGTTCGCCATGATTGCCGGTAAATAACGCGGGGCTGTCCGAGTTGGACGACATACCTTGAGTTTGCATGATGTACTGCAACCGAGTCTTAGGCAGATTGTCAGTAATGTACTGCTGCGTTTCGGTATCCATCACCCGAAGAGCTATCAGGTTGTTGATGTTACCTAACACCTGGCGTGCCTTAGCTTCGCTGCCTGTACGGGCTGCAAAGTCAGCAAAGGTCTGAGTAGCAATCACACAACGCATTTTTGCGCCACGGCCTTTGTTGAGCAGTTGAATGAAGGGATCGTTGACGACTTCAGCCGCCTCATCGATGAAGATATTTACGGGACGATTTTCAACACCATAGTTATAGCGATCACCGGCCACGGCGGTGAGATCGGATAAAAGCAACGAACCAATGGCGCTGCCAACCATGGCGTCGGTCAATGAATCCAACCCGATATAGGCCACTTGGGCATTGTTGATAATACGGCCAGAATCCGTAATTAACCGGCTGTCATCCACATCGTTTGCAATAGGTGATAGCAATGGACCTAGTTCACTTGAGGTGAGCATATTGAGCACCGGCATCAATGAAGCCACCATCTTGGAATAGTGGGTTCTGTCATGCTCAAACATACTCAATAGCCCTTCCAAATCGGTATTGGCGGCAACGGGCTGAATGCGTTCGTAATAAAAAAGCAGCATCGCCATGGCTTGTTTAGCCAAGGTATTGGCCTTTTCAGTAAAGCGTTTAATCTCCACACTAAAGTTTGGATACACCTGCTCCCCCCAGGCTGTGACGGCTTTTACTACCAAGCCTTCTGGGCCACCTTCCAAGAATCGTCTCAGTGTTTTCAGATCAGGACGTTGTGACGTAAGCAACAGACCTTGCACGATGTTATTCAGTGCCATTTGGCCAAAGGCTTTAAATGGATCAGCACCGGTTTCGGATGGGATTAATGCCGCAATTCGGCTGGCAATTTCAGTGCCCCGGTTAAAGTTCCTCAGGGGATTAAGTCGTACTGAATGCTCTGGAAACCCCGGATGAAAATACACAAAGCGCTGAGGACTACCGGCGGCAATACAGGCTCGCTGTGCATTATCCTTAAGTTCTTTGTCTCCCTTGGGGTCAATAATAATCACGGCTTCATTACGCAAAATGGCCTGGGTGATCATCGCATCAAAGCATCGGGTTTTTCCAGCACCGGTCGTGCCGACAATTAAGGTATGGCCTTCTGTGTGACCAACTGGCTGGTACACATCTTCATCTTTGGGCTCAACACCATGAATCCAGGTTGAACCCATTTGTTTGCCGTGACCTTGGTTAAGCAAGGTTTGTTTATCCCGCTTTAGGATTTCATAAGCGCGTTGGGCATGACGTTGGTCCCACTCAAAGCCATACCCTAACCACAATTCATCTGGATGTTTTGCCATCACCTTTTGTAAATGCGAAAGCTCCATAAAAGCCAATGGTTTGCCTTTTAGCCCCATCTGCAACTTATAAAGGCGATAAGCCTCAGGAAGGCGGTACAACGCCATGCCCGAGGAAATCCCTGTCATCCACCAAAATGGCTCAGGTGGTAGCTCAGTCAGCATTTCTGCGGCAATTGCCCCAGTTGCACCAACCAGCCAACCTGCTGCTGCCATGGCTTCATAGTTCGTGCGCCAGGGCATCTCATATGCGTTTTCTTTCATTCATGCTCCGCAAAATAACCGTTTACAATCCGCTTAACTTCAAATGGATTAACGTTCAGCGTGAGCGGTAAACAGAACCGTTTCCCCCTCATCAAACTGGCATTGGTCACTGGCCGAGATCCCCCGAAGCAGCTGTCCGGCTGGAATGCCATGCTCATTGGCGACTTGGCGTAAGGTTTGAATCGTGACGCGAATACCATCGGCACTATGATCCACGTCTGGGTAATCGCCATCGGTCAGTAAGATGGGCAAATCTTTCACAAAATTAACCATCTGTTGCCGCTGCGCGTGTTTGGGGTCTGTACTTGAGTTTGCATTGGGCGCAATCGGCTTTTGCTTACGCTCCGCTCTTGTGGCGGGCTCTTTTGCTTGGGCATTGGCTGTCTCAGTTCGACTCGGACGCTGTGAAGCCTCTTCGTTCTGAATTGGTTCCACTGACTCTGCGTCTTGTTTGGAAAGGTCAATCAGTGCAATTAGCCCTTTAGAAATCGATACTTTCAGCAGTAACCCTTGCTCCTGAACGCCATCATTCGTAGTCACAGTTCTGGCCTTACGTGTCGGGTTTGCGGGATCTAGTTCAAGCCAATCTAATCGACTGAGTTCAGCAAGCAGTTTTCGGGGTGCACACCAAGGTCTTACGGCATCGGGATAGCGGATCAGTATCTGTTCACCAGCCATAATCAACGCACTGCTGGCCTCTGGGAGCCACGCCAAAGATTCAGGGAGATTAAATGCTGCTTCGTTTTGCTGGCTTACGTTATTTGAGATAGCGCCATCATATGAATTGTTAGGCTTTTCACATCCATCTCTTGGATCGTTTTCTGCTGACTGGAGGTTATTAACATCGATTGAATGACGAAGTTCATCATCTTGTTCTAACGATTTTGTCGATGGCGACTCAGCCGAATTACTGAGTTCAATTGATGATGACGCTTCAGGCAAGCCTGGCTGCTCACTGGAGCGACTCTGTGGCTCTGCTTGTGTTTGCTGTTTTGCTTCCCACTCAGATTTGCTGAACAGCATCACGCTACTTGGTACATTCGAGCTGAACAATATATCTGCCTCAGATATATGCAGCATGGGTAGCCAGATTGGCTTGTCGTCTTTGATCAGCACTTCAGGGGCAAGGCTTTCATATCGCTCATTTGAGGCGGATTTAGTGGCCAATCCTCGCTCAATGAGGATGTCCGCAAGGGTATCGGGATCTCTTGGGATGCCAGGTATCTTGTCTTTGGCCAATAGCTCAATGATGTCTTTAGCCGCGCTTTTCCAAACCAGGAAAAGATGGGTTGATTGATTCGATTTTCGTACCCAGACTCTGGCGTCTCGCTGATTGACCAGCCACTGGGAACTGGCAAGTAATCGCCTCATAGCATCAAGTAGATAGCGTTCAACTGGGACACCAAGGGCGTTGTCGTCAACGGAAATTCGTTGAGCTTTCAGATCTCGCTGGACACTGGTTTGGTCAGCTTCAATAACCAATTTAGACAGGACATGCTCGGGATCGGTATTGCCAATTGCTTCCAACATGGCTTGCAAAATCTCAGGGCCCGGCTGGGTTAACCAGGCGAGCAACTCAGGTGTCATCACCCGGTTTAACACCAGAATTGAAAATTGCTCGTGCCGCTTGCACCGTCCGTCGCGCCAGCGAATGAAATAGCGTTCAATACTGTTATTTGTGGTCCACTGGGATAAAGTTTCTAAAAATGGGTTCCACTGATAGCGTCCATCTTCGTCTGTAATGGACAGGTCTGAAACGGGCTTACCAATATCATGGAACAAACCGCCTAATGCCGCCGCAACACGCCACCTTGGTTCAAGCTCTTTTTTCTCAACCGGTGTGCCACTGGCAACAAAGATGATCCCTTCAGCAGCTTGTGCAGCCCAGAAAGCAACTTCCAACGAATGACGTAATAAACCACCAGCGCCACTGTGATGATGATGCTCAGATGCTGGCAGCAAGTGAACATAGGACGCCAGATGATCAATGCAGGGCTGAATTAGCCTTTGAAAATCACGCTGGTTGAAGCCAAGTACTTGGCGCAGTTTGGCAATTAGCTCGTCTTGTGTGGACTGCAAATCCTCGGGTGACGCAGCTGGCAACCCCTTCAGGAATGGCGGATAGCGTGGAATGTCTGCATCCAGTTGCGATGAAAGCTCTGGTAGTGCTTTGGTTTGAAAAAATAGTTTTTTGAACATAGTGAACCTCCGACACGATAGTGTGAAGGTTCAATCTGGCGTTGCCGGTTGATTAGACTAAAAAATCCGATATGTATTAACACATACGCCAAAAAATGCTGAGGGAGCTGATTAAGCTAAGGCGTATTTCTACTTGGCCTTTTAGTTTTTTTCCCAACTCTCCTTTTGGGTTTTTCAATCGGTGTAAAAGCTTCTTGTAGGTGATCGCGAAACCATCGGCGGCGCTCAACTTGACGAAACTCGTTCAAGACAAACCGATAGTCACACGAGCCAAGACGATCACCACAACCACATGGACAAGGTAATTTATTTGCCTCACGCTTGCGCAAACCTAACGCTTTCAGTGCCCGTAGAACCGATGCTTTACCATTAACATTGAACAACTGAGAATAATCATCAATCAGGCCTTTCTCACCATGGTCCAGTTCGCCATAGGGAAAGTTGCCAAATTCAACCCTATGGGACACCGAATAAAGAAACCTGACAACAATCTTTTCGAAAAAGGTTGTCAATGACGAGTCGGCTTTCAAAATTGACTTAATTTTTAGGTCTGAGCCAAGACAAAATGATCCATCAGAGTAAGTATGGAAGTCCTGATTACGAGGAAAGTAACCAGCTGTATCAAACACCACTGGTAAAGCCCTAGGATACTCACTTGGGCATACAATCCTTAGAGAAAATGTTCGCTCAATAAACCGACTTCCAGCTAGCTGTGCTTTTAACTGATACTCTCCCTGCAACTCAATCTTATCTGCATGGACATCTACTAATCTAATGTTCGGATAGGCCGAGAGAAAAGCCTCTAGGCCCACAGCCTTCCAGTGCTTCATCTATTGCTTAAACCATGGCTTTGGATCAGATGATTGAATTGCGAAAGTTGGTTTTGTTGTCACCGCAGGAATACCCAATAGACGTGCTACCGAACTTGAATCAAGCTTCAAATCCAAACCATTTTGCGCCGCATTTACTATTCGTTGCGTATCATCACTTGAGCAAAGCGCACTAAAGTCAGCTCTAGCTTGATACAGCCATTTATAAAAGTTTTCTTGTAATCGGTATTGAGCAGATTTTTCGTCATACCACTTGTCTGCAAAATCTTCGGCTGGGTTGACTGGGTTCGGAATCATTGGTGCTTGTGCAGAAATATGGTCATCCATCTCGGAGAGCACCGTATTCAACGCTGAAGCCAAATCACTTTCACCTTTATACGATTTAGCCGCCAATGTAGTGATGATTACCGATATTGGCTTACTATCCTCATTGTTTTTAAACATAGTGTCACGATGACGCTTCAATAATTGGATAACCTGCTGTAAGGGTGTCTTCCATTGATAATATGGCAGACTATCTATACTGGCTTTAAATCGCATTTCACGTTCGTTTATCACTAACCGTGCCGTCTTCATGCGCGTTTCAAACCATCGAGCATATCCTTCAGGATTGCTGATACGCCAGTTTTCATTCACAACTGCATAAGTGGAATCTGTGTTGTCGGTAATCGAAACTGCAAGCTGAGACACGTTTTGAGCCAAGTTTTCATCAAACTTAGAGTTTTCGACCATCCGCTTTTTCAAAAGTCCTCTTCCTGTATCACTCTCTGGCACACACGGAACTATGTCCATGTGAAAGCTAAGACCATCGGCATACTCTAAGCGCCAACAGCGTTTCTTCTCGGCTAGCTCTTCCTTAATTCCTCTGGCGTTTCGATAAAGCTCTAATTCATGACCGACTTGGTGCTTTAGTTGCTTTTGAGTGATAGACGTTTTATCCAGGCCACGCCGAAGATTGCACCCCATGTCTAGGTCATACTGTTCTTCTGAATCGGGCCTAATCGCCGTACCTAAACGAAAGGACCCTTGAGAAAACACGTGGGGATCAAAATTCACGCATGTTGACTCTGGGCGATGTAACCAATCACCTAGATCCTTATAGCGTTTTTCAGCCTTTTCATAAGCACTCTCTGGTAGCTCAATTTTTTCCAGAATTGTGTTTAGAACATCGTTACTTTTAGTATTACTCATGAAGGTCTCCTCGAAGCTCGACTGCCATTACAAATTGTTGTGTTTTTATGTCGTGGTCATAAATAAGCCATGGCATATCAGCCTTAGGCATTCTGGCCCGTCCTAATTCGACGGCACACGATACTGGCATCACAGGAAATATTTGCAGTGGCGTGGCATCCCCGTGTGTATTTTTGATTTCAACAATCAGCTTTCTTATGCACTTTCTGAACAAAGAGAGCTGCTGTTTTGACTGCATGAAATCATTATGAGGGTGCTTGATAGTCACTTCCCAAATCGATGTATCTGGCCCTACAACCCGAGTAATTCGCTCATGCGACACATGGTCACTCAAAGAAAGTACCAGGGCAGGCTTCCCCTCCATATTTTGAGGTCTGTTGATGATGTACTCAAAATCATCTGAACAGTCTTGCCAAAACCAGCCTTTAGGCTCTCGATGCAGCTGATAAGTCTCGACCTCAATTTTGTCGGTAAGCAAAGCGCCAAGTTTTATTAACAATGGCTGAGGAGCTAACGCGAACAATGAAAAATGCTTACAAGAATCCTCTTCGATGATCGATGAAATTTTACTTTGAAAACGCTTCGTTAGGTGTTGCGACTCTGCTTGCCAATATTGTTCAGAGTGATCCTTCAGCTCTGATACCATGGATAGTGTCACTGGCTTTTCAGTTGCCGGATACCAATTCGGAAACATTGCCTCAACACAACCGTGATAATTAATCGGTGATCTTTCAGTTCCAATATTGGCACCATATAAAACAACATTTGATTTGCGATCAGGAGCAATGCCTGTGAGGATTTCTATACGTTGCTCATGCTGCATTTTCCAACTAATCAAGAGATCGGCTGGATACCTATCTTCGCTGCCTTTCTGGTCAATTTTTTTGTGACAGTCATAGCACATCAACATGAGGTTGCTGACGTCATTCAAGCTGGTTGGCTTGGTTTTAAAGAGTCCCCAACCACGAGGCCCATTCTCAGAAAATGCGTAAATATGAGCATTTTGAGAGACATTGACCGATTCCTGGGTCACCGCTGATTTGTATAACAATTTATTACACCCGCTAAACTGACAACGAGCAGCTGCGCGAGCCCAAAGCTCCCGCTCAACAGGACGCTTAATGTGCCTCGTGACTTCAACGACCATTCAAAACTCCTATAGTTTGCCAATTAAAGGAAGTGAGCGCGGTGTTGTCGCATCACAGAGCAAATGGCTGACATAAGCACATCCGGCGATTAGCCCCAGCCCGCGAAGACACTTATCAATTGCCTCTTCCGGTTGCCACTCATACAAATGTTTGAGACCAACACCTAGTGCAGTTAACACCAATAGACTGTGGCAAAACTGGCGATGGTGAGGGTTACCCAAAGAGGGTTCCAGAATATCTGGAAGCTTGCCAAATAGAGAGCCAACCGTAATGGCAGTTACAGGATGGTGACTGACAGCTTGTTTTTTGTTGTCCGCTAGGGCAACGGTTAAACCAACCGCAGCCCCGACGACCAAATGGGTTTTACCATTAGCCAAACTATTTCTCCTTCCTGACGCCTTTAAAAGGCGTTTTGTCAGATGTCTTTACATCCATGAATCGACCAGTATCAGCATCTCGCTTTACCCAATGTCCACTTGGCGTCTGAGTCTGAGATCTACCTTTAACGGCACCGTTTCTGTGTCCGTCACCTGATGGGGGATTTGTAGCCATAAAGCCTCCTATTCTGCTTAACTTAATCACATTTATCAGATATTAATAAAAAAGATCCAAAGGATCTGATCAAATAATAAACTTCAATTCTGATTAACGCAAGCAGATTAACCAGAAAACCAAAAAAACTACACAATTGATCGGTAGACAAACTCCAGTCCACCTGACTCTGCCACTTCTTTTTGACCTAACACAAGACCTGTAGCATGAAGCTTCTTTAATCGACCACTGGCATTCTGTGCTGAAATGTCAAAGTGCTTAGATACATGTGACGAAGTCACTGTCTTTTTTGCAATAACAAAATCTAGAAGCTCTTTGACAGTCGCACTAAGTTTCACACCGAGCACTTCGTAACCGCTATCACTCTTGACTAGAAGAGGTTGATCCTTGGCTGTAGCGCCATAAGACCAATTGTCCAGAAGGTCACGACTCGGTACATTAGAAAGGTAAAAACCTTTTTCTCCTTTCAATGCTTTAGCCAACGAGATTACACTTTCACGAGGAAATGAAGCATCAGTGAATCGAATCCCTTCCAAGCTAATAGCAAAAATATCGCATGATGGGTGACCATCAACGATCTTTTTAATCTTCACATAGGCTTCACTACCTTCATCGTTACCAAAGGCATGGTCAGAACCTACGACTTCTGAAAGAAGAATTTTATGAGTTAACTGTTTCATCTGCTTAAGTTGACACTATTTATCAGAAATTGTCAACATAGAAGTCAAAACAGATATGGGTTCCTGTGATAGGGACCAACCCTCTATCTTCAGAAACATTGATGAGTTGACCCTTCGCATATTCCAAAGCCAATGAGAAAGTTAGCTGCCTAATAACAATGATAACTTTCTCTTTGCTAGCGTGCTCTCGACTACTCTTAAAGCCTAGCCCCCGGCCTTTACCAAAGCGACTAACCTCACCAGATGTAAATGCTTTTTGAACGAGCGCAATGTCATTCTCAACAGTTTCCGCTGAAAACTGTGCGTACAACTTCGGATGTTCACTTTGTAACGTTGTTCTCAAGGTAGCGGCAATACCTAAACCAGAGTCGGATATGACTGTTTGAATATGCTTTGGTTTATTATATGGTCGATACACTTGCAGACCTGCTAGTCCAGGTATTTTGGATTCACTGTGATCAGTAACGTTGCCTACAAGCTCTGAAAAAACAGTCTTAGCCGCTAAGAAATAGCTAGCTGAAGAATGCTCTACAAACCTGTCGCCCAAACGAATTACAAGCTCCTTGTTTTGGGTTGGCTGTGCAATTTCTCCTAGTTCGACCAAGGTATCGCTATTATCCCGATAAGTTTTAGCAGCTGACAAAACGGGCCTTTCAGGAAGACAAGTGACACTTTGATTAAGATAATCAAAGAAGCCATTTCTGCTGAAAAAACTGTGAGTATTAGGACATGCTGTAGTATCCATCACCACATCCTTACCATACGCAGTAAGCTGATTCGCGAGAGCAAGAAAACGGGCCAATGCTATCAGCAAAAACTTACAATCGATGCCGAATCTAAATGTTATCTTGTTTGCATCTTTTTGATACGCAAGCTTACCGATAGCACTCTCAAAGGCTTTCTCATCAATCCAACCTGTACCGAAATCAATTTCCACATGCTGAGCCCGTATCAAGCACCATTCATGATTTGAGTTTTTCACAAACGTATCCTGGTTTTTGTGAAGAAACGAGTTCACTTGGGACTTATCCAGTCCCAGCTCCTTGGCAATTTGACGTCCTTTCAGGCCTGGTGACCCATCTAATAACTCTGAGACTGCCTTCAGCAAACCATCACTCCTTTCTACCTACCTACATACCTACCATTCGTTGCATACTTTGCGTCCACGACGCTTTAAATGCTGAATCTCCTGCGAACAACTTGTAGAGCTCAAGTTCGTCTTTACGGCGTTGCAGCATAATTTCCTTGAGCATTTTTTCGAAAGCCAAATCTCGATTATGAGGATCTGGGTTGTTTTTGTATTTAGATTCAAAATCTGGGTGATTGCGGATACTCTCAGCGATGTTCACAAACTTAACTTTTTGCTCTTCAGGTGTGGCACTCCAGCCTTGGAACCATCGTTCATTAAATGTGCGAATGATTTCATCCAGCGGGTCAGTTTCTTTTTCACCGCCATGCGCCCCACGTGGGTTCGGATTTTGAGGATCAAGCTCCGCTTCTTGGTCACTAAGTTTAATGCTGTGGTTAAGCTTCACACGTTGCAAACCGTATGAACTCAGATCGACAGAATCGAGAAGCTCATCAATAGCATCTGCATCGGGATCTTCCACTTTCAATTTCGGTATTAAAAACTTCAGGAACCAAAACAGTTTTTCCCAGCTGACCATTTCATAAGGCATGATAGAAGCCATCTGCCCATAGATTTTCACGAACTGCTTGGCTTTAATCTTAAAGTCCACTTTAGCTTCAGCTTCAAGCTCCAGCTCATGGTCAAACCGAGCTGCTGCAACATCAATGATTGGGCTGAGTGTCTGAGCGTCTTCATTCTTGAAATAGCGCGTCACAAAGTCTTCAACCTCATACCACTCGTACACACCGACATCGTCCATTTCATCTTTCAACTCGTGCAGCACGTTTATATCTGTAGCCTGCGACAATGACGTTGCTGTGTAGAAAGGATCGAATGCTGACTGAATATCTTCAACCGAGTTGAAAAAATCTAAAACAAACAGGTCTTCAGTTTTTTTACCCCATTTAGGCGCACTTCGATTGAGACGAGACAATGTCTGTACACATAAGACACTGGCGAGCTTCTTGTCCACATACATGGCGCAAAGCTTAGGCTGGTCAAACCCAGTCAGATACTTGTTAGCAACCACTAAAAGTCGATACTCATCGGTATCAAACATATCTTTGGTATCTGACTCGGCAAAACCATTAATATCTGCTTCGGTATATTCAATACCGTCAACTTCTTTGGTTCCTGAGAAAGCAATGGCAACTTTAAACGGGTTTCCTTGCTCCTCAAGTGTCCGCTTAATCGCTTTGTAGTATCGAATGGCCGTCTCAATATTTTGAGTGACCACCATTCCCTTACCTTTACCTTTGAGCTTTTTCGCATTCACGACATGTGGAACAAAATGCTCCAGCATAATCTCTGCCTTGGTATCAATTGTTTGCTGGCTTCGCTCTACATAAGCTCTGAGTTTTTTCTGTGCCTTTTTGGTATCAAACTCAGGGTTATCAGCGATTGATTTCTCAATCTCATAATAACTTTTGTACGTCGTATAATTTGCCAGGACATCCAAGATGAAGCCTTCTTCAATGGCTTGTTTCATCGAATACAAGTGAAACGGCTTGAAAGAGCCATCTTCTTGGCGTTGACCAAATTTCTCTAAAGTGCTGTTTTTTGGTGTCGCTGTAAATGCCAGGTACGACGCATTCCCGCGCATCTTGCGCGATTTCATCGCCTGAAGGATTTTATCCTGGGCATCTTCGGCCTCTTCGACTTCAGACTTGCCCATCGCTCGGTTCATATTGTCATGCGCCGAACCAGACTGTGAGCTGTGTGCTTCATCGATGATCACCGCAAAGCGCTTGTCACTGAGATCGGCGATACCATCAATAATGAACGGAAATTTCTGAATCGTCGTTATGATGATCTTTTTGCCATTCTCCAGCGCCTGCTTAAGCTCAGAAGACTTGTTCGCCGGGGCAATAATGTTCTTTACTTCAGAAAACTCTTTAATGTTATCCCGCAGCTGCTTGTCCAATAAGCGTCTATCGGTAACCACAATTACAGAGTCAAATAACGGCTGCTCCAGGCTTTTTCCACCGGCTACATCAGACGAAGCAGGATAGGTTTCAATTAACTGATAAGCAGCCCAGGTAATCGAATTAGACTTACCTGACCCGGCAGAGTGTTGAATTAAGTAAGTCTGACCGACACCGTGCTGGGCGGCATGGTCTACCAATTTTCTCACCACATCCAATTGGTGGTATCGAGGAAAGAATAAGGTTCGCTTTGGTAATGGATCTTTGCTTGATCCATCCAGACGCACAAAATGCTGAATAATATTCGCCAAGCTTTCTTTAGTGAATACTTTTTGCCATAGGTATGCCGTTTTATGGCCAGTTGGGTTAGGTGGATTACCCTGTCCAAGATTGTGTCCTTTATTGAACGGCAAGAAGAAGGTACTGCCACCTGATAACTTAGTGGTCATATACACTTCGTCGGTATCGACCGCCATATGCACTAGGCAGCGGCCAAAGGTCAGCAAGGCTTGCGTTGCATCTCGATCATCTCGATACTGCTTTTGGCCGTGATAACGTGCTGTTTGCCCCGTCCATGCGTTCTTCAACTCCAGCGTTATCAATGGTATTCCGTTGATAAACAATACCATGTCGATTTCTTGTAGGGGATTTGCCATGGAATAGCGCACTTGGCGAGTACAACTAAACACGTTGTCTGCAAAGTTTTGCTTTACCTTTTCACTGCTGCTTGCCAAAGGGGCTGGATAGAGCAAATTGAAGTGAGCATCGTCTACGCTTAGCCCTTTCTTAAGTAAATGAAGAATGCCATGCTTCTTAATCAGTCGGTCAAATCGTTCGAGTAACTTACGCTGCCAATCTGAGGGGTTGTTCTTTTGCAGTTTGGCCAACTCTACTTCTTGTGTCTTTTGCAGAAATTGCCAGAAAAAACGTTCATCAATGGCATATTGCATATTAAAGTCACTAGCAGCACCAATGAAGTATCCAGCACCCAGTGACTGCTGACTCAGCCCCTCTTTGAGCTCTTCAGTACTGATCCCAGCCAGACATTTCTCAATGGCCGACTCTAATGCTTGTTCATTGGTTTGACTGACCATAATTGTAAATTCCCTTAATCAAAATTCTTCTGTTTCATTGCCTCAGCCGCTTTTTGCAGCGGTCCTTTTAAGGCTTTTTCTAACTTTGTCATCTGCTCTAAGTGCCACGCAACCGCTTGGGGCCAAGTCTCTTTGTTAAACCCATCAGCTTTGGTCGAAAACTGAATACGGCAAGATTTCTTCTCATCCAGTCTCATCCACTCAAGTTCTGCACCAAAAGTATGCTCAATGTCTTGTTTGGACTGACTCAAAAAATCAAAAAGGTATTTATTCTCTTCGGTAACCCCACGGCTGATCCAAAGCTCTACTCGAAGCTCTTTTTGCAGAAATATCAGGTTATACGGACATCCACTTAGCCCTGAGCCTGCTGATAACCAATGATCTTTGCTTGGGCTAATATTGTTATAGAGTTGGCAAGCGCTTTTCTGAAACGCCTCTAAGGCACGCTCCCAGTACTCGCGACGCACGGTATGGCGGTTTTTTAGTACCACTTCGGTGGTTTTTTCTTCCGCTTCCTTAGCATTAATACCGATCATCAACTCTTTCGCTTCTGGCGTTGGGATGATCTGGTCAATATTAATCAGTAGCTGTTCACCCAGTGAATAAGGAGTGATTTTGAAGCAGGCAATGCTAATGCCTTGACCCAATAACCATAGCGCTGTGCTGGTCACTTCCTTGCGAAAGTTTGCCGCAACCAACATAATGCGCTGGCTGTTACCCAGGTTGAGTTTTAACTCATCGAGATCGGGCGCATCCAAAAACTCACATATTCTCGCCGATGCACTTGCAGGGGTATTTAACAGGTCAACCTCTCCTGCTACAGGCTCATAGCGGTCTAAGTACTGCTGGTAAATTTCAACTATTTGCGCTTTGGTTAAACTTGCACAGTACGAGGCATATTTAAGCGCCTGCCACACCACATCTCGGCCACTGTCGTCCAGCTTGTTTTCAATAATGACCAAGTTGCCATCTTTATCCAGTGCCAGTAAATCTAGGCGTTCACGGGTATCATCAAAGCCATCAAACTCCTTTTGAATAATCAGTAGCTCTTCACCCAGTGCGGAAGGCTCGTGTGCCAACCATTCCTGAAGATGCTTGCGCTCTGTAAAGCCCAACTCACTGAACTTCTTTGTCCTAACAGGACTGATTCTGTTGGTTTGATGATTTACCGTGAACATAATCGCGTCCTATTGCTCAATCATTTCTGGGGTGATTTTTATTTTCCCTGTCACGGCGCTGTTGATCAGGGAGGTTTTGTATTCTTTGAGCTTTTCGATTTGTGCAAATAGCAACTCAATGCCTTCATCAGAAGACTTCATAAAAGCGCTGACGTAGTTAGCTATTTCTTTTTGCTCTTCAATGGGCGGAATAAACAAGTCAACCTTTGAAAAGTTGTCAAAATTTAGGTCTTGACCATCTCTAATGAAACTTGCTGTCTGCTGCAAAGCTGCGATGTAAGAGGGTAGCTTTAATAAATACCCATAGAAAGAAGGATCAATTTCATCTAATGCTCTCAGGACTACATAGGAGGACCGGATACATCCTTGCGACCAGGCACGCTCTAAGCCGCCTTGGAAACTTCTCATGCTGATTACAAAGTCGTCCTTTTCGACGTGCTTTCTTTTATCTAAATGAAACTGAATTTTGACAACGCGTTTACCCGTTAACTCTTCATACTGGTCTTGCGGTATAACACCATAAGCTTGAGTTGCAGAAAGCTGTACGTCATCTTTCCAAGCCCGCTCTTTTCTTTGAGTAAATACAAACTTGCTACGACGGACTTCCCAATGCGCTGGAACCTTACCAATCCAATCCACACCGGAGTCTTTCATTGGCACATTGGGGTCAAGCCCTTGGGTCACCGCCTGTTGGATGATGATCTGCTTACGCTCTTTGAGCAGGCTAATTTGCTGTTCTTTGATAGCTATAGCTTCGTCTACTTGTGCTGTTTTCTTTTCGAGGTAGTTGGCAATAAGGGATTGTTCTTCTAGAGGTGGAAATACCAGCAAGCTATTCGCAATATGGTTAAAACTAATTGTTTGTCGTACCCCTGAACCCAATAGCTTCATGTAAGCAACATCGTATCTGTGCAAAAGATATTTGAAATACTGCTTTTGCAGTTCTTCCTTTTCTTTAATGACGATATATCCTGCACTAACAACCACATCGATTTCTGAAAGAGCAATTCTCAAACTGATCAAGTCGTAATTAAGATTTAACGGATTTATTAAAAACTCACCAGATAATACCTCCTGATAAGAGGCTTTAGTGCTCAGTAATATCTTTTCATCATCTTTTGTAACAACTTTTCCAAAACTAATAGCACCGCTATTCAAGCTCATATTTGGCCGATGCTTCTTTTCATAAAAGAGATGCTTTAACTTTCTAATATCCCAGTGTTCCGGTACATCACCAATCCAGCCCTCGGTAGAGTCCTTGTAAGTTTGATATTTAGGCATTTCAGCAATATTTATCATAACTGCTTACCCCTGAACCTTTTCTACTGCGACGCCCAATATCTGCGCAATAAGACCTTCGGCTTTTTGTTCTAGGTTGATAATATCGGTTGCGACCTCCTCTAAACTACGCAGCGGTTTATGACGGTAGAAATACTTATTGAAGCTGATTTCATAGCCAATTTTTACCGTATCTAGGTTTATCCATGCTTCATCAACATGAGGCTTCACTTCGTCTAGGAAGTACTGGTAAATGCTTTGCTTCAGTGGGACAGATTCTGTGTCACGCAGGTCTGAGTTGGTCTCGTAAGTAATGAACTCGCCTTTTTTGCCGCCTTCTGTTGTAGGAACGGGGTAATAACCAAAATCTGGCAGGTCAGCGACTTCACACTCATAGCGCTCCAGCAGGTCGTTTAATTTATCACCCGTTAATTTAACGATCTTTTTCACCACTTTCTTGGCGGTTTCGTCATACCAGCTCACCGCGTTCAGGATGGCATTTTTCTCAGGTGCTGAAAGCTTAATAGCATGGGCTTTTAGCGATTTATCAACTTGGGTTTTAAAACTATTGAAGTCATCAAATTCAATGCTACCGATGTCAGCCATCAGCGTTTCTGCCGTTTCAAGCAATGCTTTAAGCGCCAGCCAATGTTTCACATCGAGCAGTTTTGCTTTAGCTTTGGCATTGAGACTGATGTCGTTATCTTCACACCAAGAAAGAATGTCTTTCTCAATGGATTTCAAGAAGCTCTTTTTCTTTTCAGTACCATAGCCAGTTTTTTCGTAAACACGTTCGCCGTGCTCTGCGTACACGTACTCCATCACTTCACTAAGCTGCTTATCAAAACGCAGTGGGGCTATTGCGTCTTGAGTGAACTTGGCTCTTCGGCGGTCTGGGCGCTCGATAGTGACTTTGTAATAGCCAAAGTCGTCATTGCTAAACACTTTGCTGGCTATGCCAACAGGATCATTGTTTGCATCAAGTGCTCTTTCAACGCCCACACACGCGAGGTAAGTATCGGTAATTTCCGTGATGTGCGCAGGCGCAAATTCGCAGTTTTTGTTACCTAAGTTCTTACGCAACTTACGGTATAGCAAGCTGGCATCAATCAGTTGCACCTTACCTTTACGTGCCTCGGGTTTATTGTTGTTCAACACCCAAATGTAAGTGGTAATGCCGGTGTTATAGAACAGGTTATTAGGTAACTGAACGATGGCATCTAGCATGTCGTTTTCAATGATGAAGCGACGAATGTTACTTTCACCACCGCCCGCATCACCGGTAAAGAGCGATGAGCCATTATGAACAGAAGCAATCCGGCTGCCTAATGGGCTTACGCTTGGATCTTTCATCTTGTTGACCATTTCCATTAAGAAGAGCAGCTGGCCATCACTTGAACGTGGCGTGGCATCCACCACTTCGAGATTTCCCCAATAGTCTTTCAGGCTAACCTTAAAACGCGGGTCAATCACATCACTGCCGTCTTTAATGTGCTTCTGTTCAGACGCCCAACTCTTACCATATGGCGGGTTAGACAACATAAAGTCAAAGCGTGAAGCCGCGAACTCATCGGTAGACAAGGTTGAGCCTACTTTGATGTTCTCAGGGTTGTTGCCTTTGATCATCATGTCCGATTTACAAATCGCGTAGGTCTCGTCGTTGATCTCTTTGCCGTAAAGGTAAACATCACGGCTGTCGTTAGGGTATTTCTCTTCAATGAAGTTTTGAGATTCAGTCAACATACCACCACTACCACACGCAGGATCATATACTGTCATGGTAAGCGGCAACTGGTCTTTCACAGGGTCAAACACCAGGTGCGTCATCAGTTCAATAACTTCACGTGGCGTAAAGTGTTCGCCTGCTTCTTCATTGTTTTCTTCGTTGAACTTGCGGATCAACTCTTCGAACACATAACCCATACCCAGGTTAGTAAGGGCTGGCATCTTGTTGCCATCCGGGTCTTCGACCGTTTCATGAGTTAAATTGATGTAAGGGGAAACAAACTTTTCGACGACATCAAGAAGGACTTGCTTTGAGGCCATGTGACGAATTTGCGATTTAAGGTTAAAGCATTCAATGATCTCTTTAACATTATCGCTAAAGCCAAGCAGGTACTCTTCAAAGTTGGCGAGTAATATCTGTTGGTTATTTGTTGCGGTGTTGAATAGGGATTTCAGCGTCCATTTAGATGTATTGTAAAAGACATAGCCACTGGCCGCCTTCAATGGTTCATCATCAAGCTCCGTGGCTTGCATCTCTTCTTTTTGGAACTTTACCTCTTCAAGCACCGCTTCTTTGGTGGGTTCAAGTAACGTATCTAAACGTCGTAATACCACCATAGGTAAAATCACATCACGGTACTTACCGCGAACGTACACATCCCGTAAACAGTCGTCGGCAATATTCCAAATAAATGAGATGAGCTTGTTATGTACACTATGATCCATTTTCTTTTCCTGTTCAGTGTTGGTTGCACCCCACTAGGTTGCTGCAACGGCTTCACTATAAATTTAAAATTCTGTTCTTTATGTAACGTCTCAATGGTCGCTACATCGTTCGATTAACTTGTTCTACCCGGCGCAATACTTAAGTTTGTGACACCATAAAGAGCCTGGCTGTTACGCAACCAAAGCTGATACTCAAAGCCCATTAATGAGTGTTCCGTAGAACAATCCACATGCCATTGGCGTAGCAAATAGCCAGCGGTTGCTGCTCTAATCTCAACCTTTAGAACGCCACCCGTCATGCCATAGTCCAGCTCTATCGCTTCGCTGTGCTCAATACGTGGGTGTGGCACTAACTCAAGCTCTACAAATCGGTTCCATTGCCGGTCTTGGGTTTCGAGCTCCGTTTCAGACAAAGTGGAATCTTCAAGCACAACCGCAGCTTTAATGCGGGTCAATACAAAGTCACGGAACTCACCATGCTTGCGGTCAAAACCACGAACATGCCAACGCAGGCCATTGTCCACCAGCGTATGCGGTACAATTTCACGCGTTGTTTCACCGCTCGATAACGACACATAGGTGATACTCAAGGCTTTGCCTTTGTGGATGGCCTCGGTGACTTTCGCTACTATCGATAAACTCGGCTTGTTAAGGTGATAAGGCGCTTCACAAGCCAGAGGTGGTTTTACCTTTCCAGTGAAGCCATCGCCGTAGCCTTGGCTAATGGTTGCCAGAGTTCTCACAACGTCGTAGTCGAACAGGGGTTCAAATGCTTCACCACGCTTGTGCAACTTGAGCTTTTGATCATACTCAATGTTGCCAGGCGCAAGCTCTCGGTACATTGTGAAGTCTTTCGTTGCTTGTGCGGCGGCTATGCTGAAGCGATCGACTAAATCCGCCCGTACCGCTTCTCCCTTAAACAATAAGGTGAAATCGATATGGGCAATGCGATCCCTGGTTGCTTGTGGCAACTGCGCTATCTGCGAAAGCCTATCTGGCTTCGCCACTACCGTTTGTTTTAGACCATCATTTGTCATGCGTCTTGTTTATCCAATTCAACCAGATTCTTAAAACTCTGTTTATAAAGTACGGACCGACATCGCGTAATCACATTGAAAAGCATCACTCAATGCTGCTCTTCATCCGCAATGACTAATCAATCTCTACCGGTTGAAGCTGGACAGATGGCCATAAAACACTGAATAGGCTTCAACCTAATTAATTTTATTAGGTATCATCCTATCACAAATTATTTTGTAGGGAAGAGTAAGCGGCAACTTTTTGATCTGGAATGCAATTGCCGCTCAGGTATGGGCGTGAAGACATTGTTTCATGCCATTGCTGATAGCCGCTATCAATGCGCTACCCGAACCAATGGCACCACGATGTTGCCACGATGAGATACCCCTTTGTCCGACTCTGTAGACATCTGGGCTCGTTGCTCACTTTCCCGAATGCGCCTAGCAACTTCCGCCTGGGATGGTAGCAATGGCAACATCCCTTCAGCAATCGCGTCTGGAGCAGACTCTTGACCACAGGACATCAAGTGCTTCCATGGATCTTTAATAAAGCGCTCAAACGTGATGCCAAATTCAATGATGCGGGCAGAGACGAAGATTTCGCCCCAGTATTCAATGTAGGTGTCTTGGTACATGGAAAGATTCCTCTTGTTGGTTATATACCCTGCCTACTTGCAGCCGCAGCGGTGTTACCTGCATTCGCTCACCCCAATCACATAGAAGATCTATGCTCATGGGCATTCGCTCACTTGCCGCCTAGCTGCAACACCAAGTAGTTTGGGTATAACGTAAGTTCACTTTCCATTTTCCAGAGGTTTTCAAATATGCAAGGCTTACCTTGTAGAGAGCTACAAAGCTTTAAATCGATTGCGGGCATCTTTGTAGTCATAGTGGGCATGTTCTGAGCCACGATGATACAAATCATCCAGGTAAGTTTGTTCCTGCGGCAACTCGTCTTCGCTGATTTCGCGCCACCAATGTTTGTTAGCACCTTTAACACCGTCATGCCAGCGGTAACCACGCTCTTTTAAATAGTCCTTTACGTCAAACGGCGCACCAAACGCACGAACTAACACAGTTCGCCTGTCTGCTTCAGACAACAAGTTTGCAACGGACTCGGGCAACAAATGAAACAACCAGGCCATCGCCAAACAATCGGTTGCAGCTCGGTGTCCTTCATAAAACCAACCTAAGCGAAGCAGCAGGTACTCAAGCTTTCGACTTTCAAAACCCAGCGCCTTCCAATCTATGCCACTGGCTGAACAGGCCCAAGATAGATGTCCTAATGCAGCAAACCGCTTTTCAAAGAAAGGACGATCAAACTGTGCATTGTGTGCAACCACCAGCGGATCATCGGATAACCAACTCGCTACCAGTGAATCATCAATGCGCTGGCCTTGCACCATCTCATCGGTGATACCGGTTAACTCGGTAATCAGTTCGGGGATTGGCTTGCCGGGATCATCATACAGGCTGATCACATCAACAATAGACACAATCCGCTTAGCCGACGGGCTGTAAAGCACCTTAACCAAACCAAGCTCAATAATGGACTCGTCATCGGCAGACAGTCCGGTTGTCTCAGTATCGAGCAGCACCATTGGCTGTTCATCACCGACCATGGGAGATAGTTCAAGTGGCCAGGACTGCGGCTCACGCGTTAATGGAATACGCTCCAGCAATCTAAAATCTTCTGGCCTTTCTGGGATATCCGCGAGGCGCTCTAGCGGAAATGGCGCAGGGGCTCTTGTCATTGATGGTTCCTCTTCAATTCTATTGTTCGCTTTGGGTTATTTCACTGTGCCACAGGTTGTACAAAATGCACCTTGGATACCTCAGCGTTTTTTTAATCTTTCTAATAGGTGAACCCATGTATGAAGGCTTTGGCTAAGCCTTTCAGAAAGCCTTAGCTAAACCATTTAGGTAACCCTTACCGATACCCTTTACTTATGGCTTAGCCAACCCCTTTTCAAACGGTTGCAAAAGGCTTGAACTGAGTTCGACTGAGCATTTTAAAGATGCTCCTGACTTCGCTTTAAGCCAGTAAATTCAATACGAAGCAGAATTTTACTAACTGTTTTGAAACTCTTTGCAAAGGGTTCAACAAGCCTTGCCTGACGGTTACTTGACCCATGCGTTAACCAGTAGCAGTAACAGGATCAGTAACAGAAACAAGAGCAGTAGGCAGAAGCAGTATTGTCCAAGCCTTGCAGGCTTTGACGAGGGCGAGCGATCCCCCACATCTAGTTTTTCATCACAAAAAATAAATCACCGACAACACAGCGTCTTACTCGAACAACTACAGTTTTACCTACAATTTTACTTGTAGAAATCAGCATAGCATTAGATACTGTATAAACAAACAGTATCAATTGTGATTTTTCGAGGTTCGTCATGAGTGTCTCGCTGATAGGCCGTAGCGGCGCACTTGCCTTCATCAAAGCCAAGCGCCTTCGTATTCCATTGTTCATGGAACGTGTTTCTGCTGGTTTTCCCTCACCAGCGCAGGATTATGTTGAGCAAACGCTCGACCTTAACGAGCTTTGCATCAAACGACCGGCTGCAACGTTCTTTGTGCGTGTTGAAGGTGATTCTATGATTGATGCTGGGATTCACCCAGATGATATTCTGGTGGTTGATCGCTCTGTCCAAGCAGAACACGGTGACATTGTCATCGCTGGTATCCATGGTGAACTCACGGTAAAGGAGCTTCAGCTAAGGCCGTGCGTCATGCTGCTCCCAAGAAACCAGGTGTATGAGCCCATTCATATTCCTGAAGGGACAGAGTTAGAGATATTTGGTGTGGTCACCAATGTGGTGCGAAACATGCGCCGCAAGTCGTGAGTATCCCATGCCTGTATTTGCCTTGGTGGACTGCAACAATTTTTACGCCAGTTGTGAGAAGCTGTTTCGTCCTGATTTAAAAGATACGCCGGTTGTGGTGCTGTCTAACAATGACGGCTGCGTGGTTGCACGCTCACGTGAAGCTAAGTTACTCGGTATAAAAATGGGCGTACCCGTCTTTCAGATCAAAGCTGAAATGCAGCGCCATGGCATTTTGGCATTCTCGTCCAATTACGCGCTGTACGCAGATTTGAGCAGTCGAGTGATGCGCACTTTAGAAGAGATGGCACCACGAGTAGAGGTTTACTCCATTGACGAAGCGTTTTTGGATTTAACCGGTATTGAGTCGGCCATATCCCTTGTCGAGTTCGGACAAAAAGTGCGAGAGCGCATAGGCCACTGGATTGGGATCACCGTTTGTGTAGGCATTGCACCGACTAAAACACTCGCCAAGCTGGCTAACCATGCCGCCAAGAAATATCCCGCCACTCAGGGCGTTGTAGACCTGACCAACCCAGATCGGCAACGTCGATTGCTCGATTTAGTCCCGGTTGATGATGTTTGGGGCGTTGGTAAACGGCTTTCTAAGCGTTTAAATGCGTTGGGTATCACCACAGCCTTAGACCTAGCCAATGCCTCTCCTAGAGCCATCAGAGACCAGTTTTCCTGAGGTATCCCCAGAAATTCTGTAGTTAAAATAAAATGTTAGTTGATTGGGGAACATTCATGGCGGTTCCTGATCTGATCATTCGCCAAAACTCCCACACCGCGGATGCTCACCATGAATGTAAAAGCTATGCTCGCTGATTTCCTCACCTTTGTCACGCCAAAATCAATGCATAAAGCCCGATTTTCGGTTTTGCTAGATGCGGTAACCGCCCTGGCAAAGGATGCGTGTTGCACCGTTACTGCGATTGGCCGGGCGATGCCTGGCTCTTCAGATAAGGTCAGTATCAAACGGGCAGATCGTCTACTCAATAATCCTAACCTGCAACGAGAGCTGCCATTGATTTATGCTGCGCTGACGGCTTCTATTGTTGGCCATAAAACTAAGCCGATGATTTTGGTTGACTGGAGCAATGCCGATACTGCCAAGCGACACTTTACCCTGCGTGCCAGCATTGCCGCTGACGGTAGAGCGTTGACTCTGCTACAGAAGATTGCCGCCGCAGAAGATTATACCTGCCCACACCTACACGGGGCGTTTTTAAAGCAGCTTAAAGCCATGCTACCCAAGGACTGTAAGCCCGTAATTGTCACTGACGCGGGGTTTAAAGTTCCATGGCTGAAACAAGTGCGTAAGCTGGGATGGCATTATGTAGCTAGAGTTCGAGGCAATGTGAAGCTTAAATTGGCAGAGCAGGACAAGTTTATCAGTGTTAATCAGCTTTATCGGCAAGCGAAGAAGGATCCAAAAAGTGTAGGAAAAATCATGCTTGCCCAAACACAACACTATGAAACGCAGGCCGTCCTGGTTGGCAAAGGTTATAAGCTATTGAAACGCGATAAAAATAAGACGTATAAGGAACCATGGTTGTTGGTGTCATCCTTAGCTGACTGCCATGGGTATGCGGATAAAATTGCTAAGTGCTACAGTAGCCGAATGCAAATTGAAGAAAGCTTCCGTGATCAGAAAAGTCACCGCTATGGCCTGGGTAGCGATTTGCATGGTACCAAGAAGAAATCTCGCTTAGAGATACTGCTACTACTGGCCGCATTGGTTAATTGGTTTCATTACCTGCTAGGTAGCGCAGCGGAGAAAGCGGGTTTGCACCTGCGTTATCAAGCTAACACCGTTAAAAATAGGCGGGTATTGGCCCTGAATTTCCTTGGGATATTACTTTGCAAAGAACCCAAACAGCGAATACGCAGGCAATATTATCAGCAGGGACTTAAACAAATACTACAGTGGGTGGTTCAGTGGGACTGGGCAGTAATCAAACAGGCTGATAGCTGATTGTATGAATGGAAATTTTGTGGGGATCCCTCAGGTTAATCATGTTAATTATGCCTTATTGGATTTATGCGGTTATAGTTTTGCGCCTAGGTATGCTCAGTTCACCAGTGTGATCAATGACCTATTTAACGTAACTGAAAGCGACGACGGAAACACGCATCTGGCGCTGAAAAAGCCGATAAAAATGAATGTGATTGAAGAAGGCTGGCAGGATATTCAGCGTATTGTGTTATCCCTTCAAGAAAAACGCACAACACAGGCATTGCTAGTACGCAAATTATCTGGTTATCCATCTAGACACCCTATATTACAAGCATTAACGGAATATAATAGGCTCATCAAAGCCCAATATTTACTTGATTATATTGATGATGCAAGTCTGCGCCAATATGTTCAACGAGCACTGAACCGAGGCGAAGCCTGGCATTTCCTCAGGCGAGCTATTGCATCGGTCAATCGTGACCAGTTCCGTGGAAAAAACGAATCAGAAATAGTCGTCTGGAACGAGTGTGCCCGTTTGACGGCAAATGCTATTATCTACTTTAACTCGATGATCCTAAGTCATCTATTACTGCACTTTGAAGAAGTTGGTGACGAGGAAAAAGCAGCAATAACTCGACAAGTATCACCCGTTGCATGGCAGAACATTAATCTGAGCGGCACTTATCAGTTCGCTAGTAACCGCAAACTACCTGATTTACAGGAAATAACTAGGCCTATTGTTGAAAATGAAGTCTAAAATGAAAGGTAACCCAGCTCCACAAGCCATTAACTGCGAGGGTTGTGGCGATTTATGTTACTTTAGAGGGGAAAATCCCTAGAACCCCAGTCAGGGCTGAAAATCACCCCGCTGGATGCGGCGGTGCCGGATCGGGCGCAGGCGCTGATCGACCAAACCAGCCAGTTACTGCCGCGCATCAAGATCACCGAACTGCTGATGGACGTGGACGACTGGACGGGCTTCAGCCGCCACTTCACCCACTTGAAGGACGGGGCCGAGGCCAAAGACAGGACGTTGCTGCTGTCCGCAATCCTCGGTGATGCGATCAACCTCGGGCTGACCAAGATGGCCGAGTCGAGCCCCGGCCTGACCTACGCCAAGCTGTCCTGGCTGCAAGCCTGGCACATCCGCGACGAAACCTATTCGGCGGCCTTGGCCGAGCTGGTCAACCACCAGTATCGCCACGCCTTTGCCGCCCACTGGGGCGACGGCACGACCTCATCCTCCGATGGCCAGCGCTTCCGCGCGGGTGGCCGGGGCGAGAGCACCGGGCACGTCAACCCGAAGTACGGTAGCGAGCCGGGACGGCTGTTCTATACCCATATCTCCGACCAGTACGCGCCGTTCAGCACCCGCGTGGTGAATGTCGGCGTCCGCGATTCCACCTATGTGCTCGACGGCCTGCTGTACCACGAGTCCGACCTGCGGATCGAGGAGCACTACACCGACACGGCCGGCTTCACCGATCACGTCTTTGCCCTGATGCACCTGCTAGGCTTCCGCTTCGCGCCGCGCATCCGCGACCTCGGCGAAACCAAGCTGTACGTGCCGCAGGGCGTGCAAGCCTACCCGACGTTGCGCCCGCTGATCGGCGGCACCCTGAACATCAAGCACGTGCGTGCCCACTGGGACGACATCCTGCGCCTGGCCAGCTCGATCAAGCAGGGCACCGTCACCGCCTCGCTGATGCTGCGCAAGCTCGGCAGCTACCCGCGCCAGAACGGACTGGCCGTGGCCCTGCGCGAGCTGGGCCGGATCGAGCGCACGCTGTTCATCCTGGACTGGCTGCAAAGTGTTGAACTGCGCCGCCGCGTGCATGCCGGCCTGAACAAAGGTGAGGCGCGCAACTCGCTGGCCAGGGCGGTGTTCTTCAACCGCCTTGGGGAAATCAGGGATCGGAGCTTCGAGCAGCAGCGCTACCGGGCCAGCGGCCTCAACCTGGTGACGGCGGCTATCGTGCTGTGGAACACGGTGTACCTGGAACGCGCCACCCAGGGGTTGGTCGAGGCCGGCAAGCCGGTGGACGGCGAGCTGCTGCAATTCCTGTCGCCGCTGGGCTGGGAGCACATCAACCTAACCGGCGATTACGTCTGGCGGCAGAGCCGCAGACTGGAAGACGGGAAGTTTCGGCCCTTACGGATGCCCGGAAAACCTTAGCGTACGATTTTTTCCGAATTCTGCGGGCTCCCCTATCTCATCTGCGCAAGGCAGAACGTGAAGACGGCCGCCCTGGACCTCGCCCGCGAGCGCCAGGCGCACGAGGCCGGCGCGCGGACCCGCGCCACGGCCCACGAGCGGACGCCGCAGCAGGAGCGCCAGAAGGCCGCCAGAGAGGCCGAGCGCGGCCGTGAGGCTTGGACGCTAGGGCAGGGCATGAAAAAGCCCGTAGCGGGCTGCTACGGGCGTCTGACGCGGTGGAAAGGGGGAGGGGATGTTGTCTACATGGCTCTGCTGTAGTGAGTGGGTTGCGCTCCGGCAGCGGTCCTGATCAATCGTCACCCTTTCTCGGTCCTTCAACGTTCCTGACAACGAGCCTCCTTTTCGCCAATCCATCGACAATCACCGCGAGTCCCTGCTCGAACGCTGCGTCCGGACCGGCTTCGTCGAAGGCGTCTATCGCGGCCCGCAACAGCGGCGAGAGCGGAGCCTGTTCAACGGTGCCGCCGCGCTCGCCGGCATCGCTGTCGCCGGCCTGCTCCTCAAGCACGGCCCCAACAGTGAAGTAGCTGATTGTCATCAGCGCATTGACGGCGTCCCCGGCCGAAAAACCCGCCTCGCAGAGGAAGCGAAGCTGCGCGTCGGCCGTTTCCATCTGCGGTGCGCCCGGTCGCGTGCCGGCATGGATGCGCGCGCCATCGCGGTAGGCGAGCAGCGCCTGCCTGAAGCTGCGGGCATTCCCGATCAGAAATGAGCGCCAGTCGTCGTCGGCTCTCGGCACCGAATGCGTATGATTCTCCGCCAGCATGGCTTCGGCCAGTGCGTCGAGCAGCGCCCGCTTGTTCCTGAAGTGCCAGTAAAGCGCCGGCTGCTGAACCCCCAACCGTTCCGCCAGTTTGCGTGTCGTCAGACCGTCTACGCCGACCTCGTTCAACAGGTCCAGGGCGGCACGGATCACTGTATTCGGCTGCAACTTTGTCATGCTTGACACTTTATCACTGATAAACATAATATGTCCACCAACTTATCAGTGATAAAGAATCCGCGCGTTCAATCGGACCAGCGGAGGCTGGTCCGGAGGCCAGACGTGAAACCCAACAGACCCCTGATCGTAATTCTGAGCACTGTCGCGCTCGACGCTGTCGGCATCGGCCTGATTATGCCGGTGCTGCCGGGCCTCCTGCGCGATCTGGTTCACTCGAACGACGTCACCGCCCACTATGGCATTCTGCTGGCGCTGTATGCGTTGATGCAATTTGCCTGCGCACCTGTGCTGGGCGCGCTGTCGGATCGTTTCGGGCGGCGGCCGGTCTTGCTCGTCTCGCTGGCCGGCGCTGCTGTCGACTACGCCATCATGGCGACGGCGCCTTTCCTTTGGGTTCTCTATATCGGGCGGATCGTGGCCGGCATCACCGGGGCGACTGGGGCGGTAGCCGGCGCTTATATTGCCGATATCACTGATGGCGATGAGCGCGCGCGGCACTTCGGCTTCATGAGCGCCTGTTTCGGGTTCGGGATGGTCGCGGGACCTGTGCTCGGTGGGCTGATGGGCGGTTTCTCCCCCCACGCTCCGTTCTTCGCCGCGGCAGCCTTGAACGGCCTCAATTTCCTGACGGGCTGTTTCCTTTTGCCGGAGTCGCACAAAGGCGAACGCCGGCCGTTACGCCGGGAGGCTCTCAACCCGCTCGCTTCGTTCCGGTGGGCCCGGGGCATGACCGTCGTCGCCGCCCTGATGGCGGTCTTCTTCATCATGCAACTTGTCGGACAGGTGCCGGCCGCGCTTTGGGTCATTTTCGGCGAGGATCGCTTTCACTGGGACGCGACCACGATCGGCATTTCGCTTGCCGCATTTGGCATTCTGCATTCACTCGCCCAGGCAATGATCACCGGCCCTGTAGCCGCCCGGCTCGGCGAAAGGCGGGCACTCATGCTCGGAATGATTGCCGACGGCACAGGCTACATCCTGCTTGCCTTCGCGACACGGGGATGGATGGCGTTCCCGATCATGGTCCTGCTTGCTTCGGGTGGCATCGGAATGCCGGCGCTGCAAGCAATGTTGTCCAGGCAGGTGGATGAGGAACGTCAGGGGCAGCTGCAAGGCTCACTGGCGGCGCTCACCAGCCTGACCTCGATCGTCGGACCCCTCCTCTTCACGGCGATCTATGCGGCTTCTATAACAACGTGGAACGGGTGGGCATGGATTGCAGGCGCTGCCCTCTACTTGCTCTGCCTGCCGGCGCTGCGTCGCGGGCTTTGGAGCGGCGCAGGGCAACGAGCCGATCGCTGATCGTGGAAACGATAGGCCTATGCCATGCGGGTCAAGGCGACTTCCGGCAAGCTATACGCGCCCTAGGAGTGCGGTTGGAACGTTGGCCCAGCCAGATACTCCCGATCACGAGCAGGACGCCGATGATTTGAAGCGCACTCAGCGTCTGATCCAAGAACAACCATCCTAGCAACACGGCGGTCCCCGGGCTGAGAAAGCCCAGTAAGGAAACAACTGTAGGTTCGAGTCGCGAGATCCCCCGGAACCAAAGGAAGTAGGTTAAACCCGCTCCGATCAGGCCGAGCCACGCCAGGCCGAGAACATTGGTTCCTGTAGGCATCGGGATTGGCGGATCAAACACTAAAGCTACTGGAACGAGCAGAAGTCCTCCGGCCGCCAGTTGCCAGGCGGTAAAGGTGAGCAGAGGCACGGGAGGTTGCCACTTGCGGGTCAGCACGGTTCCGAACGCCATGGAAACCGCCCCCGCCAGGCCCGCTGCGACGCCGACAGGATCTAGCGCTGCGTTTGGTGTCAACACCAACAGCGCCACGCCCGCAGTTCCGCAAATAGCCCCCAGGACCGCCATCAATCGTATCGGGCTACCTAGCAGAGCGGCAGAGATGAACACGACCATCAGCGGCTGCACAGCGCCTACCGTCGCCGCGACCCCGCCCGGCAGGCGGTAGACCGAAATAAACAACAAGCTCCAGAATAGCGAAATATTAAGTGCGCCGAGGATGAAGATGCGCATCCACCAGATTCCCGTTGGAATCTGTCGGACGATCATCACGAGCAATAAACCCGCCGGCAACGCCCGCAGCATCGCGACCGTCATCGGTGAGAAGTTCGGCAGGTATTGGGTGGTGACAATGTAGGTGCTGCCCCAAATGGCAGGTGCTATCGCTGTGAACAATAAATCGGGCGTGCGTAATGACATGCGATTACAAGACCTCCGCTACGGCGATGGGTTTTTGAGAGTTGCAGGCGCCGCGATGACCGCACCCTGACTTGGACTGGCCCTGCCTCGCACCAATCCACCTGCGGCTATGGCCGCGATCATGCGAGGCCCGAAAATTACACGACCTGTACACGTCCGCCGAACCCGGAACGCAACAGAGCTTCGTGGGCATCCCGATCCGGGTCGTAGCAGCAGTCCTGGACCAAACGCACGTCGTAGTCCGCATCACTAGCCCAGGCGACGCTTGAAAGAACAACGCCGGTGGTGCTTATCCCGGCCATGACAAGCGTGCTTACGCCGCGCGTCCGAAGGTCGGCGTCGAGCGCCGTGCCATAAAAGACGCTGGCTCGCGGACATGCATAGAAAAGGTCGCCCCGTTCGATCGCAAGCCCTTCGACGGGCAGACCGGTGCGAAATCGTCCGCTCGGGAGATACGGTGAGATTTGGCGATTCGTCGCCGGCGGCGCATGTTCATACTCTTCGCCGAGCGAAAAGTTGGGGAACAGCACGGGCCGGCCGCGCAAGGCGTGCTGGCAGCCGTGCAGACCCTGCGTGAGATGAACGCCGACAACCTGCGCAAGGTGCCGGCCGATGCACCCACGGCCTTCATCAAGCCGCGCTGGAAGCCGCTGGTGATCACCCCGGAAGGCCTCGACCGGAAATTCTACGAAATCTGCGCCCTGTCCGAGCTGAAGAACGCCCTGCGCTCCGGCGACATCTGGGTCAAGGGCTCGCGGCAGTTCCGCGACTTCGACGACTACCTGCTGCCGGCCGAGAAGTTCGCCGCACTCAAGCGCGAGCAGGCCCTGCCCCTGGCGATCAACCCGAACAGCGACCAGTACCTGGAAGAGCGTTTGCAGCTGCTGGACGAGCAGTTGGCCACCGTCACCCGCCTGGCCAAGGACAACGAGCTGCCCGATGCCATCCTCACCGAGTCAGGGCTGAAAATCACCCCGCTGGATGCGGCGGTGCCGGATCGGGCGCAGGCGCTGATCGACCAAACCAGCCAGTTACTGCCGCGCATCAAGATCACCGAACTGCTGATGGACGTGGACGACTGGACGGGCTTCAGCCGCCACTTCACCCACTTGAAGGACGGGGCCGAGGCCAAAGACAGGACGTTGCTGCTGTCCGCAATCCTCGGTGATGCGATCAACCTCGGGCTGACCAAGATGGCCGAGTCGAGCCCCGGCCTGACCTACGCCAAGCTGTCCTGGCTGCAAGCCTGGCACATCCGCGACGAAACCTATTCGGCGGCCTTGGCCGAGCTGGTCAACCACCAGTATCGCCACGCCTTTGCCGCCCACTGGGGCGACGGCACGACCTCATCCTCCGATGGCCAGCGCTTCCGCGCGGGTGGCCGGGGCGAGAGCACCGGGCACGTCAACCCGAAGTACGGTAGCGAGCCGGGACGGCTGTTCTATACCCATATCTCCGACCAGTACGCGCCGTTCAGCACCCGCGTGGTGAATGTCGGCGTCCGCGATTCCACCTATGTGCTCGACGGCCTGCTGTACCACGAGTCCGACCTGCGGATCGAGGAGCACTACACCGACACGGCCGGCTTCACCGATCACGTCTTTGCCCTGATGCACCTGCTAGGCTTCCGCTTCGCGCCGCGCATCCGCGACCTCGGCGAAACCAAGCTGTACGTGCCGCAGGGCGTGCAAGCCTACCCGACGTTGCGCCCGCTGATCGGCGGCACCCTGAACATCAAGCACGTGCGTGCCCACTGGGACGACATCCTGCGCCTGGCCAGCTCGATCAAGCAGGGCACCGTCACCGCCTCGCTGATGCTGCGCAAGCTCGGCAGCTACCCGCGCCAGAACGGACTGGCCGTGGCCCTGCGCGAGCTGGGCCGGATCGAGCGCACGCTGTTCATCCTGGACTGGCTGCAAAGTGTTGAACTGCGCCGCCGCGTGCATGCCGGCCTGAACAAAGGTGAGGCGCGCAACTCGCTGGCCAGGGCGGTGTTCTTCAACCGCCTTGGGGAAATCAGGGATCGGAGCTTCGAGCAGCAGCGCTACCGGGCCAGCGGCCTCAACCTGGTGACGGCGGCTATCGTGCTGTGGAACACGGTGTACCTGGAACGCGCCACCCAGGGGTTGGTCGAGGCCGGCAAGCCGGTGGACGGCGAGCTGCTGCAATTCCTGTCGCCGCTGGGCTGGGAGCACATCAACCTAACCGGCGATTACGTCTGGCGGCAGAGCCGCAGACTGGAAGACGGGAAGTTTCGGCCCTTACGGATGCCCGGAAAACCTTAGCGTACGATTTTTTCCGAATTCTGCGGGCTCCCCTAATGGTGCCAGTCGTATTGTGTGTGGCCACGCCGAGCGTGGCCACTGCCAAACAATCTTGGATGCTCGGCAATGTGTTGGCCTTCGGCAGCCATCACCAGCTTGTCTGCATAAATCCGAAGGCTGATGGCCCTGTTGGCGTAACTGGCAGGAACGCTGTAGCGATTGCCCTCGTGGTGAACAAGGCAGGTTGAAGTGACTCGCTTGGTTTGCTCCACGAATGCATCAAAGGCATTGGGTAGCGCCATCAACTCGCCTTGTTCATCGGCAAAGGCCTCTTGCACGGTTTGGTCCAATTCGGGGTGGCGCAGCTCAGACCACAGCGCTTTGCAGCGATGCTCAAGCCACACATTCAAATCAGCAAGGCTTTGAAAGTCTGGTGCCCCTTGCCACAGGCGTTGGCGGGAATCCTGCACGTTCTTCTCAATCTGGCCTTTCTCCCAACCCGATGCTGGATTACAGAACTGCGCATCAAACAGGTAGTGGCTGACCATGGCAGTGAACCGCTGATTGACCCTGCGCTCTTTGCCACGCCCCACCGAATCCACAGCGGTCTTCATGTTGTCGTAGATGCCGCGCTTGGGAATGCCACCGAAGATTTGAAAGGCATGCCAGTGGGCATCAAACAGCATTTCATGTTTTTGCTGGTAGTAAGCCCGAAGCACAAAGGCCCGGCTGTGGGCCAACTTAAACTGGGCAATCTGAAGTTTGACCTGTTTGCCCGCTATGCGGGCAAAGTCCTCACTCCAATCGAATTGGAAGGCTTCGCCACAAGCAAAGCGCAAGGGGATGAAACAACCCTTGCCCGAGGTTTGCGCCTTGAACTGTTCGGAATCTTTCCACTGTCGGGCAAAGGCACACACTCGGTCATAAGACCCGGTAAAGCCCAAAGCGACCAAATCCCGGTACATGCTGCGCAGGTTTCTGCGCAGCTTCTTTGTCTTTTTGTGCTCGGTGGAGAGCCACTGCCTTAACTTGGGCTCAAAAGGACTTAACTTGCCAACGCTGTCTCGCGCTGGGTACTGCGGTTCAACCACCTTGCTTTGCAAATACTTGCGAACGGTGTTCCTGGACAGGCCGCTTCGTCGGGCTATTTCCCGAATCGACGCACCATCGCGAAAATGCCAGCGTCGAATTGCGCTCAATATCGCCACGTTTATCACTCCTTGATTTCTCCCGCCATATCCAGACGGGAAACAGTGTCATACGTGGGTCAAATTTCGACGCAAATCTTTACCCTAAGTGGGTCAATTTTAGATGCAACTCAACAGCCAGAGCCAGTTGCTCCATTTCCGGCAACCGTGGGCGTGGGCGCAGCGGCGCGCCCATCGCGGCGAGCAGCGCGACGTAGAAGCGGATCACGGACGGCTCGGACGGCATCTGCACGACCAACACCGGGATGTGCTCCTGGTCGGCGTCGGAGCTGGCCGGGTGGGTGCGGCGGAACTTCTCGACGATCATCGACTTGCCATTGTTGGTCGGGCCAACCAGCAGCAGGTTGGGCATGCGTTGCTTGTTTGGCCACGCATAAAGGGCTTCCAGCCGGTTCAGCGCCTCGACTGCGCGCGGATAGCCGATCCAGCGGTCGGCGCGAAGGCGCTGGATGCGCTCGTCCGCCGGAAGACGGGCCAAGCCCTGGGCCGCCGGCAGCAGGTGGGACAGGTCGATGATGGGATATTCGTCCACGGCTACCACTCCTCAATCTGGTCGAACGGTTTGGCGGGTGGCAAGTTGTCTGCCTGCGGGTCGGCAATATCCGTATCCGGCGGAACGGGCTTGTCCGGCCGAGCTGATGTCTTGAGGTGCTGGCGGCGATCCGCGTCACGCCGCGCCTTGCGTGTGGCCTTCTGCGCGCTGGTCACAATCTCACGCATCTGGCCGATCATGCGGAACAGCGCCGACTCATCCACCTGTTCGCGCCCTTGCTGCCGCAGTTTCGCCAGCGCCTGCCGTTGTTCCCAGAGGGTGACAGCCGGATGCGACAAGGTACGGTAGGGAATTTCCAGGTAATGCTGTCCCTCCGGTTCCAGGACCCAGATACGGCTGATGTCGCGCGGATCGCGCCGGATCAGAAAGGACGGCCAGCGTTCACGCCGCGCAATCCACGGCTTGAGCGCATCGGCGGGCACTGTTGCAAAGTTAGCGATGAGGCAGCCTTTTGTCTTATTCAAAGGCCTTACATTTCAAAAACTCTGCTTACCAGGCGCATTTCGCCCAGGGGATCACCATAATAAAATGCTGAGGCCTGGCCTTTGCGTAGTGCACGCATCACCTCAATACCTTTGATGGTGGCGTAAGCCGTCTTCATGGATTTAAATCCCAGCGTGGCGCCGATTATCCGTTTCAGTTTGCCATGATCGCATTCAATCACGTTGTTCCGGTACTTAATCTGTCGGTGTTCAACGTCAGACGGGCACCGGCCTTCGCGTTTGAGCAGAGCAAGCGCGCGACCATAGGCGGGCGCTTTATCCGTGTTGATGAATCGCGGGATCTGCCACTTCTTCACGTTGTTGAGGATTTTACCCAGAAACCGGTATGCAGCTTTGCTGTTACGACGGGAGGAGAGATAAAAATCGACAGTGCGGCCCCGGCTGTCGACGGCCCGGTACAGATACGCCCAGCGGCCATTGACCTTCACGTAGGTTTCATCCATGTGCCACGGGCAAAGATCGGAAGGGTTACGCCAGTACCAGCGCAGCCGTTTTTCCATTTCAGGCGCATAACGCTGAACCCAGCGGTAAATCGTGGAGTGATCGACATTCACTCCGCGTTCAGCCAGCATCTCCTGCAGCTCACGGTAACTGATGCCGTATTTGCAGTACCAGCGTACGGCCCACAGAATGATGTCACGCTGAAAATGCCGGCCTTTGAATGGGTTCATGTGCAGCTCCATCAGCAAAAGGGGATGATAAGTTTATCACCACCGACTATTTGCAACAGTGCCCTCTGATGTTACATTGCACAAGATAAAAATATATCATCATGAACAATAAAACTGTCTGCTTACATAAACAGTAATACAAGGGGTGTTATGAGCCATATTCAACGGGAAACGTCTTGCTCGAGGCCGCGATTAAATTCCAACATGGATGCTGATTTATATGGGTATAAATGGGCTCGCGATAATGTCGGGCAATCAGGTGCGACAATCTATCGATTGTATGGGAAGCCCGATGCGCCAGAGTTGTTTCTGAAACATGGCAAAGGTAGCGTTGCCAATGATGTTACAGATGAGATGGTCAGACTAAACTGGCTGACGGAATTTATGCCTCTTCCGACCATCAAGCATTTTATCCGTACTCCTGATGATGCATGGTTACTCACCACTGCGATCCCCGGGAAAACAGCATTCCAGGTATTAGAAGAATATCCTGATTCAGGTGAAAATATTGTTGATGCGCTGGCAGTGTTCCTGCGCCGGTTGCATTCGATTCCTGTTTGTAATTGTCCTTTTAACAGCGATCGCGTATTTCGTCTCGCTCAGGCGCAATCACGAATGAATAACGGTTTGGTTGATGCGAGTGATTTTGATGACGAGCGTAATGGCTGGCCTGTTGAACAAGTCTGGAAAGAAATGCATAAGCTTTTGCCATTCTCACCGGATTCAGTCGTCACTCATGGTGATTTCTCACTTGATAACCTTATTTTTGACGAGGGGAAATTAATAGGTTGTATTGATGTTGGACGAGTCGGAATCGCAGACCGATACCAGGATCTTGCCATCCTATGGAACTGCCTCGGTGAGTTTTCTCCTTCATTACAGAAACGGCTTTTTCAAAAATATGGTATTGATAATCCTGATATGAATAAATTGCAGTTTCATTTGATGCTCGATGAGTTTTTCTAATCAGAATTGGTTAATTGGTTGTAACACTGGCAGAGCATTACGCTGACTTGACGGGACGGCGCTTCCCTACCCTCATGGCCGCCTCCCAGGAATCGACCCAGGTGCTTATCGTGGACATAATCCTTTACTCATAAATTGGCACTGTTGCAAAGTTAGCGATGAGGCAGCCTTTTGTCTTATTCAAAGGCCTTACATTTCAAAAACTCTGCTTACCAGGCGCATTTCGCCCAGGGGATCACCATAATAAAATGCTGAGGCCTGGCCTTTGCGTAGTGCACGCATCACCTCAATACCTTTGATGGTGGCGTAAGCCGTCTTCATGGATTTAAATCCCAGCGTGGCGCCGATTATCCGTTTCAGTTTGCCATGATCGCATTCAATCAGGGGTTCTAGGGATTTTCCCCTCTAAAAAGACATAATCCTCTGTAGACCACACCAATAAATGGCTGCGGAGGTGGTTTACTTTCAGCTTGGAGCCTAATCATCCACTATCGGCCTTGTTATTTCGCCAATATTGGGCAATTTCCCAGTATTAGTGAAGTTATACGTTCCGCTTAAGTTGATATTTTGCCACGCAACGGGCGAAACAGCACGAGTGATACCCGCTTTCTCTTCATCTCCTCTCGCTTCAAAGTGTCCCAGAAGATGACTCAGTATCGCGGAGTTGAAGTAGATGATCGCGTTGGCAAGCAATCTTGCGCATTCATTCCAGATAGCGATTTCAGACTCGTTTTTGCCACGGAACTGATCACCATTCACCGACGCAATGGCTCGTCTAAGGAAGTGCCATGCTTCTCCCCGGTTCAGGGCACGTTGCACATACTGCCGCAAACTGGCATCGTCGATGTAGTCAAGTAAATATTGCGCTTTAACCAGTCGATTATACTCCGTCAGAGCCTGTAATATTGGGTGTCCAGAAGGGTAACCAGACAACTTTCTTACCAGCATTGCTTGTGTCGTCCGCTTTGTCTGAAGTGACAGAACAATACGCCTGATATCTTGCCATCCCGTTGTAATAACATTCGTTCTGATAGGCTTCTTTAGCGCCAGTATGGTGCTGCCTTGTTCACTTTCAGTCACATCAAACAGATCATTGATGACACTACTGAACTGCGCGTATCGCGGTGCAAAACTGTAACCGCATAGATCCAGTAAGGCGAAGTTAACATGATTGACACCGTGTGTATCTGTCGAGAGTACGTCAGGTTTGATTTCACTGCTGTTGGATTGTAACAGGTCATAAATATAGTGTGATTCGTGCTCGTTGGAACCGATGATCCGAGCATTGAGGGCGCTGTGGTTGGCCACCAGTGTCATGGCCGTGATCCCTTTGTTGGTGCCGAAATACTTAGAGGAGTACCGGGTTTTAAAGGTTTCCAGATGGGTTTCGAATTTCTGACCATCCGCACTGGCATGCAGCTGGTCCTCCTGAATATGGTAGTGGCGGAAGATGGGTAGCGCTGCAACCGCATTATTGATCACGTCGCTGGCGTCATGCAGCGTTTCAGGCCGGATATAGTTGGCCTGCACCGTACTCAGGTGTTCATAGCTTCGATCGGAGATCTGCGCCATGCCATACACACCACGGTGAGTGGCGTTGGCAATCAGAATGGCCAGTAAATCATCCTGATGAGTGAACCCTTGTTTTTGTATCGGAAGTACATGAGTCAGACATTTCATGAACCCGGTTTCGCGCTCTACATACCGCAGTACATCCGCGATACCGACCGGTTGCATTCGCTTAAAAAAGGGATTGTTGACCAGAGATGTAGCGCTTTTGGTCGGCAGACGCCAGCGGGTACCGGTACGATTTTTCATGATCACATTTCGATTGTCTCCCTCATCAATATGGAGAGCAACGTCTTTGAGTGCACTTTCCAGCCGGTGTTGTTTCTCCTGTAACAATAACTCTGCGGGCTGTTTTAGTCTGTCCAGTGTTGATGAGGCCAGCAAGGTATCCTGCGATGTCTGGGGGATCAGGTCGTCTTTCAGTGCGCGGTATTTGGTAACATTTGGCAAATAAATGCGTCCATTCAGTCGTGAGGTTAACTGCCGGTAGAGCAGCCATTCGTAACGTTGCGGGTTAACGTTATCCTGTTTAACCAACCATGGGAGGTGCTTTTTCGGGATGAGCGACGTATCCATCGTCTTCAGTGGTCCACCGAATGCGATTTCCGTCTGCATCTGTTGAAGTTGGGCGACGACGGCTTCTGAGCCTTTACCGGCCTCACATTCAAGGCACAAGAACACCTGCCTTAACAGTTGCTCCAGGAGATTGCATTGTTCATCGTAATGTTGCCACTGGTACTCTTCCACGGTCCGTTTCTGTTTTTTCAGGTAAAGGCAGAGGGTCTGGATATCCCTGTCATTCATGACCTTCAATGCCTGTTGTCTGACTACTGAGAAGGGTTGATTATCATCAATGTTCTCATCCACAAACAGATGCAGTAACTCTGCCGCTTTCGTGACATTGTCCGCGGCTGACTGCCAGGACAGGAACACTGCTTGTTGTGCAAAGGTGTTGGCAGCTTCTTGTTGCTTGCGGATATGGTAAATGAACCCATCAGTTAACCGTTCCAGTGCCAGTTGTATCCGCTCTGTCAGGTGACATAGCAACCATAGATGCTGCTGTGCGCGTTTGAATCGTTTGAGTTTACTACCGTAATAGTTGATGAGCTCACCGAAGTGTTGTCGATTTTTAAGAGACAGATTAAGCCCATCGATAACGCCATTGATTTGCGTGCGCCATGGCGCTAACTGATGATAAAGGGCAAGCTCTTTTTTAAGTTCAGGTACGGTCAGACTTTTTGCACCGCCTCTGAGCTGGTTCAGGCTTAGTCCGTCATCAATGGCTGTTATGCTGTCCAGAAAGACGTGAAGTTCAGGACTGGTGAGTTGATTAAGTTGGTGCGCCAGGTCTTTTCTGACCTGCTGCATCGCTCTGCTTATCAGTCTCTGGAGTACGGTGTACCTAGGGATAGCAATGCTGTGACTGGTTAGGAATTCAATAGCAGTATCAAAGAGGTAACGCGGCTCCAGCCAGGCATTGCCCACCTGAACAAGGTGGTCGAAAAGAGAATTGAAGTGCTGACTTTCGTCCCATTTGTGATAACCAGCAAGGTCTAATACTTTTGCGTAGAGTCGATCTTTTTGTTTTTGTGAGGGAGTGAATGGTCTGAGCCCCTTGCCGCCAAGCAGCTCTTTACTGATGAACATTAAATCCTTAGAAACCTGCGAGTAAGCGATATCTAGGATGACGGGCTTTGATTTGAAGTATCCCAAAATCGCGACAAAGTAACATCTATGAGCTCTGAGACGAATTGACCGAAAAACTGCCAATTCCGCATCGTTCAGAGAAAAGTACAGACGTTGTTCTTCGATTGAAAAAATGGGTGGGGAATAAAGATCTGCCTGTTCTGCTCTCGTGAGAATAGTAATTTCGTTTTTGATGGCCATATCAGGGCTGTTCCGTATTAAATGTACGATATTTACCTAATTTGCCACACTTATAAGTAGTAACCCACCTCCGCAGCCATTTATTGGTGTGGTCTACAGAGGATTAAGTCTTTTTAGAGGGGAAAATCCCTAGAACCCCATCTCCAAACATATCAAGCGTGTCTGTATCCCACTCTATTGTAAACAAGACATTTTTATCTTTTATATTCAATGGCTTATTTTCCTGCTAATTGGTAATACCATGAAAAATACCATGCTCAGAAAAGGCTTAACAATATTTTGAAAAATTGCCTACTGAGCGCTGCCGCACAGCTCCATAGGCCGCTTTCCTGGCTTTGCTTCCAGATGTATGCTATTCTGCTCCTGCAGCTAATGGATCACCGCAAACAGGTTACTCGCCTGGGGATTCCCTTTCGACCCGAGCATCCGTATGAGACTCATGCTCGATTATTATTATTATAGAAGCCCCCATGAATAAATCGCTCATCATTTTCGGCATCGTCAACATAACCTCGGACAGTTTCTCCGATGGAGGCCGGTATCTGGCGCCAGACGCAGCCATTGCGCAGGCGCGTAAGCTGATGGCCGAGGGGGCAGATGTGATCGACCTCGGTCCGGCATCCAGCAATCCCGACGCCGCGCCTGTTTCGTCCGACACAGAAATCGCGCGTATCGCGCCGGTGCTGGACGCGCTCAAGGCAGATGGCATTCCCGTCTCGCTCGACAGTTATCAACCCGCGACGCAAGCCTATGCCTTGTCGCGTGGTGTGGCCTATCTCAATGATATTCGCGGTTTTCCAGACGCTGCGTTCTATCCGCAATTGGCGAAATCATCTGCCAAACTCGTCGTTATGCATTCGGTGCAAGACGGGCAGGCAGATCGGCGCGAGGCACCCGCTGGCGACATCATGGATCACATTGCGGCGTTCTTTGACGCGCGCATCGCGGCGCTGACGGGTGCCGGTATCAAACGCAACCGCCTTGTCCTTGATCCCGGCATGGGGTTTTTTCTGGGGGCTGCTCCCGAAACCTCGCTCTCGGTGCTGGCGCGGTTCGATGAATTGCGGCTGCGCTTCGATTTGCCGGTGCTTCTGTCTGTTTCGCGCAAATCCTTTCTGCGCGCGCTCACAGGCCGTGGTCCGGGGGATGTCGGGGCCGCGACACTCGCTGCAGAGCTTGCCGCCGCCGCAGGTGGAGCTGACTTCATCCGCACACACGAGCCGCGCCCCTTGCGCGACGGGCTGGCGGTATTGGCGGCGCTGAAAGAAACCGCAAGAATTCGTTAACTGCACATTCGGGATATTTCTCTATATTCGCGGTTCAGCAGGCATGTCCCCTTTGAGGGCGACCCGACGACAGGATAATCGACCTTATGGTGCGCAAATATTTCGGCACAGACGGTATTCGTGGCAAAGCCAACGAAGGCGCGATGACGGCGGAAACCGCCTTGCGCGTCGGCATGGCGGCTGGCCGTGTCTTTCGTCGCGGTGACCACCGCCATCGTGTCGTGATCGGCAAGGATACGCGCCTGTCGGGCTATATGCTTGAACCCGCGCTCACAGCCGGTTTCACCTCGATGGGCATGGACGTATTCCTTTTTGGCCCGCTGCCGACAACGTATAGGAAGAATAAACGCCCTTTTCACCCAAGTCCAACAGCTTTGGACCGCAGTTGACTCTTTCGACACCCCTGCGATGCAACCCAATCCGGCTGACGGGGGAGCCAGCAACGCTGAAAAATTTACCCTCCTCTTTCCCACTAGCGGCTCCTTTTTCCGACAACCAGCACGGCGGATCCCTGCCGCGGCGCTGTGAACGCAGCATTTTGATTGGTATCGTTGGCCTTCAGGCTCGTCAGTCAAACAGACCCAGGAGCAGCTCAGCCGGTGGCGCCCGGCTTTCGGGTAACGCCCTGGTCCCGCTGGTTTCGGCTTTGTGCTTCAGGTGATCAAGGATCTGCTTGATCACTATAGGGTCTTCAATGCAGGCGATGACTTTCATGGCGCCGCCGCAGCCGCTGCAGGTCTCGATGTCGATATTGAAAAACACGCTTGAGCCGTTGCGCCCATGTCATCGACGCTCGCCGTTGTGCTGGTGTTGCCGGTTCATCAGCCACCCTGACCTTGTTGCCCCTGCCCCCGTTTTTGCCGGCGTGACCAACGCCCGGTGCCGACTGTTGAGTGCGAACACCCCGTGGAAGCGGGTTAGGTTGACTCTGGGCTTCGGTACCAGGGCGGCCAGCCTTGCAATGAAATCCAATGGTTCGAAAAATGACGTGCGTGGTGCCGTCCCGGTACGGCGTCTTGAGCTGGTAGCGCACGTTGCCGCCTCGTGTTAACGACAGCCGCTTCTCGGATACCGCCGGGCGGCTGATGTACCGGCACAGCCGTTCGAGTTTGCTGCGCTCATGGGCCTTGGCCGCTACGCCGGCATGTAGCGAGAAACCGGCAACCTTACCGGGCATGTCACCAAACTGATCTTCCGGGTCGCAGGCGGGCAGTGTCTGCAGGGTGAACACCTTGCGCCCTGCCTGTGGCCCCACGGCGATGCGATACGTGATGGAATGCCCCAGCAGTGGAGTCATCGCATCTTCATCCACCGCATCCAAGGCCAGGTAACTGTTTTCAGCATCCCGCTCCAGTAGGCCTTGCCGCTCCAAATAGCGGCCGACCCGATGGGCGATGGTGTGCGCCAGTTGGGTGAGTTCGGCGCTGGTCGGCGCCCTGACCCAGAGGAACCGGGCTGTTCCATTGGGACGCTCAACGTACACGCCATCGAGGAACAGCATGTGAAAGTGAATGTTGAGGTTCAGTGCACTGCCGAAGCGCTGGATCAGGGTGACGGCACCGGTCTTGGCCGCTTGGTGGGTATAGCCCGCTTTCTTGACCAGATGCGTGGCGATGACGCGGTAAACGATGCCCAACACCCGGCCCATGACCTCCGGCCGGCTGGCGAACAGAAAGCGCAATTGAAAGGGAAAGCTGAGTACCCATTGGCGCATGGGCTGTACGGGCAGAACCTCATCGACCAGTAGCGCGGCGCTTTCGGCCATACGCCGTGCGCCACAACTAGGACAGAAGCCCCGACGTTTGCAGCTGAACGCAACCAGGTGCTCAGCGTGACACGACTCACAACGCACCCGCAGAAAGCCGTGTTCGAGACGGCCGCATTTGAGGTAGGCGTCAAACTCGCGTTGCACATAACCGGGCAGTTCCCTGCCCTGCGCCGCCAAATGGGCAGCGAACGTCGGGTAGTATTCTTCGACGATCCGATAGAGCAGGGTTTGCTCGGGCCGGTGACGCTGGTAACGACCAGTGTTCTCGTCCCGGCTGGCCATCCTGGCCGCCACTTGGGGCATGATCCGCATCCTTGCGATACTGTGTTTTTATACAGTTTATCGCTCAGCTGCGAGATATTGAAGTCTCAGCTGTGATGCCAGCCAGTGCCAGACATTGCCTGTGAGTGCCAGTCACTCCCACTCGATTGTAAATGAGTGCATATTTCTATTTATTTTCAAACAGTTACAAAGAAGCATATTCACAATACCATCAAAAATACCATGCTCAGAAATTTCTTGTAAAAAAATTTATTTTGAGCGGATAAATGCGCCATTTTACGGCGTATGCAAGTGGCGATAATATTAAGGACAATCCTTACCAAATACATGCAAATTCACCATAGGATGGTGCAATTTCAGCATACGATGCTGATACCACGATGGTTCACGAATCGTCAGCTCATAACCCAATGCTTCCAAAGCTAGAAGATAAGATGCTTCATCTTCAGGATTTTCTACAATCAAATCAATATCAATGATTGGTTTAGCGGCTAAGCCTTCAACTGCTGTTGATCCAACATGATCAATTGATAATACTAAATCACCCAAAGCACTCTTAATCAAAGATTTTTGTACGCTAAATCGTGCAAGCCAATCAGGATCATGCGCGACTATTTCAATATGTACTTGCTCAGGTTTACCTTTCACCCAAGGATTTTCATTAGGATCGCCTTCTTCAAAAATATAAATAGCCGCTTTTTGTTGTTGTGTTAATCGATTTTTTAACATTAGAACAATTCATCCAATAAAATGTAATAGCGAATCTTTTCCCAATCAGGTGTGATATTCAACTTCTCAAACAGCATATTGGGATCAAAATTTGGGTAAGCCATTCCGCCGTTATATCGTCCATCAAAATTATGCAATAAACTGCGATAGCACAATGCAATATCCTGATAACGATCAGCAATACCACTTCGGCCTAAATCAATAAAACCACTGATCTCACCTTGATCGATAAAGATATTGGGCAAACAGAAATCACCATGAGAAAAAACGAGATCTTCCTCAGGCTGATTTTGTTTCAACCATTCTAGTAATGCTTTGGGTGACGAAAAACCATTCTCACCATAAGTACCCGCTTCTGCATCATCCATATCACACAAACCATGTTCCACATTGTATTCTGCATGCTTTAATTTCTGCGACAATGTCGCATCATAAGGACAATGCTCAATCGGAATATTCCATAACATTTGTAGCGCTTGCACCAACATTTCCACCAATGATTCAGGTTGTTTTAACCAAAAATCAGAGCATGCATATTCACCTTTTAACTTTTCCATTAAAAGATAATGATGTTCTTCATGCTCCATGGCTTTAACAATATTTGGTAATGGTAATTGACCTTGTAACCATTGATACATTTGATGTTCACGCTGAGCTTCAGCAGTAGATTTTTCAACCTTCAAGACCAAATCTTCATAAAACATCACATTAGCATTCGACATGCCAACATTATCAATTCGATAAGTGCGATCGCCCAAATGTTCACGAATATTAATGGGTAAATTGTTTATCATTTTTTTGATCCTTGATTGAGGTAATAACAATATCATTTATATCTTTCTGTTCACGATGCTGACTAACTTTAATCCGATGAAAACTGTCAACGTTTCTGCCACAACACTGGTTAGCCAAATGCCATCAATGCCAAATATCCGTGGGAAAATTGCAATACCAATCAAAACAAACACTAAGCTATGTAATGCAGCAATGATGAGAGAATATTTAGCCGCACCTAAAGCTGTAAAATATGCAGTAATCAAAATATTCAGGCCACTGTGATTAGAGAATTGCACAGTATTAATTGGCATCGCTTCAATGCCCATTCTTTGTAATGTAAATACAGCTGCCGAGTTGCCAACATGCCCAAAAGCAACATGGGATTGGATAGTTAAAACGCGTTTTGGTTGGTTTGTCACGATGATCTCACTTTGCTACATCTTTTAATTTGATGCTCGATTATAGCGCAATGATTTTAATTTTGGGATTAGGTTCTTGAACCTAAATCGTGATCGCTTTCATTACCTTCCAATAGATGTGTCATTTCACGCACAGAAGCAATTTGATTGTTCTCAAACGTGAAAAATGCAATCACTCGTACATGTAATGTTTCACCATTCTTTTTAGTCACAAATACATCGTGAATATCCGCAGCTGTATCGCCTTCCACCATAAATTCAATGAATTCTACATGAGCTGTAGCAATCACTTCTTTCAATGCGACAACATGCTGAAAGAAACCATCGTAATCCAAGCTTTTACCATCCACCCATTGTGTATAGTTATTTGCAAAAAACGGTCTAACATCATCCACTGATTGATTCGCATCGAATAATACTTCAAATGATTCAGCCACTAATTTCTGATATTTATGCATGTTTTGATCTCCTTTTTTCATTATTCTTCTAAGTAATTTGTTAAAGCTTCCAAGAACAGCTGGGCTTTAGCCAATGTTTCATCATCCATTGTTGCTAAGAAATTCAAGTAATTTGCTTTGGCTTGCTCATGCAATACATGATGAATATCAGCAATATGCTCACCTTCTTTCGTTAACTGATAAAAGATCGACTTTTGGTTATCCTCAACTTGATATGTTGTGATCAATTCATCCTTCAATAATTTATTCACAGCCTTTGAAACTGCTGCTTTTGTTAATGCCAAAGCATCGCTGAGCACTTTATTATTCACAGCATCATGCTGCTGAATACAGCTCAAGATATGCAATTGTGTCAATGTGTAATTGCCTAAATCCTTCAATAAAGTTTCACGCTTTTTTTCTCGATGAATTTCCTGTGCATGCGTTAACTTTACTAAAGCTCGATACATTTTTTCTGTTTGTGTTGCCATAATTATCGCCCTAACTTTGTTTACCAGTTAACTATATTCTTGATTTAAATTATTGTCAACTGGTTAACTATAAATTTGAGTTAGCTTGATAAATACTTATAATGTCTCAATGATCAATAATCCTTTACTGAAAAAGCCGAGAATCGCTCGTGGTTGATGCACTTGGAATGTAGTGCATCGAATCGATAAAACATTCCATGTATTTGCCATTTTATTTGGAGCTTTGTCATGGAAAAAAAACATTGGTCAAAAGTGGAATATCTCCACGAAACTGTTAAAAACTCAAACATTATCATTAAAGGTCAACATAGCTATTACAGCGATTGCTGGGATCAAGGCTTTGAAGCTTCTGTTGTGCGCTATTTATATGGCGATGAAGAAAGCTTAAAGTGGGAGCCTTTATGGCATATTGATCAGCTATACATTGGTGATTATGTCTGCATTGGTGCAGAAGCTGTGATTCTTATGGGCGGCAATCATACACATCGCGCTGATTGGTTCAGCTTATATCCTTTTATGGAAACAATCGAAGAAGCTTATCAAAGCAAAGGTGATACACATATTCACGATGGCGATTGGATAGGCATGCGAGCGATGATTATGCCTGGTATTACAATTGGTGAAGGTGCAATCATTGCTGCAGGCAGCATTGTGACAAAAGATGTCGAGCCTTATGCCATTGTGGGTGGATCACCTGCGCAATTAATGAAATATAGATTTCCACCAGAAATCATTCAACAATTATTAGCATTGCATATTTATGATTGGGCACCTGAGAAATTTCAGGTACTTCGCCCATTCTTAACGCAAAATAATATTGAAGCATTGATTGAAGCTGAGAAAAATTATCCATTTTAATTATTGTTATTATCAATGAAACTATCCCTCTCAGTAGGAGGGATAGAGCTTAAACCTATTGCATTGTCCATTACATGGCTGGGAATTTTTCCTGCCACTGCCAACCACTTTCAGTCGCCACTAAATATTTGGTAATACCAATATTCGCTAAAAACTCTTGGTCATGTGCAACAATCACCAAAGCACCTCGATAACTCTGCAATAATTGCTCCAATGCTTGTAATGATGGCAAATCCAAATGGTTATTGGGCTCATCCAATAACAATAATTGTGCAGGTTCTTTTTGATATAAAGACAGAATCAAAGCAGCTTTCAATTGCTCTCCGCCACTTAAAGCATTCATGGGTTGATTAATCACTGTATTATCCAAACCCAATTGTGCCAATTGCATTCTTAAATCTGTAATTTTTTCTTTAGTTTGCCCATCTGAAATTTGATCCAAAATAGATTGTGATAAATCCAATGAAGACAATTGCTGATCCAAATAAGCAAAATTCACATGATGCTTCACTTCGCCTTGTAAGGGTGAAACCAACCCTGCCAATGTTTTCAGTAATACAGATTTGCCACTGCCATTTTTGCCCACAATAGCAATGCGATCGCCTTTTTCAATCTGCCCATGAAATTCTCGCAAATGCTCAGATAAATGTGGCAATGTAAGCTGATTCAATTCTGCCAATACTTTTGGCACAAAAGCGTCCACATCATAACCATGTAACACAACTGTTTCTTGCTGATCTAGACGATCTTTTGCAGATTGAATGGCTAGCTTGCCTTGTTCAGCAATCTGATCTCTTTGTTGTTTGGCTTTGCCTGAACTTAATTCACTGCGATTCTTTTGACGATCTAGCAATATCTTCGCTTGATTTTGCTCACCACGTTGTTTATTGGCTTGAGAGGATCGTTTCGCTTGTCGTTCTAATTGTTGCTGTGCAACTGCCAAGCGCTTTTTCTCTGTCTGTTTCACCGCATTCAACTGCTGAATAGCAGAAGCTAATTCGGCATCCCTTTGCTCAATATAATCTTGATAAGCACCGCTGTATGCTGTTAAGCCTTTAGCAGATAATTCCACAATGGCGCTCACTCGGTTCAACAAATAACGATCATGGGTGATAATGACCACCTGCCCTTGCCATGATTGAATCATCGACCATAAAACTTGTTTATAGTGATAATCCAAATGGTTGCTAGGTTCATCTAGAATCAAAATCTGCGCTTGTGATAAAAAAGCAGCCGCAATGCGAATACGCATTTGCTCACCACCGCTTAATTGCTGCATAGCAGTTGCTAACGAAACATGGGATAAAGACAGATCAGCCAATAAATTCAGAGCCTCATCCTGAATGCACCAACGCGAACCCACAGTTTCAAAATCATCAGGATCAACACTACCATTTTCGATGCGTTGCAATGAATTCAATATATATTGAATTCCCAATGCTTCAGCAATGGTTTCAGCGCTTTTTTCATGGGCTTTTTGTGATAAGTAATAAACTAAATCACTATTGATACATGAGCCTTCCGTTGGCAATAATCGCCCCGCCATGATTTGTGCCAATAAGCTTTTGCCAACGCCATTTCGCCCAATCAAAGCTGTGATTGGCTGAGAGAATGTATAAGTTAAGTCTGAAAAAACTGCGTTGCCATTTGGCAAACCATAAGACAACTGATTAAGCTGCAAAAATTTGGACATAAAACCTCCTTGATTGACGTATAGGAAGAATAAACGCCCTTTTCACCCAAGTCCAACAGCTTTGGACCGCAGTTGACTCTTTCGACACCCCTGCGATGCAACCCAATCCGGCTGACGGGGAGCCAGCAACGCTGAAAATTTACCCTCCTCTTTCCCACTAGCGGCTCCTTTTCCGACAACCAGCACGGCGGATCCCTGCCGCGGCGCTGTGAACGCAGCATTTTGATTGGTATCGTTGGCCTTCAGGCTCGTCAGTCAAACAGACCCAGGAGCAGCTCAGCCGGTGGCGCCCGGCTTTCGGGTAACGCCCTGGTCCCGCTGGTTTCGGCTTTGTGCTTCAGGTGATCAAGGATCTGCTTGATCACTATAGGGTCTTCAATGCAGGCGATGACTTTCATGGCGCCGCCGCAGCCGCTGCAGGTCTCGATGTCGATATTGAAAACACGCTTGAGCCGTTGCGCCCATGTCATCGACGCTCGCCGTTGTGCTGGTGTTGCCGGTTCATCAGCCACCCTGACCTTGTTGCCCCTGCCCCGTTTTGCCGGCGTGACCAACGCCCGGTGCCGACTGTTGGGTGCGAACACCCCGTGGAAGCGGGTTAGGTTGACTCTGGGCTTCGGTACCAGGGCGGCCAGCCTTGCAATGAAATCCAATGGTTCGAAAATGACGTGCGTGGTGCCGTCCCGGTACGGCGTCTTGAGCTGGTAGCGCACGTTGCCGCCTCGTGTTAACGACAGCCGCTTCTCGGATACCGCCGGGCGGCTGATGTACCGGCACAGCCGTTCGAGCTTCTTGCGTTCATCGGCCCTGGCCGCCACGCCGGCGTGCAGGCTGGACCCGGCTACCTTGCCAATCCCGTCACCGAACGGATCACCACTGGTCGGCAGAGTTTGCAAAGTGAACACCTTTCGCCCCGCCTGTGAACCGACAGCGATACGGTAAGTGATCGAGTGCCCCAGCAGGGGTGTCATCGGGTCGTCATCCACCGCATCCGAGGCCAGATAGCTGTTTTCGACATCCCGTTCCAGCAGGCCTTGCCGTTCCAGATAGCGACCCACCCGGTGGGCGATGGTGTGCGTCAGCTGGGTGAGCTCTGGGCTGGTCGGCGCCTTGACCCAGCGGAAACGCGCTGAGCCGTGGGATTGCTCGACATACACACCGTCGAGAAACAGCATGTGGAAGTGAACATTCAGATTGAGCGCCGATCCAAAACGCTGGATCAGGGTGACCGCGCCCGTCTTGGCCACTTGGTGGGTATGGCCCGCTTTCTTGACCAGGTGCGTGGCAATGACGCGGTAAACGATGCCCAGCACCCACCCCATGATCTCGGGCCGGCTGGCAAACAGGAAACGCAGCTGAAACGGGAAGCTCAACACCCACTGACGCATGGGTTGTTCAGGCAGTACTTCATCAACCAGCAAGGCGGCACTTTCGGCCATCCGCCGCGCCCCACAGCTCGGGCAGAAACCGCGACGCTTACAGCTGAAAGCGACCAGGTGCTCGGCGTGGCAAGACTCGCAGCGAACCCGTAGAAAGCCATGCTCCAGCCGCCCGCATTGGAGAAATTCTTCAAATTCCCGTTGCACATAGCCCGGCAATTCCTTTCCCTGCTCTGCCATAAGCGCAGCGAATGCCGGGTAATACTCGTCAACGATCTGATAGAGAAGGGTTTGCTCGGGTCGGTGGCTCTGGTAACGACCAGTATCCCGATCCCGGCTGGCCGTCCTGGCCGCCACATGAGGCATGTTCCGCGTCCTTGCAATACTGTGTTTACATACAGTCTATCGCTTAGCGGAAAGTTCTTTTACCCTCAGCCGAAATGCCTGCCGTTGCTAGACATTGCCAGCCAGTGCCCGTCACTCCCACTCAATAGTTGCCGGCGGCTTTGAGGAAACATCGTAGGTTACCCGCGAAATACCGGGAATCTCATTAATGATGCGGCTAGAAACCGTTTCTAAAAACTCATACGGCAAGTGTGCCCAGCGCGCTGTCATAAAATCGATAGTTTCTACTGCGCGCAATGCCACCACATACTCATAGCGGCGGGCATCGCCCACTACGCCAACCGACTTCACTGGCAAGAATACAGCGAAGGCTTGGCTGGTTTTGTGATACAGGTCAGCGGCATACAGCTCTTCGATAAAGATGGCATCAGCCAAGCGCAACCTGTCGGCATATTCTTTTTTTACTTCGCCAAGAATACGCACACCCAAGCCAGGGCCAGGGAAGGGATGACGGTAAACCATGTCGTAGGGCAGACCTAACTCCATACCGATCTTGCGCACCTCATCTTTAAACAGCTCGCGCAGCGGCTCCACCAGCTTGAGCGTCATAACACATTGATATTAGCTTCAATCTCTAAACCGTTGATTTGGAAATACATAATACCCTATTTGTTCATTCTTTTGTTATTTGTTGTATGTTGCGTTATTCCATCAATAATTTTATTCCAATCTTCGAAATGTAGTTCGTGTCCGGTTCCATCAAGCGTTATTAGTTTTGAGCCGTTTATCTTTTCAAGTAAAACTGCTGAATTCTTAAAATGCCATATTTTATCGTCCGTTCCGTGTACAATTAAGGTTGGTTGATTGATTTCGCTCAATCTGTTCCAGTATTCTTCACCACCTTGCAGTGCCGCATGATTGAACATACTTATATAGTTATTAGCTCTTTTAAATTCGGCTCTAATCAGTTTTTCACTTCTTTGTTTGTCAAATTGTTTCCTGCCGCTCATCAATTCAGCACCTTGAATTAAATAATTTGCCACACTGTCTTCATTTGTCCAATCTACGGTTTCAGCTTTTCCGTGAAAATCTAAAATACGCGTATCCATTTCAGGAATTGTGGGGTCTGAGTCGCCCCAAGGACCTGATGAGATTAGTGTTATTGAACTTACCCTGTCGGCATATTTTATTGATGCTATTTGAGAAATCAGTCCGCCCAGTGAAATTCCCACAAAATTGGCTTTGACTATTTTATAGCCGTCCAAAATTGAAATAGCATCATGGGTTAAGTCAACAATATCATAGGGGGTTGAACCCGGTTCGTAATTAGTAGATTTTCCTACGTCCCTATTGTCGTAGCGAATAACAAAAAATCCCTTTTCAGATAGTTTCTGGCAAAATTCAGCATCCCAATACAACATGGATACCGTTGCTCCCGCAATCAAGAGTATTGCCGGATCTTTTTCACATCCAAAACTTTCGGTAAAAAGTCTTATTCCGTTTTTTTTAACTATTTTCTCTTTCATTTCCTCGCCTTTCTGTTTTATAGATTCATTAGTTTTTGGAAAGAAAAGTCGAGGCTGAACATTTCCGTTTCGTTTATTATTGATTCTGCCTGTGCTTCTCTTCCATAAGCAAACATTTGCTGTTCATAATTTTCAATAGCCTCTTCAATGCTGTTAAATTTCCCATTGGTCAGATTATCCGACAATATCAAGGCATCCATCAACCCACTGTTTACGCCTTGTCCTGCAAAAGGAGGCATCAAATGAGCAGCATCTCCAATCATCGTTATGGGTAATGGACGCTTACTTTTCCAAGACTTATCTAAGGGAAATATTCGTGTCGCTAACCCTACAAAAGATGATGTCAAACGAATCAGTTCTTTGTAGCGTTCGTCCCAATCGGAAAATTTTTTCAGGAGAAAATCAACGACACTATTTCTGTCTTGAAAATCTACCCGCGTTTTGCTTTTCCATTCATCAGGTGTTTTAAAACTTATTCCAAAATGCAATGCACCATTATTATTAGGATTCGCAAATAATAAATTACCTTGATGAGCAGCCATTAGCCGGTTTCCATTGCAAAGCTGAAAAAATCCAGGACAGTTCACCTCCGGTTGATGAATATCGGCTTGTATATTGAAAGTACCTGTTTCTTCAACTTCCGTGTCGGTAACAAATTTTCTTACTTTAGACATTCCACCATTGGCAATAATAACCAGATCTGCTGTTTCACTCGATTTATCCTCAAAAGTTAGTATCCACTTCTCCTTATCAGGTTCAAGGGTAACAAGTTTTCTATCCCAAATGACGGTATCATTTTGTAAACTATTTAATAGGATAGTCCTTAAGTCATTTCTGTTTATTTCAGGATTGTCAAAACGATTTTCGGGTCTTACATTTTTTGTGGTTAAAATATTGCCCTTTTCATCAACAATATTTACACCCATTGGTAAAGCTAAGTCATAATAAGTTTGTAACAATCCCGCTCTTTTCATTGCTTCCTGTCCCGAATCCCTGTGCAGATCAAGTGTCCCACCAAAAATCCTTGCATCTTGGTCTTTGTCTCTCTCGTAAACTGTAATGTCCACGCCGTTTTGCTGTAACAATCTCGCCATTGTTAATCCAACAGGCCCGGCACCAATTATTGTAATTTTTTTATGTTTTAGTAAAGTCATATTCTTGTTCGCTGGTTTTAATGTCAACTAATGTCTGTCAATTTAATCACTTTGTTTTTTTTAAATTCAAACACGGATTTTCCTGATAACTTTAGCTTTTGCCCTTTTTTTAAGCCGTTCGGAAAGTCAATTGCTAAAATTGCTGTATAATCAATTTCTATTTCAGTGCTGTTGTCAAAATGCCTAAACGATTTAACTGTCTGTGTTCTCTTTGCAAAGTATGTTTTTGCTGTTTCTGCCTGTTGTTTAAACGCTGTTAACCCTTTCAGCGATAAACTTATATCATTATTTTGAATGTTTTCAAAAACAATATTATCGTCAAGGTCTGCAACCATTTTTTTGATATCAAATTGGTTGTATCCATCGATGTAGTTATTGATGATGTTTACTCTGTCGGTCATATTTTGTAATTATTTATCGGTTACATATTGGTGTTGTCTGTAGGTTGTTCTACGATAATTGCCAACTTTTAACTTCTATACGAAGGAACATGTTGGGATACTTGAACTTTCGATTTAGCGCCAACACGAGCAAACCGAAGTTAGCACCTACTCTCTATTCAGCATATTTTTTAAAAATACTTGTGGCAATGTGTCCGCCAAAACCAAAAGTATTACTCATTGCGTAATTCACTTGCCGTTGTTGTGATTGGTGTAACGTCAAGTTAAATATATCCCTATATTCAGGTTCAATATCTACCGAATTGATTGTTGGCGGAACAATGTTATTCTGAACAACGTATAGGAAGAATAAACGCCCTTTTCACCCAAGTCCAACAGCTTTGGACCGCAGTTGACTCTTTCGACACTCCCTGCGATGCAACCGTCCGGCGACGCCATGCAGCGCTGATTTACTCTCTCTTTCCCACTAGCGGCTCCTTTTCCGGCCAAATCCAGCACGGCGGATCCCTGCCACGCCTGGCGCTGTGGAGCGCAGCATTTTGATTGGTATCATTGTACTGCTACCGCCTCGTCTCAGTCAAACAGACCCAGGAGCAGCTCAGCCGGTGGCGCCCGGCTTTCGGGTAACGCCCTGGTCCCGCTGGTTTCGGCTTTGTGCTTCAGGTGATCAAGGATCTGCTTGATCACTATAGGGTCTTCAATGCAGGCGATGACTTTCATGGCGCCGCCGCAGCCGCTGCAGGTCTCGATGTCGATATTGAAAACACGCTTGAGCCGTTGCGCCCATGTCATCGACGCTCGCCGTTGTGCTGGTGTTGCCGGTTCATCAGCCACCCTGACCTTGTTGCCCCTGCCCCGTTTTGCCGGCGTGACCAACGCCCGGTGCCGACTGTTGGGTGCGAACACCCCGTGGAAGCGGGTTAGGTTGACTCTGGGCTTCGGTACCAGGGCGGCCAGCCTTGCAATGAAATCCAATGGTTCGAAAATGACGTGCGTGGTGCCGTCCCGGTACGGCGTCTTGAGCTGGTAGCGCACGTTGCCGCCTCGTGTTAACGACAGCCGCTTCTCGGATACCGCCGGGCGGCTGATGTACCGGCACAGCCGTTCGAGCTTCTTGCGTTCATCGGCCCTGGCCGCCACGCCGGCGTGCAGGCTGGACCCGGCTACCTTGCCAATCCCGTCACCGAACGGATCACCACTGGTCGGCAGAGTTTGCAAAGTGAACACCTTTCGCCCCGCCTGTGAACCGACAGCGATACGGTAAGTGATCGAGTGCCCCAGCAGGGGTGTCATCGGGTCGTCATCCACCGCATCCGAGGCCAGATAGCTGTTTTCGACATCCCGTTCCAGCAGGCCTTGCCGTTCCAGATAGCGACCCACCCGGTGGGCGATGGTGTGCGTCAGCTGGGTGAGCTCTGGGCTGGTCGGCGCCTTGACCCAGCGGAAACGCGCTGAGCCGTGGGATTGCTCGACATACACACCGTCGAGAAACAGCATGTGGAAGTGAACATTCAGATTGAGCGCCGATCCAAAACGCTGGATCAGGGTGACCGCGCCCGTCTTGGCCACTTGGTGGGTATGGCCCGCTTTCTTGACCAGGTGCGTGGCAATGACGCGGTAAACGATGCCCAGCACCCACCCCATGATCTCGGGCCGGCTGGCAAACAGGAAACGCAGCTGAAACGGGAAGCTCAACACCCACTGACGCATGGGTTGTTCAGGCAGTACTTCATCAACCAGCAAGGCGGCACTTTCGGCCATCCGCCGCGCCCCACAGCTCGGGCAGAAACCGCGACGCTTACAGCTGAAAGCGACCAGGTGCTCGGCGTGGCAAGACTCGCAGCGAACCCGTAGAAAGCCATGCTCCAGCCGCCCGCATTGGAGAAATTCTTCAAATTCCCGTTGCACATAGCCCGGCAATTCCTTTCCCTGCTCTGCCATAAGCGCAGCGAATGCCGGGTAATACTCGTCAACGATCTGATAGAGAAGGGTTTGCTCGGGTCGGTGGCTCTGGTAACGACCAGTATCCCGATCCCGGCTGGCCGTCCTGGCCGCCACATGAGGCATGTTCCGCGTCCTTGCAATACTGTGTTTACATACAGTCTATCGCTTAGCGGAAAGTTCTTTTACCCTCAGCCGAAATGCCTGCCGTTGCTAGACATTGCCAGCCAGTGCCCGTCACTCCGCGGTCTTCACTGCGTGATCGAGTTGATCGACACCCGCCGTGACACGCTCCATGAAGTGCCTGCCTGCGTCTGTTAGCCGAACGCCCCGCGCATGGCGCTCAAATAGCAGGACACCAAGGTTATCCTCCAGCGCTTTCACACGCGCGCTGACGCTCGACTGGCTGATACCAAGTGCCTTGGCCGCATGCCGAAAATTCAGATGCTCGGCGACGGCGATGAACTGAACAAGGGAAATGAGCGGTATCCTGCCAGACAGGATACCGACATTCACGAGGTTTCGATGGTTAGTGCGCCGCATCGGAGCGGGCCTGCTACCAGTCGTCGGTAGACGACTGGCGACTTCTCGGTGGCAGCATCACGGGATCGAAGGAGCGCCAGCCCCAACGACACCAGCACTGCCATTGCCGTGGCGTAACAAATCACGGGCCACGCTGTATCGCCGTTTAACAGCGTCACCGCCAATGTCCCGACGATACTGACTATCAGGCTTTGGATGCAGAAGTAGAACGCGACCGCTGATCCCGCGATGTCGTCGAACTCTGCCAAAGCGCCGTTCGCGGTAACGGACACCGTGAAGACAATACCGACCGCGACAACCCACATCGGTAGGATGAAGGTGAGGAATGACGGCGAGCCGTAAAGTTCGCCGATCCCCAACAGGACCGCTCCGCAAACAAGCAACGCCATCCCACGCGCCACGCATCCTGCGATGCCCCATCTGGCGACAAAGGACTTCGCGAAACGGGTTGTCACGATCATTACAAGCGCGACAGTGGCGAAGGCAAAGCTGAATCCGATCTCGGAATATTCCGCTTGGCCTATGAGCACACGGGGAGCCGTCGAGAAGAAGACGAAGAAGGTGCCCATACCGGCGCTAAAGCCGACAGTGTAAACCCAAAAAGCCGGACTCGCGAAGATCGGCAAGACAGATCGGCGCGTCTTGACTTGATCCAGAGGGCGGGTTTCGTGCCACCTGAAACCCGCATTTAGGAGTGCGAGCATCGCCAGTATAGCCAAAGTAATGAATATCGCCTGCCATCCCAAGAACTCGCCGATCAATGCTCCGGCGATAGGGCCGAGCGCAGGCACGAACGCCAGCATCGAACTGAAAAGGCCGTAGATGACGACACCCTCAGGACGGTTGGCATAAACGTCGCGAACCGTCGCGAACGTCGCCACCAGCATGGCCGACGCGCCCACTGCTTGAAGTAGACGGAAAGCGACAAAGGCCGGTGCAGTTGAAGACCAAGCTGCTCCCAGAGACGCAATGACGAAAGCCGTTGCGCCCGCAAGTAGAATTGGCCGTCGCCCGATTCTGTCTGAGAGCGGACCAAAAATCACCTGGCCCACGCCGAGCATCACCATATAGAGGCTCAACGTGAGTTGGATCATAGCGGGCGTCGTGTTCAGGATGCCGGGCATCGCTGGAACGACAGGGAGATAAATATCCATCGCCAGTGAAGCGAGGATGTCGAAAGGAGCCATCAGCAGCAGTGCTGCCGGCAGCGTATAGGCCCACGCGGGGCGTGTGGTGGTCATGCGACGAATCAACCTCGATTAAGCGAATACCGGCGACGTCTGCTCGCCTCGCAATCAGAAGATGAGAGACTAGTTTCCAGCAGAGAGCGCCTTCGCAATGCACAATACCGGTTGTTGCGTGGCTCACTTTTGGTTCGCTGACTCTGGAATTTCCCATCTGATTACTCCACGCTGCCGAACATGAATTGCCACATTTTATCCGATTATCTTTTGCTTCTGCACGCGGCATGGGCGCACTCAGCGTCTCCAGCCCTCTGCCGCCCTAACTGCCACGACACCGACCCGCCCTGCACGATGCCCATAACTCCGTGCGTGGCCGAGCTGGCGGTGGTCGATGACGGCCGCCACGGGACAAGCGTGAATCTCATGGGATTTCTCGACCATACGGCGAACTTGCCGCCTCGACAGATGCACGTGTTCCGGTAAACTTTGCCGCCGACGCTCTCGCCAGTCGTGGCGGCGCGCGGAACGGCAGGCCCTACCAAAGCCATATCCGATCCGACGCCGGCGACCTGCAGCCTCCCGCAGGAGTATGGCGAGAAGCTGCGCCGCAGAAGACGCGGCTGTCCCGGCAGCAGGGTGGCGTCGCCCTGTTCGATATGAGCTTCGCGGCGCTGGTCCATGGCTTGCGTAGGGACTTGCTGCCCGGAAGCCGGTTGGCGCAAGGTCGGCGTCTCGCCGTGGATCAGCCAGCCGGCCCAGCCAGGTCGCGCTTTCTCGTCCGATCCGATTCCGGTTTCCGTTCAGATCGACCGAAAGCGACGCGAACGCCGGCCTCGACTGCTCGGCCGCGCTGCCATGCGCGGCGGCACGGCTGACCAGATCATCGGGATGCGCCATTGGCTTCGGCGCGTCGATCCGCCTGACGATACCGGCTCCGAGCAGCAGCGCCTCCAGCCGGCGCACATGGGCATCGACATAGCCTCATAGCGTCGCCGCCGCCCGGGAACGCGGCACGGCAGGGAAGAATAAACGCCCTTTTCACCCAAGTCCAACAGCTTTGGACCGCAGTTGACTCTTTCGACACCCCTGCGATGCAACCCAATCCGGCTGACGGGGAGCCAGCAACGCTGAAAATTTACCCTCCTCTTTCCCACTAGCGGCTCCTTTTCCGACAACCAGCACGGCGGATCCCTGCCGCGGCGCTGTGAACGCAGCATTTTGATTGGTATCGTTGGCCTTCAGGCTCGTCAGTCAAACAGACCCAGGAGCAGCTCAGCCGGTGGCGCCCGGCTTTCGGGTAACGCCCTGGTCCCGCTGGTTTCGGCTTTGTGCTTCAGGTGATCAAGGATCTGCTTGATCACTATAGGGTCTTCAATGCAGGCGATGACTTTCATGGCGCCGCCGCAGCCGCTGCAGGTCTCGATGTCGATATTGAAAACACGCTTGAGCCGTTGCGCCCATGTCATCGACGCTCGCCGTTGTGCTGGTGTTGCCGGTTCATCAGCCACCCTGACCTTGTTGCCCCTGCCCCGTTTTGCCGGCGTGACCAACGCCCGGTGCCGACTGTTGGGTGCGAACACCCCGTGGAAGCGGGTTAGGTTGACTCTGGGCTTCGGTACCAGGGCGGCCAGCCTTGCAATGAAATCCAATGGTTCGAAAATGACGTGCGTGGTGCCGTCCCGGTACGGCGTCTTGAGCTGGTAGCGCACGTTGCCGCCTCGTGTTAACGACAGCCGCTTCTCGGATACCGCCGGGCGGCTGATGTACCGGCACAGCCGTTCGAGCTTCTTGCGTTCATCGGCCCTGGCCGCCACGCCGGCGTGCAGGCTGGACCCGGCTACCTTGCCAATCCCGTCACCGAACGGATCACCACTGGTCGGCAGAGTTTGCAAAGTGAACACCTTTCGCCCCGCCTGTGAACCGACAGCGATACGGTAAGTGATCGAGTGCCCCAGCAGGGGTGTCATCGGGTCGTCATCCACCGCATCCGAGGCCAGATAGCTGTTTTCGACATCCCGTTCCAGCAGGCCTTGCCGTTCCAGATAGCGACCCACCCGGTGGGCGATGGTGTGCGTCAGCTGGGTGAGCTCTGGGCTGGTCGGCGCCTTGACCCAGCGGAAACGCGCTGAGCCGTGGGATTGCTCGACATACACACCGTCGAGAAACAGCATGTGGAAGTGAACATTCAGATTGAGCGCCGATCCAAAACGCTGGATCAGGGTGACCGCGCCCGTCTTGGCCACTTGGTGGGTATGGCCCGCTTTCTTGACCAGGTGCGTGGCAATGACGCGGTAAACGATGCCCAGCACCCACCCCATGATCTCGGGCCGGCTGGCAAACAGGAAACGCAGCTGAAACGGGAAGCTCAACACCCACTGACGCATGGGTTGTTCAGGCAGTACTTCATCAACCAGCAAGGCGGCACTTTCGGCCATCCGCCGCGCCCCACAGCTCGGGCAGAAACCGCGACGCTTACAGCTGAAAGCGACCAGGTGCTCGGCGTGGCAAGACTCGCAGCGAACCCGTAGAAAGCCATGCTCCAGCCGCCCGCATTGGAGAAATTCTTCAAATTCCCGTTGCACATAGCCCGGCAATTCCTTTCCCTGCTCTGCCATAAGCGCAGCGAATGCCGGGTAATACTCGTCAACGATCTGATAGAGAAGGGTTTGCTCGGGTCGGTGGCTCTGGTAACGACCAGTATCCCGATCCCGGCTGGCCGTCCTGGCCGCCACATGAGGCATGTTCCGCGTCCTTGCAATACTGTGTTTACATACAGTCTATCGCTTAGCGGAAAGTTCTTTTACCCTCAGCCGAAATGCCTGCCGTTGCTAGACATTGCCAGCCAGTGCCCGTCACTCCCACTCAATAGTTGCCGGCGGCTTTGAGGAAACATCGTAGGTTACCCGCGAAATACCGGGAATCTCATTAATGATGCGGCTAGAAACCGTTTCTAAAAACTCATACGGCAAGTGTGCCCAGCGCGCTGTCATAAAATCGATAGTTTCTACTGCGCGCAATGCCACCACATACTCATAGCGGCGGGCATCGCCCACTACGCCAACCGACTTCACTGGCAAGAATACAGCGAAGGCTTGGCTGGTTTTGTGATACAGGTCAGCGGCATACAGCTCTTCGATAAAGATGGCATCAGCCAAGCGCAACCTGTCGGCATATTCTTTTTTTACTTCGCCAAGAATACGCACACCCAAGCCAGGGCCAGGGAAGGGATGACGGTAAACCATGTCGTAGGGCAGACCTAACTCCATACCGATCTTGCGCACCTCATCTTTAAACAGCTCGCGCAGCGGCTCCACCAGCTTGAGCGTCATAACACATTGATATTAGCTTCAATCTCTAAACCGTTGATTTGGAAATACATAATACCCTATTTGTTCATTCTTTTGTTATTTGTTGTATGTTGCGTTATTCCATCAATAATTTTATTCCAATCTTCGAAATGTAGTTCGTGTCCGGTTCCATCAAGCGTTATTAGTTTTGAGCCGTTTATCTTTTCAAGTAAAACTGCTGAATTCTTAAAATGCCATATTTTATCGTCCGTTCCGTGTACAATTAAGGTTGGTTGATTGATTTCGCTCAATCTGTTCCAGTATTCTTCACCACCTTGCAGTGCCGCATGATTGAACATACTTATATAGTTATTAGCTCTTTTAAATTCGGCTCTAATCAGTTTTTCACTTCTTTGTTTGTCAAATTGTTTCCTGCCGCTCATCAATTCAGCACCTTGAATTAAATAATTTGCCACACTGTCTTCATTTGTCCAATCTACGGTTTCAGCTTTTCCGTGAAAATCTAAAATACGCGTATCCATTTCAGGAATTGTGGGGTCTGAGTCGCCCCAAGGACCTGATGAGATTAGTGTTATTGAACTTACCCTGTCGGCATATTTTATTGATGCTATTTGAGAAATCAGTCCGCCCAGTGAAATTCCCACAAAATTGGCTTTGACTATTTTATAGCCGTCCAAAATTGAAATAGCATCATGGGTTAAGTCAACAATATCATAGGGGGTTGAACCCGGTTCGTAATTAGTAGATTTTCCTACGTCCCTATTGTCGTAGCGAATAACAAAAAATCCCTTTTCAGATAGTTTCTGGCAAAATTCAGCATCCCAATACAACATGGATACCGTTGCTCCCGCAATCAAGAGTATTGCCGGATCTTTTTCACATCCAAAACTTTCGGTAAAAAGTCTTATTCCGTTTTTTTTAACTATTTTCTCTTTCATTTCCTCGCCTTTCTGTTTTATAGATTCATTAGTTTTTGGAAAGAAAAGTCGAGGCTGAACATTTCCGTTTCGTTTATTATTGATTCTGCCTGTGCTTCTCTTCCATAAGCAAACATTTGCTGTTCATAATTTTCAATAGCCTCTTCAATGCTGTTAAATTTCCCATTGGTCAGATTATCCGACAATATCAAGGCATCCATCAACCCACTGTTTACGCCTTGTCCTGCAAAAGGAGGCATCAAATGAGCAGCATCTCCAATCATCGTTATGGGTAATGGACGCTTACTTTTCCAAGACTTATCTAAGGGAAATATTCGTGTCGCTAACCCTACAAAAGATGATGTCAAACGAATCAGTTCTTTGTAGCGTTCGTCCCAATCGGAAAATTTTTTCAGGAGAAAATCAACGACACTATTTCTGTCTTGAAAATCTACCCGCGTTTTGCTTTTCCATTCATCAGGTGTTTTAAAACTTATTCCAAAATGCAATGCACCATTATTATTAGGATTCGCAAATAATAAATTACCTTGATGAGCAGCCATTAGCCGGTTTCCATTGCAAAGCTGAAAAAATCCAGGACAGTTCACCTCCGGTTGATGAATATCGGCTTGTATATTGAAAGTACCTGTTTCTTCAACTTCCGTGTCGGTAACAAATTTTCTTACTTTAGACATTCCACCATTGGCAATAATAACCAGATCTGCTGTTTCACTCGATTTATCCTCAAAAGTTAGTATCCACTTCTCCTTATCAGGTTCAAGGGTAACAAGTTTTCTATCCCAAATGACGGTATCATTTTGTAAACTATTTAATAGGATAGTCCTTAAGTCATTTCTGTTTATTTCAGGATTGTCAAAACGATTTTCGGGTCTTACATTTTTTGTGGTTAAAATATTGCCCTTTTCATCAACAATATTTACACCCATTGGTAAAGCTAAGTCATAATAAGTTTGTAACAATCCCGCTCTTTTCATTGCTTCCTGTCCCGAATCCCTGTGCAGATCAAGTGTCCCACCAAAAATCCTTGCATCTTGGTCTTTGTCTCTCTCGTAAACTGTAATGTCCACGCCGTTTTGCTGTAACAATCTCGCCATTGTTAATCCAACAGGCCCGGCACCAATTATTGTAATTTTTTTATGTTTTAGTAAAGTCATATTCTTGTTCGCTGGTTTTAATGTCAACTAATGTCTGTCAATTTAATCACTTTGTTTTTTTTAAATTCAAACACGGATTTTCCTGATAACTTTAGCTTTTGCCCTTTTTTTAAGCCGTTCGGAAAGTCAATTGCTAAAATTGCTGTATAATCAATTTCTATTTCAGTGCTGTTGTCAAAATGCCTAAACGATTTAACTGTCTGTGTTCTCTTTGCAAAGTATGTTTTTGCTGTTTCTGCCTGTTGTTTAAACGCTGTTAACCCTTTCAGCGATAAACTTATATCATTATTTTGAATGTTTTCAAAAACAATATTATCGTCAAGGTCTGCAACCATTTTTTTGATATCAAATTGGTTGTATCCATCGATGTAGTTATTGATGATGTTTACTCTGTCGGTCATATTTTGTAATTATTTATCGGTTACATATTGGTGTTGTCTGTAGGTTGTTCTACGATAATTGCCAACTTTTAACTTCTATACGAAGGAACATGTTGGGATACTTGAACTTTCGATTTAGCGCCAACACGAGCAAACCGAAGTTAGCACCTACTCTCTATTCAGCATATTTTTTAAAAATACTTGTGGCAATGTGTCCGCCAAAACCAAAAGTATTACTCATTGCGTAATTCACTTGCCGTTGTTGTGATTGGTGTAACGTCAAGTTAAATATATCCCTATATTCAGGTTCAATATCTACCGAATTGATTGTTGGCGGAACAATGTTATTCTGAACAACGTATAGGAAGAATAAACGCCCTTTTCACCCAAGTCCAACAGCTTTGGACCGCAGTTGACTCTTTCGACACCCCTGCGATGCAACCCAATCCGGCTGACGGGGAGCCAGCAACGCTGAAAATTTACCCTCCTCTTTCCCACTAGCGGCTCCTTTTCCGACAACCAGCACGGCGGATCCCTGCCGCGGCGCTGTGAACGCAGCATTTTGATTGGTATCGTTGGCCTTCAGGCTCGTCAGTCAAACAGACCCAGGAGCAGCTCAGCCGGTGGCGCCCGGCTTTCGGGTAACGCCCTGGTCCCGCTGGTTTCGGCTTTGTGCTTCAGGTGATCAAGGATCTGCTTGATCACTATAGGGTCTTCAATGCAGGCGATGACTTTCATGGCGCCGCCGCAGCCGCTGCAGGTCTCGATGTCGATATTGAAAACACGCTTGAGCCGTTGCGCCCATGTCATCGACGCTCGCCGTTGTGCTGGTGTTGCCGGTTCATCAGCCACCCTGACCTTGTTGCCCCTGCCCCGTTTTGCCGGCGTGACCAACGCCCGGTGCCGACTGTTGGGTGCGAACACCCCGTGGAAGCGGGTTAGGTTGACTCTGGGCTTCGGTACCAGGGCGGCCAGCCTTGCAATGAAATCCAATGGTTCGAAAATGACGTGCGTGGTGCCGTCCCGGTACGGCGTCTTGAGCTGGTAGCGCACGTTGCCGCCTCGTGTTAACGACAGCCGCTTCTCGGATACCGCCGGGCGGCTGATGTACCGGCACAGCCGTTCGAGTTTGCTGCGCTCATGGGCCTTGGCCGCTACGCCGGCATGTAGCGAGAAACCGGCAACCTTACCGGGCATGTCACCAAACTGATCTTCCGGGTCGCAGGCGGGCAGTGTCTGCAGGGTGAACACCTTGCGCCCTGCCTGTGGCCCCACGGCGATGCGATACGTGATGGAATGCCCCAGCAGTGGAGTCATCGCATCTTCATCCACCGCATCCAAGGCCAGGTAACTGTTTTCAGCATCCCGCTCCAGTAGGCCTTGCCGCTCCAAATAGCGGCCGACCCGATGGGCGATGGTGTGCGCCAGTTGGGTGAGTTCGGCGCTGGTCGGCGCCCTGACCCAGAGGAACCGGGCTGTTCCATTGGGACGCTCAACGTACACGCCATCGAGGAACAGCATGTGAAAGTGAATGTTGAGGTTCAGTGCACTGCCGAAGCGCTGGATCAGGGTGACGGCACCGGTCTTGGCCGCTTGGTGGGTATAGCCCGCTTTCTTGACCAGATGCGTGGCGATGACGCGGTAAACGATGCCCAACACCCGGCCCATGACCTCCGGCCGGCTGGCGAACAGAAAGCGCAATTGAAAGGGAAAGCTGAGTACCCATTGGCGCATGGGCTGTACGGGCAGAACCTCATCGACCAGTAGCGCGGCGCTTTCGGCCATACGCCGTGCGCCACAACTAGGACAGAAGCCCCGACGTTTGCAGCTGAACGCAACCAGGTGCTCAGCGTGACACGACTCACAACGCACCCGCAGAAAGCCGTGTTCGAGACGGCCGCATTTGAGGTAGGCGTCAAACTCGCGTTGCACATAACCGGGCAGTTCCCTGCCCTGCGCCGCCAAATGGGCAGCGAACGTCGGGTAGTATTCTTCGACGATCCGATAGAGCAGGGTTTGCTCGGGCCGGTGACGCTGGTAACGACCAGTGTTCTCGTCCCGGCTGGCCATCCTGGCCGCCACTTGGGGCATGATCCGCATCCTTGCGATACTGTGTTTTTATACAGTTTATCGCTCAGCTGCGAGATATTGAAGTCTCAGCTGTGATGCCAGCCAGTGCCAGACATTGCCTGTGAGTGCCAGTCACTCCCACTCGATTGTAAATGAGTGCATATTTCTATTTATTTTCAAACAGTTACAAAGAAGCATATTCACAATACCATCAAAAATACCATGCTCAGAAATTTCTTGTAAAAAAATTTATTTTGAGCGGATAAATGCGCCATTTTACGGCGTATGCAAGTGGCGATAATATTAAGGACAATCCTTACCAAATACATGCAAATTCACCATAGGATGGTGCAATTTCAGCATACGATGCTGATACCACGATGGTTCACGAATCGTCAGCTCATAACCCAATGCTTCCAAAGCTAGAAGATAAGATGCTTCATCTTCAGGATTTTCTACAATCAAATCAATATCAATGATTGGTTTAGCGGCTAAGCCTTCAACTGCTGTTGATCCAACATGATCAATTGATAATACTAAATCACCCAAAGCACTCTTAATCAAAGATTTTTGTACGCTAAATCGTGCAAGCCAATCAGGATCATGCGCGACTATTTCAATATGTACTTGCTCAGGTTTACCTTTCACCCAAGGATTTTCATTAGGATCGCCTTCTTCAAAAATATAAATAGCCGCTTTTTGTTGTTGTGTTAATCGATTTTTTAACATTAGAACAATTCATCCAATAAAATGTAATAGCGAATCTTTTCCCAATCAGGTGTGATATTCAACTTCTCAAACAGCATATTGGGATCAAAATTTGGGTAAGCCATTCCGCCGTTATATCGTCCATCAAAATTATGCAATAAACTGCGATAGCACAATGCAATATCCTGATAACGATCAGCAATACCACTTCGGCCTAAATCAATAAAACCACTGATCTCACCTTGATCGATAAAGATATTGGGCAAACAGAAATCACCATGAGAAAAAACGAGATCTTCCTCAGGCTGATTTTGTTTCAACCATTCTAGTAATGCTTTGGGTGACGAAAAACCATTCTCACCATAAGTACCCGCTTCTGCATCATCCATATCACACAAACCATGTTCCACATTGTATTCTGCATGCTTTAATTTCTGCGACAATGTCGCATCATAAGGACAATGCTCAATCGGAATATTCCATAACATTTGTAGCGCTTGCACCAACATTTCCACCAATGATTCAGGTTGTTTTAACCAAAAATCAGAGCATGCATATTCACCTTTTAACTTTTCCATTAAAAGATAATGATGTTCTTCATGCTCCATGGCTTTAACAATATTTGGTAATGGTAATTGACCTTGTAACCATTGATACATTTGATGTTCACGCTGAGCTTCAGCAGTAGATTTTTCAACCTTCAAGACCAAATCTTCATAAAACATCACATTAGCATTCGACATGCCAACATTATCAATTCGATAAGTGCGATCGCCCAAATGTTCACGAATATTAATGGGTAAATTGTTTATCATTTTTTTGATCCTTGATTGAGGTAATAACAATATCATTTATATCTTTCTGTTCACGATGCTGACTAACTTTAATCCGATGAAAACTGTCAACGTTTCTGCCACAACACTGGTTAGCCAAATGCCATCAATGCCAAATATCCGTGGGAAAATTGCAATACCAATCAAAACAAACACTAAGCTATGTAATGCAGCAATGATGAGAGAATATTTAGCCGCACCTAAAGCTGTAAAATATGCAGTAATCAAAATATTCAGGCCACTGTGATTAGAGAATTGCACAGTATTAATTGGCATCGCTTCAATGCCCATTCTTTGTAATGTAAATACAGCTGCCGAGTTGCCAACATGCCCAAAAGCAACATGGGATTGGATAGTTAAAACGCGTTTTGGTTGGTTTGTCACGATGATCTCACTTTGCTACATCTTTTAATTTGATGCTCGATTATAGCGCAATGATTTTAATTTTGGGATTAGGTTCTTGAACCTAAATCGTGATCGCTTTCATTACCTTCCAATAGATGTGTCATTTCACGCACAGAAGCAATTTGATTGTTCTCAAACGTGAAAAATGCAATCACTCGTACATGTAATGTTTCACCATTCTTTTTAGTCACAAATACATCGTGAATATCCGCAGCTGTATCGCCTTCCACCATAAATTCAATGAATTCTACATGAGCTGTAGCAATCACTTCTTTCAATGCGACAACATGCTGAAAGAAACCATCGTAATCCAAGCTTTTACCATCCACCCATTGTGTATAGTTATTTGCAAAAAACGGTCTAACATCATCCACTGATTGATTCGCATCGAATAATACTTCAAATGATTCAGCCACTAATTTCTGATATTTATGCATGTTTTGATCTCCTTTTTTCATTATTCTTCTAAGTAATTTGTTAAAGCTTCCAAGAACAGCTGGGCTTTAGCCAATGTTTCATCATCCATTGTTGCTAAGAAATTCAAGTAATTTGCTTTGGCTTGCTCATGCAATACATGATGAATATCAGCAATATGCTCACCTTCTTTCGTTAACTGATAAAAGATCGACTTTTGGTTATCCTCAACTTGATATGTTGTGATCAATTCATCCTTCAATAATTTATTCACAGCCTTTGAAACTGCTGCTTTTGTTAATGCCAAAGCATCGCTGAGCACTTTATTATTCACAGCATCATGCTGCTGAATACAGCTCAAGATATGCAATTGTGTCAATGTGTAATTGCCTAAATCCTTCAATAAAGTTTCACGCTTTTTTTCTCGATGAATTTCCTGTGCATGCGTTAACTTTACTAAAGCTCGATACATTTTTTCTGTTTGTGTTGCCATAATTATCGCCCTAACTTTGTTTACCAGTTAACTATATTCTTGATTTAAATTATTGTCAACTGGTTAACTATAAATTTGAGTTAGCTTGATAAATACTTATAATGTCTCAATGATCAATAATCCTTTACTGAAAAAGCCGAGAATCGCTCGTGGTTGATGCACTTGGAATGTAGTGCATCGAATCGATAAAACATTCCATGTATTTGCCATTTTATTTGGAGCTTTGTCATGGAAAAAAAACATTGGTCAAAAGTGGAATATCTCCACGAAACTGTTAAAAACTCAAACATTATCATTAAAGGTCAACATAGCTATTACAGCGATTGCTGGGATCAAGGCTTTGAAGCTTCTGTTGTGCGCTATTTATATGGCGATGAAGAAAGCTTAAAGTGGGAGCCTTTATGGCATATTGATCAGCTATACATTGGTGATTATGTCTGCATTGGTGCAGAAGCTGTGATTCTTATGGGCGGCAATCATACACATCGCGCTGATTGGTTCAGCTTATATCCTTTTATGGAAACAATCGAAGAAGCTTATCAAAGCAAAGGTGATACACATATTCACGATGGCGATTGGATAGGCATGCGAGCGATGATTATGCCTGGTATTACAATTGGTGAAGGTGCAATCATTGCTGCAGGCAGCATTGTGACAAAAGATGTCGAGCCTTATGCCATTGTGGGTGGATCACCTGCGCAATTAATGAAATATAGATTTCCACCAGAAATCATTCAACAATTATTAGCATTGCATATTTATGATTGGGCACCTGAGAAATTTCAGGTACTTCGCCCATTCTTAACGCAAAATAATATTGAAGCATTGATTGAAGCTGAGAAAAATTATCCATTTTAATTATTGTTATTATCAATGAAACTATCCCTCTCAGTAGGAGGGATAGAGCTTAAACCTATTGCATTGTCCATTACATGGCTGGGAATTTTTCCTGCCACTGCCAACCACTTTCAGTCGCCACTAAATATTTGGTAATACCAATATTCGCTAAAAACTCTTGGTCATGTGCAACAATCACCAAAGCACCTCGATAACTCTGCAATAATTGCTCCAATGCTTGTAATGATGGCAAATCCAAATGGTTATTGGGCTCATCCAATAACAATAATTGTGCAGGTTCTTTTTGATATAAAGACAGAATCAAAGCAGCTTTCAATTGCTCTCCGCCACTTAAAGCATTCATGGGTTGATTAATCACTGTATTATCCAAACCCAATTGTGCCAATTGCATTCTTAAATCTGTAATTTTTTCTTTAGTTTGCCCATCTGAAATTTGATCCAAAATAGATTGTGATAAATCCAATGAAGACAATTGCTGATCCAAATAAGCAAAATTCACATGATGCTTCACTTCGCCTTGTAAGGGTGAAACCAACCCTGCCAATGTTTTCAGTAATACAGATTTGCCACTGCCATTTTTGCCCACAATAGCAATGCGATCGCCTTTTTCAATCTGCCCATGAAATTCTCGCAAATGCTCAGATAAATGTGGCAATGTAAGCTGATTCAATTCTGCCAATACTTTTGGCACAAAAGCGTCCACATCATAACCATGTAACACAACTGTTTCTTGCTGATCTAGACGATCTTTTGCAGATTGAATGGCTAGCTTGCCTTGTTCAGCAATCTGATCTCTTTGTTGTTTGGCTTTGCCTGAACTTAATTCACTGCGATTCTTTTGACGATCTAGCAATATCTTCGCTTGATTTTGCTCACCACGTTGTTTATTGGCTTGAGAGGATCGTTTCGCTTGTCGTTCTAATTGTTGCTGTGCAACTGCCAAGCGCTTTTTCTCTGTCTGTTTCACCGCATTCAACTGCTGAATAGCAGAAGCTAATTCGGCATCCCTTTGCTCAATATAATCTTGATAAGCACCGCTGTATGCTGTTAAGCCTTTAGCAGATAATTCCACAATGGCGCTCACTCGGTTCAACAAATAACGATCATGGGTGATAATGACCACCTGCCCTTGCCATGATTGAATCATCGACCATAAAACTTGTTTATAGTGATAATCCAAATGGTTGCTAGGTTCATCTAGAATCAAAATCTGCGCTTGTGATAAAAAAGCAGCCGCAATGCGAATACGCATTTGCTCACCACCGCTTAATTGCTGCATAGCAGTTGCTAACGAAACATGGGATAAAGACAGATCAGCCAATAAATTCAGAGCCTCATCCTGAATGCACCAACGCGAACCCACAGTTTCAAAATCATCAGGATCAACACTACCATTTTCGATGCGTTGCAATGAATTCAATATATATTGAATTCCCAATGCTTCAGCAATGGTTTCAGCGCTTTTTTCATGGGCTTTTTGTGATAAGTAATAAACTAAATCACTATTGATACATGAGCCTTCCGTTGGCAATAATCGCCCCGCCATGATTTGTGCCAATAAGCTTTTGCCAACGCCATTTCGCCCAATCAAAGCTGTGATTGGCTGAGAGAATGTATAAGTTAAGTCTGAAAAAACTGCGTTGCCATTTGGCAAACCATAAGACAACTGATTAAGCTGCAAAAATTTGGACATAAAACCTCCTTGATTGACGTATAGGAAGAATAAACGCCCTTTTCACCCAAGTCCAACAGCTTTGGACCGCAGTTGACTCTTTCGACACCCCTGCGATGCAACCCAATCCGGCTGACGGGGAGCCAGCAACGCTGAAAATTTACCCTCCTCTTTCCCACTAGCGGCTCCTTTTTCCGACAACCAGCACGGCGGATCCCTGCCGCGGCGCTGTGAACGCAGCATTTTGATTGGTATCGTTGGCCTTCAGGCTCGTCAGTCAAACAGACCCAGGAGCAGCTCAGCCGGTGGCGCCCGGCTTTCGGGTAACGCCCTGGTCCCGCTGGTTTCGGCTTTGTGCTTCAGGTGATCAAGGATCTGCTTGATCACTATAGGGTCTTCAATGCAGGCGATGACTTTCATGGCGCCGCCGCAGCCGCTGCAGGTCTCGATGTCGATATTGAAAACACGCTTGAGCCGTTGCGCCCATGTCATCGACGCTCGCCGTTGTGCTGGTGTTGCCGGTTCATCAGCCACCCTGACCTTGTTGCCCCTGCCCCGTTTTGCCGGCGTGACCAACGCCCGGTGCCGACTGTTGGGTGCGAACACCCCGTGGAAGCGGGTTAGGTTGACTCTGGGCTTCGGTACCAGGGCGGCCAGCCTTGCAATGAAATCCAATGGTTCGAAAATGACGTGCGTGGTGCCGTCCCGGTACGGCGTCTTGAGCTGGTAGCGCACGTTGCCGCCTCGTGTTAACGACAGCCGCTTCTCGGATACCGCCGGGCGGCTGATGTACCGGCACAGCCGTTCGAGCTTCTTGCGTTCATCGGCCCTGGCCGCCACGCCGGCGTGCAGGCTGGACCCGGCTACCTTGCCAATCCCGTCACCGAACGGATCACCACTGGTCGGCAGAGTTTGCAAAGTGAACACCTTTCGCCCCGCCTGTGAACCGACAGCGATACGGTAAGTGATCGAGTGCCCCAGCAGGGGTGTCATCGGGTCGTCATCCACCGCATCCGAGGCCAGATAGCTGTTTTCGACATCCCGTTCCAGCAGGCCTTGCCGTTCCAGATAGCGACCCACCCGGTGGGCGATGGTGTGCGTCAGCTGGGTGAGCTCTGGGCTGGTCGGCGCCTTGACCCAGCGGAAACGCGCTGAGCCGTGGGATTGCTCGACATACACACCGTCGAGAAACAGCATGTGGAAGTGAACATTCAGATTGAGCGCCGATCCAAAACGCTGGATCAGGGTGACCGCGCCCGTCTTGGCCACTTGGTGGGTATGGCCCGCTTTCTTGACCAGGTGCGTGGCAATGACGCGGTAAACGATGCCCAGCACCCACCCCATGATCTCGGGCCGGCTGGCAAACAGGAAACGCAGCTGAAACGGGAAGCTCAACACCCACTGACGCATGGGTTGTTCAGGCAGTACTTCATCAACCAGCAAGGCGGCACTTTCGGCCATCCGCCGCGCCCCACAGCTCGGGCAGAAACCGCGACGCTTACAGCTGAAAGCGACCAGGTGCTCGGCGTGGCAAGACTCGCAGCGAACCCGTAGAAAGCCATGCTCCAGCCGCCCGCATTGGAGAAATTCTTCAAATTCCCGTTGCACATAGCCCGGCAATTCCTTTCCCTGCTCTGCCATAAGCGCAGCGAATGCCGGGTAATACTCGTCAACGATCTGATAGAGAAGGGTTTGCTCGGGTCGGTGGCTCTGGTAACGACCAGTATCCCGATCCCGGCTGGCCGTCCTGGCCGCCACATGAGGCATGTTCCGCGTCCTTGCAATACTGTGTTTACATACAGTCTATCGCTTAGCGGAAAGTTCTTTTACCCTCAGCCGAAATGCCTGCCGTTGCTAGACATTGCCAGCCAGTGCCCGTCACTCCCACTCAATAGTTGCCGGCGGCTTTGAGGAAACATCGTAGGTTACCCGCGAAATACCGGGAATCTCATTAATGATGCGGCTAGAAACCGTTTCTAAAAACTCATACGGCAAGTGTGCCCAGCGCGCTGTCATAAAATCGATAGTTTCTACTGCGCGCAATGCCACCACATACTCATAGCGGCGGGCATCGCCCACTACGCCAACCGACTTCACTGGCAAGAATACAGCGAAGGCTTGGCTGGTTTTGTGATACAGGTCAGCGGCATACAGCTCTTCGATAAAGATGGCATCAGCCAAGCGCAACCTGTCGGCATATTCTTTTTTTACTTCGCCAAGAATACGCACACCCAAGCCAGGGCCAGGGAAGGGATGACGGTAAACCATGTCGTAGGGCAGACCTAACTCCATACCGATCTTGCGCACCTCATCTTTAAACAGCTCGCGCAGCGGCTCCACCAGCTTGAGCGTCATAACACATTGATATTAGCTTCAATCTCTAAACCGTTGATTTGGAAATACATAATACCCTATTTGTTCATTCTTTTGTTATTTGTTGTATGTTGCGTTATTCCATCAATAATTTTATTCCAATCTTCGAAATGTAGTTCGTGTCCGGTTCCATCAAGCGTTATTAGTTTTGAGCCGTTTATCTTTTCAAGTAAAACTGCTGAATTCTTAAAATGCCATATTTTATCGTCCGTTCCGTGTACAATTAAGGTTGGTTGATTGATTTCGCTCAATCTGTTCCAGTATTCTTCACCACCTTGCAGTGCCGCATGATTGAACATACTTATATAGTTATTAGCTCTTTTAAATTCGGCTCTAATCAGTTTTTCACTTCTTTGTTTGTCAAATTGTTTCCTGCCGCTCATCAATTCAGCACCTTGAATTAAATAATTTGCCACACTGTCTTCATTTGTCCAATCTACGGTTTCAGCTTTTCCGTGAAAATCTAAAATACGCGTATCCATTTCAGGAATTGTGGGGTCTGAGTCGCCCCAAGGACCTGATGAGATTAGTGTTATTGAACTTACCCTGTCGGCATATTTTATTGATGCTATTTGAGAAATCAGTCCGCCCAGTGAAATTCCCACAAAATTGGCTTTGACTATTTTATAGCCGTCCAAAATTGAAATAGCATCATGGGTTAAGTCAACAATATCATAGGGGGTTGAACCCGGTTCGTAATTAGTAGATTTTCCTACGTCCCTATTGTCGTAGCGAATAACAAAAAATCCCTTTTCAGATAGTTTCTGGCAAAATTCAGCATCCCAATACAACATGGATACCGTTGCTCCCGCAATCAAGAGTATTGCCGGATCTTTTTCACATCCAAAACTTTCGGTAAAAAGTCTTATTCCGTTTTTTTTAACTATTTTCTCTTTCATTTCCTCGCCTTTCTGTTTTATAGATTCATTAGTTTTTGGAAAGAAAAGTCGAGGCTGAACATTTCCGTTTCGTTTATTATTGATTCTGCCTGTGCTTCTCTTCCATAAGCAAACATTTGCTGTTCATAATTTTCAATAGCCTCTTCAATGCTGTTAAATTTCCCATTGGTCAGATTATCCGACAATATCAAGGCATCCATCAACCCACTGTTTACGCCTTGTCCTGCAAAAGGAGGCATCAAATGAGCAGCATCTCCAATCATCGTTATGGGTAATGGACGCTTACTTTTCCAAGACTTATCTAAGGGAAATATTCGTGTCGCTAACCCTACAAAAGATGATGTCAAACGAATCAGTTCTTTGTAGCGTTCGTCCCAATCGGAAAATTTTTTCAGGAGAAAATCAACGACACTATTTCTGTCTTGAAAATCTACCCGCGTTTTGCTTTTCCATTCATCAGGTGTTTTAAAACTTATTCCAAAATGCAATGCACCATTATTATTAGGATTCGCAAATAATAAATTACCTTGATGAGCAGCCATTAGCCGGTTTCCATTGCAAAGCTGAAAAAATCCAGGACAGTTCACCTCCGGTTGATGAATATCGGCTTGTATATTGAAAGTACCTGTTTCTTCAACTTCCGTGTCGGTAACAAATTTTCTTACTTTAGACATTCCACCATTGGCAATAATAACCAGATCTGCTGTTTCACTCGATTTATCCTCAAAAGTTAGTATCCACTTCTCCTTATCAGGTTCAAGGGTAACAAGTTTTCTATCCCAAATGACGGTATCATTTTGTAAACTATTTAATAGGATAGTCCTTAAGTCATTTCTGTTTATTTCAGGATTGTCAAAACGATTTTCGGGTCTTACATTTTTTGTGGTTAAAATATTGCCCTTTTCATCAACAATATTTACACCCATTGGTAAAGCTAAGTCATAATAAGTTTGTAACAATCCCGCTCTTTTCATTGCTTCCTGTCCCGAATCCCTGTGCAGATCAAGTGTCCCACCAAAAATCCTTGCATCTTGGTCTTTGTCTCTCTCGTAAACTGTAATGTCCACGCCGTTTTGCTGTAACAATCTCGCCATTGTTAATCCAACAGGCCCGGCACCAATTATTGTAATTTTTTTATGTTTTAGTAAAGTCATATTCTTGTTCGCTGGTTTTAATGTCAACTAATGTCTGTCAATTTAATCACTTTGTTTTTTTTAAATTCAAACACGGATTTTCCTGATAACTTTAGCTTTTGCCCTTTTTTTAAGCCGTTCGGAAAGTCAATTGCTAAAATTGCTGTATAATCAATTTCTATTTCAGTGCTGTTGTCAAAATGCCTAAACGATTTAACTGTCTGTGTTCTCTTTGCAAAGTATGTTTTTGCTGTTTCTGCCTGTTGTTTAAACGCTGTTAACCCTTTCAGCGATAAACTTATATCATTATTTTGAATGTTTTCAAAAACAATATTATCGTCAAGGTCTGCAACCATTTTTTTGATATCAAATTGGTTGTATCCATCGATGTAGTTATTGATGATGTTTACTCTGTCGGTCATATTTTGTAATTATTTATCGGTTACATATTGGTGTTGTCTGTAGGTTGTTCTACGATAATTGCCAACTTTTAACTTCTATACGAAGGAACATGTTGGGATACTTGAACTTTCGATTTAGCGCCAACACGAGCAAACCGAAGTTAGCACCTACTCTCTATTCAGCATATTTTTTAAAAATACTTGTGGCAATGTGTCCGCCAAAACCAAAAGTATTACTCATTGCGTAATTCACTTGCCGTTGTTGTGATTGGTGTAACGTCAAGTTAAATATATCCCTATATTCAGGTTCAATATCTACCGAATTGATTGTTGGCGGAACAATGTTATTCTGAACAACGTATAGGAAGAATAAACGCCCTTTTCACCCAAGTCCAACAGCTTTGGACCGCAGTTGACTCTTTCGACACCCCTGCGATGCAACCCAATCCGGCTGACGGGGAGCCAGCAACGCTGAAAATTTACCCTCCTCTTTCCCACTAGCGGCTCCTTTTCCGACAACCAGCACGGCGGATCCCTGCCGCGGCGCTGTGAACGCAGCATTTTGATTGGTATCGTTGGCCTTCAGGCTCGTCAGTCAAACAGACCCAGGAGCAGCTCAGCCGGTGGCGCCCGGCTTTCGGGTAACGCCCTGGTCCCGCTGGTTTCGGCTTTGTGCTTCAGGTGATCAAGGATCTGCTTGATCACTATAGGGTCTTCAATGCAGGCGATGACTTTCATGGCGCCGCCGCAGCCGCTGCAGGTCTCGATGTCGATATTGAAAACACGCTTGAGCCGTTGCGCCCATGTCATCGACGCTCGCCGTTGTGCTGGTGTTGCCGGTTCATCAGCCACCCTGACCTTGTTGCCCCTGCCCCGTTTTGCCGGCGTGACCAACGCCCGGTGCCGACTGTTGGGTGCGAACACCCCGTGGAAGCGGGTTAGGTTGACTCTGGGCTTCGGTACCAGGGCGGCCAGCCTTGCAATGAAATCCAATGGTTCGAAAATGACGTGCGTGGTGCCGTCCCGGTACGGCGTCTTGAGCTGGTAGCGCACGTTGCCGCCTCGTGTTAACGACAGCCGCTTCTCGGATACCGCCGGGCGGCTGATGTACCGGCACAGCCGTTCGAGCTTCTTGCGTTCATCGGCCCTGGCCGCCACGCCGGCGTGCAGGCTGGACCCGGCTACCTTGCCAATCCCGTCACCGAACGGATCACCACTGGTCGGCAGAGTTTGCAAAGTGAACACCTTTCGCCCCGCCTGTGAACCGACAGCGATACGGTAAGTGATCGAGTGCCCCAGCAGGGGTGTCATCGGGTCGTCATCCACCGCATCCGAGGCCAGATAGCTGTTTTCGACATCCCGTTCCAGCAGGCCTTGCCGTTCCAGATAGCGACCCACCCGGTGGGCGATGGTGTGCGTCAGCTGGGTGAGCTCTGGGCTGGTCGGCGCCTTGACCCAGCGGAAACGCGCTGAGCCGTGGGATTGCTCGACATACACACCGTCGAGAAACAGCATGTGGAAGTGAACATTCAGATTGAGCGCCGATCCAAAACGCTGGATCAGGGTGACCGCGCCCGTCTTGGCCACTTGGTGGGTATGGCCCGCTTTCTTGACCAGGTGCGTGGCAATGACGCGGTAAACGATGCCCAGCACCCACCCCATGATCTCGGGCCGGCTGGCAAACAGGAAACGCAGCTGAAACGGGAAGCTCAACACCCACTGACGCATGGGTTGTTCAGGCAGTACTTCATCAACCAGCAAGGCGGCACTTTCGGCCATCCGCCGCGCCCCACAGCTCGGGCAGAAACCGCGACGCTTACAGCTGAAAGCGACCAGGTGCTCGGCGTGGCAAGACTCGCAGCGAACCCGTAGAAAGCCATGCTCCAGCCGCCCGCATTGGAGAAATTCTTCAAATTCCCGTTGCACATAGCCCGGCAATTCCTTTCCCTGCTCTGCCATAAGCGCAGCGAATGCCGGGTAATACTCGTCAACGATCTGATAGAGAAGGGTTTGCTCGGGTCGGTGGCTCTGGTAACGACCAGTATCCCGATCCCGGCTGGCCGTCCTGGCCGCCACATGAGGCATGTTCCGCGTCCTTGCAATACTGTGTTTACATACAGTCTATCGCTTAGCGGAAAGTTCTTTTACCCTCAGCCGAAATGCCTGCCGTTGCTAGACATTGCCAGCCAGTGCCCGTCACTCCGCGGTCTTCACTGCGTGATCGAGTTGATCGACACCCGCCGTGACACGCTCCATGAAGTGCCTGCCTGCGTCTGTTAGCCGAACGCCCCGCGCATGGCGCTCAAATAGCAGGACACCAAGGTTATCCTCCAGCGCTTTCACACGCGCGCTGACGCTCGACTGGCTGATACCAAGTGCCTTGGCCGCATGCCGAAAATTCAGATGCTCGGCGACGGCGATGAACTGAACAAGGGAAATGAGCGGTATCCTGCCAGACAGGATACCGACATTCACGAGGTTTCGATGGTTAGTGCGCCGCATCGGAGCGGGCCTGCTACCAGTCGTCGGTTAGACGACTGGCGACTTCTCGGTGGCAGCCCCACGGAGCCGAAGGAGCACCAGCCCCAACGAAACCAGTACCGCCATCGCCGTGGCGTAACAGATCACGGGCCACGCTGTGTCACCGTTTAAAAGTGCCACCGCCAATGTCCCGACAATGCTGACTATCAGGCTTTGAACGCAGAAGTAGAACGCGACCGCTGATCCCGCGATGTCGTCGAACTCTGCCAAAGCGCCGTTCGCGGTAACGGACACCGTGAAGACAATACCGACCGCGACAACCCACATCGGTAGGATGAAGGTGAGGAATGACGGCGAGCCGTAAAGTTCGCCGATCCCCAACAGGACCGCTCCGCAAACAAGCAACGCCATCCCACGCGCCACGCATCCTGCGATGCCCCATCTGGCGACAAAGGACTTCGCGAAACGGGTTGTCACGATCATTACAAGCGCGACAGTGGCGAAGGCAAAGCTGAATCCGATCTCGGAATATTCCGCTTGGCCTATGAGCACACGGGGAGCCGTCGAGAAGAAGACGAAGAAGGTGCCCATACCGGCGCTAAAGCCGACAGTGTAAACCCAAAAAGCCGGACTCGCGAAGATCGGCAAGACAGATCGGCGCGTCTTGACTTGATCCAGAGGGCGGGTTTCGTGCCACCTGAAACCCGCATTTAGGAGTGCGAGCATCGCCAGTATAGCCAAAGTAATGAATATCGCCTGCCATCCCAAGAACTCGCCGATCAATGCTCCGGCGATAGGGCCGAGCGCAGGCACGAACGCCAGCATCGAACTGAAAAGGCCGTAGATGACGACACCCTCAGGACGGTTGGCATAAACGTCGCGAACCGTCGCGAACGTCGCCACCAGCATGGCCGACGCGCCCACTGCTTGAAGTAGACGGAAAGCGACAAAGGCCGGTGCAGTTGAAGACCAAGCTGCTCCCAGAGACGCAATGACGAAAGCCGTTGCGCCCGGCGATTAAGTTAATAAACATATTAAATCATTAATTAGTTTTTGTAGTTTAGAGAGTTTATTTCTTAGGGTTTCTATTCCTCAATTATTCCGTATCCTTCTGGTGCAGGAATCCCATGTTCCGAAGAACGACTGACTGATTCCCACTCTTTCCATGTAAATATACGTTTTTCTGCATTTTCAACAGCTAAATCATATACAAGGCTTCCCAGAACTAATCGGAGAGGCGGATTCTCACTATTAACCAGTTTCATTATAGCTTCGGCGGCTAACTTAGGATCACTATCCACCGATTCGTTTGAATATTGTTGGGCCAACTTTTCACGTAATGAATCATACTCTTTTTTCTGTGTAGTAAAACTCATTTTTAAGTATAGATTCGTCCAGTAACCTCCAGGTTCTACGATAGATACTTTTATACCAAAATGTGCAGCTTCTTGTGCTAAAGCCTCGCTAAATCCTTCTAAAGCAAATTTACTAGCGCTATAGATTCCCGACATTGGACCACTAATCAGTCCACCAATACTAGATATCTGGATAATATGACCTGATTCTTGTGCCCGCAAGTACGGCATAACAGCTTGACTTACCCATACTGTACCGAAGAAATTAGTTTCCATTTGGCTTCTAACTTCATCTTCACTAAATTCTTCAATCATTCCCATTACCATATTCCCTGCATTGTTAATGACAATATCGAGTCTTCCAAAATGTTTAATGGCAGTTTCCACTGTAGTCGAAACAGCACTTCTATCAGTAACATCAAGACTTAAAGGAAGTAACATTCCTTCAAACTGGCATTTTAACTCATTCAGTTTTTCAATATTTCTAGCAACACCAACAACCTTCTCTCCTGACTCCAATGCTTTTTTTGTGAATTCGTATCCTAGTCCACTGCTTGCACCTGTAATAAACCACACACGTGTATTTTCATTGTTATTAAATGTCATAAATAATCTCCTCCATTAATCATGTAATATTGGTATCATTCAATACCAATTTAAAACAAACAAAATAAAGAGCACAGGCAATCTGCCTATGCTCTAAATATAGAAATATAAAATTTCAACAGGATTAATCCGATTGTTGGTATCACAAATAAGCCATCAAATTCATTGATGTACCCTTTTCTACGAAGTGTCATGGGAGATCTCCCTTTAAAATAAAAAAGAGGAAGATTCCTCTCCCCCTTTTTACTATAACCGTATAATAAAGGTTTCCTATACGTATAGGAAGAATAAACGCCCTTTTCACCCAAGTCCAACAGCTTTGGACCGCAGTTGACTCTTTCGACACCCCTGCGATGCAACCCAATCCGGCTGACGGGGAGCCAGCAACGCTGAAAATTTACCCTCCTCTTTCCCACTAGCGGCTCCTTTTCCGACAACCAGCACGGCGGATCCCTGCCGCGGCGCTGTGAACGCAGCATTTTGATTGGTATCGTTGGCCTTCAGGCTCGTCAGTCAAACAGACCCAGGAGCAGCTCAGCCGGTGGCGCCCGGCTTTCGGGTAACGCCCTGGTCCCGCTGGTTTCGGCTTTGTGCTTCAGGTGATCAAGGATCTGCTTGATCACTATAGGGTCTTCAATGCAGGCGATGACTTTCATGGCGCCGCCGCAGCCGCTGCAGGTCTCGATGTCGATATTGAAAACACGCTTGAGCCGTTGCGCCCATGTCATCGACGCTCGCCGTTGTGCTGGTGTTGCCGGTTCATCAGCCACCCTGACCTTGTTGCCCCTGCCCCGTTTTGCCGGCGTGACCAACGCCCGGTGCCGACTGTTGGGTGCGAACACCCCGTGGAAGCGGGTTAGGTTGACTCTGGGCTTCGGTACCAGGGCGGCCAGCCTTGCAATGAAATCCAATGGTTCGAAAATGACGTGCGTGGTGCCGTCCCGGTACGGCGTCTTGAGCTGGTAGCGCACGTTGCCGCCTCGTGTTAACGACAGCCGCTTCTCGGATACCGCCGGGCGGCTGATGTACCGGCACAGCCGTTCGAGCTTCTTGCGTTCATCGGCCCTGGCCGCCACGCCGGCGTGCAGGCTGGACCCGGCTACCTTGCCAATCCCGTCACCGAACGGATCACCACTGGTCGGCAGAGTTTGCAAAGTGAACACCTTTCGCCCCGCCTGTGAACCGACAGCGATACGGTAAGTGATCGAGTGCCCCAGCAGGGGTGTCATCGGGTCGTCATCCACCGCATCCGAGGCCAGATAGCTGTTTTCGACATCCCGTTCCAGCAGGCCTTGCCGTTCCAGATAGCGACCCACCCGGTGGGCGATGGTGTGCGTCAGCTGGGTGAGCTCTGGGCTGGTCGGCGCCTTGACCCAGCGGAAACGCGCTGAGCCGTGGGATTGCTCGACATACACACCGTCGAGAAACAGCATGTGGAAGTGAACATTCAGATTGAGCGCCGATCCAAAACGCTGGATCAGGGTGACCGCGCCCGTCTTGGCCACTTGGTGGGTATGGCCCGCTTTCTTGACCAGGTGCGTGGCAATGACGCGGTAAACGATGCCCAGCACCCACCCCATGATCTCGGGCCGGCTGGCAAACAGGAAACGCAGCTGAAACGGGAAGCTCAACACCCACTGACGCATGGGTTGTTCAGGCAGTACTTCATCAACCAGCAAGGCGGCACTTTCGGCCATCCGCCGCGCCCCACAGCTCGGGCAGAAACCGCGACGCTTACAGCTGAAAGCGACCAGGTGCTCGGCGTGGCAAGACTCGCAGCGAACCCGTAGAAAGCCATGCTCCAGCCGCCCGCATTGGAGAAATTCTTCAAATTCCCGTTGCACATAGCCCGGCAATTCCTTTCCCTGCTCTGCCATAAGCGCAGCGAATGCCGGGTAATACTCGTCAACGATCTGATAGAGAAGGGTTTGCTCGGGTCGGTGGCTCTGGTAACGACCAGTATCCCGATCCCGGCTGGCCGTCCTGGCCGCCACATGAGGCATGTTCCGCGTCCTTGCAATACTGTGTTTACATACAGTCTATCGCTTAGCGGAAAGTTCTTTTACCCTCAGCCGAAATGCCTGCCGTTGCTAGACATTGCCAGCCAGTGCCCGTCACTCCCACTCAATAGTTGCCGGCGGCTTTGAGGAAACATCGTAGGTTACCCGCGAAATACCGGGAATCTCATTAATGATGCGGCTAGAAACCGTTTCTAAAAACTCATACGGCAAGTGTGCCCAGCGCGCTGTCATAAAATCGATAGTTTCTACTGCGCGCAATGCCACCACATACTCATAGCGGCGGGCATCGCCCACTACGCCAACCGACTTCACTGGCAAGAATACAGCGAAGGCTTGGCTGGTTTTGTGATACAGGTCAGCGGCATACAGCTCTTCGATAAAGATGGCATCAGCCAAGCGCAACCTGTCGGCATATTCTTTTTTTACTTCGCCAAGAATACGCACACCCAAGCCAGGGCCAGGGAAGGGATGACGGTAAACCATGTCGTAGGGCAGACCTAACTCCATACCGATCTTGCGCACCTCATCTTTAAACAGCTCGCGCAGCGGCTCCACCAGCTTGAGCGTCATAACACATTGATATTAGCTTCAATCTCTAAACCGTTGATTTGGAAATACATAATACCCTATTTGTTCATTCTTTTGTTATTTGTTGTATGTTGCGTTATTCCATCAATAATTTTATTCCAATCTTCGAAATGTAGTTCGTGTCCGGTTCCATCAAGCGTTATTAGTTTTGAGCCGTTTATCTTTTCAAGTAAAACTGCTGAATTCTTAAAATGCCATATTTTATCGTCCGTTCCGTGTACAATTAAGGTTGGTTGATTGATTTCGCTCAATCTGTTCCAGTATTCTTCACCACCTTGCAGTGCCGCATGATTGAACATACTTATATAGTTATTAGCTCTTTTAAATTCGGCTCTAATCAGTTTTTCACTTCTTTGTTTGTCAAATTGTTTCCTGCCGCTCATCAATTCAGCACCTTGAATTAAATAATTTGCCACACTGTCTTCATTTGTCCAATCTACGGTTTCAGCTTTTCCGTGAAAATCTAAAATACGCGTATCCATTTCAGGAATTGTGGGGTCTGAGTCGCCCCAAGGACCTGATGAGATTAGTGTTATTGAACTTACCCTGTCGGCATATTTTATTGATGCTATTTGAGAAATCAGTCCGCCCAGTGAAATTCCCACAAAATTGGCTTTGACTATTTTATAGCCGTCCAAAATTGAAATAGCATCATGGGTTAAGTCAACAATATCATAGGGGGTTGAACCCGGTTCGTAATTAGTAGATTTTCCTACGTCCCTATTGTCGTAGCGAATAACAAAAAATCCCTTTTCAGATAGTTTCTGGCAAAATTCAGCATCCCAATACAACATGGATACCGTTGCTCCCGCAATCAAGAGTATTGCCGGATCTTTTTCACATCCAAAACTTTCGGTAAAAAGTCTTATTCCGTTTTTTTTAACTATTTTCTCTTTCATTTCCTCGCCTTTCTGTTTTATAGATTCATTAGTTTTTGGAAAGAAAAGTCGAGGCTGAACATTTCCGTTTCGTTTATTATTGATTCTGCCTGTGCTTCTCTTCCATAAGCAAACATTTGCTGTTCATAATTTTCAATAGCCTCTTCAATGCTGTTAAATTTCCCATTGGTCAGATTATCCGACAATATCAAGGCATCCATCAACCCACTGTTTACGCCTTGTCCTGCAAAAGGAGGCATCAAATGAGCAGCATCTCCAATCATCGTTATGGGTAATGGACGCTTACTTTTCCAAGACTTATCTAAGGGAAATATTCGTGTCGCTAACCCTACAAAAGATGATGTCAAACGAATCAGTTCTTTGTAGCGTTCGTCCCAATCGGAAAATTTTTTCAGGAGAAAATCAACGACACTATTTCTGTCTTGAAAATCTACCCGCGTTTTGCTTTTCCATTCATCAGGTGTTTTAAAACTTATTCCAAAATGCAATGCACCATTATTATTAGGATTCGCAAATAATAAATTACCTTGATGAGCAGCCATTAGCCGGTTTCCATTGCAAAGCTGAAAAAATCCAGGACAGTTCACCTCCGGTTGATGAATATCGGCTTGTATATTGAAAGTACCTGTTTCTTCAACTTCCGTGTCGGTAACAAATTTTCTTACTTTAGACATTCCACCATTGGCAATAATAACCAGATCTGCTGTTTCACTCGATTTATCCTCAAAAGTTAGTATCCACTTCTCCTTATCAGGTTCAAGGGTAACAAGTTTTCTATCCCAAATGACGGTATCATTTTGTAAACTATTTAATAGGATAGTCCTTAAGTCATTTCTGTTTATTTCAGGATTGTCAAAACGATTTTCGGGTCTTACATTTTTTGTGGTTAAAATATTGCCCTTTTCATCAACAATATTTACACCCATTGGTAAAGCTAAGTCATAATAAGTTTGTAACAATCCCGCTCTTTTCATTGCTTCCTGTCCCGAATCCCTGTGCAGATCAAGTGTCCCACCAAAAATCCTTGCATCTTGGTCTTTGTCTCTCTCGTAAACTGTAATGTCCACGCCGTTTTGCTGTAACAATCTCGCCATTGTTAATCCAACAGGCCCGGCACCAATTATTGTAATTTTTTTATGTTTTAGTAAAGTCATATTCTTGTTCGCTGGTTTTAATGTCAACTAATGTCTGTCAATTTAATCACTTTGTTTTTTTTAAATTCAAACACGGATTTTCCTGATAACTTTAGCTTTTGCCCTTTTTTTAAGCCGTTCGGAAAGTCAATTGCTAAAATTGCTGTATAATCAATTTCTATTTCAGTGCTGTTGTCAAAATGCCTAAACGATTTAACTGTCTGTGTTCTCTTTGCAAAGTATGTTTTTGCTGTTTCTGCCTGTTGTTTAAACGCTGTTAACCCTTTCAGCGATAAACTTATATCATTATTTTGAATGTTTTCAAAAACAATATTATCGTCAAGGTCTGCAACCATTTTTTTGATATCAAATTGGTTGTATCCATCGATGTAGTTATTGATGATGTTTACTCTGTCGGTCATATTTTGTAATTATTTATCGGTTACATATTGGTGTTGTCTGTAGGTTGTTCTACGATAATTGCCAACTTTTAACTTCTATACGAAGGAACATGTTGGGATACTTGAACTTTCGATTTAGCGCCAACACGAGCAAACCGAAGTTAGCACCTACTCTCTATTCAGCATATTTTTTAAAAATACTTGTGGCAATGTGTCCGCCAAAACCAAAAGTATTACTCATTGCGTAATTCACTTGCCGTTGTTGTGATTGGTGTAACGTCAAGTTAAATATATCCCTATATTCAGGTTCAATATCTACCGAATTGATTGTTGGCGGAACAATGTTATTCTGAACAACGTATAGGAAGAATAAACGCCCTTTTCACCCAAGTCCAACAGCTTTGGACCGCAGTTGACTCTTTCGACACCCCTGCGATGCAACCCAATCCGGCTGACGGGGAGCCAGCAACGCTGAAAATTTACCCTCCTCTTTCCCACTAGCGGCTCCTTTTCCGACAACCAGCACGGCGGATCCCTGCCGCGGCGCTGTGAACGCAGCATTTTGATTGGTATCGTTGGCCTTCAGGCTCGTCAGTCAAACAGACCCAGGAGCAGCTCAGCCGGTGGCGCCCGGCTTTCGGGTAACGCCCTGGTCCCGCTGGTTTCGGCTTTGTGCTTCAGGTGATCAAGGATCTGCTTGATCACTATAGGGTCTTCAATGCAGGCGATGACTTTCATGGCGCCGCCGCAGCCGCTGCAGGTCTCGATGTCGATATTGAAAACACGCTTGAGCCGTTGCGCCCATGTCATCGACGCTCGCCGTTGTGCTGGTGTTGCCGGTTCATCAGCCACCCTGACCTTGTTGCCCCTGCCCCGTTTTGCCGGCGTGACCAACGCCCGGTGCCGACTGTTGGGTGCGAACACCCCGTGGAAGCGGGTTAGGTTGACTCTGGGCTTCGGTACCAGGGCGGCCAGCCTTGCAATGAAATCCAATGGTTCGAAAATGACGTGCGTGGTGCCGTCCCGGTACGGCGTCTTGAGCTGGTAGCGCACGTTGCCGCCTCGTGTTAACGACAGCCGCTTCTCGGATACCGCCGGGCGGCTGATGTACCGGCACAGCCGTTCGAGTTTGCTGCGCTCATGGGCCTTGGCCGCTACGCCGGCATGTAGCGAGAAACCGGCAACCTTACCGGGCATGTCACCAAACTGATCTTCCGGGTCGCAGGCGGGCAGTGTCTGCAGGGTGAACACCTTGCGCCCTGCCTGTGGCCCCACGGCGATGCGATACGTGATGGAATGCCCCAGCAGTGGAGTCATCGCATCTTCATCCACCGCATCCAAGGCCAGGTAACTGTTTTCAGCATCCCGCTCCAGTAGGCCTTGCCGCTCCAAATAGCGGCCGACCCGATGGGCGATGGTGTGCGCCAGTTGGGTGAGTTCGGCGCTGGTCGGCGCCCTGACCCAGAGGAACCGGGCTGTTCCATTGGGACGCTCAACGTACACGCCATCGAGGAACAGCATGTGAAAGTGAATGTTGAGGTTCAGTGCACTGCCGAAGCGCTGGATCAGGGTGACGGCACCGGTCTTGGCCGCTTGGTGGGTATAGCCCGCTTTCTTGACCAGATGCGTGGCGATGACGCGGTAAACGATGCCCAACACCCGGCCCATGACCTCCGGCCGGCTGGCGAACAGAAAGCGCAATTGAAAGGGAAAGCTGAGTACCCATTGGCGCATGGGCTGTACGGGCAGAACCTCATCGACCAGTAGCGCGGCGCTTTCGGCCATACGCCGTGCGCCACAACTAGGACAGAAGCCCCGACGTTTGCAGCTGAACGCAACCAGGTGCTCAGCGTGACACGACTCACAACGCACCCGCAGAAAGCCGTGTTCGAGACGGCCGCATTTGAGGTAGGCGTCAAACTCGCGTTGCACATAACCGGGCAGTTCCCTGCCCTGCGCCGCCAAATGGGCAGCGAACGTCGGGTAGTATTCTTCGACGATCCGATAGAGCAGGGTTTGCTCGGGCCGGTGACGCTGGTAACGACCAGTGTTCTCGTCCCGGCTGGCCATCCTGGCCGCCACTTGGGGCATGATCCGCATCCTTGCGATACTGTGTTTTTTTTATACAGTTTATCGCTCAGCTGCGAGATATTGAAGTCTCAGCTGTGATGCCAGCCAGTGCCAGACATTGCCTGTGAGTGCCAGTCACTCCCACTCGATTGTAAATGAGTGCATATTTCTATTTATTTTCAAACAGTTACAAAGAAGCATATTCACAATACCATCAAAAATACCATGCTCAGAAATTTCTTGTAAAAAAATTTATTTTGAGCGGATAAATGCGCCATTTTACGGCGTATGCAAGTGGCGATAATATTAAGGACAATCCTTACCAAATACATGCAAATTCACCATAGGATGGTGCAATTTCAGCATACGATGCTGATACCACGATGGTTCACGAATCGTCAGCTCATAACCCAATGCTTCCAAAGCTAGAAGATAAGATGCTTCATCTTCAGGATTTTCTACAATCAAATCAATATCAATGATTGGTTTAGCGGCTAAGCCTTCAACTGCTGTTGATCCAACATGATCAATTGATAATACTAAATCACCCAAAGCACTCTTAATCAAAGATTTTTGTACGCTAAATCGTGCAAGCCAATCAGGATCATGCGCGACTATTTCAATATGTACTTGCTCAGGTTTACCTTTCACCCAAGGATTTTCATTAGGATCGCCTTCTTCAAAAATATAAATAGCCGCTTTTTGTTGTTGTGTTAATCGATTTTTTAACATTAGAACAATTCATCCAATAAAATGTAATAGCGAATCTTTTCCCAATCAGGTGTGATATTCAACTTCTCAAACAGCATATTGGGATCAAAATTTGGGTAAGCCATTCCGCCGTTATATCGTCCATCAAAATTATGCAATAAACTGCGATAGCACAATGCAATATCCTGATAACGATCAGCAATACCACTTCGGCCTAAATCAATAAAACCACTGATCTCACCTTGATCGATAAAGATATTGGGCAAACAGAAATCACCATGAGAAAAAACGAGATCTTCCTCAGGCTGATTTTGTTTCAACCATTCTAGTAATGCTTTGGGTGACGAAAAAAACCATTCTCACCATAAGTACCCGCTTCTGCATCATCCATATCACACAAACCATGTTCCACATTGTATTCTGCATGCTTTAATTTCTGCGACAATGTCGCATCATAAGGACAATGCTCAATCGGAATATTCCATAACATTTGTAGCGCTTGCACCAACATTTCCACCAATGATTCAGGTTGTTTTAACCAAAAATCAGAGCATGCATATTCACCTTTTAACTTTTCCATTAAAAGATAATGATGTTCTTCATGCTCCATGGCTTTAACAATATTTGGTAATGGTAATTGACCTTGTAACCATTGATACATTTGATGTTCACGCTGAGCTTCAGCAGTAGATTTTTCAACCTTCAAGACCAAATCTTCATAAAACATCACATTAGCATTCGACATGCCAACATTATCAATTCGATAAGTGCGATCGCCCAAATGTTCACGAATATTAATGGGTAAATTGTTTATCATTTTTTTGATCCTTGATTGAGGTAATAACAATATCATTTATATCTTTCTGTTCACGATGCTGACTAACTTTAATCCGATGAAAACTGTCAACGTTTCTGCCACAACACTGGTTAGCCAAATGCCATCAATGCCAAATATCCGTGGGAAAATTGCAATACCAATCAAAACAAACACTAAGCTATGTAATGCAGCAATGATGAGAGAATATTTAGCCGCACCTAAAGCTGTAAAATATGCAGTAATCAAAATATTCAGGCCACTGTGATTAGAGAATTGCACAGTATTAATTGGCATCGCTTCAATGCCCATTCTTTGTAATGTAAATACAGCTGCCGAGTTGCCAACATGCCCAAAAGCAACATGGGATTGGATAGTTAAAACGCGTTTTGGTTGGTTTGTCACGATGATCTCACTTTTGCTACATCTTTTTAATTTGATGCTCGATTATAGCGCAATGATTTTAATTTTGGGATTAGGTTCTTGAACCTAAATCGTGATCGCTTTCATTACCTTCCAATAGATGTGTCATTTCACGCACAGAAGCAATTTGATTGTTCTCAAACGTGAAAAATGCAATCACTCGTACATGTAATGTTTCACCATTCTTTTTAGTCACAAATACATCGTGAATATCCGCAGCTGTATCGCCTTCCACCATAAATTCAATGAATTCTACATGAGCTGTAGCAATCACTTCTTTCAATGCGACAACATGCTGAAAGAAACCATCGTAATCCAAGCTTTTACCATCCACCCATTGTGTATAGTTATTTGCAAAAAACGGTCTAACATCATCCACTGATTGATTCGCATCGAATAATACTTCAAATGATTCAGCCACTAATTTCTGATATTTATGCATGTTTTGATCTCCTTTTTTCATTATTCTTCTAAGTAATTTGTTAAAGCTTCCAAGAACAGCTGGGCTTTAGCCAATGTTTCATCATCCATTGTTGCTAAGAAATTCAAGTAATTTGCTTTGGCTTGCTCATGCAATACATGATGAATATCAGCAATATGCTCACCTTCTTTCGTTAACTGATAAAAGATCGACTTTTGGTTATCCTCAACTTGATATGTTGTGATCAATTCATCCTTCAATAATTTATTCACAGCCTTTGAAACTGCTGCTTTTGTTAATGCCAAAGCATCGCTGAGCACTTTATTATTCACAGCATCATGCTGCTGAATACAGCTCAAGATATGCAATTGTGTCAATGTGTAATTGCCTAAATCCTTCAATAAAGTTTCACGCTTTTTTTCTCGATGAATTTCCTGTGCATGCGTTAACTTTACTAAAGCTCGATACATTTTTTCTGTTTGTGTTGCCATAATTATCGCCCTAACTTTGTTTACCAGTTAACTATATTCTTGATTTAAATTATTGTCAACTGGTTAACTATAAATTTGAGTTAGCTTGATAAATACTTATAATGTCTCAATGATCAATAATCCTTTACTGAAAAAAAGCCGAGAATCGCTCGTGGTTGATGCACTTGGAATGTAGTGCATCGAATCGATAAAACATTCCATGTATTTGCCATTTTATTTGGAGCTTTGTCATGGAAAAAAAACATTGGTCAAAAGTGGAATATCTCCACGAAACTGTTAAAAACTCAAACATTATCATTAAAGGTCAACATAGCTATTACAGCGATTGCTGGGATCAAGGCTTTGAAGCTTCTGTTGTGCGCTATTTATATGGCGATGAAGAAAGCTTAAAGTGGGAGCCTTTATGGCATATTGATCAGCTATACATTGGTGATTATGTCTGCATTGGTGCAGAAGCTGTGATTCTTATGGGCGGCAATCATACACATCGCGCTGATTGGTTCAGCTTATATCCTTTTATGGAAACAATCGAAGAAGCTTATCAAAGCAAAGGTGATACACATATTCACGATGGCGATTGGATAGGCATGCGAGCGATGATTATGCCTGGTATTACAATTGGTGAAGGTGCAATCATTGCTGCAGGCAGCATTGTGACAAAAGATGTCGAGCCTTATGCCATTGTGGGTGGATCACCTGCGCAATTAATGAAATATAGATTTCCACCAGAAATCATTCAACAATTATTAGCATTGCATATTTATGATTGGGCACCTGAGAAATTTCAGGTACTTCGCCCATTCTTAACGCAAAATAATATTGAAGCATTGATTGAAGCTGAGAAAAATTATCCATTTTAATTATTGTTATTATCAATGAAACTATCCCTCTCAGTAGGAGGGATAGAGCTTAAACCTATTGCATTGTCCATTACATGGCTGGGAATTTTTCCTGCCACTGCCAACCACTTTCAGTCGCCACTAAATATTTGGTAATACCAATATTCGCTAAAAACTCTTGGTCATGTGCAACAATCACCAAAGCACCTCGATAACTCTGCAATAATTGCTCCAATGCTTGTAATGATGGCAAATCCAAATGGTTATTGGGCTCATCCAATAACAATAATTGTGCAGGTTCTTTTTTTGATATAAAGACAGAATCAAAGCAGCTTTCAATTGCTCTCCGCCACTTAAAGCATTCATGGGTTGATTAATCACTGTATTATCCAAACCCAATTGTGCCAATTGCATTCTTAAATCTGTAATTTTTTCTTTAGTTTGCCCATCTGAAATTTGATCCAAAATAGATTGTGATAAATCCAATGAAGACAATTGCTGATCCAAATAAGCAAAATTCACATGATGCTTCACTTCGCCTTGTAAGGGTGAAACCAACCCTGCCAATGTTTTCAGTAATACAGATTTGCCACTGCCATTTTTGCCCACAATAGCAATGCGATCGCCTTTTTCAATCTGCCCATGAAATTCTCGCAAATGCTCAGATAAATGTGGCAATGTAAGCTGATTCAATTCTGCCAATACTTTTGGCACAAAAGCGTCCACATCATAACCATGTAACACAACTGTTTCTTGCTGATCTAGACGATCTTTTGCAGATTGAATGGCTAGCTTGCCTTGTTCAGCAATCTGATCTCTTTGTTGTTTGGCTTTGCCTGAACTTAATTCACTGCGATTCTTTTGACGATCTAGCAATATCTTCGCTTGATTTTGCTCACCACGTTGTTTATTGGCTTGAGAGGATCGTTTCGCTTGTCGTTCTAATTGTTGCTGTGCAACTGCCAAGCGCTTTTTCTCTGTCTGTTTCACCGCATTCAACTGCTGAATAGCAGAAGCTAATTCGGCATCCCTTTGCTCAATATAATCTTGATAAGCACCGCTGTATGCTGTTAAGCCTTTAGCAGATAATTCCACAATGGCGCTCACTCGGTTCAACAAATAACGATCATGGGTGATAATGACCACCTGCCCTTGCCATGATTGAATCATCGACCATAAAACTTGTTTATAGTGATAATCCAAATGGTTGCTAGGTTCATCTAGAATCAAAATCTGCGCTTGTGATAAAAAAGCAGCCGCAATGCGAATACGCATTTGCTCACCACCGCTTAATTGCTGCATAGCAGTTGCTAACGAAACATGGGATAAAGACAGATCAGCCAATAAATTCAGAGCCTCATCCTGAATGCACCAACGCGAACCCACAGTTTCAAAATCATCAGGATCAACACTACCATTTTCGATGCGTTGCAATGAATTCAATATATATTGAATTCCCAATGCTTCAGCAATGGTTTCAGCGCTTTTTTCATGGGCTTTTTGTGATAAGTAATAAACTAAATCACTATTGATACATGAGCCTTCCGTTGGCAATAATCGCCCCGCCATGATTTGTGCCAATAAGCTTTTGCCAACGCCATTTCGCCCAATCAAAGCTGTGATTGGCTGAGAGAATGTATAAGTTAAGTCTGAAAAAACTGCGTTGCCATTTGGCAAACCATAAGACAACTGATTAAGCTGCAAAAATTTGGACATAAAACCTCCTTGATTGACGTATAGGAAGAATAAACGCCCTTTTCACCCAAGTCCAACAGCTTTGGACCGCAGTTGACTCTTTCGACACCCCTGCGATGCAACCCAATCCGGCTGACGGGGAGCCAGCAACGCTGAAAATTTACCCTCCTCTTTCCCACTAGCGGCTCCTTTTCCGACAACCAGCACGGCGGATCCCTGCCGCGGCGCTGTGAACGCAGCATTTTGATTGGTATCGTTGGCCTTCAGGCTCGTCAGTCAAACAGACCCAGGAGCAGCTCAGCCGGTGGCGCCCGGCTTTCGGGTAACGCCCTGGTCCCGCTGGTTTCGGCTTTGTGCTTCAGGTGATCAAGGATCTGCTTGATCACTATAGGGTCTTCAATGCAGGCGATGACTTTCATGGCGCCGCCGCAGCCGCTGCAGGTCTCGATGTCGATATTGAAAACACGCTTGAGCCGTTGCGCCCATGTCATCGACGCTCGCCGTTGTGCTGGTGTTGCCGGTTCATCAGCCACCCTGACCTTGTTGCCCCTGCCCCGTTTTGCCGGCGTGACCAACGCCCGGTGCCGACTGTTGGGTGCGAACACCCCGTGGAAGCGGGTTAGGTTGACTCTGGGCTTCGGTACCAGGGCGGCCAGCCTTGCAATGAAATCCAATGGTTCGAAAATGACGTGCGTGGTGCCGTCCCGGTACGGCGTCTTGAGCTGGTAGCGCACGTTGCCGCCTCGTGTTAACGACAGCCGCTTCTCGGATACCGCCGGGCGGCTGATGTACCGGCACAGCCGTTCGAGCTTCTTGCGTTCATCGGCCCTGGCCGCCACGCCGGCGTGCAGGCTGGACCCGGCTACCTTGCCAATCCCGTCACCGAACGGATCACCACTGGTCGGCAGAGTTTGCAAAGTGAACACCTTTCGCCCCGCCTGTGAACCGACAGCGATACGGTAAGTGATCGAGTGCCCCAGCAGGGGTGTCATCGGGTCGTCATCCACCGCATCCGAGGCCAGATAGCTGTTTTCGACATCCCGTTCCAGCAGGCCTTGCCGTTCCAGATAGCGACCCACCCGGTGGGCGATGGTGTGCGTCAGCTGGGTGAGCTCTGGGCTGGTCGGCGCCTTGACCCAGCGGAAACGCGCTGAGCCGTGGGATTGCTCGACATACACACCGTCGAGAAACAGCATGTGGAAGTGAACATTCAGATTGAGCGCCGATCCAAAACGCTGGATCAGGGTGACCGCGCCCGTCTTGGCCACTTGGTGGGTATGGCCCGCTTTCTTGACCAGGTGCGTGGCAATGACGCGGTAAACGATGCCCAGCACCCACCCCATGATCTCGGGCCGGCTGGCAAACAGGAAACGCAGCTGAAACGGGAAGCTCAACACCCACTGACGCATGGGTTGTTCAGGCAGTACTTCATCAACCAGCAAGGCGGCACTTTCGGCCATCCGCCGCGCCCCACAGCTCGGGCAGAAACCGCGACGCTTACAGCTGAAAGCGACCAGGTGCTCGGCGTGGCAAGACTCGCAGCGAACCCGTAGAAAGCCATGCTCCAGCCGCCCGCATTGGAGAAATTCTTCAAATTCCCGTTGCACATAGCCCGGCAATTCCTTTCCCTGCTCTGCCATAAGCGCAGCGAATGCCGGGTAATACTCGTCAACGATCTGATAGAGAAGGGTTTGCTCGGGTCGGTGGCTCTGGTAACGACCAGTATCCCGATCCCGGCTGGCCGTCCTGGCCGCCACATGAGGCATGTTCCGCGTCCTTGCAATACTGTGTTTACATACGGGGTATCCCTTTAGCTCCACAGGCCTTAATTTCCAGATTTTCCTCGCTGCTCCACCACCTCTTGGTAAGTAACGGGCTTTGTCACAACTACTTGCTGGAGCAAGCGATAAAACAGTAAGCCTCTTGATTTTGATTTACGGCGATTAAATCGAAATACATATTCGTCAAGGTAATTGTCCAACTGTCCTGGCTGGACTGCACCATGGTGTGTGCCCATCATCCAGCGTTGCAGGAGTGATGCCACACGGTGGACTCCCGGCATTGATTCATGGGCTGGTGTGGTTGAACCAAGATGAACCGTTTGTCGGTGCTCATATCCGCTTTCCTTGAGTTGGCGGTAAGCAGATGATCCATCAGTATGAATGAGCGATCCTGGACGAATGGAGGCTTTAATGAACGGCATCAGGCTATCGCGGTCACCACGCTCAATCCGCTGGATCCGTATTCTTCCAAACCCCTTGGGCTGCAGAATCTCCACCGCTATGGCGACCAAAACCTTGGTGGTGTTGCCCTTCCGTCCCACCGCACTCAACGGCTCTATTCGGTCAGTGAGTGCCAGATAGGTTTCATCGACCTCAACCTCCCCATGGAGCAACTCTCTATCCGGGCGAACCATTGCGCGGCGTAGTCTGTGCAGCATGGTCCATGCTGTCTCATAGCTGCCAAGGCCAAGTACACGCTGCAATCCCAATGCGCTGACACCATGTTTTTGGTTTGTGATGTACCAAATGGCAGCGAACCAGACGCGAAGCTCAGTTCGCGTTTTATCAAAAATGGTGCCTGCTGTTACCGTTGCTTGATGCCTGCACGCTGGACAGATCAATCTGCCGCGACTGCGTCGCTGGACTTGCGATACTACCCCACACTTCGGGCAAATCAGTCCATCCGACCAGCGTAGCCTTTCCAAATAATCGCGGCACGCTTGTTCAGAGTGGAACCAATCCAGGAATTGAACCCAAGTCGTTGGATAATCTTTTCCACCTATCGGGTTAGTTATTGGCATGTCCATTGGGAGATTGTGCCACTTGTGGAGCTAAAGGGATACCCCGTGTTTACATACAGTCTATCGCTTAGCGGAAAGTTCTTTTACCCTCAGCCGAAATGCCTGCCGTTGCTAGACATTGCCAGCCAGTGCCCGTCACTCCGCGGTCTTCACTGCGTGATCGAGTTGATCGACACCCGCCGTGACACGCTCCATGAAGTGCCTGCCTGCGTCTGTTAGCCGAACGCCCCGCGCATGGCGCTCAAATAGCAGGACACCAAGGTTATCCTCCAGCGCTTTCACACGCGCGCTGACGCTCGACTGGCTGATACCAAGTGCCTTGGCCGCATGCCGAAAATTCAGATGCTCGGCGACGGCGATGAACTGAACAAGGGAAATGAGCGGTATCCTGCCAGACAGGATACCGACATTCACGAGGTTTCGATGGTTAGTGCGCCGCATCGGAGCGGGCCTGCTACCAGTCGTCGGTAGACGACTGGCGACTTCTCGGTGGCAGCATCACGGGATCGAAGGAGCGCCAGCCCCAACGACACCAGCACTGCCATTGCCGTGGCGTAACAAATCACGGGCCACGCTGTATCGCCGTTTAACAGCGTCACCGCCAATGTCCCGACGATACTGACTATCAGGCTTTGGATGCAGAAGTAGAACGCGACCGCTGATCCCGCGATGTCGTCGAACTCTGCCAAAGCGCCGTTCGCGGTAACGGACACCGTGAAGACAATACCGACCGCGACAACCCACATCGGTAGGATGAAGGTGAGGAATGACGGCGAGCCGTAAAGTTCGCCGATCCCCAACAGGACCGCTCCGCAAACAAGCAACGCCATCCCACGCGCCACGCATCCTGCGATGCCCCATCTGGCGACAAAGGACTTCGCGAAACGGGTTGTCACGATCATTACAAGCGCGACAGTGGCGAAGGCAAAGCTGAATCCGATCTCGGAATATTCCGCTTGGCCTATGAGCACACGGGGAGCCGTCGAGAAGAAGACGAAGAAGGTGCCCATACCGGCGCTAAAGCCGACAGTGTAAACCCAAAAAGCCGGACTCGCGAAGATCGGCAAGACAGATCGGCGCGTCTTGACTTGATCCAGAGGGCGGGTTTCGTGCCACCTGAAACCCGCATTTAGGAGTGCGAGCATCGCCAGTATAGCCAAAGTAATGAATATCGCCTGCCATCCCAAGAACTCGCCGATCAATGCTCCGGCGATAGGGCCGAGCGCAGGCACGAACGCCAGCATCGAACTGAAAAGGCCGTAGATGACGACACCCTCAGGACGGTTGGCATAAACGTCGCGAACCGTCGCGAACGTCGCCACCAGCATGGCCGACGCGCCCACTGCTTGAAGTAGACGGAAAGCGACAAAGGCCGGTGCAGTTGAAGACCAAGCTGCTCCCAGAGACGCAATGACGAAAGCCGTTGCGCCCGCAAGTAGAATTGGCCGTCGCCCGATTCTGTCTGAGAGCGGACCAAAAATCACCTGGCCCACGCCGAGCATCACCATATAGAGGCTCAACGTGAGTTGGATCATAGCGGGCGTCGTGTTCAGGATGCCGGGCATCGCTGGAACGACAGGGAGATAAATATCCATCGCCAGTGAAGCGAGGATGTCGAAAGGAGCCATCAGCAGCAGTGCTGCCGGCAGCGTATAGGCCCACGCGGGGCGTGTGGTGGTCATGACGAATCAACCCTCGATTAAGATTAAGGAATACCGGGCGACGTCTGCTCGTCAGCAATCAGATGAGACTAGCCTTACAGAGCGCCGCAACAACAATACTGGTTGTTGCGGCTTACTTGTCTGCTGACTTGGAATTTCCCATCTGATTACTCCACGCTTACGAATATGAATTGCTACATTTTATCAGATTATCTTTTGCTTCGCAATGCGGCATGGGCGCACTCAGCGTTCCAGCCCCCTCTGCCGCCCTAACTGCCACGACACCGACCCGCCCTGCACGATGCCCATAACCTCGCGGCCGAGTTGGCGGTCGATGATCGGCCGCCACGGGACAAGGGTGAACTCATGGGATTTCTCGACCACGGCGAACTTGCCGCTCGATAGATGCACGGTTCCGGTAAACTTGCCGCTGACGCTCTCGCCGTCCGTGGCGGCGCGGAACGGCAGGCCCTTACTCAAAGCCATATCCGATCCGACGCCGGCTACCTCGCGCTCCCGCAGGATGGCGAGAAGGTTGCGCCGGTAGAAGACGCGGCTGTCCCGGCTGCGGGTGGCGTCGCCCTGTTCGATATGGTGCTCGCGGCGCTGGTCCATGGCTTCGCGGACTTGTTGCCCGAAGCCGGTTGGCGCAAGGTCGGCCGTCTCGCCGTGGATCAGCCGCCGGTCCAGCCAGGTCGCGCCGTCCGATCCGATCTGTTTGTTCAGATCGACCGGGGAAAGGACGCGAACGCTGGCCTGACTGTCTCGGCCGGCGTCATGGGCGGCGGCACGGCTGACCAGATCATCGGGGATGCGCCATTGGTCGGCGTCGATCCGCTCGACGATACCGGCCCGGCGTAGCGCCTCCAGCCGGCGCACATGGGCATCGACATAGCCCTCATAGTCGCCGCCTGGAACGCGGCACGTATAGGAAGAATAAACGCCCTTTTCACCCAAGTCCAACAGCTTTGGACCGCAGTTGACTCTTTCGACACCCCTGCGATGCAACCCAATCCGGCTGACGGGGAGCCAGCAACGCTGAAAATTTACCCTCCTCTTTCCCACTAGCGGCTCCTTTTCCGACAACCAGCACGGCGGATCCCTGCCGCGGCGCTGTGAACGCAGCATTTTGATTGGTATCGTTGGCCTTCAGGCTCGTCAGTCAAACAGACCCAGGAGCAGCTCAGCCGGTGGCGCCCGGCTTTCGGGTAACGCCCTGGTCCCGCTGGTTTCGGCTTTGTGCTTCAGGTGATCAAGGATCTGCTTGATCACTATAGGGTCTTCAATGCAGGCGATGACTTTCATGGCGCCGCCGCAGCCGCTGCAGGTCTCGATGTCGATATTGAAAACACGCTTGAGCCGTTGCGCCCATGTCATCGACGCTCGCCGTTGTGCTGGTGTTGCCGGTTCATCAGCCACCCTGACCTTGTTGCCCCTGCCCCGTTTTGCCGGCGTGACCAACGCCCGGTGCCGACTGTTGGGTGCGAACACCCCGTGGAAGCGGGTTAGGTTGACTCTGGGCTTCGGTACCAGGGCGGCCAGCCTTGCAATGAAATCCAATGGTTCGAAAATGACGTGCGTGGTGCCGTCCCGGTACGGCGTCTTGAGCTGGTAGCGCACGTTGCCGCCTCGTGTTAACGACAGCCGCTTCTCGGATACCGCCGGGCGGCTGATGTACCGGCACAGCCGTTCGAGCTTCTTGCGTTCATCGGCCCTGGCCGCCACGCCGGCGTGCAGGCTGGACCCGGCTACCTTGCCAATCCCGTCACCGAACGGATCACCACTGGTCGGCAGAGTTTGCAAAGTGAACACCTTTCGCCCCGCCTGTGAACCGACAGCGATACGGTAAGTGATCGAGTGCCCCAGCAGGGGTGTCATCGGGTCGTCATCCACCGCATCCGAGGCCAGATAGCTGTTTTCGACATCCCGTTCCAGCAGGCCTTGCCGTTCCAGATAGCGACCCACCCGGTGGGCGATGGTGTGCGTCAGCTGGGTGAGCTCTGGGCTGGTCGGCGCCTTGACCCAGCGGAAACGCGCTGAGCCGTGGGATTGCTCGACATACACACCGTCGAGAAACAGCATGTGGAAGTGAACATTCAGATTGAGCGCCGATCCAAAACGCTGGATCAGGGTGACCGCGCCCGTCTTGGCCACTTGGTGGGTATGGCCCGCTTTCTTGACCAGGTGCGTGGCAATGACGCGGTAAACGATGCCCAGCACCCACCCCATGATCTCGGGCCGGCTGGCAAACAGGAAACGCAGCTGAAACGGGAAGCTCAACACCCACTGACGCATGGGTTGTTCAGGCAGTACTTCATCAACCAGCAAGGCGGCACTTTCGGCCATCCGCCGCGCCCCACAGCTCGGGCAGAAACCGCGACGCTTACAGCTGAAAGCGACCAGGTGCTCGGCGTGGCAAGACTCGCAGCGAACCCGTAGAAAGCCATGCTCCAGCCGCCCGCATTGGAGAAATTCTTCAAATTCCCGTTGCACATAGCCCGGCAATTCCTTTCCCTGCTCTGCCATAAGCGCAGCGAATGCCGGGTAATACTCGTCAACGATCTGATAGAGAAGGGTTTGCTCGGGTCGGTGGCTCTGGTAACGACCAGTATCCCGATCCCGGCTGGCCGTCCTGGCCGCCACATGAGGCATGTTCCGCGTCCTTGCAATACTGTGTTTACATACAGTCTATCGCTTAGCGGAAAGTTCTTTTACCCTCAGCCGAAATGCCTGCCGTTGCTAGACATTGCCAGCCAGTGCCCGTCACTCCCTGTCGTCTGGGCGTTCCTCTGGGCTAAACATCGACATGATCCGGCGCTTAATATCGCCGTCCTTGTTGACCAGCGTCTTGGTCACGAAGGCCGCGTATTCTTTGGCGTTGTCGTACCCTTTCCAGACCTCGTGGGGGTCAAGAGCGTAGGCGCAAACCCGCCCAGCGACTGGGATTCTGACCAAGGCGCGTTCTGTCTCAAGGTGGGGTTCTAGGGATTTTCCCCTCTAAAAAGACATAATCCTCTGTAGACCACACCAATAAATGGCTGCGGAGGTGGTTTACTTTCAGCTTGGAGCCTAATCATCCACTATCGGCCTTGTTATTTCGCCAATATTGGGCAATTTCCCAGTATTAGTGAAGTTATACGTTCCGCTTAAGTTGATATTTTGCCACGCAACGGGCGAAACAGCACGAGTGATACCCGCTTTCTCTTCATCTCCTCTCGCTTCAAAGTGTCCCAGAAGATGACTCAGTATCGCGGAGTTGAAGTAGATGATCGCGTTGGCAAGCAATCTTGCGCATTCATTCCAGATAGCGATTTCAGACTCGTTTTTGCCACGGAACTGATCACCATTCACCGACGCAATGGCTCGTCTAAGGAAGTGCCATGCTTCTCCCCGGTTCAGGGCACGTTGCACATACTGCCGCAAACTGGCATCGTCGATGTAGTCAAGTAAATATTGCGCTTTAACCAGTCGATTATACTCCGTCAGAGCCTGTAATATTGGGTGTCCAGAAGGGTAACCAGACAACTTTCTTACCAGCATTGCTTGTGTCGTCCGCTTTGTCTGAAGTGACAGAACAATACGCCTGATATCTTGCCATCCCGTTGTAATAACATTCGTTCTGATAGGCTTCTTTAGCGCCAGTATGGTGCTGCCTTGTTCACTTTCAGTCACATCAAACAGATCATTGATGACACTACTGAACTGCGCGTATCGCGGTGCAAAACTGTAACCGCATAGATCCAGTAAGGCGAAGTTAACATGATTGACACCGTGTGTATCTGTCGAGAGTACGTCAGGTTTGATTTCACTGCTGTTGGATTGTAACAGGTCATAAATATAGTGTGATTCGTGCTCGTTGGAACCGATGATCCGAGCATTGAGGGCGCTGTGGTTGGCCACCAGTGTCATGGCCGTGATCCCTTTGTTGGTGCCGAAATACTTAGAGGAGTACCGGGTTTTAAAGGTTTCCAGATGGGTTTCGAATTTCTGACCATCCGCACTGGCATGCAGCTGGTCCTCCTGAATATGGTAGTGGCGGAAGATGGGTAGCGCTGCAACCGCATTATTGATCACGTCGCTGGCGTCATGCAGCGTTTCAGGCCGGATATAGTTGGCCTGCACCGTACTCAGGTGTTCATAGCTTCGATCGGAGATCTGCGCCATGCCATACACACCACGGTGAGTGGCGTTGGCAATCAGAATGGCCAGTAAATCATCCTGATGAGTGAACCCTTGTTTTTGTATCGGAAGTACATGAGTCAGACATTTCATGAACCCGGTTTCGCGCTCTACATACCGCAGTACATCCGCGATACCGACCGGTTGCATTCGCTTAAAAAAGGGATTGTTGACCAGAGATGTAGCGCTTTTGGTCGGCAGACGCCAGCGGGTACCGGTACGATTTTTCATGATCACATTTCGATTGTCTCCCTCATCAATATGGAGAGCAACGTCTTTGAGTGCACTTTCCAGCCGGTGTTGTTTCTCCTGTAACAATAACTCTGCGGGCTGTTTTAGTCTGTCCAGTGTTGATGAGGCCAGCAAGGTATCCTGCGATGTCTGGGGGATCAGGTCGTCTTTCAGTGCGCGGTATTTGGTAACATTTGGCAAATAAATGCGTCCATTCAGTCGTGAGGTTAACTGCCGGTAGAGCAGCCATTCGTAACGTTGCGGGTTAACGTTATCCTGTTTAACCAACCATGGGAGGTGCTTTTTCGGGATGAGCGACGTATCCATCGTCTTCAGTGGTCCACCGAATGCGATTTCCGTCTGCATCTGTTGAAGTTGGGCGACGACGGCTTCTGAGCCTTTACCGGCCTCACATTCAAGGCACAAGAACACCTGCCTTAACAGTTGCTCCAGGAGATTGCATTGTTCATCGTAATGTTGCCACTGGTACTCTTCCACGGTCCGTTTCTGTTTTTTCAGGTAAAGGCAGAGGGTCTGGATATCCCTGTCATTCATGACCTTCAATGCCTGTTGTCTGACTACTGAGAAGGGTTGATTATCATCAATGTTCTCATCCACAAACAGATGCAGTAACTCTGCCGCTTTCGTGACATTGTCCGCGGCTGACTGCCAGGACAGGAACACTGCTTGTTGTGCAAAGGTGTTGGCAGCTTCTTGTTGCTTGCGGATATGGTAAATGAACCCATCAGTTAACCGTTCCAGTGCCAGTTGTATCCGCTCTGTCAGGTGACATAGCAACCATAGATGCTGCTGTGCGCGTTTGAATCGTTTGAGTTTACTACCGTAATAGTTGATGAGCTCACCGAAGTGTTGTCGATTTTTAAGAGACAGATTAAGCCCATCGATAACGCCATTGATTTGCGTGCGCCATGGCGCTAACTGATGATAAAGGGCAAGCTCTTTTTTAAGTTCAGGTACGGTCAGACTTTTTGCACCGCCTCTGAGCTGGTTCAGGCTTAGTCCGTCATCAATGGCTGTTATGCTGTCCAGAAAGACGTGAAGTTCAGGACTGGTGAGTTGATTAAGTTGGTGCGCCAGGTCTTTTCTGACCTGCTGCATCGCTCTGCTTATCAGTCTCTGGAGTACGGTGTACCTAGGGATAGCAATGCTGTGACTGGTTAGGAATTCAATAGCAGTATCAAAGAGGTAACGCGGCTCCAGCCAGGCATTGCCCACCTGAACAAGGTGGTCGAAAAGAGAATTGAAGTGCTGACTTTCGTCCCATTTGTGATAACCAGCAAGGTCTAATACTTTTGCGTAGAGTCGATCTTTTTGTTTTTGTGAGGGAGTGAATGGTCTGAGCCCCTTGCCGCCAAGCAGCTCTTTACTGATGAACATTAAATCCTTAGAAACCTGCGAGTAAGCGATATCTAGGATGACGGGCTTTGATTTGAAGTATCCCAAAATCGCGACAAAGTAACATCTATGAGCTCTGAGACGAATTGACCGAAAAACTGCCAATTCCGCATCGTTCAGAGAAAAGTACAGACGTTGTTCTTCGATTGAAAAAATGGGTGGGGAATAAAGATCTGCCTGTTCTGCTCTCGTGAGAATAGTAATTTCGTTTTTGATGGCCATATCAGGGCTGTTCCGTATTAAATGTACGATATTTACCTAATTTGCCACACTTATAAGTAGTAACCCACCTCCGCAGCCATTTATTGGTGTGGTCTACAGAGGATTAAGTCTTTTTAGAGGGGAAAATCCCTAGAACCCCATTGTGATACTTGGTAATCATTCCCCCCACGAAATTTATTGCCATTAACTGAAGTAATAGCACGTTTTAACTGATGGTATGCTTCACCTCTGTTCAAGGCTTGCTGGACGTAATGACGCAACGTTGAATTATCAACATACTCCAAAACATAAATAGATTTAATTAAACGGTCGTACTCATGCAATGCTGACAATCTTCGGCTCTTGCCGTTACTCAACTTTCTAATGATTGTGCTTTGAGTGGTGGTTTTACGACTCAATGAACAAACAATATGCTGAATATTGTCCCATTCTTCAGCAATTAGCTTATGATTAATATCTTTCTTTAATTGAATACGGCCTCCGTTCTCTTCAGTCACTTCAAATAGCTCAAAAAACACCTTTTTCATTTTCGCGTATCGAGGGGCGAATGTGTAACCAAAGAAATCTAATATAGCGAAGTTAACATTATTGGTACCATGCGTATCGGTCGATAAGGTATTAGGCTGTATATCTGAAGAGTTGTTATAGAGTAAGTCAAAAGCAAAGTGACCTTCATATTCGTTAGCGCCAATGACTTGCGTACTCACCGGAACATGACGTGGTCAACCAAAATTGACCAACCCAGTTAAGCTACTTTTTTCAATTTCTTCATGTCCGCCTCATATTGATTTGAAATTTCCATACTTTATCTAATTCATGTTTTTCTAAATTAGCTAAAATGCAACTCAGAAATGTCCAGAAGTGAGTTGTGTGGTGTCGAGTGGAGATTGTACGATTAAGCCCCTAAGTAATTAGTCCGTCAGTCTCCCTCGGTAATCAAATTAGTACATCTTAGCGATCAAATTGGTAAAAAATTAGACATGTAGATGAATGCCCACCTTAAAAAATAGACAGCGGGTTGGGCTGGGTGATTTTTCTGGTGTTAGACGCCAGCAACCCATGCGGCAGAATGGTTGCTCACTTACTCGTCTATTTTTAGCGGGAATTCTTAGCCAACTGTACGCGCTGTATGCAGATTTAAGCAGTCGAGTGATGCGCACTTTGGAGGAGATGGCACCACGAGTAGAGGTTTACTCTATTGACGAAGCGTTTTTGGATTTAACCGGTATTGAGTCTGCCATATCTCTTGTCGAGTTCGGACAACAAGTGCGAGAGCGCATAGGCCACTGGATTGGGATCACCGTCTGTGTAGGCATTGCACCGACTAAAACACTCGCCAAACTGGCTAACCATGCCGCCAAAAAATATCCAGCTACTCAGGGGGTTGTAGACCTGACCAATCCAGATCGGCAACGTCGATTGCTCGCATTAGTCCCGGTTGATGATGTTTGGGGCGTTGGTAGACGGCTTTCTAAGCGTTTAAATGCGTTGGGTATCACCACAGCCTTAGATCTCGCCAATGCCTCTCCTAGAGCCATCAGAGACCAGTTTTCAGAGGTTTTAGAAAGAACCGTCAGAGAGCTCAATGGTGAGTCGTGCATTGAACTTGAAGAGATCCCGCCAACTAAGAAGCAAATCGTCTGTAGCCGTTCATTTGGCGTAAAAGTGACGCACTTTGAATTTTTAAGTGAAGCCGTATGCGAATACGCAACCCGCGCCACTGAGAAACTTCGCAAAGAACAGCAGCAAGCCAAAGTGCTGACCGTGTTCATACGTACCAGCCCCTTTAAGGACAACGAGCCGCAGTACAGCAACTCTGCATCGGGTGAATTGCTAATCCCCAGTTGCGACACGCGGGATTTTATCGAGCTGGCCAATCACTTACTCAAGCGGATATGGAAGGATGGTTTTCGTTATGCCAAAGCGGGCGTCATGCTGTCTGACTTTTACGATCCTGGCATGTTTCAACCAGGACTATTCGATGACGTATCGACCCGCTCTAATAGCCAGCAGCTAATGTCTGTATTGGACACCATTAACCAAAGCGGTGCCGGAAAGGTTTTCTTTGCTGGACAAGGACTCAAGAAAGATTGGTCGATGAAGCGAGAGCATTTGTCTCCCGCTTATACAACACGCTGGGACCAGTTACCGCGAGTGAAGTAGCGCAGTTGACTCAATACGCATTCACTCTGCGACGCAGCATGTTGAGCTTATCAACCTGGCGTCGAATATCACTGAAGAATTCCTCTTTCTCCATGGCCAGCGCTAGCTCCCATTCTTTGGCCAAACCTTGGCAGTCTAAAAATGCGTATCTCAGCTTCGTCTTTGAGATACGCAGCCCCTTGCTAAAGACCACGCGTTTGCCTCGTTGACCGTGAAAACTGTTGATATACCACTCTATGCCAAAGCCATACTTAAAGTCTCTGATACGGACACCAAGCAGACCCCAGTCTTTAAAGGGCTCATTCTCTCGAACCTTGTAATGGGTAACCCAAAAGTCATCAACTTCAGCTCGTGCCAGCGCTTTTAGCCTGTCCGTTTCTTGCTGAAGTAAATCTGATACATCTGCTTTCCATTGTTCATTGACGATTTCTACCAAACCAATTTCCCCATCCAATTAACCCCTAAAGCCAAAACCACTATCCGTTTGGCTTTTGGATCGAAACGCCAAACGTAAAACTGCCGTCACAATCACTGTTTGGCGTCTCGATATAAATCGACTCGCTCAATCCCATACCCGACAAGGGATACAGGCTGATTTCACTTAAAAACACCTAAAAAGACGTATCGCCATGAAGATACAAACCGTTTGGCAAGTTCAGGCCAGAATGCAAACGACGTTTGGCGTCTCAATTTTTTTGGCTAGGTCACCAGCCGCCAAACAGAGCCTATTCTCATACTTTTGCAAAAATGCAATAGGCAGATAGATGAAAGGATTTGTCACCTTTCTGCCCACCGCCAGTGCACCGAATCCTGATAATGACATTTGAGTAAACCGCCAGAGCACTTGGAAATGCCCAAGCGTGAACAGCGCGGTTGATTGAAAACCGTTAGAGCACTTTGAGTGCACAGGAGATAAGTATGTTTGTACTAGGCGTAGATATCGGTTACTCAAACCTGAAGCTGGCAATTGGCCAATCAGGTAGTGAACCGAAAACCATTATTCTACCTGCGGGTGCCGGTCCAGCGGATCGTATGCCGGAGCGTATCGGTGGAGGCGATGATGAAACTTGTTTGTATGTCTCTGTCGATAATGAGCGCTGGGCCGCTGGTGTTCCTGCTGGACGCCTTCAAGGCTGGGAACGAGAGCTTCACCCGGAATATCCCACCACAAAAACCTATAAGGCACTTTTTCATGCCGCCTTGTTAATGGCTGAAACAGAATCCATCGATTTGGTTGTCACTGGATTACCGGTTTCCCAGTTTCATGAACCACAACGTAAGTCTGACCTTGTGCAGCGTTTAAAAGGTGTCCATCAAGTGACGCCTAAGCGCAGCATCACCGTTCATGACGTCAAAGTACTACCACAGCCTGCCGGTGCCTATATGGATCTGGTTCAAACGGGTGGTGATCTGGGCTTGATTGAAGAAGGTCGTGTCGTCGTCATTGATCCCGGCTTCTTTTCTGTTGATTGGGTTGCCCTTGAGGCCGGAGAAATTCGCTACAGCTCATCAGGAACCAGTCTTCAGGCAATGTCCGTGCTACTGGAAACCATCGATAAGCTGATTTCGGAAGATCATGGTGCCAAAGTCGGAATGGATCGACTTGAAAAAGCCATGAGAACCGGCGACTTACAGGTCCTGCTATTTGGAGAAAAAGTCGATATTTCACCTTATCTGAATGCTGCCATGAAAAAGGTAGCGCCTGTTGCTCTTACAGCCATGCGTCAATCCATGCGTGACGAAAGCATTAATGCGGACTTGGTATTGATCGCCGGAGGTGGAGCCTTGGCTTATAAGGAAGCGGCCAAGGAGATTTTTTCACGAAGCAAGATCATCGTGCCTGAGCAGTCTGTTTTGGCGAACGTCCGAGGCTTCTGGTTTTATGGGGCATGATCATGAGAGTTGTCGTCAACATTCCCCCAGGGAGCCACCCAGAACTACTCAAAGAATTGGAAAAGACGCCACCACGGGAACGCGCTGAGCGTCTGCGGATGCTGGCAACCTTTGGGTTAATTCAAATGAGCCAACCCAATCTATCCACGACATCTGTACCGGTGGATGGCCTTGCACCAGATGGTGAAGTTACTTCTATGAGTACAGCGCCAGAACCCAAAGCAGAAACACGTAAACAATCATTAAAATCAAAACTAGGGCTGGGCTTATAACATGGCGTTATCAGTTAGCTGGCTCGATGCCAGGTTAAATAAAGAAGCAAAAGAAACCGTAGTAAAAGCCGACCGAGATGGGCTAAGTGCTCGGGTATCGCCCAAGGGCAAAATTGTTTTTCAGTTTCGTTATCGGTTCGATGGCAAGCAACAGCGGGTAGACATAGGTACTTACCCCCTTATGAAGCTGGCTGAAGCCAGGAATGAGCTGGATAGGTTAAGGGCAGTACTTGATCAAGGCCGAAACCCCAAGCTTTACCTACAGCAGGAACGGGCTAAGTATTCTGCTAATCAAAGCTTCGAATCGATTTTTCGAGACTGGATAGACTCTGCCGGTAAGCAAGGGCTAAAGGAGAAAACGTGGCACTACCAAAAACGCAGCAGTGAAATATATTTGCTGCCCCGACTTGGCAAGTATCCATTAACTGACATCACTGAATTGTCCTTGCGAAACTGTCTTCGTGAGGTTTCGGAATCGTCTCCGTCAAACACAGAGCGCCTAGTGTCTGTACTGCATAAGTTCTATGACTGGCTGATTGATGAACAAATTTTGGAAATTAACGCTGCCGCTGGGATCACAGCAAAAAAGGTTGGCGGTAAAAAAGGAAAACGAACTCGGGTGCTAAATGACAACGAGATCAGGATACTTTGGCGCTATTTGCATGAGTCAAAAATCACTGAGAAGAATCGCATCTACATAAAACTGCTTCTCTTATTGGGAGGGCGCAAGGGCGAACTCATTCAAGCTGAAAAGCATCACTTTGACTTGCAATCTGCAATGTGGACAGTGCCCATAGAGATCCGCAAACAAGGTGAGAAAATTGGAGCGCCGATCATGCGGCCATTGATTAAGCCAGCTATTGAGCTGATTGAACTGGCGATGCAGATGAGCAAATCAACTTACTTGTTTCCCGCGAACGGACAAGAAGAGCTTGCCACAAATGGCTTTGATACCACTATTCCTAACAATGTGAAAATCTGGGCTCGCAGATCGCTTGGTATTGAGATGGAACACTGGTCTATGCATGATCTTCGCAGAACGATGCGAACGCGAATGTCTGCCATCACGACGCAAGAAGTTGCCGAGTTGATGATTGGCCACAGCAAAAAAGGGCTGGATGCTATCTACAACCAATATCAGTACCTGGACGAAATGCGTCATGCTTACGACGTTTGGTATCAACAACTAGAAACCATCATCGAGCCGACAGGCTTTCCATTCAACTGGCGTTTCGGACAATAAGGGGTAGCTGAATTAAGGAAGAGACTGAGCTAGTACAAATGACCGAGTCAAGTAGTGCATTTGGCTCGGTTTAGATTAGTTGTTTTTCCAGTTACAAAAAAACAACTTATCGAATAATTATTATAAGTCTCACGACGCCTCAGAGAGAGGTATTTGCAATTCATCCACAAGGGTTTGCTTAGATTTATACTCTAGCTCGCTTCTCTTTATTTTTAGCTTTTGTAATAAAGCACTATGAGTCACCTCGAAATCATTAAAAATTGTAGACCAACTTTTAACGTATACTCGAATTCTTTCATCCGCCCCGGAAACAAGGCCCGCGCCGCCCTTACCAGCAAGGTCTTTCAACCGCCTTGTAATTTGAGTATCATTCTGGGAGATTTTAGTTCCAACAAGAACAACATCAAATCTCATTCTCTCATCATTAAAGGCAGGATGCTTATCAAGTACCTCAGCATAACGTTCAGCTTGAGCTAAATGTTTCTTATTCAATGCTACACTTGGTCTTTTTATTTCAATGATCGTACATTTAATAAATTCTTCTTGTGTAGAATGATCAATTGTGACCATTTTGCGTGCAAGAAACAAATCTACTTGGCCTTTTGCCCCCTCTATGGTAGCGCCTTCAATAAGATCACTGGTACTGATATCGTCCCCATCCAATATTTCAATATCTGAATTCCGAAGATTTCTAGCTGTATTAGAAAAGTCATCCTCTTCGGCACCTATAGTTGTGTACTGAGGGCCAAACAACCATGTATTAGCCTCAATAATACCTTGTAAGTCTGGTGTTTCTAGAACTTCTTTAGCGTGCTCTTTAAAAAGGTACTTCATTTTCTGTACGACTAGATCTCGCTTATGAATGTGTCCAATCGTGCTAATTATATAATCAAGTTTAGATTTACTTATTTGAGATGCAAATTCATCCATTTGCTCCTTATTTAAGTCTAAAACGCCTTCCAATATATCTATCAAACTATCATTTTCACTTGATGTAGATAGCCTATCAAGCAAACCGATTATAATTTTTGTTTGCTTAGCCTTTAGCCCATTAAAAGCTGCTGGATCAGCAACGCAGATACTAGTTACTAATTTCTTCGTATGTGCAATTCTAAAGGAACGATCTTCGTCAGACTCCCAATTGTAAACAGGAAAATATCCTTTTTCTTCGAAAGAATCGACAAGCTGAACAGCTCTTTCTCTAAGGAACCCCTGATAAATCTCGGCTGTTTTGTTGCGCAGTTCTTTTAGCAGCATAGCTAAAACTTTATTCCCATCACTCTTTTCACTAATGAAGAGATCAGCATTTGGAGATGAGGTATCTTGAAAATTATCGAACCACTCAGATTGTATATATCCACTTATGAAAAAATTGTTTTTGTAGTTAAAACCAGTCAGATTTCTATACTTCTGATGTTCTTTTGAATCTCTAAAATAATTGTATGACTTTTCACCAGATGGTTTTTTTATCCACTGAATGATACTTGAACTAAATATATTTCCATCAACATCTATAAGCTCTTGAAACAACCTATGTTGGGGAGGCGTCACTCGGACTCTATTAACTGATATTTTAAGGTTAGAAAAAACTATTAGCTTCCAACCAAATTCATTTGAAAGCTCCTCCATGATATTTTCAATATTAGGGATTTTTTGAGATTTTTCACTCGTAATGCCCGTAAGAAATACTGATGTCCCACTTCCATTTGAAAGAATACTACTATGCTGTTCTTTATCGTCGATCAACTCAACTTTGTACGTTTTAATACGAGACGAGTCTATGGTAATACGTGCATTCTCAGATTGTCTTCTCGTAAGCCAGGTTGCTGTTGCAGCATATTTATGAAATGAATACCGCCCTCTGCCTTGACTGCCTTTTTGGGTAACCTGTTTTTTGGATGAGTCATCCCAATTATCAAAATTTCGGTCTAGGTTATGAAAGTCAATTCCTTCACCATTATCATGGATCTCTATTGACTCCACCCCGCCGAGATCACAGGTGTTAATAATGACATCAATATCTGATGCACCAGCATCCAAACCGTTCCAGATATATTCACTCAACATCTTCCAAGCGGGAATTGAGCCGAAACGTTTTTTTATCGACGCATTTGTAATACCTGTTGTCCGTTCTTGAGGAGTCGTCACTTACCTATCCATCCAATCAATAAAAAATCCATGCTGCTATCTTAGCCTAAGTTGGTGTACATATTAACTATATTGTTGGCACAAGCCGGCGTTTCAAAGCGTTAGTCCAAGCTCCAACAGAAAAACTAAGCTACGCTATCTATTCCTAATTCTTCTCATACTCCTCCAAGTCTTCAATGTGCCACAGCTTGTTTCGTGTATTTCGGTTGATACGAGGTTGCGGCAAGCTGCCATCTTTTATTCTTCGCCAGAGCGTCGTATAGCTAATGTGGTAACGAGCCATAACTTCGTAAGACGTTAGAAAAGGGGTTACTTGGTGCGCTACTGCTGTCATCTGCATTCTCCTGAAAATCAATGTAAAGCTATCATCGCCTGATTCATCACTTGTTGATGGTCAGAAAGATGCATGATTTGTTCAGAAGATCAGGCCCATACAAATGAACTTTTAGGACAGCAAGAAAGCAACCGGTAACCAACTCAACCGGCAAACAATTAGAGATAATCGCGAACGTCTTACCATCATTTCTCGATTTTTGGCATAAAAAATATAGGCAAGTTTTGGCTAAAACCCAGTAGGAACAAGGCCTACAGCTAGGTTTGTGTCATGGAATTTGGCTAAAAACGGTAAATATGGCGATTTGTACTCAAGTTTGTACACATTTTCCGAGGTTACGCTTGAACATCATTGAAAAGCAAAGAAACGAGAAAAAGACAAAAAGCCTTTAAATTCAGTACGTAGAGATGTGATTGTGGTGTGCAATGAAAGGTGGTTTTAAGCGTTGAAAGGCTGGGCGGCATCAGGGTGCGAAATGATAGCAAACGTTCTACGGGTGCTAACTTCATGGAGAAAATTCTGATCTGTCATTTAACCGTTCTTTTCGTCTATATCCAGATTTGTATGGGCATCAGGAAGAGGCTCGAGGTGGCTCTAAGCGCAGCAAATCCGTATTGTTAATCGTAATTGGCGGTTATTTTCGCAGATCTTGGGGTTATAAACAATCAGAGCCTGAAATGTTAAGCGCTCCACCCACTGGGTGGAGCCCAATAAACTTACACCGACGCAGTCACTAACTGAGCAATTTCCAGCCCTAATTCTTGTGTGCTGGCATTTCCGCCCATGTCGCGAGTCAAGTGACGACGCTCACGAATAGCCGTTTCAACCGCTGACATAATTGTGTCGTGCATTTCTTGGCAACCGAGATGCTGCATCATCATCGCTGCCGCCCAGATAGTCCCAATTGGGTTGGCAATATTTTTTCCGGCAATATCTGGTGCAGAACCATGTACAGGTTCAAACATTGATGGGAACTGTTTTTCCGGGTTGATATTCGCTGACGGTGCAATGGCAATCGTCCCCGTACACGCGGGTCCAAGGTCTGACAAAATATCCCCAAATAAGTTTGATCCCACAATCACATCATAAAATTCCGGCATTCTCACTAAGTTAGCCGCAAAAATATCAATGTGGAATTGATCGACTTTCACATCAGGATACTGTTTTGCCATTTCAGCCACACGGCTATCCCAATAAGGCATTGAGTGGAATAATCCATTGGATTTCGTGGCTGAACTTAAATGTTTTTTATCGCGAGAACGAGCAAGTTCAAAAGCATATTTTAAAATACGGTCAGTCCCTTTGCGGGTAAAAATACTTTGCTGGGACACCATTTCATCTTCCGTCCCTTCATACTGAATTCCACCAATCGCGGAATACTCCCCTTCCACATTTTCCCGAACCACATAAAAATCAATATCACCCGGCTTTTTATCCGCCAGCGGGCATTTAATACCTTCAAATAAACGTACTGGGCGCAGATTCACATATTGATTAAACGCGCGACGAATTGGTAGTAATAAGCCCCACAAGGAAATGTGATCTGGCACACCAGGAAAGCCAACAGCGCCTAAGAAAATAGCATCGAATTTTTTCAGTTGTTCTAATCCATCTTCAGGCATCATCCGCCCAGTGCGATGATACGTTTCACACGACCAGTCAAAATGCGTAAAATTAAGTTCTACATGATGCTTTCTTGCTGCGGCTTCTAATACTCGTAATCCTTCAGGGATAACTTCAGTTCCAATACCATCACCCGGAATTACTGCTATATTAAATTGTGTCATTCTCAACGCCTCTTATTATTCTATTATTAGTTCATATCCTCCAATACAAAAAACCACGAATCACAATAAATTGCTACCTCGTGGTTTGTTTTTTTAATCTATTTTTATCGGGCACTTATTGTATTATGCTTTTTGGCTAAACATATCTTCGCTAAATAAGGTTAATGCCAGTACTAACGCATCTTCTCGGCCACTTTTTGTTGGATAATAATCTTTACGCACTGTTGCTTGTTGAAAACCAAGTTTGTCATACAGATGAATGGCAGAGGCGTTCGATTCCCTCACTTCCAACCACAATGTTGATACCCCGCGGCTGACTAGGTCATTGATCAATCTTTCTAATAACATTCGTCCATAACCATGCCCTTGAAAGTCAGGGTGAATGGCAATATTAAACAGCGTCGCCTCATCTAATACATACTGTGTTATTGCATACCCAACAATTTGATTATTAACTGATATTTTCAGATTATGGTACTTTTCACCTTGATTCCCATAAAAAACTCGCTCAGTCCATGGAAAATCATGGCTTAACTTTTCAATTAAGAAGGCTGTCGCGAGATCAGATTGCTTGAGTGTTGAAATTTTCATCATATTGATAAATTTGTTTCCATAGTGCCTGTTTAGCATTGCTGCTTGCTATCAGTTCAGACAAAACAGGAGAAATAAATGTGACTTTTGAACCTTCGGGATGAATACCATCCCCTATCACCCAACAAGGTATTGTTATTGGTGTTGGAATGAGTTTGAGCTGTTCGGAATTAATGCACACAATGTCAATCTCATCGACCTTCATTGTGAGAAAAATATCTTTTAGCAGCTGGCTGTTTAAATCAAGGTTCTCATCAGTGATAATAATAAGCTTAGTCGACTCAGGAATGCGTACACCACGTTCACCACGTAACACAGTCGGATTTCTCACCATCCATTGAGTGATCCCCATTTGTTCTAAAAGTCTGTCACGTCGTGTCATTGCTTTACCCAGTCGTTAGTTAACAACCACATCTTATCAAAGGGGATTAATAGCGCCAACAGAGCAATGCTATTTATCTTTTTTCTGGTAAGGTAGTCCGCGTGGTTATATTCATTTTAGGAGATAGACAGAATATGTCATTACTGACACCCGCCAGCGAAGTTATTCAACGCCATTTAGAGCACTTTATCGATCGTCATGTTCTTTTGGCAGGGGATATTCAGGATGAACTGGGCGCAATTTTAGAAGCCGCCAGTGTGCGTGTTCTCACTAACCAGTATCATCGCTGGAAAAACTTACAGCCAGCATTGGGTGAAAATATTCTGTTTGCTTCGACAGCAACCGCGGAATTTGTTCAACCTTGTGATACCTTAATTTACTTTTGGTCTAAGAACAAACAAGAAGCGGCATTCCAACTTGATGACTTATGTACCCATCTGGCTACCGGCAGCCAAATTTTTATCGTCGGCGAAAATCGTAGCGGCGTAAAAAGTGCCGAAGCAATTATGGAAGGGATTGCGACACTGCAAAAAATTGACTCCGCACGCCGTTGTGGGCTCTATTATGGTGAATTAGAGCAACCAACTGAATTTGATATTAAACGCTGGTGGCGTAACTATCAGGTTGATAACGTGAAAATTCATGCACTTCCAGGTGTATTCAGCCATAACGAGTTAGACATCGGCAGTGATTTGCTGCTTTCCACATTGACGGAGCCAATGAGCGGAAATGTGCTTGATCTGGCGTGTGGTAACGGCGTACTCGCTGCGGTTATCGGCTCACAAAATCCGGATGTCACCTTAACCCTGAGTGATGTCAGTGCATCCGCGATTGATTCCGCCACTGCAACGCTCGCGGCCAACAACCTCACCGGAAAAGTGATCCCTAGCGACGTCTATTCCGATGTTAATGATAAATTTGATTGGATCATTTCTAATCCACCGTTCCATGATGGAATCAACACCAGTTATAACGCGGTAGAAACGCTTATTTTCCAAGCACCTAAGCACCTGAAAAAAGGCGGTCGCTTACGTATCGTCGCGAATGCATTTTTACCTTATCCTGACTTACTGGATAAAGCGTTTGGCGGTCATGTGGTTCTGGCTAAGACAGGTAAATTCAAAGTTTACGAAGCTATTAAGCGCTAAAACGACGAAATTATCTCAGTATCAGTTTTGTTTCTAACGGTCAACCTCATAAGTTGACCGTTTTTTCATCAAACACGATGACGCCGATAAAAATTTATTGACGTCTGTGCAAATTAGCCTAAAATCCGCACCGTACTATTGATGCATGAGCAATTATGCAAAAGAGTTAGTATTGCGAGAGTGGCGGAATTGGTAGACGCGCTAGCTTCAGGTGTTAGTGTCCTATGGACGTGGGGGTTCAAGTCCCCCCTTTCGCACCACTTACTCTTCATAATTTCAATTATCTATGCGTTGACTGCTCTTAGCAGCTCATTATAGAAGTCAGTATCAATAGAAAGAATTTTGACAGTATTTGCGAGGGTGGCGGAATTGGTAGACGCGCTAGCTTCAGGTGTTAGTGTCCTATGGACGTGGGGGTTCAAGTCCCCCCTTTCGCACCACTGTTAATGATTCGTAGCCTTAATCTTCAAGAATTCAATCTTCAGATATTCAATTCTCAATAGCCTCTCGCGCACTCTTCCTAACGTAGATATTGCTTAAACAATATTAGGTTCGCATAATAAAAATCAGCAAAAAACAGCCTAAAGACATCACTGCCGGAATAATTAATAAACGCCGTGAGCCACGATTAAACAGCATGCCCGCTGTCGCAATCATCAACGTGATCATCGCCACTTTCAGTGGCTCAAACCCCATATTGCTCAGTAAATACATAATACTCAGTAACACCACCGCGAAGACGCCCCACAAACCAGCGCCAATACGCCGCAACCCAGTTGCTTTTGATACGCTAGTTCCCATAACGCCTCCCATTTATAGCTAACGAGTCTTTAGCTAACTCAAAATTAGTCTATAACCAAATAAAGATGATAATGATTATCAATCATATCTGCGTTTTTATAAAAATCAATTAAATTTTAGTGTGACTTGAGGGTATGAAGAAGGAAACTTAATGAGGATTTATTGGATTTTATAAACAAAAAAGTTCTCTGTAGCATCCTGCCGCAGAGAACTTTTAACTACAGGGGTTGGTTTATTGCTTCAATCCCATCGCATCGCGCATGGTAAAGAACAAATCGGTTTGGTCAGTCAGACCCATCACGTTCGCAGCATGTGGACCATAGGCTGCGACACGTAGCTGAGCACCTGTATGCTCCTGTGAATCTTCTTCTTCAGAGTTACCATAGTTCACTGTCATCACAGTGCCATCTTTGGTAATCAGCGCTTGAGTTAAACCTGATGATTTAGTTCCATCTGGAATAATTTGACTAGAATGCGAGTGGTCAGCCGTCACGATAACCAACGTATCACCGTGCTTCTTAGCGAAATCTAAGCCAACTTGTACCGCTTGATCCAGCGAGACAGTCTCGCCGATTTGGCCACATGGATTCGCTTTATGATCCTGTTTATCGATAGAAGCGCTTTCAACCTGTAAGAAGAAACCATTTGGATTTACTTTCAGCAAATCAATTGCTTTTTCAGTCATTTGCGCTAGTGTTGGCGCATTCGGGTCTAACTTAGAATTCGGTTTACACTCTAATGCCGCATTATTTAAATTGCCGTGATAAGTGGCTTTTGGACCTTCCCACGCCACGGTCATATTGCCGTCATGGAATAGGCCTAACACAGGTTTATCTTGGTTAGCTTCTTTGATTGCATCGAGTGACTTAGCATCACGGACGATAGTGAATCCGCGATCTGTAGCTTGTTGCTCCAAGGTTTTTCCTTTGTAATCGCCCGCTTTAGCTTCCTGCTTAAAGCTTTTCGCACCACCACCTAATGTGACATCGGCGCGGGTGATCATTAACTGTTCAGAGATAGAACCCCGACCGCCATTTTCCAGCGCATTGGTTGCACACTTTTCGCTGGTTTCTTCAGGGCCGTAGCATTTACGCCCTGTCACGTGAGCAAACTGAGCTGCTGGCGTTGCATCTTGAATTTCAGATGTCGTCACGTTGCCTGTTGCTTTGCCATTACGTTTTGCAATTTCAATCAATGTGTCATGGTCTTTACCGAACACATCAATCCCTAACGCACCATTATAGGTTTTCACACCGGAAGACCACGCCGTTGCAGAGGCAGCAGAATCAGTTACATAGTCTGGTTTTTGTGTTTTCTTATCTAATGCGTAATGGGTGTATTGCCCAGTGATTGGCAGTGCATCGATTCCTTTAAAGAAACCGCCAGCCCCTTCCGCATAGTTACGTGCGACAGTAATTTCAGAATCCCCCATACCATCGCCGATAAATAAAATGACGTTCTTCGCTTGACCATTATGCAGTGCTGCTTTCATGATATCCGTCTGTTCTGTCGATAAACGACGAGCACCACCAAACTTAGTGATATCCCCTTTTGCCGCACGACTTTCTGAAACTGCATCATTTTTATCCGCAGCATAAGCTGGAATTGCAGTCCCTAGAATTAACGTACTTACGGCGACGGCTAACATAGATTTCATAAAATGACCTGTCATAAATTTTATCCTTGCCAATCAATAAGAAGAGTAAATAAGTATGCTTCGAATAGTTGACCAGCATGCTAGAGCAGCCAGATGACAGTTGAATGACGGTTTTATGTCGATATAAAGATGATTGTCACAAACATGGCTACCATTAGCATGACAACCTTAAATGCGAAACGCCCAATCTGGGCGTTATCGATGAGAAAAATTATTGGTGAGAAGCCTGTTGGTTCATAAGCTGAGAAATCAGCTGTAATGCGCTTAACAATCGATGGCGTTGCTGGTCAGTCAAACGTAAATAACGCCGAGCAGCGGGGATCCTACTGACCATTTCCGAAGCGGTATAAGGCTCAATTTCACAACGCCAAACGCCATTTTTGACAGCAATATGACAGTGAGTGAAGTCTAGCTCTTCGAAAGTTTGGCGGATCACCGGGTACTGTTCTAAGTTTTTGACAAAAAATTTCCCATCCGCTTGCTGAGTCGTGAAATGAACCTGTTTTTTCCGTGTAGATCCTGTTGTTTTCACATCAATCTGTGCCACCAGCGCGTTGTCACATTTTCCCGAAACTGCAAAGCGGCTATGCACAATAAACGCCATAAACAAGGTTTTCACACGCTCAGTCACCTCCACTTTAATGCCTTGAGGCAATTGGATGAGGAGCACTCCAGGTGCCCCCCACTCACAAACATAAGGGGCAATATCTTTCTCTATCCGATTTAAAGTTAACCCCGCTTGATACCCTGTCGGGAGGCGCTTTTGAGTTAGCCTTTTCCACCACGATAACTTAGGCAAGGTTACGTAAAGGCTCAAGTTCCACCTCCTCTGCATTATCATCGTCAAATGAATTAGACAATACTTGTTCAACCGGAACAGGCTTAAATGGATTCACTTTCTGCACTAACACGGTCCAACCTAATGCATAACTCGCGGTTAATCCCAACATAATGGCAAATGGAATATACACGTCCGCTTTATTCATGCCCGGAGGCGTGATGTAAACAATTGCTAGAATAATCCCCACACTCGAAATAATTTGAGGGATAGGGAAGAATGGTGAGCGATAAGCACGGTGCAAATCAGGGCGACGAATACGCAATAACACCACAGAAATCGTCACTAATAAGTACGCCGTTCCCCACGAACATACAGCCGCCAGCACCAACGGGATAATTCTGTCTAAATCCCCTTGGATAGCAAATGCATGCAAACAAGGGATCATCACCGCCACTAAAATACCGAACACAGGCGTTTTAAAACGAGGGTGTAAATAGGCAAATACTTTTGGTAATGCCCCATCTAACGCCATACCGTAAAGAATACGCGGAACCGCTGCCATTAAGGTGTTAATGGTCGCCCCACCCGCTAGCAATAATGCAATCCCAATCCAGTATTTACCGAAGTCACCCATAATTTGCCCAGCAAATGCAGGAATAGCCATCGGTGTTTCTAATAGACTCACGCCATTTTGAGGGTCGACAATCACGTTTTCGACTTGGTTTGTGAGTGCCGCACCAAACAAAAACATACAGAATGCTACGCCGCATAAGCCAATCGCCATCGCACGCGGGATCACTTTGGCTGAGTTTTTAATTTCAGGCGCCATTGGTGTCACTAACTCACAGCCGACAAACATAAACATCGCCATTCCCACAAAGCTGAGAACGATGGTCGGGTCAGAAATATTCAGCCCTTGACCAAACCAGCCTTCTGCGGAAACATGAAATGGCATCAGTAGCCCACAAATACTGAAAATCACCAACGTACTCCACATTGCAAAAGTGAGCACCACTTCCACCTTGCCGAAAGCTTCGATACCAAATGCATTCAGTAAACCGAATGCCACAACTAACCCAACCCCCACCATCCAAGAGGAGTTATTGGTTTCCAGCACCGTATTCAGGCTTTCAAAGTTCACTAACGCCATAATGCCGGACAAAATAGTCTCTGCGGTGCCAGCAAAAACGTGAACAATCAGATAGGCTGACAGCGCCCCTGTTATTGCCCAAAAACGCCCCATACCACAGGAGATATAATCGTAAACGGAACCGGAAGTCGGTAAAATTGCCGCCGCTTCAGAAAATGTGGTTAATTGAGCCTGCATCATGATAAAGCTCAGTAAAACGGCTAAGGCAAAAGTATCTCCACCAATCCCAAAACCACTAGTTACAGTGAGGATCACAGGGCTTGCCATAATCACGCCAACCGAACTGGCGAGCGTTGTTGGAAAGCCAACCTTACCTTTTTCAATATGTGATGTTAATTTTGAGGATAAATTCATTTTGCTTCCCTCTCTCTGCTCACAGCCTGAATTGTGAATTTTTTGTAAAAATGAAGTGACTGTATTCTCACTATAGAAATAAGCATAAACATGTCGCCATCGTCCTTTAGAACGATACCCAGAGAGAGGGGAGCACGCAGAGCTCAAGACGAAAAGTACCCTTTTAAAACTCAAATAATATAATAATCATTTAAATATCAATGATTAGTCAAAAGTGACCTCATTAATATATTAACAAATACACTACGAAAGATACCCAAAGGCAGCAAACTCCCTTTAAGCGATAAAAAACAAGTTTTAAATAGTGTAACCACGCTCACGTTATTAACATGTTTACTTTATGTTAATATGATTAAATTGCATGATAGTAAGCTGTATATTTTGATGGGGTATGATGATGGCTCAACCGCTATTTAGTGAGAATCAACAGGGTTTAATCGACTGCTGCCTAAATACAATTGCCCATATCATTCCTATTTCTGCGGCGGTTTATTATCTAGTGAATGAGCACTGGCAGCCAGAAAACCATGTACTGTATGGGATTTCCGCACATATGCATGAAGAGTATCTCTCTGCGTTTTCCCAGCATGACCCTCTACATCCAGACCATTTCCGCGGGGAGGATCTCCGTTTAGTGAAGATGCCAGTGGAAATGCGTCAGCACGATCAAACCTTCTTCCATGATTTTATGCAGCCAAACCATATCGCAGATATGGCAGAGATTTTTATTCGCCGTAAAAATAAGATTGTGGCGGGAATTTCCGTGCTACGCGATACGCCATTTACGCCGGAAGAGGTGATTAGGCTCAATGCAATCTTACCAATTGCGGAGCTTATGACATTTGATGTGCGACCCGATTCTCTGGTTTCCTATACCCCGAAAGAGCACGAAATCATTCATTTAGTGCGAGAAGGCGCCAGTAATAAGCGTATTGCGCTGCTGTTGGGTGTTTCGCTTTCCACTGTAAAAACCCATCTACGCAATATTTTTACCAAAGCCAATGTGAGCAACCGGACAGAATTAGTGTCATCCGGATTTATTCTCCGCCAAGATAAAATTCTATAAAAAATCCCGGCGCATTGACCGGGAAAACTGTTGCTTTACAGAAAAAACAAAACCACTAACGCTCTAATAACGCACCATGACGGACTTTAATTCAGTGTAGTGTTCGATGAATGCACTACCAAATTCACGACCAATTCCAGAGGATTTAATGCCACCGAAAGGCACAGCAGGGTCGAGGAAAGTATGCATATTCACCCAAACGGTTCCTGCTTCAATTTGTGAAACCATGCGCATTGCTTTACTAAGATCATTTGTCCATACGCTCGCCGCTAAACCAAATGGCGTGCTATTCATCATTTTAATCAGCTCTTCTTCATCATCATAAGCAAGGAAAGTGCCTACTGGGCCAAATGTTTCTTCTTTCATTAAGAGGTCATCAGGGCTGTTTGCTCGGATAATCGTAGGCGGTACAAAGTAACCAGCCCCTGCAATTGGCTGCCCACCATAGATAATTTCGCTACCATCTTGGCGTGCTTTTTCAAATAAACTTAAAATTTTATCGTAGTGAGCTTTGTTGGCTAATGGGCCCATTTCTGTGGCTTCATCTAATGGAGAACCAATCTTCATCGCCGATAAACGCGCTTTTAGCTCGTCCAGAACCGCATCCATCAATTTAGATGGAATATAAAAACGCTCTGCCGCTGCGCAGATTTGCCCTTGATTTAAATAACCCGCTTCAATAATGCCGCTCACAATCTTATCTACGGATAAATCCGCTAAGAATGCAGCGCCATTTTTACCGCCCAACTCTAATGTAACACGGGTCAGTTTTCCTTCCATTGCGGAGCGCCCAACGGCTAACCCTGTCGGAACAGAGCCTGTAAAGGTCACTTTCGAGCAAAGTTCATGGCTAATTAAAGCAGGTCCCACTTCGCGACCGCCACCATTCACGATGTTAATCACGCCATCAGGAATGCCCGCTTCTTTGGCGAGTTCAGCCACGCGTAACATGGTCAGAGGGGTAAACTCACTTGGTTTCAGCACAATCGTGCAGCCACATGTCAATGCCGCTGCTAATTTCCAAATGGAAATCATAATGGAGAAATTCCATGGAATAATCCCCGCAACGACCCCAACGGGTTCACGCTGGGTAAATGCCGAGTATTTTTCGCCATTAAATGATGGCAAAGAAACATTCAGAGTTTCACCGCTAATTTTGGTCGCCCAGCCTGCAAAATAACGTAAAAACTGGGCCGCTGAACCCACTTCCAGAAAACGTGATAACTGAATAGTTTTCCCAGAACTTAAGGTTTCTAGTTGTGCTAACTCTTCTAAGTGTTTTTCAAGCAAATCCGCTAAACGATTCAAACAATTGCCTCGTTCCATCGGCGTGGTATTTGCCCATGAACCTTTAAATGCGGCATATGCCGCATTCATCGCTGCATCAACTTCTTCACGCGTCCCTTCTTTCACTTTCGCAATCACTTGCTCCGTGGCTGGATTCACGACGTCAAAATAAGCATCTCCCTTGCCAGAAACAGGCAATCCCTTAATAAAATGACCGTGTTGGCGGTTCAAGAATTCTCTAACTTCTGGTAACAGGGTTAACTCACTCATCGTTATCTCCACCTCGTTAATTTATCGAATTACGCATTCACACAGGCTAAATAGTGTTTTACAAAACGCGCTGCGCTAATTTCCCATAGCACTTCAGTGCCTTTGGCTGCAAACCAAGTGTCGCCTTTGTGGTATTCCACGGTGACGCCCGTTTTCACGTCGGTTAATTTCACTGAACCTTCATGGACAGTTGCCATTTCATCAAATGGGTAAACCATCTTAAATTTACCTGTTGTACAAGCAAAAATACCGCAAGTCAGATTATCTGTTGGCTCGCCGTGGATCATCGCCACGCTTGCTTGCGGATCCCCTTCAACAACCACAGAACCTAAATTGCTCACGCTACCAATGTTCAGTAATTCAGGAAGTGCCTTGTTTAACAGTAATGGGCTGATCATCTTTCTTACCTTCTCTTATGTAATAAAATCAAAAATGGACATTAAATTTAGGAAAACTTAGCGGCGACCTTGCCAATATCCCGATACCTGATGCCAACACTTGGCAAGTGACACAATGGCATTACGCATGCTGTCTTTCCCCATAATGTCAGCATGAGGAATCGAGCTCATCAGGTCATAGCGGCTGGAACCTTCAACCATCCCCTCTGCAAGTACCTTGCACACGATCTGGCTTGGCGTAACACCAAATCCTGAATAGCCTTGCACATAGAACACGTTTTTATGACCTGGGATCGTGCCAATTTGAGGGAACAAGTTGGCACTGCACGCCATTGGACCACCCCATGCCAACTCGATTTTGACATCTTTTAGGTATGGGAAAACATTCAGCATCAATTTACGGTTCCACTCTTTCAAGTCGGATGGAATGTATTCTAAAAAGTACGTCGAGCTACCAAATAGCAGGCGATTTTCGTTTGTCACTCGGTAATAATCGATGACTGGGCGAATATCGCTGTATGCCCCGCGAATTGGGCTAATGCGTTCAATCAATTCATCGGAAAGCTCTTCCGTCATTAACTGATAGGCATAGGTGTTAATTGTTTTTGGGTATAACGTCGGCTCAAGGCCATTCAAGAAGCCATCGCACGCCCACAACATTTTTTTCGCTTTCACGGAGCCCATCGCAGTACGAACCGTCACTGTATCGCCGTACTCAACATTCAAAACTTGGCTGTTTTCAAAAATTTTTGCGCCATATTCACTCACCGCTTTCGCTTCCCCCAGTAACAGGTTAAGTGAATGAACATGTCCGCCGCCCATGTGTTTGATCCCACATGTATAAGCGTCAGAGCCGATAATCTGCTTTAAATCTGAACCTGTATAAAATTCAATTTCTTCATCTGGCGCGACGGCTTTAAAATCTGCAAGCCAACTACGCAATGTTTTTTCTTGGCGCTTGTTGCTACCTAAATAGGCATAACCATGGCAAAAATCCGCATCAATATTGTATTTAGCGATACGCTCACGCATGATCCCCGCGCCCATATTGCTCAGTTTAAAAATCGTTTCTAAACCTTCAGAACCAACGTGCTTTTTAATCGCATCGAGGTCATGACCAATACCAGCCATTACTTGCCCACCATTACGTCCTGTACCGCCATACCCAAGATGGCGACCTTCCAAGATAGCAATATTGGTAATTCCCTTTTCACATAATTCCAATGCGGTATTAATCCCTGAGAATCCACCACCGATGATCACGACATCCACATCGATATCTTCTTTCAAGGTTGGAAAACGCAGGTCATATTTTTTGGTTGCTGAGTAATAAGTTAATGATTCTACTTGGTTATTCATAATGGATACCCTATCTAGTATCTTGCAATAACCTTGATTATCTTAACCAATCATTAACAGTTACATATCCCTTTAGGGACATTCGAAACATAAAGTTAACATTTGTGACGCGGGTACAATATTTACTTATAAACAAGATTAAATCAATATAAATATTTTATGTTTAAATTCAATATGATATATATTTGTTATTATATTAATAGAAAATATTGCATATTTTAATGCGGAATAAAGGCGAGGAGTATTTTATCATTGAGAGAAACATGCAATTAATTGAAAAATAAAACTTTATTTTAATATCTCAGTTTAACCATATGATGCATACAAGAAATAAACTAAGCCTACTAAATTACTGTTTTATTGGGGCCATTAATAAATTAAACAATTCAACTTGAGAGTTGATCTCTAATTTTTGATAGATATTCTTACGGTGATTTTTGACGGTGCCTAAGCTAATAAACAACGACTCAGCAATTTGTGGGGAACCTTTACCTTCCAAAATTAATTCAACTACCTCACACTCTCTTGGCGTCAAACCAAAGCACGTCTGTAAGTCAGTATTGCGGTAATGGCTAGAGACTGAATTAGGTACCACTTCCTTATGTAATCGAGCAATACTTCGAATAATATCAAAGGCTTCTTTTAATGAAGCTTGTTTATTTTCATCTGAAAGAAAAGGCTGATCTTCATTACCAAAGAAAATACCTAATTGTTTATCGGTTGATAGCTCCAGCAATAAACCCGCCTCGTCACACCAACCGGTCTTACGATAAAAATTAAGATAATAATCTGTATGATAAAAACCTTTAGGTGCTAATTCTTTTAGTGTTAATACCTTCGAGCTGCCACCTTTTTGTAGCTCTTGATAGAAAGGATCCATTAGGTAAGCGCCACGCTGATAAATACGATTGATACTATCACTATTGCGCTTCTCAACTTTCGACAGAAAACGCGGCGCGCCTTCTTTTTCGAAGGCATAGATAATAGCGTTATCAAAAGCCACAAAAGAGGACAGCCATGACAATAAATTGGGGTAAAACTGATTGGTTGCCACGGAGTCAATAAGGTCAGGTAATTTATGCAGATAATGATCCATTTAGCCCTCACTCATTAACTTATTAATAATTTATCACCGTGTATATTCTGGCGAACCATACCCCTATAAAGACCATATTATGAGAGGAAGCTCAATTTTTTTGTTATTAATATGTTAATTAAATCACAATATACGCTATGAATATTAATAATATTTAATCAATTATTTAATAAATTGAAGGGAGATAGAGGAAAGTTCAGGAAAGATAAAAGAGAGCAGCCCCGAAAGGCTGCTAGAAAACTAGTTATTGATAATGGCTTTCAACTTGCTGTAACGACGGATCAAACGCCATTTTAATTTCAGCGTTGTGGCATGCTTCCAAACAATATCCCAGTAACCTTTATCAAAAAACAGCTGAACCATCTGCTTTTGTGTTTCCGGTGACTTGATGGCTAATAGCGCTAAAACAACCCCTAAGCCCTCTTTCCCAACTTGCCATAAACAAGCCGGTGCTTGCTTCACTTCCTCTGGATGACGTTTATAGATATCCATCAACATATCTAAGATCTTCAGGTAGGTATTGATCTTACGTACTGAGCGCTCATCTCCGGTTAAGGAGTGAGAAACGGATTGGTTATGGATCAGATATTCATAATATTGTTCATTGATAAACTGCACGCGTTTAGCAACGAGCAGCATTTCGGTAGTCCAAGGAATATCTTGATGGTGTAATCTCGGTTCAAAGGTAAAATTGTGTTCTCGAATTAATGACAAGCGATACAGATTCAACCAAGTTACATGGAGAAATTTACGGGAACTCAAGCCAATTTGTAACCATTGAGGGCCCGTGATCACGCCAGTAGAAGGCACTTTATTTGGTGGGAAAATAGCTTTTGGCGCATCCCCGTTGGTGTACACGTAAGTACCATTGCAAGTTGCTACGTCCAGATCCCCGGCTAAGGCAATCTCTAATAAGCGCCCATACATTCTGGCATCAATTTCATCATCAATATCAGGGAAAGTGATGTATTTCCCTGTTGCGACAGCCATTCCGGTATTACGCGCAACGGAAACACCGCCGTTTTCCTGATTGAGTACTTTGATATTATCAAACTTATTCTCGTATTGACGAATGACCGATTCACTATCATCTTTTGAACCATCGTTCACAATGATCAGTTCCCAATTTTCGAGCTTTTGCGCAATTAAGCTATCAAAAAAATGGGGTAAAAACTTCTCGCCGTTATAAACCGCAACAACGATACTCAATACAGGTTGAGGGGACATGGATTAACCTTACGCTCATTAAAAATGATGATAATGACAAAATATATTCTAGTCTTTTATGAAAAATTCATAATTAAAGCAAAACTGTTATGATAGGGGTAACTTTACCTATCCCTATAATTACTCAAATTATCAAATCGCTGTGAACTAATTTTGACTTATCTTACCTAAGAAATGTCAATTATACCTCACCTTAACAAAAGGATCCTCCTGTGGCTGGAAGTAGCTTACTTGCCTTATTAGATGATATCGCAGCAGTTTTAGATGATGTGTCAGTGATGACAAAAATGGCAGCAAAAAAAACGTCCGGTGTTCTGGGTGATGACCTCGCTTTAAATGCACAACAAGTCACTGGCGTTCGCGCTGAAAGAGAGATCCCTGTCGTCTGGGCTGTCGCAAAGGGCTCATTCATCAACAAACTCATTTTAGTCCCACTCGCATTATTGATTAGCGCTTTCATTCCGTGGGCAGTCACACCATTATTAATGATTGGAGGCGCATATCTCTGCTTTGAAGGCGCTGAAAAACTTGCTCATAAGTATCTACACAAACATGAGGCTTCACCATCAGAAGCTGTACGAGAGGCTCAGCTTTCGGAACAAGAAATAGCAGCATTTGAAAAACAAAAAATTAAAGGTGCAATCCGTACTGATTTTGTTTTATCTGCGGAAATTATCGCTATTACTTTAGGTATCGTGTCTTCAACAACCCTCCTGAACCAATTTGCAGTTTTAGCAATTATTGCCATTGTCATGACTGTCGGGGTGTATGGATTAGTTGCAGGTATAGTCAAACTAGATGACTTAGGCTTCTATCTACAGAAAAAAGCATCTACTTTGCTGCGTAAATGCGGTAATGGGTTAATCTATGTAACCCCTTACTTAATGAAAACATTATCTGTTGTAGGAACTGCTGCGATGTTTATGGTCGGAGGCGGCATACTCACTCACGGAATTACCTATCTGCATTTATGGTTCGAAAAAATAGCAGAGAAAACAGGTAGCATCAGTGTTGTTGGTAATACACTACAATTTTTGACACCTTCCGTTCTTAATTTAATTTTTGGATTAGTTATCGGTTTATTTATTGTTTTCATTATTAATTTTTTTGCTCGATTTAAAAAAACAAAATAAAGCTAAAAACTGACTAATATCCTTAAATACATTATGGTAATAGTCAGTTTATTTTGTATCAGGAAAAGAAAGAATGCCGACACTTCACCGACGATTTTCGATCATCAATCAGGTTATTGGGTTAATGCTGCTTATTGCTGTTTTGGGCATTATAGGTATGACGATTTCCAACCGTATGATCATCAGTGTACAAGGCAACGCTCATGCCATTAACACATCAGGCTCCTTGCGCATGCAAAGTTACCGTCTACTTTCTTTAACACCCATAAACCAACACAGCCAAAATTACCTTGATGAATTAGAAAAAGACTTACTCAGCCCTGACCTCACCCAAGTGGTTAAAATTGAAAATCTCACTCCTGAATTTAATAAAATACATGAATTTTGGCTGAATACTCTAAGACCTGCACTCACTCAAGCATCTTCGCCTGATGATGCACGCTATGAAGTCATTACTTTTGTTAATATGCTCAATGAGTTAGTTCATAACATTGATGATAAAACTGAGAGAAAAATTGCTTACGTTGCGATGACTCAGCTTATTTTTATTAGCTTAGTCTTTTTACTGTTGATGGGAACAATCTGGCATTTAAGACGAAAAATTTATTACCCATGGATGAAACTACTTTCTATGGTTAATGCTATTGGGCGTAAAGACTTTACTCAGCGCTATCCCATGAAAAATAATAAGCAAGATGAGCTCAATGCCCTAGGTGAAACCCTCAATCATATGTCTGATGAGCTGGCGCAAAGTTACCACCAACTCGAAGAACGTGTGGCAGAAAAAACCGCGGACTTACTCGCTAAAAACCGTGTTTTGTCATATCTTTATCAATCAAATCAAATATTACACTCATCGGAAACGCTTTATTCAAGATTACAAAAAGTTCTCGCTGAGCTGAAAAACATTACACAGCTAGAAAACTTGCGTCTCAAATTATATGAAGATAGCAATGAACAATATTTCCATGAAATCTCTTATTCCACAACCAATCTCGAAGTAGATAAAACAAAGCTATCTTCCACTGATCAGCATCCATTAAACAATGATTCAGTGAAAGAATATCAAACGTTGCAGTGGGATCTCTCTGACAACATGCACCGATATGGTGTAATTATCGGTGAAATTGAACAAAATAAACCATTTTCTGATGAAAAAAACAGATTGGTTCTTATGCTTGCGAAACAGATTTCAGGTATGCTCACCATGGAGCAACAAATAGAGCAACAACAACAGCTGCTGATCATGGATGAACGTGCCGCGATTGCCAGAGAGCTTCATGACTCTATCGCACAATCACTTTCATGTTTAAAAATGCAAATTAGCTATCTGCAAATGCAACCAGAACCATTACCAGAAACAACTCTACATTTGCTCAATGAGATGCGTACAGAAATTAATACTGCATACAGCCAGTTACGAGAATTATTGACCACTTTCCGCTTGAAACTCACTGAATCAGGTCTATTACCTTCCCTCAAAAGCACTTTAGGTGAATTTAGTGGGCGTATTGGCTTTAGTATTCAACTTAATTATGAAATTCCAGCGAAAAGTATTTCGCCACACCAATCTATTCACATAATACAAATTATTCGTGAAGCTCTGAGTAATATTTTGAAGCATGCCAATGCAACTTGGGCTAAAGTTTCATTAAGCCAAAATAGAGGCACCGTCACCATTACAATTGATGATAACGGTAATGGTATCGATGACAATCCAAATAAACTTAACCATTATGGCCTCATTATTATGAGAGAAAGAGCACTTAGCCTGAATGGCGAGTGTTACATTACTCAACGTACCGAAGGGGGGACTGAAGTGAAAGTTACATTCCCTTTATCTGACATTTAAAGCATCTGATATTTAGAACACCGGATCAAATCATTCATGGAGACTAAAAATATAATGACCGAAAAATCAACGATCCTACTTATTGATGATCACCCAATGCTACGAAATGGTGTAAAACAGCTGATTAGCTTAGAGCCTTCACTTCAGGTTATTGGTGAAGCTGGAGATGGCAAAACAGGAATTCAAATAGCAGAAGAACAAGATCCTGACCTGATCCTTTTAGATCTCAATATGCCCGGAATGAATGGTTTTGAAACCCTGGATGAACTCAGAAAACGCGAACTTTCAGGTAGAATTATTCTCTTTACCGTATCAAATTATAGTGACGATTTGATCAGTGCGCTTAAACGGGGTGCTGATGGTTATTTGCTAAAAGATATGGAACCTGAAGAACTGATTATCGCACTCAAAGAAGCCGCAAGTGGAAAAATGGTGGTTAGCCCGACATTAACCTCCGTTCTTGCCGAATCATTAAGAGAAAATCAATCACAAAATGAAAGCGACGCTATCGCGCTAACGCCACGAGAATCCGATATTTTAGAGCTTATAGCTCAAGGATTATCAAATAAAATGATCGCTCGAAATTTAGATATCGCAGAGAGCACAGTAAAAGTACATGTAAAACATTTACTTAAAAAACTAAATCTAAAATCTAGAGTTGAAGCTGCTGTCTGGGTGCTTCAACAAAAATAATATTTCTTCATCATACCATCTTCATTCATAGCTAAATGATCAATTCATCTAGCTATGAATGTACTTTATCAATCTCCCATTGCTAATTAGCGAAGGCTATTAATAGCTCTAATCTACAAGTCATTTTTTCCAGTTATAATAAGCTTGTTGTTGACTCTTACTGATGCAGATGATCCCCTATGATAGAAGAACAGCTTATTTTAGTTAATGAACAAGACACGCCGATTGGTAGCATGCCAAAACTACTTGCTCATCAGCAAGGCTGCCTGCATCGTGCATTTTCTATCTTCATTTTTAATCATAAGAATGAATTACTCATTCAACAACGCGCATTTCATAAATACCATTCCGCTGGACAGTGGGCTAATTCCTGCTGTAGCCATCCAAGGCCACAAGAAGATACCCATGGTGCAGCTTTACGTCGCTTAACGGAAGAACTCGGTTTTTCAACTTCATTAACTCATGTTGGTGAGTTTATTTATAAAGCGGATGTTAATGGCGGGCTAATTGAGCATGAGTATGACCACCTATTTGTGGGCTACTATGACAAACAAGTCATTCCTAATCCTGAAGAAGTCAGTGCTACCCGCTGGGTTAGCCTTGAAACTTTAGCCCAAGAAATCAGTACTCATCCTGAAAAATTCACTCCGTGGTTTAAAAAAATCTGGGAAAAATACCCGTTGCTGAATTTTTCTTCCTAATCCTTCTTCTATATTACGTCAGCCACAACACATTCATTTTTATCTGTGGCCAGATACTCTTTTGATAAGCACGTTGAAATATAACAAATTAATATATAAGTCTTTTATTACAATATAATGGCTAAAATGGCTTAGGCTTTTTTATTCTAAAGTAGAGAACATTTTAAGATTTATAGTTTTTCAAATAAAAATTTTCGGATGATAGTTTTTGCATGATAGCGTTTAAATAGAAGCAGTTAGAGAGTAAGCACAACGCAGTTGAGATTTGAGATTTGAGATTTGAGATTTGAGATTTGAGATTTGAGATTTGAGATTTGAGATTTGAGATTTGAGATTATGTCGGATCAGCGATTCACCGTTAAAGTGCTTTTATTCGCCCGGTCTAAAGGGAACGCTTTCGACGGGACTGCTTCAGAGGATAATAATATTGCCTTTATCCCCCCTTTTTCATCCCCCTCAAACGCAAAAAAGCCACCCAATGGGTGGCTTCTCGGCTAATTTAATGTCTGGCAGTTCCCTACTCTCACATGGGGAGACCCCACACTACCATCGGCGCTACGGCGTTTCACTACTGAGTTCGGCATGGGGTCAGGTGGGACCACCGCGCTATTGCCGCCAGACAAATTCTGTTTATTCCCGTTTAAGTCTTTTCTTAAACCAGAATATCAATCCTGAACAAGCTGTGTGTCCACCTTGTGGCTTCCACTTTATTGAATCAACTTAATCTCTCTAAAACACCTTCGGTGTTGTCAGGTTAAGCCTCACGGTTCATTAGTATTGGTTAGCTCAACGTATCGCTACGCTTACACACCCAACCTATCAACGTCTTAGTCTTAAACGTTCCTTTAGGACCCTTAAAGGGTCAGGGAAGACTCATCTCAAGGCAAGTTTCCCGCTTAGATGCTTTCAGCGGTTATCTCTTCCGCACTTAGCTACCGGGCAATGCCATTGGCATGACAACCCGAACACCAGTGGTGCGTCCACTCCGGTCCTCTCGTACTAGGAGCAGCCCCTTTCAATCTTCCAACGCCCACGGCAGATAGGGACCGAACTGTCTCACGACGTTCTAAACCCAGCTCGCGTACCACTTTAAACGGCGAACAGCCGTACCCTTGGGACCTACTTCAGCCCCAGGATGTGATGAGCCGACATCGAGGTGCCAAACACCGCCGTCGATATGAACTCTTGGGCGGTATCAGCCTGTTATCCCCGGAGTACCTTTTATCCGTTGAGCGATGGCCCTTCCATACAGAACCACCGGATCACTAAGACCTACTTTCGTACCTGCTCGAGCCGTCACTCTCGCAGTCAAGCTGGCTTATGCCTTTGCACTAACCGCATGATGTCCGACCATGCTTAGCCAACCTTCGTGCTCCTCCGTTACTCTTTGGGAGGAGACCGCCCCAGTCAAACTACCCACCAGACACTGTCCGCACCCCAGATAATGGGGCAACGTTAGAACATCAAACATTAAAGGGTGGTATTTCAAGGTTGGCTCCACGCAGACTGGCGTCCACGCTTCAAAGCCTCCCACCTATCCTACACATCAAGGCTCAATGTTCAGTGTCAAGCTATAGTAAAGGTTCACGGGGTCTTTCCGTCTTGCCGCGGGTACACTGCATCTTCACAGCGAGTTCAATTTCACTGAGTCTCGGGTGGAGACAGCCTGGCCATCATTACGCCATTCGTGCAGGTCGGAACTTACCCGACAAGGAATTTCGCTACCTTAGGACCGTTATAGTTACGGCCGCCGTTTACTGGGGCTTCGATCAAGAGCTTCTCCTTACGGATAACCCCATCAATTAACCTTCCAGCACCGGGCAGGCGTCACACCGTATACGTCCACTTTCGTGTTTGCACAGTGCTGTGTTTTTAATAAACAGTTGCAGCCAGCTGGTATCTGCGACTGGCTTCAGCTCCATGGGTAAACCACTTCACCTAATGCCAGCGTGCCTTCTCCCGAAGTTACGGCACCATTTTGCCTAGTTCCTTCACCCGAGTTCTCTCAAGCGCCTGAGTATTCTCTACCTGACCACCTGTGTCGGTTTGGGGTACGATTAATGATAATCTAGAGCTTAGAGGCTTTTCCTGGAAGCGGGGTATAAGCTACTTCGCCACCGTAGTGACTCGTCATCAGACCTCAGCATATAGTGAACCGGATTTGCCTAATTCACCTGCCTACATCCTTAAACCGGGACAACCGTCGCCCGGCCAGCCTAACCTTCTCCGTCCCCCCATCGCAATTATCACCAGTACGGGAATATTAACCCGTTTCCCATCGACTACGCATTTCTGCCTCGCCTTAGGGGTCGACTCACCCTGCCCCGATTAACGTTGGACAGGAACCCTTGGTCTTCCGGCGTGCGGGTTTTTCACCCGCATTATCGTTACTTATGTCAGCATTCGCACTTCTGATACCTCCAGCATGCCTCACAGCACACCTTCACAGGCTTACAGAACGCTCCCCTACCCAACAATATTTACATATCGCTGCCGCAGCTTCGGTGCATAGTTTAGCCCCGTTACATCTTCCGCGCAGGCCGACTCGACCAGTGAGCTATTACGCTTTCTTTAAATGATGGCTGCTTCTAAGCCAACATCCTGGCTGTCTGAGCCTTCCCACTTCGTTTCCCACTTAACTATGACTTTGGGACCTTAGCTGGCGGTCTGGGTTGTTTCCCTCTTCACGACGAACGTTAGCACCCGCCGTGTGTCTCCCGTGATAACATTCTTCGGTATTCGTAGTTTGCATCGAGTTGGTAAGTCGGGATGACCCCCTAGTCGAAACAGTGCTCTACCCCCGAAGATGAGTTCACGAGGCGCTACCTAAATAGCTTTCGGGGAGAACCAGCTATCTCCCGGTTTGATTGGCCTTTCACCCCCAGCCACAAGTCATCCGCTAATTTTTCAACATTAGTCGGTTCGGTCCTCCAGTTAGTGTTACCCAACCTTCAACCTGCCCATGGCTAGATCACCGGGTTTCGGGTCTATACCCTGCAACTTATTCGCCCAGTTAAGACTCGGTTTCCCTACGGCTCCCCTATACGGTTAACCTTGCTACAGAATATAAGTCGCTGACCCATTATACAAAAGGTACGCAGTCACACCACAAGGGTGCTCCCACTGCTTGTACGTACACGGTTTCAGGTTCTATTTCACTCCCCTCGCCGGGGTTCTTTTCGCCTTTCCCTCACGGTACTGGTTCACTATCGGTCAATCAGGAGTATTTAGCCTTGGAGGATGGTCCCCCCATATTCAGACAGGATAACACGTGTCCCGCCCTACTCGTCGAGTTCACAACACTAACACCTTCGGATACGGGGCTATCACCCTTTACTGCCGGCCTTTCCAGACCGTTCTCCTGATGCTAATGCTGATTAAGACTCTGGGCTGCTCCCCGTTCGCTCGCCGCTACTAGGGGAATCTCGGTTGATTTCTTTTCCTCGAGGTACTGAGATGTTTCAGTTCCCTCGGTTCGCCTCGTTTGACTATGTATTCATCAAACGATAGTGCAACGAATTGCACTGGGTTTCCCCATTCGGAAATCGTCGGTTGTAACGGTTCATATCACCTTACCGACGCTTATCGCAGATTAGCACGTCCTTCATCGCCTCTGATTGCCTAGGCATCCACCGTGTACGCTTAGTCGCTTAACCTCACAACCCGAAGGTGTCTTTTATCAACTGACCCGACGGCCAATTGAACACTTTCAAGTTGAGATTTTTGAGAGACTCTCACATTGTTTAAGCGATAAACAATGTGCGTTGTTTTCAATTTTCAGCTTGTTCCAGATTGTTAAAGAGCATAATTGTTAAACCAACTACAACGTAATTGGCTTAATCATTATTTGTGGGGAACGTCTTTCACTCATTCTCCGCGCAATTGGCGTCCCCTAGGGGATTCGAACCCCTGTTACCGCCGTGAAAGGGCGGTGTCCTAGGCCTCTAGACGAAGGGGACACTACAGTCAGCTTCGCAGACGCGCTTTTTGCTCTACTTTCTATCAGACAATCTGTGTGAGCACTTCACAAGTACACTTCAATGGTAAGGAGGTGATCCAACCGCAGGTTCCCCTACGGTTACCTTGTTACGACTTCACCCCAGTCATGAATCACAAAGTGGTAAGCGCCCTCCCGAAGGTTAAGCTACCTACTTCTTTTGCAACCCACTCCCATGGTGTGACGGGCGGTGTGTACAAGGCCCGGGAACGTATTCACCGTAGCATTCTGATCTACGATTACTAGCGATTCCGACTTCATGGAGTCGAGTTGCAGACTCCAATCCGGACTACGACGTACTTTATGAGTTCCGCTTGCTCTCGCGAGGTCGCTTCTCTTTGTATACGCCATTGTAGCACGTGTGTAGCCCTACTCGTAAGGGCCATGATGACTTGACGTCATCCCCACCTTCCTCCGGTTTATCACCGGCAGTCTCCTTTGAGTTCCCACCATCACGTGCTGGCAACAAAGGATAAGGGTTGCGCTCGTTGCGGGACTTAACCCAACATTTCACAACACGAGCTGACGACAGCCATGCAGCACCTGTCTCAGAGTTCCCGAAGGCACTAAAGCATCTCTGCTAAATTCTCTGGATGTCAAGAGTAGGTAAGGTTCTTCGCGTTGCATCGAATTAAACCACATGCTCCACCGCTTGTGCGGGCCCCCGTCAATTCATTTGAGTTTTAACCTTGCGGCCGTACTCCCCAGGCGGTCGATTTAACGCGTTAGCTCCGGAAGCCACTCCTCAAGGGAACAACCTCCAAATCGACATCGTTTACAGCGTGGACTACCAGGGTATCTAATCCTGTTTGCTCCCCACGCTTTCGCACCTGAGCGTCAGTCTTTGTCCAGGGGGCCGCCTTCGCCACCGGTATTCCTCCACATCTCTACGCATTTCACCGCTACACATGGAATTCTACCCCCCTCTACAAGACTCTAGCTGACCAGTCTTAGATGCCATTCCCAGGTTAAGCCCGGGGATTTCACATCTAACTTAATCAACCGCCTGCGTGCGCTTTACGCCCAGTAATTCCGATTAACGCTTGCACCCTCCGTATTACCGCGGCTGCTGGCACGGAGTTAGCCGGTGCTTCTTCTGTTGGTAACGTCAATCGTTGATGATATTAGCATCAACGCCTTCCTCCCAACTGAAAGTACTTTACAACCCTAAGGCCTTCTTCATACACGCGGCATGGCTGCATCAGGCTTGCGCCCATTGTGCAATATTCCCCACTGCTGCCTCCCGTAGGAGTCTGGGCCGTGTCTCAGTCCCAGTGTGGCTGATCATCCTCTCAGACCAGCTAGGGATCGTCGCCTTGGTGAGCCATTACCTCACCAACTAGCTAATCCCATATGGGTTCATCCGATAGCGCAAGGACCGAAGTTCCCCTGCTTTGCTCCTAAGAGATTATGCGGTATTAGCTACCGTTTCCAGTAGTTATCCCCCTCTATCGGGCAGATCCCCATACATTACTCACCCGTCCGCCGCTCGTCAGCGAGAAGCAAGCTTCCCCTGTTACCGCTCGACTTGCATGTGTTAGGCCTGCCGCCAGCGTTCAATCTGAGCCATGATCAAACTCTTCAATTAAAAAGCTTGATGCTCAAAGAATGTTTACTGTCGTTTGATTTCCGAAGAAACCAAATTACCTATTAGTTCATATATATGAATTAACGTGTTAGTCACTCTTCAAGACTTAAAATCAAATATTTTTTTGATAGTGTCCTGTGAGTGCCCACACAGATTGTCTGATAAATTGTTAAAGAGCGGTGCGACTTAATCTTTACGATTATCAACTTTAGGTCGTTGTCGCGAGGTGTCGTATACTACGTTTTTTATTTAGAAAGTCAAGCGATTATTTTCAACTATTTTCTTTCTTCACCTCTGTTATCACGGGGCTTCGAGGTTTTCTTCGAGCCGGTTTGTCGTGACAACGGATGCGCATTATAGGGAGCTGCCAAAATCTCGCAAGTGTTTTTTGAATATTTTTATTCAACCGCTTTCTTTTTAAACAAAGCGAGTAAAACAACCACGATTTGTTTAAAAATAAGCCTAGATATTATCAAATCTCGTTGCGAACTCAGCAACATTATCCCAATTGGTATATTCAATTTCTGTATTTGGGTCAGTTGGTCCGTCTGTCATTTTCATAATCAGTCTGATCATCACTCTATCAAACCATTTATAGCGAGGGTAAAACAACGCGCCCGCAAAAACAGACTTTATGGTCGGCTGCCATGGACACTTTTCTAAGAACTTACGAGTATAGGCATTCGTCTCCACGGTATTCTTACCTTCTTTTCTTGCAGTAAGGTTAACCGCAAAGAATCCCGTCTTCATCGAATTAAGTTGAGTTTGATGGGTTGTAGCAAAACGCACTAACTGCTTATTGAAATGTCCATAACGGATAGATGCCCCTACTAATACCTTTTCATAAACAGATAAGTTAAAGCTTTTATCTGAATTCAAATCACGAATGTCGCATTCACGCCCAGCACGACGCAATTGCTCTGCCATTTTAAGTATAATTTTTTTTGTTTGCCCATCGGTGCTTGAGTGCAAAAGTAGATAACTCATTTCTCTTCCTAATCGTTACTATCTATATACGTTCTATATACGTTAACTACATAGCTATATTACTCACGCCAGAAAGTAGGGGTCAGTAATACTAATAAAGTAAACACTTCCAAACGACCAAACAGCATCGTGACAACTAAAATCCACTTACCTGCTGGATTCATTGTCGTGAAATTATCAGCAACAGTACCTAAGCCTGGACCTAAGTTATTCAATGTTGTCGCAATCGCTGAGAATGCAGAAAACTCATCCACCCCCGTGGCGATTAAAAGCAGCAAGCTCACCACGAAAACTAGAGCATAAGCAGAGAAGAATCCCCAGACAGCTTCAATGATCCTTTCTGGCAGCGCCCTTTGTCCTAATTTAATGGTGTAGACCGCATTAGGATGTACTAATCGTTTTAATTCTCGGGAACCTTGCAGGAATAGTAAAAGGATACGAATAACTTTTAATCCACCGCCTGTTGACCCTGCACACCCACCGACAAACGCCGCACATAATAGAAGCATTGGTAAGAACAGCGGCCAGCCAGAAAAACTGTCAGTGGTGAAGCCCGCGGTGGTCGCCATCGAGACCACTTGGAAAAAGGCTTGATCCAGCGTTTGTCCAAAGCCAGCATATACGGAGTGATACATCAGCACCGAGGTACAGATCACGACTAGAACAAACTGGAAACTGATGAACATTCTAAATTCAGGGTCGCGCCAGTAAATTCCAAGACTTCTTCCGGTTAAAACCGCAAAGTGCAAGCCAAAGTTACAACCCGAGATAATGAGAAAGACGCCAATAATGGTATTAATAGCAGGACTATTAAAATAGCCTATGCTGGCATCATGGGTAGAAAATCCACCGATCGCGATGGTTGAAAAACTATGTGATATCGCATCGAATACATCCATACCTGCGATCCATAATGCAATCGCACACGCGATAGTTAGCAACACATAAATAAGCCAAAGGGTTTTTGCCGTTTCCGCAATTCGCGGACGCATTTTGTTATCTTTTAATGGCCCCGGCATCTCGGCACGATAGAGCTGCATGCCCCCGACACCTAAGAGAGGCAAAATCGCGACGGCGAGTACAATGATCCCCATCCCTCCAAGCCATTGTAGCATCTGCCGATAAAACAAAATCGCTTTCGGAAGAGAGTCTAATCCCGTTAGCGTTGTTGCACCGGTAGTTGTTAGCCCAGAAAAGGATTCAAAGAAGGCATCTGTAACAGATAAATTAGGTTTTTCAGAGAAGATAAACGGCAGCGCTCCGACACTCCCTAGCACCGTCCAAAACAGAACAACAATTAAAAAACCTTCTTTCGCTTTTAATTCATGCCGGCTATTTCGCGTAGGTAACCATAAAAAAAGCCCAATCAGCAACGCCGTTATAAAAGTTTGACTGAATGCTCGTCCCGCACCATCGCGATATATCAGTGCGACAATACCAGGTATGACCATAGTAAAAGAGAAGATAATGACGAGTAACCCGACAATACGAGTTATTGCACGAAAATGCATTCGGCCGGTTCCTTGCTATGCTGTTTGCTCTTGTGACGGTTCTAAGAGAGTAACCTCCCCACGACTGATATCACGTAATTTATCATTGACCTCCTGCTCACAAGTAGCAGGAATAGAAATTTGCAAAGATACAGACTCATTATAATCACTGAGCAATATAGTACCATTTACCTGAGCTAATAATTGCTCAACTCCATTGATAAGTGAGTAATCACATACCACATTGAAGATTTTTTGAGGGACTTTAGTTTGTGTTGGGAGTAACTTCAGTGCCTGCTGAACCCCACTGCCATAAGCACGGACTAGCCCCCCCGTACCTAGCTTTATTCCACCAAAGTAGCGCACCACAACGCAAGTGATCTCACCTAAGTTACTACCTAATAGCTGCGCCATAATGGGTTTACCTGCCGTCCCCGTAGGCTCTCCATCATCGGAAAAACCTAACTGTTGAGAATCATCAGGCCGTCCCGCCACAAATGCCCAGCAATGGTGCCGGGCATCGGGGTATTGCGCTTTAATCGATTGAATATAGTCTTTCGCAGCGTCAATACCCTCGGTGTGAGCGATATAAGTAATAAAACGGCTTTTTTTGATCTCTTCCGAAAAAGAGACCGTTTCTGCCGGAATTGAGTACGCTTTCATTACGGTAAATGCAAATCTCGAGTCATATTTTCAATATGGTTATGATGGATAACGATATTATCTTCAATTCGAATACCACCATAAGGTTTGAAGTGCTCGATTTTATCCCAATTAAAGTGCTGACTGAACTCCCCTGAACGCCACGCAGAAAGCAAGGACTCAATAAAGTAAAGACCTGGCTCGATAGTTAAAACCATTCTTGGTTCCAAAATACGAGTACAACGTAAGAATGGATACATTTTCGGTGCAGCTAAATGAGTCCCATCTTCATCCTGCATAAAACCAGCTACATCATGTACTTGCAAACCTAACGGGTGGCCTAAGCCGTGTGGTAAAAATGGTGTTGTTAGGCCATTTTCAACCATGGCATCTTCGCTAATTCCTTTCACAATTCCATGTTTAGCGAGTAATTTGGCAATACGGTGATGCATATCTACATGGTAATCAGTATAACGCACGCCAGCTTTAATCGATGCGATCAGAGCGAGTTGTTCTGTATTCAAATCTGCAACTAATTCTGCAAATTCGCTTTTGTTCTTAGCTGCATAAGTGCGAGTAATATCAGCGGCATAACCATTGTACTCAGCACCCGCATCAATCAAGAAGCTACGCAATTCACTCGGGACCGTTTGCTGTAATTTAGTATAATGAAGCACTGCTGCATTTTCATTTAAAGCTACAATATTACCGTAAGGTACATTCGTATCACGATGACCTGTCGCTCCTAAATAACTAATATTAATATCAAATTCACTTGCTCCGGCTTGGAAGGCTTCGAAAGCTGATAAGTGACCATTCACCGCCATTTTTTGGGCTTCGCGCATGCAGTACAGCTCATAGTCTGTCTTATATGAACGATGATAGTGATAATAATCGAGTACAGGTTTTGGATTGATATTGTGTGTAGAAATACCTAGGGATTCAGCTTTGTTTGCAGAGGAACCAATATACGCTAAATGCTCTTTCGGTAAATTAGCTAAAAAGCCTTTAATTTCATCCGCATCTTTCAGATGAATAAGCTCAACTTCTTTCGTCCAGAAGCTAGTTGGTAAAGGTTCAACACTGTGCCAATAATCAACCGGTGAGTAAAACCATAACTTCGGTTTATTCACACCGTCAACTAATAACCAGGAATGAGGGACATCCGTCACTGGAACCCAAGCTTTGAAATGCGGGTTCACTTTAAATGGGTAGTCACTATCATCGAGGAAAACGCGAATTGGCTCCCCTGAATGAATCAAGATGGCATCTAATTTACTGCGTTGTAAAACTTGCTGAGTCGTTTTTTGTAGCGTTTTAATATGTTCTGCGTAGAGTCCAGCCAGTTTTTCCATTTCGTTCAACCTTTCAGTATTAGTTAGAAAAATCAAGCTTATCACGTTCTGCTAATAACGTGTATGCACTCAATGAAAAGATAAAGTTAATGCATTGATTACTAATGAAAACACCATTATTACCTTGTGTTATTTACCTTAATTCCTGTGAGCCGCCTTCCAGTTTTGTTATTAACCATTTGCATTTAATTAACATTGTCGTCACACTAATTTCCATCTGGTCATACCAGATGAAACCGCCACATAAAGGAGAACAGCATGCTTTATCAAAGTGAGACAATCTCTATTCAATGGTTGAAAAAAGGTATTGCAGAACTGGTGTTTAACTCATCAGGGCCAATCAATAAATTGGATACTCATACCGTCGCTTCACTTGATGAAGCTGTTGCAATACTCGAACAACAAAGCGATTTACAAGGCGTTATTTTGCGCTCAGATAAACCCGCTTTTATTGTTGGCGCAGACATCAAAGAATTTTTATCCTTATTCGAAGCATCCAAAGAAACACTCAGTGACTGGCTTGGTTATGCGAATAGTATATTTAATCGTCTTGAAGATCTTCCAGTTCCAACGATTAGTGCAATTAATGGCTATGCGCTAGGTGGTGGATGTGAGTGTGTACTCGCTACCGATTTTAGAATCGCTACCTCAGATGCCAGAATTGGCTTACCAGAAACAAAGTTAGGGATTATGCCTGGCTTTGGTGGGTCAGTTCGTTTACCTCGACTCATTGGTCTTGATAGCGCTCTGGAAATTATCACTGCAGGTAAAGATGTTAGCGGGTCTCAAGCACTTAAACTCGGTTTAGTGGATGCGGTTGTCGAAACTGAAAAATTACCACAGGCAGCCTTGCAAATCATCGAACAAGCTATCTCTGGTACGCTAAATTGGCGCCAAGCACGACAGCCAAAACTTGAGCCGTTAAAACTTAGCGCACTTGAGCAAACAATGAGCTTTAACGTTGCTAAAGGCATGGTCTATCAAGTTGCAGGAAAACACTATCCGGCACCAATGAGTGCAATCAATACAATCGAGAAAGCTGCAAACTGCACCCGTGATGAAGCACTAAAGCATGAAACTGCCGCGTTTGTACCACTGGCCCATAGTGATGTTGCTCGCGCATTAGTTAGCATTTTTCTGAATGATCAACAGATTAAATCTACCAGTAAAAAAATTGCAGGCTCCTCTACTGCACCTTCACACGCCGCTGTACTGGGTGCGGGCATTATGGGTGGCGGTATTGCTTATCAATCCGCGAGCAAAGGCGTTTCTGTTTTAATGAAGGATATCAATGAGAAATCCTTAGATTTAGGTATTGATGAAGCGAGAAAGCTCCTTAACGGTCAATTTGAACGCGGAAAAATCACCGCAGATAAGATGGCGACAACGTTAGCTTCTATCCACCCGTCTTTATCTTATGCTGGTATTGAAAATTCTCAGGTGATCGTTGAAGCTGTCGTTGAAAATCCTAAAATAAAAGCGGCCGTGTTATCCGAAGTGGAATCATTAATCACATCAGAGACTATACTAGCTTCCAATACTTCAACTATTCCAATCACCGAGTTAGCGAATTCTCTTAAACGCCCAGAAAATTTCTGTGGTATGCATTTTTTCAACCCTGTTCACCGCATGCCTTTAGTCGAAATTATTCGAGGTGAAAAAACCAGTGATGCCACCATCGCTAAAGTAGTTGCTTACGCGAATAAAATGGGGAAAACCCCTATTGTTGTAAATGACTGCCCTGGCTTTTTCGTTAACCGCGTTCTTTTTCCTTATTTCGCAGGGTTTAACTTATTGCTTCAAGATGGCGCCGATTTTAGAGAAATCGATAAAGTTATGGAAAAAGAGTTTGGTTGGCCAATGGGACCGGCTTATCTACTTGATGTTGTCGGGATTGATACCGCATTTCATGCAGAGCAAGTCATGGCTCAAGGATTCCCGCAAAGAATGCAAAAAGTAGGTAAGAACGCCATCGATATTATGTTTGAACAACAACGTTTTGGTCAAAAAAATGGCAAAGGCTTTTATCAATATGAAAAAGATAAAAAAGGAAAGCCAAAGAAAATTGATGACCCACAAACCGATGAATTATTAAGTTCAATTCGCCAAAATAAGCGTTCATTTACTAAAGAAGAAATTATTGCTCGAATGATGGCGCCAATGGTGAACGAAGTGGTTCGCTGCCTTGAAGAAGGCATTATTCAAAGCCCTTCAGATGCTGATATTGCGCTAGTTTATGGCCTTGGCTTCCCACCATTCCGTGGGGGTGTTTTCTGCTATGTTGATACACTCGGTAGCCAGTCTTATGTCAAAACCGCGGAGTCCTACTCCCATTTAAGTCCGCTTTATCAAGTTCCAAATGGGTTGAAAGAAAAAGCGGTTACTAACGCCAGATACTATCCGCAGCCGCCGGTTGTGGCTATTGATATTAAAAAAGTTGCGAGAGGTTAATCCTATGGAAAATGTCTTCATTATTGATGGTATACGCACACCAATGGGCCGTTCCAAAGGCGGTGTATTTCGTCATGTAAGAGCAGAAGACCTCTCTGCACACCTGATGAATGCAATTTTTGAACGCAATCCAAAGGCGGAAAAGAAAGAGTTAGATGACATTATTTGGGGATGTGTTCAGCAAACCTTAGAGCAAGGTTTTAACATTGCAAAAAATGCCGCTTTATTGACTGATATTCCTCATACAGTTCCTGCGGTAACGGTTAATCGCCTGTGTGGTTCTTCTATGCAAGCCATTCATGATGCAAGCCGTTTCATTATGACGGGAGATGCACATTCTGTTTTGATTGGCGGTGTTGAGCACATGGGGCATGTTCCAATGACTCACGGTATTGATTTCAATCCAAAGCTCACATTACGCGTAGCGAAAGCCTCTGGCGCCATGGGTTTAACTGCCGAAATGCTTGCTAAAATGTATAAAATCAGCCGCGAAGAGCAAGACGCTTTTGCATTGCGATCTCACCAACGCGCGGCAGAGGCAACCAAAAATGGTAAATTTAGCCGTGAAATTGTTCCGATTTCAGGACATGACGCCGAGGGCAATCTCATTTCAATCAACTATGACGAAGTCATCCGTTTTGATGCCAATTTGGAAGGGCTTTCTGCATTAAGACCCGCTTTCGACCCTGTCAGTGGCACTGTGACCGCAGGCAATTCGTCAGCGTTGTCCGATGGTGCTTCAGCCATGCTACTTGCCAGTGAATCTTATGCCAAACAGCATGGATTGAAACCTCGTGCAAAAGTTCGAGCCATGGCCGTGGTTGGTTGCGATCCATCCATCATGGGGTTTGGACCAGTTCCGGCCACTGAGTTAGCGTTAAAGCGCGCAGGGCTTACGTTGAATGATATTGATATTATTGAACTTAATGAGGCTTTCGCGGCTCAGTCTATTGCTTGCCTAAAAGGTCTGCAAATTTCAGAAAGCCAAGTGGACCAGAAGGTAAATCTAAGTGGCGGCGCAATTGCATTAGGTCACCCTCTCGGTTGCTCAGGTGCAAGGATCACAACCGCGTTACTTAATCAGTTAGAGCAACATGATAAGCAGTTTGGTTTAGCTACAATGTGTATTGGATTTGGGCAAGGCATTGCCACAATTATCGAAAGAGTCTAATTCATTTTGCCGTTACATTGTCGTATCTTGCAATGTTCCCGCCTAGTCAGGGGCGGGATTTTTTTATCCGCAAAATCAATCAATCAATCAATCATAATATTGAATATTAAATACAACTCCAGCAATCCTTTACTACAGACTCAATAACTCTAAATAGTTCGAGTTGTAGGTAGGCGGCCAATGAGGGCATCCCTAGGAGCATACATGAGTATGTGACTAGGGTAACCGAGAGCAGCCAACACCCCTACAACTTGAAATATGACGAGCTATAGAAAGTCGAAGGCATCGCCGAACAACTGGGTGGACTTTGCCCCCCTCTCATTACAAAACCTATCCCGCGCAATCTTCGCCATCTCAAAACGACCCGCAATATAAATATCATGCCCAGATAAGTCACCGAAATCTTCTAGTACGGCACTCAAAACAGTTCCCGTTCTTCCACGCCAATTTTCATCAGGCTGCTCGACAACAGGGACCACTTTCAAGTTAGGATTGCGCTCACTGATAGCCTGTAATTCACCAAGATCATACAAATGCTCTAACTGGCGACCACCCCAATAGAAAGTAATATCCCGTTGAGGGTTTTCAGCCAATGCAGCCAATAAAATAGAATGGGTATAAGAGAAACCTGTGCCGCCCGCGATCAAGATCATCGGGTTTTGGCTATTTTGGCGGAACCACGCTTTACCGTGAGGAATATCAATATCAATACGTTGCTGTTCTAAAATACGATCCATCACCGCCATCGCGTATAAATTAAATTCCGACGCTCCAATATGCAGTTCGATAGATTGATGATTTTCGGGTGTAGAAGCCATAGAGAATGGTCGCTTGTCTCTTTCATCCATAACGACCATAAGATATTGACCCGCTTTAAAATGAAAAGGTCCGTCTGGCAACAAAATAACCCGATAAACTGTATCCGTGATAGATTCAACAGATGTGACTTTACAGCTCAAAGTTGCCATGATTTTCCTCTTACTTTTCAATAATATTTAACTGTTCCCAGATATCATCTACGCGAGATTTGACACTCTGCGTCATGACAATTGGGCGTCCCCACTCACGGTTGGTTTCTCCCGGCCATTTATTGGTCGCATCCATTCCCATTTTGGAACCAAGCCCAGAAATTGGTGATGCAAAATCGAGATAATCAATCGGCGTGTTTTCCATCATGACAGTATCGCGAGCTGGATCCATACGTGTTGTGATGGCCCAAATAACATCTTTCCAATCACGAGCATTGATATCATCATCACAAACAATCACGAACTTCGTGTACATAAATTGGCGCAGGTAAGACCAGACGCCCATCATTACTCTTTTTGCGTGTCCTGCATACTGTTTTTTCATAGTAACAACCGCCAGACGATAGGAACAACCTTCTGGAGGTAAATAGAAATCCACAATTTCAGGAAATTGTTTTTGCAAAATAGGGACTAACACTTCGTTCAGCGCTTCCCCCAATACTGCGGGTTCATCCGGTGGACGACCTGTATAGGTAGAGTGATAAATCGCATCGCTACGTTGAGTCACATGAGTCACAGTAAATACTGGGAAGTCATCAATCTCGTTATAATAACCAGTGTGGTCACCGTAAGGACCTTCTGGTGCCATTTCGCCAGGCTCAATATACCCTTCAAGGATAATTTCAGCCCCTGCAGGAACTTCTAAGTCATTAGAAATACACTTTACGACTTCCGTTTTATTGCCTCGGAGTAAACCAGCAAAAGCATATTCAGATAACGTATCAGGAACTGGCGTCACTGCGCCTAAAATCGTTGCAGGGTCAGCGCCTAGCGCCACAGCGACTGGGAATCGCTCTCCTGGATGCGCCTGGCACCACTCTTGGAAATCCAGTGCACCACCACGATGAGATAACCAACGCATAATAACTTTATTTTTGCCAAGGACTTGCTGGCGATAGATACCTAAATTTTGGCGTTCTTTATGAGGACCTTTAGTGACAGTTAAACCCCAAGTAATCAGTGGCGCAGCATCTTCCGGCCAGCAATGCATAACGGGGATCTTAGTAAGATCAACATCATCACCTGCCCAAATTTCTTCCTGACAAGGCGCCGAACTTAAGCGTTTAGCTGGCATATTCAGCACTTGTTTGAATTTCGGCAACTTGTCCATTAGGTCACGAAAACCCTTCGGAGGATCAGGTTCTTTCAAGAAAGCGAGTAACTTGCCAACATCATGTAAGGCTTTAATATCTTCTTGCCCCATTCCCATAGCAACACGCTTGGTTGTACCAAACAAGTTACACAGGACGGGCATGTTATAGCCTTTAGGGTTTTCGAATAGTAAGGCTGGCCCCCCTGCTCTTAGTGTACGATCCGCGATTTCAGTCATTTCCAAGTAAGGATCAACTTCCATCGTAATGCGTTTTAGTTCGCCTTGCTTTTCAAGCTGCGCGATGAAATCTCTAAGGTCACGGTATTTCATTATCTTCTTTTACTATTACAGGGGGAACCTCATTATAAGGTTCCCAGCCAAGGTTACAAGTTGCTGTTAAACATACTTAATAATCAATATGTTCAGGTTAAGTATATTACTTTACTTGCAATCAAACGGAACATAATCCTTTAATGATACGGTATCAAATTGCTCAGGGAATGTTTTGTTGTGCTGAAACAGCTTGAAACCTTCATTTTTGCCACTGAAGTAGCTTAATTCATTACCTTTGATCTGTAATCCGCTACCTTCACGTAACGCAACAACAACTTCATGAGGGTTAATAACACAGAATTCTTGTAAGCGCTCATCGCGTGTTTCACCCATATGCCCAGAAATATGCGCATCGATATAGTGTGGGTTAATTTGCATTGGGAACAGCCCTAAAGACGGCATGATAACCGCATTGCTCACAGGCATATCATTCGTTGTACGAATGCTTGGAGTCGCTACGTTACAACCAGCACTCCAACCAATGTAAGGTACACCACGTTCACGCACTGCACGTTGGATAACAACAATTAAGCCATTCTCATGCAAGCATTTGTTTAACCACCATGTATTACCTCCACTCACAAGAATACACTCTGCTTGTTCGATGGCTTCTACTGGGCTTTCAAAATGTTCAATCGAAGTCACTTTAATGCCTAAAGCATCACTTAACTGCTCCGCGCGCTCATCATGAGAGCCACGTAACACAGCATAAGGCACTAATACTGCTGACTTAATTTGTTTACGCTCAATCATTTCACTAATTCTTGGTAATGCGTAACTTAGCCATACAGGGTTACCGGAAAGTTTGCCATTACTCAGTAAAAAGATATCCATGGTGTCTCCTACAAAAATTGTATTAACTGCTGTGTTTATTGTGTATCGAACTTCGTAACTACTATCGTAACTATCGAATTAATCTATACTTGTATAGATGAATAATATTGCGCTACTCATCATTAGTCACATTCTTATGCCTTAATTTGTTATCATGAGCATAAATTTGTTGGATGGGATCAAAAAATGGAAAAATGGTATTTGCTGTATTGCAAACGAGGGCAACTGGAGAGAGCGGTTGAGAACTTAGCTCGACAACATGTAACCTGTATGACTCCAATGACTGAAATGGAGAAAATCGTTCGAGGCAAACGCACAGTTGTCACTGAAGCGCTATTCCCCAATTACCTGTTTGTAAAATTCGATCATGAGCAAATTCATACAACCACTATCCAATCTACACGCGGTGTCAGCCACTTTATTCGCTTTGGCACATTACCGGCTGAAGTGCCTGAAGAGATAATTGAACTCATACAGCAGACGCCCGTCTGCCATACTCAATCACCAGATCTTCCTTCACGGGGAGACAGTGTTGTCATTACTGACGGTATTTTTGCTGGCGTTAAGGCTATCTTCAATGAACCAAATGGTGAGTCGCGATCAATTCTCTTGCTTAACATTTTAAATACCACTGTCGCAAAACTCATTGATAATACGCAATTTAGAAAAGAGTCCGAATAAATTTTTAGCGATATATTTGCTTCAAATTAGCATAAAAAAGCCCATCGATTAAATGGGCTTTTTATTTCATAATAACGTTATCACCGTGACTATTCTTCTGGCTCTTCTTCGTCATCACCTCTACGCCGACCTTTGCCAACATAGAAATTAGACAGTAATACCCCAAGCTCAAACAGCAAATACATCGGTACTGCAAGTAGAGTTTGTGATAAAACATCTGGCGGAGTCAGGAACATCCCGACGATAAACGCACCCACTAAGATATATGGACGCTTACGTCTGAGTGATTCTGGAGTCGTTACGCCAGTCCAGCACAATAAAATAATCGCGATTGGTACTTCAAACGCAGCCCCGAATGCCATAAACAATGTCATGACAAAACTGAGGTATTTGCTGATATCCGGTATAAAGTTAACACTGTCTGGCGTTGTTTTTACAAAGAAGCCAAACGCTAACGGGAATACCACAAAGTAAGCAAATGCCATTCCTAGATAGAATAGGAAGCTACTTGATACCAGTAACGGCAGCATTAATCGACGTTCATGCTTATATAGTGCAGGCGCGATAAATGCCCAGACCTGGTACAAAATGACCGGTATCGAAACAAATACAGATACCATCATGGTCAGTTTAATCGGGGTAAAAAACGTCGATGCTACGTCTGTCGCACTCATCTGAGAACCAACAGGCAGCTTATCAATCAAAGGCGCCGCAACAAGGCGATAAATATCATTTGAAAAATAAGCGAGCGCCGCAAAGACGATTAATACCGTAATCAAACAGTTTAGTAGCCGCTTTCTTAGTTCAATCAGGTGGCTAATAAGTGGTTGAGCATCATTGACAGCCATGTGTTATTTTTCACTTTCTGTTTGATTGGAGTTTGTTACTTTAGCATCGAGTGGCTTAGAGTCTGTTGGTGTTGCTGAAGCAGGTTTTTCTTCAACAACTGCAGCCATCTTAGCAGCATACTCAGGATCAGGATCTGACTCTTGAGTTTGCGAAGAACTAGCATGGGATTCCTTTACCGCAGCATCGTAGTTTTCTGTGATCTCTTTTGCTTTGTTCAACTCAGATTGGACATCATTGGTTGTTGCCTGATAACCACTTTGTAAAGACAAAGCAGCATGACGCAGGTCATCCATCGACTTTTTAAGTTCCGGAGAAAGAGTTTCCAACCCCGCTTTCTCTTCAACTTTTTTAAGAGTCTCTTGCAGTTCTTGCAATTTCAGTTCTTGTGATAGCTCATTCTGGACATTGGCGGCCATTGAGCGCATAGCACGAATCCAACCAGCAACAGTTCTCACTGCCACTGGTAGACGTTGGGGGCCTAATACCACAAGACCGATGATCGCAACTAGCAGTAGTTCACTAAAACCTATGTCAAACACGGTTTATCCCTGCTCTTTATTTTTGCTCTCAACTGGGCTGTCTTTTTTCTCAGGAGCCTGTTGTTCAGTGAGATTTTTGGTCGCAAAATCAGCATCTTGCTTTTCTTGTTCTGCTTTCGCTTTTGCAGCTTCATCATCACTCATTGCCTTTTTGAAGCCTTTAAGTGATTCGCCCAAATCAGAACCTAAAGAACGTAGTTTCTTGGTGCCGAAAATTAAAATGATAAGCAAAGCAATGATAATTAATTGCCAAGGACTACCGAAAGCAGCCATTGCAAAAGTTGATTCCATTGTTAATACCTCTATAGTTTTGGGATCAATTGTAACTAACTCTATTATATACAACCAACGCTAAATACGGAAATGATCACAGCCTTATAAACTTGTCGCAAAACAAAGTCTACTTAATTATCCTCTCCTTTACACCAACCTACAAGCCACGACAATGCTCCCACAGCCATAAATACTGCTGCTATTTTGGTTAAGTCGGAAATAAAGAATAAACTACCACATAGAATGAAGGTTGCCCCAATTCCTAATAGGTACTGTGATTTACGTTGTTTAGTGCGTTGGTGCTTTAATTCTTGTGTAAGCTGTTCAATATTGGACTGCAAGAAACGGTGCTGCTTTAATGCCCCATAAATCAAATCAGGGATTTCTGGCATTTTCTCCGCCCAATATGGCGCTTTTTCTTTTAACGCTTTGGTGATTGCCGGAATGCCCACTTGGCTATGGATCCAATCCTCTAAGAATGGTTTTGCTGTTTTCCATAAATCCAACTGCGGGTATAACTGACGTCCCAAGCCTTCAACGTACAATAAGGTTTTCTGCAATAAAACCAATTGCGGCTGAACTTCCATATTAAAGCGACGAGCAGTATTGAACAGATTCAATAACACATGCCCAAATGAAATCTCAGCTAATGGCTTTTCAAAGATAGGCTCACAAACGGTGCGAATAGCAAACTCAAAATCTTCAACATTGGTATCTGGGGGAACCCAGCCAGAATCCACATGTAATTCAGCAACTTTACGATAGTCGCGATTAAAGAAGGCAATAAAGTTTTCAGCTAAATAGCGCTTATCTTCTTTGTTAAGCGACCCCACGATCCCACAGTCGATACCAATATAGAGAGGATCTTCTGGATGGTCATAGCTAACAAAAATGTTGCCTGGATGCATATCTGCATGGAAGAAACTGTCACGAAATACCTGAGTAAAGAAGACTTTTACGCCCCGCTCTGCTAGCAACTTCATGTTCGTACCTTGCGCTTCTAATGCCGCAATATCAGAAACAGGAATACCGTAGATACGCTCCATGACCATCACGTTTTCACGACAATAATCTGGATAAACTTCAGGGATATACAGCATAGAGCTGTTTTCAAAGTTGCGTCGCAACTGGATAGCGTTAGCAGATTCGCGAAGAAGATTTAACTCATCAATTAAGGTTTTTTCGTACTCACACACAACTTCTTTAGGACGTAAGCGACGTCCATCAGGAAGAAGAGGAACCCAATTAGCAATACGGTACATCAACTTAATATCAGCTTTGATGACAGGCAAAATATCAGGGCGAATAACTTTTAAAACAACATCTTTGCCATTTTCTTTTAATATTGCAGTATGAACTTGGGCAATCGATGCAGAGGCGAGAGCTTGCTCATCAAAATTATCAAACCACTGCTCTAATGGACCACCGAGCGACTCTTCAATATAACGACGGGCTAATTGACCATCGAAACTCGCCACTTTATCTTGTAACAATGACAGTTGATCAGCAATTGCAGGAGGGAATAAATCTCGGCGAGTCGACAGCATTTGACCAAATTTGATCCAAACAGGTCCTAATTCTTGCAATGCTAAGCGTAGTCGTTCACCAAGATCTTTATCTTTGTGTTTGTTTTTGATCCAGAAAAAACCTAACCGCCCGATTCTTAAAGGCAATGTCAGCTTAATTTTAGGGATCAGCTCATCTAGCCCATAAGAGAGAAATACCCGAATAATGAAGTAAAGGCGTTTTATTTCACCGGGAGTCATTCTTCTCCTCCAACTGATTGAGCCGTTGTTCCAACTGACTCATTGAATTTGCAACCTGCTCAACTTCATCGCTAAAGTGCACTAATTCCAGCTGGCTTGGTGCCATTTTCCACTCTTCCAGAATAATGTCTTTAACGTATGTTTTTTGGCGACTGACTAATCGAGAAGCGAGGCAAGCCCCTTTACCCAACACTTTACTAATGCCTTCTGCCGCAATATCACCAATATAAGGCGATAAATAATGAGCCGGGTTCCAGATAGCTAAATCCAGTAATGAAGACCAGTGTTGAACAATTTGCATATCGCCTTCAATCACTATGTCGCCATTATTGATGAGTTGTGAAAGCTGCTGCTTATCTTTCAACTTAATCAACGTAAACAGTGACGTTTTGATAATGCAATCTGCAGGTTCCTGCCATTCACTTAATACATCAACATGATTTTCAGCAAAAATAAGTGTCAGAGTTTTATTCAGCTCTTTAAGCTCAATCCCCATCACTTTACCTGCTAAACGCATTCTTGCTGGTTGCAGGACTTTTTCCTTGAACAACATGTGGTTCAAGGAAGTTTCCATTAATGCCGTCATCAAGGAATACAAAACAGTATTAGGATTTTCAATATGTGTTGATGGTGCTTCCATCTTAGAATTTAAACCCTTTATGTAATGCAACAATACCACCGGTCATATTGTCATAAGAGACTTGCTCGAAACCTGCATTTTCCATCATCCCTTTCAAGGTTTCTTGATTTGGGTGCATACGGATAGATTCAGCAAGGTAACGATAGCTTTCAGGATCATTCACAATCACTTGACCGATACGCGGTAAAATATGGAATGAATAAGCATCGTAAGCTTTGTTCAGTGGTTCAAGAATTGGTTTGGAAAACTCAAGCACTAATAGGCGTCCACCCGGCTTCAATACGCGGAACATGGAGCGTAATGCTTTATCTTTATCGGTGACATTACGTAAACCAAACGAGATGGTAATACAGTCAAAATAGTTATCAGGGAATGGCAACTCTTCTGCGTTCGCTTGTACGTAATTAACATTACCAACAATGCCTAAATCGCGCAGTTTCTCGCGACCCATTTTTAACATTGAATCGTTAATATCTGCGAGAACCACTTCACCTTTTTCACCTACAAGGCGAGAGAATTTTGCAGTAAGGTCACCGGTTCCACCAGCAAGGTCAAGTACGCGTTGATTACGACGCACACCACTCGCTTCAATTGTGAAACGTTTCCAGATACGATGAATACCAAAAGACATTAAGTCATTCATCAGGTCATATTTAGAGGCTACAGAGTGAAAAACATTTGCTACTAGGCCAGCTTTTTCTTCTTTCTCTACAGTACGGAAACCAAAATCGATGGTTTCTTTTGTCGGTTCGGTCATTTCTATTATGCCTGTTAATCGTTCAAACTTTTTTGTGAAGTGTACCAGCCTTTGAGTGAAAACCCTATTATAACTCTAAGATTCCGCACAATTAGACTTGCCAGCCCGCTCAGCTAGCTGAGGGTCTATAGGTTGCTTAACTTCCACACCTAACTCTTTAAAACTTTCCGCTTGAGCAAGCAAATTACCTCGGCCTTCAGCAAGGCGCTTCATTGCTGAAGAATAAGTGTGATTTGCTTTCTCTAAACTAGCGCCCAATACCTGCATATCATCGATAAATAAACGCAGCTTATCGTACATTTTCGCGGCTTTATCTGCGATTTCTTGAGCATTTTGCTCTTGCCGCTCATAGCGCCATAAATTATTAATGGTACGCACTGCCACCAGCAAGGTGGATGGGCAGACCAACATGATATTCAGTTTTAATCCTTCATCAAGTAGTTCAGGCGCTTCTTTTAATGCTAATAAATACGCAGGCTCAATCGGAATAAACATGAGCACATAATCTAAAGAGCGAACTCCCGGTAACTGGTGATAATCTTTGCGACTGAGCATTTTCATATGGTTACGAATAGAAGCCACATGCTCCTTGATACCTTGCTGCTGCTGTTCTGGATCATCGCTATTAAAATAGTGTTCGTAAGCCACCAGCGACATTTTCGCATCGACCACCACATCTTTGCCTTCAGGAAGATGGATAATCACATCGGGTTGGTATCGGCTATTGAAACCGGTATTGATGCTCACCTGAGTTTCAAATTCGCTGCCTTTTCGCAGCCCTGAAACTTCTAAAATCCGCGTTAAGATAGTTTCCCCCCAGTTCCCTTGGATTTTATTATCTCCCTTTAGGGCTCGAGTTAAATTGACCGCTTCTTTGGTCATTTGGTTATTTAACTGCTGTAATTGGCGGATTTCATAAGTGAGTGTATGGCGCTCTTTGGCTTCTTCACTATAACTTAGCTGCACTTGTTGACGAAACCCTTCAAGTTGCTCGCGAAACGGTGATAGCATCGCCATTAAATTTTTCTGATGTTGTTCGGATGCTCGTCGTTCGTTCTGCTCAAAAATACGATTGGCTAAATTTTCGAACTGAGCGGTAAGGCGCTGCTCGCTGTTTTGTAAAATCCGTTGTTTTTCTTCATTGGCGAGTTGCGTCTGTTCAAAACGGGTCATCACTTCCCGCAACTCAGCTTCTTGCTCACGGTTAATATCCCGCTGTGTGCGTAGCTCCTGATCGAGCCTATCACACTCCTCTTTCCACTGCGCTAAATGCACATTTTTTTCATCGCTCGCCGCCAGTTGGCGATATACCTCTTGTAGCTCTCGCTCTTTTCCCGCTATTTTTTGGACAATAGAAAACCAGACCGCCAAACCGCCGACCAAAATGCCACTTAAGGCGCCAATAATTGCATATAAAAGAGAGGTATCCACGACTCAATCCTTACTTTTTAAAATCTAGAGTAAGGTAATGGGATACTGTATAAGTGTCCAGAGGTAAATATCCCAACGGCTACTTTTTGCGAGCGGCTTCGCAGCTTATCCCATCCAGCTCGCAAACCAACGTAAACCAAGCGCACCAGGGGCTAAAATACCAAATGCCCAAATCATCGCAGACGCTAAGTTGGCGATTTGGAAATGTCGTTGCCGCATTTCACAAATTCCTGCAACAAGCGGAACTACCGCGCGTAATGGTCCAAAAAATCGACCGAAGAAGATTCCCCAAACACCCCATTTTTCAAAGAAACGATGCCCTTTGTCTACCATTTCAGGATTGCGGGAAATCGGCCACATTTCACGAACTTTTTCTTTATAGTGAAAACCAAACCAATAAGAAACCCAATCCCCAAAAAATGCCCCCAATGCGGCGGCTAACCAAATCGGGAAAAAGGCAATTTCACTTTCACCAATCAATGCGCCAAGCCCAAGCAAAATAACGGTCGCTGGGAATAATAATGATAAGAAAGCGAGTGACTCACCAAACGCTAGAATGAAAACAATAGGGATCGCCCACACTTCATGAGCGCGAGTGAATTCTGTAATGACCGTGACAATTTCATTAATGCTCAAGGGCAAATTCCTACAGTTTAAGATTGATTTGTTAACTATAAGTCGACTAAGTAACTATTATTCAGCTAAGTAAACATATTATAGTTCTTGGAAGTCAATAAAGTTGCAACAAAACTGACGTATTGCAACTTCAATTCCGCGGAGGTTTATTCGAGGAAGTAACTTTGTAATATGCTGCGCTGAGCGTTATCTAATCCAAAGTCTTTTTCTAGCCAGCTATCCACATTGCCATAATTATTTTCTATGCTTTTCAATGCAGTCTGCAAGAACTCTTCACGAACAGAAAATACATATTCGAATTTTTTCACCACATTTTCACTCATGGTCTTGGAGAACTCTTCGAGTAAATGGTTACGAAATGGCGCTAACGTCTCGTTCGTTAAAAGGTAATCATCCATCACAGTATTCACATCTGCACCCAGCGCAAACAACACGAGAGCCGAGCCAACCCCTGTGCGGTCTTTACCTACTGCGCAGTGTTGTACAAGCCCACCTTTTTCTGGCTGCTTCAACATGTTCACTAATTGGTGATAAGCGGCATTATTCAACGGAAGCAACTCATAGAGGCGGAACATAAAGGCTTGAGGATCAAATTTTTCCAGCACTTCTGGGGTGAGTTTATCAAGATTCGCACTCACTTCTTTTGCCAGCGGGTTTGCAGGGGCATGCACATAATGAGCGCCACTCCACACCACGTCAGGTTTATCCAGAATTTCAGCTTCATCGCGATAGTCGATGATTTGGAAAAGGTTTTGTGACTGTAAGACTTTTTCATCATCTTGGGTTAAGCGGTCGAGTGCTCCAGAACGAAATAAAACACCGGGCTTTATTTTTCCGCCATTGGACAGTTTTTTCCCCCCTAAATCACGAAAGTTAATTCCACCCGTTAAAGGCAGCACAGAGGGGTGAAGGTAAGGCTTTGTTGACATACGTTTTCCCTTTTTAGCTCTGTCATTCCTCAAACTAAAAATAAACGAAATCATCAATTACTTGTAATTTGAGTAACTTAAGAGGCTTATATTAATTGTTTTAAATGACAATAACAGATTCATCGATGAAGGGAATAAGAAAAACGCGAGAAAATAAATTTTGCGCTGATCAATTAGAGATACAAGAATATTTAAGATGCATAGGTAGAACGATGATAACTGAACCCGTTTACCGAAAATCCACAACCGAGTGAAGTCAGTAAACGGGTCAGCTAATTAGGATTACAGCAGGCGACGAGCAGCTTCGACAACGATGCTCAGAACATTGCCTTCTGTTTTTTTCAGTAGGGCTTCATTTGGAATTTCTTGCTGAGTACGGTTTACGATAACCCCAGCGACCATACCCGCACGCAGACCTTGGCTTGCGCACATGGTTAACAGTGTTGCTGATTCCATTTCATAGTTCATCACGCCCATGTCTTGCCACTCTTTCATTGAACCTCTGAAGTGGCGCATTACGCGACCTGTATAGGTGTCATAACGCTCTTGGCCTGGGTAGAAGGTATCAGAAGATGCGGTAATACCGACGTGTACAGTTGCACCCGCTTCTGTCGCCGCAGCGTACAGTGCATTAGTACAAGTGAAATCAGCGACTGCAGGGAATTCCAGTGGCGCAAAATGCTGGCTTGCACCATCTAAACGAACCGCACCAGTGGTGACAAGTACATCACCCACATTGATGTTTTCTTGGATTGCACCCGTTGTACCAATACGCAAGAAAGTACGGATACCTAACTGAGCCAGCTCTTCAACTGCAATCGAGGTTGATGGGCCACCAATACCGGTTGAGCAGACAATCACAGCTTTGCCATCAAGCTCGCCACGCCATGAAGTGAATTCGCGTAATGAAGCCAGATGTACAGGGTTGTCCATCAGACGTGCAATTTTTTCAACACGGTTAGGATCCCCAGGAACAATAGCAACAGTTGCACCCTGTAAGTCACTCTTTTTTAAACCTAAGTGGAAAACGTCAGACATATCAAACTCCTTTACACAATGGCATCATTGAATTAGTACGTTATTGTCAATATAACGCTTAGCTTTGATTAATTTAGTGACCAATATCTACTTTAATGGAAACAGATTCACTTGAATTTCATTAAAACGAGATCTTGATCACAAATAAACCTTCTTGAGATTAATGTGAATCATGGGATACACCCAGTATAGATGAATGTTTGTGATTATCGAAAAAAAGCGCCCGAATGGGCGCTTTTATTAGGCAGAAGAAAAAATACTATGATATCAATATGCTAGATTTACAGCACTCCATCAAGTTACAACACAACATCAAGGATCAAGACCCCAACCAACCCGATAGCCCAAGCTATTGTTGTTGGAATAGACCAAACAATCATTTGTTGTTTAACGTCTTTGATCCCCATCATTCTGTTCACCACCCAGTAAAGGCTGTCGTTAAAATAACCGAAGAACAGAGACCCCATCGTTGCCGCTTGGGCCGCAACTAATAAGTTGATATCAGGAATTTGGCTAATAATTGGCGCAGAGATCGAGGCTGCGGTGATCATCGCTACCGTTCCAGACCCTTGAATTAAACGCACTAATGTCGCGATAATAAACGGGATTAATACTGGTGTAATCGGTAAATTCGCGACATGCTCAGCCAGGATCGTTCCCGTACCACTGTCGCGCAATACTGCACCTAAGGCACCACCAGCACCGGTCACAAGCAGGATGATACCCGCCGCTTGCAAACCTTCTTCCATACGGTCGATAACTTCTTCTTTCGACGCTTTTGGCATTAACGTATAGACCGAAATCAGGACGCTAATGGATAAGGCAATAATCGGTGCTCCCAAGAATTCGAATGATTGGAAGTACCAATTATCATTCATGCCTTGGAATGCAGCTGTTTTCAGTAATAATCCATTGATAGCATTAATAAAAATCAACAGAATTGGGGTGATGATTGGTAACAATGATAAGAATAAGCTCGGTAATGGTTTATTGGCTTTTTCTTCCATGTAACGCGCATGCACTTCTTTTAAATCTTCGCTGCCTGTTTCATCTGGCATGAACTCAGGGTATTTAGTTCCCAGCCATTTGGCGTAGAACACAATCCCGATGACACACGGTACTGCCAGCGTCATCCCCGCTAAGATCATCGCACCAACATCAACCCCAAAGATCCCTGCAACACCAAGAGGACCCGGAGTTGGCGGAACAGTATGGTGGGTAACAACTAACCCCCCCGCCAATGCAACACCGAGGGTTAAAATACTGCGCTTTCCATTCTTCGCTAACGCTTTTGCCAGCGGATACAAAATGACGAATGCGGAGTCTACAAAGATAGGAATACTGACAATATAACCGGTAATTGCCAGCGCCCACTCTTCACGCTTTTTACCTAACCATTTGATAAAACTATAGGCTATCTGCTCAGCAGCACCGGACACTTCCAGCACCCTTCCCATCATTACCCCAAGACCGATAACAATACCAATGCTACCGAGGGTCGAACCAAAGCCCTTTGTAATAACGGTGACGGTTTCCGCTGCGGTTAATCCACCTGATAACCCTGCGATTGCAGCCGCAATCAACATCGCTAACAAGGCGTGAACCCGCGTTCGCAATACTAAAAAGATAAGGACAAATATGGCCACCGCGAGGCCAATAATAGGAATATAGGACATTGTTTAATCTCCTACTTTGCACAGCCGTGGTGTTTAATGAAGGAACGGATCGCATCGCTAAATGACCCATCAGCTTTAAAGCCTAAATCCAATGCACGGCGAATATCGAATTTACCCGGCCAGCTTGCCACAATGCGGTTGACGGCTTCATCTGGCTCAAAGCGAATTAAATCAACCGCTTGTTGACCTGCTACGTCACGCAAGGCATCAATCATGTCTTGTACTGTCACGGTGATCCCCGGCAGATTCACGGTGCGTGAAAGACCAAATTTCTCTGCGGGAATCGAAACCGCATGAATGAAGTTGTTGATCACCGTTTCTGGGCTAGATAACCATAGAGCCAACTCTGGAGACACCGGGCAAACACTCTCAATCCCATTTAGAGGCTCGCGGATAATACCGCTAGCAAAAGAAGATGCCGCTTTATTCGGAACTCCCGGGCGAATACTAATGGTAGGTAAGCGCATAACACGTCCATCCACATAGCCTTTACGGGAATAGTCGTTCACCATCAATTCACACATGGCTTTTTGAGCGCCATAAGAAGATTGCGGGTTAACAACACACAAATCGGTGATCACATCCGGTAATTTCCCGCCAAACACCGCAAGAGAGCTGGTGAATAAAAACTTGATGGCAGGGTTTTTAGCACGAGCGACTTCAAGCAATTGGCGAGTCGCATCGAAGTTCACTTTCATGCCTAAGTTAAAGTCACTTTCAGCATGACTACTCACAATCGCCGCAAGATGGAATACCACATCAGTTTGCGCATCAATCAGCTTATCTGCGGCTTCTGGTTGGGTTAAGTCTAATGCAACGCAACTCACGCGAGGATCTTCAATAGGCGATGTAGGGCATTGAATATCCGCTAAAAGGAGCTGGTTAAACTTTAATCCTTGGTTGTTTTTAAGCAAAGCAGCGGCTAGCTGCTGGCCCAGAAAACCTGCGCCACCAGTAATAATAACTTTCATTGTCATTCTCCTTGCGATAACCCTGCCGGGCTATGCATCAGTAGGTAAGATGTTTTTTATGTATTTATTAAATGAAGTTTTATGTTTTTTTCGAGTATCCGTTGCACCACATCAGACGGTAAATGTTGGTCACAAATGATGTCGTGCAATTGATCTAATGGGCAGACACGGAACATGCCGTATTTACCGAATTTACTGCTATCTGAAACCAGTACGCACCGACGAGCGACATCCAATAAAGTTTGTTTTATTTGGACTTTTTCCTCATGGGGTGTGGAAACCCCATGTTGCAGATCCCATGAGCTGGTACTAATAAACGCGATATCCACATTCAGTGTCTGCAACATAGCGGCCGCCGTATTGCCAACACAGGAGTGATTGCGTTTATCAACCTGCCCACCAGTGTGATACAAGTTCAGTTGTGATTTATTCATCAAGTACTGCATGATGGAAAAATCATTGGTCACGATAGTGAGATTAAAACGCTCACCTAATACACGGGCAATTTCAAACGTGGTGGTACCTGCATCGAGATAAACCACCTGACCATCTTCAACCAGTGAACTGGCAAACTGCCCGATTTCACGTTTCGTTTGATGATGAAGTCTTGCCTTTTCGCTCCACGGTAGCTCTTGGCGTAACGCATCATTTAACCGAACACCACCGCTAATTCCGACAACCTTACCTTCCTCTTCCAACGTGCGAATATCACGTCGAACCGTCATATGAGAGACATTCATTAAACCCACTAAGTCATTGATAGACACAGTTTGGTGCTCATAGACATAGCGATAAATAAAATCATGACGTTCGGAAGGGATCATTCGGTTCTCCTAGGAATTAGCTTGCTTTAGCCAGCCTAAACCGTCTTCGGTGCGTCCTGCTGGATGGTATTCACATCCTAGCCAGCCTTCATATCCCATTTCATCGAGTTGATTAAAAATCCATGGATAATTGACTTCACCGCTATCAGGTTCATGGCGAAAAGGTACTGATGCTATCTGAATATGACTAAATTTACCCCAAAGACGCTCAATTGTTTTCAATAAGTCACCTTCCATAATTTGGCAGTGATACAAATCCAATTGAATAAACACATTTTCACGATTGATTTCCGGTAACAACGTTTCAGCTTGCTTTTGTGTTGTTAAGAAATACCCCGGCATATCGCGGGTATTAATCGGCTCGATCAGCACACGAATTCCGTGCTCAGCCATCACATCCGCAGCATGTTGTATATTCTTAATAAAACACGCTTTTTGCTCTTCAGGTGTAAATTTTTCATCCTCTTTGCCTGCCATGGCATGCACTTGCTTGCAGCCTAATGCTAACGCGTACTTCAGTGCAGTTTGTACCCCTTGAGCGAACTCGGCTTCACGACCGGGAATAGACGCCATTCCACGCTCGCCAGCGCCCCAATTACCCGCAGGCATATTGAATAGTGCTTGAGTAAGCTGATGTTTTTTCAGTTCATTCGCAATAACATCCGCATCTTCTTCATAAGGGAAAAGATACTCAACGCCTTTAAACCCAGCCTGAGCGGCACGTTCAAAGCGTTGAATAAACGGAACTTCGTTAAACATCATACTGAGATTTGCTGCAAATTTAGCCATGTCTATCGCCTCATTTCTGTGGATAACGGCTTTCGAGCTCGTGAACCTGCTCTTGCGTTAACGTGGTGAAGCCGTGTGGGCGCAATGTAATGTATAGGCGCGCGGTATCTTCTAATTCTTCCGCATTAAAAAATGCCTGTCTTAAGGTTTTGCCGCCAACAACGGGGCCGTGGTTAGAGAGTAAAATCGCATTATGATTCGGCGCTAATTTTGCGATTTCTTCGCCAATACGGTCATCACCCGGTGGTAAATATTCAATCAAAGGTAATTTGCCCACACGCATCACATAATAAGGCGTGATCGGCGGTAAGCAGTTTGCGGTATCTAAATTGGGTAAACAGGACAGTGCCGTTAGCCAAGGTGAATGTAGATGAACAACCGCTTGGCAATCTGGACGCTGCAAATACATTGCCATGTGCATGGAAACTTCTTTTGTTGGCTTGTCACCATCAATCCAGTTACCTTGCGCATCGAGCTTGCTCAGGCGCTCAGAATCTAAATCGCCAAAGCTCGAGTTAGTCGGGGTGACAATAATGCAGCCATCCGGCAAGCGCGCGCTGATGTTGCCTGCGCCACCGCTACTGTAGCCGCGATTAAACATTGACTTCGCCCAATCCACTAACTCTTGGCGTAGCGCCTTTTCATTACTCATTAACCATCTCCTGTGCTAACTGGAAGAAATTCTCTTGACCAAAATTGCCTGATTTCAGTGCTAACCAGTTACCGCTTGCTAAGTCTTGTACCCAAGGCACACCCGGCGCGATAGGCGAGCCAATACTTAATTGTTCAGTTCCAAGGCGTTGCACCACTTTTCCAGAGGTTTCGCCGCCCGCGATAATAAAAGTGTTATAACCTTGCTGCTGAAGTAACGTCACCACCTGCCCAAACACATTCTCTACCGCTGTACTCGATAATGTGGCGCCGTATTTTTCCTGCGTTTGCTTCAATAATTCTGGTGGTTGGGTGGCATATAACAAAGGTGCTAACCCTGTAATTTTCTGGTCTTTAACCCATTGTGCTAATACGGTTGCATAGTCTGGATTATTGATACATTCACCCACATCTAACGCCTTGCTAGGTGCGACTTGTTGATAGCTTTGTACTTGCTTGTTGGTCATTAGTGAGCAGCTACCCGATAAAATGACCGTTTTTCTGTCTTTCCCCGTGGGCTTAGTGCCGCGGCCTTCCCCTTGTCCCCAAGCCACTTGGCTATCAATATTCGCAAGGGCAGCCCCCAATCCTGATCCGCCCGTTAATAAAGGCAGTGATTGCGAAGCCTGAGCAATCGGCAGTAAATCATCCATCGTGAAGCTATCCACAACCGCATAACGGATACCCTGCTGGCGTAGCTGTTCTAACTGTTCAGTGATAGCAGCGCTGCCCTTTTGCACTGTCGCAAGATTAATCAGCCCAGCTTTACCTGCTGACTGTTTCTCCATGACGCGCATCAGGTTGGCATCGGTCATTGGTGTCACTGGGTGGTGCTGCATTCCACTTTCATTGAGCAATTGACCATTCACAAACAGGTGCCCATGTACCACGGTACGACCATTAACGGGCAATGCTGGGCACACTAATGATAATGACGTGTCCAGCTGTTTCATCAATGCATCGGTCACTGGACCAATGTTGCCTCTCTCTGTTGAATCAAAGGTTGAGCAATACTTAAAGAAAATCTGCTGGCACTGCGCTGATTCTTTCAGCCAGCGACATGCATTTACCGAGGCACTTATCGCTTCATCCACTGGGCAAGAACGGCTTTTTAAACTCACCACAATGGCATCTACATCTTTAGGAATTGGTGTATTTTCATTTGGCTCATTCAGTAGCTGCACCACTTTCCAGCCGTTTTGTACCATAAAGCCTGCAATATCTGTCGCGCCGGTAAAATCATCAGCAATCACGCCTAATTTCACTGTCATGCCTTTTTCTCCGGTAAAGTAATACCCTTAAAGGTTTTGATAACCGCACTATCATCCTGTAAGCCAAAACCTTCATTACTGGCTGAGATAAACATTTGATGCGCCGTTGCTGCCAGTGGCAGTGGGAAATTCAGCGCTTTTCCGGTTTGCATCACCAAACCGAGGTCTTTCACAAAAATATCGACTGACGATTTAGGGGTGTAGTCTCCATCAAGCACATGCTGCATACGGTTCTCGAACATCCATGAATTACCAGCAGCATGAGTGACGATGTCATACATCACATCTAAATTGATGCCCGCTTTTGCCGCCAGCGCCATACTTTCCGCTGCAACCGCAATATGCACCCCCGCCAATAGCTGATGGATAGTTTTTACGGTTGAGCCTAGGCCGATTTCATCCCCCACGCGATAAAGACGCTCTGAAATTGCCTCAAATACCGTAGAAAGCTGAGCGAATAGCTCAGGAGAGCCCGATGCCATGACGGTCAATTGACCTTCTGCCGCTTTAATCGCTCCGCCAGATATAGGCGCATCCACTAATGGAAGCTGGTGTTCAGCAAGGCGCTGCGCTATCTGTTTTGTCTGCTCCGCAGCCAGTGTGCTGTGCAACACAATGACAGTATTTGGACGAAGCTGCTCTACCAGTGGTTTCTCACCACCAAACAAAATCGCCTCAACCTGCCGACCATTGACGACGACCATAAGTAACGCATCTAACTGTTGAGCATACTGCGCAGCATCTTGCCCTGTGGCTTGCGCCCCATATTCGAGTAGCGCCTCACACGCTTGTGGATTTAAATCAAACCCATAGGTTGGGATCTTGTTTCTTATTAATGATTGCGCGATCCCCATTCCCATCGAACCCAGACCAATAACGCCAACATGGTTAACAGTATTTTCCATTTAGCCCCCTGATGTTGTCAGTTCCAACAAATGATAAATTCTGGTGAATATTGTGAATTACGGTGAATATTGTGAATTTTTACATAACCAAATTCACAAACACATGACTATCATCACACTAAAGATAATATAAATTTTAACCATTTATTTACTATATTCATGATATTTAAACAATTTTAAACTTAACAACCTTATACTGCCCTTCACAAGAAAATGTGATAAAAATTGTGAGTATTTTGATTGATTTTTAATCGACTAATTTGTACACCTATTTAATTCCCTCCTTGTCTCTAATTTTCATTGACCTGTTGAGTAAATTCCCCAAAATAGCCGCCTATTATTTTTTGTAAAATGTTCCATACTTGGAATTGAACGCATCAATTACGTTATCGAGGAGTCAAAATGGGTCTGTTTGATCAAGTGTTAAGCATGGTTGCAGGTGATAAAATGCAACAGTTTCAATCTGTTATTGATTGGGTTGAAAAGCAAGGCGGGCTCTCTGGTGTCGTCGATAAATTTAACACTGAAGGCTTAGGCGGGATCGTTTCATCATGGATTGCTGAAGGTGAAAATTTGCCAGTTAATGCTAGCCAGTTAATGCAAGTTTTCGGTGATTCAGGGATCCAAGAACTCGCTCAGCGCGTTGGTTTAGATCCACAACAAGCAACCGATATGGTCGCTAAATATTTACCGACTATCGTAGACAGCGCTAGCCCGAATGGTGTGCTGCCAGAAAATATCGATTTAGCGTCAATTGGCATGAACTTACTGAAACAAAAACTGTTCGGTTAAGTCCAGTCTTTGGCACAAATAAAAGCCCACTTCAAAAGTGGGCATTTATCGCTTTAGAGTGACATTTTTATTGAGTTGAAAAGTCGCAATGTATGTAAGTCTCTTTATATTAAATCAGAGCGATAAGAATAGGATTCTCGTTCTAGCGTGAATTAAAACGCATTCGGTTTATAACGTAGCGAACCGATAATCCGATCCCAAATTTCGACCATTTGCCATTGGTTATATTGGGTATTTTTGTCTGCATTGTTTAACCCAATGTATAGCAACGGTTTCTGTGAATCAGCAATCTTTTCATTTGAATACAAAATAAATTCAAACATGTCATTATCTTCTTGCTTATTTTGTTTTCCTACCATTAGCCATTCTAGGGATGGGATTCCATTTGGTGATAACTTTTCTTTCTTAATAGTGTTTTTCTTAGCTAATGACATAGCTTCATTGATTTGTGGACTGCGATTAAACAACGTATCATCAGAACCAATAGCCGTATTATCGGATCTAAATCCTAAGATAAAATCATCATTTTCATAAGTAAATGAAATAATTTCTTCATGTTTATCTTCATCATCCGCAATAAACCCGTTCGGAATACAAACACCACTATCGGTTGGGATCTCTTCATTTTTTCGCCCTGACAATCGAGATATGAGTGATTTCATAGCCGCTAATTTAGTCGGTTTCTCATTAGCCTGAATTTCGCTGAACCCTCTAGCCAAAAAATCCATTTTCTTCTTTTCATACTTTTTATCAGAAAAATCTCTAATATTTGTTGTAATAACAAATGCAATCATTTCAGTATAAACATGAGCCTCTAGTGTCCTATAGGAGTCATCAGACCCTGGTTTGTTCCTGTCGAAAATAACTCCTTTACCATCAGGTAATTTGATGATTTCCTTTAACACTGGTGCATTTTTTTCACTCGTTTTTCCATTGCTAAGCTCTTGCTCTCGCAACTCAATCCGTTGCTTAAACGCAGGAGGATAAATGAACTTACTTTCAATACGAAAATCATCAATAAATGACTGATTATCTTTCATATTATTAAATGGAATGGGAATATCAACGACAAATCGCCCAATACACTGAGGTTTGGCGTTTTCAAAGAATGCATCTATCAAAATATAATCCTTTTCAGTTAAACGGCTTTCTTTGTCATAAACAACCAAGCCCAAAAAAGTAAGTGAGAATAAAAACAAGCCAATCAGTAAACCAAGATATTTATTAATCATTTAATGGCACATCCATAACCATTTTAATAATTGCTCTTAACGTAAATTGAATTGCCGGTCTCTTTTTTATGTCAGCAACATCATCAACCTTGTAAGCGTCTTGATGGTCAACATTCGTTGCTAAAATACTTTTGATTGACGGGTGGGAGTAGATAGCCGAAAACGACTCGACAGGCACCGTACCATCACCAGCCGTTTTTGATGAATTTAATTTAAACTCTTTAGCCAACTGACCTTTTTCTCGTTTTTGCCGATTTGTTGGCGGTAAATGAGGTTCGCCTTGGGAGAATACATATGGGCTTACGGTTAACTTGGTTGGTGCCCAATCAAGATAGCCATCCGATTCAACTTTATTACCATAAAAAACATAGGTATTGGAATGGTATAAACCTTTTTCCTGGTGATTCATGAAGTTACGAACCGTATCATCCATAATGTCGTTATAAGCAAACCAATTATTATCTACTACCCTTTTTTCCTTATCTAAAATGTCAGGTCTATAAAGTTTCCACCAAACATCATTTCTAAGATAAATATCCTTAAACGGATCAGATTTTCCTGTTTGAGGATCTTTTGTTTGAGGGTAACTACCTTCCTCTGGAATAAATAACCATGGTGACTTATAGGAAGGGTAAGGAAGCAATTGTAAAGGCGCTGGAGATTGCGCTAGAACTGGCATTAATTCTTTAGCGGACCACCCTAAAATTCGCCCTGCAGTATAGCCTTCCTCACTCGCCCCCGTTCCCATTCGTCTATAAGCAGCAGGAGATCCTAAATCCGGAATAACGCCATGAACAACACCTAACACTTTGTTTTCGCATCCCTCAAACGCTGATTCAGGTGAAGGATTCATCGCATATCGAGCGACTAATCCTCCCATGGAATGAGTGACTAAAATGACTTTCTCTACCGCTAAACCATATCCATAACACCGGTATAAATTAATTACTTTATCGATATACTCCACAAGTTTAGATGCGGATTCGGCATTATCCGCAAGCCAGTTATAGCCAAAAACATGCAATGGAAATAAAAAGTGATTAAAATGGTCGAGTTCTTTTTGGGTTAATTTTTGCTCATTCTCTTTTTCTTCCGTCCCAAATGGTGTCTCGACAAATTCATTTAGAATACTGACATATGGTAAATTAATATTACCTTTACTTGTAAGTTCGAAATTAAGGACATTACTCTGCCAGTCATTAATTAATGCAGCCTGAAAAACACTCAGGAAACGCCCATAACTATAATTAAGTGCTTCCCCCCACCCTCTATCATGACGTTTAGGAAATAGATATCCGTCATCAGAAAAGGGCGTATAGACTTCTTTATCAACTAAACCTCTGTTATCAACGGTTGTTGTTTCAGGGTTTAATATTTTTTTTCTTTCATGTCCTGTTCTTTCAGCCCATTGTAGAAAAATTTCATACCCTGCATCCCCTCGCCACATTTCTTTTTTATCATCGCCCTTTGACATTAAATTCGTTCCCATGATCCCAGGAAGAAAAATGACAGGAATAACTTTCCTCGGAGGTAAAATACACTTTGCTTCGGCATTAAAGGATTTAGGTTGAAGCTGAACATCATCCCAATGGCATGTTCCATCTTCTGTCCATTTAGGGATATGATAAGAAACATATTGGCATTCGCTGGCTTCTGGAGAGTCTTTCTCTGACATGACGCAGTACCTTTTTAGTTTTCCTTAAGGGAAACAAGATAGCATAATTTAGCTTAAGTTCCTGTTTGATATGTCTGATTAATTAGGTTTTGATAAGACTCACGTATGTTGAATAAAGGTAATAAAAAATTATCTGCTAATCTTTTTTACTTCATGAGGCAATGCTTTTCTATCTATCCATATTCTTCAAATATCAGCAGTAAATGGCCTAAATCCATCACGACTAACATGCTGTAATTTTCTATTAATATGTTTATTTTCAATACCATATCCTTTGGTTAAATTGAGCCTCGGTCTATATAAAAATAAACGCACACCTGATACAACAACACTATAATTTGTTAGAAAGCAAAGAATCAAAACACAACATAATCCCAAGAAAAAATAGCTGTCGCATTTATACACTCCAGTCTTTGGCACAAATAAAAGCCCACTTTAAAAGTGGGCTTTTTGCTGAACTAGCTTTGATACTCATTTCGCAGTTTTTTCGCCGCTTCCACCATGTTAGCCAGCGCTTGGCGAGTCTCTGCCCATCCACGGGTTTTTAAACCACAGTCAGGGTTCACCCATAAACGCTCCACGGGCACGCGCTGTGCAGCCTTACGTAATAGCGCCACAATCCACTCTACATTTGGGACGTTAGGCGAGTGAATATCATAAACCCCCGGACCAATTTCATTTGGGTAATCAAAATCTTCGAATGCGTCTAATAGATCCATATCCGAGCGCGACGTTTCAATGGTGATCACATCGGCATCCAGCGCAGCAATTGAATCCATGATGTCATTGAACTCGCAATAACACATATGGGTATGAATTTGAGTTTCATCATCAGCGATAGCGGCACTTAATTTAAAGGCATCCACCGCCCAAGTCAGATAGTCATTCCATTCATCGCGGCGCAATGGCAGCCCTTCACGTAATGCTGGCTCATCAATCTGAATGATACCAATACCTGATTTTTGTAAATCATCCACCTCATCACGTAATGCCAGCGCAATTTGCTTGGCTATCGTTTCACGACTGACATCTTCCCGAGGGAATGACCAACACAGGATTGTCACTGGGCCTGTCAGCATTCCTTTAACGGGTTTATCCGTCAATGACTGCGCATACTTAGCCCACTCTACGGTAATGGCTTCTGGGCGGCTAATGTCACCAATAATCACCGGGGGCTTCACGCAGCGAGAACCGTAACTCTGTACCCAACCATTTTGCGTAAAGACATAACCATCGAAGTGTTCACCGAAGTATTCCACCATGTCGTTTCGCTCAGCTTCACCATGCACGAGGACGTCAATATCCAATAGCTCCTGCTCCTTAATCGCCTGTTTGATGTGCTCACTAATACTCGTGCGGTAATTCAGTTGGTCCACATTGCCCTTTTTGAAATCAAGGCGTAAGGAGCGAATTTCACTGGTTTGCGGGAAAGATCCAATTGTCGTGGTTGGCCACAACGGCAGATTAAAGCGTTGACGCTGAAGCTCAGCACGTTCCACATAGGGGCGAGTACGTTCAATATCTTTATCGCTAATTGCCGCTAAACGCTGAGCAACTTCCACATTATTGACCCGAGAAGAGGTACGGCGAGCACGAATTGGCGCACTATAGGTTTCGAGTGCTGCAATATTTTCTGCCGTTGGCTGATTGAGTGTTTTCGTCAATAGCGCCAGTTCTTCACATTTTTGCAGAGCAAAAGCAAACCAGCTTTTCACTTCGGCATCCAGACGCGTCTCATCGTTTAAATCAATCGGGCTATGCAGTAATGAACAAGATGAACCTACCCACAGAGCTCGCTCTCCTAGCAGCGGTTTCACCTGTTGGAATTTCTCGCCTAAATCCCCTTTCCATACGTTACGCCCGTTAATTAACCCTAGCGAAAGCACCCAGTCCGCAGGGAGCGCTTGATGCAATGCTGCGATATCATCCTTGCCTGCAACCACATCCACATGTAGCCCTTGCACTGGCAGTTGTTTAATCACATCCAAGTGATGGCTAATACCGTCAAAATAGGTCGTTAACAGTAAGTTAGTTTTACCCGCCAGAGATTGATATGCTTGTTGGTAAGCGTTCTGCCATTCGATAGGTAAATCCAGTACCAGTGCTGGCTCGTCAATTTGTACCCATTCCACGCCTTTTTCAGCCAGTCGAGTGAGAATTTCTTGGTAAGCAGGTAGCAGATCCTTCAGTAAGGATAGACGGTCAAAGACAGGACCTTTCACTTTTCCTAACCACAGGTAGGTAATCGGACCAATGACGACAGGTTTAACGTTGTGACCGAGTTTTAACGCTTCGTCGACTTCGTCAAACAATTGATTCCACGATAGTTTAAATTGTTGTCCTTGCTGGAATTCCGGCACGATATAGTGATAGTTAGTATTAAACCATTTCGTCATTTCTCCCGCCGCCGCTGGCTTGCCTGTTGGTGCACGACCCCGAGCTACACGAAATAAGGTATCTAAATCGACAGTGCCATCTTCATTTTGATGACGTGGCGGAACGTTTCCTAGTAATAAACTGGTAGTTAAAACTTGGTCATACCACGCAAAGTCACCGACTGGCAGCAGGTCTACACCTGCATTTTTTTGTTGTTCCCAGTGACGAACACGTAATTGGTAACCCGTTTCAAGAAGTGCAGATTGGTCAATTTTGCCTGCCCAATAATCTTCTTGTGCACGTTTGAGTTCTCTTTTCAGACCGACACGTGGAAAACCAAGTGTATGATTTATAACAGACATATTGACCCCTTAAAATATTTAGCCGTCTAGATGTTTACACATCTATAATCAACAGGTACTGTATAAAGCACAAGCGCAAATTATTCATCGTCTACTTGAAGGTTTCTCATGATCGAATTAAAACATTTAAAAACGTTGCAGGCGCTCAGCCAATACGGATCATTAGCTGCCACTGCGACGCACCTGCACCAGACTCAGTCTGCGCTATCTCACCAATTTAGTGATTTAGAGCATCGCTTAGGCTACAAACTGTTTGTTCGTAAAACTCAGCCCATCCATTTCACACCTCAAGGGGAAGTTCTGCTGCAATTAGCGCAACGTATTTTGCCAATGGTGAAAGATGCGATTCGTGTCTGCAATGAACCGACTATCAGTACGCTGCGTATCGCGATTGAGTGTCACAGCTGTATTCAGTGGCTGACACCTGCATTGCAACAGTTTAGGCAAGCATGGCCGCAAGTGACCGTTGATTTCAAATCTGGCGTAACTTTTGACCCGCAACCCGAATTACTTTCGCGGGAATTAGATATCGTGATGACCTCCGATATTCTTGCGGATCAAGATTTACACTACACGCCGATGTTTGATTATGAAGTAAAATTGGTGGTGGCAAATGACCATCCATTGGCTAAAAAGCCGTTAATTGAGCCTCATGATCTAGCTAAAGAGACATTGATGATTTATCCAGTTCAGCGTCAACGTTTTGATATCTGGCGTCATTTCTTACAGCCAGCGGGTGTTTCACCGAATATCAAAACCGTCGATAATACGCTGATTTTAATTCAGATGGTCGCGGCTAAAATGGGGATTGCAGCACTGCCACACTGGGCGGTGGATTCGTTTGAAAAGCAAGGTTTGATTAAGACGAAAACCTTAGGTAATGGGTTATGGAGCCGACTGTACGCTGCATGTCGTGAAGGGGAACAGCGCCAGCCAGCCATTGAAACATTTACCAATACCGCTACTGATCACGCGGTGGAGAATTTGTCTTACGTGAAGTCGGTGCGAGGATCCAGCGCTTATGCACCCACAGAGACGCAATTATCAGGCTCGACCCCATGGTAAAACTGAGCCAATCTGGATGTTGTTGCCAAATGGCAAAATTCACTAATAAACCTGCTGGAACCATCATGTTATTCATTATCGCGAGGGTTCCGGCATCCACTTTTGTGGCACCGTAGTTCCACAGAAAATAGCCTATTCCCGACGCAACCACACCCAGCCATAGTAAAACTATCCATTGAGCTTGGCTTGTCGGCACCATCGCCTTATTACCAAACAGCAGCCATCCTATCAAGGCTATCAACGTCGCCCCGAGGTAGAACCACGAAAAGGCTTGGTGCTGGGGGATTGGGTACACTTCCATTAAACGCTTATAACCCACCTGCCCAAGTGCAAAGAAGATGTTCGCGAGCTGCACAAACATCAATCCAATCCAGAATGATTCGCTGAGGTGATCATAACGAATAATGGCGGCACCAATCACGGCTAATATCGAGCTAAACAGATAGCCTTTACGTAGGCGTTGGCGCTCTAAAAGGTCGTAAATCAATGTCACATACAGCGGGGTTAATACCGTAAATAGCAAAAATTCTGCCACGCTCAGGTATTTATAGGCTTGGAAAACAAAGTAATACATGATCCCCAGCTGGCAAGCCCCCACCAGCATATACAGTGAGATCACTTTGGCGCTGAAGTTACGCCAACGCAGGAAAGGTAGGAATACCAGAGAAGCTAAACTCACGCGGATAAGTACAGACAACCAGCTATCCACCTGCCCCGCGAGGTATTCCCCCATTAAACTAAAAGACGCTGCCCATAGCAGCGTCGTGAATACGAGTAACCACATTGTTGTTCACTCTCAAGCACAATGATTTAACAAATAAGAATGCCCGTAGAATACTCGTTTTTTCGTTTTAATGCTCTTTTTCAATCAGCACGGCTTCTAATAAATCCAGATCCACCAGCAAGCTTTGCAAGGTTTCATTGCTAATTTTACGTGTTGCACGTAAGTGATAGAGCTCACCGCGTTCTGCACGTAGCGCCGTTAAGCGAAAACGTCGCTCAAGGTCTTCAATTTGCAAGTTATGCTCCATTTCGTCTTGGTCTGCCGTCCGACGACGTAAATGACCAATCACCCTTGTCGCAACCTCGTTGATGTCTTCTGAGTCTAGTTGCTCTTCCACATCCGCCGATAAACGCTCTTGCATCTTGTTCAAGCTGACAATCGCCACTTCTGCCATTGCTGCTTTCGCCATACGGATCTCGTTAATATCTGCCTCTTTATCCCCCACTTTAAAATTGCGCAGCAGAAGCGGTAACGCCACAACGCCCGCAAAAATGGAGAATAAAATCACCCCTGCGGCGATAAACACCAGCTGGTACCTTGCAGGGAATGGTGAACCATCAGTTAAAAACAGTGGCACCGAGAGCACACCGGCTAAGGTAATCGCCCCGCGAACTCCGGCAAACGACGCTAACCACAGTTCGCGTACCGTATAATTAGCAAACTGTAATGGGCGTTTTTTCAGGAACAAACGGCTGAATCTCTTCATCAACCATAGCCAACAAAAACGTAATAGCAGCAGTGCAAAATAGATAATGACCACCGCGGCGAACAGCATCCAGGTTTCCACGCTTGGGTCGAGTTCCGCTTGAATAACCGATGTTTCCCAAATCCCCGGTAATTGCAGACCGAGCATAATGAACACTAAGCCGTTAAAGACAAACTCTAGCATCGACCAGACGCTATCAGCACGCAAACGCATCGCCAAAGGCGCATTGCGGATAACGCCGGATTTGGTGATAGTCATACCCGCAGCAACCGCCGCCAAAATACCGGAGAAACCGATATGTTCCGCAATCATGTAGGAGGCGAATGGTAACAGCAACATAAAGACGATTTGCGTTGCGGGGTCATCCCCACTCCAGCGGCTCATTAAGCGCAGAGACTTACTGTATAGCCAAGTCACAGCAATACCCGCCAACAGGCCACCTACTGCGACTTTAAAGAATTCGATTGTGACACCCGATACGCTGAAGACCATCGTTCCCATGGCAATCGCCACGGCGAACTTCAACGCCACCAGACCGGAAGCATCGTTCATCAATGCTTCCCCTTCGAGTACGCTCATCATGCGCTTGGGTATTCGCCCTTTCCCGACAATAGAGGACAATGCCACCGCATCTGTTGGGGAAAGCACCGCAGCCAACGCAAAGGCGGCAATAAGCGGAATACCTGGCATCAGCCAGTAAATCAGATAACCAATCCCGACAACGGTTACCAACACTAGCACTAATACCAGAATGAAAATTTCTCGCCCATTCTGGAAAAATTCACGGGTAGGTGTTTTCCAACCATCGACAAATAACAGCGGTGGAATCAACAGAACCATAAAAAGTTCAGGGTCAAAAGAGACATGTAACCCAAACTGAGGCCACGCTAATAATGCACCGATAGCGATTTGAATAAGGGGAAGGGGAATACGGATGGGAATGACTTTCGTCACCACACCAGAAACAGAGACAGCCAAGATCAAAATAAGAATAGTAAAGAAAATTTCCATGTTGCCCTTACTTATTAACTAATGCATACCCTAAATATCGCAGCTTAAAGTATAACGGGAGAACCCAAAATTTGCCTGCCGCCGCATAGTAAGAGATAGCACCGTCCAGACCATGAGATTTTCAGTCAAGGCAGCCACTGGTTGAAAATAGGCATTTTCACTTCATTTACCGCCTTAGCACTATTCTATCCTTAACAGGCTATTTGACGGGAAAAAAATTTGAACTTTAGAACGAATCGCAACAATCCGTTAAAGGGCGACAGCAGTTGCCGCCCTATCATAAGAATTACCTTTAGATAGCAAGGTCCGCAGCATAAAACACTACCAGCAGAACCGCGATAATTACGCTACCAATGTTCAGTTTACGCCACTCACCCGCACAAATACGCCCGATAACCAGTGATGCGAAACCTAACATAATACCGGTGACGATATTACAGGTTAATACGATGAATACCGCGCACAGTAAACCTGACATCGAATCCACAAAATCATCGAAATCCAATTTCGAGACATTGCTCAGCATCAACAGCCCCACATACATCAGCGCTGGTGCCGTCGCATAGGCAGGGACCAGATAAGACAATGGTGATAAGAACAAGATAAATAAGAATAAAACACCAACAACTACGGCGGTTAAACCTGTACGACCGCCTGCTGCGGTTCCTGCTGCGGATTCAATATATACCGCGGCTGGCGATGCACCGATAGCCCCTGCAAAAATGCTGCTTACGGAGTCAGCAGTTAATGCTTTTCCCCCATCAATAATCTGACCGTCTTTATCCAGCAAGTTCGCTTGACCCGCAACAGCGCGGATAGTCCCCGTTGCATCAAAAACTGCCGTCATCACTAATGCCAGAACGCTTGGCAAAACTGCCGCTTGAAGGGCACCCATGATATCCATACTAAACATCAGCGATAAACCATCTTCACCGAATGAAGGCAATTTAAAGAAACCTTGGTATTTAACCGCTGGGTCGAAAATCAATCCAATAATCGAAATTGCGATAATGACTAATAACACCCCACCCGGCACACGGCGTTTTTCTAACCCAAAAATCACCGCTAAACCAATCAGAGACATTAAAACAGGGAATGAAGTGAAATCACCCAGCGCAACAGGTAAGCCTGCATTTGGGTTTTTAACCACTAAGCCAACGCCCGTCGCTGCAATCAAGAGTAAAAACAGACCAATACCAATACCCGTACCGTGAGCCACACCCATTGGCATATTACGTAAAATCCAACTACGAATACCAGTCACAGAGATAATGGTGAATAAGCACCCCATTAAGAACACGGCACCCAGTGCAACTGGGATACTAATGTGTTGCCCTAACACTAAGCTAAAGGCGGTAAATGCCGTTAATGAGATTGCGCAGCCAATTGCCATTGGCAGATTCGCCCATAAACCCATTAATAAAGAACCGAAACCTGCCACTAAACAGGTTGCGATAAACACGGCAGTTGGTGGAAAGCCTGCTTGCCCTAACATACCCGGCACGACGATGACAGAATAAACCATCGCTAAGAATGTCGTTAATCCCGCAATGATTTCGCGGCGCACTGATGAGCCACGCGCTGTGATCTTAAAATATGAATCCAATTTGCAATTGGATGAAGCCTGTTGGCCTGCCATGGTATACCTCTGCTATTAATTTTAGAAAATTCTATATCACTATTTTTGCTAAGCTTTCTCTAAGCATTGATTCATTTTTTGCTTGGTGACTTAGCGAATATCGTCTCAAACTGAAACTCACGTAAACGATTACCTTTTTAAAAATGTTCACTGAACCGAGATAACAGGTAAACAGAATGACTCTCTAGGGACAGTGCGCAAACGTTTGGCTTTTAGAGCAAAGTGAGGCGAATTGTGAAGAGCGTAATTATCGTTCGAAAGGGGGGAGTTGATCAAGTGTTTTATAGCTGGCTACTTTTTAATCACTCACCATAAAAACTGAGCCGTATTTTCACGATCTTCCATAAAAACCAGTCATATTCCGTTTTATATACCCTTTGTTTAAATACACGTGTGAGAGTGTTGCTAAAATCCCCATTAATATTGAGTTTTTAATAAATAATCTGTTTATGAAAGTATTTATTCTCTGATACTAATTAAATAACTCATTTCTCTGGTGATTATTTTTATAAATATATTTTTTAATAATACTTAACACTCGCTATAAATATTATGTCAACTATTACAACCTCAATTAAAACAATACCCAAAAGTGCCTTAATAATTTTTGCCGTATTTTTACTGATTTATCTCCTTCCCGGGATTTATGGCCATAGTCCATGGAAGCAAGATGAAAACTACAGTTTCGGTATTATTCAAACCATGTATGAAACTGGAAATTGGCTAGTTCCTACTAATGCTGGCGAACCTTTCATGGAAAAACCGCCACTCTATTATTGGACGGCGACAGTTTTTTCTCATCTGCTTTCTGGTGTAATGCCACTGTATGATGCCGCACGCAGCGCGAGCTTATTTTTTTCTATTATTAATTTTTCATTTTTTATTTTATTAGCTCGCCGCTTTTTTAAATCTGAAAGTTTTGCTGATGTCCGTATTTGGACAGCTTTTGCTCTGTATGTTTGTGTGCCGGGAGTATTGCGACACACCCATGAAATGTTCACGGATGTTTCATTAATGACAGGGGCAACCATCGGGTTATATGGTTTATTAGGGTTAATTCAGCAACAGAAAATTACAGCGTCCGCCTTCTGGCTCTGCATTGGAACCATTATCACCACCTTATCTAAAGGCGTATTTATTCCCGGAGTCCTGTGGATCAGCCTATTTTTGGCGCCTGCGTTTCTCGCTCAGTGCCGATCTAAACAGTTTTGGCTACCTGCACTATTCGCGGGCTTGGTCGCTCTCATTGTTATCCTACCTTGGCCAATTATGCTGTATGTGCAACACCCCGAGCTATTCGTGACTTGGTTCTGGGAAAATAACATTGGCCGCTTTCTTGGATTCTCTGTTGAAAAGTTAGGGGCTAAAGCCAATTTCACACGCATTCCTTCTGCCGTCGCATTCTTTGCATTTCCAGCAGGGCTGCTGGCAACTGCCTATTTTTTACGTCATCCACTCAAACGCCTGCGCGATCATAATGAATATTTGATTGCCATATTTCCTGTCCTTGGCGTGATATTTTTGCAAATGTCTGCCAGTGGCCGAGCGCTCTATTTACTGCCCTTTATTGCTCCGATGGCGATCCTCGGTGTGCAGGCTCTTAGCTGGTTTTCAGAGAAAATCTTAAACGCATTTGCACGCTTCGCCGCCCTCTTCTGGTCTGGGGTGATTCTCTTTCTGTGGATTTGCTACGCCCTCGTACTTATTGGTCATCACGCTCAATGGCTCTCTATTTTTGGTCGCTGGTTACCTCTTGATTACCAAATGAATTTTTCTGTGTTTGCATTAATAGCTGGCATTTTTATTACCTGTTTTTGGTTCTTCCGCAACCGTCTTATTTCCTCATCAGACAGCGCTTTCCAAGCAATAAGAAACTGGTCACTGGGAATGGTGAGTGTGTGGAGCATTATTCTCACATTATTTGTTGGTTGGATTGATTATTCAAAAGGTTATGAAGGAGTTTTTGTAGACCTTCATCATCATTTAGAAGGGCAATTTACACCGAGTGACTGTATGGCCTCCGAAAACCTTGGGGAATCAGAAGCACCAATGCTCTATTACTACACGGGTATTTTGCATCAAAGACAGATGGAATTTGAAAAACCACAACAGTGCCGCTGGCTGATTGTGTTATCCAAAGACGTTCAACCTGCTCCTGAAGGCATGGAACTGTTTTGGTCAAACCATCGCCCTGATGAGTTTCGTGAAAATTTAGTGGTTTATCGAGTGATAGAATAGTTGGTCGCCAATAAAAAATCCCTGAGCCAAAACTCAGGGATTTTTTTAATACATGGACGACCAAAAGACGTTACTGAGCTTGTTGTTCAATGGCTTGAGCACCATACTTTTCACGAGTAAACCATAAAAATAGCCCCGCGATTCCAATCAATAACATTGGTAAACCAGACGGTGAAATTGCCGTTGCAGCCCCTGCCAATAATGGGCCAGAAAGGTTACCAATGCCCCATAACATTGCCGCTGCCGCGTTGGCTATAATCAGCTCATTTCCTCTGAAATATTGACCAATCTGCACTAAAGCGATGGTGTAAATGGCGCCAGCCGTCGCTCCCAACACAAACAGTAAAATCCAAATAAAGTCAGTGTGAGTCATTAAGAACGGCAGCAGCATACTCGCCCCCAGCGTGACCACACCACAAATACGGTACAATTTTTCGCGATTCATATGGTCAGCTAACCAACCAAACGGCATCTGCATAATCGCATCCCCCGCCAAAATTGCGCTGATCATCATCGCTGCAACCGCCTCGGTATGCCCCATGCCCATCCCGTAAATTGGGAACATCGACAAGATAGTGCCATCGAAAAAAGCAAAAAATAGAATTCCGGCGCAAATTCCGGGAGCAACTTTCACGAATTGAACAATTGAAAAGTTAGATTCTGACGCCGTTTCTGCCAGCCTATCCCCTACTTTTTGATCCATCAGTAGGAATAAAGCCACAGAAATTAAGTGAATTAAGGTACAAATAAACAGAGGCGATTTATCTTCTACACCATAATAGGCAATAAATGATGGACCTAATAATTGGCTCACGGTAAATACTGTTGTATAAATCGCCAATATACGCCCTCGTTTGTTTTCAGGGGATAACTCGTTGATCCACGTTTCCCCCAAACAAATCATCACTCCGCTAGCGAGTCCCGTAATTAACCGCAAAGGGAAAAGTAGCCATAGAGGTAGAGAACTTAATAGTGGCAGTAAGCTAATGGCGGAGATCACCGTCGCGATTAACATCGCTTTACGCTTTCCACACCACTTCACAATGCGCTGTACCACTGGGGCAATCAAGAACATCCCCAAGGCGGGAGCCGCGGAGATAATGCCAATGTACAACTCACTCACACCAAAATTATTCAGTCGCAACGCTACCATAGGGATGCTGAGACCAATCACGATACCGATAACGGCGATACTGGTTGTAATTGTAAAAATAGCAAAAGAAGCGGAACGTCGAAAATGTTGAAAACTCGAATTAGCAGGGGTCATTTTTGTATTAATCTGCTCAATTAGGATTAATTGTCAGATATAAACTCCGAAAAAATATTATCTTTTTAAAATAAAATACTGTTAAATACTCAGCAATTAGAATAATGAAAATTAAATTATATCATGAATTTATTCAATAAAATAACATACTGAAAAAACAACAAACCTTATTTTTATAACAGTATATTTAAAAAGTAATTTCAGATTATTTTTCCATTTATTTACATTCAGCAAAATATTATTTCCATAATATTGGGTTTCTGACATTTCATATTTAAGATGTTAGAATTGACAGCAGAAATGAGAATTTATAAAAGCAATATTGTGGAAGACAGTGTCGTGGAAAATAAAATAAATATAAAAATTGGTCAGAAAGTACGTCTGCTACGTCAGGCGAGAAACCTTTCTCTGAGTGAGCTTTCTCACTTATCAGGGATCTCTAAAGCCGCCCTTTCTAAGTTGGAATCAGGGGATTCAAACCCGCGCATCGACACCTTAGAATCCATCGCCGCGGCGCTACGTTTTCCGCTCAGTGACTTATTTACACGCCAAAATGAATCTTATCCCTATTTAGTGAAAGCCACACGACTCGAAGGCGATTATTTAGAGCAATTTAAATTTCGTATCAACATGGGAAACGTCTCTGAAATTTGGCAACTCAGTATGAAAAGAGGCGCAATTATTAACAGCCCAGCGCATATGGTTGGCACCCATGAACACATTATGGTACACGCGGGCTCCCTAATGCTGCGCTTAGAAGATGAGCAAAATGTCGTTCTTGAAGCAGGGGATTTTTACGCTTTCAGCGGAGACTTTCCTCACGCTTACTTATGTATTGAGGGGGATGTGCACGCCACCGTCGTGATGACCTATTCACATTTAAGCGATGGGGTTTAATAGGCCAACCCATCATTCTTGTAGGCTGACCTATTACTCAGAATTACTGCAAATAATCCTGCATGGTTTCAAATACACGCAAATCATCGCTAAAGCGAACTTCACGGACGTCTTCCAGTTTTTCAACTTGGTTAACCATCTGCGATAAACGCTCATCTTTCTGAACTAATAACCAAATTTTACTTTCGTCCCTATCTTTAATTGGCATACATAGGATGCCATCCACGTTAAATGCTCGACGTGCAAACAACCCACAAATATGTGACATGACGCCCGGATGGTTGCGAACAATTAATTCTAAGGCGATTGGGTGATGTTCAAATACCATAATTACGCTCCGATCATATCAATATTAGCGGCACCAGGAGGAACCATTGGATATACCTTCTGATTAACATCAATCAAGGCATGAATTAAGCAAGGTCCTTTGGTGTTCATAATCGCTTCCAGCGCCATTTCAGGGTCAGCTTCATTATTTAAATCGCAAGTTTGGAAACCAAACCCAGAGGCAATTTTAATAAAATCCGTTTGATACGGGTAAGCCGCTGCAAAGATACGATTCTCAAAAAACAAGTCTTGCTGCTGATGTACCATACCCAGCGCTTGGTTGTTCATTAAAATGATTTTAATGTTTAATTGATGCTCCGCCGCTGTCGCCAGTTCCTGAATATTCATCATTAAGCTACCATCACCTGAGAAACAAACGATGGTTTTATCTGGGTGAGCCAACGCCGCACCGATTGCGGCGGGTAAACCAAAGCCCATGGTGCCCAAACCACCCGATGTTAACCACTGGCGAGGGCGTGATAATGGATAAGCTTGCGCCGCCCACATTTGGTGTTGCCCAACGTCCGTCGTAACAATCGCCTCTTCCCCTGCGGCTCGTGCGGTGGCTAATACCAAACCATAATGATCTAATGGATCATCCGCATTGGTTAAATTTAATGAATAATTATTTTTCAGATCATTAACTTGTTGAACCCACTCTTGACGATCATTGCGCTCAACTAATGGCAGCAACAATTCCAAAATCTGTCCCGCATCCGCATGGATAGCAATGTCTGGACGTTTGATTTTACTGATTTCCGCTTTATCGATATCAACGTGAATAATTTTGGCATTAGGGCAGAATTTTTCCGCTTTACCAATGGCACGGTCATCAAAGCGAGCACCGATAACAATCAGCAAATCAGACTCTTCCATGGCCATATTAGTACTACGCGCCGCATGCATACCCAACATACCCAAATACAGCGGGTGACGCATTGGAATAGTCCCCAACGCCATCAAGGTCATTGTCGTTGGTAAAGAGGCTTTCTCTGCAAAAGCGATAGCCGTCGCTGTTGAATCTGAGCTAATCACCCCACCACCAAAATAGAGTATTGGACGCTTCGCACGGTTGATCATTTCTGCCGCTTGGATCACTTTTTCCATATCGAAACTTGGGGTTTTATCTTTCGGTAAAACCTCTGGCAGCGCATCTAATTCAATGGTTGCTGTCTGTACATCTTTTGGAATATCAATCCAAACAGGTCCTGGACGCCCAGATTCAGCGATACGGAATGCTTCGCAGATAACGCGAGGCAGGTCTTCAATGCTGCGTACCAAATAGTTGTGTTTCGTAATCGGAATTGAAATGCCGTAAGTATCCACTTCCTGAAACGCATCGGTACCAATCATCGAAGATGGCACCTGTGCAGTGATGCATACCAGTGGAATTGAATCCAGCTTAGCATCTGCAATGGCCGTCACTAAGTTAGTGGCACCGGGACCGCTCGAGGAAATACACACCGCCGCTTTGCCTGTGCTACGCGCAATTCCCTGCGCAATAAAACCCGCACCTTGCTCGTGACGCGCCAGTATGTGGCGAATTTTTTTGCTCTGCCCCAGTGCATCATAGAATGGCAATGCTGCCCCGCCTGGAATACCAGAAACGATGGTAATACCATGTTTTTCCAACAAATGGACGATTAATTCTGCGCCTGTAAAACAGGTTTTTTGTGCTGATGTTGTGCCCGACTCGCTCATAATTTTTTATTCCTTCACTAACCTGCGGATCCGAGTTTTAGGTCATAAAAAAACCCCGCTCGGTTTGCGCCGGCGGGGTTTCTAAATCGCGTGATTTGTTCCCGTTACGGCGCTAAGCCCACGACCACCACCACACGCACGACTACCGCGGCTAGTGGCGCGGTAAGTAGTAGGTTTGAACGGTTAGCAGTCATTTTCACGGGAGTTTCCTGTAATTTAATTCTGTCTGGTTTAGCTAAAATCCATGTTTAATGAATTTCCTGTTTAGCTAAAGTTTGTCTGATTTTTCATTTTTGTGTTTGCTGCATCTAAGAAACCATAAAATCCTAACCTTCACAACCCTTTTTTTCGTTTTTCTTGGTTGTGGATTTCAAATGAGAGGCATGTCACAGAATGTTGTTGAGTTGTGATAATTTGAACTGAAATTGCTCATAAAAAATTAAAGCCCTTAATACTAAGGGCTTTAATCGATGATTTTGATTTTCTAATGTAAAAATTAGAATGGATAGGATAACTAATCATTAGGTATTAATTAGTTATTAGCTGAACAGCAAATAATGTAACTATAGCTAATATTTGAGTTTATACGCCAGTATTATTACTGCTGTTAGTCTCATATATTGAGTAGAAGATTCAACGAAACTCTCTGAATAGTCACCAATTCACATCACTTTATCAAAGCACACAATAAGCTCATTATTGTCAATGAATTCTGTACACAAAACTTTACACAAACACATCAAGCTATCTTGTATGCGATGATACCATTCTAATCGTGTATGAGTAACCACACTTGTTTCTCTAAACATATATCTAGGATTATCAAAAGTAGCGTTCAATGCCTATTGAAATGGAAAAGGGGGCGGGTTTGCTCCTCGACTCTGTAGACACATCCATGCATAAACAAAAATTGGTCAAATGGCAAGTAAATTAGGTAAAAAGAGATGACTATTCTAACCAATAATGGGGCAAAAGTGAGCTACACAATTTACTTAATTAGTAAGTTATGGATTAGATTAAGTACAGCGATCATCTTAGTGTAAGTGCCCAAAGTCATAGGAACTGATCTACGTCACTGCTTTTCTAGGTGGGAAGCATGAGAATGCAATTGACTGCAACTATCCACTAAATTGTACAAGAGCTAAAAAATGATTAACACCATAACACTAAAAGGTGTAGCTAGTTACTCACCGACTTCGCCAGTGGTTATTCAAACTGACAACAAGAAGATAAACCTGTTCTATGGTTTAAATGGTTCTGGTAAGTCTACAATAGGTAAATTTTTACATTCTCCTGAATTACCCGAATATCGAAACTGTTCCATTCAACCTAGTGAGTTGGTTGAAGATATCTTGATTTACAATCAAGAGTTTATACGTAGCAACTTCTATGAAATTCCTGACTTTCAGGGTGTATTCACTCTGAGCGAAGAAAACAAAGAAGCCGAACAAGCAATTGAAGAAGCAACAGAGAAAACAGCTCGCCTACACCAAAGCATCGAGGTTTCCAAAACAAAGATACGTCGCAAGCAAAGTGACATAGAAAATGAAGAGACTTCATTAAAGGAATCTGTCTGGAAAGCAAAAACCATATATGAAAATGGCGCACTAGATTTTTGTCTAGAAGGATTACGGAGAAACAAAGTTGGCTTTCTGAACAAGGTCAGATCAAGTAGTGGAAGTGTCACATCTACAATTGAATCTCTGCAAAAAGAGGCTCGTGAGTTAATAGGGCAAGACGGTAGTCTACGTCCAAGCTTACCCAAGATTAGCCTTGATGTCAGTAGCTTTGAAAATGCTCCGATTTTAACTCAAATTATCGTGGGATCTAAGGATTCATATCTATCCGACTTAGTCGAAAAACTGGGCAATTCTGACTGGGTAAAATCAGGTCTGGAATATATGAAACCCGATAATCCGTGTCCTTTTTGCCAGCAAGAGTTAAGCTCATCGATTACTGAAGCGATCAATCAACTATTTGACGAGACATACTCCCAAAAAGTCAGCCAGATAGAAAGGTTATCTAGCAGCTACAAAGCTTTAGTTGAGGATATTAAGAGCAAACTATCGGCTCCAGTATACGCTTTTGAAGATGATATAGTTACATATGGCTTCGTAGATAAGAGAGATCTACTGCTTGAAAAGTTATCAGCCAACTTGTCTCAAATTGATCTTAAAATCAGCAACCCGAGTACGGTGGTTACGCTTACCGATACGAGCACTCTAGTGGCAGATGTTAATACTGCAATATCCGAAATACAAAGAGATATAGATCTATTCAACGATAGGGTCAGAAACAAGCAAAGCCATTTGGATAGAATAGCTTCGGAGTTTTGGGTGATCCTGAATGAGCAGTTTAGCGCTCTCATCGCAGCTTCAGATGAAAAGGTTAACGACCTTCAAGCTGAAATAAAAAAACTATCCGATGAAATCGAGCTGTTTTGTAGTCAAAAGATTGCTCAAAGAAATATCATCACTGAAAACCAGAAAAAAATAACTAACATTGATTCGTCGATAAACAATATCAATCAACAACTGGTTGAGCTAGGTATACACAGTTTTAAAATTGTTAAAGCAGCAAACGATCAGCAACGTTACAAAATTGCCCGCCCTACAGGTGAAAGTGTTGACGTATATAACACCCTTAGTGAAGGAGAAAAAACACTCATTAGCTTTCTTTACTTCCTAGAGTGTGCTTCAGGTTCAACAAATGAATCATCTCCTGTTTTGCTAAACAACCGAATCGTTGTAATTGATGATCCTATTTCTAGCTTGTCACACAACTACGTCTATGATATTGCAGCCCTGATACATCACAAAGTATTTAGCGAAAACTTCAAACAAGTCTTCCTACTGACGCATAACCTATTCTTTTTCCACGAGTTATTAATGCTCAAGAACGCATCTAACAAATGCCCTGCTGGATATAAACTGTATAGAGTTGCCAAATCGCAGTTTAGCCTCGTTTATGATTTAAAGAGGGATGAACTTCAAAATGATTACCAAATGTATTGGCAAGTCGTCAAAGACAGCAGTTCTAACCCAAGCTACGCACACATGCTACCCAACGCGATGAGAAATATACTGGAGCACTACTTCAATTTTGTTCATAAGAAAGAGTCGCTAAAGCAAACATTGGAGCAATTAGGCCAAACAGAATCAGATTTTAAGCCTTTGTTTAGGTACATAAATAGAGAGTCTCACTCTGATTCGATTAACCTAATAGACTTTGAAAGAATCAATGCTGAAAGGTACATTGAAAAATTCAAACAGATATTTGTAGAAACTGGTTTCGAAGAACACTACAACAGCATGATGGGGATTGAAAGCACAACTAAGGTTGACGCAGAAGCAGAGCCTGCTTAATTGAAGCTTGGTGGGGCTACCGATGACACTTATCGTCTAGGGAGTGAACGAAGATGTTGACAAACATCCTCCCATTTTCCTAGGCGATAGCGTTGATATTTTCTAACATTGACAACTTTCGGTTTCATGTTAGCCACCTCGCATATCTGCGACAGTGATAGTCACTGACAACTCTTGCAAACCATTTACAAGCTGTAATTGTTGCATTTGTTGTTGGCAGTAGGCGGTAGCCCCAGCTCATTTATAGCAAATTCAGATTGTTATATCTACCATAAAATGATTGCACGGTATCAGTTTTTCTGTTGCGAAACCATAAATTATAGTAAGGCAGAAACGCCAAGCCAAAGGTGACACCTTTACCGTAATGCGTGTTTTGGGCCAAGGATGTGTTTGCAGTGATCGGCTCTAGCACATATCTGGACAAAAGCATCATAACACGGAACAGATTGAATCAGAGATGAGCTGAACTAAATAGATAAGATGAATCGAAGAACTAGTTTAACTGAGGTAAATTAAAGTGCATTGGGTTGAAGGCTGGGTGAACCAGATAACCCCATTGAAACAGCAATAACGGTCGCCTTAACCCAACGCAATATTTTGGTTTTCAGGCTATTATTCATAGGCTTATTCCTCTTAATTGGTGTTTTCAGAACTGTTATTTCATCCTTACGGATGGTTGTTGTTTCAGGAAGATTTGAACTTCCAAGTATACATGCTTCTAACTCTATGCTTATTGGCGATGATGTTTCTACGCTATAGGTCAAGCAGATGCCGTTACCGCCTTCATGCCAATGCACTTTAACCAGTCGAATATAGCACGAAAACCCCTGAAGGTGAATGCAATTTAAATGTGTATTGAACGGTAGCTAGCATAGATCATTTCTGATTTTTATTGATAAGTTCCGAGGTGACGAAGTTGACAGATTTCATTCAGACTAATTCACTACATGCTTAGAACTTCTGTTCTATTTAGTTTTGCACCACGGCTGATTGCTGCCACATCCGTGGCAGACTGTATTTCTTTTTTAGCTAAACTTTCATCAGCTTGCGAACCATGGAGTTCCGTAGCTACTTTGCTCATTAAGCACTCATTTTTCTTGTTTAGTTTCCAATGGTTCGTTTAGTTGCTCAATCGTAATTCCATGCTGGGTGGCGTTGTACAACCAAGTATGGAATTGCTCAAGTATGGTAAGGCAATGGCATACCATCCTCACCAAAAAGAATTGAGTAGCTTTCTCCACTCGCCATTTGAAATACTTTTGTCTTCATTCTGTCCTTAAGTCCACTAAAAAATTAACAAATTCTCAAGGTAGCCCCTAACAACAAAAACTAGCATAAAAAAAAGTTTACAGAAGCTACAAGACTCACTGTAAACTTTTATCTCAACCCTTTGTTATATTTAATTTAAATAATAAAACTTAACAAAACCAGATCTCAAGTAACCGTTAGAACGGGATATCGTCATCAAAATCCATTGGTGGTTCATTAGTTTGTGGTGCTGGTGAACGCGCAGGAGCAGGTGCTGCGCCGCCGCCACTGAATTGTTGTGCTGCTTGTGGCTGTTGTGGTTGACCCCAACCGCCTTGACCGCCGCTTTGACCTTGTGATGGGGCATCACCGCCGCGACCACCAAGCATCTGCATTGAACCGCCGATATTCACCACAACTTCGGTGGTGTAACGATCTTGACCGCTTTGGTCTTGCCATTTACGGGTTTGCAGTGAACCTTCGATATAAACTTGCGAACCTTTTTTCAGGTATTCACCGGCAACTTCGGCTAATTTGCCGAAAATCACCACACGGTGCCATTCGGTTTTTTCGCGCATTTCACCGGTTTGCTTGTCACGCCAACTTTCAGAAGTTGCCAGAGTCAGGTTAGCGACAGCTCCGCCGTTAGGCATATAACGGATTTCTGGATCTTGTCCTAAGTTACCGATAAGAATTACTTTATTTACGCCTCTGGTGGCCATTTATTACTCCTGATGCATTGAATTTTTAATCTCTGGACTGACCGTGAAGTTTACCACGACCTATCTGTATTGCACCATAAATTGAGATTGCTTGATGATAAGTTGCGAAGCGCTTTCCAAATTTAAGTGAAATCTGCATTACTGATTTTTAGTATAGACGCTAATTATTGGCGTCACAGATAAGTTGCCATCTGCCCCCTATGGAATGAAATATAAAGAGCGCATATACTGTATATCCATTCAGCAAATTTTGTGCAATACTAAATCGTTTATTAATACTGGCTCGTTAATTAAGACTACCAAGTTCATTTTTGTTCACTATCAATTCATTCGGGAAGTGGTAAATGGAGAATATCGAAGTCCGCGGCGCACGCACTCATAACCTAAAAAATATCAATCTCATCATCCCCCGAGACAAGCTGATAGTTATTACAGGGCTATCTGGTTCAGGAAAATCTTCCCTTGCCTTTGATACACTTTATGCCGAAGGTCAGCGCCGTTATGTTGAGTCACTATCCGCGTATGCTCGTCAATTCCTTTCTTTAATGGAAAAGCCGGATGTTGACCATATTGAAGGGCTGTCCCCTGCTATCTCCATTGAACAAAAATCCACTTCCCATAACCCGCGTTCAACGGTCGGGACTATCACCGAAATCCATGATTACCTGCGTCTATTGTTTGCCCGTGTGGGTGAACCTCGTTGCCCTGATCATGATATTCCGCTTGCGGCACAAACCGTCAGCCAGATGGTGGATAACGTCCTCGCACAGCCGACCGATCGCCGTATGATGCTGCTAGCTCCGGTCGTGAAGGAGCGTAAAGGTGAACACGTTAAGTTACTCGATAACTTAGCGAGCCAAGGGTATATTCGCGCCCGTATTGATGGTGAAGTTTGTGATTTATCCGACCCGCCAAAACTCGAATTACAGAAAAAACATACCATTGAAGTGGTGGTTGACCGTTTCAAAGTGCGTGATGATATCGCCCAGCGTCTTGCTGAATCCTTTGAAACAGCACTAGAGCTATCTGGCGGCACCGCTGTTGTCGCCGATATGGATGATCCAAAAGCCGAAGAATTGGTGTTCTCTGCTAACTTTGCGTGCCCCGTTTGTGGCTATAGCATGATGGAGTTAGAACCGCGACTGTTCTCATTCAACAACCCCGCTGGGGCTTGCCCAAGCTGTGACGGCTTAGGGGTTCAGCAGTTTTTTGACCCTGAGCGCGTGATTCAAAGTCCCGAAATTTCCCTTGCGGGTGGGGCTATCCGTGGCTGGGATCGTCGTAATTTTTATTATTTTCAGATGTTAATGTCACTGGGAGAACACTATAAATTTGATGTTGAAGCTCCCTATGACTCACTCAGCCCTGCCATTCAAAAAGTCATTTTGTATGGTTCTGGCAAAGAAACCATTGAATTCAAATACCGTAATGATCGCGGAGATGTTACCGTACGCCACCACCCGTTCGAAGGTGTGCTTAACAATATGGAACGCCGTTATAAAGAAACGGAATCTACCGCGGTGCGCGAAGAGTTAGCAAAATATATTAGCAACCGCCCTTGTGTGACTTGCTCTGGAACCCGTCTGCGTAAAGAAGCTCGCTTTGTGTTTGTGGAAAATACCACGCTGCCTGAAATTGCGGATTACAGCATCGGTCATGCGATGGAGTTTTTCCAAAACTTAAAACTCAGTGGACAACGTGCCAAGATTGCTGAAAAAATCCTGAAAGAGATCAGCGACCGTCTGAAGTTCTTAGTGAATGTGGGGCTTAATTACCTAAGCCTTTCACGCTCCGCAGAAACCTTATCCGGTGGTGAGGCACAACGTATTCGTCTAGCAAGCCAAATTGGTGCAGGTCTGGTTGGTGTGATGTACGTGCTGGATGAACCGTCTATCGGCCTCCACCAGCGCGATAATGATCGATTACTGGAAACCCTGATTCACCTACGCAACTTAGGGAACACCGTAATTGTGGTTGAACATGATGAAGATGCGATCCGCGCAGCCGACCATGTGATTGATATTGGCCCAGGAGCCGGTGTTCACGGTGGACAAATTGTGGCACAAGGCACACTGGAAGATATTGTTGCTAACCCAGAATCTTTAACGGGTAAATTCTTAAGTGGCGAGCGCAAGATTGATATCCCGCAAACCCGTGTTCCATTTAATAAAGACAAAGTGCTGACGGTCTCTGGCGCAACAGGCAACAACCTGAAGAATGTCACCCTGAATATTCCTGTTGGCTTATTTACGTGTATTACAGGGGTTTCTGGTTCCGGTAAATCCACACTCATCAACGATACACTATTCCCAATTGCTCAGCGCCAGTTAAATGGGGCAACGGTGATTAACCCTGCGCCGTATACCAATGTCGAAGGTTTAGAGCATTTCGATAAAGTGATCGATATCGACCAAAGCCCTATTGGACGTACTCCACGTTCGAACCCAGCCACTTACACGGGCATATTTACGCCAATTCGTGAGCTGTTTGCGGGTGTACCTGAATCAAGAACTCGCGGCTATAACCCTGGTCGTTTCAGCTTTAACGTAAAAGGTGGACGTTGTGAAGCCTGCCAAGGGGATGGGGTAATTAAAGTCGAAATGCACTTCCTGCCTGATGTGTATGTGCCGTGTGATCAATGTAAAGGCAAGCGTTATAACCGCGAAACCTTAGAGATCAAATACAAAGGCAAAAGCATTCATGAAGTGTTGGATATGACCATCGAAGAGTCCCGTGAATTCTTTGATGCCGTGCCTGCGCTAGCACGTAAGCTGCAAACTCTGATGGATGTGGGTCTCTCCTATATTCGTTTAGGCCAATCTGCGACGACCTTGTCAGGTGGTGAAGCCCAGCGTGTGAAATTGGCTCGCGAATTATCCAAACGAGGAACGGGGCAAACCATTTATATCTTGGATGAGCCAACAACAGGTCTGCATTTTGCAGATATCCAACAGCTATTAGTCGTCCTGCATCAGTTACGTGATCAAGGCAATACCATCGTGGTCATCGAGCATAACTTGGATGTGATCAAAACAGCAGACTGGATTGTTGACTTAGGTCCTGAAGGTGGTAGCGGTGGCGGTGAGATTTTAATTTCAGGTACCCCAGAGCAAGTGGCTGAATGTAAAAAATCCCATACTGCGCGTTTCTTAAAACCGATTTTAGCTCGAGGCTATTAAAATAGTCTGAGTAAAAACCGTCAATCAAAATAGAAAAAGGGGAACTCAGTTCCCCTTTTTAATGCTTATATAACAGTTTATGACTAACTAACTGCCCTGTTACTCGCTATTACTGGCTAACTGCCGCGAACGCTTCCACGATACGCTTCACGTTATGACGGTTTACACCTGCCATACACACACGACCTGTTCCAACTAAATAAACCGCAAACTCATCTTTCAGACGGTCAACTTGTTGTTGAGAAAAACCAGTGTAGCTGAACATACCGCGCTGTTTTAACAGGTGGTCGAAGTTATTGTTTGGTAGCGCTTTTTTCAGCTCATCCACCAAGACGGTACGCATATCTAAAATACGCAGACGCATCTCTTCCACTTCGTCCAGCCATTTGGCTTTTTGTTGGCTATCAGTCAGTACTGCCGCAACAATTTTTGCACCGTTCGACGGTGGGCTTGAATACAGACGACGCACGCCCGCTTTCAATTGCCCCAACACGCGGTCGCGCTCATCTTTATCTTTACAGATAACAGATAAACCACCTGCACGCTCACCGTAAATACCAAAAATTTTCGAGAATGAATTGCTGACGAATACTGGCAGACCCGCTTTCACCATCGCGCGAATTGCATAAGCATCTTCATCGATACCTTCTGCAAAACCTTGATACGCGATATCTAAGAATGGGATCAATTTGTGTTCAAGTGCCACTTTCGTCACTTCATCCCACTGAGCTGGCGTTAAATCGGAGCCTGTTGGGTTATGGCAGCAAGGGTGCATTAAGATGATACTGTTTTCCGGTAACTTTTTGAAAGTTTCCAGCATTTCATCGAATTTAACCCCTTTAGTTTTTTCATCGAAATAAGGGTAGTAATGCACTTTCGTGCCCGCGCCAGAGAAGATAGAGGCGTGGTTTTCCCATGTTGGGTTACTGCACCAGACTTCTGAATTTGGGAAATAATGGTGTAAAAAATCAGCCCCGATTTTCAGTGCGCCAGAACCACCGATGGTTTGTACAGTAGCAATACGCTCTTGAGCAATTAGCGGGCAATCTTCACCGAACACCAATTTTTGTAATTCAGTACGGTAATCTTTCAAACCTTCCATTGGCAGATAAAGCGATGCACTTGCCGGAAGTTGTCTCAGTGCAGCTTTCGCTGTGCCGACGGTTTCCAGCTCAGGGGTTTTCCCCTCTGCATCATAATAAAGACCAATACTCAGGTTAATTTTGCCTTCACGAGTATCTTTATTAAATTCATCCATCAGCGATAAAATTGGGTCGCCCGGATAAGCATCAACATGTTGGTACACAGGATATCTCCTACTTGTAGGTTTTCTTTATTACTTTTGTCTTGTGAAAATAACCCTTTAAAATCTATTCGTCTACATATTCCATTGCGACTCGTGAGGTCAATTTCGTCAAAAGCTCATAGTTAATGATGCCTGTTTGTGTGGCAATTTCTTCCACTGGCAGAGCATTTCCCCATAAAATGACATCATCTCCCACTTTATCAGTGGCATCTGGCCCTAAATCCACGACGGTCATATCCATGGAAATTCGCCCAATAATCGGCACTTTTCGTCCATTTACTAGAACTGGTGTTCCTGATGGCACATTACGCGGGTAACCATCTCCATACCCAATCGCTACTACCCCAAGGCGGGTATTGCGTTCACTGCACCATGTTTCGCCGTAGCCAACACACTGCCCGGCCGAATGCTCTCTCACGGCAATCAGGCTGGATTTTAAGGTCATGACGGGTAATAAACCGAAGCTTGCAGCGCTTTTGCCTTCTTGCGGTGAGGCGCCATACATCATAATACCGGGGCGAACCCAGTCATAATGAGCTTCTGGCCATAAGAGGATCCCTGCGGATGCCGCGATGGATTTTTCACCCGGTTTATCAGAGACAAACTGTTGGAAGCATTCGATTTGTTTTTTGGTGGTTGGGAGTTCAGGCGCATCTGCCTGACAGAAGTGGCTAACAATGTTGATAGGTAAATCAACGTTGCTACAGCTTTGAAGACGTTGGTAAAAACTTTCCGCATGCTGAGGAAGTACGCCAAGGCGATGCATGCCAGTATCGAGTTTCATCCACACTTTGATTTTTTTGGCGAGCAGGGCATTTTCCAGCATTTCCAGTTGTTCGATGCAGTGGATCACCGTATCGATGTTATATTCCACCATCAGCTGCAAATCGGATTTTTCGAAGAAACCTTCTAATAAAACAATGGGTTTTGTCACGCCTTGATGTCGAAGTAGCAAAGCTTCATTTAAACGCGCCACCCCAAAACCGTCGACAATTCCTTGAATTTCGGTACCAACTCCAATTAATCCATGACCATAAGCGTTTGCTTTAACAACTGCAATCAGACGGCTATTCGGCGCCAATTCTCTCACGCGTTGCAGGTTGTGTCGCAGAGCGCGGCGGTTTATTAATGCGGTTGCCGCTTTCATTTCTTCCTCTTAATTATTCATTTTAAAATTTAATTTATTTAGTCTTCAATCTTCAATTTTCTATAAGCTCAAAATATGACGAGCTTATCAACCTCTAAATAATTCGCACTGTGAAGTATGACGAGGCTTACCAATCTCTAAATAGTTTGAACTGTAGCAAGGCGGTAAACGAAGCCATCCCTAGGAGCATACACAAGTATGTGACTAGGGTGGCTGAGAGCAACCAACACAGCTACAGCTCAAAATATGACGAGATTAGGTTATTCGTCATCGTAGGCTGGCCCCGCATAATTATCAAACCTCGACCACTGCCCATTAAACGTCAGCCTCACCGTCCCTATCGGACCATTACGCTGCTTACCTAAAATAATTTCTGCGACCCCTTTGAGGTCGCTGTTATCGTGATAGACCTCGTCACGATAGATAAACATGATTAAGTCGGCATCTTGCTCGATGGAGCCTGACTCACGTAAGTCGGAGTTGACTGGGCGTTTGTCTGCTCGTTGCTCCAAGCTACGGTTTAACTGGGAAAGTGCCACCACCGGCACGTTTAATTCTTTCGCTAATGCCTTGAGAGAACGAGAAATTTCAGCGATTTCCAATGTACGGTTATCGGATAACGCTGGCACACGCATTAACTGAAGGTAGTCGATCATAATCAGGCTTAACCCGCCGTGTTCGCGATAAATTCGGCGAGCACGAGAACGGACTTCTGTTGGCGTTAACCCCGATGAGTCATCAATGTACATATTGCGTTTTTCCATCAATATGCCCATGGTGCTCGAAATTCGTGCCCAATCCTCATCATCAAGCTGCCCCGTACGAATACGGGTTTGGTCTACGCGAGACAGTGACGCGAGCATACGCATCATGATCTGGTTGCCGGGCATCTCCAAACTGAAGATAAGTACTGGTTTTTCTTCAGTCATCGCGGCGTTTTCACACAAGTTCATCGCAAAAGTGGTTTTACCCATGGATGGACGCGCGGCAACAATAATTAAATCTGAGCCTTGTAACCCTGCGGTTTTCTTATCTAAATCTTGATAGCCCGTGGAAACACCGGTGACACCATCATGAGGCTGCTGATAAAGCTGTTCGATTTTCTCAACGGTTTCCGACAAAATCGCTTCAATCCCTTTCGGACCTTCATCTTTATTCGCGCGAGATTCTGCGATTTGGAAAACTTTGGTTTCTGCGAAATCGAGTAAATCTTCGCTACTGCGACCTTGTGGGTCATACCCAGCATCAGCAATATCATTGGCGACGGAGATCATATCGCGCACAATGGCGCGTTCACGGACGATGTCCGCATAAGCGTTGATGTTCGCCGCACTTGGGGTATTTTTTGATAATTCCGCTAAGTAAGCAAAGCCTCCGACGCTGTCCAATTCTCCTTGCTGTTCAAGGGATTCTGACAGGGTGATCAAGTCAATGGGTTTGCCCTGCTCTAGCAAGATTTGCATCTGCGCAAAGATAGTGCGATGAGGACGACTAAAAAAGTCCGCTGACGTGACACGCTCGGAAACAGTGTCCCAGCGTTCGTTGTCTAACATCAGTCCCCCCAATACAGACTGTTCCGCTTCGATAGAGTGCGGCGGAAGTTTTAAGCCTTCCATTTGCTGATCGCGCGGTGGGTTTGTCTTGTAATCTGAGGAGGGTTTTTTAGCCATACTTGAAATATCCACGTCTATAATTAACCAACAGTTAGTATACGCCAATCTTAGGTGTCATGTGGCGTCTTTATTGTTATCCGCACAAGATATTATTGCAGGCACAATCTTAACGCAGTGCACAAACCGATAATTCTTCTCATTAAAGCATCGCGTTATGATGGAGCAATTGATACTGTTAATAAAAACAAACTCACTCATTGGAGATGATCATGGCAAAACGTATTGAATTTTCGCAACATGGTGGTCCTGAAGTTCTTAATTTTGTCGACTATTCCCCGAATGCGCCGGCTGAAAACGAAATCCAAATCGAAAACCGTGCAATTGGTATTAACTTTATTGATACCTATGTACGCAGTGGGCTGTATCCAGTTGCAAGTTTGCCATGTGGACTTGGCACAGAAGCGGCGGGTGTAGTGGTTAAAACTGGCTCCCAAGTCACAGGTTTCAAACCGGGTGATCGTGTGGTTTACGCACAGGGTCCGCTAGGGGCCTACAGTGAAGTTCATAATGTGCCCGTCAATGCCGTGGCACACTTACCCGATGACATCACCTTCGAGCAAGCGGCTGCCTGTTCGCTTAAGGGAATGACGGTTTACTACCTGCTCAATCAAACCTATCAAGTTCAAAAAGATGAAGTTTTCTTATTCCACGCGGCGGCGGGTGGTGTTGGTTTAATAGCTTGCCAATGGGCAAAAGCGTTAGGCGCGAAAATGATTGGTACTGTTGGTTCGCAAGAGAAAGCGCAGCGTGCAAAAGCCGCGGGCGCATGGGAAGTTATCAACTATCAAACCGAAAACATTGCTGAACGCGTAAAAGAGATCACTCACGGTGAAAAAGTGAATGTGGTGTATGACTCCGTAGGTCAAGCGACGTGGTTGGCTTCTTTAGATTCTCTGAAGCGTCGCGGTTTGATGGTGAGCTTTGGTAATGCTTCTGGCGCCGTAACTGGGGTTAACTTAGGGATCTTAAATCAAAAAGGCTCTCTGTATGTGACCCGCCCATCACTGGGTGGCTATGTCACTAACAGAGAAGAGTTAGACCAAGCCAGCAAAGCCCTGTTTGACATGATTTTAAGTGGCAAAGTGAATGTGGATGTGCCGGCATCTCAAATTTTTGCACTGAAAGATGCCCAAAAAGCCCATCAAACATTGGAACAACGTAAAACTCAAGGCTCAAGCTTACTCATTCCTTAATTCATAAAAAAGCGCCAGCTATCAATAACTGGCGCTTTTAAAATTCTAACAACGGTAATTTTTACTCACTTCCGTTGCACTAAATAATGACTTCAGTTGCACGAATTAATAGTGCCCTTTGCGTGCTTGCTGCTCTTTGTAGATTTGCTGGTTCTCTTTGATGGTGTTTAATACCGTTCCCTCATAGGGATCTTGCTTTGGTGGCTCTCGCATCTGCCCACCTGACCCCGAACATCCAGCAACTAATAGCAGCAAAGAGGTTATGATTAATATTTTCATCTGCTTCTTCCTCATTTATTCATGAGTTTTATCATAGCATGCAGATAATCCTATTCAGCTCGCATCAACCAAAATCGCAATTTTATTTAAGTAATATTTACTCGCCACGGGTCACAAACGCGAGAGCTTGTTCAACCACAGATAAATCAGCACCTTGTTTATGGGCATTTTCGCTTAAGTGGCGACGCCATTGACGAGCCCCCGGAATTCCTTGGAAAATCCCTAACATATGGCGAGTCATATGCCCTAAATAGGCCCCGTTAGACAGCTCTTTTTCGATGTATGGATACATACTGCGGACAGCGGCAACGCTATCGACAATCGGCATTGTTTCATCAAACAATTGATTATCTACTGCGGTTAAAATTGACGGATTTTGATACGCTTCACGACCCACCATCACACCATCTAAATGTTTTAAATGCTCTTTAGCTTCTTCGAGAGTTTTAACCCCCCCATTGATAGCCATGGTGAGATGCGGAAAATCACGTTTTAATTGGTATACACGCGGGTAATCCAGCGGTGGAATTTCACGGTTTTCTTTTGGACTTAATCCTGATAACCACGCCTTGCGAGCATGGATAATAAACATGTCGCAGTCCCCTTTTGTGGAGACGGTATCAATGAATTCGCATAAAAATTCGTAGCTATCTTGCTCATCAATCCCAATACGTGTTTTCACCGTCACAGGGATAGATACCACGTCACGCATCGCTTTGACACAATCTGCGACCAGTTGAGCATCCGCCATTAAACATGCACCAAAACGTCCGTTCTGCACGCGGTCTGATGGGCAACCGACGTTCAAGTTGATTTCATCGTAACCACGTTCTTGCGCTAATTTTGCACATTGCGCTAAAGCCGCAGGGTCACTACCACCCAATTGCAAGGAGACAGGGTGCTCTTCTTCACTGTAAGCAAGATAATTGCCTTTGCCATAAATGATCGCGCCCGTCGTCACCATTTCGGTGTACAGCAACGTATTTTTCGTTAATAAGCGATGGAAATAACGGCAATGGCGGTCAGTCCAATCGAGCATAGGCGCAACCGAGAAGCGGTTAAGATTTTTGTAACCACCTGTTGTTGATGGTGTATTTTGTTCTATCGTTTGATTTTGTTGCATGTTGGTCTTTTGGCGTTGATATCGAATTTAAGGCTTATGCTGTTGTGAAATAGCAAAAGAAAGCCGCATTTTAACAGCTGGCTTTCTTTTGTCATAATAAACTATTGCCATAATAAACTGTGCAAGTCGTTTTTGAGGAGTTAGTGACGCCCTTGTTATCAGCAATAAAAAAGGCGCCTCTGGCTTACATTTGTTGAAGGGAAACTTGACCGAATGTCATAAAAATCAGCGTACTGCCTGCAACGCCGCGATAAACACCTTGTTGCTCATTTAACTCACATGCCAATGCCGCTAACTGCCATGCATCATACTCTTCGATATCGCTCACACGGGAAGTCAGCAAACTATTATCTTGGCGCTCACCGTAAGCTTTGACTGCGATCGCATCCTGCATTAATGCTTCTTCAATTGAGCTATTCGCCCAGCCCCACATCCAACTACCCACATTTTGGTCGTAAGTCCCAATGATTTGCACTGGTGCCGTCACCATTATATTGTCCGGCGCATGAAAAATAATGGTGCCTTCATCTTGATCTACCGACCAACTGGCTTCATCCAGTTTCCAATTATCGCAATGGAACTGATTTTTTAATTGCAGGGAATTCATGCTGCGTTCAATTAATGCCTCATAAGGCATCTGTTCTAATTCACTCTTCATGTTAAATACGATTCCATTAACCAATATTTTTCAGTGCGTCGATAACCATCTGCCAAAACTTGTCACGGTCTAGTTTCACAGCAACCTGTGTATGGCAATCCGCTGGAGCAGGATGACGAAAATCAGCCACCGTCATGCCAAGAGTCAAAGTTCCCGTTAATTCAATGTTCACAGGGACTTTTTGGGTGGTCAACACTGATGGGTCAATCACATAGGCAACAGCACAAGGATCATGCACCGGTGGTGCATCAAAATCCTGAGCCTGTTTGTACATTTTCCCGAAGAAATCCAGCAATTCGACAACAAACTGCGAGCATTTTGTGTCTATTTCAGCAATTTTCGCCACCACATCTGGCGTTGCCAGTGCTTGGTGAGTGAGATCCAGACCAACCATGGTTAGCGGCCACTTTTCATTGAAAACGATATGTGCTGCTTCTGGGTCAATCTTGATATTAAATTCCGCGACTGGGCTCCAATTACCCACATGGTAGCCACCGCCCATCAACACCACTTCTTTTACACGTTCCACAATCCGTGGTTCTAACCTTGCGGCTAACGCGATATTGGTCAGCGCCCCCGTAGGCACTAAAGTAATGGTTTTGGGCGGGTGGGACATAATCGTATCAATGATCACATTCACCCCATGGCGTTCATCCAGCGCTAATGTTGGGGTCGGAAGCTCAGGGCCATCCAATCCGGAATCCCCATGAATGTCGGGAGCCACTTCCACTTCACGCACGAGTGGGCGCGCTGAACCCGCAGCAAAAGGAATGCCGCGAATATTCGCCATTTCAGCAATCGCACGGGCATTACGGGTGACTTTTTCGAGAGTTTGGTTGCCTGCAACCGTGGTGACGGCGAGTAAATCGATGTCTGGATTACCGTAAGCCAGCAACATAGCGATGGCGTCGTCATGCCCTGGGTCACAGTCTAAAATAATCTTTTTCGTCATAGGGTTGCCTTATTGTCAATCGGGATCCACATTTCGCGGATCCCAATTTAGCTATCTCATGGGGCAAAATCTATGCTTGATGTCTGAATACGAAGAAATTTATTTCAAAACATGCGCATACACACGTTTTGGTCCATTTTCATTTTTCGAAATATAGACCCCTTGCAGCTCCGGTGCAAAGCCTGGTAAGGCATTAATCCCTGCTTCCAGCGCTTTAAAATACTGAAGGACAGGTCCTGACCACACTTCCCCCGGCACCACACACAGCACGCCCGGCGGATAAGGCAACGCGCCTTCTGCGGCAATACGCCCCTCTAGCTCATCCAGCGGTAGTAACTCCACATTGCCACGAATAAACGCCAGATGCGCCTGTTGTGGATTCATTTTCACCGCGGGGAAATGCGCCTTACGGAACATCTCTTTTTGCAGCTGTTTAATATTGAAATCCACGCTTAATTGATGCATTTCTTGGCACAATCGACGCAAAGTATAACCTTGGTACTGTTCTTGATAACGCTGATACACTGACGGTAATACATCTTCAAATAACGCATCTTCATCCAAAAGCTGCTCAAAACGCACTAAGTGAGAAACTAACAGTTCTAATTTCTCACGAGACTCCGCGGGGGTTAACAAGAACAAAATGGAGTTTAAATCGCATTTTTCTGGGATAACGCCATGTTCACGCAGAAAATGCGCCAAAATCGTGGCAGGAACCCCGAAAGATTCATACTCCCCACTTTCCACATCGATTCCTGGGGTCGTCAGCATCAGCTTGCAAGGGTCAACGAAGTATTGATCTTGCGCGTATCCATCAAAGGCATGCCAACGCGCTTTCGGTATAAAATTAAAGAAGCGCTGCTGTGACGCAATTTGCTCCGTTGGGTATTCATGCCACGGCTTGCCATCCACTAATTCAGGCACAAACGGTCTAAAGTGACGGCAGTGTTGAATAATGGATTTTCTAACCTCAATCCCTTGCCTCACACACTCCATCCACATCATTTCTCCCGCTGCACCTTGGTGCATGCGCGCATTCACATCTAATGAAGCAAACAGCGGGTAAAATGGGCTGGTAGAGGCGTGCATCATAAACGCATTGTTCAATTTTTTATGGGAAACAAAACGCTCTTGCCCTTTGATATGGTTATCTTTTTTATGGATCTGCGACGCTTGGGAAAAACCCGCTAACTGTTTGTGAACCGATTGAGTCACCATAATACCGGGATCATTCTCGTTCAGTTCCAGCAGTAACGGCGAGCATTGGCGCATCATCGGGATAAACTGTTCGTAACCCACCCACGCAGAATCAAACAGAATGTATTCGCAAAGATGCCCAATCTTATCCACCACTTGCCTTGCGTTGTAGACCGTGCCGTCATAAGTCCCGAGCTGGATCACAGCAAGACGGAACGGTTTTTCTGCTTGTGATTTTTCGGGCATCACTTCGTTCACCGCATTTCTCAAATAATCTTCGGTAAAACAGTGAGCATCAATTCCACCAATAAAACCAAATGGGTTACGCGCCGTTTCCAAATACACCGGAGTAGCTCCCGCTTGGATCAACGCCCCATGATGGTTAGATTTATGGTTATTGCGGTCAAACAGCACTAAATCACCCGGTGTTAATAAGGCATTCAAGACCACTTTATTGGATGACGACGTGCCATTAAGCACAAAGTAGGTTTTATCCGCATTGAACACTTTCGCCGCAAATTTCTGTGCTTCTTTTGCTGCACCTTCGTGAATAAGCAAATCCCCCATCGCCACATCGGCGTTGCACAAGTCGGTGCGAAAGAGATTTTCACCGTAGAATTGGTAGAACTGTTCGCCCGTTGGATGACGACGGAAAAATTGTCCACCTTGGTGCCCAGGGCATGCGAACGTCACGTTGTGACCCGCGGCATAATCCATCATTCGAGCAAAGAATGGTGGTAATAGCTGTTCAAGGTATTGGTTTGCAGCATCCCGTAATTGGCGGCTATTCTCTTCACGCTCAGCAGGCGCTGGCGGTAATAATGCCGTCAAATAGTCAGGTGTTGGTGCATTGTCTGGTAGCTGCTTGTCACTAATGACAAACAGCGGAATACTGAGTTTACTGTCCGCAATTTTCTTCCACAGCCCTTGGTTGGCATCTTGTTCAGAGAGCACAACCGCAGCGATATTATTTAACTGTGCATCGCGAATATCTATCCACTGGAATTGACCCGTAAAATAGATAGCGACCCCCTGGCTACATGCCACATTGATTTTCTTCATAGCAGTCTGGCTCTTGGTTAGCTGAGGTAAAGAGGGGCTCAATATACTTGATAGATACCGAGATTGAAATAGTCAGAATTAATGCAAAATTATTCAGTTTTGCCTAGGATGAATATTTTTTATAACTCACTGGTTAATCGTATAAAAATTTCCGGATAACCTCACCGGCTTTTTAGTCATAAACCATAAAAAATAGATTATTTGCAGATTAACCGACCGAAACAGACAATAATGACAGTGGATCAGTCGGTTAATTTTTCAGGACGACGAGATTACTTGTTTCTTTCCAAGTACAGAGTTTGAGATGGATACGCAAAGTCCGCATTATGGCGTTTCACTATCTCAATAATTTTCAAATAGACCGCTTGCTGTGCATCCAGCCATTCTGCCCAAACGGTAGTTTTCGTAAAGCAGTACACCATAATATTCAGGGAAGAATCCGCAAACGCATCAAAATAGACCAACAAAGTTTGCCCTGTATCGATATTTTCATCTTGCTTCAGCATGGTGCGAATATCTTCCACAATCGCGCTGACTTTGTCGGCATCTTCATAACGTAAACCGATTTCTGTTTTAATCCGTCGGTTGGTCATGCGCCCTGGGTTTTCCACGCTAATGGAAGAAAACAGCGAGTTAGGAATATAGAGCGGACGATGGTCAAACGTAACAATCTTGGTGATCCGCCAGCCAATTTCGACAACTGTCCCTTCAATATTTCTGTCAGGAGAACTTACCCAATCTCCAATATTAAACGGGCGGTCGAAATAGAGCATGATCCCTGAGAAAAAGTTACTCAGAATATCTTTACCCGCCATACCGATGGCGATACCCCCAATGCCCCCAAATGCCATTAATCCCGACAAACTCATACCAAAATGTTCGCCAAATAACAGCATAATGATGACGATGACCGCCGTCTTAAATACGCGAGCAATAATCCGCGCGGAAGTGGGGTCACTGCCTTTTTTAATCTGTTTTTTCTCTAGACGGTTAACCAACTGAAAGAATTTTCTCGTGATAATCAATGCTATCACCGATATGGCGACTAAATTAATCAGTGGTGTTGAAATAAAGGTTAAATTAAAGTCACTCGCTGCCATATCCACAGATTGAGCCGCTACCAACACCATCACGCACAACACCATGGTTTGGATCACATGCACCAAAATGCTTTTCCGCTTATGTTTGTGCCGCTTGTGTAAAACTTCAAACAGTAAATATAACGCTAAACAGGCGGCAATGATGGTCATGCCAATGGCATATTTTTCAAGTAATGCTTCTATCATATCTATTGCCCTAAACTGACATTGAAAACTAATTTGCCGTATAAAATATAACACTCTAAATAGTGAGTGAATAACTGCTAAGATATCAATTATTCCCCTAGTTTTCCCAATAATTATCAATTACTTTTCAAATAGTCTAATAATGAGCAAAACCAATATTTATTTCTTTTAAGCAATAAAAAGGCTGCACATTGGCAGCCTCATAAAAAACTCAAAATAAAATTTACTGTTCGACGCCCGTCGTTACGGTAAATTGACGATTTTCCCCCGCTTCCAACCAAATCAGCGTTTGGTTATTTTTCGCGGCAATAAACCCTTCTGGTCGGCACGTCGCTGGCAACACAAATGCCCCCACTTTTTGATCGCCATTATATAAAATCCAGCGAGTCGCATAATTCAGCTCATTGGCTTTAAAACGGGTCACAAAGGTATTGCCTGCTGGCGAAGTCATCTTAAATTCTGGGCTTGCCGTGTATTGGCTCAAATTGTCCATAAAGAAGACAATTTCAGGGTCACACATTTGTGGCTGATTCAGCTGATTTAGCGTCACTTCGCCAGATTTAAGGGCTTGGTTAAAATCGAGCCATTTTTGGGTTGGATGCACATGTCCAGGAATAGACTCACGCAGCTTAATCGCCTGTTCAGGAATATTCTGCGTTAAAGTGGCATCGCTCACATAGGCATAGTTCATATGGCACATATATTGGAGCGGCATTGGCACTGATGCCAAGTTAGTGACGGACATATGAATATCAAACAGCGCACTATCAGTATGTAATTGCACAGACGGTGCCGCACGATAATGGTGGCCAAAGCCCATCACATACTCATATTCGCCACACACTTTAAGGCTGGTTTCCGTCAATTCAAGCCATGCGCTATCCATCGGGGCACACGGCATTTCTCCGTGTAATGGATGATTATCTTCTGGCGATGGGCAACCATTACTGATTAATCCAGAATGGAAGGCGAAGCAGCCATAGGTTTCAATCACGGTTGGAACAGGCTTGGGTTCTGAAAACATATTTTCCATTTTCAGATTTTGCCCGCAAAACTCAGCATCCCAAATCATCTGCCCTAAAAATGGCAAAATGGTTAAGTGACCCTGCGAGTTTTCAACCCGTAGCCCTTGCACGCCAGATTGATAAACAAATGCGGAAACGGAAAACTGGCTATTTTTCAAAACTAAGGTCGGTTTTTCCGTAAATAAGCATTTATGTAACGGGATAATTGTGTTCATTGTCATACTCACGGTTTGAGGTAAAAATGGGTAGGCGCAGCGCCTACCCTGAGTAACAGTCAATTATTTGGCTGCTTGTTTAGCTTTAAAACGACGTTCGCCAACGAAGTAAATACCTACATACACAAAGCACAGCATCGAAACTAAGAAAGAAAGCTGAAGTGAATGGGTAAGGTCGGCAACATAGCCTTGAATCGCAGGCACTACTGCCGCGCCCACAATCGCCATCACAATCACCGCACCCGCCATTTCAGTGTGCTCGTTGTCAACGGTTTCCAAAGTGCCCGCATAGATAGTTGCCCAGCATGGCCCAAACAGGATACTCACCAGTACTGCTGCATACACCGCAGTGAAGCTTGGCATAAAGGCCACATACACCAGGAACAGCACACCGATAATTGAATAGATAATCAGTACTTTATCGGCGTTAAAGCGGGTCATTAGGATGTTGGCAATAAATTTACCAATAAAGAAACAGGCGAAGCTGTACACCATGAAGTTAGAGGCATCACGCTCGTTGATATCTCCCATTTCCAGCGCTAAACGGATGGTGAACGACCACACTGCAACTTGCATGCCCACATATAAGAACTGGGCGATGATCCCTTTTCTAAAGCGGCTGTTTTTGGCTAAATATTTTAAAGTATCCAGTGCAGAAGGACGTTTATGATCCACCGTTTCTGCCACTTTACATTTCGGGAATTTAGTCAGTAAAAACAGAATCATGACCACGACCAAAACCATGATCATATAGCGGTAAGGTTCGAGGGTATTTTCTAACATAGCCAGACGGAATTCATGAAGCTGTGTCGCGTCCATTCCCGCCATTTGATTTTGTAAGCTTTCACCTTCTGAGAACACTAAATATTTACCCAGTAAGATCCCGCCCGCGGCACCGATTGGGTAGAAAGTTTGGCTAATATTCAAACGCAAAGTCGCGTATTCTTTTGGACCAATCATCGAACTGTAGGTATTCGCCGCGGTTTCAAGGAAGCTTAAACCAATCGCAATAGCAAAAATCGCAGCTAAAAACATAGTATAAGTTGCCATATGAGACGCAGGGAAAAACATAGAGCAACCCGCGATATACAAGATCAATCCAATCATAATCGCGTACTTATAACTGGTTTTCTTGATAACCAGTGAAGCAGGGATCGCAATCAAAAAATACCCGCCATAGAACGCACTTTGCACTAACGCAGAGGCAAAGTTACTGAGCTCAAAAACGCTTTTAAACTGTGTGATTAAAATATCATTCAGTGCTGCTGCACATCCCCAAAGCGGGAATAAGCAGGAAAGTAGGATAAATTGGAATATAGGTGTTCTGCTCAGGTAACCATCTGGTAACTGAGTCATATTTTTGATGTTCATATTAACCCTTAATCGTTTTTATAATATTTTTAACCGGTTAAACGGGTTTTTTTGCTCTAATGGCAACCTTCATTTCAACCGGTCATGCTCAACATCATTCAAATTCAGATCAAATATTGTGGGTACAGGTAATGCTTCTGGCGCTTGAAAGATGATTAGGACTAATTATTCAACTGCACAAACTCACTGAACTGTTCAATACTAGGGTAAGAAGATTGCGTGCCTTTTCCAGTCACACTAAAGGCTGAAAACAGAACCGCTTTTTTCATCGCTTCTTCGATATTTCCAGTGTGAACATAATAATGAGAGAAGCAGCCGATAAACGCATCGCCAGCCCCGCTGGTATCAATCGCGTTCACTTTGATAGCTGGAATGAACAGCTCACTGTCGCGAGTCATCCATAAAGCACCTTTATCGCCTAAAGTGACAATTAGGTTTTTCAGGCCTTTGTCTAACAGGGATTGTGCAGCACGACGCACGTTATCCATGGTGTCTACAGGCATGTTGGTCAGAATTTCTAACTCGGTTTCATTCGGTACAAAGAAATCACAACGGCATGCGTAATCTAAATCCAGTGCACGTTGTGCTGGCGCTGGGTTAAGTAACACTGGAATGTTGTGCTTATTACCAAAGGCAATCGCGTGGTAAACCGTTTCCAGCTGTACTTCCAGCTGCAATACGATCAATTTGCACTTTTTCAGATCTTCCGCTGCTCGGTCGATATCTTCAGGGGATAAAAACTTATTCGCCCCTTTGACAATCAAAATGCTGTTAGACGAATTTTGATTCACAAAAATGGGTGCAACACCGCTTGAGGTACACGGCACTTTTTCTACATAGCGAGTATTGATGCCATAAGATTCAAGATTACGAATGGTGTTATCCGCAAAAATATCGTCCCCGACTTTGGTGAGCATAATCACTTTGGAGTTTAATTTTGCTGCGGCAACAGCTTGGTTGGCCCCTTTACCGCCACAACCGATTTTGAAGGCTGGGGCTTCGAGGGTTTCCCCTTCTTTTGGCATTTGATCAATGTAGGTGATCAAATCGACCATGTTTGAACCGATAACTGCTATATCCATAATGTCCCTCGTGTTAAATAAATCACATAATGATATAATCCTAACATTATCATGTTGCAAAAATATCATTTGTGATTAGGATCTCGAATAACGAATGATCAAGTGTTATATCTGCCACATTTCCTCATTCTTTGTTACCTATTCCACATCTATTCTGAAAGACTTCATATAGGAAGGTTTAAAATGCAAGATTTAGCGAAATATATTGATCACACTTTATTAGCTGCTAACGCAACGGTTAATGATATCAAAACGTTATGTTCAGAAGCCGCACAATATCACTTTGCCTCTGTGTGTGTTAACACTGGCTATGTACCATTGGCAAGCGAATGTTTAAAAGATAGCGATGTGATGGTGTGCTGTGTGGTTGGTTTCCCATTAGGCGCATGCTTAACAGAAGCCAAAGCGTTTGAAGCTGCTGAAGCTGTGCGCCGTGGTGCCGATGAAGTGGATATGGTTATCAACGTAGGTATGCTGAAAAGCGGTGATTTAGACTTTGTTCGTCAAGATATCGAAGCCGTTTTTGCGGCTTGTGGTAAGGCAACACTGAAGGTGATCCTCGAAACTTGCCTGTTAACTGATGAAGAAATCACACAGGTTTGTGAAATTTGCCGCACAATTAACGTTGGATTTGTGAAAACTTCAACAGGATTCAGTACAATGGGTGCCACTGAGCATCACGTCGCTTTAATGCGTAAAGTGGTTGGCAATGAAATTGGCGTCAAAGCATCCGGTGGCGTACGTACGCGTGAAACCGCAATTAAGATGATTGAAGCTGGAGCTAACCGCGTTGGTGCAAGTGCGAGTGTCGCTATTGTGACTGGAGAAAATACCACTCCAAGTGACTACTAAACAACGGGGCGCGGTTCGTCCGCGCCATCATAAAAAGGATTGCAGGGTGATAGAAACTAAACAAAAAGAACGCCTTCGCCGACTAAGTGAATGTATTAAACGTTCAGGACGCATTCATCTTAAAGAAGCCGCGAGAATACTCGAAGTCTCTGAAATGACCATTCGCCGAGATCTCAATGCCGATACCGAAGGCCCTATTCCAATGTCACTGCTTGGTGGCTACATTGTTTCTGTCACTCAACCTACCGCTTTAGCCCCCCACGAACCTTATGCCGATATTTTCACGCCAGATCAAACTGAAGATCTGTATATCCCTAATTTGGCCGCCAGTATGGTCAGTGAAGACGATGTGATCTTTTTCGACAATGGTATCGAAATGGCGACCTTGATAGCCTTGATCCCAGAAGAGATTAGCTTTACTGGAATTTGTTATTCTCATAACGTTTTTCTCGCATTGAGCCAGAAAAAAAATGCCACAGCGCTATTGTGTGGTGGGGAATACCGTCCGAAAAGTGATTCTTTTTATAGCCCAACACTGCCTTCGTTATTGGATTCTATCAACCCGAAAAAAGCATTTATGTCCGCAACTGGGGTTCATAGCACCTATGGGGTCACTTGCTATAATCTCGATGATTTACCGATGAAAAAGAAAGGCATGGAAAAATCTATCCGTAAGATTTTGCTCGCGCCTTATAATCTGTTTGATGAGGTGGCGACCGCCAATATGGGCGAACTATCCCAGTTTGATGTAATTGTCACAAACCGACAGCTTAGTGATGAATACGAAACTTACTGCCGCAATGGGTTTGTGAAAGTGATTTATTAGTACGATTTATCCCTTCTTCTTTATATGTCGATTTTTACTATTAAAATCGACATTTTATATCTATGTGTCGATTCAATCGACACAACTTTCCTATATGTACATTTTTTATAGGTTTCTCGACACGTTTCCCTTATATGTCGATTGAGTCGACATAACTATTAGATATGTACATTTTTTTGTTTTTTTCGACACGTTATAAAAATATATGTTAGATTTGCCATAGTAACCCAATAATATAAGCTACCAAGAGTACATTAATATGTGGGATCCAAACGAGCCATACAATAGTCTACCGTTACTACCTCCAATGCATGATATTGAAACTAAAGCTGTTTTAAAAGCATGTATCGAAGCTCGGACTGCTCTTGAAGGATTAAAACAAGCAGGAGAACTTCTGCCAAATCAAAACTTATTAATCAGCCTGATTCCCATGCTGGAAGCAAAAGACAGCTCTGAAATTGAAAACATAGTCACAACAACAGATAAGCTATTTCAATATATTCATGAGGATAGCCATGCAGATCCCATGACAAAAGAAGCACTACGCTACAGAACAGCCCTCTATGACGGATTTAATGAATTAAAAAAGCGACCACTTTGCGCTAATAGTGCACTAAGTATTTGTAATACCATTAAGAATGTTCATATGAATGTTCGTAAATTACCAGGAACTTCACTTAAAAATCAAACCACAGGCGAAGTCATTTATACCCCGCCACTTGGTGAACAAGCTATCACTAATTTATTAAGTAACTGGGAAAAATTCATTCATCAAGAAGATGATTTTGATCCCTTAGTTAAACTTGCACTAATACATTATCAATTTGAAGCTATTCACCCCTTTTCTGATGGGAATGGTCGAACTGGAAGAATTATTAATATTTTATTCTTAATAGAGAAAAAACTTATCACTCTCCCTATTCTCTATCTAAGCCGCTACATTATAAAAAATAGAGCTGAGTATTATACTAGGCTTTTAAATGTCACAAAAAATGAAGATTGGGAAGCATGGGTTTTGTATATGCTCTCAGCTGTCGAGCACACATCAAAATGGACAGTGAATAAGATAGACGCTATAAGAAAACTTATGGAGCATACTTCCCTCTATATCAAGGATAATTATAATGAAATTTATAGCTATGAATTATTACAATGTATCTTTGAACAACCTTATTGCCGGATCAAAAATCTTGTAGATAAAAATATAGCTCAACGACAAACAGCATCGGAATACCTAAAGAAACTATGTGATATTAATGTATTACGAGAAATACATATTGGGCGAGAAAAGTTATTTGTTAACCATAAATTGATTGACCTCATGGGTGACGATAGTAATTTATTTTCTCCCTTTTCCGAATAGGATTTGTAAAAGTGATTTACTAACCTGATGCCACTTATTCAAAAAATCGACACGTTTTATCCCGTGTCGATTGCTTCAAAACTAAATCCGCACCGTCAAATAATCTTCCGCTATCTGCGTATCTGGAAACTCGGCTTGGCACTCCGCCAATAAACGCGAAATTTCATCCGGCCCATAACGCCCACTGATATGCGTTGCAATAAACCTTTTTACCCCCGCTTGTTTAGCAAGCTGCGCCGCTTGGCGGGTCGAAGAGTGCCCATGTTCATTAGCTTTCGCCTCCAGCGCCACTTCTAGTGTAGTTTCATGCACCATCACATCGGCATTTTTTGCTAATAACAACGCGTCTGGAGTCGGGATGGTATCCCCAAAAATTGCGACCACTTTACCTGCAACAGGCTCACCAAGGTAGTCAGCCCCATTTACGGTGCGACCATCTTCTAGCTCAATAACTTCACCCTTTTTCAGCCCCTGCATCCAAGGCCCGCGAGGGATCCCATCTTGCTCCAGTTTTTGCACATTTAGCGCCCCCGGTTTTGGATGTTCTTCAATACGATAGCCATAACATTCTACGCGGTGTTCCAACCGATACGCTGTGACAATTAACTCCCCATCATCAAATAACTTACCTGCCTCAATCTCTACTATTTCAAGAGGATAAGTCATATAGGAGTCGCTCACTGATAAGACGGTTTCCACATACTGCTTTAATCCTTTTGGTCCATACAGCGTTAGTGGATCCGTAGCCCCGCCCATAGAACGGCTACAGAGTAACCCTGGCAAGCCAAAAATATGGTCACCATGTAAGTGAGTAATAAAAATTTTATCAATTTTAGGCGTTTTAAAAGGACTATTTAAAATACGATGCTGCGTTCCTTCACCACAGTCAAAGAGCCAGTAGCTTTTACGGATACCGACTAAATTTAATATCATACTGGTAACATTGCGTTCTTTTGTTGGCACACCTGCGCTAGTACCCAAGAAAGTCAGTTCCATCACTTCCTACCTATTTCTTTGTTTTTATTTTATTAAAATAAAATTCCAAACTTTTCCAATATCGCTAACGTTGCCTTTTTCATAACTTTTTAATGGTGTTTGGCTGTTGTAATTTTCGTGGTGACCATACTTGCAAAATTCATGGAATTCACAGCTTTTCCAACTGGCAAATTCAACCTCATTTTAAGTCAGATTAATTCACAAGCTTGTACCTAATCCCCTACTCCAAAATGGCCGCGTAAATTTTCGCCACTAGGAATCCCTTGAATGAGCCCCTCTTTTTTAACCGTTAAACAAAAACTGGCTAACGGCTTTGTTATATTTACGGCTATTTGGTCATCTGTCATTATGCCTGTTGTTCCAGCTTATGCAAAAATGTTGGATAACAAAGAGCTACCATCACTAGGTAGCGATCAAATCCTCAATGAAGATAATACTGAGCGCTTAGCCGCCGAACACACTAAAACAATCGGGACCTTCCTTTCACAAAAGAAAACGATGAAGGATCTGTCTGAGATGGCGCAAGACTACGCGCGAAACAAAGTCGCCAGTGAAGCCACTAAAGAGATTGAACATTGGTTATCCAAGACAGGTAATGTCAAACTCAATATCGATATTGATAAAAAATTCTCCATTAAAAATTCACAGTTTGACTGGCTAATCCCTTGGTATGACCAAGCAGAGTTCCTGCTATTCACCCAGCACAGCCTACATCGTTATGATGAACGATTTCATACCAATAATGGGATTGGCTTACGCCATTTTCATGAAAAAAGCACTATTGGTATGAATGCATTTATCGATCACGACTTTTCTCATGCCCATACTCGTGCGGGATTAGGGATAGAATATTGGCAAGACTACCTAAAATTAAATGCCAATAGCTATTTCGGTTTAAGCGCATGGAAAAGCGCCTCTGAATTAAACCACGATTTTAATGCTAAACCCGCCCATGGCTGGGATATTCAAGTCGAAGGCTGGTTGCCCACTTATCCACACCTAGGTGGAAACCTAAAATATGAGCAATATTATGGCGACAGTGTTGCATTATTTGGAAAAACAAAACGTCAAAAAAATCCGAATGCAGCGACCATCGGTGCTAACTGGACACCATTCCCATTATTTACATTAAATGCCAGTCATAAGCTGGGTAGTGAAAAAAGATCCGAGACCCAAGCTAAACTTCAATTTACTTGGACCTTCGGTAAAAGCTTAGCCCACCATTTAGATCCAACCAAGGTTGCTGAGACTCGCCGACTTTCAGGTAACCGCTATGACTTTGTTGAGCGCAATAATAATATTATTCTCAATTACCAAAAGAAAACCTTACTACACCTGTCATTACCGACGAAAATCCAAGGGGTAACAGGACAGTCTGTTCCACTCGTCAAATCTTTCACAGGTAAATACCCTCTTAAGCATATTGAGTGGCAAGCCCCTGAACTTCTGGCTGCGGGCGGATCTATTAGCTCGGCGGATCAAACAGCTACCTTAACTCTGCCATCTTATAAAACGACCAATACAGCAAAAGATGCACAAAGGATAAATCGCTATCGTCTACGTGCGACTGCCTATGATATTAAAGGCAATGCCTCGCCTGTTACTGAAACCTTAATTGAAATTACCCATGCTGGTGCAGTTAGCATCAGTCCTCATGATATGAAATTTCATGGAAAAGGCTTGGCTAATGGTAATGATGTTAATGGTCTTACCGCTATTGTCAGAGACTCTCTTGGTAATCCAGTTACCAATGCTAAAGTGGTGTTTGTTTTACCCAATACACTCACACTCGCTTCCCAGAATATAAAAACCGCCATCAACTCTAGCGTTCAAAATAACCTGCGTAAAAAAATGCAAGCGATGAAAGTGGCTAAACCGTGGGAGTACGTAACAACAACCAATGACAAAGGCGAAGCACAAGTTCAATTCACCTCACAGATTGCTGGCTCATACGAAATTAGTGCTTACACAGGCAATCATCAACCTGCGAAAGCCCAAGTCGTTTTCAAACCCGATTCTGCTCAAGCTCAGATCTACAGTTTTACCGCCACCCGTTCTGGTGCTGTGGCTGATGGCATTGCAACAAATTCAGTGAAAGCACGTATTACTGACAAAAATAAAAACCCTATTGCCAATCAGGAAGTTACCTTTTCGGCGACTCATGCAAAAATTATCGATAAAGCCACAACCGATGAAAATGGTATTGTTGAAGTTACGCTCACCAGCTTAAAAGCCGGCCCAAGTGAAGTCACCCTATCCATTAATGGTCAAAGTGAAACCACAGCTGTTGAATTCCTAAGCGGAAAATTACATCAAGTGACTATTCTCGATGTCCCTGAAGTGTATGCAGGCAGAGAAAACCAAGTATCATTCCAATTACTCGATAGCCACGGCAACCCAATTATTGATGCCAAAAATGATATTACAATCATCATTGACAAGAAAACGGAGTCAGCGGCAATTTGGGATACTGACATCGATAAAGGTATCTATGCGGCTAAAATTTCAGGGCAGCAATCAGGTGAACATACTATCCAAGTCATAATAGGCAAAACAGTTTCACCGGAACAAAAGTTTAATACACGTGGAAGTAATACCGTAAAACCTGTCGCAGCTGACGGCAGCGGCCCATCAGGAACATTAGGTGTCATCGCTGATATTGAAATCGATATCAATCCGGACCGTACCGATTTTAAATCGGGCGACAATCCACTTGTGATGGTCACGCTGAAAGATAGTTTTGGCAATGAGATTGATGGTATCGATCCCAAAAATATTCATCTTGCTCATTTTAAAGGGCAAGATCTTGCTTGGCGCCAAGATGGACAATATGACTATATTGTCAACTTACCATTAACCAAAATCGGTGATATTGATATCACCGCAACAGTGAATAATATATCCAGCCCGAAAACTGTTTTAACGGTCAGCCATAATTCAGGGATTTCAAATATTCAAAACGTGGTGATCACCCCAACCAATAACACCCCGAACGCTGGTGAGCAACCGACGCTGACGGTGGTATTAACCGACAAAAGCGGCAACCCCGTCAACGACGTGAAGCAGCTTGAGGTGACCATTGCCGGGGCAAAACACACCCTCCCAGCCACCCAAAATCCGGATGGCAGCTACACCGTCACCCTGCCAGCGCAACACAGTGGCAAGCAGGACATTCTGGTCACCGTTAACGGCAAAGACTCTAATAAAGCAACTTTAGCCATCCAAGCACCAAAACCGATGCCAACCAACACCAAGGGCAACGTCGGTGAGCAAGGGGGGCTGGCGACAGTGAAGCTCGATAGCGGCACCCTCGCTAATTTGAAGTCCGGTGACGCGCTGGTATTAACCGTGACGGTTCAAGATAGCTTTAAAAACCCGTTAACCGGTTTATCTGCGGCAATTACGCTGGCACACCAACAAGCAGGCACGGTGACGTGGAAAGACAATCAAGATGGCACCTACACCGCTTCACTTCCTCTGACCAAACTGGGTGCGGATACCCTGACTGCGACAGTGAATAAGCTGAGCAGCAAGGCGATTACATTCAACGTTACGAACCTGACAGGTCACGCGGGCGTGCAAAACGTGGTGATCACCCCAACCAATAACACCCCGAACGCCGGTGATAAGCCGACGCTGACGGTGGTATTAACGGACAAGAGCGGCAACCCCGTCAACGACGTGAAGCAGCTTGAGGTGACGATTGCCGGGGCAAAACATATCCTCCCAGCCACCCAAAATCCGGATGGCAGCTACACCGTCACCCTGCCAGCGCAGCACAGTGGCAAGCAGGATATTCAGATCACCGTTAACGGCAAAGACTCCAACAAAGAGATCTTAACTGTCCAAGCACCAAAACCAACCGCCGCCAACACCAAGGGTAACGCCGGTGAACAAGGGGTGCTGGCGACGGTGAAGCTCGATAGCGGCATCCTCACCAGCTTAAAATCTGGTGATGCGCTGACGTTAACCGTCACGGCGACCGATACCTTTAAAAACCCATTAACCGGTTTGGCATCGGCGATCACCTTAGCCCATGCTCAAGCGGGCACCGTGACGTGGAAAGATAACCAAAACGGCACCTACACGGCTTCACTTCCGCTGACCAAACTGGGGAACGATACCCTGACAGCCACCGCCAATAAAGTGAGCAGCAAGGCGATTACATTCAACGTCGCGAACCTGACGGGTCACGCGGGCGTACAAAACGTGGTGATCACCCCAGCCAATAACACCCCGAACGCCGGTGAGATACCGACGCTAACGGTAAAACTGACCGACAAGAGCGGCAACGTTGTTAACGACGTGAAGCAACTTGACGTCACCATTGCCGGAACAAAACACACGCTCCCAGCCACCCAAAATCCGGATGGCAGCTACACCGTCACCCTGCCAGCACAGCACAGTGGCAAGCAGGATATTCTGGTCACCGTGAACGGCAAAGACTCTAATAAAGCAACTTTAGCCGTCCAAGCACCAAAAACAATCGCCGCCAACACCAAGGGCAGCGCCGGTGAACAAGGGGTGCTGGCGACCGTTGCCCTGAGCAGCGGCACCCTCACTAACTTGAAGTCCGGTGATACACTGGCGTTAACCGTGACGGTTCAAGATAGCTTTAAAAACCCGTTAACCGGCTTGGCTTCGGCAATTACGCTGGCACACCAACAAGCAGGCACCGTGACGTGGAAAGATAATCAAGATGGCACCTACACCGCTTCACTTCCTCTGACCAAACTGGGTGCCGATACCCTGACCGCCACCATCAATAAAGTGAGCAGCAAGGCGATTACATTCAACGTCGCGAACCTAGCAGGTCACACGGGCGTGCAAAACGTGGTGATCACCCCAGCCAATAACACCCCGAACGCCGGTGAGCAACCGACGCTGACGGTGGTATTAACGGACAAGAGTGGCAACCCAGTCAACGACGTGAAGCAGCTTGAGGTGACGATTGCCGGGGCAAAACATACCCTCCCAGCCACCCAAAATTCAGATGGCAGCTACACCGTCACCCTGCCAGCGCAACACAGTGGCAAGCAGGATATTCTGGTCACCGTGAACGGCAAAGACTCCAACAAAGTGGCCATTACCGTACAAGCACCAAAAACAATCACCGCCAACACCAAGGGCAGCGCCGGTGAACAAGGCGTGCTGGCGACGGTGAAGCTCGATAGTGGCATCCTCACCAGCTTAAAATCCGGTGATGCCCTTGATTTAACCGTCACGGCGACCGATACCTTTAAAAACCCATTAACCGGTTTGGCATCGGCGATCACCTTAGCCCATGCTCAAGCGGGCACGGTGACGTGGAAAGATAATCAAGATGGCACCTACACCGCTTCACTTCCTCTGACCAAACTGGGGAACGATACCCTGACAGCCACCGCCAATAAAGTCGACAGTAAACCTATTACGTTCGACGTCGCGAACCTAGCAGGTCACACGGGCGTGCAAAATGTGGTGATCACCCCAACCAATAACACCCCGAACGCCGGTGAGCAACCGACGCTGACAGTGAAACTGACGGACAGCCACGGCAACCCCGTTAAAGACATTAAACAACTTGACGTGACGATTGCGGGGACAAAACATACCCTCCCAGCCACCCAAAATCCGGATGGCAGCTACACCGTGACTCTGCCAGCGCAACACAGTGGCAAGCAGGATATTCTGGTCACCGTTAACGGCAAAGACTCCAACAAAGAGATCTTAACTGTCCAAGCACCAAAACCAACCGCCGCCAACACCAAGGGCAACGCCGGTGAACAAGGGGTGCTGGCGACAGTGAAGCTCGATAGCGGCATCCTCACCAGCTTAAAATCCGGTGATACCCTTGATTTAACCGTCACGGCGACCGATACCTTTAAAAACCCATTAACGGGCTTGGCATCAGCGATCACCTTAGCCCATGCTCAAGCGGGCACGGTGACGTGGAAAGATAACCAAAACGGCACATATTCTGGCACATTGGCGCTCTCAAAGCTGGGCAACGATACCCTGACGGCCACCGTGAATACCGTGAGCAGCAAAGCGATCACCGTCAATGTCGCGAACCTGACAGGTCACGCGGGCGTGCAAAACGTGGTGATCACCCCAACCAACAAAAGCCCGAACGCCGGTGAGATACCAACACTGACGGTGAAACTGACGGACAAGAGCGGCAACCCAGTTAAAGACATTAAACAACTTGAAGTGACGATTGCGGGGACAAAACATACCCTCCCAGCCACCCAAAATTCAGATGGCAGCTACACCGTCACCCTGCCAGCGCAACACAGTGGCAAGCAGGATATTCTGGTCACCGTTAACGGCAAAGACTCCAACAAAGTGGCCATTACCGTACAAGCACCAAAAACAATCGCCGCCAACACCAAGGGCAGCGCCGGTGAACAAGGCGTGCTGGCGACGGTGAAGCTCGATAGTGGCATCCTCACCAGCTTAAAATCCGGTGATGCCCTTGATTTAACCGTCACGGCGACCGATACCTTTAAAAACCCATTAACCGGTTTGGCATCGGCGATCACCTTAGCCCATGCTCAAGCGGGCACGGTGACGTGGAAAGATAACCAAGATGGCACCTACACGGCTTCACTTCCGCTGACCAAACTGGGGAACGATACCCTGACAGCCACTGCCAATAAAGTGAGCAGCAAGGCGATTACATTCAACGTCGCGAACCTGACGGGTCACGCGGGCGTACAAAACGTGGTGATCACCCCAACCAATAACACCCCGAACGCCGGTGATAAGCCGACGCTGACGGTGAAACTGACGGACAGCCACGGCAACCCCGTTAAAGACATTAAACAACTTGACGTGACGATTGCTGGAACAAAACACACGCTCCCAGCCACCCAAAATCCAGATGGCAGCTACACCGTCACCCTACCAGCGCAACACAGTGGCAAGCAGGATATTCTGGTCACCGTTAACGGCAAAGACTCCAACAAAGAGATCTTAACTGTCCAAGCCCCAAAACCGATGCCAACCAACACCAAGGGCAACGTCGGTGAGCAAGGGGTGCTGGCGACGGTGAAGCTCGATAGCGGCGTCCTCACCAGCTTAAAATCCGGTGATACCCTTGATTTAACCGTGACGGCAACCGATACCTTTAAAAACCCATTAACCGGTTTGGCATCGGCGATCACCTTAGCCCATGCTCAAACGGGCACCGTGACGTGGAAAGATAATCAAGACGGTACGTATTCTGGCGTATTAGCGCTCTCAAAGCTGGGCAACGATACCCTGACGTCCACCGTGAATAAGCTCAGCAGCAAAGCGATTTCGTTCACCGTGGAACTTCAACAAGATAAAGCATCAGTAACCGCTGTTAAGTTACATGCCCTGCACCCACTTATTTCTGCTGGGCAAAGCACAACACTCACAATCACCTTACGTGATAAGCACAATAATGGCGTCGTGAAAATTCCGTCTAGTGACATCAAATTAGAAGATAACAAACTGGCGCTATCTAATATCCAATGGAAAGAGCAAGGTAATGGTGTCTATACCACTGAAATCTTATTCCAGCTATTAGGAAATCATAAGCTTATTAGCACGGTCGGTATCACCAATAGCCACCCTATTGATGTCGATGTTACCGCGTTAAAAGGTGCTATTCACGTTCATCACGTTAACCTTGACGCCACACCGAAACAATTTGTCGTTGGTGAAAAAATCCAACTCAAACTTACACTACTCGATCAGTTTAATAATGGCGTAATGGATGTACTAGATACAAATATAAATATCAATGATGATAATACGCGAAGTTCACTGAAAGGATTGCAATGGCAGTATCAGCAAAATGGTGTCTATCTGGCAGAAACCACTGTGACTAAAGGCGGTATTCATTCACTGAAAGCCACCATTAACAGTAAGCAAGACAATGTGCTAATTCATGCCATTTCTTCAGTAGGCCAAAAGCAAGTCAGTGATGTTCAATTATCGACGAGTACAGCCAAGATTGTTGCAGGAACGCCCTCCACGCTAATCTTGACACTCAAAGACCAACACGGTAACCCTGTTTCTCAAGTTAACAGTGCTGATATTGAGTTAATAGATAGTTCAGGCTCTACCATTTCAGCTACTTGGCTTGAGATGAATAACTTGGGAATTTACAACACTCAAATCTCACTAAATAGTGTTGGAAGTCACACGGTAACAGTGAAAGTCAATAATATCTCCCACAATGTCTCTCTTCAGGTCACATCACCTCAAGGTGCATCCTCTGTAGCGAAACTTGAGATATCCCCAATTACCGCCGTTGATGCGGGTCATACTGCTCTTATTACCTTTATTATGAAAGATAAATATGGAAACCGAGTTAATAATGTTCTCAACCGTGATATTGCCCTTGAAATTGATGGTGTTATTCAGTCTATTCAACTGACTGAAATAGGCTATACCGGTCAATATTCTGGACAACTTCCTGCACAACAAAAAGGTCAACATGCCATTAAAGTGACTGTTAATGGCCAGCCAGCAAGCGCAAATTGGACTATCAATAACCCAATACCGATCCCATTAAGCACCTTTGATAAATCAGGACAACGTGGGGCTCTCGAAAAAGTGACCCTTAACAGTAGTAAAAAAATGGTTGGTTCTGGAGATAAAGTGACCTTTACACTTAAATTAATGGATAAGTTCGATAACCCATTAACTGGGGCAAGTTCTCATTTAAAACTATTAACAAACTTAAGTGAAACATCTCAATGGCAGAGTCACAACGACGGAAGCTATTCTATTGAATTACTCATGAACAGATTAGGCTCACAAGCAGTACAAGCGATTGTCAAAAATGTTCTGAGTAATGAAGTCACCCTTGATATTAAGCCGCTCAGTGGTGCTAGCAATGTCAACACAACGGCACTTACTATTAAAGATGCGACGATAGAAGCAGGAAATACCACTGAATTAACTCTACGACTTAAAGATTCAGTGGACAATGGTGTAACCAATATTCAAAACCAGGATATTCACCTTACACAAAGTAACACCAAAATTGATAAGCAATGGTCGTCTACTATTGATGGTATTTATACCACTCAAGTACAGATCAAGCAGGTTGGCGTTTACCCACTTCGAGCAACGGTTAATCAGCAAAATAGCCGAATTGAAACCATTGAAGTCACAGCGCCCGTTGGGAATACTAAAGTGGCAAAAGCTAAATTAGCATCCAGTATTGTGACTTTAGAGGCAGGTCAAAATGTGGAGTTAACCTTAGAGCTGAAAGACCAATACGATAATCTCATTATTGGTGTCAATGGCTCGGATATTATGCTGAAAGACAGCCATACAACTGAAACTATCGATAACAATCGAGTCGCTTGGCGTATGGATTCCGCAGGGATTTATAAAGCATCACTACCTTTAACACTTATTGGAAAACATAAGTTAAGCGCAGTGATTAATAAACAGCAAGCTTCAACCACAGAGATGACTGTCAATGCACTTAAAGGCGCAGCAAATGTTAAACAAGTTATGTTAACTACAGGGAAAAATACCGTTTCCGTTGGTGAAAAAACAGAACTGACATTAGAAGTTCAAGATCGCTTTGGTAACGAAGTGGATGATGTTTTGGTTTCAGATATTGATTTAGCCAATACAGATTCACAAATCAAAACCTCAGTGAAGTGGGTAAAAGTACCGTCAACACTAGGAAAGTACGTCACAGATGTGCAGTTTGAGAAAGTTAAATCACACACTTTGATTGCCAACGTCAATAGGCAAACAAAAACGCTTCAAATCAATGTGCAACCACTGAAAGGGTATAGCAATGTTGCTGCGATTGCGCTACAGGTACCTGCAAAAGCTGAAGTGGCAGAAAAAACCAAACTCTCGCTGATCCTAACGGATAAATTCAATAATGGCGTGGTTGGTGTTGAAGCTAAGCACATTGAGCTACTCATTGGATCAACCCCTCAAACTGTAATCTGGGTAGACAATCAAAATGGGTCTTATCATACAGAACTTGCTTTAAACCAAGCTGGCGCTAACCCACTAACGGTAAAAGTGAATAAATTCACGGATACAAAGTCTGTTCACGTTGATTCCCCTAGTGGTAAAGACAAAGTAGCTTCAATACAACTTGGAGCAAGCGACACCCAAGTCTTACCAAATACACCAACGATGCTCACTTTAACGTTGAAAGATAAATATGGAAATGGAGTGAAAAACGTACTGAGCACAGATATTTCATTATCTAATAACTATTCACCTGAAAACTTAGCATCACCTAGTTGGACTGAAGATGGTAAGCAATCTGGTATATATACTGCTTCTGTAAACTTGAAGAAAGTCGCAGAGCATACATTAACCGTAAAGGTGAGTAACATTGATAAAGCCATGAAAATCACCGTCCGACCATTTACGGAAACACAACACGTCAATAACATTGAATTAGCCATTGATAACAACAAAATTGCACTTGGTGGAAAAGTCAATTTCATATTGAGCACTAAAGATATCTATGGAAACAACGTTATGATAAAAGCGGCTGATATCCATTTACAGAATGCAAATGGCACCTTAGACCAGCCAACATGGCAAGAAAAAGGCGCTGAATATAAAGGGGAACTAACCTTCTCAATTAGTGGCAATTATGTCATTACCGCTAATGTGGGCACACAAAGCAGCGCCCCAATTAACCTAACAGTACAAACGGGTAAACCTGTATTTTCTATAGGGAATAGTAGGTTATATGCAGATAGATATGACCTTGACGAAAATAGTAGTACCAATATCACCGTGACATTAGAGTTAAAAGATGCAAATGGCGCCGCAATTAAAGGGAAAAAACCTCATATACTAGCAACTGCAGGAAAGATTAACAGTACCATGACTGAAAGAGCTGATGGTATATATACCGCTAGCTTTAATAATCCTACAATTAGTAAATCGAGCATTTCTGTTGATAATAATTCCATTGATTACTCTGGACCAACACAGGCTGTCAACATAGTGACCTACGGTAAATCGGAAATTAAAACGCTTAAAAGTGCACATGCCTTTTCTATAAATGATGGATTCCCTAACACAGGATTTATAGGTGCTCAATTTCAAATTACCGTGCCGATTGGCAAACCAACTGATTATGATTGGGAAGTTGACATCGATTGGTTATCTATTAATAAAGAAGGTATTGTCACCATGCTACGTAAGCCAACGCCAATAAAGAATGGAAATGCAATGACCCCTATATTTAAAGGCGTTCCTAAAGCGAATACTGGTTATAAACGTGCTGTGCATTACCGTTTTACGTTGAAAAAATGGTATTCCTATGAGGGGCAATTTAACGTACAAGCGGCAATTAATATCTGCCCAACTCCTAGCCGTTTAATTAAACGAGATGATCTTTTAACAACTGGAGTACCGATGAGTATTCTACGTAAAGTTGGAGGAAGACTTTTCCATGAATGGGGAGGAAGAGATCCGCACAAACAACTTGGCGCAACAGACCTCGTCTTGCTTGCTGATATGCAAACTTCATCACAGGTAACTCAAATATTACATCCATATACCTATGACCTTGCTAGTGCAACAAGCACGGGCTTTCTAGCAAGTGTAGTCTGCGTTGAAGACCTTAAATAAATATCAAAAGCCCCTTATAGGGGCTGGATTTTAGTTAATTAAAAGGCCTGGCTCCGGTTGAATATCGAAATCAGGCCTTACAAACCGCTTAACTCAAAGTGTCCAACTTTATGGGGCACTTCAATTTTTGATGCTCTTTTCACCCTTCCACACTATTTATCGCCAATTCTCATTCTTTACTACAGAGAATTTCCCTGCACCCAGTAACGCAATCGCCAGCGCACTCACAAAGAAATAAACGATACTCTCAATCGCCCATGCCCCTGTTTTATCCAGTAAGAACGTTTTATCTAAACCTATCATTAACCATGCGACAAACATCGTAAATGCCACTAATAGCGCTGATGGGCGCGTTAAAATACCCAACACAATGAAAATAGGGGCAATCACTTCACCAAAAATGGTGCCGTAAGCAATAAATTCAGGTAAACCATAAGAGGCTAACAATCCTTTGATGCCACTCGCACCTGTTAGCAACTTGCTCATTCCGTGAAATAGCATTAATCCACCCACCGCTAAGCGTAACAGCAATTTTCCTGCGTCTTCGTGTGACAAACAACGATTGAATAGTCCGACCATTTTGTACCCCGTCTCTTTGGTTATGTTCTTTATCATTATGGTGTAAAAATAAAAAATGCGAATTATTTTAATTTACATTTTCTTCATCTATATCAAGGTAATTTCATTTACTTTCAATACACTATATCTTATTCAAAAATAAAGATTATCTTCCCTTATCACCACCAATGATTTTGAATAACTCTCACTCGATGATAGTCACTTTATGACTTCACAGATAACCCCAAATATCCTTTATGGGTTCAGGGTTTTATCCCTAAAATGAAACGTATAAAAATAGTAACGCAGCATAAATTCAGCTAACACGACTTCGCGGCAAGAATGTATTGGCCCCGGCGTGATCCGCGAGGTAATTTTGACGGGCATCATCGTAGCGCCTCGATCGGGTTGATCCACATCGCTTGGCGCTGCACTTCTTGCAGCCACTTGCAGCTACGGGTTAGCCTATATTCGGAAAATAATTCGTTATGTTTGAATTTCAGCCACTGAACGACGGTAACCAAAATTACGATGAGAAATATTCCACTGAGTACCATTGATAGTGTCGCCCGGGATGTTATCGCACTTGCGACGGATTATTTACCCAACGTGCTGTTGGATTCTCACAAGCACCGCCGCGCTCAATTCTTATATGGTGCAACCGGGCTAATAGAGGTGAGCACTGAAGATGGTGAGTGGGTTATTCCCCCCGACAGCGGCGTGTGGATCCCGGAAAACACGGCCCATGAAACGCGGATGCTGAATGTCAGCACCCGCAGTTTATATATCGAACCTGCGGCAGCGCCCCGCCAAAGCAATCGATGCGAAGTGTTGCGCGTCACGCCTTTACTTCGCCAATTGTTATTAGACGCGGTTGATGTGCCACTGGCATATGATCTTAACGGGCGCGATGGATCACTAATGCAGTTGATCCTCCATGAAGTGGCGCGCGCAGAACCGCTGCCATTCTTTGCGCCGATCCCGCGAGATGAAAACCTTGCAGCCCTGTGCCGCGAATTTTTAAAATCACCGAAAATTACTTCGCTCCCCAAAGAGTGGGCAGCAAAATTGCACAAAAGCGACCGATCATTTAGCCGCTTTTTTGGGGCGCAAACGGGGTTGTCATTTTCAGATTGGCGACAACAAGCCTGCTTACTGAGTGCCATTAGCCAGATTTCAGCTGGCAAGTCGATCACTGAAGTGGCGTTTGATCTTGGTTACAGCAATGTGGGTTCGTTTTCAACTATGTTTAAAAAATGGCTCGGACAAACCCCATCAAGCTTTATTCCACGTATTGAATACTAGCCTTAATCTAATGTGGCAATCAACCACGCAGATCCACGATAGTCACCCGCTTGGGCATTTTCTCCTTGTAGGTGACTACTGATTTCAAACTCTTTCTGGCTGTGGATTTCCGCGTTGATCTCTTTGCCTGATTGCCCTGTTTCAAGATCGGTGATCATCAGTGAGCTGTAGATCGTATCATTCGCCTCATTTTTCATCGGTAAGCGTTTTTGTGGATCATCATCCTGCGTATAGTCCAATCGTAAACGCACTTTGGTCGCCGATTGAAAGAGGCAACTGTAAGTGACTTGACCGCTAGCGCGGTTGTCATAATACAAGCTGTTTAATTGCCCATGGCGTAGATTTAATATCCCTTGCTCCCCACTGCTGGTGCTGGATGAGCATTTTGCACCGATATTTATTTGCGAAGCCGCCAAGCGTAATGGCACGGAAGATTCGTGAAGCGGCCAGCTATCATAAGGTGGCGCTACTTTCGGGTTAGTAAATGCACGCACATAGCCTGCTAATGGCATTTCACTAATAACCAACTGACCATCGATAATTTGCTCTTTGATATAAAACGTCATGGTGATAGGAAAATGGTTATCAAATCGAGGAACGTCAAATTTTGTATCCGCATCAGACATTGAGCACACACCTGAGCTGCGGTTCGTCCATTGCATCATGTCGGCTTGCACTGTCATCACAAGGTTGGCATTCAGCCGATACGCTTTAAGCCCGCTGATTGAAAATCCTGTTTCAGGCACATACATAAATAATCGATGAAACGCATTTGCTGGCAAAATTTGCGTACTGGTACTTCCCCAGCGGCGCCCGACACACTTCACTAACCCAGTCGGTTCCGCAAGATTACTATCCACCACAAAAGGCTCCCCAACTTGATAGTAATTTTGACCGTCCGACCCCCTATCAGGGTGATCCGCTAGCGTACTGCTATTATTCACGCGTATGGTGTAGCCCGTATTAGGATCTTGAATTTGCGCCGCATAATCTGCATGAGCCATCATCGCCGACAATATTCCACCCGCCAAACAGCCTGCCCGTGCTATGGATTTAATTTTCAACATATTGCTGTTTCCATTAGTGATAAGTGACTGAGATCATCATTGCCGACGTGAATCTTCCTGCGGGTAATTGGCTGAGTGGCCGTGTATTCACCAACTTTGCTTGAAGATTAATACGGTGCTCCGTCGCACTGATAGGTTGTGGCGTGATGGTTTGTAATTGATTGAGTTCTAAAGGAAATGTTAACCCATCTGTGATATCAAAAAAATCGATCCCCAACCCTTTTGCACTGGTGGATAAAATTTGTCGACCTTGATACTCTTCCATTCCATAGCCTTTTGGGGTGAGTAGCACCGACAACGTTTTTCTCCCTGAGCACCCACTGATATACACCGGAAAATCTTTGGTTAACGAAACCCCCGGCGCGCCATTAATTTCAACCACCCCAAAATTAATGTGCAGTGGTGAATCGTTATTTTCACTGCGTACGTGGCAAGCAGGATCGACCATTGTCGCCATGACATCCACAAACACGTCCCCATAAACCACCGGTGAGATAAATAACAGTAAACCCCACCAATACTTTTTGTCTTTATTGATTTGCTTCACTATTTATACTCCACGGAAAATGTAGCCCAGCCAGAGAACTGCCCTGTGCTGACGTAGCCATAAGGAGGTTTGCGTGCCACTACCCCAAAGGATAAAGACTGTTCATCATTCACCACTGCAACGCTGCCTACATCAATCGGCTCATCCCAAGCAATGGGTTTATCTTTACTATCCACGATCCCTAATACCACACCGCTGTCTCCTTGAGTGATAAGATAGCTATCCCCATCAATATCCACTAACTGCGCCCCATGCCACGTTACCTCGATAAGTTTTCCCAACTCTGCACGCTGGCAATGGTCAATTTCAATGGAAAATGGCGTGATAGCGCTAATCACCCCCTGATTAAGAGACTGCATGCGTAAATCGTCTAATTGGATCTCTTTTTTGACGGATCCTGCGCTCACCTTGCAAGAGAGGTGCACTAACTCTCCGCTAAATTTCACATCCAGAAATTGCGCATTACCTTGGGTCGAAAAGCTCCAAAAAAGGGGAGCTAGCAGCCACCAGAATAGGGTTAGTTTATTCATATCTCACCTCCAAACGCAGTGGATGCGCTTTATCAATCACAGAAGGGAGCTGAATGGGGTTATTTCCATCAATGAGTGCCACGGGGTAACGCACCACTTTTTCCCCCGTTAAAACATCCACCACGAGCAGAATGGCGGGCGTTTTCGCTCCATTATCACTTTCACTGAATGCAACTCCTGCGCCGCAATGGGTCAATTTCAATATTTTCCCCACCTCTAAACTGCATGGCGCATTGAATAGCGTGGCATTCACCAAAAACCAGCCCGTATGCAAAGATTCATAATGGGATTCAGTGGGCGGCACGCTGCCTAGAAATTCCTCCCCATTTCCCCAAGCACTTACGGTCATTGTGATAATCCCGATAACTAACCGGATAATATTCATCCACATTCTCCCCTTTTATGTCTTGGCTCCATTACTGTTCCCCAGAGACTGTGCAGGTGTCTCCTTGGCAACGAAATACCAGTGTTGGTTTGCCACCATAATCATTGATGTAAGTGAGATAAGGGGTGGTCAGCGTATGGGTATTAATCTCGAATGTGGATTTTGGGGCGACCATCACGACCTCAAAGCTGCTCTCTTCCGACTGTTTTTTGCTATTTCCTACCCCAATCACCGTTAAGTTAAACGGTGTGGTGTTATTCAAACGGTAGCCTTTGACCGTTTTTTGCAACGTAATGTTGTGCGCCCATTTAGTTTGAGAAGCTTCGAGGATTTTCTCCGGACGATAGAACAATTTGACGCGGGATTGCAGTGCGATTTGCAGTGTATTTTCTTCCGTGGATTTCGGCGGAACTTCACGCAAATTGAAATAGAAAACAGACTCTCTATCATCAGGTAATTGGCTTAATAACGGTGTTTTGCTCAAGCGCACTAGACTGTAGCTATTGGCTTCTACCCGTTGTAATGGCGGTGTGGCGAGGATCGCACCTTGAGTCAGTTTTTTACCTTGAAGATCTTCAATCCAACTTTGAGCGAGATAAGCTTCTTCGGGATTATCATTAGCAATACGTACATTAATAGAGTTTTCATTGCCCGGAAAAACAATTCGCGTTCTATCCAGAATCACTGCACCATAAGAGACTTGCAGCGCTCCAATAAGCATGCTTATCAATGCTGTAGAAATAGATTTAAAGTTCAGCATAATCACCCTCATAGATTAAAGATAATAAAAATTCCGTTATTTTTGACAGGGTAGTAACAGCATTGAAGAGGATGTCGTTAACCTGTCTGGCAACGTTATCTGACACTGTTTTTGATTGCGCCAATAGACCCATAACGCCGTATTTTTTTCGACCCCCACCAACCACGTCACCCCATCTTCTCCAATTATCCCAAGCTCTTGATTCGCCTCATTACGCACACTGGCGCCAAACGGGGGTTTTTTGCCATCCGGTAAGGTGATCACTGAAAAGAGTTTTTCCCCTTTCATCACAGGAAAACTTCGATAGCCAATCGCGCCTTTTGTGAGCGTGATATCACTGGTGGCACTGAGTGCTTCAATGTTGTCCGGTAATTTACTGGTATTAATGGAAGCCGAGGATTTACGGTAGCTATTCACATTAGGGATCACCGCCAAGCCGAAGCGATTGGTTTTTGTAACACCATGATTCAGCGGCACGCCGCCAATATCCGAGGTTTCCACCATTAAGCGAGTATCACCATGGGCAGAGCGATGCAGTGCTGCTCCCTTGCCTGTTATCGTGATCCCACTATTAATTGATGCCCCAATACTGCGATATTGATGAGGAACATAGCTGCCATTAATGGACACATTGGCATCCGAGAGGTCACGGGAATAAAAGCCGCTCAAGCTTGTTTGGCTATCCACATCTTGTCCGTGGTTATACCCCATCGTTAAGCTGTAATTATCTCGATCCCCATAACCGCTATATCCCACATTATGGTTATATTGATTCTTTTTATTGGAACGAGAGTACAGCTCAGAAAATGTCAGGCTATGCCCGCTGTACAGCGGGATCGTTAAATAGAGGTTAATGGCATCATCTTCATAGCCATTACTCCGCTCCGTTCGCGTCGCAGAGAGTGCAATATTGCCACTGTATTGGGAAAGGGAAGGAAAGTTCAGGCTCGTATTGGCATATAAACCGTACTGGGTTTGCGGGTCATCCTGCCAATAGGTGCTGTATTGGTAATTTAACGAGAGGTTAAAATCATCAAAGTATTTATTTAAATAGACTTGGTAGTTTTCCTTGGTGGCTCGCGGCGAGTGCCCGGTTCTCTCCTCATCCATATATTGCATTAGCGTTCGATACTCTTTGTCGGCGAAACGGTAGCCCGCAAAGGTAATATCGGTACGGAGATCCTCGAATGACTTCGCATAATTAAAACGGTAAGAACGCCCCTGTAAGTGGCCTTTATCGTCGTCAGAATAATCAGCAAAAGATTGGGTAATATCCACCGCGACCGCCCCGAAAGAAAACAAGTCACGCCCAATCCCTAAAGCTGCACTTTGATAATAGGCATTAAGCTGAGTTCCACCATACAGCGACCACGCATTTGATACACCGTATGACAATTCACCACTAATGACGGGCTCCCCCGTTAAATGTCGATTGTCATAACGTGTTTTTCCCACCGCCGCTTTATAATTTATCCGACCCGGACGGGTTAAATAGGGTAACGATGCGGTACTGAGACTGAATTTATTCTCTTCCCCATTTTCTTCGCGTACCGTCACATCCAGCACACCGCGGATCCCGCTATCAAGGGTTTGAATACGAAAAGGTCCCGGAGGCACAGAGGTTTCTGAAATGATCCGATCCTGACTGCGGACGATCACAATGGCATTGGTCTTCGCCACACCGATAATTTCAGGGGCATATCCCACCAGTTTTGGCGGCAGCATGCGATCATCACTTTCAATCGAAAGACCGGTATATTGCCAAGAATCAAAAACATCCGAATAAAAGTTATTTTCCCCGAGCGTAAGAAGCGCAGCCGATTCTTTCAATGAGCGAAACGCATATAACCGACTAAAATCAAAGTTATGTTTTTCTTGTGAATAACTGCCACCGTGTTGCTTTTGATAAGTCCCATTAAAGTCGCCACGCAGCCGCCAAGCCCCAATGTTAATACCCGATGTACCATTACCGGATAAGTAAACGCGCTTGTCGCCATCGGTTTCTTTTGTGGCCGAAATGTTTGCGCTGTAGTCTACAAACAGGCCATTTATCCCCTCTTCCCATAATTTTGGAGGAACCCAATAAGGATCACGATATTCCATCCACATTTGGGGAATGGTCATTTTCAGGGACATAGAAGGCAAATCCACTTTAGTTTGTACCCCTGCCAGATCTGAAAAATTCAAACATTTTTCATCATGAAATAACGAAACTTTTTCCTCCGCGGATTTTTTTAACCCCATAAAATCCAGCAGCTGAGGTGCCAAGCACACTTGCTGGTAACTTGCATTTTTTGCACTTTTATCATCAAAAACGGCGATATCTCGCGGTTCACCTAAACGCTGACCATTGACAAAAACAGTCAAAATATAGTCTCCAGGTGGCACATATCCCGCGACAGAGAATTGGCTCATATCAATGTTATTCATATCTTCGGCATCTAACACATCAGTATTAAATTCAGCAGCGTAGCTATTGCCGAGCCCCATGCTTAGCGCCAATAAAATCGTCTGTCTTAATTTGCTATGTTTGAACATCATGCTCTATACCATCCCAAATGCGACGAGTGTTCCCTCCTCGAAAATGACTTCGAGAAAATGTTTATCTGCAATTTATTGATAATCGGTGTTATTGATAATCGATAAAAAAACGGATTAACCCTTGATAGTTACCCGCCTGAATCGGTCGCCCAGTTAGCTCTAGACGTAAAAAGTACTGTAGATAGAGTGATTTTCCTGATTTATCTTGTCGCAACACATTGTCAGACAAAGGATAATATTGTTCTGGAATTAATGTATTGAAACGGCTATCAAGGACAGAAACCCCGAGACCTTGTGATGCACCTCGTAGCACAAATGCATCAATGTGCTCCGCTGTCTCCCCAGTAAATCGAATAGACCATGTTTTACTATCGAGTGAAGAATAAAGGCTTCCACAGTCGCGTAACTCAATAATAAAAGGCTGGTGATGTCGCTCACGCTGCAACTTTGTGCCAAGCTGGGGGATTGCTAAAGGTGAAAAATCAACCGTTTGAAATCTATTTTCCATGACAACCGAACACGGCGTTGCGATGACGATGCCTTTCAGCGTTGTGCTGCCATTGAGCACAACGCTCTTATTCATCGCCGCCCCCGAAATCATCGGGCACACCAAAATGGTTACTTTCATCAGTTGAGCTAATTGACGAGTTACCCTTTGATAAACAACCACAATTATCCCCCTCAACTTTCTCCTGCAACCTAGTCTTGATGCCGCCAGCGGTTCACTGGCGGCAGGCTCCGATGCCTACTGATACGTAATTCGGAAGTTAGTCACGGCACTAAACTTACCTTCAGCAACATCTTTTGTCGCATCAATAGCCTTAGCTAATGCTTTGAAAGTTAAGGTGTTATCACCCTTCTTATTGATAATGCGCGATAAAATATCTTTGGCTTTGCCAAATTCAAAACCATCAATACCAATACCCACATTATTTGTATTGCCCGGGGAGGTTGAGAGCAAGGTATTGCCAGCATCCGCGTAGTTTTGTCCTGTAAAAACCAGCTCCATGCTTTTCACTACCGCTGGTGTGCCAGCTGCATCTTTGGTGTAATCTGAAAAATCACACCCTGTTAACTCGATATTAAAATCCACTTCAGCCGTTCGGCCGTTCTCCAAACCACGGCGAGAAAGCTGTCCAAAATCAATAGTTTGTTTTAAAGATGGTTGTGCAATATTACAGGGTGAAGTCACCACTGTGCCGATAAAATTCACCGTGCCTGTGTTCTCCGCCATTACACTAAAAGAAGTCGCTGATGTTGCCAGCAGTGTAATGATTGCTAACTGATTAAGTTTCATATAATGACTTTCCTTTCGTTTAAAAATAAGAGAAACGCAATACACCATTAAATAGTTAATGGAAAAAAACATTAAATAACAATTAATTACATAATTAATGAAGAACATTTAAATTTGATTATTCGTGATTAAAGATCATATAAGGCTTTGAACTTTAATTTATCGTAATAGGAATGTTTTGATTTTTTATCTTGAAATAAAAAATTATCTTGTCGTTTTATCTCTGCTATTTCATCTGAATAGTTAGCAATAACTTTGAAAAAGAATTCAGACCAATCCTTGCCTAATTTATTTAATATGGCATCAAGCGTTTCTATATTGATACTTGTAATACCACGCTCATAGCGAGATATTTGTTGTTGACTAATATGAAGCATACGTCCTAATTCCTCACCTGTTAATGAGCAATTAATCCGTGCTTCTCGAATAAATAAACCGACTTCTTCACGCAATCTATATTTGTTTTTCATCATATTAAAACCAAATTAAATAGCTTTAATTTTATTTACTCAAAGGTAGCCACTTCATTGAGAAAATAGCGCAATAAAAAATGGATATATCCAAAGTGCAGGAAATTTAATTTATTAAAATATAGATACAGTAAATAAATCTGTAAATACGTTTATATCGATCGAAATTATATTATTCAATAGTTAATACCTATCAAATTAACTTTATCGATCGTTCCAATATCAGCGATTAATTTATATCATATTAAATATCAATAAATTACATAATTAAGAGCATATAATATAATTAGCTTACAATATAAATACTCTCTTATTTTTATCATTATAAATCATTAAAAAAATATTATTTAAAATTAAACAAAAGAAAATAATACAATTACAAACACTTCGGATTATAAATTAATTAAGCTTATTCACGCCTCAAAATAAATAATATCAAATATAAAACCTTAATAATTTAATAAAGAATAAAAATATACTTAAATAACTCGTATTTTGAGTTTTATAAATTTAAACAATAAAATTTTAAATATAATTTTAATTTATCAAAATCGAATATGCGAATCATGCCCCATTATCCATATCATGCTTAAACTATACATATGGTGCACTTTTCATTTTCTAATATTACCTAGAATAAATTAATCCGTTAGGATAACGAAAAAAGGAGCCAATGATGAAAACTCAGTTTTACAGTTACCAACCGCAACAAGGTCATGGGCTTCCCCATGATCCGATCCCCTCATTAATTGGTCCGCGCCCTATTGGTTGGATCTCCACATGCGATAAGCAAGGCAACACCAATCTTGCGCCCTATAGCTTCTTCAATATTTTTAACTACTCTCCCCCTATTTTGGTCTTTTCCAGTGTTGGAAAAAAAGATTCCGTCACCAATGCTATCGAAACAGGTGAGTTCGTTTATAACCTTGCGACTCTTGAACTTGGGCAGCAGGTCAATTTAAGCAGTGCAATGTTACCTCGCGGAGAAAGTGAGTTTGACCTTACTGGGCTTTCCACCTTACCGTCCACATTAATTACGCCTCCACGCATCGCCCAAACACCTGTTTCCATGGAATGCGTGGTCACTGAATATCAGCAATTAAAGCGAGCAGACGGCAGCCTACTGGATACGTGGATGGTTATGGGGGAAGTAGTGATGGTGCATATTGATGAAGCCACCTTAGAGCAAGGCTTATATAACAGTGCCCGCCAAAAACCTCTGATGAGGGCTGGTGGACCTGCGGATTATTATTGGATTGAAGAGCAACAAAAACTCGAAATGTATCGCCCTAAATAACTTAAAAAGTCTTAGGCCAGCTTCTATCACGCTGGCCTAAGATGCGTTATTTAGGTACACAGGTATACACCCAAGCGGGTGGGAAATTGCGATACACGCGTTCTTTTGTGAATGAAAAATAACGTGAAAATAACGCCTCACAACCTTGGGTATATTGAAATAACACCAATTTACCCTGATGCTTTATTAGGCTCTTACGCACCTGTTTTAATATTCGCATACTGGTTTTTTTATTCAGGGAAAGAAAAGGAATTCCTGAAATAATCAAATCATAATCACCCAATAAATATTCTGCAGAGCATGGATTCACGGCCACTCTCGGGTCATTAATCTGATTTAAAATATCGATAAAATCACGATTAATTTCATAGAGATCTAAATGTGTTTGCGCCGTAATCTTGTTCACGATATAGCGAGTCATGACGCCGTTACCCGCACCAATCTCTGCAATTTGATGACACTGAGCCCAATCAATATTGTCAATCATGGTATTACATAGCCAACGAGATGATGGGAACACCGTTCCCATCGAAGCTGGAGATGTAATGAAATTTTTAACATAGAGCTGGTAATGATTTTTATGGGAAAAAAATGATTCCGCCATGCTTCCTCCTGAATCAGAAATACCTTTTCTATTTCCTTACATTGATGCTCCACATTCACCGCAAAAATTTGCATTTGGGTCTACGGCACTTTGGCATTGTCGGCATCTTAACTTTTGGATGTTTTGTCCCCGTGAAAAATAATTGTTTTCGCCTCGACCTTCATTGTATTGATAACCCCCTCCATGCTTCGAGTCATAACCGTGTTTATCACCAGATCCATGTTTACCTCTAGAGCCATGCTTAGAACTGCTGCCATGCCTTGAATAATCTCGATATTGGTTATCGCGTTTCGAGTTATAGCGATTTCTGCCGAGGTTAAATAACCAGCTGAAAATTGACATAATAAGTATCCTCCACTGTTATTCTTATCCCGAGTATAAACCTTAGACTTCACTCCAAAGACAACAGTAAAACTGAATAATTACAATAAAAAACCATTTATTACGTAAACTGAATTTCACTGTATTTTCATGATACACGCGGGTAAATGAGCGAAAATTTTCCTTAGGATTTCAGCAGGGAAGTTCCATAAGAATTATCAATCACACATAGCCACTTACCATCAATCAGCTTAAAAACGTAGGTGGCATCTCGCACCGTGTTAAATGACGTACCATCTTGCATTTGCGCACTCAAAATGGTTTCAGCCAAGACTAAGGCACAATCTTCGCCAAAAATAACTTTCACCGTACCTTGAGACACTTGCAGGCTGTGATTAAAAAACTCAGCGATGGCAGAAAACGCTTTCTTTAGGCTCTCTTTTCCATGGACATGTAAACCGTCTTTCACCACTAACGAACCATTCTCAGAATAAAAATCCATTAAATAGCTGAAATTTTCTTCTGTGATGGCACGATCTGCGCTGGCAATTAGAGCTTCAAGTTCTTGTGTATGTTTTTGAGTATTATCAAAAAGATTCATAGAGGGCTCCTTGTTGAAGGCTAACCAGACAAGGACAAAAAACCCGCCTTATCTGGCGGGTTGAGGATGTAGCAAACTCCCACCAGTTAAGTGATGGTCATCATAATAATGAGGTGAGCTACATGCTGTGACATAATTTTTTCCTGAATATAATTAGAGATTACATTATCAGCAATAAAATTTTTTTCAATGAGTATATAAAAAGGGCTTAAGTTACCTTAAGCCCTTTAGTAGTAAGTTAGAAACTAGTGTTTTGAACTCTTATGATGATTCAATGTTTCTTCTTTTAAATCAAGCTCATCACGTAAGCGATGATACACTCGCTCATTGATGTTTTTCCCTTTACGCATTTGGTATAACGCTTCACGCTTCGCCTTCAGAGCTGAATCTGACATCGAACGTTCCATTTCGATCATTCGATGTAAATCAAACACATCCGACTCTGTTTCATCCGTATTATCTAAACGACGACCATAGATTTCTAATAGCTGAGCCCCCACTTCGGTACGCATCGCAATTTCATCCATATCATCAGAAGGGTGATTCATTAATTCACGAATATGCGCCATTGCCGCTTCATTTAATGCCAGACGAGCACGAATCTCATCGTTATCGTAAGGTAAATCTTGCACTAAACCTTTAGTTAAAATCGGCAATGCAATACTGGCAATTAACAGCGAACATAGGATCACCCCCATCGAGAGAAAGATAGCCACATCACGGTTAGGGAATAATGACCCATCTGGCATTAAGAATGGTAATGTTAAAATACCTGCTAACGTAATTGCCCCGCGAACGCCTGCCGTTGCCATTACCGCCATCATGCGAATACGCACTTCATCCGCTTGCTTTCCACGACGACGATTGTGGAAAACGGTCAGGGTCATTGATATCCATACCCAAGCAAAACGCAGTGCACCTAATGCAATGGTGATAACCGCAACATACACAAACAGCATCCAAGGATGACTAGCACCTGCGGCTTCGGCGACCTTAGGCAGATTGGTCCACATACCTGGTAGCTGCTCACCCAGCAGAATAAAGATCATGCCGTTCAAACCTGTCTGTACCGTGTCCCAAACTGCCTTACTTTGCATTCGAGTCGCTGCTTGCATACGCCCTGCGATTTTTTCATAGTGCATCGCAATACCCGCAACAACGGCAGCAAGGATCCCGGAAACATGTAAATGTTCCGCCAGCAGATACGCCGTAAAAGGCATTAACAGGCTGATCATAATTTGGATAGCCGGCTCTTCACCCGTACGCTTGACCAAGAATTGGTTTAACCAGCCGATTGCCCATGCGACGAATAAACCAATCGCTATACCACCAAATGCCACCAGCACAAATTGCCCCGCAGCAGATGTCAGAGAGAATTCCCCTGTCAGCGCAGCCACAACCGCAAAGCTAAAGCACACTAAGCCCGTCGCATCATTGAGTAGAGATTCCCCTTCAAGAATATGCGCCATACGCGATGGCAGTGGTGAATTCACTGTCATTGCTGATACCGATACAGGGTCAGTTGGAGAAAGGATAGCTGCCAGTGCAAAGGCAACCGCCAGTGAAATCGTAGGGATCAGCCAATGGATAAAGAAACCCATCCCAATAACGGTAACGACCACTAAGCCAATCGCCAATGACATAATTGGCTTAATTTCTTGGAATAATGCTTCTTTTGGAATTCGCCAGCCATCAAGGAACAGCAATGGAGGTATAAATAAAAATAGAAAAAGATGGGGTTCGAATTCCACTGTAAATCCATAGAACGATAAAGCAGCCCCTAACGCTATCTGGATAATTGGCAATGGAATGATGTCTTTAAGTAATCGAGAAACAAATACGCTCACGACGACTGCAAGTAAAAAAACGAGTACAAGTGTCACTACTGACATTGAGTGCTCCATAATGGTTTATCTTAGTTATCTGCCTTGCAGTAAATAGATAAATCAAATCAATGTAAAGCATCAATTTATTACTGAATAAAAAAATAAAATAAATCAAAAACTACGATTGCAATCATTATGTTACAGAATATTACTTAATTTCCAATACATTACATTTCCATTCAATATACTCGTGTTTCATAAGGATTTAATCTGTTCTTCTGCTATAAATCCTTATCACTCATCAAAAATAGATAATTCCGAGTGTTTCAATGCAACTTATCTATTTGATTTCTGGGCTATGCCTATCAATCAACTCTTGTAAAACTTGCTTGAGCATTTTGCTTTTACGAACACCAAGAGGGGCTAAAACCTGCCTTTCGTGTTCTTCCGCAGCAATCAATAATCCTTCAACTAGCTCAACGCCGCTAGAAGTCACACTGACTAGTGTCACGCGGCGGTCACTTCCCGTATGGTTATTGTGACGGATCACATGCCCTTGTTGTTCCAATCGTTGTAATACCCGCGTGATTGTCGGTTGCTTGCTAACGGTTTTTTGCGACAGCTCGGTGATCCCCATCGAACCATTATTGGCTAATGTAGAAAGCACTCTCCACTCCAAAACCGATAACCCATTGGCTTCCACAACCGCATGAAATTCAGATGAAACTAGCATCCATGCCTGCCCCAAAAGAGCAGGCAGGTAATTATCAACGAAGACTTTCGATTCAGGCATCAATTCCTCTTTTCTTGCTTCTGGTTTTATGACATTAGAAGCTAGCAGAGTAGCAGAAGGAAACCGAACTCTTAACATAATTTAACTAAAATCTTCCACTAAGTAGCGAGCCAAAACCATCCACTCGCGTATCTAGCCCCAATTTTTTTAGCATCATATAGGTGGTTGCCACAGACGATGACAATACTGGTAAGCCCACTCTATCTTCGATGAGTTGAATCGACGGTAATGATGGCATTTGCACACAAGCGGATGCCACAATCGCATCCACATTGGTATTTAGCTTTTTGGTGATTTCCACTGGCGCTAATGGGTTTTGTCTACCCACCTCGAGGTTATCGGGGATCTCCAATGAGATACTATCAACCACTTCAATGCCTTCATGTTCAATATAGTCGATAACCATTTGGGTTAATGGCTTCATATACGGCGTCAAAATCGACACTTTTTTCGCGCCAATGGCATGTAACCCTTCGACTAACGCTCCTGCACTGGTGACAACCGGTGCTGGATGCCCATTATCGATAGTGCATTGATGAAGGCGTTTTTGCGAAATACGGTGATAACCTTTCCCCATGCTCATAATGGCAACCAAGCAAGCATACCCCAATACATCGACGTCGGCGTCTGACAGTTCAATGGCGCAACGGTCACTGTCTGAGTCCATTTTAGCAAGCTCATCCTTAGTTACTTTCTGCATACGCATGCGGCTAGAATGAAATGTAAAACGCTCGGAAAACATCGCTTCACGGGCACGCAATATGGCCGGAATTTCAGTTTCCATAGTGGTATTTGATGAAGGTACAATCTGCCCAATACGAAATGTACGCGCTAAGCTCATAGTCCTTTCTCCACTGAAGAGTCATCCGATTCAGCAAACTGGTTAAGTTCATCAATATCTTGCCCTGCATGATGGAAACGAGCTGCCGTTAATGGGCGACGATTAACCTGTAAGTCAAAGATATCAAAGCGATTATAATGCCCTGTAATATCATGCATTTGGCGAGGTTGAATACAGCGATTCAAATCAATTTCAGCGTATACAATGCCTTCTTTATCAATCAATGGTTCTCCAATCACTCGACCATCGGGGCCGATAATGCCGGAAAACGCGCTATTTGGACGCGCGAGCAACTCACGGGATTCGGGATGCGACGCAGCCATAGCTTCAACAATCTCTTCAGAGACTGTTGAACATGAAATGATGGTAAATACTTTGCCTTCAAAACAATGGGCAGAAGCCCGTAAACGAATCGCATCCGCCATATCGTAATCTTTTGGCGCTACTGGGAGGGCAATGTAGCTGGCGATATGCACCAACTCACCTTGAGCTAGTAATGAAAAACGCGCCAACGTATTGGTGTTTTCTCCGCATGCTAATGCCCCTAAAGGCCCAATGCTAGTTTGGTGCACTTTGAGCGAAGAGGCATCCCCATTTGCCCACGTCAACTTTTCAGCCCATGTAGGGACTAATTTACGGTGGCGCCCTAAAATTTTGCCTTCATCTGAAATCGTCACTAAGGTGTTGTACAGCGTGGCGATGCCGTTTGGATTGCGCTCATTCACCCCCACAACCACGTTGATATGGTGACGGGCCGCGGCTTGGGCGATTTTTTTAATTTCAGGTCCTGGAACTTCAATGGCAGATTTGCACAGTTTTTCAAACCAAGGGCTGCCATCAATCGGGTTCATCACCCAGCTCCAATACGGGTAACCAGAGACAAAAACCTCAGGGAATGCCACGAGTTTGGCGCCATTATCAGCCGCTTCTTCAATCAACCGACACACTTTATCAACAGTAGCATCGGTATCGAGGAATACAGGGGCGGCCTGTACTGCCGCCGCCTTAAATTGAGGTAAATTCAACATGTAGTTATCTCCCTTAGGTTATACCGCAACCACTGGGTGGCGTAACTCACCGATTTTTTCGACATACGCTTCAATCACATCACCCGGCCATACCCATTCTTGTGGAGAGCGCCCCGCACCAACCCCTTCAGGAGTGCCCGTCGCGATAATATCCCCCGGCTCCAACGTAATGCCTTTGCTGATATCCGCAATCAACGCATTCACATTGAACAGCATGTGGCGAGTATTGGAGTCCTGCTTGGTTACGCCGTTAACTTTTAAACTTAAGTTTAGCGTGTGAGGATCAGGAATTTCATCGGCAGTCACAATACAAGGACCAAATGGTGCGTAGGTATCCTGCCCTTTTGAGTAGATCCATTGACCCGCACGGCGGCAATCACGCGCACTCATATCGATCATTAAGCTATAACCGAACACATAATTCAGGGCCTCTTTTTGCTCTACACCTTTAGCACGCGTCCCCATAATCACTGCCAGCTCCACTTCCCAATCTAATTGCTGAGTAATTTCGCTGTTATGTTCAATCGCATCACCTGGCCCAATCACCGTTGTTGGTGGTTTAGAAAAGATAACGGGCTCTTTTGGTAGCTCTTTAGAGGTATCCAGCGTACGGCTAGATTCTGCAACGTGTTCAACATAGTTCAAGCCGATCCCAAAGATATTTTTTCTTGGACGTGGAATTGGCGCTAAAATTTTCACGTTCTGAACAGGCCACGCGGTTCCTGCGGGGAATTGCCCTTGGTAGCCATTCAGTAGTGCTGTTCCTGCACGAACGCCTTGTGGGCCTAAATCAATGAAATCCAACATATTGTCAGGGAGATATTGGCCATTCTCTTCCGCTAATCTCGCTAAATCCACGACTTGCTCGTTAACAATCGCCCCTAAACGTGCTGCTGCGGTAACATCTGAACGGTAAGTAATAAGACGCATAATTTTTCTCCTTGAGTCAGGTCTCAGACCTAACTGAAATCTTCACGTAAATAATTAAAATAAGTCATCGAAATAAATAGTTAGAAAAATAATTAGACTACATCGTTAACTAATCACTTTTTGGTGCCCATCATTGTCCACAAGCGCCTCTTCATAATAGAGACCAAGGGAGTGCATCACTGGCAGGTCGTTAAAACAGAACAGACACGCATCTTCATTCTGGGATGTATTCACATGTTCATGGAACATCCACGATGGCACGCAAAAAATATCTCGCTCTTGCCAGTCAAAGCACTGCCCATTAATAATCGAATACCCTTTTCCTTTCGCCACTTGGTAGATAAAGCTACCCGTGTGACGATGAGCTTTACCAACAAACCCAGGGCGTAATAACTGCATACTAGCTCCAATCGTTGGCATCACTGGCCCGCCGGTTAATGGGTTGGTGTAGTTCATTAAAACATCATCAAACACCGAGCCATCCGTCACTTTTGCGGCGCGTTGTAGCGCTTCATAAGTCGGTCCCCACTGATATTTGAATAATGGCGAATATGGCTTATCCCATCCCACATGGTGCGGGCGTAACGCTGTCGCTCCCCACATGCCAACGGGATAATCAATTGGGCGAGTTTGCACTTGATGTAAATCAGGATGAACTTTGTAGAAACCCGCTTCCATCGCATTGACTAATGGAATATCCAGACCATCCTGCCAAATACACGGTAGCCCGCCTTCTTCCACACCATGCTCATGCCAAGTACCGTTAGGCGTCAGTACAAAATCATTGGCTTCTAAAATCATTTTTTGCCCTTCCACAATGGTGTAGGCGCCGCGCCCTTCCATAATGAAACGCAATGCTGAGGATGAATGTGCGTGAGCCGAAGCCGCTTCCCCCGGATGCATCACCTGTAAACCTGAATACAACCAACCCACCGCAGCTGCCACATCTTGACGACCCGGGTTGTTTAAATAGATCACACGGCGACCCGCTTTTTCCGGGGTCACCAAATCCACTGAACGTAAAACATGCTCCCGTAAATCTTGATAGCGCCATAACACAGGCACAGATTGAGATTTTGGCTGCCACGGCTCAATTTTGTTGGCAACCGTCCACAATGCGCCCGTTTTTAGTTCATCTAACTGTTTGTAATACGCCAACAATTCTGGTGTATCTTCCACATCTGCGCGTCCTGCGACATTTTCTCTGTATTGGTCATGGGACTGAGTCGTCATAGTGTTTCCTCCTCTCGCATTTGCGCCATTAACGGCTTTTCGATTGTTGGATTAATTGTTGGCGACCATATTCATAAGGCGCTGGCCACGTGACGGAATTCCACCCAAAGCGAGCACACTCATGGAGTAGCCAAGCAGGGTCCGCAAGGAGTGGTCGAGAGAGCGCACAAAGGTCCGCGCGCCCTGATGCAATAATGCTATTCACTTGATCCGCATCGGTAATCGCACCGACGGCAATCACGGGTACCGATCCTTCATTGCGAATACGGTCCGCCATTGGAGTTTGATACATACGCCCATAAACAGGCTGTTGTAGTGGGGAAACTTCACCGGATGAACAATCGATAATATCGGCTCCGGCTTGATGAAGCGCCTGACCAATTAATACCGCCTCATCGACTGTTGTGCCGCCTTCAACCCAATCTGTTGCAGATATACGCACAGATAGTGGCTTATCCTCAGACCATACTTTTCTGACCGCGCTCACGACCGCTAACGGGAAACGTAAACGATTTTCTAATGACCCACCAAATGCATCAGTACGCTGGTTAGTTAACGGAGAAATAAAGCTCGATAACAGATAACCATGCCCCGCTTGCAACTCTAACCAATCAAAACCGGCTTGGTCTGCACGTTTTGCTGCCGCCACAAACTGGTCGATAATCGTCGCCATTTGGGCTTCTGTTAGCTCAGTAGGTGTCTGTGAAATTGAAGGTAGATAAGGTAATGGTGACGCAGAAACTAATGGCCAATTATCGTGTTTCATTGGGTGGTTTTCTTGTTCCCAACCGCGCTGTGTTGAACCACGACGCCCTGCATGCCCCAGTTGGATGCCAATTTTCGCATCTGTTTTTTGATGTACAAATTGTGTCACATTTTTCCATGCCGTCACTTGCGCATCATTCCAAATTCCCGGGCAGCCCATCGTGACTCTCGCTTCAGGGGAAATCGCCGTCATTTCTGTCATAATCAGGCTAGCACCACCTAATGCGCGGCTACCGATATGTACCAGATGGAAATCACTGACGACCCCATCAGTTGCGCAATACAGCAGCGTTGGAGACGCTATCACGCGGTTTTTCAGTTCCACATTACGCAAGCGAAATGGTGTCAACATCGGGGCGACTTTTTGGTTAGCCACCTGCGTTGGTAAACCCGACTTTTCGGCAAACCAGTTTTCATAATGGGTTAACCAGTTACCATCGCGCACACGTAAATTTTCATGAGAGATGCGCTGAGAACGGGTTAATAAAGAGTAAGCAAACTGCTCAGGGTCAAGGTTTTCATAGCGTTGCACGTTTTCAAACCACTCGGTCGAGTTACGCGCCGCATTCTGGATTTTCAGCACTTCGACACTGCGAACTTTTTGGTAGTGCTCGAGTCCCTTGCGCAAATCCCCTTGAGTCGCTTTCAAGCTTTCACACAGCTCAATCGCATCTTCCAGAGCCAGTTTTGTGCCTGAACCAATAGAGAAGTGAGCGGTATGAGCGGCATCCCCCATTAGCACCACAGGAACTTCCTTGCTGCTTGTTGGTTGTGTCCAGTGCACCCAGTTATCACAAATCACGCGAGGGAAGCGGATCCAAATCGCGGCACCACGTAAGTGCGCTGCATTCGCAATCAGTTTTTCACCATCCAGCCATGGAGCGAATAGCTTTTCACAGTAAGCAATCCCATCTTCCTGAGACATTTGATCGATACCTGCTTTCAACCAAGTCTCTTCCGTGGTTTCCACGATAAATGTGGATAACCCTTCTTGGAATTGATAAGCGTGGACTTGGAACCAACCGTGTTCATTTTCAGCGAACAAGAAGGTAAATGCGTCGAAAATCTTTTTCGTGCCAAGCCAAACAAAACGGCAACGGCGTTGGTCAATATCAGGTTTGAAGATATTTTCATAGCGAGTACGGACTGCGCTGTTGATCCCGTCAGATGCAATCACCAGATCCGCATCATATTGGCGTGCAATTTCTTGGTCATCCGCCACTTGGGTTTCAAATACCAATTCCACCCCCACTTCAAGGCAGCGATCTTGCAAGATATTAAGGAGCTTTTTGCGCCCAATACCAATGAAGCCATGTCCACCACTACGGTTACAGCTACCTTTAAAATGAATGTCGATATCATCCCAATGGCTAAATTCAGCACTGATCGTTTCTGCTGAGACTGGATCTGCTTTGCGCAAATTACTTAATGTGGCATCCGAAAATACCACGCCCCAACCAAAGGTGTCATAAGGTCGGTTACGTTCAACCACTACTACACGGTTACTTGGGTTTTGCAGTTTCATCAGCAACCCGAAATAAAGCCCAGCGGGACCGCCGCCGATACAAACGATATTCATGGAGTTTCTCCTTTAATTACGTTGTGCCATTACACCGGTTGCTGCTGGGTTAAGGCGCGATACAGTGCTTCAGGAATTGGAATAGCCTGATGCGTAATCAGTGATGTAGTGACATAGGTTTGCGTCACTTCCATGCGCAACTCGCCATCAAGGCTGATACAGCGTTGAAGTAGAGTCAGTGATTTACCGCCAATGCGTTCGACATGCAGCTCAAGCTGAACATCATCCCCCATACGGCTAATCGCTTTAAAATCCGCCTCTAAATGCACTGTGGGCAAACCAAAGCGCTGATCGAGGATATACCCTGCAAATCCTTCAGGAAGTAATTCATCAAACCAACGCTCAATGAGGTTGTTAAACATCACGAAATATTGTGGATAAAACACAATGCCCGCAGGATCACACTCTGAAAAATTGATCCGGTGGTTTCGAGAAAATGTCAGTAAACTCATGATGCTATCCTTATTCCATCGCCAAACGCTGACGGCATTTTTTCAACTCATTACCATGTTCATCTGCCAGTGCAGCTTCACGAAGTTCACGTAAATTTATCGGTGCTAGCTGGCTACCATGACGCTCAACAATCTCCATCAAAACTTGGAAATTACGTAATCCACGAGCATGGGTGTCGCTATACCCCTTCACTACTCTCTGACATTGCGCAATTTCAGTTGCCAAAGCAGGATTACTACTTGCGGCTTGCGCCACAGCGGCTAGCCATTTTTCAATACGGTTATTTTCAAGCTGATAACGTAGCGTTGAGCGACGCCCTCTGCGCCATGCGGCTAGCACGTACAACTGTAAGAATCCCCACAAGGAACTGGTAGTGATTGTTCGTCCCCTTTGCGTCAATTTGCGAACGGCTTTGTGTACCCAATGTGGTTTCATCAACCACTTGCCTAAATTTTTGGGAAGCGTTTCGCAAATCTCTTCAATTCTTGGATGCATAAATTCATTGATGTCGAGCAATTGGTTATCTTTCGCTTGGACTTCACTGCGTACTCGAGCAAAACGGCTATCACGAATTTTTAAGTCCGCAACACGAATGGTGTCTTCATAAGACATCCACAGCGCTAGGTGGCGCACTAACGCACGCTGCAAACGCGGGTCATCACCACCTTTTTGCGCAAACAGCCCTTGCAATCGATTGAGGTACGCCTCGGCATATGCAGGGTCTTGATAATCAACCAGACGACGAACACCTTCTGTCGCAAGGTAGTGAACATGGTCAGGAAACTGACTTTCAATCTGAGAAAGGAGAGCCGCTACATGTTTGTTTTTTGGTGTTTTTTCCACCGATTTTGCAGATTCTGCTTGATAAGCTTCTTCCGGCTGAGCCGCTTTTTCAGCGCCCAATGCAAATGCCCGCAAGCTCGGTTTCACGCCAACGCCACCACGAACGATGGTTTCTTCAAATTGTTCACGGCTAAAGGGCAGAACCCCCGAACCAAACAGCGCACCGAACAATACGGCGCTGATCACGCTGCCACTTTCTTGCGCCGCTTGCGCCATATCAAAATGCACAAATTGGCGGGCGGCTTGCCCCGCATGGCGGATCAACGCTTGGCTATCCACTCGCCCATCCCCCATTGCGGATTTTTCTGCGATGGAATAAACCCGATGGGTCGAACTAATCAGCGTGGTACGCTCCGCAGTCACAAAACCACGTTGTACCGCGCGTCCAGCTTCCATCAGCTCTGAAGCCAACACCACATCCACATCACCGGGCATTGGCATTAACGCTAAAACAGGTGAAGGGGTTTGCGGGTTATCAGCGCCGGGGAATAATTCAACATAATAAATTGTTGCCCCTGTACGCTGCGCCACGCCTGGCACTGACGTAGTTTGCGCAAAATAACCGTTATCTTCGCCAAGATTGACAATCCAATCGGCGAGAACACCACCGCCTTCACCGCCCATCGCGAGGATGGCGATTTTGATCGGCTGTAAAGCCATTAGCGGTTGAGAAGTCATTAACGGTTGAGAAGTCATTAAAGATTGAGTCATGTGCCCCCCTAAAAACTCAGTTGTTCACGGCGGCGTGCATCACGGCGCTGTAAGAAGCCAATAAACCAGCCGCGAACACGGTGGCGCAACTTGTCCCAACCATTTGGATTGGTAATAATCTGAGCTTTAAAGAATGAGGGACACAGCACTGCGGCATGGGAAACCTCACCGCACAGCCCACAGCCTACGCAGCTATCCATCACCGTCGCGACAGGGTCTGTCCGTAAAGGATCTGGGTTAGGTTTGATTGATAACGATGGACAACCTGATAAACGAATACAGGAGTGGTCTCCCGTGCAAGTGTCTGAATCGACACCAAAACGTTCACGGATAACTCGCTTGCCTGCTGAAACGTCTTCACGAACTTTTTTCTTTTCGCGGCGCTGTTTGTTCAACATACATTCGCTTTGCGCAATTAACACTTTCGGGCCACTTTCTGTGGTCGTCAGTGCCTCACGTAACGTATTCGTCATGGCTTTTAAATCGTAGGTACGCTTGATGGTTTTTACCCAATTCACCCCAACGCCTTTGACTGCTTTTTCAATCTCATGCCCTGTGCTGCGAGTAGAATTTAGCGCCGTTGACGACAAAATATCTTGCCCACCTGTTGCAGAGGTATAACTGTTATCAACAACAATGGTTAAGTTATCGCTACGGTTAAATACACTATTAGCAATACCGCTGGTTAATCCGTTGTGCCAAAAACCACCATCCCCCATCACTGAAATGGCTCGCTTACCCGCTTTGGCATTTAACGCGGCAGCACCCGCACCACCAAGTCCGTATCCCATCGTGGTGTTACCGAGGTTAAATGGCGGCAGAATAGAGAATAAATGGCAGCCAATGTCTGCGCTCACATGGTGTTCACCCAGTTCACGCTCAATTAGCTTCATTGCAGTAAAAATGGGACGTTCAGGGCAACCCGTACAGAACCCCGGTGGACGCGCATGTACCGTTTCATTTAAAGTAGGTTCCGCAGCATTCACATATTCAGGTAGGTCATCATCGACTTTGACAGCCGCAACATTAATGGTTGGAATACGAATTTGATTTGCAGCCGCTTTCACTTGTGGCTCAATTTTGCCATAGCGTTCGAAAAATGATCGTAGCCCTGCTAATACCGTTGCCGTGTTATATTCCCCCGCCATCGGCAGCATATCTTTACCATGCAGTGCCACATCAATATTGCGTTGACGTAAAATATTCGCCACGTTTTGCTCAACAAAGTTTGGTTGCCCTTCCTCTAAAACTAAAATGGCTTTTTTATTGCGGCAAAAGCGTTCAAACTCATCATCAATCAACGGGTATGCCACATTCATGACATACAACGGGATTTTACTGTTACCAAAAACATCGGCGAGACCAATCTGGTTTAATGCACGGATCAGCGTGTTGTAGTTGCCGCCCTGTAAGGCGATCCCCACATCTTCGGCATCTTCCGCAAAAAATTCATTGAGTTCACGTTGTTGAATAAATTTGATGGCAGCAGGCCAGCGAGCCTCAATTTTCTCTTTTTCATGTAAAAAACTGGCTGGCGGTAACACGATACGGCTCACGTCCCGAGTTGGGTTTTCTAGCGCATCTTTGACCGTAAATTTAGGATACTGGTTATCAGAGCATGTGAACTGCCCATGAACATGGCAAGAGCGAATACGCATTTGCAGCATAACTGGGGTGTTGCTGGCTTCAGAAAGATCAAAACCATCTTTAACTGCTTGAACAATGCAAGGTAAATTAGGGCGTGGGTCGAGTAACCACATTTGGGATTTCATAGCAAATGCGTGGCTGCGTTCCTGCATGATGGAGGAACCTTCGCCATAATCTTCACCGACGATGATCAGCGCACCACCCAGTACACCGCCAGAAGCTAAGTTTGCTAATGCATCTGAAGCAACGTTAGTACCCACGGTTGCTTTGAATGTCACTGCGCCACGTAAAGGGTAGTTAACCGATGCGGCCAGTGTTGCGGCAGCGGTAGCTTCACTGGCGCTGTTTTCAAAACGAATACCATAATCCGATAAGATATCCTGCGCATCAGCCAGCACATCCATCAGGTGGGAGATGGGGGCTCCCTGATAGCCTGCCACATAGGAGACTCCCGATTCGAGTAATGCTTTAGTGACGGCAAGGATCCCTTCACCGCTGAAAACTTCGCCTTCACCCTGCCGTAATTTTTGAACTTCTTGAACAAACGAGCGCTCAGCCATTTTAACCTCACCAGTCAACGTCAGCACGTTGTTATCTTTTTTGTGTTTCTTTCTTGTATCTCATTTGTTAATAATTGGTCAATTCATGATTAATCATGCATATTAGATTTTTGCAGAGAGTGGATAAGAGGTGCATAGAGCGGACAAAATCATTGTAAAATAATGAAAAAATGGCAAAGAGAAGAATGATTAATAAGAATTCGAGCCAAAGAAACCCATGACCAATTTTCCTAATAAATCAACTAATAGCCCTAATTAACCCCTACAAATAAAGAGTCATTAGAGTATTATTCTGATTAAAGACAAAATATCTCTACAGATAACTTTTCGCTTAACTAATAGGTAGCCAAATATACAAAACAACATGAATAATCATATATTTAAAACTAACAATAAATAAAAATAACTTTATTTTTTAGTTTGTTACGTAAATCACAATCAGCGTATTCTCTCTATTTTTTTGCAGTATTCGGATAGTTTTTATACAAATATGGCTAGGTAAGCAAATTCCTTTATGCTATGTTCGAAGCACAATTGGTTAAAAATTGTTTAATGAAATGTTAACAAAACCGACCCTGTGATGAGTCGAAGATAATAAAAAATAATAATGAGATATCGAAATATCCCATAGAGACCCTAAAGGATTCTAGCTTATCGCGACACTCGCTAGGCAACCTATCAAGGGCACAGTGTTTACTTTGGAGGCACCTCCTTATGTTGAGCAATTCATGGCCTTACGTACCTGCACCTCAGATAGAGAACCAACTCTGTTCTTCTGAGCGATTATTATTCAGTTCAGCTGATCCTGAAGAGATCAAATCCATGGTGGGACGCGTGATGAAACCCCATCAATTTCAGCTACTTAACCCGCATCAGCGTCTTGATGCTCGCATGCATTACATTCCAATGGGGGATATTTCCCTCAGCCGGCTACGCTATGGGGCAGATGTGGCTATCACCCCCGGGCAATTGGAAGATTTTTTTCTGGTGCAAATGCCATTATCAGGCAGTGCAATTATCGAAAGCGGCGGGAAAACTATAGAATCCACACCGCAGATGGCTTCTTTGCTTAGCCCAGAAGAGTCCACGGTGATGCGTTGGAATAGTGACAATGACCAATTTATGCTGCGAATTTCTCGTTCTTTATTAGAGCGTACGTTGGTTGGACAGCTTGGGCATACCTTAGAGAAACCGTTAGTTTTTGAATTGGGGTTTGCTTGGCAGTCTTGCATTGCATGGCGTACGTTGATGAATTATTTGGTTGAATGCGCTACACGTACACCTGATTTACTGCAGCATAAACTGATCACCACCCAAGTAGAGCAATTAGTTTCTGTCACTCTATTATCCACCCACCAGCATAATTATTTGGAAGATTCCGGTATGCGTCGTGCCACTATTCGTCCACGCCATGTTCGCCGCGTTCAAGAATATCTTGAAGCTCACGCCCACGAACCTATCACGGTAGAACAACTCGCCCATATTGCTGGGGTGAGTTTGCGCAGCTTATATGCCGGTTTTAAAGAGTTTTTAGATATTAGTCCGATGCAATATTTACGTGATTTGCGTATGGAGCGAGTTAGAGCCGAATTGATGTCAGGGGAAGCCACCAGCGTGACTGGCGTGGCATTGCGTTGGGGATTCGCCCACATGGGACGGTTTAGCGCAGAATACAAACAACGTTACGGAGAAAGCCCCAGCCAAAGTATGAAAAAAGCGTAAATTCACGTATTAAAACCATTCTAGATTACAATGACCGTATGGCTAATTAGCAAGCAGCGCGGTCATTTTTTCATATATGAAAGACTTGATTATCACCTGAAAATGAAAATGGGTAATAGGAATTATACACTTCAATATCAGCAGCCTTTCGGCTGCCAATATTGAGATAAAGGGATTAAAACGGAATAGACGCTTTGAGGTAAATTTGTGAACCTTCTGGACGGTTTTTCACCGAAAAATCCTTCTCCCACTTCGCCGTAAATAGCCAACCTTGTGGGTTTGCATAACGGATTGAAGGACCTACCGCAAAGGCTTGAGCCTTACCTTGTGCTGAATTTGAACCGCTGTCGTTGGTGGTTTGCATAAATCCATAACCCCCAATCCCCGCTACCCAGCCATTACCAAAGCCCCAACCTAATGCATAATCGGCGTGGAATGCTTGTCCTGAACGAGTATCCGTATCATTGTTGCGGAAGTTAAAGTCATACATCATTTTTAAATCCGCATTCACTCCTACAGGTGGAATGTAGCTGATCGCCCACACAGGCTGTAATACCCAGTAATTTTTTCCTAAACTTGATGGGTCGGTTTTACTGTATTTTCCGGTTGGCGCATAAGCATCCAGCCCCAATACATAATGCAAGTCAGCTGAAGGATGGAAACCTAATGCGGGGCCAAAAGTAATATCCCCTAGCCCACGACTGGTTTCTTTATTCCCCGCCGCCTTCGCCGTCACATCCAACAAAGGAAGAATGGTGTGAAACGCTAAATCACCACCAAACACTTTTTGGTCAGTCACCCAGATAAAGCGCGGTGCTAGCACGTTCACATTCACACTAAAGCCGGGGATCGGAATTTTATCGCCTTTGTTGTCACGAACACTGTCATAGTGGGCATTTCCACCATAGACCAGCACATGGACACCTTGCGGTGGAAGTGCGCCAGACATAAAGTTTTCTAGCCCATCAGGGTAGATCCCAAGACCGCCCCCTTCTGTTGCGACAGCACCAAATGACAGTGCACCCAAGCACGAGCCGACGAGCAGCTTATTCACCATTTCTTTATTCATCATTTACCTGCCGCTGTAGTGATTTTATGATATTTTTTATATAGTTACTTTTATGATCGCTGTGTTTGTCTTACCTAGAATTGACTCAAGCCCATTCTCTATTACCGCTTTTTCTTCGCTGCTAATTTCTCAGCAACTAAATACCCAGAGCCCCCGCCAAGACCAGGACCCGGATGGGTTGATGCTCCAATATGGAACAAATTTTTGACTGCCGTTTGATGCGCTTTTGTCTGCCCTGAAGCCGCAAACGGTCGCAACCAAAAGAATTGATCTGGCGAACAGGTTCCTGAGTACGGATCCCCACCCACCAGATTGCAGTTATAACGTTCAAGATCGGCGGGGGAAATCGCTTTACGTCCGACTATCAAATCAGATACACCGGGCATCACCATTTCCAAACGCTGTTGAATGCGATCGGCAACCGCTTCACGCACCGCGTTATTCCAACGGCCATCCTCAGGGATCGCAATTTCTCCCGCCGCATCCCCTTTAAGATGGCGAGGCAGTTCCTGCATTTGGATCCACAAGATCCACCCGCCCTCAGGAGCACGGCTTGGGTCTAATGTGGTGGGTTGACCGATCCCAAACGTCGGGCGATCAGGCAGATAACCATTATTGGCTTGAGTGACGGACAAACACACTTGCTCCATACTCTCTGTGAAATGAACCAATGGCACATTGAGTAATTCAGGATTACACCAAGGTGGCGGCGCGCTTAGCGCAAAATGGATTTGCATTCCACCGCGCCCATAGCGATAGCCCTCCGCCCGTTGTTTCACTTGCGGCGAAACCTCATCGAGCAAGCCGCCATATAGCTGGGTTGGCGTTACGTTGCACACCACACTTTCACTCGCGGGGATAAACTGCCCATCCACACGAACCCCTGTGGCGCGGCTGTTTTTACCGCTGCCCTGCGTGATAATTTTCTCTACATGGGCGTTGGTACGTAACTCGCCACCATGTTGCTCAATCACTTTGGCGAACGCTTCAACAATCCGGTAGCTGCCACCTTTGACAACGGGCATACCCCCCGCCACAACCGCAGCAAACGTCAGTTTACCAATCAGCGCCGAGCTGGCTTCATCAGGCCCTAGCCCTGTATGCAGCACCCACGGTGCCATCAAGGCTCGGCTAAAATCATGTTGTAATTCCCGCTCAGACCAGCGACGAAAGCTTTCCACTCCGGATTTAGCGAAATCCAGCAAGCCATCAACGCCGCGTTTGCGCCACTCGGAAAACAGTAACTTGAACATGCCGCCGCTGTAGGGGTTTTGCCCTAATAAACCAAATGTCAGCGCCGCATCTTCGCTAAACAGCTTTTCGGCCATTTGGCGAAACACTAAGCCATCTCCGGGGGCGAGAGCATCTAGCTGTTTGGCAGCCTCCGCAATATCCCGCTTTAATGCCACTGATTTTCCATTTGGCTGCACCAATCCAGTGGAATAGTCGCATTGCGCGAACTCCAAACCCTGTTGTTGAAGCAATGGCGCTAATTCTTGGTAGCCAGGGCTACCAACAAACAGTGAATACCAGCAAGAAAGCAGGTCGTGGGTATAACCTTCAAATAGCGCTTCGGTACGAATACAACCGCCAAGGCGATCGTTACGTTCCAGAACCAAAACCGATTTCCCGCGCACCGCCAATAAGGCGGCGCACATCAGCGAATTCATCCCGCTGCCGACCACGATCACTTGGGGGTTGGATAAGCTCGCCATACTTCACCCCACCAGCGCAAGCACGCGTAATGGGCTGCCTGAGCCGCCTTCAATTTTCAGGGGCGCCGCAACGATCACCACCCCAGTGGCTGGTAGTTGGTCGAGATTTTTCAAACATTGCAAACCGTATTTATTGTTGCCGTGCATTAACGTGTGGCACGGGTACGGTACTGGCCAGCTGTAAGATTGCCCCGCATCGGTATTGATAGTTTCAACCCCAAAGCCTTTAACATCACGCTGGTGGATAAGCCATTCAACCGCTTCTTGAGAAGGACCCGGCGTGTGAGCGCCATCTTCGCGCATATTCACATACGCTTCTGGGTTATCGGACTTTTTCGACCAATCTGTGCGCAGTAAAACCCATGCTGCTTTGGGAATTTTGCCGTGTTTCTCTTCCCACTTTTGCAGGAAATCCACCGTTAGGACCCAATCGGGGTTTTGCGCCACTTCTTTACTTGCATCAACCACTACCGCTGGGGCAATAAAGTGGTGGAGCGGGATGGTATCAACGGTGTTTTTGGGCTGATCTTTACCGCTTATCCAATGAATTGGCGCATCAAAGTGGGTGCCGGTGTGTTCACCGCAGCTAAAATTGTTCCAATACCAAGCGGGACCATTTTCATCATAACGGGAGATTTGCTCCATTTTGAATGACCACACTTGCCCAAACTCAGCTGGCAGTTGCAATGCCGGAAATGAAGGCGATAAGGTTTGTGTCAGGTCGATAATCTGAATATTGCCTTTTTGTAACTCGCTGGCGAATGACATCAAAGTTTGCTGTTCCATACTATCTCCTGCGCCTATTGCGCTTCATGTAGGGCGGTAAATGTGCCGCCATGGAAAACTAAAGGCTTGCCCGTTTCACTACCGATACGGCGCACATGCCCCACCATCAGTAAGTGGTCGCCAATATGATCTTGTTTATGGTTTTCACACACTAAGGTCACGATCGCGCCGTGTAAGGCGGGGATCCCTTCTGGCGTAATGTGCACGGCGACATCTTCAAATTTATTTTCGACTCGAGGGTTAGCAAAACGCATCGCCAACTCTTGGTGATCTTTACCTAAGATATTAATCGTGAAATGTTGGCAATCACGAAATACCGCCAGATTAGGTGAATGATTCACTAAGCTCCACAACACCAGAGGCGGATCTAATGACAGTGATGCGAATGAGTTGATGGTCAACCCAACGTCACGTCCATCAGGGGTGCGAGTGGTCACAACCGCTACCCCTGTGGGGTAGCAGCCTAGTAAATTGCGTAAGGTTTTCGATTCAAACTCGGTATGACCCCATTCGCTTTCGCACATAAGTGTGTCCTCTGCAATCATCGACATACTGATTTCTCCTACGAAGCGCGAACTTCTTCTTGCATCAACGATTGAATATACACATCGCAGGCATGGGCATCGTGCCACCATGGTGCAAGAACCGGTGGGTAGTTAAAGGCATTCGCGATGGTGTGCGCTAAGGTTGGCAGTTGTTGCGCAGCACCTAGCGCATTAAGAATATGTGGCTGTGGCGGCGCTAACAGAGCGTTCGTCCACTCCACCACATGGCGACCGTATTTCCAGAATTGTTCAAACGTTTCGTTCATCCATTCTGCGGTATATGGCTTATCACCACGGGCTAAAATGGCGTCGTAGTAGACTTTACTGGCTTTCGTGGCGTTATTCGATCCTTGCCCGGTTAATGGATCGTTGGTCACTAATGCATCCCCTAAACCGAAGACAATTTTGCCTGATGGCAGCGTGAGAACTGGCTTACGGACTGTTGGGGCAAAGCGCCCTGCCAGAATGCCGTTTTCGTCAGTTAGTTCTACATGACGGCAGCGCTCTGCTTCCCACGGTAAATAGGTATCGATGATTTTTTTGCTGTAGGCCAAATGTTCTTGTGGAGTACGCGCTTCCCCCCATTGATCCATGGGCCCACCCGGCACACCTTCAAAAACCATAATGTGGCAGTCGCCGCTATTGGTTAGAGATGGGAACACAAAGTACTCCCCCACGCCCGGTATCAAGTTGAAGGAAACTTGGGAAAATTCAGGGGTTGGCAGCATGCCGTGAACATAAGTGAGCGCTAACGCACGCTGAGGTTTATCGTACGGTGAGCGAGTCGGGTCACGTTCTAACAGCTTAACGATTTCCCCTTTTCCCCCCGCTAAAATCACTAAATCGTGAGTTTCAGCGAGTTTCTCTAACTCTGCGACGCCCACATCTTCAATCATTAAGTTGCCGCCGCGAGCAGCAAATAACTCCAGCCAGTAAGGCATTTTGATCCGCTGATCAACGGCTTGGGCGTAGTTATCAATACGTGAGCGCCAGCTAATGGCTTTTTCACCCGCTTTTTCAGGATGCGGGACGGTAAAACCAATACCTTCAACGGGTGGGCACTTGTCTTCCCAGAAGTTGATCCCTAAATCGCGCTCAAATTGTAGCGAAATATCAAACATGCATTGGCTGGACATCACGCGACCATTTTTCACATCATCTGGGGTACGGTTAGTCGCAACCGTCACATCATAACCTTTGTTCAGCAGCCCTAATGCCAATGGCATACCCGCCTGGCCACCACCTACGATTGCAATACGACGCATAGTGAATTCCTCGATAAAATTAAAATCAGGGTGTCTTATTCAGCAAGACGGGGAATGGCGGGTTTCGCCTGTTCAGGCCCCATGGCGGAGTATCCACCATCGACCGAGTAATCTGCGCCAGTAACAAAACTCGCCAGCTCAGACAGTAGGAATGCCACAACTTGAGCCACCTCTTCAGGGTCGCCAACACGTTGTAAAAGATGATAATCCGCCGCGACGCGGTCGGTTTTTTGGCGGTCGCCGCCAGTCAATTCGTCCATCACCCGAGACCATGTCCAGCCAGGGGAAACGGAATTGACGCGAATACCATCGGGGGCATAATCCATCGCTTGGCTGCGCGTCACTTCTAACATAGCGGCTTTCGATGCGGGATAAAGCCAGCGACCCGTTTGCGCCACCGAAGAGGAGATACTGGTGAAGTTAACAATTGCCCCTTTGCCCGCTTTGGCTAAATGAGGCTTGGCAAATTGCGCAGCCATCACGGCACTCACCACGTTGATATTTAATGCCGTTAGCCAATCTTGACGTGAAGAGGCTTGACCGTCATCCAGATAGGTGGCGGCCAGATTAACCAAAAAATCGAGTTGACCATATTTTTGCGCAACACGGTCAATGCCTTGCTTTAGCTGTTGGTCATCGGTGATATCCACGGGCAAAAAGTCAATATTGGGCTCTGATTGCGCCACACTTTCCCCATTGGTTTTGTCGATATCAAAAATGGTGACTTTGACCCCATAGGAACATAAGATTTTTGCCACGGTTGCGCCGATTTTGGTTGCACCACCCGTCACGATGGCAATTTTGTTATTCAGACCTTTCATCGCTGTGCCCTCTTCGCTCTCATTCGTTCACAAAAAATTAACATGACGAATCATTACGCAAAAAAGGCAAAAATCGGTAGCCCATATGCGCAAAGATTATCCACACAGCGCGGCTATTTGATTAATAACTTAATGATTATATTGAATAAATAGCCACATTTTGCAGTGGCTATCCAGATAGTGAAAAGTGTGATTTAAGGACGTTCGAGGATTTGGGCACCCGACCCCTGATGACCTAAGATATCTTCAGGGTTGCGCAATGGGCAATCTTTGAGAGACAAACAACCACAACCAATACAGTGGTCCAACTCATTGCGCAATCGAGTTAACTGTTTGATTCGTCTATCTAATGAACTTTTCCATTCCGTTGACATCCCTTTCCACTCTTCTGCCGTCAATTTGCTGTTTGCTGGGAACTGACCAAGTGCATCTTGGATCTCTTTAAGGGGAATGCCGGTACTTTGGGCCACTTTGATAATGGCAATGTAGCGTAAAACCACCGGTGGAAAACGTCGCTGATTCCCTTGTGTTCGAGTGCTTTGAATCAGCCCTTTCGCTTCATAAAAATGCACGGTAGAAACCGGAACGCCTGCGCGTTTTGCCACTTCTCCTACCGTCAGTGCCCGTGAAAAATCTACCTTTTCCGCGGCAATTTTCCGCGTTTTTATCGTATTCATGGTTTTGCCCACCATTTTGCTCCCCCCCTATTGACCTCAACTTAACTTAAGGTTTTATAGTGCCAGCCTCTTTAATTGTCAATTTAAGATGCCAATGATGATAAATAAAAAAACGCTAACGTTGCTATGTGCAGGGCTTCTCACCGCCGGTGGAGGAGCCGCCATTTACTCGACTTACGCCAGCTCAGACAATAAGCCACAAGCGGCTTATCAATACCCCCCTGTAAAAGTTGCCCTAGCACCTGTCACCTTGGCTAATGCGCCACGAACTTTTTATGGTGTGGGGGAATTAGAAGCGGGTAGTCAGGTGTTTGTCGCAGCAGAAACCAGTGGGCGCATCACCAAAATTGGTTTTGAATCCGGTCAACAGGTCAAAAAAGGGCAATTATTGGTACAGCTCAATGATGCGGTAGAGCGTGCAGATTTAGCGCGCTATCAAGCACAATACCGCAATGCCGCCCGCCTATATAACAGAACTCGTTCTCTGTCTGCGCAACATTTAGTGGCAGAAGCACAGGTGGATAGCACCCGTGCCGAGCGAGATATGGCTCAGGGGCTGATTCAGCAAACTCAAGCATTAATTGCGCAAAAAGCCATTCATGCCCCTTTCGATGGCACCATTGGTATTCGCCAAGTCCATGAAGGGCAATACCTTAGCCCCGGTGAGGCCATTGCCAGCCTTGTGGATACCCAAACATTGAAGCTGAATTTTTCTTTGGATGAACAAGCCTCCCCTGAATTGCATCAAGGGCAAGTAGTGGATATCACTGTCGATGCTTACCCCGATACACCATTCCCCGCCAAAGTGACGGCCATTGATCCGTTGATTGGCAAGTCCCGAACGATTGCTCTGCAAGCTACGCTGGATAACAGCAATGGCAAGTTAAAAGCGGGGATGTACGCCAATGTCACGGTAGTGCGGCAAGCCAACAATCCGGTGCTAACAATTCCTGAAACGGCAGTCACTTACACCGCTTATGGGGATACGGTATTTATTGCTAAAGGTACTGGGGACGCCATGGCGGTCAAGCGCGTTTCCGTGAAAACGGGGCAACGTTTTGATGGCAATATCGAAATTGAGCATGGACTTACGGAGGGCGACCAAGTGGTCAGTTCAGGGCAGCTACGTCTGAATAATGGCTCTGCCATTACCCCTGTCGCTCAAAATACATTATCTGAAACCCCGCAAGGCTCATAAGGACGAACAATGAAATTTACGGACTTGTTTGTGCGCCGGCCGGTATTGGCTTTAGTGGTCAGCGCCTTGATTGTGTTGATGGGGCTGTTTGCGCTGAATAAATTACCCATTCGCCAATATCCTCAATTAGAAAGTTCAACCATCACCATTGCTACGCAATATCCGGGTGCCTCGGCAAAATTGATGCAGGGGTTTGTGACTCAGCCGATTGCCCAAGCGGTCTCTTCCGTTGAAGGAGTTGATTACTTGTCGTCATCCTCCGTTCAAGGCAGCAGCCTTGTGACCGTGCGCATGGAGCTAAACCGCGATTCTACCCAAGCTCTCACCCAAGTGATGGCAAAGGTGAATCAAGTGCGTTATAAGCTGCCGAAAGAGGCCTATGACCCTGTGATAGAGCTCTCTTCTGGGGAGTCCACTGCCGTCGCTTATATTGGTTTTTCCAGTACCGAACTGTCGATCCCTGCACTAACCGATTACCTTTCCCGCGTGGTGGAGCCGATGTATTCCGCCATTGATGGCGTAGCGAAAGTGCAGGTGTTCGGCGGGCAACAGCTGGCAATGCGTTTATGGTTGGATGCGGATAAACTCGCGGGTCGCGGCATTTCAGCGGCTGAGGTCGCCCAAGCGGTACGCCAAAATAACTATCAAGCCGCTCCCGGTAAGGTGAAGGGGGAGTTTGTCATTTCTAACGTATATGTGAACACCGATTTAACCAATGTGGATGAATTTCGCGATTTGGTGATCCGCAATGACGGTAACGGATTGGTGCGTTTAAAAGATGTGGGCACCATTGAACTGGGGGCTGCATCCACTGAGACCAGCGGTTTAATGAACGGGGAACCTGCTATTTACTTAGGTTTGTTTGCCACACCAACTGGCAACCCGTTGGTGATTGTAGATAGTATGAACACGTTAATGCCAGATATCATCAAAACCCTACCGCCGGGGGTAAAAGTGGAAATGGCCTTTGAAACTTCACGGTTTATTAAAGCCTCCATCGACCAAGTGATCCATACCCTCGTTGAAGCCCTGCTAATTGTTATCGCCGTGATTTATCTGTGCCTTGGCTCGATTCGCAGTGTGATTATTCCTATCCTTGCCATTCCGCTGTCCATGCTGGGTGCGGCGGCATTGATGATGGCGTTCGGCTTTAGTATTAACTTGCTGACCTTACTGGCGATGGTGCTGGCGATTGGATTGGTGGTGGATGATGCCATTGTGGTGGTGGAAAACGTGCATCGCCATATTGAAGAGGGAAAATCCCCTGTTCTGGCAGCCTTGATCGGCGCCCGTGAGGTGGCAGGTCCCGTTCTCGCAATGACCATTACCCTCGCTGCAGTGTATGCACCGATTGGCTTAATGTCTGGATTAACAGGGGCATTGTTTAAAGAGTTTGCGCTCACATTGGCAGGGGCGGTGATTGTATCAGGAATAGTGGCTTTAACCCTCTCCCCTGTCATGAGTTCATTTATGTTGAACTCGAAACAGAATGAAGGGCGCATGGCGCGAATGGCAGAAACCGTCTTCGAGACCCTTGCCCATTACTATACGGCGGTACTGAATTTTTCATTGAAGAATCGCTGGATCACCGGAATTTTAGCTGTCGGCGTTGTGATCAGCCTGCCGATGTTGTATCAAGCTGCGCCGCGAGAACTGGCCCCTGTAGAGGATCAGTCGAGCGTATTAACGGCGATTAAGTCTCCGCAACATGCCAACCTGGAGTATGTAGAGCGTTTTTCCCGTAAATTGCACGATGTGTTTATGGCGCTGCCCGAAACTGAAAGTACGTGGATTATTAACGGCACCGATGGCCCTTCCACCAGCTTCGGGGGTACAAACTTAACGTCTTGGGAGCAACGGGAGCGTTCTGCATCGATGGTCCAATCGGATTTACAAGGCCGCGTTGGCGATGTGGAAGGTAACAGTATCTTTGTGTTCCAGTTACCGGCATTACCTGGCTCTACAGGCGGCTTACCTATTCAAATGGTGCTAAAAAGCCCGCAAGATTATCCGGTACTGTATCGCACCATGGAAGAGATCAAACAACAAGCTCGTGAAAGCGGCCTGTTTATGGTGGTAGATAGCGACCTCGACTATAACAACCCAGTGGTTGAGGTGCGTATTAATCGTTCGAAAGCCAACAGTTTAGGCATTCGTATGCAGGATATTGGTGAGTCCCTAACGCTGCTGGTGGGTGAGAATTATATCAACCGCTTTGGCATGGATGGACGCTCTTATGATGTGATCCCGCAAAGCTTGCGCAGCCAACGGCTGACCCCAGAAGCGTTATCCCGCCATTATGTTAAGTCCGAAGATGGCAGCATGATCCCACTTTCAACGGTGGTGGATATTTCAACACAAGTAGAGCCGAATAAACTGTCCCAGTTTAATCAGCAAAATGCCGCCATTTTCCAAGCTATTCCTGCACCGGGCGTTACCTTAGGGCAAGCGGTGGCGTATCTCGATGAGATAGCCAGCGAGTTGCCAGCCGGTTTTAGCCATGATTGGCAATCCGATTCGCGCCAATATAAGCAAGAAGGAAACACCCTCGCCTTTGCGTTTATGGCGGCGCTGATCATTATCTATTTAGTGCTCGCGGCGCAGTATGAAAGTTTAGTGGATCCGTTGATTATCTTAATTACCGTTCCGCTGTCTATCTGTGGTGCCTTGATCCCGCTGGCATTGGGTTATGCCACTCTCAATATTTATACCCAAATTGGCTTAGTCACTTTGATCGGGCTAATCAGTAAACACGGGATCTTAATGGTGGAGTTTGCCAATGAACTGCAAGCTAGCGAAGGGTTAGATAAACGCCATGCCATTTTAAAAGCAGCGCAAATCCGTTTACGTCCTATTTTGATGACAACAGCGGCGATGGTTATCGGTTTAGTTCCCCTTCTGTTCGCGACTGGCGCCGGAGCAAATAGCCGTTTTGGGCTTGGCTTGGTGATTGTCACAGGCATGCTGGTGGGGACGCTATTTACCCTGTTTGTATTGCCAACTATCTATTCCGTGCTCGCACGTAATCACAGTGCGACAGCGTTAACCCCAAGACGTTATGAGCTGGCTGAAGCTAACCGTTTAATTAAACACTCTGAGGAGACGGCACCATGAATTTATCATCGTTAAACCATCTTTCGCTTGTTCCCGCTCGCAAGGAAAAGCGAACGGTTCATGATAGCAAATCAACGGATTCTACGACTCATCCTATGAGCAATAGTGTGGCAATGATGATGATTTATCATCCTTATCCGGTAAGGAATACGCACTCAGACGTCACGAACCGATGGCGTAAATAGTGTTCTCGGCTATGTTTTAGTTAATATTTTAGTTAATAGAAAAAAGAGCCGCATACTTTCGCAATGCGGCTCTTTTTCAATCTATTATCAGGCTATTAATTTACTGACCTTCATAGAAAGCCATCACTAACTTACCTTCTTTAATAATGATTGGAGTACCTGGTAAAGCATCAATGACTTCATTTTGCGAAGCTTCAACCACCACCGCGACGTTGCGGTTATTTTCGTTCGCCAGCAAGCTTGGTAACTGCTCTAAACGGTAAAAACGGTTTTCTGCATCAGGGTAATTCAGCCCGTAACCTAGCTCACCCGTTTGATACAGCATGGTAATGTCATCGCGTTTTAATACCCAAGCCAACGCAGTGCCTAATCCCACGTTATTGGTTAAGAGTATCGCGCGGTTTTGTAGCTGATCTTGGTATTTAGTTAACACGCCTTGCGGGGTGTTATTGCTCTCAATGTATTTAGGGATCACATGCCCAATACTGAGGCTAAGTACTAACGTACAGGCGGCTGCCAATGACCAGAATTTGCGGTTAAATGACACGACCCCCATCACTGCCCAAAACAGAAATGCCCCTGCCGCAATCCACATTTTGTAGCTTTCATCCCCTTGATATAAGTTCATTTCAGGGAAGTAAGGTGAAGCAATAAATGCCCCTGCTGCCACGATACCCAGCGTGATGTTTATCAGCGCATTCAGGCGAATGGTAGCCACTTTATTTTGGGCTAAAACTTGCTGCAAATAGGATGCCATCAAAATTGCGATAGGTGCGATGCACGGCAGAATATAGGTGAGTAGCTTTCCTTTCGTCACACTAAAAAATAGGAAAGGCAGCACCGCCCACAGTAAGAAATAGAGGTTCATGCCTCTAGCGCGAACTGCGTGTGCAATGGATGAAAATAGGTAACCTAGCCACGGAAGCACCGCCACCAATAAAATCGGCATATAGAACCAGAACGGAGATTTGTTTTGTGCATTATCGGCCATAAAACGCTGAATATGCTCAACCCAGAAAAAGTAGCTCCAGAAATCTGGCTCTAGGCTGGCAATAGTGAGCGCCCACGGTAAGCAAACTAACACGGCGACAAGAATCGAAATTAATGCGTACAGGCAGACGTCTTTGAGCTTTTTGAAGTAAATTGCGCTAACGGAACACACTAAAACGGGAAGCACTAAGACTAAAAAGCCTTTTGTCATGACGCCTAAGCCGCATGCCACACCAATCAGAATATAGGCATACAATTTATGAGCGCGCTGCGTAGTGGTTATCCCCCATTGAAAAAAGAAGATAATCATTGTAATAAAGGCGGTCACAATTGGGTCAAGGATATTATAAGTCCCAATGGTCAAAATCATAAACATGGAGAGATAAATAAGCATCGCATTAAACGCGAGGTCTTTATTTTTCCATGCCATCTTTGCACTGAGGTAAACAAATAACCCGCTGATCAGGGTGCTAAAAACCACACCTAATCGAACTGAGACATTATTTTCACCAAATAACATTTGGAAGAAAGAACCGACCCAATAACCAAAAATCGGTTTTTCAAAATAGCGAACACCGAGCAGCTCAGGTACGCTCCAATGGCGACTTAATATCAGCTCACGGCTGATTTCTGCATAGCGTAGCTCATCGGGCTGCCATAGCATGCGCCCATTGAGAGGAAGAAAATAGGTTATAAGTACAAAACCGAATAATAGGCACCACTTAAAGTAGGCAACTTTATTATTTGCCATCATCATTTAATCTCAACCATTATTGTCATAAATATTTAATAATTATTATTTGTGCCGAAGCTTTAGGCACTTTTGATTAATCAAATTAGGGTTCTATTATCATTAGTTCGACTAAACCCAGTATAAACCATAAACATTTTCGTATTACATCTGCCCATATGAGATAAACAATCAATAAATGAATGAATCTTTTATTTCAACATTAAGATAACAGGATGAGCTGCTTATTGAGACTCGATTAAAAAACAATAGTTCAGCGATTACCATTTATTTTTAACAGAATGAAAAATAAATTAAAAAAACAGCGCGGCTTGCAAATAGTTATTAATTCTAGAAAGAAGAATAAAACCCAATAGTTAATCACACAGATAGCAATAAAGGCAGTTATTGCAATATATTCTTCACAATAACCGCCTTTTTATCTGTCACTGTTTAACAGGCTTTATTTGGCTGCATCCAAGGCTTGGATTAAGTCAGCTAGAATGTCATCGATATGCTCAATACCAATGGATAAACGGATCATATCACGCGATACCCCCGCACGAGCTAGCTCCGCATCATTTAATTGACGATGGGTGGTGGATGCTGGATGGCAAGCTAATGATTTTGCATCTCCAATATTGACCAAACGAACAATCAGGTTCAGTGCATCAATAAAACGCGCCCCCGCCTCTTGCCCGCCTTTGATCCCAAAAGACATAATACTGGCAGGTTTGCCTTGCATATACTTTTGCGCCAGTGCGTGCTCAGGGTTGCTGGGTAGACCCGCATATTTTACCCATGCCACTTGTGGATGGTTTTCGAGGAATTGTGCCACTTTCAATGCGTTTTCAGTATGGCGCTCCATCCTTAAGGCGAGCGTTTCCAGACCTTGTAAGATCAAGAAAGAGTTAAATGGCGATAATGCAGCTCCCGTTCCACGCAGCGGTGCCACGCGGCAACGCGCAATAAAAGCCGCAGCACCGAAGTGTTCAGTATAGCTGACACCGTGATACGCGATATCCGGCTCAACTAACAGAGAAAAACGCTCTGCGTGTTCCGCCCACGGGAATTTCCCTGAATCAATCACCATTCCACCGATTGAAGTGCCATGGCCACCGATATATTTAGTTAACGAGTGCACCACAATGTCCGCACCGTGTTCGAATGGGCGGCATAAATACGGAGTCGCCACGGTATTATCGACAATCAGAGGTACTCCATGGCGATGAGCGACCTCCGCCAGTGCCGCAAGGTCGACAATAAAGCCCGCAGGGTTAGAGATAGATTCGCAGAAAACGGCTTTTGTTTTCTCGTCAATCAAGGCTTCTAGTGCAGCTAAATCGTCGTGTTCAGCAAAACGGGTTTCGATACCAAGGCGCGGCAGAGTATGCGCCAATAAGTTGTATGTACCGCCATACAGTTTTGCCACCGAAACAATGTTATCGCCGACTTGGGCAATAGTTTGAATTGCATAGGTGATAGCGGCCATGCCTGAAGCCACCGCCAGCCCGGCAATCCCCCCTTCAAGGGCAGCAACGCGTTTTTCTAGCACATCGTTAGTCGGGTTCATAATGCGGGTATAGATATTACCTGCAACTTTTAAATCGAACAGATCTGCGCCGTGCTGTGTATCGTCAAATGCATAAGAAGTAGTTTGATAAATAGGCACCGCGACAGACTTGGTTGTAGGGTCTGGAGAATAGCCTGCGTGGATTGATAATGTTTCTAATTTCATTGCGTTATCCTTGTTATACCCGCACTGCCAATTGAATGGGTTTTTGTTTTTATTTTACGGTACTTATTATTTCACGGTAATCTTCTTCAATATCCCCCAAGTAGATCCCTCACACAACCACCTAGACTTGAAATAATTTCATCTAAAGTTATTCATAAAATAAATAAGCCCGCATTAGAAACAAAAAACCCATATTGTTTTTGGCAATATGGGTCTGTGTACAACTGGATTTAATTACGCGAACGCACCATAAATTACAGAGGTAATTGACGCTAAACCACATAACAGCGTAAAGATTTGCGCTGGCTTAGAGGTACTGAACGGTTTCATTGCAGGAATGATACGCATCGCCACAACTGGCAGGATGAACAAGATTGCCGCAATCATTGGGGCACCCATGGTTTCAATCATACCTAAGATACTTGGGTTGATAATCGCGACGATCCAAGTGGTGATCACGATGAACAGTAAAGAGATTAACTCAATTTTCTTCACAGAAACTGAAGAGCGTGATTTCACTAAACCAACCAGACCTTCATGCGCACCTAAGAAGTGACCAAAGTAGCTAGAAACGATAGCTGCGAATGCCACGATAGGACCTAAGTAAGACAGGATTGGTGACGGGTTAATGTTAGCAATGTGAGACAACACGCTGATGTTTTCTTTCTTCGCGATGTCTAACTCCGCTGGGCTCAGTGACAGTACCACTGAGAATACGAAGAACATCACGAAGCCAGTCAGCATAAATGCTGCGCCACCCGTGATCATGTCAGTTTTAATCACGGCGTTGTCACCAAATTGCTGACGCTGGTCTTTCGCAAACTGGCTGATGATTGGGCTGTGGTTAAAAGAGAATACAATGATAGGAATCGCCATCCAAACAACAATTGGCATTGCACTCCAATCTGGTGCGACTTCTAACATCGACGTGTTCCACTCAGGGATCAGGTACAGAGACAGTGCTAATAAGATGAAGACTAATGGATAAACCATCATAGAGGTGAGTTTCAGCATTAAATCACGACCAAATACGACACCCGCCGTCATTGCTGCAATTAACACACCAGACAGTAACCAACGTGGAAGTGGGTCCATATCAATTTGGTTCACTAAGAATGAGTCCACCGTGTTGGTGATGCCCACGCCGTAAATTAATACGATTGGGTAAATCGCAAAGAAATAAGCAAAAGTGATGATATTCGCACCTGTTTTACCGAAATGTTCTTCCACAGTATCGGTAATATCAGCATCGTGTTTCTTTGCAGATAAAACAAAACGCGCTAACCCTTTATGGGCTAACCAAATCATTGGGGTTGCAATTAAAGCTAATACAACTAATGGCCAGAAACCACCCGCACCTGCTTTAATCGGCAGAAAAAGAACACCTGCACCAACGGCGGTACCAAAAAGAGATAATACCCAAGTGAAGTCTTTATAAGTCCACTTACTGGCAGGTTTGTCTGTCGTGTTTACTGAGGTTTTTATTGTGCTCATAGCGTCACTTCATCGTTTTAAAATGGATAAAAAAAGATGCGCGAATTTTGCATTAAATGCGTTAGAGCAACTAGCTTATTTTGATTAATCTTTCTGGCTTTTTGGTGTAGATCTCATATCTGAGTTTTAAAAAATGACAATTTATTAATAATCGCAAATAAATTTTATTCATTTGATTAAAAATACAAAAACACCACATCAAAAAAGCATAGCGTTTTTTTCTTTTCAACTTAATTTTAACCAAAATAAATATCGATAGAAAAATGGCTAGAATAATTTCTAGCCATTTTTGTTTGGTAAATACCTATTTTGTTACAAATAGACTGGCACTAAAATCTCAGTAGCAATCACAACAACGATAAGCCCAACTAATACGGGAACCGAGGTTCTTTTCACCACTTCAAACGGTGAAATCTTCGCCATCCCCGATACCGCAACTACCACCCCAGAAACCGGTGATAATGTACGACCTAAGTTAGATGCCTGTAACATTGGGATGACAAGGTAAGCTGGGTTTACACCCATTTGTTTCGCTAAGTGAGGGATAAGTTCAACGAATGCATAGAATGGTGCGTTACCAGAACCTGTCGTCATCGCGGCTAACATGGTGATCACCACCAGCGCAATCATCATCACAATCGCGCCTGAACCAAAGGATTGTGCTAAGTCGATCAAGCCTTTAATAAATCCGATAGTGCTTAGACCTTGCGCGAAGACGCCGGCGGCTACTAACAGCATCACGACGGTTGCAAACGCATCCGCCATGCCTCTATAGCAAACTTCTAAGCCACCATAGACATGTTTTGCACTGAAGCTACGAATAAATTCAATAATTGCTGCCATAATAATACAGCCAACAATTATGGTGACGATATGCAGTTCAGGTGCCCATTTTCCATCAAACACTAATACGCCGATGATTGGGGTAAACGGTAAAATTGCGTAGAAACCCGGTGCATGGGTTTTAATTTCATTCACATCCAGCATTTCGGTTTTAACGTGCTCTTTTCTATCCAGAAAACGCTGCCAGAAGAAGTGAGCCACTGACATCGCAACAATGGCAGCGATGGAGATAGGCAGTGTGGTTTTGAATGCAAAATCAATCAGAGGCATTTCCGCTGCTTTCGCCGCTAAGATAACGTCTCCAGACGTTGGTGCCAGAATGATAGCGGCAGGTGACGCACAGATAGCTGCCGCTGCGCCACGGCTGATCCCGACGTTAACCATCACAGGGAACAAGGTTGCCATTAATAACACCCCTAAACCTGTTGCCGACGAAACTGCCAGCGACATCAAGCAAGCAACAATATACGCCGCAACCATCAGTAAGTATGGGGAGTTGATCATTTTTAATGGCTTGGAGGCAATTTTAACCACCACGTCATTCGCACCAATGTGAGTCATATAAGACGCAAACCCACACAGCACCATGATCATCATACCGAGATCACCACCTCGGCTCATTAATAAAAACTTGATGTATTCCAGAATATCAGTAACACGCCATCCCGTTGCTTTCACTGATTCTGGTAAAATGCTTTTACCCATTAACGCAGTAATAATTAGGAGTAAAATACCCCCCGTCATTAATACCCCTGTTGCAGAGTAACCCTTTATTATATAGCGCCCTACTCCAACGGCGACTAATACGCCTATTAAGAGCTCAATCATGTGTTTCTCCTGCCCGTCTCATTTTGTAATTATTGGTGGTACTCTGCCTAAAAAAAAAGCGAAATACACTGATAATGATCATAGTGGACAATATTTTTAATCTAGAAATAGATAAAAACACAAGTCAAAAAAATATTATTTTTTGATTAAGCAAAAGAAAGGAAACTCAAGCCCATTAATTACCTAAACTAAAGTCAAATAATAGTAACCTTAACGATATTAAATGGCGTGATTATTCATATAATGACAATCATAAATAATATAGGATTAACTGCAAAAATTAGCGTGAAAATAACTCAAATATCATGTCACCAAAAAAACCTCGGTATTGCAGATAACGAATTTGTTTACCTTTATCTTTAAAGTCAGTTGGGATTTCATCACCAAATTTTTTACTACGCACTTCTGCTGCCTTTTCAAACCAATCCACATCAAGCTCAGCAAAATGGTGTTCGACTAATGTCTCAGCAAATCCTTTTTGGCGCATCTCTTGTTTGATCCGCAAAGGTCCGTATCCTTTACGCGCATACCCTTGCAATAAAAGCGATACCACGCGGTCATCATCCAAGAAATGCTGCTCACTCAGCTTATCTAACACCCCTTCAATCAGCTGCTCATCGATAATACCCTCATTTTTCTCATACATACGGCGCTTCATACGGGCGAATAACTCCGCTTTGCCATAATCGCGTCTGGAAAGTAAAAATAGGGCATATTGGTACAGTTCAGGTTGGGTCATTGTCACATTTAGCTCATTAAAAAGGGCACTGAATTCAGTGCCCTATTCATATTAGCCAGTCAGGATAGACTAATGAACTTGAGCACCACTAAGAAGTTTATAGATTGTATCAGGAGTATAGCTACCGTCCTGATAATAAATAGTCCAATCCGTGATGTCGTCACGCGTTAGCGGATAAATGCCGCCTTCCTCCATGGTTTCCACATAGAATGGGTGATTAATTAAACGGCCTTCAAATTGATCGCCGTTCCAGGTCAGTGGCTCAAACCACATATGTTCGTGCCCTTCATCACCCTCTTCATCTTGATAACTAATGCCGCATTTTACTAGAAAGCGCCACTCTGACTCTTCCTCTTCTTCCGATTTTCCGAGCAGTTTCGCAAATAGCCCTTTTTTCGGTGCAACCGGCTTTGGACCATAGTTATCCAACATGTGAGTGAAATATTCCCAACGCAGTCTGGCTTTGCTGGACATATCCGCCGTTTCTTCATCAGTGCGCATAAACATCATCGCATTTTGGTCTTCAAACCCTTCGAAGAAGCTTTCTAATGTTGGGTTTTCTTGAGTGACACGGAATAACATTACGGACGGATGCTGGTGAGATTCATCACGGTCGTGCCAATCCCCCATAAAGCGCTCAGAACTCATATCGCCAAACTCAAAGTTCATCTCTTCCAGCGGTTTTAAGTTATCAATCGGGGTGGAGGTGCCTACATGAAGTAAACCTTCTTCAAAAGGCACCGCCACTAAATACTCATAGCCATTTTGTGTTTGCCCAATAAAAATTGGCTCATTAAAGTCGATTTTTCCGTTGGTAATGCTGTTGTTCACAAAGCTCCAGAACAACTCAGGGATCCCATAATAAGACGCAATCGGGTGTGGAATGATAATTTCCGCTTCCGATAAACCACAACGGGCTAAACCATGGGTATGGAACCAATATTTGGTTGGCGCGGAATCTTCTGAGTTTTCATCGTGATCGTAAATGGCATGTACCACATACAGGGAATCAACGCTTGGCATTAAATCGTCGATCAGTTGGAAGTTAAGCCATTCACGGGTAAAGACTTTACCTGCGGCAGAAATATCCAAGCCCAGTAATAAATCAGGCACTAAAATTTGGATAATTTTAAGCTGCTGTAAGTAGCTCACTAGAGGCTTTTCTTGGAATAGGCATTCAACCACCACGGCTTGTGGCGCATTACTTGCCTGCGTATAGAGTTCTTGGCTAATAGGATCTGTCGCGAAATACGGGTTGATGGTGTATTCCGGGTCGCTTTCCACAAGCGAAATGTAAAAACGTAACTCTTCTTCGCCACGTTTACAGGTAAAGAAGAAACCGCCGCCTTCTTCATCAGGCAGGTAGTCGATTTCACCTTCAGTAAAGTAAGTTTGCTCTTCCAGACGCTGTTCAAGTTGTAGAGAGGTCAGCTCTGACGCAGGGATTGCCACCATCATCGAAGCTTCTTTTTCCCCGTTTCCAGCAGCAATATCAAGGTATTGTTGTTTATTGTTCACTATTTTGCCCTGTTATTTATTATCTTACCGGAGGATATCAGCTTATATTCGGTAAGAATATTGTGATTATTCTTAACCCAATCAGATAGGGGTTTAATCTCTCATATTTAAACTAGGAGCACCAATCATCATTATTTAATGCAACATAATTCCACTTTTCATCCCGTATTCTCTGGGGCACAATGAGAATTAACGTCACCAATGTTGTTGGTTGATGAAATAATCCTTTCTTATATATAGGTTTTGAAAATAGAGGCTTTACAACATGGCTGATTTATCTGAGAAACAAAAAGAATATATTGATGACCTCGCAATGCAGCGCGTTTTTGATATGAACAATGATGATGTCTTAATTAATGCACTGGAACAAAAAATTCACAGCATGGAAGCGCATTTAAAAGATTACTTCCATGAGCGTGTTCAGTTTCATCAGAAAAACAGCAAATAATACCTTTCTTATTGGTATTCGTGCTGAAATATCCAAAATTTCAGCACTCCCTTTCGCACTTCAATAGTATCTTCCTAATATTTTAATCACATCCAGCACATTGATAACAATACGCATTAATAGGTAGCGAAATATCATTGAAATAGCACCATTACCCATATTATCCATTGCCATCTATGCTAAACTTTTGCCGATAACTGTAAGTTAATTAATTTAAGATAATTTATTTTTTCCTTCATTCTATTCTACAAATCACTGAGTCCATTATGACACGCATTCATTACAGCGCAGCGCTGCTGCTTTCCTCTTGTCTGGTTGTCCCTGCCAGTTTTGCCGATAGTGACACACCACTGTTTTCATTAAGCATGAGCGAATCTGGAGTCCCTAAAGCGAATGAAGAAGGCGGCGTAACGCGTTCATCGACAACTGAATCCCGTATTTTGCCTATTTGGGGAGACGAAGCACGCGCTCAAGGTTACGACTTACCACAACCTTTTGGGGTCAGTTATGGCTATATGAATCTGCGTCAAGATGTCGTCGTGGATAAGATTGGATTTAGCACTAACTCTAAACTAGACCTAGAGAAATTACTTAGCATTGAAACAGGGCATACTAGAAGTAAAAATGAATCTCAAATGCTAAAACTTGATACATGGGTGCTCCCATTTATGAATGTTTATGGCGTATATGGAAAAACTAAAGGTTCATCAACGACTAATTTAAATAGTGTTGACATCCGATATAAAGGTTTATTTGGAAAACCTAAGGTCAAAAATATCGGTAAAGACCTACCATTCGAACTGAATTATGATGGTAAATCCTATGGTGGTGGTGTCACATTTGCTGGCGCATACAATCAATTCTTCGGTACGTTAGATATGAACTATACCCGTACCAACCTCGATATTCTTGATGGGGATATCAGTGCCTTTGTTGTCACACCACGTATTGGTTATGAATTCGTTTTTGAACCTTTAATTGCCGGTCAAGGGAATACCAAAATTCAAGTCTGGACAGGGGCTATGTACCAAGATATCACCCAACGCTTTAAAGGGGATGTCAGTAAGCTGGATTTACCTGAAGAACTTGATTTTTATATGAATGGTCCATTTAAGCCTATGATTGGTGATGTAAAATTCGACGTTAAACAACACCTTGCCCATAAATGGAACAATACCGTGGGTGCGCGTGTTGAATTAACCCGTAACTTTAACGTGCTGACCGAAATCGGCTTTAACAACCGTAACAGCTTCTTTATTTCAGGCGAGTTCCGTTTTTAATGTTGCAACAGAAATACCTGCGTAGGCTGACACTGCTCAGCCTTATCGTTACCTTCTCCTCGCAAGCGCAAATCCTTCCTGAACGGGAACAAATTGATGGTTGGCTCAGCGAGCTTGGGGGAGAAAATAGCTTTGATGAATCCAAAACTATCGACTGGGGCGTCTTACCGGGGCCTTTTTATACCCCTGAAATGGGGTTAGGTGTTGGTACCGCTTTAGTGGGTTTGTATCGTCTCGACAAACAAGATACCAAAACCCAGCCGTCTTCGATTGGGTTAAGCGGTTTTGCCTCATCCACAGGGGCTTTTGGACTGAATTTCACGAACTACAACTTTGTGGATAGTGACCAATGGCGGCTGTTTGTCTCCGGCACCATCAATAATGTGCCAACTTATTATTGGGGCAAAGGATACGCAGCGGGTAAAAAAGAGAGTAATAAAGAAAAATACCATTCCCAAGAGTTCAAAATTACCCCAAGGGCTTTATATAAGCTAACCGATGCCACCTATGTGGGACTGGGCTGGAATTTTTCGTCAGTCAATGCCAGCGACCCCGATGAAGGTGCAAAAGCTTACTTCTCGCAATCAGTGGGCGGGCGTTCGGTTATCAGTTCAGGCATCAGCGCTTATTATAGCTATGATACCCGAGATTTTTTACCCAACGCACACCATGGGCAAACACTCGAAGTCATCTATACCTATTTTTCGCCTAACCTTGGTAGCGATACCCGCTTTCAAGCAACTCAGTTGCAGTATGCCTATTACCATGAGCTCACAGAGAAAACCGTCGTAGCTATTGATAACTATGCGCGTTTTACCACGGGAGATGTGCCATGGAACCAACTATCTTTATTAGGGAATAGCAACCGCATGCGGGGTTACTATGAAGGGCGTTATCGGGACAATAATATTTTTACTAGCCAAGTTGAGTTACGCCATAAATTAGACTGGCGGCATGGCGTCGTTGGCTGGCTAGGAACAGGAACCATGAGCGACTCTCCCTCAGAGTTAGGTGCTGGACACTGGCTACCAAGTGCCGGAGTGGGTTATCGTTTTGAATTTAAGCCTCGGATGAATGTAAGACTGGATTTTGGTGTTGGTCGCAACAGTACGGGCGTCTATTTCCAAGTTGGTGAATCTTTCTAATGTTTAAGCTGCTAATAACTTCATGTTTTTTATTTATGCTCGTCGCCTGCCAAACTCGCGAAGAACTGAACTTACCTGCGGCGAACCTTAATCTAGATACGGTTTCCTACGAGGAAGCATCCCAAGCGTGGCCTATTCTGCAAGGCCTCAAAGCCCCTCAAGGGCTTCGAGCCTGCTGCGCTTTTGGCTATGATCTGCAAGCAGAAGTGGCAGGTATCCCCGTTCCTTTCTATACCATCGACAATATTGTTGAAGCCGATAATCTCGGTGAACACCATTATAATGATAGCTACTTGGCCGCCACCGCTGGCCTAATGGGGATCAGTAACGAAAAATTGGGACTTATCTACACCACCGATGGCGGTTTTATTGATATTGCCCATGTCCGAGATACCGCCGACTATACGCTATATCTCTTTAGCCAGATTTACCCAAAGCTTGGTGAAGAGTGGACATTAACTCTCAGCGATGAACTCGCGAGCAGGCAAATCCATTTCTCTGCCTTTACACCACCCGCATCACCCTCTGAGCGCTACACGTTAAGTACCTATCTAGCGGCCAAACTTGCATTTCAGTTAGCTGCTTGGCATGAAATTGCACAATGGTATGGTTATCAATCGGCTCCCGGCTTTTCTGAGGGTATATCCGCCTTCTCTCCCGAAGACTTATATTCCAACTTAGTGGGTGCGAGGCTCGCGAGCTCACTGATTTTACAAGGTCGTGCTGAGTCACTTGCGATATTCTCGCAATCTCTCGAAGCACTGCTTCCTATTGCATTACATCAACTTGGGGCCCAAGAAAAATCCTTAACTCATCGTGCATTTAACAAAGTTGATGGGCTTTGGTGGAATAGTTCGAAGCGTGTTCCAGATAAATTTTTAGTGCTCACTCGCGATTATGACATCACCGATAGCCGTTATCCGTTTTTACCTAGCCAAATTGTAGCGACTTTAGGGCTAAAGCTCAGTTTACCGCCAGAATATGCAGGATTTACGTTATCCTCTCTCGCACAGTTTCGCTTAGTACCCACCGATCATATGGCGCAACTCCCTATACCAGAAACATATTGGACAGTTGATGACTTCAAACGGCTCGCTGAGAATGCAAAAATTGAAGATCAAAAACAAAAAACGGTGCCATTCAATGACTAAAAAAGTCGTCGACCAACGGTGATATTTGGCTAAGATAAAAGGTCAAAAAACGGCTTTTTTTTTGACCTTTTCACATATTGAAAGTCGATTTTGATTCTGTATTTTTAACAACCAATACCACTCATAAAATGCGAAACACCCCATTTTGTTTAAAAATTAGACTACCGTTTGATTATTTTTTAATCATAATAACCCTATAATACACCTGCTAATTGCTTGAAATTCAACCAAATTTAACTTAAGTTAGATGATTACAGACTGAAATAAAAAACAAAAATTGATAAATAGAGCATTGAAAATATAAATAATGGAATTATATATATCCTAAAATCATTGAGTTAAGATAAATCAACACTTAATGGCTTACTAATGCAGAAATTTAGTTAATGTGAGTCGGATAAAGGTAGCTCGTGAAAAATTATTCTGCTACCATTCGCTCGATTTTTGTTCAGAGAAACATAGGAGAAGCAAATGCCCTCTCGAACGATGAGGACAAACGCCGTCTTCGCTTTCTTATTTTTACTTTTGTTTTCGAGCCTCAGTTTTGGCTCCACCAGTACCAGTACGATGCTTAAAAAAGACTTCACACTGAAGTCGGCACAAAACTCAAATCAAGCAGAAACACCACTGCCTGATATGCGTAAATACCCATCTGGTACTCCACGTAAGAAAGCGTTTTTGAAAACGATTGTCCCTGTGATTGAAAAAGTCAATCAACAGATTATGGAAGAGCGTAACTGGCTGCTTTCCGTGCGCACAAACACCAAATGGAGCGCCCAAGAGCTACGTCGCCTAACCCAGATCTGCGATAGTTATGGCATCAGTTGCAGCAACCCAAAACGTATTAATTGGGATAAGCTGTTAAGTCGCGTAGACATCATGCCAACACATTTAGTTGCGACACAAGCGGCAACAGAGTCTGGTTGGGGTACTTCTCAGCTTGCTCTACAAAACGGAAATTTATTTGGTATGCGCTGTGGTAGCGGTTGCCAAGTTAGAAAAGGAAAGATCAAAGGCTACTCAGCTTACGCTTCTGTTGAAGCAACAGTGACTGCCTATATGAAGAACATGAATACCCATAACGCGTATGAGTCTTTACGTCACTCGCGTGCTAAACAGCGTCAATCAAAAGATGAGTTAGACTCCATCAAACTGATTAACGATATGAAAGGGTACTCAGAGTTAGGTTCATCATATAACCGCTATTTGAAAGAGATGTACGCGAGCAACGAAGAATTGATTACACAAGCTCAAAAAAGAGCAGCGACTCGCAGCTAATTTTAGTATCTACACACCAGGTACACTGTATAAAAATCCACTTTTTCGAAAGTGGATTTTTTTTTGCACACTTTCTCCCATCCACTCGAAATATGACAACCCACCCCACCGCAGCTATACTTCTTAAACTTTGAATCTCGAGTCTTGAGTCTTGAGTCTTGTATAACTTATTTTCCCTATCCCCGATTTACGCTAAATAATTCGGGTTTTAGGTAGGCGGCAAGAGAAGATATCCCTAGGAGCATACATAAGTATGTGACTAGGGTAGCTGAGCACAGCCAACACCCCTAAAATTCGAAGTATGACGAGTAAATTGAAATATGACGAAATTCCGATTGCATAGGGAAAAAGAATAAATATTATGGTCACCCATAACAAATAACACCTGAGTCTAATATGAATTTCTTCTCATTTGAGTTTCTTGGCTCTTTTTTAGTTTTTTTTCTTATTTATTGGGGCTGCCAATCCAGCTCTAAATTGCAGAATGGATTGCTCATCACAGCAAGTTATTTCTTTGTCTACTCATTTAGCCCTGACTTTGCCTATATTCTGTTTGGCTACACGTTATTTATCTATTTTCTCACCAACTGGGCGACAGTTTGGTTATCTAACCGATGGATATACTCGTTATTAGCCGCCGGGATCATTGGCTGCTTTACCGCATTTAAATATTATTCTTTCTTCCAAGAAACTATTCAGCAAACCCTCGATAAGTTTGGATTTAGCGTTGGACTGCCTGTGCTGGAACTACTGGCTCCATTGGGGCTCTCTTTCTACGCCTTTCATTCCGTCAGCTATACCGTTTCGGTGTGTCGCAAAGAAATTGAAAAAGCCGATTTTTTTGACGTCGTATTATATTTGGCTTTTTTCCCAAGTATCGTGGCAGGTCCAATTAACCGTGCAAAAAACTTTTTACCGCAAATTCAAGCCGAAAGCCGCGTTATTCTCGACTCCCGCCGTGCCATTTTGTTAATTAGCTTAGCACTGGTAAAGCTGTTTCTATTTAGCTCTTACCTTGCTGAAAACTACGTTAATCCGGTATTTGATGCTCCCGCGGGCTTTAGTGCAGGGGAAATATTAATTGCCACCTACGCTTATGCGTGGAATATCTATTTTAACTTTTCAGGTTATACCAACTTAGTAACGGGTATTGCGTTGCTATTAGGCTTTAGAGTGCCACTTAACTTTAATGCGCCATATTTAGCCACCAACTTGCAAGATTTCTGGAAACGCTGGCATATCAGTTTATCGACCTTCATCATGGACTATATCTATATTCCATTGGGCGGCAGTCGCAAAGGATTTGTGCGCAAAAATATCAACGTATTAACCGCAATGTTAATTTCAGGTCTATGGCATGGTGCGGCAATGACGTTTGTTATTTGGGGTGCGATTCATGGTTTAGGAACGGTAATTTTTAATATTAAAACTGAGCTAATGAAAAAACTGGGGAGAACCCACTTAATTCCCAATGCCCATGTTTCAAAATTACTTGCACGAATTCTGACTTTCCATTTTGTTTGCTTTGCATGGATTTTCTTCCGTAGCCCATCGTTTGATGACGCACTGGTGATGCTCAATCAATTTATTGAACCTGGATTTATCGCCTCAATGAGTGCGAATCTCGGCTTGCTGACTGCATTCTGGTTACTGTTCCTCGCCTATCCATATTTTGTTCAAGGCTATCAGTATGTTGCTAAGAAATATCAAGATATCGCTTGGTACTATTACCCTATCCCATTAGCCATCGTGTTAACGATTATGTTTATGCTTTCACCTTCGGGAATGCCAGGATTTATCTATGCTAACTTCTGAGTTTAAAAATAACCTGAAAAAAACCGGACAAGTGGTGCTGATTGTCATCATCACTGGCTTGCTATTGATTTGGCTAAACCAAAGCTCCTTAGAGCGATTCTGGCAGCAAAAGTATCACCAAGATACCCCATGGGCGAAAATCAGCGGAAACCCCGTCTGGGATTACGGAAGGGCGCTACATGATGGTGCCCAAGAAGCGGGGGCAACTTTTGCTTATCACGCGTCTGGGCAAAAAGCCGCTGAAGATAAACTTGCAGCCCAAATGGCTGCTAACCACGAAACGTTAGTTTTCCCTCAAGACTTTCGTGTCGGACTGCACTTTGTTAATGGTTATATTCATCCCGCAGAGAGCTTATCGGTAACCTTCCCTGAGTTATTAAAACGCCCTCAAGCTCGCACCAAAATTCCGGGTCGAACCTTTGCTGGCGTGACTATTGCACAACCTGAAGGACCTGTCGTTCAAAAACAGATAGCCAATATCGCTGCGGGGGATCAAGTCTTGTTTGCTGGAGACTCCATGATGCAGGGCGTCGCTCCCCATGTTAAAAACATGCTGTTGAAAAAGTATAATATTGAGAGCATTAACTTAAGTAAGCAGAGTACAGGTCTCGCGTATCCTAAATTCTTTAACTGGCCAGAGACCATTGCCAACGCATTGAACAATAACCCGAACATTAAAGTCTTAGTGGTATTTTTAGGGCCTAATGACCCGTGGGATATGCCACCACAGTCGGGCTATAAGTATGTGAAATTCAAGAGTGAAGAGTGGGAACAAACCTATCGCTCGCGTATCAGTGAAATTCTCACCACCGCACGCCAACATCATGTCGATGTGATTTGGGTGGGACCACCCAATATGCGTAAAAATACCCTTTCCGATGGTATGAAATTTCTTCGTGGTCTTTACCAGACTGAAGTCGCGAAATATGGCGAAATGTACATTTCTGCCAATGACGTCTTTAAATATAAAAATGACGACTATTCCGACTATATTGGGGATGGTAGCAATGCTATAAAATTGCGCAGTGGTGATGGGATCCATTTCAGTGGTAAAGGGCAACAAATGATTGCCGAAAGCATATTTTCACTGATCCATTTCGAAGAGGAAGACAAGGAACCTCATGAAACTGAACAACCAGAATCAGGTCAAGAGCAAGCTACTCACAGCTAGTGTCATTACACTGCTGTCATTAGGCTTAGTCTCTTGTCAAACACCTGATACTAAACGCGGAAAAACGTCACAAACTCAGTGGCAAGCGCCTACAGAGCAAGGGCAGTTAATCAATAACGGCGAACCAAATTTAAGCCAGTTAGCGTCTAAACTGCGCCAAGGTGGTCAACAAATCCATATCGTCCAGATAGGGGATTCACACACGGCCGCAGATTTTTTCACTGGTGAATTAAGAGCATTGTTCCAACAACGCTATGGAGATGCAGGTCCTGGTTTTGTACCGCCAATTTCGGTACCGGGTCAACGCACCGCCACCATTAATCGCATCAGTGATAAGTCGAATTGGTCGCTTTCAAGTAGCCGTAAGGACGAGCGTTTTGACTACCCGTTAGGTGGATTGATAGCCGAGCCACAAGGCAGCAAAAGTCATGTTTTATTAAAGCCATTGCAGCCTGTCCAAAATAGTTATCGCTTACAAGCACTGTACCAAAGCTCGAATAGCACCCAGATGCAGGTTTCGCCATCATCATCTTCGACGGTTGCCTTACCTGCTACGGGAAATAGCTGGCAATTTTCTGCGCCAGTGAGCACGCAATTGCCATCAACAGTATCAGTTGGAGCGGCAAGTAATTTCAAAGTGGGTGGATGGTTAGTCCGTTCAAATAAACCCGGCGTGATGTTATCCGCTATCGGTTTGAACGGTGCAACCATCAACATGCTGGATAAATGGCAACCGCAGTGGAGCGCCACATTGGCTCAAATGTCGCCGGATATGGTGATTTTAGCCTTCGGCACTAACGAAGCGTTTAATGACACCCTGAACTTGGTAGCTTACGAGCAAAACCTACGGGATAAAATTCGTCAAATTCGCCAGCAATCGCCCAATGCGGTGATTATGCTAGTGGGGCCAAGCGACTCAATTAAATTCAGTCATGCGGCGGGTTGTAGCGCCCAGATGCCAGTGAATTTGATGGATGTGATACGTATTCAAAAAAACATTGCAGCTCAAGAACATACGCTGTTTTGGGATTGGCAAGCGAACATGGGTGGACCTTGTTCTATCCGCGCATGGGCGTCCCAAGGTTTAGCCCGTCCTGATAATGTGCATTTCTCTGCGGATGGTTATAAGAAAAGCGCACAGGCACTGTATAGCCAGTTTAATCAGATGTTGAAATAAACTTTGTAGTTTGTCCTAAAATCTTGGATATATGACCTATCCCATCAGCTGCTCTGGCAGCTGATTTTTTTCTATTCTAGTATTACCCCGTTTCTCTTTAGTTACACCAATTATGGTTAAATCGCTAATAGTCATAACGGGATAAAAAATGAGCCTGCAAACAAATCTGAAAGGACGATTACGCAATACTTCTCTATCTAAAAATCATGGGCTTATGCCGGTCTTTGAAGCTGTAGTGAATTCAATCCATTCTATTGAAGAACAAAATGATCATACCAAACAAGGTACGATTACTTTGCGGATCCATCGAGAAGCTCAACAGCATCTTGACTTAGCCACTCCGACCAAACCCAATCGCATCGTCAGTTTCAGCATTATTGATAATGGCTGTGGCTTTAATGACATCAATTTTGCTTCTTTTGAAACCCTCGACTCAGACCATAAAATTGATAAAGGTTGCCGAGGTGTTGGCCGATTAATGTGGTTAAAAACCTTTGACCATGTCGAAATTACAAGCCATTTTCACGACCCTAAGAGTTCCCTAAAACAGCGACATTTTCGCTTTGATACCAAACATGGCGTGCATAGTTTGACATTGAATACGGCCACACAAAGCCACACAGGTACGGAAGTCAAACTCATTGGCTTCGACTTAAACTACGCCGCCAAAGTTCCTTCCGATAGCAAACAAATTGCAACACAATTACTGGAACATGTGCTTTGGTATTTTGTCCGTGAAGAACGTGCTCCTAAAATCATTGTTGAAGATAACGAGCAATCCATCGATTTAGATTCACTGTATGACCAATACATGCATGAAAGTGCTTATAACGAAGAGATTTCTATTCGCGATCAATTATTTCAACTGACTCATATCAAGTTTAGAGCGTCAGTGAATAAAAGGCATCAACTCGCTCTCTGTGCAGCGAATCGCTTAGTAAAAGAAGAATCTATTCAAGGAAAAATTCCTGGTCTGTACAATAAAATTACCGATGAAAAAGGTGAGTTTATTTACACCTGCTATGTCTCATCTGACTTTTTAACTGAACGCGTGCGCAGTGAAAGAACATCGTTTGAGATATCAGATCACGTCGATCACTTGCTCAATGAAATTTCATTTAAAGATATCCGAGATGCCGTCTATGAATGCACCAAAAAATATCTAAATGATATGTTGATTCATAATATTGCTATCGGTCGCCAGCGTGTTGATTCTTTTATTAATAACCATGCTCCTCGTTATAAACCACTTATCAACTATGTCGATGAAGCGTTATTAATTTTTGACCCAGACCGTTCAGATAAAGAATTGGAACTACATTTACATACTCAATGGTATGAAATTGAACAACAGATTGTTGCGGAAGGACATAGTATTCGGCATCCATTCCACAATGAAAAAACGCAAGCCTACAAAATACGCCTTGCTGAATATTTAAAAAAAGCGGGAGATTTAAAAAAATCAGATTTGGCCAACTACGTTTCCCATCGAAAAATTATTATTGACCTACTGCAAGATTCCATAAAAAAACTCACCGATGGACAATATGCTAAAGAAGCCATTATTCATGAGTTAATTATGCCCATGCGTAAAGACTCAACAGAGATATCGACAGAAAACTGTAATTTATGGCTTGTTGATGAACGCCTCGCCTTTCATCACTATTTAGCATCCGACAAGCCACTCAGTACCATGCCCATAACAGAATGCGACTCCACTAAAGAACCCGACATTTTAAGTCTTCGCTTATTTGATAATCCCATTCTCGTTAATGATAAAGAAAACGGCCCTTTGGCATCCATCACCGTCATTGAGATTAAACGCCCAATGCGAAATGATATGGCTGAAGGTGAAGATAAAAACCCAATTGACCAAGCACTTGGTTATCTAGAGCGGGTACGAGAAGGTCGAATCAAAACAACCAACGGGCGCCCTATTCCACAAAGCAACAATATTCCTGGTTATTGCTACATTATTTGTGACCTGACCGATTCAATGATCCGCCGATGCCGACGAGCGAATTTACGAGTGACTTCCGATGGAATGGGCTATTTTGGCTACAATGAACCTTCCCATGCCTATATTGAAGTTATTGGTTTTGAACAACTTGTTCAATCTGCGAAAGAACGTAATCGCGCATTTTTTGATGCTCTTGGATTACCTACTGTTTAATAATAAAAAAGTCAGCCTACCTAAGTAAGCTGACTTTTGTTTTTTACAGAAGAGATAGAGAGAAATCAGTTTTACAGGAACGTAAAGAAAATCATCCCAACAATCGCACCCGTCGTGCCTAAAATCGTTTCCATGATAGTCCACGTTTTTAAGGTTTGAGCTTCAGTTGCACCCGTGAACTTACCAAATAGCCAGAAACCGGAGTCATTCACATGGCTCAGAATTAATGAACCACCAGAGATACAAATCGCTAATGCTGCCAGTTGTGCGCCAGAGTAACCTAGCTCACCGATAACAGGCAGGACTAAACCAACAGTCGTTAAACAGGCCACAGTCGCAGAGCCTTGGATAACACGCACTGCCCCCGCTAAGACGAAACACGCTACCGCAATCGGTAAACCTGCACCAATCAGTGAATCACCCAATGCTGGACCCACACCTGAATCCACCAGTACTTGTTTGAATACACCACCTGCACCCGTCACTAACAGGATGATACCCGCTGGTTGAATTGCCGCAGAGCAGACCGCCATCACGCGCTCTTTATCCATACCGTAGCGGAAGCCCAAACCGTAGATTGCCAGCAAACAAGCCAATAACAATGCGGTGAATGGGTGACCAATAAATTCTAACCAATGCTCAACATTCGAGCCTTTTTCCACAAAGTGGGTCCCGATGGTTTTTAAACCGACCAGTAATAATGGGAACAACACGAGGCTTAAACTGAAGCCAAAGCTTGGCATTTTGCCGTTAGAGCTTTGTGGCGCTTGGTAGTCAGCAGGAATATCAATATGAACAAACTTACTGATAAAGCTACCAAACAGTGGACCCGCTAAAATCATGCTTGGAATAGCCGCACACAGACCAATTAAAATCATCCAGCCATAATCTGCACCCATTTGTGACGCCACCAGCATTGGTGTTGGCCCCGGTAACAGGAAGGCTGCCGCTGCTGCCACACCAGCAAACAGAGGAATCGCTAAGCGAACCACATTGTGACCAGTACGGTTTGCTACCGCAAAAACCACGCCGATGAGTAAAACAATAGCGACGTCAAAAAACAGCGGTAATGCACAAATGAGACCCGCGACACCAACAGCATAGTGCGCGCGTTTTTCACCAAAAAGGTCTAATAACTTATGAGCGACCTGATCCAAAGCGCCCGTTTCATGCAGGATTTTACCGAACATGGCACCTAAGGCGACGACGATAGCGAGGAATCCAAGGGTTCCCGCCATCCCTTTTTGCATAGTTGCCGTAATATCTTGGATTGGCATACCGGAAAATAGCCCCGCGCCAATCGAGACAATCATTAATGCCACAAAAGCGTGTAAGCGCGCATACATCACTAAAAATAGCAATAACACCACCGAGCCAACGGCGGTCAGTACCAATGTTAAGGTACTTAATGTTTCCACTGGTGTGTTCATGCTTTATCTCCCGTCATGATTTGACGAATGGTTGCACAGGTATTATCGATAACCTCATTGAGCGCAGGACGGATATCAACTGCATACGCGTCGGCTTCTTGGGTATCGGGTTCTTGCAGTGTATCGAACTGTGATTTCAACATTTCTGGTTTAAAGAAATGACCACGACGGGCTCTTAAGCGCTCTTCAATCACCGCTGCATCGCCTTTCAGATAGATAAAATAGAGATTTTTATTATCTTCACGAAGAATATCGCGATAGCTCTTTTTCAATGCAGAGCACACAACCAGAGAAACTTGATTGGTTCTTTGCATTGCAAAAATGGCACCGTTCAGCGCTTCCAACCACGGACGACGATCATCATCATTCAGCGCATGTCCGGATGCCATTTTCATAATATTGGATTTCGGGTGCAAAAAGTCCCCGTCTAAAAAAGCTGCTTGTAACTGCTGGGCAACGCCACTCGCCACTGCGGATTTGCCGCTACCCGATACCCCCATTAAGACAAATGTGTAGTTTTGATTTTGGGTATCACTCATAGGAAACTCCTCGGGTGTTGAAAAGAGGTTATTTAATTCTAGATTTGAAATTTGATTTAGTTTGTTATTCCGGTGCTCGGCAATAATGTTACCGGTAACAGGTTACGGGTAACATTATTGCTAGTCGATATTTATTTAGCAATTAGATAGGTGAAGAAAACAACGGAACTGTGATGGTAATCGCAATAATGTTTTGCTGACTCGATGCAACCTAACTAGATACTTTCACCAGTTAGTAACTTAAAACCAACATCGAATTTTTTATGTAATAATTTCTCACCGCGCATCCGTGCCAGCAGCACTTCTGCCGCCTTGCGCCCCATTAGGTCACGGGGGGTTAAGATACTGGCGAGTTTTGGCGTCATTACTTGCCCTACGTCATGTCCGTGAAAGCCAGAAATGGCCAAATCATCGGGAACATTGATCCCTAAACGCTGGCACTCAAAAATAGCACCGATAGCTAAGTCATCGTTGGTACAGAATAGCCCATCTGCATCGGGGTATTTTACGCGGCATTCTTGAAGTAATTGCGCGCCAAGAGAATAAGAAGAGCTCTCTTGAGTCATTAAATTACGCGGAATCAGTTTGGCATCGAGCATGGCTTTTTCATAACCTTCCAAACGAATGATTGTCCGCTCATCCTGCCTGGCTCCTAAATAGACCACTTTTTGACAGCCTCGGTCGATCATCGCCTGTGTCATTTTGCGTGACGCTTCAAAGTTATCAATGCCTACCGCAGCATCAAAACAAGGCGAAACGCTGTCCATAATTTCGACGACTGGGATCCCCGCCGTTTTTAACATGCGCAGGGTGCGCTCAGTATGGGTACGTTCCGCTAAGATCACACCATCGATGTTATAAGACAGTAACGAAGTTAAGCGTTCTTCCTCTTTTTCTGCGCGATAGCCATAGTGCGCCAACATAGTTTGATAACCGTGTTTGTCGGTGACGGCTTCAATACCGCGGATCACTTCCGCAAAAACTTGGTTGGTTAATGATGGCAATAGGACACCGATAGCATGGCTTGTGGCATTCGACAAAATATCGGGCGCTTTGTTTGGGATATAACCTAATTCCTCCACTGCGCTGGCAATTTTCCCGCGTAAGGATTCTGAAACTTGCTCAGGATTACGCAGAAAACGGCTTACAGTCATTTTCGTGATACCGACTCGGTCGGCTACATCTTGCAAAGAAGGTCTTTTATTCTTCATATATCCCAGATTATCTATAATACGCCGTTATATTTCGCTATGTTCTGCGATCTGCCTGTGGATATCAATCCTTGATATTGCTTTAAATCACAGAAACATCGACTTTTTAGTTCTATCTCATTTTTGCTGTTGACTCTATTGCCTGACTTCGCTAATTTTCTCGTTATATAAATATAAGTATAACGATATTAATTATGGGCATGAATAGAAGACATTTTATCCAATCCTGCACTGTCCTTGCGGCATTCTACAGTTTACCTGCTTTTAGTCGCAGCCCTGTCGCAGAGGCATTATTCGGTACTTTACCTGCAAACGGTAACATTCAAAAGGTGATCACGGCTGGTCCGCCCGCAGACTTGCTGATGTTTGCCCTCGCCCCAGAAAACATGGTGGGTTTTGCCGCTATTAACTTGAAAAAAGGGAATAGTGAACTGTTTGCGCCACAATGGATGAATTTGCCTGTTTATGGTCGTCTTGCGGGACGAGGTAGCACGTTATCCCTTGAACAATTATTGGCTTACCATCCTGATTTGATCCTCGATACTGGCAATATCGATGAAACCTACCGCTCCCAAGCGGAAAAAGTCGCCAAACAAACGGGGATCCCATATTTGCTGATGGACGGTAAGCTAATTGATGCTCCGCAACAGCTCCGTCAACTTGGTCGTCTATTGAATGTCAATCAGCAAGCTGAAAAACTGAGTATGATCGCAGAACGCTATCTTAGCAATGCGCAGCAATTTGCACTGACTCAACAACAAAAACCCCTCAGTTTTTACCTAGCCAGAGGTGCTAAAGGGCTACAAACCGGCACAAAAGGCTCCATTCACACTGAAGCCATCGAAATGCTCGGTTTTCGCAATGTAGTGGGCATCGATGGATTCCACGGTTTGACCGATGTTTCCATGGAACAGCTGTACCAGTGGGAGCCAGATATTATCATCACCCAATATGATGAATCTGTTGAATTAATCACTCGCTCGCCATTATGGGCGGGACTCAAAGCCGTCTCATCGAATAATTTTTTCGTATTCAGTGGGATGCCATTCGGTTGGTTAGATGGCCCGCCGGGGATCAACCGTTTACTGGGCATGAGACGCTTACAGAGCCACTTTGATAAAGCGGTTGAAGAGACTATCACGCACGATCTCAGGCAATTTTTTGAGCTGTTCTACCACTCATCGCTCACTCAAGAGCAGGTCGACTTACTAATGGAAAGGTCATGACGGCGAGCTGGCTCAACACCAAAACTAAGCCATTCTTATTGATGGCTATTTTGCTACTCTGCTTTCTGATGGCATTAACCAGTGGTAAATACTCACTAACCTTGGAAGAGCTATATCGCTTGTTTACTCAAGCGCCCGTTGATGATCCTCGTAGCAATACGGTATTTTGGCAAATTCGCTTTCCACGCGTCTTAGCCGCCATCTTGATTGGCGGTGGACTGGCGATTGCCGGCGCGGCTTATCAAGGCATGTTTCGTAACCCTCTCGTTTCACCTGATATTTTAGGGGTTTCAGCAGGGGCGGGCGTGGGGGCGGTTTTAGGGATATTTCTCGGACAATCACTGGTTTCTATCCAACTGTTTGCCTTTGTGGGTGGCCTTATCACCGTGGCAGTGGTATATCTGATAGCTCGTCTAGCCCGCCAGCACGACCCGATTTTGTCCCTTGTGCTGGTTGGGGTTGCCGTCAGTGCAATTTGCGGCTCCGCCATCTCATTAATGAAAATTTTAGCCGACCCATATACTCAGCTTCCCTCTATCACGTTCTGGCTACTCGGTGGTTTGTCTTCCATGACTCAGCAAGATTTAGGGTCAGTCCTGCCCATCATGGTAGTGGGCTTTGTCCCTTTATTGATGCTGCGTTGGCGCATGAATTTGCTGAGTTTATCCGATGAAGAGGCCAAAAGTTTAGGCGTAAATGTCACACTCAATCGCACCATTTTGATTGTTAGCGCAACACTGATTACCGCCAGCACCGTGTCGATTGCGGGTATTATTGGCTGGGTGGGGTTGATTGTTCCCCATATTACACGAATGATAGTGGGTGCTAACTTCCGCTATCAACTCCCTGCGGCAATGGCAATCGGTGCTATTTTACTGCTGATCACCGATACGCTCGCTCGCACCATTGCGGCCATTGAGTTACCGCTTGGGATCTTAACCTCTGCCGTGGGCGCACCTTTTTTCTTAGCCATTTTGCTGCAAACAAGGCGGGTTAAATGAGTATTTTAACTTTAGATAATGTGGCGATTGGCTACCACCGCCAAGCCATTATCGAGGGTATTAACCTGCATTTACCTGAAGGTGAAATGACCTGTTTACTGGGCGCTAATGGGTGCGGAAAAACTACCTTAATGAAAACCTTATTAGGGTTACTTCCTGCCATTGATGGGGATATATGCTTGCAAGGGCAATCCATCAGCCGGCTGAAGCACAGAGATATCGCGAAAGTGATTGCTTACGTACCCCAAGCTCATGATACGCCCTTTACGTTTTCAGTGGTCGATATGGTGATGATGGGGCTCACCCCCTATCTCTGTGCGTTTAGCGTACCGGGGGAAAAAGAAAAGGCCAGTGCCATGGAGCAATTGACTCAATTTGGCATTGCTCACCTTGCAGAGCGCTTGTATAGCACCCTCAGCGGAGGAGAAAAGCAGCTGGTTTTAATTGCCAGAGCCTTAGTCCAAAAACCCAAGTTATTGATTATGGATGAACCCGCTGCAAGCCTCGATTTTGGCAATCAAATTCGCTTATTACAGCATGTCGAAACGCTCAAGCTGCATGGGATCACGGTGTTGATGTCCACCCATCATCCACAACATGCCGCCGCTATTGCCGATCATGTGATTTTATTAAATAAACAACAGCAAGCACGGCAAGGCTCAACCCAAAGTATGTTAACGCTTACTAACTTGGCAGAACTTTATAATATCGATGCACCGAGTATTACGGCGCATTTTCAGCTTCCACTCAATTTTACTTATTAAGGCCAAGCGTCATGCTTATTCACCAACTCGATTTCGCAAAAATGTACCAGCAACATATGCAACAAGCACAGCGCTCTCGTAAAGAGCCGGAGCATTGGGATAAAAAAGCCTCGCAAATGGCGAAAAACTGTGCCAATCCTAACGATCCATACTTAATTCGCTTTCGCCAATTAATGGATTTGACAGGTGCAAAAACCTTGCTGGATGTGGGATGTGGACCTGGCTCTATTAGCCTTTATCTCGCTAACCAATTTCAATCAGTGACTGGGATAGACTACAGCGCAGGTATGCTCGAAATGGCCAATATTCGTGCCAAAGAGATGAACGTGACCAATGCACAGTTTAAAACCCTCGCGTGGGAAGATAGCTGGGACGATTTACCGAAAGCCGATATTTCTGTGGCCTCTCGCTCTACCCTTGTGGATGACTTAAAAGCCGCGATGCTAAAACTCAATCGCCAAACTAACCTACGCGTCTATACCACGCACACCGTTAACCCGACATTTATTGATGAAAAAATTATCCGTGAAATTGGGCGCGAAGTGGTAAGCCTACCTACCTATATCTATGCGGTGAATATTCTGCATCAAATGGGGATCCACGCCAGTGTCGACTTGATTAAAAGTCCAAATCGAGGTGGATTCGATAACGTGGATGCATTTATCGACAGCGTAAATTGGTCGCTTAAAGATCTCACCGAAGAAGAAATTGAAAAATTACGTGTTTATTATCAAAAACAAACCGCAGACGGCAAAGCCCTGCCGTTCCCATCCCGCGATTGGGCGATGGTGTCGTGGGATGTGGTGAATGAATCGGAACTGACATTATGATCTACTTGCCTGACACCCTAATTGACCAGCTGCTTCTCGACGATATCCAGTATGGGGATCTCACCAGCCGTGCCCTTGGCTTGCATACCCAGCAAGGCACCATGACCTTTACCTCCAAGCTCGGTGGCTGTGTCAGCGGGTTGGATATCGCCCAGCGTATGCTCACCAAGCTGGGCGTGCACAGCGAATGCCTATTTCGTGATGGGGATATCGTGGAGCCACAAAGCCGCTTAATTAACGCGTCCGGCTCGGTTGAAGCGCTACATCAAGGGTGGAAGGCAGTCCAGAATGTCTTGGAATGGTGCGGTGGCGTCAGCCACTATACCCATCAAATGGTCACGATATTAAAAAAATATCACCCTAATGGGCAGCTCGCTTGCACACGAAAAACCATTCCCGCGACTAAGCCCCTTGCGTTAACCGCGATCCTCGCTGGTGGTGGCATTATCCATCGAGCTGGCAGCGCAGAAACTATCTTGCTATTCACTAATCATCGCAACTGCCTTACCAATCCCGATGATTGGCAGTCTCATGTTGATACGTTACGAGCTTCAGCTCCTGAGAAGCAGATCATCGTTGAAGCCGATGACTATCAGCAAGCCCGACTTGCCATTAATGCCAATGCCGATATTGTGCAGTTGGATAAGCTTCCCGTAGAGCAGATTCAGCAATTACAAAACTTAGTGAATAAGAAAAAATCCCGCTGCCGCTTATCCATTGCAGGAGGCGTTAACCTGCAAACCCTCGAAAGTTTCGTTCAAACAGGTGTTCCTCTGTTGGTCACTTCGGCGCCCTATTACGCAAATCCAAGAGACATCAAAGTACAGATATTTAAATCTTAAACATTCGATAACATAGATTTAAAACCTTATCCTGCGGCTAACCGCGGGATGGTGTTTTATGGCAAAAGCGACGCACATCGTTATATAAAAATAAATATATCGATGTCAGTCGCAGTAAAAATTAACTGGAAATTATGAATAATGAAAATAAAACAAATTACCTATTTGATAGGAATGGCGTTATTCGCAGCACACGGGCAAGCAGCAACCGCTACCCCAGAGAAAAATCAGGCTCAAGCTGACACGAGCCGCGATGTGATGTCGGTTTGGAGTACCCCACTCGCCGCTGATGCTAACGTGATCACTGAGTCGCAAATGAAGCAACTCAATAAAACCAACGTCGCTCAAGCCCTCAGTACCTTACCCGGCGTGGCGATTCAAAAATCTGGTAACCGTAACGAAACTCAAGTCAACGTACGTGGCTTTGACAGTCGCCAAGTGCCTGTTTTCTTCGACGGTATCCCGACTTATGTTCCTTATGATGGCACCCTTGACCTTGGGCGCTTTATGACCAGTGAACTGGCGAGTGTCGAGCTTTCTACGGGGTATACTTCCCTGTTACAAGGCCCGAACTTAATGGGCGGCGCCATCAATTTAACCACTGCAACCCCAAAAAAACCGTTCGAGGCTAATTTAAGCTTCAATCAAGGCTTTGCGCGCGGTTCGGACAATGCTCATAACATTAGTGCCCGCCTAGGTGGTCGTAATGATTTAGGCTTTATTCAAATCAGTGGCAGCCAATATAAGCAGCGATTTATGGGTCTACCTAGCTCTGACGATAATAACCCCAATGCAGGAACTCACGGACGCCGTACTAACTCAGCCACCGATGATAAGCGTTTAATGTTGAAAATGGGCTGGACACCACGAGAAACCGATGAGTATGTGGTCACTTACATTAAGCAAGATGGTGATAAAAATAGTGCACCGAATGCCAACTCCGATAAGCAGCAAATCTGGCAGTGGCCAGCTTATGATAAAGAGAGCATCTACTTTAACGGCACCACCCAAGTTACTGACGGTATTGCCTTGCAAAGCCGCATTTATCACGACTCATTCAAAAACACGCTACACCAGTACAAATCCGTCAAAGATTATCAAAAAGGTATTTATAACTACAGCCGCTATGACGACTACAGCAACGGTGCCGACTTGCGTGCAGACTTTACCATCCGTGATTTAGATATGCTGTCATTTGCCGCACACTGGAAAGAAGACATTCACCGCTCTCGCAGTAATAAAACCAATCCATTTGACCGCTATAAAGATCAAACATGGTCTGTTTCCACCGAATACCAATGGGTCGTGACTGATAAGCTCGACATCATCGGCGGAATTGGCTATGACTGGCGTGATAGTGATGATGGAAAACGCTATGTATACAATAAAAAAACCGGCGCAATGGAAGGCGTTCAACATTATGACAATAACAACCAACATGCCTTTAACTGGGAAATGATGGCCCGTTACCATTTAGAAAATGAAGATACCGTTCAATTCTCTGTATCCGAAAGAACACGTTTCCCAACTCAGAAAGAGCGCTACACCGAAAACAAAATGAAGAATAATGATTCTTTCCTCATTAACCCTCATTTAGATGCTGAACGCGCACTGACCTTTGATTTAACCTACAAAGGGCATTTCACCCCAGTATGGAGCTACACCGCAAGCACTTACTATAACCACGTTTCTGATGCCATTATGGCGCACCATGTAGGCGAAAATAAAAAAGGCGGCGCATTACTGCAAAACCGTAATAGCGGCAAAGTGGATTATATCGGCGCGGATTTAGGTACCACAGGGCAGATCACTGACTGGATGGAAGCGGGTGTGAACTACAGCTATATCCACGCTGACCCGAAACATTACAGCGTACGCCATGTTTCAGAACTGCCCACTCACAAAGCGTTTGCTTGGGTAAAATTTACCCCATATCAACCGATGAGCCTGACGATTACAGAAGAAGCCAGAAGTTGGGCATTTAACTATGTTGATAATGAAGATAAGGTTCGCGGCTTTGCCAAAACCGATGTCCGCGTGGATTATGACTTAGGACATGGGCTATCCGTGAACAGCTCAGTCAACAACCTGTTCGACAAGTCCTATGAATATACTGATGGCTATATAGAAGAAGGTCGCAACTATTGGCTAGGAATTGAATATAAATACTAATACTTAATTATATAAGGCAAGATATTACTTTCTTGCCTTATAATTGGAGAAATAAATTGTCTTATCAATTAATTTAACTTATATATCGAATTAAGTTAAATCACTTAGGATGATTCTTACGAATAGACTCTACTTAATACCCTCAAAATTTAGTTTTATCTACTGATATAACAACAAAAACGAATATATTTATAATAATAAACTGATTATAATGTTTTATATAGTTTATTAATCCAATATGATATTCAAATCAATATTTTTGCTAATTTATAGCAAAAAAGCTCATCTCCGAATACTTGAAGTTATTCCAATCCCTATTTAGACTATACTCATAATTAGATTAATAAAAATATATAAATCCCCAAAATAAATTTAACTTAAATTACACTAAACCACTAATTAATAGTGGCTTAGCTATTGAATTATTTGAATTTCAGAGAGCTGATAGTAACTATGATTGAAAAACATGATTATACAATCGATAACAAGTTTATTTTTGAGCAAAGGACAAGTCGTATTTTTCTAAAAGATGATCCAGATCAACATATTTAATTATCCAAACCTGCCGCTCGATTATTTGGTGAAATCCTTTTGTTAAATTTAAAGAAAGGAATTGCTACTCGAGACGAACTTCTTACAAATGTTTGGGAAGAATATGGTCTGGTTGGCTCAAATAATAATTTAAACACCTATATCAGTGAAATAAGAAAAAAACTCGAGCTGGTCGGTATTGATCCAAAAACAATTGTTACGGTTCCTAAAAAAGGATTTAGAATCGATAGCCATCTATCCAGTATTGCAATGGATAATGATAACAAAAACACTGTATCCAGTGAAATTATCACTTCAGATAATTATGGTATAACAGAAACACTTATCACCCCATCTAAGAATTTACTAATATCTCAAAATACCGAACTGACAAAAGTCTCTATTTCAGATGGTGTGGATCAAACTGTGGTACTTGACACTTCAATAAGTAGCAATGCTGATGATTCAAAACCAAAATCCATTGCAACTTCAGAAGTAATTACCACTAAAAATGGTAATCTAAAAGGTAAAATACTTTTAGTTGCTATCATCTCACTCATCTTAATTGGATTATTTTACTTGTTTATCAAGCAATTGAAGCCAAATGGTAATGAAGGGAATAGCTATACAACGTTTGGAAGCCGAGGTAATTGCGTATTTCAATCTCCCATCAAAATGAATGAACAAGCAAAAAAAACCAATCTCGATTTTATTAATAAAAAGCTAGATAAATATAATATTGCCTGCGAAGAACCAAAGCGAATTATTGTTCTTTCTGATATCAATACCTCTTACTCATTCGATAAAAATGCTGCAATTAGCGTTTGCAAAGAAAAAAATAATAAGTTTGACTGTATTTCCATTAACGATCAGAGAATTTAAATGAAAAAGTATCTTATTACTGCAGCTCTAGCGGCGGTTATTATCCCCATTACCTATGTTACCTTTGCAAAAGATAAAAATAATGTAAAACTTTGTCATTCTGAAGTTGTTTGGATAAAAGAAAATGGCACACCGGATGGCATTACCCTTAAATCTAAAATTTCATTACAGGTTTCAGATAATCATAATGGCAGAATGAATTTTTATGGTTATATAAAAAACCAAGAAACAACTTATCGATTAGATCGTGCTATTTATTTTTCCTATACACCTGTAGATAATAAGGGTAATTACTCAATCGTTATGAATTCTTCATCAGTGACAAACTCTGATAGTACCCCCAATGAAGTATTCTCCAATTTCATTCAATTGGAAAAAGACAAAATAAAATATTATGTGAATGTTACGAGAATGGAAGATAATGTTTATATTTTGAAGGATGAGGCCTATTCTGCCTTCACTTGTTATGTTGAATAATCATAAATTTTAATAAGATCTATATTAAAAACATGTACTTTAGAATAAATAAAAAAGATAAAAAAAAGCCTACTAACATTTACGTTTAAGTAGGCAAAACCGTCAACATGGGAAAATGACGAATACAAAATTCTTAACGCTTTACATCATGGAATGGTCATTACCAGTGTAATCACACCACTAAAATTACCCGGTTCAACCGTACCATTCGTTTTCAATACAGATTCTACCGTCACAATCTCATTCGTATTTGCTCTTGCATTGATAATGGTGCCAGACCATGCAGGTTGACCGTTCAATGTCACTCGTGACATCAGCTCACCATTCGGACGTAAATTCACATACTCTTGCAACATGTTTGAAGAAACTTTTACTCGCATATTTTGGTTACAAACAACAGAGAAAAATCCACTCTGCTTATCTCCATTCAACTCCCCAATATTCAATGTACCGTGGTCTAATTCCATTCGGTTATTTGCAACATAACTGAAATAGCACTTACCAGCAGGTGGCGGCGCAATACCACAGATTCCACCGGGTAACATTTTCGCAGAGCCACTAGTGCGGTTTGTATCTAAAAAGAAACCAACACACTCATCTGCTTTAATAGATCCGGAGTGGCGGGTTTCCCCTCGTTTAGGAAAACTCAAACCACATTGGCTTTGCGCTGCATCGATAATTGATTGCATCGTTGGGTAAGTCGCAAAATTTATGGAGCACTCCCAGTCTTTACGAGACCCGGCTCCCCCAATATTTGGAGATGTATGTAAATGGTTAATCGTAAAATAACAGTTCTTAGCACCTCCTGAACCGAGAACAGAAACACATGGGTTTGGTTCCGTAGGATAGCTCGCGTTCCAATAATCAAATTGGTAATAATAGATATGACTACTACCTGAAGAGACAATATTTTCAACATATGAGAAATACGTCGACCCATAACCAAGGGAGCTTATAAAAAGCAACGGTATTAAAAATAACCTTTGAATTCGTTTTCCCATTTCAGTTCTCTTTATTTACTTAATAAAGCTTAGTTAAATCAAAGATGTATACTTTGATAATAAAGTTATTCGTACTCAAATATAAATGTTGCAGTGGCTGATATTTTACCGACTTTCACTTGTTTATTATTCACAACATCCGATGTTGCTTTGATAAATGAATTAAACTGTAATTCATTTTTACCCGCTTTACTGATTGGCATTAGCGATGAGAATTGGTTAATTTTCATCGGAGTTCCATCGGTTAACTCAATAAAAATACCTAATCCTGGGTTTAAATCACTGCCTGTCAACGCGAGGGAGCCTGGCAGCAATAAGTTTTCAGTTCCTGAGAATTTCACTTTCAATTTTTGTGCAATGGTCAAATCGCAATCTGACAACACCAACGTGAAGGATTCATTAGGAAATTGAAATCCCGGCTCATAGATATCCAGCAACCGGATATCACCAAAATCGACTTCAACCTTTGAATTTTCTGGTAATACCACACAAGGTGCATTTACCAGCGTCCCTGTTATTTTCATATTATTCTGTGCCGCTTGCGCAGGCATCGCTGCTACCGCAGCGAGGTTTCCCAGTAATGCAAATAAAATTCCAAAACGTATTTTCTTATTCATTATTGGTACTCCACCAGCATGGTTCCGTTTGCAAGAAAGTCGCCCGTTTTCAGCTCTTTATTACCATCACGAACCAATACAGCCCAAAGTATCCCAGGGTTACTTGGGTTAATTAAATATTTTTTGCCTAAATCTAAAGTTTGATCGCCCAGTTGAAATTTAACCGCGAGGTTAGTAATGCCTGTATTCAACCCGTTGGTATCAAACGTACTTTTTGCGCCATTTAACGTTAAATACATGGCCCAGTTGTTCTTGTTTTCTTCACACTGGATTTGGTAATTCACTTGTCTTTTTTGGGCATTACCTTGGATGGATTTAATAGAAACGTTACCAAAATCCACTTCAATATCTTTACCATTATCAATATGGCACGGCGGCGGAGTGATTAAATTACCTTGAATTAAAATGTCTGTTTCGTTATCTCTCGCCGTTGAAGAGAAAGGGAATAAGATAAACAGTAAAAACACCCCAATAAGTTTATAAATGTCCCGCATGTTTATCACCCTTATTGATACTCGACTTTGAGTGTTGCATTGGCCGTAAAGGCTTTCGCTGGTAAATCAGCGCCACTTTTCTTCACCAATACCGCAAATAATTTAGCTGGTGATGCAAAGTTAAAACCACGCTTACTCTTTAATGGGAAATCAGTAGCATCCGCCTTAAAAAGGACACCGAGATTATCGACACTCGTTTTAAGCACCCGCTGGTCAAACGCTGCGGGTGTGCCGTCAATATACATATTCAATTTTGGTTGAACGCCGTCTTGACAGGTAATTGTGTACTCCATTGGCTGTTTATACACTTCACCTTCAATACGCGTAGTCATGACATCACCAAAATTGACCTCTATGGCTTGTCCATTATTAATCTGGCAGGGTTTGGATAAGACGACACCTTTAATTTCTATATACAGGTAGCCTGAAAATCCAAAGGCACCTGACGTAAAAAGAGTCGATGATATCAATAATACCTTGGCTAAATTTTTAATAGACATCATAGCGGTAGACCTTATTTTCTAGGTACGACAGAACACTCAACCGCGCTGCAGTTAAATTTCAAATCAATCGTACCGCCAAAATCATTGAGATATACTAAGGTTGGTGATGTCCCGATATCCCCTGTATTTTTGCCTAAGCTAGTTTCACCACGTGGTGGAACCATAATAGGTTCAAAATTAGCAACTTCCGTCTTACCTTTGCTGAATTTAGTAACTGATAAGAAGTAAGGTGTTGGGTTTTTGACTATATATCCACTACCTTGTTTCACCAGTTTAATGTCATTCTCTTGAGGAATAGTTTCCAGTCTTTCGTTCGTTGCAATCGCTGCAGGACGATAGAACAGTTTTATTTTTGTTTGTAACGCAATTTGTAATACGTTGGCTTTTTCACTGCGCGGTGGTATTTCTCTCACATTTAGGTAATAAACGCTTTCCTGGTCTTTCGGTAATTTAGCGATAGCAGGCACAGACTGGATTTTAATTTGGCTTTTTGAATCTGCCTCAAGTCGGTGTACGGGCGGCGTCACAATAAAGGGTGAATTTACTTTTTCATCTTTATCGTTTTCTATCCATGCTTGCGCCAAATAAGGACTGATTTTGTGTTCATTACTTAAACCTACGCTCACTGATTTATCGCCCTCGTTGTAAATAACACGAGTTCTATCAATAGCAATGGCTGCATAAGCTGATTGAGCCAGTAATGAGGCGCTTAAGATTGCGACCGCATTTCGTTTAGTTAATAAATTCATATTTTCACCGTTGACGTTAAAATTTTTTTTTTAATTATTTACATGGTAGTAAAACATCATGCTCCATGTTGCTATCTAATTTTTCAGGCAGTTGAATATGACATGAAGTATCATCACCCCACACCACATCAAGCGACTCTGATGGGTTAACACCCGCTAAATAAACAAAACCTTTATCTGAAATAATTCCAATTTCTACTTTCTTCGCATTTTTCACTGAAGCCCCAAATGGTGGGTAGCTTCCATCAGCTAAGCTGATAATTCCCATTAACTTCTCACCCGTGATGACATTAAATTTACGGTAACCAATGGCACCTTCTGTCAGGGTTGCATACTGTGTGGATTGCAATGCTTCTGCATTGTCTGGCACATTTTTCAAATCAATATTTAAGTTATTACGGTTGTAGTCCATCACGCCAGTGATTACCGCTTTACCGTAACGGTTAGTTTTTATTGGCGTTACGCCATTTAAGATGGGCACATCTGCGACACCATTAGTATCGACTAATATTCTGGATCCGCCACTAATTGAGTTATTACGGTGTATCGCACCACCTTCCGGCGTCATTGTCATGCCGCCTTTTAACTGCATGGAAACCGTAGTTTGGTTATCCTGAATATAGGTACCACTCAAATTCAGCTGGCTTCTATCGCCATCGTAACTATATGTACCCGCGGTCGTGAGTTTATTTTTATCCCAGTTACCTGCAGATACAGAGTAAGAAGAGCGATTATCAATTCGGCTATAATAGTTAACGTTGTTGGTGTTATTCCCCCCAGAATAGGAACCGGAATAGCTTATGCTCGACTCATTTTTATTTAACGGGATCATCAGGTTTAAATAAACACCATCATCATCACTGTCACGTGATTTCGTTTTATACGCCGTTAAGCTCAGGCTAATATTTTTAACTTTGCCAATATCGAAATAGTTTGAAAGTGTAAAGTTATACTGGTTCGTTGATGCTCTATTCCAATAAGTTTGGTGCGAATAGTTCAAATACATGTTGGCGTTATAATCAGGGAACGCCGTACCAAAGATAATGGTATAAAGTTCTTTACCACTATCGACCATATCACCTTTATAGCGACGGTCAATAAACTGGCTCATTGACATATAATTTCGTTCAGAGAATCGATAACCCGCAAACGTAATCTGACTGTTAATTTCGTCAAACTGCTTAGAATACGTCAGGTTATAAGAGTTACCGGTTAACGTTTCATTGTCATCCAGTCGACCCATTTGCGCACGAGAAATATTGATGTTTCCTGATAACACACCAAATGGTGCAAAGTCACGACCTAAACCAAATGCAACGTTTTGATATTCAGATGATGCCTGTAAACCACCATAAACCGTGATATTGTTTGTCGCTCCCCAAGAGAGCGATCCCATGCTAAATGCAGGACCTTGAGTATCATGGTCATCTTTAGTCGGTTTACCCATCACAAATTGATAAATCAGCTGTCCAGGGCGCGTTAATGTACCCAATCGAGAGGTTTCTACCCGATAGCTGCTTGTTGTGCCATCTTGTTCTTGGATCACCACATCCAGCGTACCACCACCGAATGAGTTCACATCCTGAATACGGAATGGACCAGGGCTAACTTCTGTTTGATAAATAATACGGCCATCTTGTTTTACCATGACTGTCGCATTCGTTTTTGCAACACCCGCAATTTCAGGTGCATAGCCTTGTAAACGAGGTGGCAACATGGATTCATTGGTTTCTAAACTCGCACCAATATAACGAATACTGTCAAACAGGTTTGACGCTAAGTATTGCTCCCCGAGCGTCAAACGCGCACTCAGTGAACGAATCGCTCTATAGGCGTATAATTGGTTCCAAGACCATGATTTACTGCCTTTATTCAGCTCACCATTTTGAGTTTGCCAATCAGCACGCAAACGCCATGCACCGAAGTTTGCCCCCATTGTCCCTGTGGCCGTCAGACCTGATTTCGTTCCTTTATCGCCGGTTTGTTTATTAACAACGCGTCCTGTCGCATTATAGTCAATAAATGCGCCCACAATCCCGTCATCCCAACGTGATGGTGGGTCCCAATCAGGGTCTGAGTACTCCATGTAGGCCTGAGGAATATTGAACTGTACAACGTTCTTTGCCAAATCTCCTTGAATGGTCATATCCGGAACTGAACGAATATCCAGACATTTTCCATCATCGAGCCATTTTACTTGGCTATTCCACTCCTTTTTTAATCCCAATAGCGTATAAATTTCAGGCGTGATACATGCCAACGAAATTTTGTCGTCGTAATTAGGATTAAAAAAGGTGATAGGTTGTTCCATAGAAACTTTAGCGCGGTTAACTTCAATCGCTAAAGAGTAATCCCCAGGTGGGACATAGTTGGCGTGAGAGAACTTACTGAAGTCAACGTTTTCTTTACCTTCAGAATCAATGAAGTCAGTGTTAAAATCAACAGCCTCTTCAGAGAACGCAACCATTGGCGTTAACATTAAAAGCATTAATTTTGTAATTAGATTTAGCTTCATGCTTTTCATTAACTATGCGCCTATACAAATAAATACAGTGAAGACGATATAAGAAATATGGCGTATGACTACGCCATATTATTCTCTATAGAAACTGACTATTATTGGTAAACAATTTTGAAGTTAGCTACAGTGTCAAAACGACCTGTTGTAGCTTTCTGAGTTGGGTCTTCGTTACCTTTAACGTACGCTGCGAAGTGCAGAGTAGTTTCTGAACCGTCACCATTGTTTAACGCATAGCCGTCACCAGTACCTGGGAATGCTTTACCGAATTCAACGATTTTGTCAGCGCCGTTAGTGATTACGATACCAGCGTTTTTAACTTTACCGCCTAAGCCCAGTAAGTCACCAGTGAAGCCTTGGAAACCATTTACTGTAGAACCAGTAAATGTAATTTTTGCGTTTTTGTAAGTTTCAGTAGAGCAGTTTTTTAGCACGATATCGAACGATTTGCTGTCTGAACGGAATTGGTTAGAAGTCAGTTCGTGTAACGCGATTTCGCCGAACTCAACTAATTGCTTCAGGTTGTCAGCATCGATTGAACATGGAACGTCGTTAATGAAACCAGTAAAACGGATTTCACCTTGTGAGCTTTCTACTGGATCTGCAGCTAAAGCAGCACCAGAAACGCCAACACCTAAACCTAAAGCTAGAGTTAATGCTAATTTATTCAGTTTCATAAAAGTTTTCCTTTAAATGAGTAGGAACTGCTATTTATCTTTTTCTCTTTCCTGTTTCCACTGATACAAAATTAAGTCTATTTACTTAAGCGGTATATCATTGGAAATTCCTCTAGCTTTCCTACTTGATGAATTTCATTCAGGTTAGAGATCTTTTTATATAAACGAGATCCATCCCATTTATGTGATTTAAAAAACAGAGTTCATTAAGCCAACATTCTCAATTCTCACTTCTAAATTAATTACTGAGTCATTCACTAATTAATTAAAATTGATATAGAACACCAAATGAATTCTGATAACTACCTTGTGATATTTTCTGATGTCAATTCTACATACGTGAAATATGTTGTCAAAAACCACTCAAATAAAGCGTTAGCTTGGTTTTTTATATCAACTAAAGACATACAAACAATTTTTATGTGCTGAATAAGGGGTTAAACCTGAAGAAATGATGAATTACTTAGAAAGATTTATATGAAGACTTCATTTTGCATTTATAAAAATGTCCAAATATTGCGAAATATTTATAAATATAAATATCTATATTTACATTAATATATGTTTTAATAATCCGACGAAATGCCAATTTATCAGATTTAAAACCTGATAAATGCCTTTTTTGCACCAATACTCGCTACATAAAAAAATGAAGCTAGGATAAGTCTTAATTAAAATTAACGTCAAACAGTAACAATTAATTTCAACACTTGTTTTTATTTGGTTAAATTTAGTTCTCAATGGTTAACTAAAATGTAGCAATTGATTATTTATTTAAAATAAAAAAAACCAACTTTCAAATAAGACATTCATTCTTTATTAACGCCACTTTTATTAAAGTTAAAATTGCGTATTCAATTTGGTAAAAAAAATGTTTATTTCATTAACACCATTTCAAACACAACAGAAATGGAAGTTATGGTAAACTAAACAGCAATAAAAACTTGAAGCTATCTAAGTGAGGCCAAACAAGATGAAAACAATCAGTGAAGACAAGCTGCTTACGACGGCCGAACGTATTTGCCAGTCTCGAGGAGTGCGATTGACCCCACAAAGAGAGACCGTCCTACGGTTAATTGCGCAGCAACACGGTGCAATCAGTGCTTATGATTTGCTCGATTTGCTGCGTGAAATAGAGCCTCAGGCTAAGCCACCTACCGTTTATCGCGGTTTAGAGTTCCTCATGGAACAAGGGTTCATACATAAAATTGAATCCACGAACAGCTATGTGGTTTGCCACCATGTTGATAATCCAAGCCATATTTCCGTGATGTTGATTTGTGATAATTGTGGCAATGTGACCGAAAGTGACTGCACAACCATCGAGAAGGCAATTAGCATGCTAGCTGAAGAAAATCATTTTCATCTCAGACATACAGTGGTAGAAAACCATGGTTTATGTCAAAAATGCTCTGAAATTTCCAATTGCCAAGACCATGAACACTGTGAGCATGATCATCACGCCACAATCAGTTCAAAAAAGAAGTGATATAAAAGAAGTGATATAAAAGAAGTAAAAGAAGTAAAAGAAAAGAAGCTAGATAGCAACACGGAAGATAGCTATATATAAAGAAGAGCAATATGAAAATAGCGATATATAGCTATATAAAGAAAGGATATTCAAAAGAATAGAGATATTGAGTCTGCTGCCAGACTCAATCACTCATCATCAATGCCAGTCACTGTTACGGATAACCCCAACAGCCAGCCCTTCGATGGTAAAATTCTGTTCGCGTAAATCAACCACGATTGGTGCAAAATCAGAGTTTTCAGCAATAAGCTCAACGCGATTACCTTGTTGCTTAAAGCGTTTAACAGTGACTTCATCTTCGATACGTGCCACAACAATTTGCCCATTATGGACATTCTGCGTCTTATGTACCGCAAGTAAATCACCATCCATGATACCGATATCTTTCATCGACATACCATTTACGCGTAATAAAAAGTCTGCGTGTGGTTTAAATAATTCTGGGTCGACTTGGTAATGGCTTTCAATATGTTCTTGTGCAAGCAATGGTTCGCCGGCAGCAACACGCCCAATCAGAGGAAGCCCTAAATCTTCGGATTCCTCTTCTAATAACAGACGAATGCCTCTGGAAGCTCCAGAAACAATTTCAATTACCCCTTTACGAGCTAAGGCTTTTAAATGTTCTTCTGCCGCATTAGGCGAACGAAAACCCAAACTTGCTGCTATCTCAGCGCGTGTTGGTGGCATGCCCGTTTGCGAAATGTGGTCACGCACCAGATCGTAAACTTGCTGTTGTCGAGCTGTCAGTGCTTTCATCCCGTTCCCCTGTTTGTTTATACAGTCAAACTGTGAGTATATACAGGTAAATGGGTATTGGGAACTGTTAAATTAGCCAAAATTTGCATTTGTTGATGAATTTCTGGCTTTTTATCTCTTTTATGGTTTTTAGCCCATTAAACCGTAAAATAACGCGCCCATAATACGGTTCCCCAGATAAATAGCGCCAATCCTATCGTGACGAACACGGCTGCCGAGCCGATATCTTTCGCCCGCCCAGATAATTCATGGTATTCACTGCCAATACGGTCAACAACCGCCTCAATTGCACTGTTAATTAACTCAACAATTGCGACTAGCACGACTGACCCAATCAACAAAATTCTGTCAATTTGGCTAACATCCAAGTAAAACGCTATAATTATCGCAATGATAGCAGCAACCGCTTCTTGACGGAATGCAGCTTCATTTATCCATGCTGCTTTTAAACCTTTCAGGGAGTATCCAGCTGCTTTGATGACCCGAGTGAGTCCCTTAGTTTGACTTGCCATATTTTTTCCTTAATTTCTAAACAATAATCAACTTTTGCAGTCAAAGTGAATTATCGATAACAGATCTAAACGTTGCTTTCTGATATGATTGCGCAGCATTACTAACAAGAGGCTATAATCATTTATGTCACTATGGCGTAAAATATATTACAACACGTTGAATTTACCACTGAAATTATTGGTAAAAAGTAAACTAATCCCAACGGACCCGATAACAGAGTTGCAGCTTAACCCAAACAAGCCAACGCTGTACGTCTTGCCATATCATTCAAAGTCGGACCTTCTCACGCTTCGCCAACAATGCCTAGCGATTGGTTTACCTGATCCTCTCGTGGATAACGACATCAATGGCACCAAGCTCCCTGCCTATGTGTTTATTGATGATGGCCCACGCGTGTTCCGTTACTACTCCCCAGATCCACGTAAAGAGTCAGTAAAAATATTCCATGCATATCTGGATTTGCATAAAAACAATCCAAATCTTGATATTCAAATGCTACCTGCATCCGTCATGTTTGGACGTGCGCCGGGTCGTGAAGGGCATAAGCCTGCCCCACTAAAACTGTTAAACGGAGTGCAAAAATTCTTTGCAGTTCTGTGGTTAGGGCGTGATAGCTTTGTACGTTTTTCTCCGAGCATTTCTCTTGGCCAGATGGCACAAGAGCATGGCACTGACACCATCATTGCCAATAAACTTGCTCGCGTAGCACGTATTCATTACTCTCGTCAGCGTTTAGCTGCAGTCGGGCCAAAACTGCCTGCGCGTTATGAGCTATTTAATAAGCTGCTATCCTCTAAAGCCATTGAAAAAGCCGTTGAAGACGAAGCTCGCAGTAAAAAAATTCCATTACAAAAAGCTCAGCAAAATGCCGTGGCAATGATGGAAGAGATTGCCGCCAACTTCTCTTATGAAGCTGTGCGACTGACTGACCGCGTGCTCAGTTGGACATGGAACCGCTTATACCAAGGGATCAACGTTCAGCATGCTGAGCGCGTTCGCCAACTGGCGCAAGATGGCCACGAAATTGTGTATGTGCCCTCTCACCGTAGCCACATGGACTACCTGCTACTTTCTTATGTGCTTTATCACCAAGGCCTGGTACCACCGCACATTGCAGCGGGTATTAACCTTAATTTCTGGCCAGCAGGCCCCATTTTCCGTCGCTTAGGTGCTTTCTTTATTCGCCGTACATTCAAGGGTAATAAACTCTATTCCACCGTATTCCGCGAATACCTCAGTGAGCTATTTGCTCGCGGCTATTCGATTGAATACTTTGTGGAAGGCGGTCGTTCACGTACAGGTCGCTTACTGGAACCAAAAACCGGTACCTTGTCGATGACCCTACAAGCGATGCTACGCGGAGACTCTCGCCCTATCACTATCGTCCCTATCTATATTGGTTACGAACATGTGATGGAAGTGGGGACTTACGCGAAAGAGCTACGTGGCGCAGAGAAAGAGAAAGAAGGTTTCTTCTCCATGGTGCGTGGTCTGCGTAAATTGCGTAATTTAGGTCAAGGTTATGTGAACTTTGGACAGCCAATTTCACTGACCCAGTACTTAAATAACCGCGTACCAAATTGGCGTGAATCTATTGACCCGATTGAGCCACAGCGCCCAACCTGGTTAAACCCAACAGTCAGCAGCTTAGCCGATAACATTATGGTGAACATCAATAATGCGGCAGCCGCCAACGCGATTAACTTATGTTCCACGGCACTATTAGCTTCTCGTCAGCGCTCGCTCACCCGCGAACAACTGCTTGAACAAATCGAGTGCTATCTGCAGCTGCTGCGCAATGTGCCTTACACTGCCGATGCAACTACGCCGAACAAAACAGCTGAAGAGCTTCTTGAACACGCCTTGCAGATGAATAAGTTTGAAGTCGAAAAAGACAGCATGGGGGATATTATTATTCTGCCACGTGAAAATGCGGTCTTAATGACCTATTACCGTAACAATATTCATCACTTACTGGTTCTGCCTTCACTTATCGCCAGCATTGTGCTGCACCATGAGCGCATTAGCCGTGACGCAATCCACCAGCAAGTTACGCTGATTTATCCATTCCTGAAAGCAGAGCTGTTTATGCGTTATGATGCAAACGCACTCACGGAAACGGTGGATACATTGATTGATGAGCTGAACAGCCAACAACTGATCTGCGTGAAAGATGATAATATGGTGGTGTTAAATCCTCGCCGTATCCGTCCTTTACAGCTACTGGCCGCAGGCGTTCGCGAGACACTGCAACGCTACTCCATCACCCTGTCATTACTCAATGCAAGCCCAGAAGTCAGCCGCAATACGTTGGAGAAAGAGAGTCGCATGCTCGCGCAACGTCTGTCTGTTCTGCACGGCATTAACGCCCCTGAATTCTTTGATAAAGCCGTGTTCTCAACACTGGTCGATACCCTCAAAGAAGAAGGCTACATTGATAATAACGAAAACGATATTTTCTCGACGAATGCGAAGACATTGTATGCGGTACTTGCGCGATTAATGTCGCCAGAGATTCGCCTGACCATCGAGAGCGTTAGCCAAACTGAAGAACTTTCGGCACCAAAACCTGCACCAACAAGTGCCCCGGAAAAAGCTGAATCAGACTCAGAAACGCCAAAAGAGTAATCTTGCTAGTCAGTGATATGCACCAACAAAAAAGGGTAATGCATCTGCATTACCCTTTTTCTTATCCCGTTTTAATGGTTAAAAATAGCTAATCACCATACCGATAAACAGAATAAAGCCGACATAGTTATTATTCATAAACGCTTTGAAACACGGCGCTCGCTCTCGGTTCACCATCAATTGCTGTTGATAAACAAACAGCACAGCGGCTAGCACTAACGAACCATAATAAACCATACCTAAGTTAGCCAATGAGCCAATCACCACCAGCAAGCTAACCATAATAATTTGCAGCAATCCAATGATCAGCTTGTCATATTGACCAAACAAAATCGCCGTCGATTTCACGCCAATTTTTAAATCATCGTTACGGTCAACCATGGCATACTGAGTGTCATAAATCACTGACCAGATGATATTCACTAAAAATAGTAACCAACAAACTAGTGGTAAGGACTCACTAACTGCTGAGAATCCCATCGGGATTGACCAGCCAAATGCAGCACCCAATACCACTTGTGGTAAATGGCTCACGCGCTTCACAAACGGGTAGACCCATGCCAGCGCTAAGCCTGCGACCGATAACCAGATAGTCATGGTATTCAAACTCAATACCAATAAGAAAGAGAGCCCCACCAGCGTAGCAAATAGAATTTTTGCTTCTTTTTCAGTGACATCACCGCTAGGCAGTGGTCGGTGCTTGGTTCTTTCTACGTGCCCATCGAAATTACGATCAGCAAAGTCATTGATAACACAGCCTGCGGCACGCATTAAAAAAACACCTACCGTAAAGACAATCAGAATATGCAAACTTGGCGTGCCGTGGGCGGCAATCCACAGCGCCCAATAGGTTGGCCACAGCAATAACAGTGAGCCAATAGGTCTATCAATACGCATTAAACGGCTGTATGCATGCCATTTACTTAGCGCCATACTTCCCTCCACGTTGTCGTGCTCCTTTATGCTTCTATTTTACCCATAAACGTCATTTGAATTATGTTAGATAGTTATCTATATGCAGGTGATTCAGGTAAAAATATTTCGGTTAATAATAATGGTTTTTGGGACAATCTAAGTAGGGAACGGCGTACCCAGCGGTCAGCACTGGATCCCATTTCAATATAATCTCGGGTTAGATTTTCATGACTAAAGAGGTAGCGCCCTAATGGGACTCGCCCAATATCCACTAATTGTTTGTCATTATTGGTGAGCGTCTCTTCTGGGATCAGCGTTCTGCCAATCAACCAAGGAATATTATCCCCATACATAATCACTTCCCGTAACCAATAATGCTCACTAATTGGTAAACATTTTTGTTCGTCGGCTGTGAGCATGTCCAGTGAGATATAGCGTTCTAAATAGGGTATTACTGTCACTTTCTGACAATGCTGCTCAAACCGTTTGGTCATCGACCCCTGCTCTTGCAACCAATCCAATACACTTTCAGGAACACTCTCGTCGCCCTCTTCTAACCAGTTTATCGGGTGAGAGGTAAAAATTGTTTCATGCATTCAATCAAATTCCACCATAGTAATTATGGTTATCCCCTGATTGCTACTCAAGCTTGTTAACGTCTAGCGTATTAAAGCCACAACCAGCATCGTTCATCTAAATTATTGGGCGATAGGATAGCACGTTGTTATAGTGCAAGGTTAAAGATAGATAACAATTTATATAAAAACTCGCCAATTCAACACAAATTGTAAAAATTTTGTAAAAAATATTTGATTTATAATGAGTTAGCTTAAAAATCGTATTTTATTAGGATACTAATAGCCTGCCAATCACAGGCTATTAGTTGCTTGAAAAAACGCCATTAACGCCAGTTTTTATAGCAATTAATCAACCCGTTGGTAGAGCTATCATGGCTCTCTACCGCTTGGCTATTTTCCAATTCAGGCAAAATACGGCTCGCCAGTTGCTTACCTAACTCAACACCCCATTGGTCAAAGGTGAAAATATTTAAAATTGCACCTTGGGTAAAGATTTTATGCTCATACATAGCGATCAGTGCCCCTAATGAATACGGAGTGATCTCTTTAAGCAAAATAGAGTTAGTTGGGCGGTTGCCTTCAAACACTTTGTAAGGCGCCACATATTCCATCTCTTCGACGGTTTTACCTTGCGCGGCAAATTCTGCATCCACCACTTCACGAGTTTTACCGAAGGCTAATGCTTCAGTTTGTGCGAAGAAGTTCGACAGCAGCTTAGCGTGGTGATCGCCCAGCGGGTTATGTGTCACTGCCGGCGCAATAAAGTCACATGGGATCATTTTTGTCCCTTGGTGAATCAACTGGTAAAACGCATGTTGCCCGTTAGTTCCCGGTTCACCCCAAATAATTGGACCTGTTTGGTAAGTAACTGCGTTACCATTGCGATCAATATATTTTCCGTTTGATTCCATATTGCCTTGTTGGAAATAGGCGGCAAAGCGATGCATATACTGGTCGTATGGCAGAATCGCTTCAGTTTCTGAACCAAAAAAGTTGTTGTACCAGATGCCGATTAGCGCTAATAAAACGGGGATATTGCTTTCTAGAGGCGTTTGAGTGAAATGCTTATCCATTGCATGAGCACCGCTCAGTAATTGAACGAAATTCTCATAACCGACGGATAAAATGATAGACAAACCAATCGCTGACCACAGAGAGTAACGGCCACCAACCCAATCCCAGAATTCGAACATGTTATTGGTATCAATACCAAATTTTGCGACTTGTTCGCTGTTGGTTGAGAGCGCCACAAAATGTTTCGCGATATGTTTTTCATCTTTGGCAAACGTCAATAACCACTCACGCGCTGAATGCGCATTGGTCATGGTTTCTTGAGTCGTAAATGTTTTCGATGCAATCAGGAATAACGTAGTTTCAGGATTGAGACCCTTCAATGTTTCTGCAATTTGAGTGCCATCAACGTTAGAGACAAAATGCATATTTAAATGGTTTTTATAAGGACGTAGCGCCTCAGTCACCATAAATGGCCCCAGATCTGAGCCACCAATCCCAATATTCACTACATCAGTAATGGCTTTACCGGTATACCCTTTCCATTCGCCACTAATAATACGTGTGCTGAACTGCTGCATTTTTTCCAGCACTGCATTCACTTCTGGCATCACATCTTTGCCATCCACCAGCACTGGGGTATTGTCGCGGTTACGTAATGCAGTATGCAGAACGGCACGATCTTCAGTACGGTTGATTTTCTCACCACTGAACAGACTTTTGATTGCATCTTCCAGTTGCGTTTCTTTAGCTAATGCCAAAAGTGCGTCCAATGTCTCTTGTGTAATACGGTTTTTGGAGAAATCCACTAAGATTTGATCATTAAAAGTGGCAGAAAACTTCGTAAAGCGCTGCGCATCTTGTGCAAATAAGTCACGCATATGCACATTTTTCATCTCTGCATAATGATGCTCTAGCGCACGCCATGCAGCAGTCTGGCTTGGATTGATACTTTTCATGGATAACACCTCCAAAACAATTTCAAATAATAATAGATTGTAACTCGCCGAGGACACGAAGCTTATCGGTTTTCTGCGTTCTCATAATCTGCTGTTGTTCAGTCTATTCTCCCAAACCTAACGGCAACTGTCATCTCATCCCCAAAAGGATTAAGGAAAGAGAAGGTATTGAGAAAACCGATAATCATTTGCCCATCATTAGAATTACTGATTTACCTCGATTCATTATTGACGATACGTGCCAAAGCCGATAAATCTATTACTCCAACGTATTTCAAGCTGTTGATGTCGTGCCGTATTCGGCCAGCGCCGCAGGAATTATTTTGGGTTCATGCATTATTTAAAGATAGGCGGTTTAATTAAAGGGATTGGAAAAATGAATACAGTAGCTGGCAGTAATCAGTTTGTTATCGCAAAATTTGGCGGCACAAGCGTTGCTAACTTCGACGCAATGAATAAAAGTGCGGATATCGTACTGGCAAATGATCAAGTTCGTGTGGTTGTACTTTCTGCAAGTGCGGGGATCACCAACTTACTCATTGAACTCGCTGAAGGCTGCGACACTGATAAACGCAACGAGCTACTGCAAAAAGTCAAACAGATTCAATATGACATTATCGAACACCTACAAACGGCGGACGTAATTCGCGAAGAAATCGACCGTCTACTTGATAATATCGCCCATTTAGCCGACTCCGCCTCTCTTGCCACTTCTGATGCCTTAACGGACGAAATGGTCAGCCACGGTGAGATTATGTCCACATTACTGTTTGTGGAAGTATTGCGTCAGCGCGAGATCCCCTCACAATGGTTTGATGTTCGTAAAGTGATGAGAACTAATGAAAGCTTTGGTCGCGCTGAGCCAGATCTTGAGCAGCTACAAGTACTCACACAACAGCAGCTACTTCCACGCTTAGCCGAGTCGATTATTATCACTCAAGGGTTTATTGGTCGTGATGCTAAAGGGCGCACCACCACGCTAGGGCGTGGAGGGAGTGACTATACCGCGGCCTTACTGGCCGAAGTCTTGAACTTATCCCGCGTGGATATTTGGACTGATGTACCCGGCATTTACACCACCGACCCTCGCGTGGTGCCGAGTGCCAAAAAAATCAATGAAATCGCCTTTGACGAAGCAGCTGAAATGGCGACTTTCGGCGCAAAAATTCTGCATCCAGCCACTTTATTACCGGCAGTGCGTGCGGGGATCCCTGTATTCGTCGGCTCCAGTAAAGCCCCTGAAGCAGGAGGGACGATTGTCAGCGAGCAAACGGAAAATCCACCGCAATTTAGAGCGCTCGCATTACGCCGCAAACAAACGTTACTAACGCTGCACAGTTTGAAAATGCTGCATGCACGTGGTTTCCTTGCAGAAATTTTTACTATCTTGCTGCGCCATAATATTTCCGTGGATTTGATCACCACGTCGGAAGTGAGCATCGCACTGACGTTAGATACAACCGGCTCAACAGGCACTAATGGTAGCTTGCTAACCAATGCCTTAATGACAGAATTATCTGCGCTGTGCCGCGTGGAAGTGGAAGAAAACCTTGCTCTGGTGGCGATTATTGGTAACCAACTTTCGCAAGTGAACGGGCTCGGAAAACAGATTTTCGGCGCTCTGGAATCCTTTAATATCCGCATGATCAGCTACGGTGCTAGCAGCCATAATATTTGTCTGCTTGTGCCAGGTAACGACGCGGAAGAGATTGTTCGCACACTGCACAATAATCTTTTTGAGTGATAGCGAATAGCTATTCATAAATGATAACGAGCCTGAAACGAGAACGGGCAATCTTTTGATTGCCCGTTTAACTTGCTAATAAAAATAAATTTAACGACTTAGGAAAGAGGTAATCAGCCCACTAAACGTCGACTCCCCCGCAAAAGCATAAGTGCTTTTTAGCTCTTCTCCGCGAATATCCGCAAAGCGCGCTAACGCTAATTCTTTGCTATTCGCCTCTATCTCTTCAAACTGCTTCTGGTAACCCGCATTCACTAACTCGGTAGCTTTTTGGGTTTCAGTCATCTCTAACGCAACAACTTCATCGGATTTAATAAAAAAACAATAAGTGCTCATTTGACACCTCATTTTTTCATACTCAAAAAACAGCTAGACTCGTTCTAATCTAATGGAAAAATTTACAACAAAGACTCAACAAAGAACCAATTAATAAAACTATACTTCATTATTTAGCTAAATAAAAATAGCGTCCTAATTCACAAAGATTGATAAATTTTATGGTGTAGATATACGTTATTTTTTTAAAAAAAAAGAAGAAAATAATTTTCAAGAATATCAAAATGATATTTGTAAATACGATAAAAAAGAAAAACAGATATAAATGATTAAAAGCCAATAACATTAATAAGGTTATTAGCTTTTAAATGAAATAGAATGGATTCTTTCATTGGTTTATTTTTTAGAAGGCAATGAATTTTTTACACTTTCTGTATATTGCAGCATATTCGCTTTTGCATTATGGTCTTTTTGCAATAATGCTAAGTTATTTTTTGCGGTCACATTACCCAGTTTATCCGCACGCTCAAACCACATAATGGCACGGAAAATATTTTTACTTCCGCCTTCCCCTCGGGCATACATTACGCCGAGGTTATTTTGCGCATCACTGTTTTCTTTGAATGCCGCAGACTCCAAAAGCTCTCGTGCTTTTTGGCTATCTTGCTGAACCCCAGTTCCCGTCAGGTAGAAAATCGCTAACTGGTTTTTCGCGTCCATATTGTCTTCTTTTGTGACTTCCAACCACTTTACAATCTGCTGGATCTCAACATCTTTCAACTGACCCGCTAGATATAAATTCGCTAACTTTAATTGTGCATCGACAATATCTGAATCGGCTAATTCGATATACCACTGGATCGCTTTGGCCATATCAGGTTTAACGCCGCCAAGGCCTTTTTCATAATATTCAGCCACTTTCATAGCGGCTTCAGCAGACTCATTATCCGCGGCCATTTGGTACCACTTAAAGGCTTCGCTCAGGTCTTGCCCAACGCCATCACCTGTCTCATACGCTTGCGCTAACGCATATTGAGCCGAAAATTCACCTTGGTTCGCCGCACATTTATACCAGTACACTGCTTGGTAGTTATTTTGCTCAACGAGCGGGTGACCTTTGCTGTAAAAGTCCCCCATGTTTTTCTGTGCAACTGGGGAGCCCATGTTCGCGGCTTGGCGATACAGGTAAATCGCCGTATCCTCATCTTTTTCCATACCTTCGCCATTTTCATACATCACGGCTAAGTTGTTCACGGCAGAGGCTACGCCATTACGTGCACTGCGCTCATACCATGTAAAAGCTTTATTGTAGTCAATATCACCACCAAGCCCATCATGGTAGAACAAACCAATGGCAAACTGTGCATATTCTTGCTCTTGCTCTGCGGCTTCATAATACCAAGCGCGCGCTTGTTTATAGTCTTTTTCGACGCCTAAACCGCGTTCAAATAAATAACCCATCGCATATTGGCAGTATGAATCGCCTTTTTCGGCGCATTTACGGTACCAATTGCCTGCTTGATCATAATCCTTTTTGCGCTGGGCCAGCATACCGATGTAGTAATCACCATCATTACTATTTAAATCAGAAGCTTTCTTAAACCAGTAATAGGCTTTATTTTCGTCAGCATCGAGAAAATCTGTGCCATCCAAATAAGCGATACCCACGTCAATCATGGCATCAATTTTGCCCGCATTAGCCTCTTTAATGCTACTTTGGAAATCTGTTGGAAGGTTGTTTGGCTCAATTACTTCAAGAGCTTTAGGGAACGGTTCAACTAAAGCAGAGTCCGCCTGAGGCGTTAAAACCACAGGGGTGATAATTGGGGTAGAAGATGGGTTAGCGGCAACTTTGGTTGGCTGGTTATGAAACGAACCCGACTCTATTGGCTCTGCTTGCACATAAGGGGCACAGATAAAGCAGAAACTAAATAAGAGAGAGGGTAATTTCATGACATTTACTCACAGCTTGGCATTGACCACTGCTATATAAGATATCATTCCCATACAAAAATCATAAGAACTATAAGCAGAAAATAACCAAATGATATGAATTTTTAAGAAAATAATTTGGGTGATTATCGTAATTGATTATAAAACGAGCTAATCACCCTCTAATTAATAATTAAATTGTCTTAATCCAAAAAATTAATTAACGCGATATCCACCATGTTTACTCGCAAATAAATTAAACTTACCCCACTCAATTAAAATCAATTCCAATTTTTGATGACTAATTTTGCATAGCGTCGATATTTGGGAAACCACAAAATGATTTTCACCCACTAATTCTTCTGAAAATACCTCAGCAATTAATTCACTCTCTTTCGCTGTAATTAACCAGCCATCATTGGTCGCAAATTTATGAACCGGAACCATACCTTCTTTCGTACTTTCTTTAGAGAGTAACTTATCTTCCGCTTGTTGCGCTTGATAAAACGCGTCGATTTCCTCTTGTGAAGGGATCGGTTCAACCCGCTCTTGGTTTTCCAAGAATAGATAAATTTCTTCTGCTCTTGCTGGTGTTAACTCGCTTCTTAACCAAATTTGGTTAAAGCAATGTTCCGTCAATGAATCTTCAGTATCCAATTTGTCCATGATTTGCAAAATGCTCATCATGGCACTCACCGCATCTTCGCTCATCATAAATGTCTCTGGTGCGGCGCTATTTTGGATCTGATAAGGATAAACTACCGAGGACGGCAGTTTTCCTTCAATTATAAATTCATAGCTCATCATTTGCTCCCAATAGATTTCCTACCTATAAGATGGAGGTGAATAACTGAAAAATCAATCTTATGGTTCAAATCAATCTTCTGGGTCATAGCCTAAATTTGGTGCTAACCAGCGCTCTAATTCTGCAACAGTCATTCCTTTGCGTTTGGCATAATCGTCAATTTGATCTTTTTGCACCTGTGCCACCGCAAAGTATTTACTATCAGGGTGACTAAAGTACCAACCCGAGACGGAGGCACCCGGCCACATTGCGTAAGAACTGGTCAGTTTCATACCAATTTTGTCTTCCACATTCAGGAGTTGCCAGATTTTCTCCTTTTCTGTGTGTTCAGGACAAGCGGCATAACCCGGTGCAGGGCGAATGCCTTGATAATTTTCACGAATCAATTCTTCGTTGCTCAGCGCTTCCTCTGACGCATAACCCCAATACTGGGTCCTGACTTGTTGATGCAGATATTCTGCAAAAGCTTCTGCTAAGCGATCAGACAAGGCTTTCACCATGATTTTATTATAATCATCGTGGGCATTCTCACACTGCTGCGCCAGCGCATCCTCTTCCAACCCGCCAGTAACAGCAAATGCACCGATATAATCCGCTTTACCACTCTCTTTAGGTGCAACAAAATCCGATAAGCAATAGTTTGGAAAATCGGTTTTTAAGGTTTGTTGACGTAAATTCAAGGAAACCGCTTTCACAGAATCACGGGCGGATGATGCGTAGATCTCTATATCGTCTTGTATTCGGTTCGCAGGGAAAATACCAAAAATACCTCTCGGCGTGAGTAATTTCTGGCGGTCAAGTTCATCCAACATGGCATTTGCATCAGCCAATACTCTACGAGCCTCTTCGCCAACTACCTCATCTTGTAAAATACGTGGGTACTTTCCTGCCAGCGACCACGTCATAAAGAAAGGTGTCCAATCGATATACTCACGTAGCGTCTCAATAGAAGCCGTGACTTCCTGCACACCTAAAAACTTCGGCGTAGGTGGTTGATAGCTCTCCCAATCGATTTTTACACCATTTGCTCGAGCGACATCTAACTCAACAGGTGGTGTTCTTGGTTTTTTACGCCCATGCTGCTGGCGCACGGTTTCATATTCACGGCGGGTACGCGCCACAAATTCCGCTTTTTGGGTATCCGACAGTAAAGCGGCAACAACACCGACAGTACGCGAGGCGTTTTGTACGTATGTCGTCGGGCCAGAATAGTTTTGCTCAATTTTCACGGCAGTGTGAGCTTTCGAGGTGGTTGCGCCTCCAATCAATAGCGGTAAGGTAAACCCTTGTCGCTCCATCTCTTTTGCTACATGCACCATTTCATCCAACGACGGTGTAATCAACCCCGATAAACCGATAATATCGACCTTCTGTTCTCGGGCAGTTTTCAGGATCGTCTCACATGGCACCATGACGCCTAAGTCAATAATTTCATAGTTATTACACTGTAAAACCACACCAACAATATTCTTACCGATATCGTGAACATCGCCTTTAACTGTGGCTAGCAATACTTTCCCTGCACTGCTTCCCGACTGTTTTAGCTCTTGAATATACGGCTCTAAATACGCCACCGCTTGCTTCATGACTCGCGCAGACTTCACGACCTGCGGTAAAAACATTTTTCCTTCACTAAACAAGTCGCCAACCACATTCATCCCGTTCATTAACGGGCCTTCAATGACTTCAATTGGACTGGCGGCACGTTGGCGAGTCTCTTCCGTATCTTGGATAATAAATTCCGTGATCCCTTTTACTAGCGAATATTCAAGCCGTTTTTCTACTTCCCAACTGCGCCATTCCGCTTGTTGGATTTGCTGCTCTTGCCCCCCCGTTCCGCGGTATTTTTCAGCCAGTTCCAGCAGCTTTTCAGTTCCATCTTCTCGGCGATTGAGGATCACATCTTCTACCGCGTTTTTGAGCTCAGCGGGAAGATCGTCATAAATGGCCAATTGCCCTGCATTGACGATCCCCATATCCATACCATTGCGGATCGCGTGATACAGAAAAACAGCGTGAATAGCTTCACGTACCGGATCATTGCCTCGGAATGAGAAAGAAACGTTAGATACCCCACCGGAGATCAGCGCATGAGGAAGTTGATCTTTAATATCTTTACAGACTTCAATAAAATCAACGGCATAGTTATTATGTTCTTCAATTCCCGTAGCAACCGCAAAAATGTTCGGGTCAAAAATAATATCTTCAGGCGGGAAACCGACCGTTTCCGTCAATATTTGGTATGCGCGGCGGCAAATTTCTATTTTACGCTCACGGGTATCTGCTTGCCCCACTTCATCAAACGCCATAACCACCATAGCCGCACCATATTTACGGACTAATTTGGCGTGATCAATAAAGGCATCAACCCCCTCTTTCATTGAGATGGAGTTCACGATCCCTTTGCCTTGGATACACTTCAGCCCTTTTTCGATCACGTCCCATTTCGAGGAGTCGATCATAATAGGCACCCGTGCAATATCCGGCTCCCCGGCGATCAAATTCAAAAAGCGCACCATCGCCGCGTGAGAATCTAACATGCCCTCATCCATGTTGATATCGATGATCTGCGCGCCGTTTTCCACTTGTTGGCGAGCGATATCAAGGGCTTCTTGGTAATTTTCTTCTTTAATTAAACGCTTAAATTTTGCCGAGCCAGTGACGTTAGTACGCTCTCCCACGTTCACAAACAGAGACTGCGCACCAATATTCAAGGGTTCTAAACCAGATAACCGACATTCCACGGGTAATGTTGGTAACTGGCGAGGTTTAAGTCCCTCAACGGCTTGCGCCATTTTTTGGATATGAAGTGGCGTGGTACCACAGCATCCACCGACGATATTTAAAAAGCCTGCTTCCGCCCATTCACGGATCTGCTGCGCCATATTTTGGGCATCAAGATCGTATTCACCGAATGCATTTGGTAATCCTGCATTGGGGTGGGCGCTGACATAGCATTCTGAAATACGTGATAATTCAGCGATATATTGACGAAGTTCATCAGGACCCAATGCGCAATTAAGCCCAAATGATAGTGGCTGAGAGTGACGCAATGAGTTGTAAAATGCTTCCGTGGTTTGCCCCGATAAGGTGCGCCCCGAGGCATCGGTGATCGTCCCTGAGATCATCACAGGCAAGTGGATCCCAAGTGCTTCAAATTCAGTTTCTACCGCAAAAATCGCCGCTTTTGCATTTAATGTATCAAAAATGGTTTCGATCATGATCAGATCGGCACCACCTTTAATCAGAGATCGTGTGGATTCGCGGTACGCATCCACCAGCAAATCAAACGTCACGTTGCGATATGCCGGATCATTCACATCAGGGGAGATCGATGCAGTACGGTTTGTTGGTCCTAGGACTCCAGCCACATAACGCGGTTTTTCTGGGGTCTTACGTGTCCACTCATCGGCACATTCACGAGCAAGGCGAGCCGCGGTTTCATTGATTTGTGCAGAAAAGGCTTCCATTTTATAATCCGCCATCGCAATGGTGGTGGAGTTAAACGTATTGGTTTCAATAATATCCGCCCCTGCCGCAAAATATTGGTTATGGATATCGCGAATAATCTCGGGCTGGGTGAGCACAAGTAAGTCATTATTGCCTTTCAAATCACTTGGCCAATCTGCAAAACGCGCACCTCGAAACTGCTCTTCAGAGAGTTTATGGCGTTGGATCATCGTTCCCATCGCACCGTCAAGGACGAGGATTCTATTTTTTAATTGTTGTTCTAACTGGTTTTTCTTGCTGGACACTGCACTGTCCTCCTGAAAATGATAATCCCTTGGCTTAATCTGCCCCATGCTGTGACTTTACACAGCTAAATTGCTAAATCGTCAATGAATTGAAAATAAAATAAATTTGTATGAATCACATCCTACCATAACTTCAGAAGAGAAAATTCGTCGTTATGATGAGAGTTTTTCAGGTTGCCAAAGATCGACTTTTTGCTGATCCGATGAGTATTTTTGAATGAAATCATTCATAATAGAAACGAATATTCATTCCTGTCAGGAGACACTTGATGGCGGCTACACCCATTACTAAAAAAATAAAGAAGGCAAAAGGACCTGCTAGTGGCGCCACGGCTGCCGGACAAGTTCAATCCTTAAGCCGTGGACTGACGCTTTTGGAATACATTTCTGAATCGACAGGAGGGATCGCCCTCACTGATTTAGCCCTTCAAGCTGGTTTACCTAATTCCACAACTCACCGTTTATTAATGACTCTCGAACAGCACGGTTTTGTGCGCCAGACAGGGGATCTCGGGCTGTGGGTGATCGCTTCTCATGCTTTTATCATCGGCAGTAGCTTCCTTGAAAGTCGTAATTTATTAGCCCTTGTCCACCCGATATTACGCCGTTTGATGGAAGAATCTGGCGAAACTGTCAATTTAGCGATTTTGGATCACTCGGAATATGACGCTGTGATTGTTGACCAAGTGCAATGTAATGCGCTAATGCGTATGTCTGCCCCAATTGGCGGGAAGCTGCCATTACATGCATCGGGTGCAGGAAAAGCGTTTATTGCCAATTTGCCTGAAGAGCAGCTAATTCCATTACTGGGTAAAAAAGGCTTACATGCCTATACGCCGCATACATTAACTAACCCATCCGTATTGAAAGAAAATCTGCAACAAGCTAAAAAACAAGGATTTTCTTATGATGATGAAGAGCATGCGCTGGGGTTAAGATGTATTGGTGCCTGTATTTATGATGAGCATAAAGAAGCATTTGCCGCGATCTCAATTTCTGGACCACTTTCGCGGATCACCGATGATCGGGTAACAGAGTTGGGAGCAATGGTGATCAAAGCCGCTAAAGAAATCAGCCATGAATATGGCGCTAATCGCTAGTAAGCAACAGTGCGGGATCTCCCCGCACTTCTTTGATTAATCATGTTACTGGCGGGCTAATCACCCTGTTGACTGGATGTATTTTCCAATGTATTCGATTTCAAAGATTGTTTGAATTTTGGCATATTACGGTATTTTTCAATCAAGGCTAAAGCGATAGCTTCCGTTTCCGCATCTGCCCGCCCATCAATATCCCGTGGACGATAATGCATTTGGAATGCACGCAACGTCTGCTTAGTTTCTTTATCTAATTTTCCTGTCAGGGGGATCCCTGCATAACCATAAAATTTCAATGCTTTTTGTAGGTTTAATACACTGGCAGGTGCATTAATTTGCCGTCCAGCTAAATACTTATTAACGGCTTTAGGATCAGGCCAAGCGCCAATCCCATGCAGCGCTAATGATTGCCATGGAAACGCACGTCCTGGGTCTTGTTTACGCAACGGCGCGATATCACTATGACCAATGACATTTTCTGGAGGAATGTCATAACGTTGCATGATATCTTTCAATAGCGGGATCAACGCATCTATCTGTGAATCATTAAAAGGCGGCCAGATATCTTGACCATTTTTTCTCACCAAACCCTCGTTAACGATTTCAATACCTATCGAGCTATCATTAAGTCCATGATGATATTGCCAGCGGCTATCCCCTGCATGCCATGCTTTCAAACGCTCAGGAACGAGTTGTAAAATAACAGGCTGACCATTTTTTTGTGCTGGTTGACTCGGAATGAGGTAGTGGGAACTGACTTTTCCTTTCGTTAATATTTTAATTGAATGGGCATCATCAGAAACAGTGTAATGTAGAACAATAAATTGAATACGCTCGCTAGTATTCTGTGACGGGTAACTCTGATCGAGATAGTAGCCCGTTTTTGAAGGTGTCGCTGAACAACCGACAAGTAGGAATATGAGAAATATCCATATTGCCCTAGCCATTTAAAACTGCCCTTTTTTCATGTTGAATTGTCGTACATTTAAGCACACCCCCCTCGATAAAACCATGGGAACTTTTCGCAAAGTATCATCTTAAATATGAACAAACTTTAAAAAAAAGAGTAAATTAAATGAATAAAAAAAGTAGGATATATATACTTTTATAAAAAAAACTAATCGATTTTAATCGTTATCTGCTTTTATCATTTAAAAGCAGAATCATCAGATTCATGATATTTAATTATTAAATTAAAGATAGGATTAATAATTAAAATCATTTAATCATTATAATTTTTTTAATATATAAAATATTAAGCAGATTGAGAATAAATTAAAAACTAGCCAGTTCAACCTCACTAAAATTAACTTTCTCTTTTTCAAATTGACGCGTAATCATCGTTGTAATTTCATAAATATCAATTTCAAGTAAAATAGCAATCTCGATTAATTTATCTAAACTCAGCTTATTCACACCAAGCTCATATCGAGATACCTGCTGCTGGCTAAGCTGAATAATAGAAGCTAACTCTTGCCCTGATAACCCTTTACGTACTCTAGCTTTACGAAGATGATTGCCAAGCAAAGCATAAATATTTTGTTTTTCTGACATGTACATGCTCACCTCAATATAAATAACCCAATCAAACATTAACTGGCATTATAAAAACAATCTATTTTTTTTAAAATAGATAAAAACAATTGAATTAACTATTATTGATAGGAATTTAAGGTGGCATTATGATTTTAACTTTCAAGGCTTACTATTATTAGTTGTAATTCATTGCTTTATAAAATATTTTTTTAATATCATCGATTATTTTAACCATGTGGAACTATTATTAAAATATCTATAATTTAATAATATTTTACAATTTAAACAGTTACGGAAATAATTGGTAACTAAAAATCACTTGCACTCACTTTTTAAATTTATTTTAAAAAGTAAACTTTATTTAAAATAAAACCATACAGGATCAATATTAAAAATAGATAATTAGCAGGATTAACTTTCAAATCAACCTTATCTAAATACCATAATGCCACTTTTTCCTTGAAGATAAGAAAATAGCTCTACATCCATTACCCGTAAATTTTTTCGTTGCGAAGAAGCATGACGAAATATCACTTCTTCCCCTTCTCGAATAACAACACCCACATGAGTAACATCCAATCCTGATGCAGGGGAATAAATACCAATGTAATCCCCTGTTTTTAGCTGCTTCAGTAACTTTCTATCAATAAACCGAGTTGGAATATAACCAATCACTCTTGGTGTTATTTTAACCGTATCAATAATAGGATCACCGTTACTTTTTTTATTAAGTTGTTTATTAACAAAAACAGTGTGGGGACTCAATTGAGCCGTTATATCAGAGACAACATGATGATCCCCTTCAACCCAATCCGAAAAGAAATGACGACGTTGATTAAATGCGACTTTTGCATCGATATAGCGTACTTTTTCTAAATTTGAGGCAAACTGTTCAGGATCATCCGCATATTTAAAGGCCTCGCTATACTCAATGAATGTCATGCAATCAACCGCTTTTAAGTCAATGATTAACCGTTCCGTTGAGAATGCATCCATATTTAAAGTGCGATTATTGTACGGCGTGCCCAACAAAATAGCGGTTGCATTCGCCAGTTTTTGTTCAGCATGACTACCCTGGCTGGCTGAAATCGCCTTATCTAATACGCCGTAAGACCCTGTGGTTAAGACCACTTCAGGCAGTTCTGTCGCTTGAACGCTGCTTGTGTACCACCAAAAAGCACCTAACAGCCACCCAAGCGAATTATGTTTTTTCAACCCAGCCATATATCCCTACTTGATTTTTATCTCAATACCATTGACCAACTCATTATAGTTATTATTTATCATTCTGTTAGGCCGAAATAATCACGATTACTCCCAAATTATTCCTCACCCCTCTTCTTGATTCAGATCACAGATATGTCGAAATCTTCATTTTGATCATTGCAACAATTGTTTTTTCATTGAACAATGTTACCGGTAACATAAAGAATACTGTTTGTATAATGGAGCCATTATCATGAGCAAAAATATTTCTGACGTCACACCGTCAACCAAGGTCAATGACCACATTTTACAGATCACCCAACGTATCATCGCGCGTTCCAAAGCGACTCGAAAAGCCTATCTCGAAAAAATTGAACAGGCTCGTAGCAGTACTGTACATCGTGCTGAATTAGCGTGTGGGAATCTGGCTCATGGTTTTGCCGCCTGCCAAAGCGAAGAAAAAAGTATTCTCAAAAGCATGACCCGTTCCGATATCGCTATCATTAACGCCTATAACGACATGCTTTCCGCCCATCGTCCCTATGACCGCTACCCAGATCAATTGAAACAAGCACTACTGGAAAATGGTGCGATTGGGCAGGTGGCCGCTGGTGTTCCTGCCATGTGCGACGGCGTTACTCAAGGGCAAGATGGTATGGAGCTCTCATTACTGAGCCGCGATGTTATCGCGATGTCCACTGCCATTGGGCTTTCCCACAATATGTTCGATGGTGCACTCTATTTAGGGATCTGCGATAAAATTGTTCCAGGACTGATGATGGGTGCACTCTCTTTTGGCCATCTGCCCGCAGTTTTTGTCCCCGCAGGTCCCATGAGCACAGGCTTGCCCAATAAAGAGAAAGTGCGAATTCGTCAGCTATATGTTGAAGGGAAAGTTGACCGCAATGCATTACTTGACGCTGAAGCCGCCTCCTATCATAGCATTGGTACCTGCACATTTTACGGCACCGCAAACTCTAACCAAATGGTGATGGAAGTGATGGGGCTACATTTACCGGGCTCTTCCTTTGTTCCACCTGATTCTCCATTACGTGAGGAACTTACTCGTGCCGCGGCTCGCCAAATTACACGTCTGACTGAGCAATCAGGAAATTATTTACCGATTGGTAAACTGGTTGATGAGAAAGTGATTGTGAATGGTATTGTGGCGCTTCTGGCAACGGGCGGATCCACCAACCTCACCATGCATCTGGTGGCGATTGCACGCGCCGCTGGCATCATTATCAATTGGGATGATTTCTCTGATCTGTCTGCTGTCGTTCCGCTGATTTGCCGTATTTATCCAAATGGTCAAGCCGATATTAACCAATTCCAAGCGGCCGGTGGCGTTCAGTTGTTGATCCGCCAACTCCTTGCTAAAGGTTTACTCCATGATGACGTTCACACCGTCGCTGGATTTGGATTATCACGCTATACCCTCGAGCCTTGGTTGGACAACGGTCAATTATCTTGGCGTGAAGGGGCAAAAAATTCTTATGATCTTGAAGTGATTGCTGATATTGATCATCCGTTCTCCCATCATGGTGGGACTAAACTACTGTCTGGAAACCTCGGCCGCGCCGTGATGAAAACGTCAGCCGTTCCCGTTGAAAACCAAGTGATTGAAGCCCCTGCCATCGTGTTCAATAATCAAAATGATATTGCACCATGTTTTGAAGCAGGCGAATTAGACAGAGACTGCGTGATTGTGGTTCGTTTCCAAGGACCATCTGCGAATGGTATGCCTGAATTACATAAATTAATGCCACCACTCGGGGTCTTATTGGACAAAGGCTATAAAGTGGCATTAGTCACCGACGGGCGATTATCGGGAGCATCCGGTAAAGTGCCTTCCGCGATTCATGTTACCCCAGAAGCTTACAATGGCGGCTTACTCGCCAAAGTCCAAAATGGTGATTTAATTCGCGTTAATGCATTAACGGGAGAAATTGAGCTTCTCGTGGATGAACAAATTTTATCCTCTCGTCAACCTTATGAAGCCGACCTGAGTGCAGAACGAGTTGGCTGTGGTAGAGAGTTATTTGGTGCATTAAGACAACATTTATCCGGCGCCGAAGAAGGTGCTTGTAGTATTAATTTTTAATTTATACCGCTTAATAGGATTTATTATGAATAATTGGAAAATGACCGCTGAAGATGTTCTAAAACAAGGTCCTGTTGTTCCTGTCATTGTGATCAAAAAACTCGAGCAAGCCGTTCCTTTAGCAAAAGCCTTACTCAAAGGCGGTATCAAAGTATTGGAAGTCACGTTGAGAACAGAGTGTGCCATCGAAGCCATCCGACTGATTGCTGAAGAAGTCCCTGAAGCGATTGTTGGTGCCGGTACCGTCATCAATGCAAAACAGCTCACAGAAGTGACCCAAGCTGGTGCACAATTTGCTATCAGTCCAGGCTTAACAGATGAGTTATTAGCGGCTGCGAATCAAGGTAGCATTCCATTAATTCCTGGGATTTCCACCGTCTCTGAATTAATGGCGGGTATGAACTATGGACTAAAAGCGTTCAAATTCTTCCCAGCCGAAGCCAATGGTGGCGTGAAAGCGCTCAAGGCGATTGCAGGACCTTTCTCGCAAGTTCGCTTCTGCCCAACTGGCGGGATCTCCCTCGCAAATTACCGGGATTACCTCGCACTAGACAGCGTGCTATGTATTGGCGGCTCATGGTTGGTGCCGGAAGATGCTCTGGAAAATGACAACTACGATAAAATCACCGAATTAGCACAGCAAGCGGTGCAAGGCGCTCTGTGATTGTTAAGTCATGAAGTGGGTCATTGACCCACTTTCAATCAACTAAGCCGAAGAGGTAGCTTGAAGAAATCGACGACAAAATCGCTGATCTTCCGAGTAAGCAAACACATCTTCGACATACCCATCCAAAATACGTTTTTGCAGTTTTTGCCAATAATCCGCGCTAAATAAATCTTGATGATGCAGCTGTAAATAGTCCCTGACTTTCGGATCTTGGCATAAGAATTGCGCAAACTCTTCGGGGAAAACATCTTGCTCCCTCACGCTGTACCAAGGTTCACCTGAGAGTTCTTGCTCAGGGTAAAGCGGCTCAGGGATATGGCGGAAATTCACCTCGGTCATATAGCAAATTTCATCATAATCATAAAATATCACCCGACCATGACGTGTTACTCCAAAGTTTTTAAATAGCATATCCCCTGGGAAAATATTGGCAGCAGCCAACTGTTTGATAGCGCAGCCATATTCTTCTACCGCGTGATAAAGCTGCTCATCCGATGCTTCATCCATAAAAATATTCAGCGGGATCATCTTACGTTCCATATAGAGATGACGAATTAATATCTTATCCCCCAAATCTTCAACCTGAGACGACGCCTCCGTCAGTAACTCGGTCATTAGCTCATCACTGACAAAACGCTTTTCAATAATAAAGTTTTCAAACTCTTGCGTATCCGCCATGCGCCCCACTCGGTCGTGCTCTTTGACCATTTGATAACACTCAAGCACTCGAGCTTTAGTCACCTCTTTTTGTGGCGCAAATTTATCTTTAATAATCTTAAATACCCGATCAAATGATGGCGCCGTAAACACCAACATCACCATCCCTTTCACGCCGGGGGCGAGGGTAAATTGTTCCAGTGAAAAGTTTAAATACGCCAAATATTCTCGGTAATATTCTGTTTTACCATGCTTTTGGCAACCAATCGCCATGTACAACTCAGCGATTGATTTACTGGGTAAAATTTCACGTAACCAGAAAACTAGCCCAGCTGGAAACGGCGCATACACCATAAAATAAGAGCGGGCGAAGCCAAACACTATGCTCGCGTCATCAAAGCCAGTTAAACACGCGTCTACATACATTTTGCCGTCTTCATCATGGTGAATAGGCAATAAGAATGGGTAAACTTGGTGATGGATATATAGCTTCCCAACTAACCATGCAGCTTTATTTCGGTAAAACAGCTCATTCGCCACATGCAATTGGGCATCTTGCTCTACAATCTCAGGGAAGCGCTGCCTTAGTGTTTCCACAATACATTCAATATCAAAGGCTAAATCTCGCCACACCAAGCGAATCGGTAAGCCGCTTAAGATCCCATTAAATACCGTTTCCATATTCCCATTAAGCTTATATTCGCGAGCTAATGGTCTTGGTAAGGTACAAAAGCGCCGTGCAGGTTGCGAAGTAAAAATAAACAGATTTTCTTGGGTCAGCTCTCGATGTTGAAACAATCGGCAATACACTGAATTAAAAAAACTTTCAGCAATTTCAAAACGAGGGTAATCCGGTAGCAATGTCGCATAAACCTGTTTAATTCTAGCCAAATTATAGGGACTGAGCGATTGCACTAGCCCCATACATTGTAGCTGAGCAACGACGAGTCCCACATGGTGGTCGTACAGCTTGATCCTTTTTTTCATCGCGTGTTGAACCGCATGCCAATCCCCGCGTTCAAAGCGTTCTTGAGCACCCGAGGTGATTTCAAGAAATCGCCCATATTGCGCATCAAAGCCCTGTAAAATGGTTTGAGCGATGATCTGTTCAGTTTCGAGGGTCATCTTCACTCTCCCAATAAAAAACAGGCACTTACGTGCCTGAAAAATCAAAAGATACACTTATGTCAACACACATACACCGAGCAATAAAACTCTAAATTTCTTCCCGATTAGAATTGCTCTTCTTCAGTAGAACCCGTTAATGCCGTGACCGAAGAGCTCCCCCCTTGAATCACCGTCGTTACCTTATCAAAATAACCAGTTCCCACTTCTTGCTGATGAGAAGAGAAGGTATAACCTTTATTGATAGCCTCAAATTCACATTCCTGAACTTTATCAACATAGTGTTTCATTCCCTCGCCTTGTGCGTAAGCGTGGGCAAGATCAAACATGTTGAACCACATGCTGTGAATTCCCGCCAAGGTAATAAACTGGAAGCGATAGCCCATATCTGACAACTCTTGTTGGAAACGAGCAATAGTGCTGTCGTCCAAATTTTTCTTCCAGTTAAATGAAGGTGAACAGTTATAAGCCAATAATTTACCAGGGAATTTAGCGTGAATTGCCTCAGCAAATTGGCGTGCAGCTTCCAGATCAGGCTTGGAGGTTTCACACCAGACTAAATCAGCATAAGGTGCATAAGCTAAGCCTCGGCTAATCGCTTGCTCTATCCCTGCGGTAGTACGGAAGAAACCTTCAGCCGTACGCTCACCAGTGATAAATGGCTCATCATAAGGGTCACAATCTGACGTTAATAAATCAGCAGCGTCCGCATCCGTTCTGGCAACTAAGATAGTAGGAACACCTGAAACATCTGCTGCTAAGCGCGCTGCAACTAATTTTTGGATTGCTTCTTGGGTTGGAACTAAGACTTTTCCGCCCATATGGCCACATTTTTTCACCGCCGCCAATTGATCCTCAAAGTGTACCGCCGCAGCACCCGCTTCAATCATATGCTTCATCAGCTCAAACGCATTGAGTACCCCACCAAAGCCAGCTTCCGCATCCGCGACGATAGGTAAAAAGAAATCAATATATTCTTTGTTATCAGGACCAATGCCATTCGCCCACTGAATTTGATCTGCACGACGGAATGTGTTGTTGATCCGCTGAACAACGTTAGGCACTGAGTCCACAGGATAGAGTGATTGGTCTGGATACATGCTGGATGCCGAGTTCGCATCTGCCGCAACCTGCCAGCCAGAGAGATAAACAGCTTCAATCCCCGCTTTTGCTTGTTGCAATGCTTGCCCGCCAGTTAAGGCGCCTAATGCATTTACGTAGCCTTTCTTCGCGCCACCATTCAATTGTGCCCAAAAGCGTTCTGCACCCTTACGAGCTAATGTATGCTCAGGATTGACCGAGCCACGTAATTTGATCACTTCTTCGGCCGCATATGGGCGAGTGATACCTTTCCAGCGTGGTTTTTTCCACTCATTTTCCAATTGAGCAATCTGTTCTAAGCGCGATGTTGTCATGATTTACATCCTTTCTTGTTATCTGTCTTTGTAGGGTAATTGAGTGCTATCTGTATTCTTCGACTTGGCTAATCAAGTAATTGGTAGCCCGGTATAGTTAAAAACGCGATCAATTCATCTTGGGTTGTGATTCGGCGCATCAGCTCACTGGCTTCTTTGAATCGCCCACTTTGAAAACGATGGTCACCGAGCTCTTTCTGGATGACTTGCAACTCTTCATCCAACATCTCTTCAAATAATGCTTTCGTGACTTTCATACCGTTCGATAGTGATTTTCCATGACGGATCCACTGCCAAATTGATGTCCGTGAAATTTCAGCGGTAGCCGCATCCTCCATCAAACCATAGATAGGTACACAGCCATTTCCTGAAATCCATGCTTCAATGTATTGCACCGCCACGCGAATATTGGCGCGCATACCTGCTTCAGTTCTTTCGCCCTCACAAGGCTTTAGTAGCTGCTGCGCGGTGATTTCATCATCATTTTCACGTCGAACATTCAGCTGATTTTTTCGCTCACCTAATACTTCGTTGAAAACCGCTATGACCGTATCTGCTAAACCTGGGTGTGCAATCCATGAACCATCATGGCCATTGCGCGCTTCCAACTCTTTGTCCGCTTTAACTTTGGCGAGAATGGCTTGGTTTTCCTGTTCATCTTTACTTGGAATAAAGGCGGACATTCCCCCCATTGCAAACGCACCGCGGTGATGGCAGGTTTTGATCAGCAAACGTGAATAGGCACTTAAAAATTCCTGTGTCATTGTCACTGACTGTCTATCCGGTAAAACGCGGTCAGCGTGCTCTTTCAATGTTTTGATATAACTGAAAATGTAATCCCAACGCCCACAGTTAAGCCCAACAATGTGGTGACGCATGTGGTACAAAATTTCATCCATCTGGAAAACTGCTGGGAGCGTTTCAATTAAGACTGTGGCTTTGATAGTGCCGCGTGGTAAGCCCACATAATCTTCTGCTGCGCTAAATACATCGCTCCACCATTGAGCTTCCTGCCAAGATTCCAGCTTCGGAATATAGAAATAAGGACCGCTTCCCTTAGCCAGTAATGCCTGATAGTTATTGAAAAAGTAGAGCGCAAAATCAAACAGTCCACCGGGGATTGGTTGATTATCAGCAAGCACATGTTTTTCATCTAAATGCAGTCCACGCACTCGAGCTATCAATACGGCAGGGTTAGATTTCAGCTGATAAACTTTGCCATTTTCATTGGTGTAAGAGATTTCGCCGGTGATAGCGTCCCGTAAGTTGATCTGCCCATCGATCAATCTTTCCCAGGATGGCGATAAAGAGTCTTCAAAGTCAGCCATAAATACTTTTACGTTAGCATTCAATGCATTGATCACCATTTTCCGATCAACTGGCCCAGTAATTTCTATACGACGATCTTGTAAATCATCAGGAATATTTTGAATTTTCCAATTTGCATTTTTAATGGAATTAGATTCCATAATGAAATCAGGTAACTCACCAGCATCAATCCCTTTTTGGCGATGTGCTCTATCTTCAAGTAGCTTCTCTCTTCTTGGTAAGAAACTTTCAACAAGATAAGAAAGAAAGACAATAGAATCAGCACTTAATATCTGCTTTGCTTGCTGAGAAAATGCTTTCTTAAACGTTAAATCTGAAATAGATAACTGCTGATCCATTGTTTTTTCCTCACTCATGGCTGGCTATAAATTAAGAGTAAACTCAAAAATCAAATAAATCAAAAACGGTTTCCATTTTAATTTTAATTAAACGTATGACATTGATTATAAAGAAATTAAGTAAATTTATTATTTTGCTTTTGATTTCTATCATTAAAAATAAAATGTTAAATATAAGTTAAATCATAAGGTTATCTATAAGGGGAAATTTTCTTTTGAAAAATAGAAAATGAGTAAACAGACAAAAACTGTTTATTTATTAATCTATAAAAAGGAGGGAATTTTGATTTAAAGGCTAAATAATTTTGATTATTCAGCCTTATATTCTGAGATATGACCAGTGAACTGGCATTAAGTAAGTTTTTTAATCTAATGTCGGTTCCATATGAGTAAGATCGAATGGTGTGATCTGATACACATAATAATTAAGCCAATTGGAGAATAACAAGTGGCCATGACTACGCCAACGAACTTCCGGCGAATTATTCGGATCATCATTTTTGAAATAATTACATGGCAGTTCCGGCGTGATCCCAGCACCCACATCACGCCAATATTCTTGAGATAATGTTTCTGCATCGTACTCTGGATGCCCCGTGACAAATGCCAAACGCTTATCTTTTGATGCAAATAAGTACGCTCCCGCTTCCGGTGAGCTGGCTAAAATATCAAGGTCAGTGTGCTGACGAATATAATCTTCAGGGAAATCGGCATAACGGGAATGCGGCGCATAAAAAGAAGCATCAAACCCGCGAGTTAATAATGCGTAAGGCTCTAATGTTTCGTGTGAATATACACCAGAAAGTTTCTCTTTACGGGTTAATTTAGGTAAATCATACAATACGTTAAGTGCAGCTTGAACAGCCCAGCAAACAAACAATGTTGAAGTCACATGTTCTTTTGCCCATTCAATGACTCGCTCTATTTGTTCCCAATAACACACGTCAGCAAATTCTACTAACCCTAGCGGTGCTCCTGTGACAATTAAGCCATCAAAATTTTGGTGCTTAATATCTTCAAAATCACAGTAAAAATTGTTCAAGTGTTCCGTTGGCGTATTTTTAGATTCTCGCTGATCAATGCGTAAAAGCTGGATGTCGACTTGCAATGGCGTGTTTGATAACAACCGTAAAAATTGGTTTTCAGTTTCAATTTTTTTAGGCATCAAATTCAGTATCAGTACTTTCAAAGGACGGATCTCCTGAAGGCTGGCTCTTGTCGTAGTCATGACAAAAACATTTTCTTCACGCAAGAAATTAACTGCTGGTAGCTCATCAGGCAGGCGAATTGGCATGGTGCATCCCCTTAAATATACTTTATACGTTTAGACTTCTAGAATGCTAAACAATCTAACCAATGTGACTCTACTTGTCGAGCGTTTCAAAGCAAGTTGAAATAATTTCAAGCTATGGTCAGTATTATAGAAATATTGAAAGTCTAACAAACTGGTAACTCAATGATCTCCAGACTTTTTATTACAATATAATGGCTAAAATGGCTTAGACTTTTTTATTCTAAAGTAGAGAACATTTTAAGATTTATAGTTTTTCAAATAAAAATTTTCGGATGATAGTTTTTGCATGATAGCGTTTAAATAGAAGCAGTTAGAGAGTAAGCACAACGCAGTTGAGATTTGAGATTTGAGATTTGAGATTATGTCGGATCAGCGATTCACCGTTAAAGTGCTTTTATTCGCCCGGTCTAAAGGGAACGCTTTCGACGGGACTGCTTCAGAGGATAATAATGTTGCCTTTATCCCCCCTTTTTCATCCCCCTCAAACGCAAAAAAGCCACCCAATGGGTGGCTTCTCGGCTAATTTAATGTCTGGCAGTTCCCTACTCTCACATGGGGAGACCCCACACTACCATCGGCGCTACGGCGTTTCACTACTGAGTTCGGCATGGGGTCAGGTGGGACCACCGCGCTATTGCCGCCAGACAAATTCTGTTTATTCCCGTTTAAGTCTTTTCTTAAACCAGAATATCAATCCTGAACAAGCTGTGTGTCCACCTTGTGGCTTCCACTTTATTGAATCAACTTTCATCTCTCTAAAACACCTTCGGTGTTGTCAGGTTAAGCCTCACGGTTCATTAGTATTGGTTAGCTCAACGTATCGCTACGCTTACACACCCAACCTATCAACGTCTTAGTCTTAAACGTTCCTTTAGGACCCTTAAAGGGTCAGGGAAGACTCATCTCAAGGCAAGTTTCCCGCTTAGATGCTTTCAGCGGTTATCTCTTCCGCACTTAGCTACCGGGCAATGCCATTGGCATGACAACCCGAACACCAGTGGTGCGTCCACTCCGGTCCTCTCGTACTAGGAGCAGCCCCTTTCAATCTTCCAACGCCCACGGCAGATAGGGACCGAACTGTCTCACGACGTTCTAAACCCAGCTCGCGTACCACTTTAAACGGCGAACAGCCGTACCCTTGGGACCTACTTCAGCCCCAGGATGTGATGAGCCGACATCGAGGTGCCAAACACCGCCGTCGATATGAACTCTTGGGCGGTATCAGCCTGTTATCCCCGGAGTACCTTTTATCCGTTGAGCGATGGCCCTTCCATACAGAACCACCGGATCACTAAGACCTACTTTCGTACCTGCTCGAGCCGTCACTCTCGCAGTCAAGCTGGCTTATGCCTTTGCACTAACCGCATGATGTCCGACCATGCTTAGCCAACCTTCGTGCTCCTCCGTTACTCTTTGGGAGGAGACCGCCCCAGTCAAACTACCCACCAGACACTGTCCGCACCCCAGATAATGGGGCAACGTTAGAACATCAAACATTAAAGGGTGGTATTTCAAGGTTGGCTCCACGCAGACTGGCGTCCACGCTTCAAAGCCTCCCACCTATCCTACACATCAAGGCTCAATGTTCAGTGTCAAGCTATAGTAAAGGTTCACGGGGTCTTTCCGTCTTGCCGCGGGTACACTGCATCTTCACAGCGAGTTCAATTTCACTGAGTCTCGGGTGGAGACAGCCTGGCCATCATTACGCCATTCGTGCAGGTCGGAACTTACCCGACAAGGAATTTCGCTACCTTAGGACCGTTATAGTTACGGCCGCCGTTTACTGGGGCTTCGATCAAGAGCTTCTCCTTACGGATAACCCCATCAATTAACCTTCCAGCACCGGGCAGGCGTCACACCGTATACGTCCACTTTCGTGTTTGCACAGTGCTGTGTTTTTAATAAACAGTTGCAGCCAGCTGGTATCTGCGACTGGCTTCAGCTCCATGGGTAAACCACTTCACCTAATGCCAGCGTGCCTTCTCCCGAAGTTACGGCACCATTTTGCCTAGTTCCTTCACCCGAGTTCTCTCAAGCGCCTGAGTATTCTCTACCTGACCACCTGTGTCGGTTTGGGGTACGATTAATGATAATCTAGAGCTTAGAGGCTTTTCCTGGAAGCGGGGTATAAGCTACTTCGCCACCGTAGTGACTCGTCATCAGACCTCAGCATATAGTGAACCGGATTTGCCTAATTCACCTGCCTACATCCTTAAACCGGGACAACCGTCGCCCGGCCAGCCTAACCTTCTCCGTCCCCCCATCGCAATTATCACCAGTACGGGAATATTAACCCGTTTCCCATCGACTACGCATTTCTGCCTCGCCTTAGGGGTCGACTCACCCTGCCCCGATTAACGTTGGACAGGAACCCTTGGTCTTCCGGCGTGCGGGTTTTTCACCCGCATTATCGTTACTTATGTCAGCATTCGCACTTCTGATACCTCCAGCATGCCTCACAGCACACCTTCACAGGCTTACAGAACGCTCCCCTACCCAACAATATTTACATATCGCTGCCGCAGCTTCGGTGCATAGTTTAGCCCCGTTACATCTTCCGCGCAGGCCGACTCGACCAGTGAGCTATTACGCTTTCTTTAAATGATGGCTGCTTCTAAGCCAACATCCTGGCTGTCTGAGCCTTCCCACTTCGTTTCCCACTTAACTATGACTTTGGGACCTTAGCTGGCGGTCTGGGTTGTTTCCCTCTTCACGACGAACGTTAGCACCCGCCGTGTGTCTCCCGTGATAACATTCTTCGGTATTCGTAGTTTGCATCGAGTTGGTAAGTCGGGATGACCCCCTAGTCGAAACAGTGCTCTACCCCCGAAGATGAGTTCACGAGGCGCTACCTAAATAGCTTTCGGGGAGAACCAGCTATCTCCCGGTTTGATTGGCCTTTCACCCCCAGCCACAAGTCATCCGCTAATTTTTCAACATTAGTCGGTTCGGTCCTCCAGTTAGTGTTACCCAACCTTCAACCTGCCCATGGCTAGATCACCGGGTTTCGGGTCTATACCCTGCAACTTATTCGCCCAGTTAAGACTCGGTTTCCCTACGGCTCCCCTATACGGTTAACCTTGCTACAGAATATAAGTCGCTGACCCATTATACAAAAGGTACGCAGTCACACCACAAGGGTGCTCCCACTGCTTGTACGTACACGGTTTCAGGTTCTATTTCACTCCCCTCGCCGGGGTTCTTTTCGCCTTTCCCTCACGGTACTGGTTCACTATCGGTCAATCAGGAGTATTTAGCCTTGGAGGATGGTCCCCCCATATTCAGACAGGATAACACGTGTCCCGCCCTACTCGTCGAGTTCACAACACTAACACCTTCGGATACGGGGCTATCACCCTTTACTGCCGGCCTTTCCAGACCGTTCTCCTGATGCTAATGCTGATTAAGACTCTGGGCTGCTCCCCGTTCGCTCGCCGCTACTAGGGGAATCTCGGTTGATTTCTTTTCCTCGAGGTACTGAGATGTTTCAGTTCCCTCGGTTCGCCTCGTTTGACTATGTATTCATCAAACGATAGTGCAACGAATTGCACTGGGTTTCCCCATTCGGATATCGTCGGTTATAACGGTTCATATCACCTTACCGACGCTTTTCGCAGATTAGCACGTCCTTCATCGCCTCTGATTGCCTAGGCATCCACCGTGTACGCTTAGTCGCTTAACCTCACAACCCGAAGGTGTCTTTTATCAACTGACCCGACGGCCAATTGAACACTTTCAAGTTGAGATTTTTGAGAGACTCTCACATTGTTTAAGCGATAAACAATGTGCGTTGTTTTCAATTTTCAGCTTGTTCCAGATTGTTAAAGAGCATAATTGTTAAACCAACTACAACGTAATTGGCTTAATCATTATTTGTGGGGAACGTCTTTCACTCATTCTCCGCGCAATTGGCGTCCCCTAGGGGATTCGAACCCCTGTTACCGCCGTGAAAGGGCGGTGTCCTAGGCCTCTAGACGAAGGGGACACTACAGTCAGCTTCGCAGACGCGCTTTTTGCTCTACTTTCTATCAGACAATCTGTGTGAGCACTTCACAAGTACACTTCAATGGTAAGGAGGTGATCCAACCGCAGGTTCCCCTACGGTTACCTTGTTACGACTTCACCCCAGTCATGAATCACAAAGTGGTAAGCGCCCTCCCGAAGGTTAAGCTACCTACTTCTTTTGCAACCCACTCCCATGGTGTGACGGGCGGTGTGTACAAGGCCCGGGAACGTATTCACCGTAGCATTCTGATCTACGATTACTAGCGATTCCGACTTCATGGAGTCGAGTTGCAGACTCCAATCCGGACTACGACGTACTTTATGAGTTCCGCTTGCTCTCGCGAGGTCGCTTCTCTTTGTATACGCCATTGTAGCACGTGTGTAGCCCTACTCGTAAGGGCCATGATGACTTGACGTCATCCCCACCTTCCTCCGGTTTATCACCGGCAGTCTCCTTTGAGTTCCCACCATCACGTGCTGGCAACAAAGGATAAGGGTTGCGCTCGTTGCGGGACTTAACCCAACATTTCACAACACGAGCTGACGACAGCCATGCAGCACCTGTCTCAGAGTTCCCGAAGGCACTAAAGCATCTCTGCTAAATTCTCTGGATGTCAAGAGTAGGTAAGGTTCTTCGCGTTGCATCGAATTAAACCACATGCTCCACCGCTTGTGCGGGCCCCCGTCAATTCATTTGAGTTTTAACCTTGCGGCCGTACTCCCCAGGCGGTCGATTTAACGCGTTAGCTCCGGAAGCCACTCCTCAAGGGAACAACCTCCAAATCGACATCGTTTACAGCGTGGACTACCAGGGTATCTAATCCTGTTTGCTCCCCACGCTTTCGCACCTGAGCGTCAGTCTTTGTCCAGGGGGCCGCCTTCGCCACCGGTATTCCTCCACATCTCTACGCATTTCACCGCTACACATGGAATTCTACCCCCCTCTACAAGACTCTAGCTGACCAGTCTTAGATGCCATTCCCAGGTTAAGCCCGGGGATTTCACATCTAACTTAATCAACCGCCTGCGTGCGCTTTACGCCCAGTAATTCCGATTAACGCTTGCACCCTCCGTATTACCGCGGCTGCTGGCACGGAGTTAGCCGGTGCTTCTTCTGTTGGTAACGTCAATCGTTGATGATATTAGCATCAACGCCTTCCTCCCAACTGAAAGTACTTTACAACCCTAAGGCCTTCTTCATACACGCGGCATGGCTGCATCAGGCTTGCGCCCATTGTGCAATATTCCCCACTGCTGCCTCCCGTAGGAGTCTGGGCCGTGTCTCAGTCCCAGTGTGGCTGATCATCCTCTCAGACCAGCTAGGGATCGTCGCCTTGGTGAGCCATTACCTCACCAACTAGCTAATCCCATATGGGTTCATCCGATAGCGCAAGGACCGAAGTTCCCCTGCTTTGCTCCTAAGAGATTATGCGGTATTAGCTACCGTTTCCAGTAGTTATCCCCCTCTATCGGGCAGATCCCCATACATTACTCACCCGTCCGCCGCTCGTCAGCGAGAAGCAAGCTTCCCCTGTTACCGCTCGACTTGCATGTGTTAGGCCTGCCGCCAGCGTTCAATCTGAGCCATGATCAAACTCTTCAATTAAAAAGCTTGATGCTCAAAGAATGTTACTGTCGTTTGATTTCCGAAGAAACCAAATTACCTATTAGTTCATATATATGAATTAACGTGTTAGTCACTCTTCAAGACTTAAAATCAAATATTTTTTTGATAGTGTCCTGTGAGTGCCCACACAGATTGTCTGATAAATTGTTAAAGAGCGGTGCGACATTTCTTTTGGAAATTCGACTCAGTTTTTATCAACTTAGGTCGTTGTCGCGAGGTGGCGTATATTACGCTTTCCTCAGTGAGAGTCAAGTATTTTTTTACTTAATCTTTTCAGATTCTCTCGCTGCCGTTTCAGTGTCCATCGCGCTTTGCGTTGGCTTGTTCCCGGTCAGTGGATGCGCATTATAGGGAGTCGCAGAAATCCCGCAACCCTTTTTTTAAGATTTTTTACGGTTTTTAGTTCAACTGCTGCATTCCACAGCAAAACCCCTATTTATACCCACTTACGCACAGATTTATCCACAGACTGAAAAAATAGTGAAAATAATTCGCGCATTACGCAAACGTTTGCGCTACAATTAGCGCGAAAATTCGGCATTGATTTTATTTTGATGCTCTGAAATTGTTAGTGACTTATATATAGATATTGCTTTCTTTATCCAAATCCAAGGGATCTATCTCATGCAACAGCTTCGTCCTATTCGCCGTGCCCTGCTTAGTGTGTCTGATAAAACAGGGGTTGTTGAATTCGCTAAGGCGCTTTCTCACCGTGGTGTTGAACTGCTTTCTACCGGTGGAACCGCTAAATTATTAGCAGAGCATGGCCTTAAGGTCACTGAAGTTTCAGATTACACCGGTTTTCCTGAAATGATGGATGGTCGAGTTAAGACTCTGCACCCGAAAGTTCACGGCGGGATCTTAGGCCGCCGCGGTAAAGATGATGCCATCATGCAACAACATGACATTGCACCTATTGATATGGTGGTTGTAAATCTTTATCCATTTGCTCAAACCGTCGCAAAACCAAACTGCACATTAGAAGATGCCGTTGAGAATATCGATATTGGCGGCCCAACCATGGTTCGCTCTGCTGCAAAGAACCATAAAGACGTGGCTATCGTGGTTAACAGTAATGACTATGACAAAATCATCGAAGAGATGGATAACCACGAAAACTCCCTAAACTGGTCAACACGCTTTGACTTAGCCATTAAAGCTTTTGAGCACACTGCAGCTTATGACAGCATGATTGCTAACTACTTTGGTGAACTGGTTGCACCATATCATGGCGATACCACTCAGCCATCAGGTCGTTTCCCTCGTACCCTGAATTTAAACTTCATTAAAAAGCAAGATATGCGCTATGGTGAAAACAGCCATCAAGATGCCGCTTTCTATATAGAAGAAAATCCAAAAGAAGCCTCTATTGCAACCGCGAACCAAATTCAAGGTAAAGCGCTCTCTTATAATAATATCGCAGACACTGACGCCGCTCTCGAGTGTGTTAAATCTTTCGATGAGCCAGCTTGTGTAATAGTCAAACATGCTAACCCTTGTGGCGTAGCCATCGGTGACAATATCCATACCGCTTATGATAAAGCATTCAAGACTGACCCAACCTCAGCATTCGGCGGTATCATTGCATTTAACCGTCAATTAGATAAAGCCACCGCAGAAGCCATCATTGAACGCCAATTTGTTGAAGTGATTATTGCGCCTTCAATTGCTGAAGATGCGTTGCCTTCTTTATCTACCAAGCAAAATGTGCGCGTTCTGGTGTGTGGTGAGTGGAGCAAACCTGTTGCTGGTTTAGATTTCAAACGTGTGAATGGCGGTTTACTGGTTCAAGACCGTGACTTAGGCATGGTCGAAGCGGAAGATTTACGTGTTGTGACCACACGCCAGCCAACTGAGCGTGAATTAAAAGATGCGCTGTTCTGCTGGAAAGTGGCGAAGTTCGTGAAATCAAATGCAATTGTTTATTCTAAAAATGATATGACTATCGGCATTGGTGCAGGACAAATGAGCCGCGTGTACTCTGCTAAAATTGCAGGGATCAAAGCTGCCGATGAAGGTTTAGAAGTTGCAGGCTGCGCAATGGCATCCGATGCATTCTTCCCATTCCGTGATGGTATCGATGCAGCAGCCTCTGTAGGCGTTACATGCGTTATCCAACCAGGTGGCTCTATTCGTGATGATGAAGTGATTGCCGCTGCGAATGAACATGGCATCGCAATGATCTTCACTAACATGCGTCATTTCCGTCACTAATTGCTAGGGGTTTCTATGAATATACTGATTATTGGTGGTGGCGGTCGCGAGCACGCTTTAGCATGGAAAGCCGCACAGTCTCCATTAGCTGATAAAGTGTATGTTGCGCCGGGTAACGCGGGTACTGCGCTGGAGCCTACACTGGAAAATGTCGATATCTCTGCAACTGACATTGACGGTTTACTGCAATTTGCCAAAGACAAGCAAATCGGTTTAACCATTGTGGGTCCTGAAGCCCCGTTAGTGATTGGTGTCGTTGATGAATTCAAGCGAGCTGGTTTAACCATTTTTGGCCCAACCCAAGGTGCCGCACAACTTGAAGGTTCCAAAGCATTCACCAAGGATTTTTTAGCGCGTCATCATATTCCAACGGCTGCTTATGAAAACTTTACTGAAATTGAGCCTGCATTGGCTTATTTAGATAAAGTCGGCGCACCTATCGTTATCAAGGCTGATGGTCTGGCTGCTGGTAAAGGCGTGATTGTGGCAATGACGCTGCAAGAAGCTAAAGATGCCGTACATGATATGCTGGCTGGCAATGCATTCGGTGATGCAGGTCATCGTATCGTTATCGAAGAGTTCCTAGATGGTGAAGAAGCTAGCTTTATCGTGATGGTGGATGGTGAGAATGTCATTCCAATGGCAACTAGCCAAGATCATAAACGTGTTGGCGATGGTGATACTGGGTTAAACACTGGCGGTATGGGTGCATATTCTCCAGCGCCTGTCGTGACTGATGAAGTTCATCAACGCGTGATGGAGCAAGTGATTTATCCTACAGTTAAAGGGATGGATCAAGAAGGTAATCGCTACCAAGGTTTCTTATATGCTGGCTTAATGATAGATAAAGCAGGAAACCCGAAAGTCATCGAATTCAACTGCCGTTTTGGCGACCCAGAAACTCAGCCAATTATGATGCGTTTGCAATCAGATTTAGTCGCGCTATGTTTAGCGGGCGCGAAAGGCGAGCTTGCAGGTAAAGATTCCCTTTGGGATGAACGCCCTGCGCTCGGGATCGTGATTGCAGCAGGTGGATATCCAGGTGATTATCGCAATGGCGATGTGATTTCTGGTCTACCCACATCAGAAGTGGCTGATAGCAAAGTGTTCCACGCAGGTACCAAGCTAAACCAAGCAGGTGAAGTTGTTACCGCAGGTGGGCGCGTTCTGTGTGTCACTGCGTTAGGTAATGACATCGCAAAAGCCCAGGCTAAAGCGTACGAAGTTGCCAAAACCATCAATTGGTCTGACAGTTTCTATCGTACCGATATCGGCTACCGCGCCATCGCCCGCATTAAGTAATAGAATAAACAATAGAAACAAATAACCCACAAGCTGATAAGAGGAAACTTTTATCAGCTTTTTTATTTCCTATCTTTCTATCTTTTTATTTCATTCTCTTTATTTCTATCTTTTTATTTTTTGAACTTGTTTTTGCCCTTGACCTTCACCCAATCAATGGCTCTAAGTATTTCGAATCACAGCAAAGCTGCAAGAGAGAGAATCTCTAGGAGCATACATGAGTATGTGACTAGAGTGAACGAACGTAGCAATACAGCTGTGGTTCGAAAGACGACGAGCGGTGACCTACAAAGAATCTTTAGAAGGTTGCCAGCTACAGAAGTTGGTATCCGCCACCATCAAAAGCTGAGTACCTTCAGGTGACTCCAACCACGCCAAATTCAGCTCTTTCGTCCAGACTTTGGCTCTATCATCTAGCCATTTCTGTGCATAAGGTTCGAAAGTAACATTGCGTTTTTCACCATTACAAGTGGTGATTTTACCTTGCTTCCAATACCCTTGGTGTAGCTCTACACCCCCCACAATCAGTGCGGTATTGATATTCAAGATACGGTCAGCTTCAAAGCGCCAGCGGTTAATTTCATCAGAGGAAAGCGGGGTTTTGATATTATTTTGGGCGCGCTGCATAAACACAATTTCATTATCTTTACTAAAACGCAGCTGTTCGGTGATGTTGTTAGCCCCTTGATTAAGGACTTGGCTGCGAATTTGCCACAATTTGCCATCACGATATTCGAAGAAATTGACGGAGGTGTCGGTTCTTTTATAGGGGCTATACACCACCATTAAGACCAACGGCTGACTCTTCGCATCATTCAGTCTCCACATTCGGATTACGCCTTCATCGGCAATAAATCCGCTGGCACTAAACTCAGGGAGTCGAGGCGAATTAGAAGAACAGGCGCTTAGTATTGAGACTGCTCCCAACACTAGCAACCTTTGGCGAATAAACAAAAGGGGTAACTTCATACCCCCTCTGATAATTCTCGTAGACAATGTACTTATTTTACAGCGTCTTTCAGTGCTTTACCGGCAGAGAATGCTGGTACAGTTGTTGCAGGAATTTGGATTTCTGCTTTAGTTTGTGGGTTACGACCGGTACGAGCTGCACGGTGGCTAACTTTAAAAGTACCGAAACCGACCAGTTGTACTGCTTCGCCGCTTTTCAGAGAATCTGAAATTGCGCTCAGAGTTGCTTCTAAAGCTGCTTTAGCTTGAGTTTTAGTCAGATCTGCTGATTCTGCGATAGCATCAACTAATTCAGTCTTGTTCATAAATTATCCTTACACAGTGTGTTTATCGTTTGCAAAGCATCGAGTGCGTCGGATATGCCAGATAGACAGCCCCTGATACACGCCCCCGATAGCCACTTCTTCTCGCCCCTAAATGTAGAACAGAGTAGGGGTAAATGTGAAGTCTTAGTACACAGCATTACTGCGTTAAGTCACGTTTTCATACTTAAAAGTGCAAAATTTAAGTGACAGTAATACCGATATTGCTGACACCCGCTTCGCGGAGGTCAGATTTTAATCCTTTAATTAACTCTAAGTCTCGTTCTTCGCAAGCGGCTAATAAGCGGAAAATGTCCCATTGAATGTCCCACTCTTCTTCCACAGCAGGCACCACTTTTAGCTCTTCATCGGTCATTTCACGCCCTGCTTGGGTCATTTCAAGCATAGCAACAGTGCGAATCGATGCTTCACTGACTAAGATTGCGTGCTCAAGGGTTTCACCACTCAGTTTTGCATGAATGAGTTCACCTAAAGCAATACAAGCGTCGATAGCGGGATAAACACCGTACATATCGAAGTCATCGGCGACTGGAATAATTTCTTCTAACTTCTCTAACTGATTGTCGAAATTGACTTTGCTATCTTTGATAACCAAGGTTTCCCAAACTAAATCAAGGATGGCACGATAAACCTTCGCATCAGCAAATTCAGTTTGCTGGCAAAACATTTGATAATTAGGGTACATTCTCTCGCACAGGGATGCCATGAAGGTCATATGCTGCCAGCTTTCTAGTTTCTCTAACCTCAAATGAATAGGATTTCTTAACATAATTTCTGACTCATCAATCTCAATACTTCGCAGTTTACCTGAAAATCTGCCAATGCCACATATTTTGCTGATAATTAGCCAATTTTCTCATTCATTCGCTTAAAAAATGTGCGATTCGAAGCGATTCCATCAGCAAAACGGGTCGGTTCTGGCAATCTATACCCCTGAATACACCGTTTTACCCACTCTAGCGAGGAAATAAAGCTGACTTTGTGACCCGGAGAAAGATATAAAGGATTACAGCGTTTCTTACTGCGATAAACCCATCCTAGTTGCTCTTGAGCCGCTTTCAACATTGCGACACTTTCAGGTTCAGCATTGAGTTTGACATCATCACCACATAAACGACTTTTAGCTACCCCTATCGTCGCCACATCGGCCAACAATCCGAAATGGCAAGCCACCCCAAAACGCCGCGGATGAGCAATACCTTGACCATCCACCAGCACTAAGTCGGGCTTTTGTTGGATTTTTTCCCACGCCGCCATTAACCCTGGGACTTCACGAAATGAGAGCAACCCGGGTATATAGGGTAACTGAGTTGGGATCCGTGCTATTTGATACTCCACCAATTGCAGCTCAGGCCATGAAAGCACCACAATCACCGCGCGAGTCACGGTGCCGTCTTGCTCAAAACCAACATCTGCACCACCAATGAAACGTGGCGGGACAAACTCGTCGTGCAAAATGACTTGTTGAGCTAACTCTACCTGTTGTTGTCGCAACTGCTGAGTATCTATCGTCACCACGGAACCATTATTAATAAGGATTAATCATAGATGATAATGATGCACTTACAAGATCCTGTAAATACACCACAAATTAAGAGGTTCAAATCGAGATAAAACACCAAGTTCTACCTCGATTATGCCTTGGCGGCTACTGATGATATTGACGAGAAAAACGGTGAACCGCGTCCACAAACGTACCCGCGTGTTCAGGCGCTACATCTTGATGAATACCATGTCCCAAGTTGAAGATATGCCCTTCCCCTTTGCCAAAGCCCGCTAAAATATGTTGCACTTCCTCTTCAATACGAGCAGGAGATGCATATAACATAGAAGGATCCATATTGCCTTGCAGCGCAACTTTGTCACCAACACGGCGACGGGCATCTGCAATTTCGGTTGTCCAGTCTAAACCTAGCGCATCACAACCTGTTGCCGCCATCTCTTCTAACCACTGACCGCCACCTTTAGTAAACAGGGTCACAGGCACACGACGGCCGTCATTTTCACGGATTAAACCATCGACAATTTTGTGCATGTAGCGCAGAGAGAATTCCAGATAATCACGCTTAGTCAGCACGCCGCCCCACGTATCGAAAATCATCAGGGATTGTGCGCCTGCACGTACTTGGGCATTCAGGTACAAAATCACGCTATCAGCCAGCTTATCCAGCAGTAAATGCAGCGTCGTTGGGTCTTCATACATCATTTTTTTGATTTTAGTGAACGCTTTGCTACTGCCACCTTCAACCATATAGGTCGCTAATGTCCATGGGCTACCCGAGAAACCAATCAGTGGTACATCACCATTTAAGGCTTTGCGAATGGCACGAACGGCATCCATCACGTAGCCCAGTTCCATTTCTGGATCTGGAATTGGGATATTTTTAACATCCGAAACGTTCTTGATTGGTTTTTCAAAACGAGGGCCTTCCCCCGTTTCAAAATAGAGCCCAAGTCCCATTGCATCAGGGATAGTTAAAATATCAGAGAATAAAATTGCGGCGTCTAATGGAAAACGACGAAGTGGCTGTAACGTGACTTCACACGCTAACTCAGTATTTTTACACAAAGCAATAAAATCACCGGCTTCTGCGCGAGTTGCTTTATATTCTGGTAGGTAACGCCCTGCTTGACGCATCATCCATACTGGGGTCACATCTACAGGTTGGCGTAGCAACGCACGTAGATAGCGGTCATTTTTCAACTCAGTCATTATTTACTCCATTATTATTGTGGCCGCCGCAAATGGCTAAGGCGCCATATTATACCAGCAAAGGGAAACAATATCAGCGCTAGCGCAATTAGTGGTTATCTTCATCAAACTGACGACATAGCACCACGCTATCTTCAATTAATCGCCGAGCAATTGTATCTCCCGGCGGGATCAGAGGCAGAGAGTTATAGTGATACCAGTTAGCGCTCACTAACTCTTTAGGATCCACTTGAATATCCCCACTATCATAATCGGCTAAAAAGCCCATCATCAGTGAGTGTGGGAATGGCCAAGGCTGAGAAGAAACATAACGAATATTGCGCACTTTTATATGGCTCTCTTCCATTACTTCTCGTGCCACCGCCTCTTCTAAGGTTTCCCCTACTTCCACAAACCCTGCCAGTACTGTAAACAGTGGATTTTGTGAATGGCGACGATGTTGTGCCAGCAAAATATGATCATCACGACGAATACCTACGATAATACATGGGGCAATTTGTGGATAATAACGCTCATGGCAGTGGTCGCACAGACACGCCCATTCCGTTGAACTGTGGCGCATCGCCGTTCCACAATAACCACAATAACGATGCGAGCGATAAAATTCCGCGAGTTGAACGCCCCGTCCAGCTAAACGAAATAGCCCTTCATCTTGGGAAGCGACCACACGAGGCGATGCCATATCTGATGGCATTTTTTCAGGGATCAGCCAGACAATATCCCCTTGCCATTCACCGATTGGAGTCGCCAGTTTCCCCGTTAATCCAAACTGCTGTGCAGCACCTTTAGGTACATCACCTTGGGGCAACCACAACCGCCCCGCAAAGCAGACAAACCACCAGCCGCTTTCGGTTCCTGCTAATGTGTGTTTATTCATTCTGTTTCTCTATTTCAGCACCCTGAGTTGTGGTTAAAGATACGCTTGTTTTATAGATTGTCATACAATCGTTTGATTCGTCACTCCTCTTTCATTATTTTGACACTTTTTAGACATTTACAAGTCACAGCATCTAAAAAGTGTCACACAACTGTCAATTCATTGTCATCTCGAATAATTAGCATGCCAACTAACCAATACGGCGACTCTTATAGAGAGAAACAAGATGAAAGCTATCGTACCTGCAATTTTACTGTCACTCAGCGCTTCTCAAATGGCATTTGCGGCTGACAGCGATTTAACCCAACTTATCGAAGCTGCAAAGAAAGAAGGCCAAGTTTATAGCGTCGGGATGCCTGACACATGGGCAAACTGGAAAGGCACATGGCAAGATTTATCCACTCAGTATGGTTTAAAGCATCAAGATACGGATATGAGCTCTGCGCAGGAAATCGCAAAGTTTGCTGCTGAGAAAAACAATGCAACGGCAGATATTGGTGATGTTGGCGCATCATTTGGACCTGTTGCAGTACAAAAAGGGGTCACTCAACCGTACAAACCGACCACTTGGTCACAAGTGCCCGATTGGGCAAAAGATAAAGACGGCCACTGGGCATTAGCTTATACCGGCACTATCGCGTTTATGATCAATAAAGACTTAGTCAAAGACGCACCAAAAAGTTGGGATGATTTACTCAAAGGAAAATACAAAGTCACCGTTGGGGATGTGGGCATTGCCGCGCAAGCCAATAACGCCATACTGGCAGCCGCCTTTGCTCGTGGTGGTGATGAAAATAATCTGAAGCCTGCCATTGAATTCTTTGGCGAATTAGCAAAACAAAAGCGCTTATCCGTCAATGACCCAACGGTTGCCAACATCGAAAAAGGCGAAGTGGAAGTGGGTATTTTATGGGATTTCAACGCGCTGAACTACCGTGATCAAATCAACCGTGACCGCTTTATTGTGGTGATCCCATCAGATGGCAGCGTGATTTCAGGCTACACCACCATCATCAACAAATTTGCTAAGAACCCAAATGCCGCAAAATTAGCCCGTGAATTTATCTTCAGTGATAAAGGTCAGCTCAACCTTGCAGAAGGTTATGCACGCCCTATTCGTGCACAACATCTGACACTGCCTGCAGATATCCAAGCTAAATTGCTACCAGAAGAACAGTATAAAAATGTTCATCCGATTAAAGATGCAGAAGGCTGGGAAAAGTCGTCTCGCAACTTACCAAAAATGTGGCAGCAACAAGTATTAATCCACCAGCAATAATCGCAATTAGGAATCAACAGTCTGATGTCTGAAAAAGTCATACTTGTTGTTCTTGACGGTTTAAGTTATTCAGTAGCCCATCAATGTATGGGCTATCTCAATGGTCTTATCAAAGCCGACAGTGCAACACTTTATAAAATGGAGTGTGAGCTCCCATCGATGTCGCGCCCGCTGTATGAATGCATTTTGACGGGCATTCCTCCGGTTCAAAGTGGCATCGTCAACAACGATGTGGTGCGACTTTCTCATTTCGAGAGCATCTTTTCACTGGCTCACCAAACAGGAAAAACCACCGCAGCGGCAGCTTACTATTGGGTCAGTGAGCTGTATAACCGTGCGCCATTTGAGGCGAACCGTGACCGATTTACCCATGATAAACAGCTACCGATTCAGCACGGTTGCTTCTACCAAGCAGACCACTACCCTGATGACCATCTGTTTATGGATGCAGAATATCTTCGCACCCAGCATGACCCCGATTTTTTGCTGATCCATCCAATGAACATTGACGATGCGGGGCATAAATTTGGTTTTGATTCGTCCCAGTATCGCAATGCGGCTCGCAAAGCAGATATTTATTTATCCAAATATCTACCGATGTGGATAGCACAAGGCTACCAAATCATCATCACCAGTGACCACGGAATGAATAACGACCGTAGCCACGGTGGTATTTTACCGGAAGAGTGCACGGTTCCTCTGTTTACTATCGGCAGCGCATTCTCTCATCGCCCAGACGTACCGATGGAGCAAACTGCGATTTGTGGCACCGTTTGCCAGCTACTGGCTGTGCCTTTCTCCGACAAAACTGTTTGTGATGAATTACTGGCAGGAGGTCACTAATGGCGGATATCCCTGCAAGTGACCATCCCTATCAACAACAGGAAAGCCTAGCGATGACTCACAAACCTCGCATACGTTTTCATTGGCGTGCTGCACTGTTAATTGTGCCGTTCATCGTACTGTTTTGCCTATTTCAGATTGCACCGATGATCTGGGTGCTCTTCAACAGTTTTGTCTATGAAGAAGCGTGGTCTTTTGAGAATTACGTTGAAATTTTTACTAACGATTTCTACCTGCAAGCCTTTCAAAACACCCTATGGCTATCGCTAATTTGTAGCGTTGTTGGCTTGCTCATCGCCTGTGTAACGGCATTTTCTATCTACAAAATGCAAGGCAAAGTGCGCAATTTCATGATTTCGTTTACTACCATGGCGAGCAACTTCAGCGGCGTGCCATTAGCCTTCGCATTTATCATTATTTTAGGTTTTAACGGTGCTATCACGTTGCAACTTAAAGCATGGGGATGGATTGATGATTTTAATATTTACAGCGCCAGCGGTTTGATGTTGCTGTATATCTATTTCCAAATTCCACTCGGTATTTTACTGCTTTATCCTGCATTCGATGCGCTTAAACCTGAATGGGAAGATGCGGCAAAAACCATGGGCGCCAGCAAATTAACCTACTGGCTAAAAGTCGGTATTCCGGTAATTTCCCCTGCCTTGTTAGGTACATTTATTATTTTGGTTGCTAATGCTGTTGGTGCTTATGCCAGTACTTACGCACTCACCAGTGGGAACTACAACTTAGTGACTATCCGCATTGCCAGCCTTGTCTCTGGCGACCTGTTCTTAGAGCCAAATATGGCAGCCGCCTTGTCGGTTGTTCTGATTGCTATCCTCGGGTTTATCACCGCAATTCACCACTGGCTATTAAAACGGAGCTACCATGCTAAATCCTAATATTCATAGCCCAAAAACACCGAGTTTACTGTTTCATAAAATGGTTCTCTGCACCGTTGCCGCCATTCTTGCGCTGCCAATTATTGCCACGTTTATTTATTCCATCTCCAGTACATGGGGTGCAACGGTTTTACCCGATGCGCTGTCCATCAAATGGTACCTACAACTGTGGCAAGATCCGCGATTTTTGATGGCATTTGGGCGATCGTTATTGATCTGCTTTGGCACATTACTGATCAGCATACTGGTTATTTTACCAATGACCTTTGCCGTTTTTTACCGCTTTCCTAAGCTCAAAGGGGTGATGGATTTACTGATTATTCTCCCCTTTGCGATCCCACCCGTAGTTTCTTCAGTCGGTTTACTGCAAATCTTTGCGGATGAGCCATTTATGCTGGTTGGTACTCCGTGGATCTTAATTGGCACCTACTTCACCATCACATTACCATTTATGTACCGCGCACTGGCGAATAGCTTTCAAGGGATCAACCTGCACGACTTAATGGATGCTGCACACTTACTCGGCGCCAGCACCTTTAAAGCCTTTTTAATGATAGTGCTGCCCAATATCCGTAAAGGGTTATTGGTTTCCTTACTGATTTCCTTCTCATTCTTAATGGGGGAATTCGTATTCGCCAATATCTTAGTGGGAACTCGCTTCGAAACCTTGCAGATCTATCTGTTTAATATGCGCCAAACTAGCGGACACTTTACCTCTGCGCTAGTGATGTCTTACTTCTTATTTACGCTGCTGCTCACTTGGTTAGCAACGCGCTTGAATCGTGAGGGAAATGAACGATGAGCTATGTTATTGCCGAAAATCTAACTAAATCTTTTGGCCAGAATCAGGTCTTTGCCGATATCCAATTTAACATTGAACAGGGTGAGTTTATTACCCTTCTTGGACCAAGTGGCTGCGGAAAATCCACTTTACTGCGCTGTATTGCGGGCCTGGAACAACCCGATAGCGGCGAGCTGTATATTAATCGCCAAAACATTACCCATCAACCAGCCCAACAACGCGGGGTTGGGATGGTATTTCAAAGCTATGCACTGTTCCCTAATATGACGGTTGCGGAGAATATCGCCTTTGGGTTAAAAATGCGTAAAGTCTCTGGGCAAGAAAGAGAAAAAGCCGTTGGGGATGTCATTGAGATGGTGGAATTGCAAGGTAAAGAAAACCAATACCCGCACCAGCTTTCGGGGGGCCAGCGCCAGCGTGTCGCCCTTGCTCGTGCATTGGTTATGAAGCCACAAATTTTACTCCTCGATGAGCCATTATCCGCCCTTGATGCGCGTATTCGTAAGCATTTACGCCAGCAAATTCGTGAAATTCAAAGAGAACTGAAGCTCACCACCATTTTTGTCACCCACGACCAAGATGAAGCGATGATTATGTCTGACCGTATCTTCTTAATGAATAAAGGCGCAATTATCCAAAGCGATACCGCTGAAAATATCTATACTCAGCCTGCTACTGAATTTGTGGCTCGATTTATGGGACATTACAATCTGGTGGACGCTGAAAAAGCCAATGGGATGCTGGGGGTAAATTTACACGGCACGCTCGCTATTCGCCCAGAATCTATTTATGTACGGGAAGTAGGACGCCAGTATGGCACTCATATTTCAGCCCCAGTTGATGCCGTTATCCTTGACCATCAATTATTAGGGAATATCATTCGCTACAGTGTGAACACACCTGCCGGAGATATGACCGTGGATTTACTCAATCGCTCTTCTGAACGGTTATTTGAACCGGGCACTCACCTGGAGCTGATGTTTAATAAAAATGAAATTCGTGCTCTAAGTTAGCCTACGATAAGTTAGTTAGCCAAAGGAATACCATGCAAAACCAATTAGCCATCTTTGATTTAGACGATACGCTGATCCAAGGAGATAGCAGTGTGCTGTGGACCCAATATCTTTGGGATAAAAAAATTATCAGTGACCCACGTTTTGTCGAAGCAGATAAAGCTATGATGGAGCAATACAATACTGGCAATTTAGATATGGCGACTTATTTGCAGTTTAACCTGCAAACCCTGAATGGAATTAAGCTAGAGCAAGTTGACCAATGGCTGGATGATTTTGTGGATACCATTATTATTCCTCGTGTTTATCCCAAAGGATTGAGCACGATCGCCTCTTACCGCGCCCAAGGGATCCCAGTCATTGTGATCTCGGCAACGGTCTCTTTTATTGTGAAGAAAATTGCGGATCGCCTTGGTGCAGATGTGGTGATGGGGATTGATATCAAGCAGTCAAATGGCTGTTACTCCACCGAAATTGATGGAATCCCAACGTTTAAAGAAGGCAAAGTGAAGCGCTTAACGCAGTGGCTCACCCACCAGCCGATCACCGATGCCTACATTTATTTCTATACTGATTCAGCCAATGATCTACCAATGTGCCAATTCGCCGATGAGACGTTTATCGTCAACGGCGACCCACGCCTCCTCCAAGCCGCTAACGAAAATCACTGGCTACAATATACGTGGCATTTGTGAGTTTTAATTTTTATCGACAAAAAACGAAAGGGCAGCTCAATGGCTGCCCTTTGTGATCATGATAAATAATGACTAATTTATATTAATGAATTACCACAGCAAGGCATACAGTACGCATAGAATGACCATAATGATATAGGATGCAATATTAAAACCAGCTGATGTTTTAAATGTTTCTGAGGTTAAAATTATTGCGCCTTTACTATCATCCTCTTTTGACGTTGTCAGACTAATCAATCCGATAACTACCGCAGTAAAGAAGAAGGTGTACATCATTTGATCAAGGAATGGCATGCCTAAAGGCATCAATTTCAGGAACAATGCAAATGGAATGGAAAGTAAAACACCGATGATTGCGCCTTTCGCGTTGGTTTTTTTCCAAAATAGACCTAATAAGAATACTGCTAAAATACCTGGGCTAACTAACCCTGTATATTCTTGAATATATTGGAAAGCTTGCCCGATGTTACCTAATAATGGCGCAATAAAGCAAGCCACAATCAGTGCAACAACTGCGCTAATACGCCCCACATTCACGAGTTTATGATCTTCCGTTGCAGGTGCAATGTATTCCTTATAGATATCCATCGTGAAAATAGTTGCCACTGAGTTCAACATCGAAGCTAACGAAGACACTATCGCAGCAGCCAACGCAGCGAACACAATACCTTTTGCGCCAACAGGTAAGAATTGCGTTAACCAAGGATAAGCTTTATCTGCTTGGGCTAATGTTGGCATATGCGCCTGTGCCGTTTCCCCTAGGCCTGCCAGTAACGCAGGATCAGAAACGATAACATAAGCAGCAATACCCGGAACAACCACTAGTATGGGTACAATCAACTTCATAAACGCGGCAAAAACTAACCCTTTTTGTGCTTCACCAATAGATTTAGCCGCTAAAGCACGCTGAATAATATATTGGTTAAAACCCCAATAATACAAGTTAGCAACCCATAACCCGCCAATTAGCACAGCAATACCAGGTAAGTTATTAAATTGTGGGTTATCCGGACTTAAGATCATTTCAAAGTGAGCTGGCGCTTCATTTGCCATTCGGCTCATACCGGCAAAAATACCTGCATCACCGCCGATATAGCTCACCGCCATGATAGTGGTTAAGAATCCACCGAGGATCAAAAAGAACACTTGAACAACGTCCGTCCATGCCACCGCAGACAAACCACCATAAAGGGAATATACCACCGCAAACAAAGCTAACCCAAAAATCGCGTAATGCATTGGGATACCAAGAATAGTTTGCAGAGCCAGAGCCCCTAAATACAGTACAGATGTTAAGTTAACAAAAATAAACAGGGCTAACCAAAATACTGCCAGAATGGTTTTTAATGTCCGATTGAAGCGTTTTTCAACAAATTCAGGGATGGTAAAAATGCCTTTCTCAATAAAGACTGGCATAAAATATTTTGCCACGATGATCAATGTCAGTGCTGCCATCCATTCATATGATGCGATAGCTAACCCGATAGAGAAACCAGAACCTGACATACCAATAAATTGTTCTGCAGAAATATTCGCTGCTATTAATGAGGAACCTATCGCCCACCAAGGCAATGTCTTTCCTGCAAGGAAATAATCTTTTGTCCCTTTTTTCTGCCCATTTTTATCTCGGGATACCCAAAGCCCAACGGTGACTATGATCAGCACATACAAGGCAAAAACCCCGTAGTCTAGTGTGCTTAATCCAATACCTGCTGTCTGCATAATAAAATTCCTTAGCCAAATGATAACGATGCCAGTGTAAACGTTACCACAATAATTAGCCGTTACTTGAATCACATATTACTACTAAATATTTAACACATACTGATTAACAAAAATAGAATAAAAAATCATATTACATACTGATATATAAAGATTTAAAATGCATTGGTACGATTTTGAGTTATTAACTAATTGTAAGGTTGTTGAACGCCATCACAAATAAATGATAACGTTTACATTAATAAGAGGAATTAGAGAGGGCGAACAGAATTACGCTGAACCAATGTCGGTGAATATACTAAATTTTCATCTGGGATCGTTTCTTCCCGAGCTAAAGCTAATGCGAGTTGTGTGGCTCGCTCTGCCATCATTTGAATGGGATAACGAATGGTTGTTAAGCGAGGATGAATATAGCGAGCAATGAGGACGTCATCAAAACCGATAACAGACACTTGTTCTGGTGCGGAAATATCGTTTTCATCTAAAACGGCTATCGCACCTGCGGCCATAAAATCGTTATAGCCAACTACCGCGGTAATATCTAATGATTTAATCAATAATTTGGTCATCGCGAGTTCACCACCTTCTCCTGACGGCTCACCGTATTCCACATAACTTTCAGGTAACTCAATACCGTTATTTTTCAATGCATCTCGATAGCCGAGTAAACGCTGAGCAGCATCCTCTATTTGATGATTTGAAGAAATATACGCGATTTTTTTATGACCTTGACGAATAAGGTGCTCCGTCGCCAGATAAGCCCCTTTATAGTTATTTAACGAAATGCAACGATTGGCAATTTTTTCAATATGTCGATTGATCAAGACCATACTGGGTACTTCTTTCGCGTATGCTATCAACTCGTCATCCTCCAACGCTTTTGAGTGAATAATCAAAGCATCACAACGATTGTTGATCAATAATTCAATAGATTGTCGCTCTTCTTTCGCATTATGGTAGCCATTACAAATCAAGATATGTTTACCATTTTTATGCGCTACTGCATCAACGGCTTTGACCATCACACCAAAAAAAGGGTCAGAAACATCATTAACTAATACACCAATGGTATTTGAGCTTTGGTTCACTAATGCGCGAGCTGCGGCATTGGGCCTATAACCCAGTTTATTCATTGCTTGTTGAACGGATGCTATCGAGGCCTGACTTGCCTTAGGAGATAGGTTGAGCACGCGAGAAACCGTTGCAACAGACACCCCTGCTTCCCGTGCCACATCTTTTATTGTCGCCATTGTACACCTCAATATTCACGATAAGTTTATTAAACAACAGGCTGTATTTAAAAACAATGTGTTAGCGTTTAAACAATGGGCTAAATCATTTTAAATAACGATGATTAACATTTCGCGATATAAAAAATAAAGCACCGTCATATTGCGGTGCTTGGAAATACATGAGCCACTGGATGATTAATTAAAAAATAAATTGGTAGCAAGTTTGGCTTGTATAAATTTGATTAGGGTAGGAAATACCACGCCATTGCTCCCCCCACTCCGGATGGTTGACTGCATTCGGTGGAAACTGTGTCTCAAATGCAACACCTGAGAAAGGGGTGTATATCTTTGTTTTTCCCTTTACATCAATAAGGTAATTCCCCGTATATAGCTGCATAGAAGGCATTGTCGTCATAATATTCATACGTACATCACCATCTGGAGATAATAACGACGCAGCAACGCTCTTTCCATCAACTACCGAAGATTCCAATATCAACGTATGGTCATATCCCCCAGCAAGTAGCTGGTCTTCATCTTGCAAAAAATCGCGGCTAATACGCTTGCTTTGCCTAAAATCAAAATGAGTTTCGGTAACATCTCGCCATTCACCCGTTGGAATACCCTCTTTATTGGTGGGCAAAAAATGGGTTCCATAGATTTGTAAGTCATGCTCTAACACCGTTTTGTCAGAACCTTCCCCCGCCAAATTAAAATAAGCATGATTGGTAAGATTAACAGGGCATGGCTTGCCGACTCGGTGTTGATAATCAATAATGACCTGATTATCATCAGTCAGTTTATAGCTCACCTCAACCCACAGTTCCCCTGGAAACCCTTGGTCGCCATCAGCAGAAGTTAGCGTAAATATAGCCTGCTGTGAATTTGGCTGTGTAACTGCCCATATACGGTAGCTAAAATTATCTTTTCCGCCATGTAAGCAATGCTCGCCTTGGTTATTCGCCACCGAATACACGTTACCGTTCAAGGTGAATGACCCATTGGCGATACGATTAGCAACACGCCCAACCGTTGCCCCCAAATAAACAGATTGTTCCATTTGTGAGACTGTGTTTGGTGAACCTAAGACAACATCTCGCTTTCCCGTGGAGAGCGGTAATATACAGCTCATCCAACTAGCACCAAACGTCGTCAATCTAATTTCCATTCCACGTTGATTTATCAGCGTAATTTCTTTTGGTGCATCCGATACTTTAGAAATCTGCATATTATTCCAGCCGTAACTTGATTGATGCTTAATAACTTAAAACATGATTAACTCGCAACGAAAACTCCAGCCCCTGCACTTGGCTGACAGACATAAATATCTTCTTTTAATCCAGTCATAGTCTGGTATTGAGCTTCTACCGCAGCTTTCACTGGCTCAACAAGCGCCTGTTTCATAACAGCGACAATACAACCGCCAAATCCGCCCCCGGTCATACGCACACCACCTTGATCACCTAAAACAGATTTGACGATATCCACTAATATGTCGATTTCTTTAACCGTAATTTCGAAATCATCCCGCATAGAAGCATGAGATTCAGTCATGAGCTGGCTCAGTAATAACAAATTGTTTTCGGTTAATGCTTTTGCAGCCGCCAGTGTACGGGCATTTTCCGTAATAACATGTTTAGCTCGTTTGGCAACCAATGGGTCGAGTTGGCTCTGCTTCTGAGTAAACTCATCCAGCGTAATATCACGTAATGCTTTGACTGAAAACTGTGTTGCGGCAGCTTCACATTGCTGACGACGAATATTATATTCACTGTCGACTAAGCCACGTTTTTTATTGGAGTTGATGATCATCACAACCAAATCATCAGGCACTGGGATCGGGTAAACTTCTAAGCTACGGCAATCTATCAGTAAAGCATGCTCCGCATCACCGCTAGCAGAAATGAGTTGGTCCATAATCCCGCAGTTGCACCCAACAAATTGGTTTTCAGCTTGTTGACCATTAAGTGCAATCTCTTGTTGGCTAATATCAAGTTGATACAGCTCTTTAATCGTTTGCCCAATAACAACTTCTAAAGAGGCGGAAGAACTAAGCCCAGCACCTTGTGGAACATTACCACTCACCGCAATATCACAGCCGCCGAATTCAAAGCCTCTTTGTAATAGAAATTTGATCACACCTCGAATGTAGTTTGCCCACATTTTCCCCGGTAAAAAAGTGATCTCATCATCCAAGCTAAATTCATCGCTATCATTAGCATAATCTGCAGCAACCACCCGAATAATCCGGTCATTACGTTTTTTTGCCGCTGTCATCGTTTGATAGTCAATGGCGCATGGAAGGACAAAACCGTCATTATAGTCAGTGTGTTCACCAATAAGATTAACGCGTCCAGGGGCTTGAACATAGGTATCCGGTAGGTACCCAAATACGTGTTGAAAAGCATTTCCAACCGTCTTTTTTAATTTATCCATTGAATAGGTTCCTAAATTTTCAAATTATTCGAATAGCTTAAATAAGCTAATAATTATTGATTTTTTAACTGCGTTACTGCTGTTTATAATGAATATCACTGACTTCACGTAAGCGCTGTGCCGCCTGTTCAGGCGTTAAGTCACGCTGAGTTTCAGCTAACATTTCATAACCCACCATAAATTTTTTAACGGTTGCTGAACGCAGTAATGGAGGATAAAACAAAGCATGAAGTTGCCAGTGTTCAATGTCTTTGCTGTGATCAAAAAACGGTGCGAAATGCCATCCCATAGAATAAGGAAAGGCGCAGTTAAAGAGATTGTCATAACGGCAAGTCAGCTGTTTTAACGCCAAACTTAAATCCGTACGAATCGGCTCACTCATCTCATCCATACGTTTAATATGTGCTTTTGGTAATAACATGGTTTCAAATGGCCATGCCGCCCAATAAGGCACCAACGCAATCCAATGCTCCGTTTCAACGACTGTTCGAGCGCCATCTTGCATTTCAGCCTTAACATAATCATTCAATAAATTGCTGCCATGCCGTTGATAATATTCAGCTAAAAAGTGGTCTTTTCGGGCAATTTCATTAGGTAAAAAATCGCTAGCCCAAATTTGTCCATGAGGATGAGGCTGGGAGCAGCCCATGGCTTCCCCTTTATTTTCAAAAACCTGTACCCATAAAAATCGTTCACTTAATTCTGAAATTTGCTGCTGCCAAGTGTCCACTACTTGTCCAATTTCAGGTAGCGTCAGCTCTGGAAGCGTTTTACTGTGATCAGGGGAAAAACAAATAACACGACTAAGACCACTTACTGATTGAGCTTGAAATAAATCCGACTGATTACTTGGTTGCTCACAGGTTTCGGGTAGCAATGCTGAGTAATCATTTTGGAAAACAAAAGTGCCTTGGTAGTCTGGATTTAACTCCCCAGAAACACGTTGATTTGTCGGACACAAGTAGCAATGTTGATCATACTTCGCCAATTTAGAAAATGTAGGCTTCTCATCCTGACCACTCCATGGGCGTTTTGAACGGTGAGGAGAGACTAAAACCCACTGCCCCGTTAACGGGTTATAGCGGCGGTGGGGGTGCTCTGATGGATTAAATTGCATTTTTGTCATAATCACTTAGCCTCTCTCGCTTTCATATCCATTGGGGTTATTCAGTTGCCAGCGCCATGTATCAATCGCCATATCATCAATAGTCCGAGTTGCATGCCAGCCTAATTCAGTGGTAGCTTTTGCTGGGCTTGACCAGTATTCGGCAATATCACCTGCGCGGCGTGCTTCAAACACATACGGAATAGACTTACCAGCTGCTTTTTCAAACGCATGAAGAACTTGCAGCACACTATTTCCATTTCCAGTGCCTAGATTATAAATATGTAATCCAGCTTGCTCGCCAAGCTTATTCAGTGCAGCAACATGACCATCCGCAAGATCCATCACATGGATATAGTCGCGTACACCCGTTCCATCCACGGTAGGGTAATCGTTTCCATAGACAGTTAATTTTGGACGTCGACCAATGGCCACCTGAGCAATATACGGCGTTAGGTTATTAGGGATACCTTGAGGATCCTCCCCCATTAACCCTGATGAGTGCGCACCAACGGGATTAAAATAGCGTAACAGCGAGATTGACCATGCATTATCGGCTTGATAAAGGTCTGATAAGCAACGCTCAACCATGTATTTGCTGGTGCCATAGGGGCTTTGGGTATTGCCTGTTGGAAAGTCTTCAGTGATAGGCAATGACGTGGGTTCCCCATAAACGGTTGCTGAAGAACTAAAGATCAAACTTTTTACGCCAGCATTCTGCATGCAGCGGGCTAATACCAGAGTACCATTAACATTAACATCATAATATTCAATGGGTTTTTCGACAGATTCCCCCACGGCTTTCAAACCAGCAAAATGAATAACAGAGTGAATATGATGAGTGGAAAAAATAGCCTTTAAGCACTGCTCATCACGGACATCCCCCTGATAAAATACCGGGCGAAAACCCGTCAGTTTTTCAATGCGATTCAGGACTTCCATCTTTGAATTACAAAGATTATCAAGAATTATTGGGGTGATTCCCGCGGCTATCATTTGAACGCAAGTATGGCTACCGATGTAGCCAAGCCCGCCTGTTACTAACACTTCAATCTTCTGCATATCCACCTCTGAATCATTTCAAATACGATTTACCGCGTGACCTACCATTTTGCTGGGCAGTATAACAACGACCAGCCCCTCAGTTCTGTGATCAACACCACTTTAGTGTAAACGTTTACACTAAAGTGGCAATAACGCCGTAATATTCGAGCAAGAAGAAGGCGGCAAGCGAGGATATCCCTAGGAGCATACACAAGTATGTGACTAGGGTAGCCAAGAGAAGCCAACGCACTTATCGCTTGAAGAATGACGGGGAAACTCTATACTGAACGCTCTTGTCGGAGTGCCTAGTATGCATTTGCATCAGGCTGAGACCGTTAGTTCGGGATCCGCGGAACCTGATCGGGTTAATACCCGCGAAGGGAACAAGAGTAATCATTTAGCGCAATTTTCGCTCATTTATTTGGCGAAAAACTAGCCGCAACGCCTTACCATTACTCCTCCGAACTCCAGACAAGCAACTTTCTTTCGATAAACCCGCTATTGGTGATTTACACCGTATAGCCTGTGACGATGTCAGGAAATTGCTATGTCCAATAATGCTAATAATTCAGTTATCCCGAGTACCGATATTTCCCCTAAAGCTGCACCAGCACGCACTCGAAAAGAGCAGCGTGATGCCGCAGAAGACTTTATCAATACCCTTTCCGGTGTTTCATTCCCTAACTCTGAACGCATCTACCTGCAAGGCTCCCGGGACGACATCCAAGTTCCCATGCGCGAAATCCAGCTCTCCCCGACACTTATCGGCGGTGACAAAGATAATCCCAAGTTTGAAGATAACGAAGCCGTTCCTGTGTATGACACTTCAGGCCCTTACGGCGACCCTGCCTCTGAACTCAATGTTCACAAAGGATTGAAAAAAATTCGCGCTCCGTGGATCAATGAACGCGCCGATACTGTTGCTGTTGAGAATCTCAGTTCCGACTTTACCCAGCAACGCTTAGCGGATGCGGGCTTAGACCACTTACGCTTTAATCACCGCCCTGCACCACTGAAAGCGCAAACAGGCAAATGCGTCACTCAGTTACATTATGCTCGCCAAGGTATTGTGACCCCTGAAATGGAATTTATCGCTATCCGTGAAAATATGGGGCGCGAACGCATTCGCAGCGAAGTGTTAAGACAGCAGCATCCGGGGCAAAGCTTCGGCGCTATTTTGCCAGAAAATATTACGCCGGAATTTGTACGCCAAGAAGTGGCGGCGGGTCGCGCTATCATCCCTGCCAATATTAACCATCCAGAATCTGAGCCGATGATTATCGGGCGCAATTTCTTAGTGAAAGTGAATGCCAATATCGGTAACTCCTCCGTGACTTCCTCCATCGAAGAAGAGGTGGAAAAACTGATTTGGTCTACCCGCTGGGGCGCAGATACGGTGATGGATTTATCCACGGGGCGCTATATTCATGAAACTCGCGAATGGATTTTACGTAATAGCCCAGTGCCAATTGGTACGGTACCTATCTACCAAGCCCTCGAAAAAGTAAACGGCGTTGCAGAAAACCTCACGTGGGAAATGTTCCGCGATACCCTGTTAGAGCAAGCCGAGCAAGGAGTGGATTACTTCACTATTCATGCCGGTGTATTACTGCGCTATGTGCCAATGACCGCCAAACGCCTGACCGGCATTGTCTCCCGCGGTGGCTCTATCATGGCGAAATGGTGTTTATCCCACCACCAAGAAAACTTTCTGTATGAGCATTTCCGTGAAATTTGCGAAATTTGTGCTGCTTATGATGTTTCCCTATCTCTCGGTGATGGGTTACGTCCGGGTTCCGTGCAAGATGCCAACGATGAAGCCCAATTTTCAGAGCTGCATACCTTAGGCGAGCTGACCAAAATTGCATGGGAATACGATGTGCAGGTGATGATTGAAGGTCCGGGACATGTGCCGATGCAGATGATCCGCCGCAATATGACCGAAGAGCTAGAGCACTGCCACGAAGCCCCATTCTATACATTAGGCCCCCTAACCACCGATATCGCACCGGGTTATGACCACTTCACTTCCGGTATTGGCGCGGCAATGATTGGCTGGTTTGGTTGTGCAATGCTGTGCTATGTGACGCCAAAAGAGCACCTTGGTTTACCAAATAAAGAAGACGTCAAACAGGGGCTGATTACCTATAAAATTGCTGCGCACGCTGCTGACCTCGCAAAAGGTCATCCGGGGGCGCAAATCCGTGATAACGCCATGTCCAAAGCGCGTTTTGAGTTCCGTTGGGAAGACCAATTTAACCTTGCTCTAGACCCTGAAACCGCCCGTAAATATCACGATGAAACCCTACCGCAAGCATCAGGAAAAATTGCCCACTTCTGTTCCATGTGTGGACCAAAATTCTGCTCAATGAAGATTTCCCAAGAAGTTCGTGACTATGCTGCACAAAAAGAGGCTGCACAAAAAGAAGCGGGCATGGAGCAGATGTCGGAAGCTTTCCGTGCTCACGGTAGCGAACTCTATCATGGGGCTGAGATTGCAGAGGTCGTCAGTGATGAACAAAACGCTTAATCTGCCAACGAGTCCATTTCCACCGACCGAGCATTGCCTCGGTCTGTACCCGGTAGTGGATTCCGTTGAATGGATTGAACGCCTGCTAAATGCAGGTGTTTCCACCTTGCAATTGCGCATCAAAGACAAGCAAGACCACCAAGTTCGCGATCAAATTCAGCAAGCAATAGCCCTTGGCAAGCAGTATAACGCGCGATTATTTATTAATGACTATTGGCGTTTAGCCATAGAGTTAGGCGCCTATGGCGTACACTTAGGGCAAGAAGATCTGGAAACCACCGATCTGGTGGCGATTCACCAAGCGGGGCTACGGTTGGGGATCTCTACTCATGATCCCCGCGAGGTTGCTATTGCCAAAACGGTGCGTCCGTCTTATATCGCACTGGGGCATATCTTCCCAACCCAGACCAAGCAGATGCCGTCCTCGCCGCAAGGTTTAGAAGCGTTAAAACAGATGGTTATTGATACGCCGGACTATCCGACGGTGGCAATAGGCGGGATATCTATTGACCGCGTCCCTGCGGTGCTCGCCACTGGCGTTGGCAGTGTAGCGGTTGTCAGTGCCATCACCCAAGCCGATGATTGGCAAAGTGCAACACGAACATTGCTGGATCTGGTTGAATCACCCTCTCGCTTAAAGGAAAACGACCATGCTCAATGATCTCGAATTTATGCGTTATAGCCGCCAATTGCTGCTTGAGGATGTCAGCCCTGAAGGGCAGCAGAAACTCAAACAGAGCAAGGTACTGATTGTCGGTTTAGGTGGACTAGGCTCCCCTGCAAGTTTGTATCTCGCGGGGGCAGGTGTCGGTGAATTATGGATAGCGGATCATGATGACCTGCATGTGTCTAACTTGCAGCGCCAAGTGCTGTATGACACGCAGGATATTAACCAGTCGAAAGCGCAGCTGGCCGCCGCGCGTTTAAAGCAACTTAATCCCCATACTAAGACGCGCATTTTCCAACAAAAACTTGATGCTGACAGTTTGCTTCCCTTAGTGGAACAGGTGGACTTGGTGCTTGATTGCTGTGACAACATGGCCACTCGCCATGCGGTCAATGCCGCGTGCGTCATTAGCAATACTCCACTCGTCAGCGGCAGTGCTGTTGGCTTTGGTGGGCAATTGATGGTTCTGGAGCCACCTTTTCAATCGGGCTGCTACGCCTGTTTGTATCCCGATCAAGAAGAGCCTCAACGTAACTGCCGCACGGCGGGGGTTTTGGGTCCAGTAGTGGGTGTGATTGGGACGTTACAAGCATTAGAAGCCATCAAATTGCTGGTGGGATTACCCTCTCCGTTAAGTGGAAAACTGCGCCTGTTTGATGGAAAACAGCAGCAATGGAATACCTTACAGCTGACCCGATCAAAACAGTGCCTCGTCTGCCGAGAAGCCACATGCATATCATAATCAATGACCAGCCGATAGAGGTTGAACCGCCCATTACCGTCCACCAGCTATTAACGCAACTCGGGCAAAGTACATCTGGCTCGGCACTGGCTATCAATCAGGTGATCATTCCCAAAAGCCAGTGGGAAAGCCATTTTCTGAATGAACAAGATAACATTTTGCTGTTTCAAGCTATCGCGGGGGGTTAATGATGTTAAAAATTGCTGATATCACTTTTCAGTCACGTTTATTTACCGGAACAGGTAAGTTTGCCAATCCAGCATTAATGCAGCAAGCCATCCAAGCATCGGGCAGCCAGCTAGTGACCATGGCGATGAAGCGCGTTAATTTACGTGGGCAAGATGATGGGATTTTACAGCCACTTCAAGAGCTGGGAGTTAAATTGCTGCCCAACACTTCCGGCGCCAAGAATGCCCAAGAAGCTATTTTTGCTGCACGTCTCGCCCGTGAAGCGCTTGGCACTCATTGGGTAAAACTCGAAATCCATCCCGATGTCCGTTATTTACTGCCAGACCCTATCGAAACGTTACTCGCGGCAGAGCAATTGGTTAAAGAAGGATTTGTGGTCTTGCCCTATTGCAGCGCAGATCCCGTTTTGTGTAAGCGACTGGAAGAAGTGGGCTGCGCGGCGGTGATGCCTCTCGGCGCGCCGATTGGGACCAATAAAGGCTTAGTGACCAAGGAGATGCTGCAAATTATCATCGAACAGGCCAATGTGCCGGTGGTGGTAGATGCAGGAATTGGCGCACCTAGCCACGCCGCCGAAGCCATTGAGATGGGTGCCGATGCGGTGCTAGTCAATACAGCCATCGCCGTCGCTAAACAGCCTGTATTAATGGCGCAAGCCTTTAAAATGGCGGTTGAAGCGGCACAACTCGCTCGTCAAAGCGGCCTTGCAGCACCCAAACAGCGAGCTGAAGCATCTAGCCCTCTGACTCAATTTTTGGAGGCGCTACAATGATTGACGATACCACTATGATCGAAAACACTGCGATGAACGGCGGCTTTCGGGAGCGTTGGCAACAGTTAGATTGGGACGACCTCACATTACAAATTAATAGCAAAACCGCTGCGGATGTCGAGCAAGCGTTGCAGAGTGACACGTTGACTCTTGATGATTTTATGGCGCTACTTTCCCCCGCCGCACGGCATTACATCGAACCGATGGCGCAAAAGGCGCAGCGCTTAACACGTCAACGCTTTGGCCACACTGTCGGGTTTTATGTTCCTCTGTACCTTTCCAATTTATGTGCCAATGACTGTACCTATTGCGGATTTTCAATGAGCAACCGCATTAAGCGCAAAACCCTCGACGATGCAGAGATTGTCCGTGAATGTGAAACCATCCGCCAAATTGGTTTTGACAGTTTGCTCTTGGTAACGGGTGAACATCAAACCAAAGTCGGAATGGACTATTTTCGCCGCCATATTCCAGTGATCCGTTCCTATTTCAGTTCTCTCATGATGGAGGTTCAGCCTTTATCAACCGAAGAATATCACGAGCTGAAAACCTTAGGATTGGATGGCGTAATGGTATACCAAGAAACCTACCATGAGCCGACTTATCAACTTCATCATTTAAAAGGCAAAAAACAGGATTTTCATTGGCGATTAGCAACGCCAGAGCGCCTTGGTCAAGCGGGGGTTGATAAAATTGGATTAGGCGCATTGATCGGGCTTTCCAGTAGCTGGCGAACAGATTGCTACATGGTGGCAGAACATCTTCTGTATATGCAGCAACACTATTGGCAGAGCCGCTATTCTATTTCATTTCCACGCTTGCGTCCTTGCGAGGGAGGAATAGAACCCGCCTCGCTGATGGGGGATGCGGAGCTTGTTCAGTTAATCTGTGCATTTCGCTTACTCTCCCCTACTGTGGAACTGTCGTTGTCCACCCGTGAATCCCCTTATTTTCGGGATCATGTGGTACCACTGGCGATTAACAGTGTCAGTGCTGGCTCTAAAACTCAGCCTGGAGGCTATGCGGATTCGAAAACCGAGTTAGAACAGTTTTCACCCCACGATAACCGCAGTGCGGCACAAGTTGCTCATGCCTTAGTGCAAGCAGGTCTACAGCCTGTTTGGAAAGATTGGGATGGTTACTTAGGGCGTTAATGGTTCATTTTTCAATGGGAAATATTGAATAGAATATTTCCCATTAAATGGAACTTGGAAAATACGACGTTTAATTTTCAAATAATTATATTAGCCTGATCACAAAAACCGAAATAATACGGAGTTAATCAGGTTGAATTAAAATATTAATAATATTTAAAAATTATTTTAATGGTTTTTTAAACTACAATGACATTACAATAATAATATAACTGAATTTTAAATTTTTATTATCTTCGTTAAAATAACAATTTAAGTTAGGAAAGATGAATATCTAGGATTAAATATAATAGATGGCATGAAAATAAAAATAATCGTTATCTATCAATGGTATAATTTATTTTTTGTCGGGCACTCTCCGATGAACACTCTCATTCAATAATTAAATATTACTATTTTCATTCTTATTTTTTAATCACTCTGTGTCTTTAGTCAAAAAAATAACTGATCAGATATTTATTTTTTCGTTATTCATGATAAAAGAATATTGCAACGAAGTGATGTTTATCTTCATTGCAATAATGAAAGTATAAAAATAATGCATCACGATGATGCTGGAGAATGAGAATAATGAATATTGTTGACCGTTTTATTTCTTATACAAAAATTAACACCACCACGAATAGGGAAAAAGGCGCCGCAGGCATCATGCCATCCTCTGAAGGCCAGCGCGTTCTTGCCAAACAGTTAGTTCAAGAGTTAGAAGGCTTAGGCTTACAGGATATCAAACTGCGTGATACGGCTATCGTTACCGCAACACTGCCTTCCAACCTCGATTATAAAGTGCCAACGGTTGCGTTCTTTGGTCACCTCGATACCAGTGCAGAACAAACTAACGACACCAAAGCGCAAATTTTGCCTTATAACGGCGAAGATATTTGCATGAATAAAGAACTCAATATTTACCTACGTAAAAGTGAGTTCCCAGAATTAGAAAATTACCTTGGTGATGACATCATTGTCACCGACGGTACCAGCTTACTTGGCGCCGATGATAAAGCGGCGATCGCTTCGATTATGGATATGCTGCAATACTTTAAACAAAATCCAGACATCAAACACGGGGACATCAAAGTGGGCTTCGTTCCTGATGAAGAACAAGGTCTACGCGGCGCGAAAGTGTTTGATGTGAAAGAGTTTGGTGCAGATTTTGCCTACACATTAGATTGCTGCGGTATTGGCGAGCTGGTGTATGAAAACTGGAATGCGGGGGATGTTGAAATCGTCTTTACAGGTAAGTCCGCTCACCCAATGTCCGCGAAAGGCAAACTGGTGAACTCCCTGCTAATGGCGCAAAAATTTATTGCGATGCTGCCGGGTGGCGAAGCACCTGAATATACCGAAAACCGTGAAGGTTATTACTGGGTTAAGCAAATGTCCGGTAACAGCGCTCGTACTGTTCTGAAAATGGATGTGCGTGACTTTACCGAAGAGGGCTACCGCGCTCGTATGGCATTCCTGAAAAAATTAGCGGGTCACTGTGAAGATCTGTGGGGACCAGAAAGCGTAACCTGTACCTTAGCTGACCGTTACTCAAACGTGTACAACAGCCTACAAGGTGAAAACCGTTATCCAATCGATATTGCTCACGCCGCTTATGAAGCTTGTGGGATCACGCCAAAAGTGATCCCAATGCGTGGAGGCTATGATGGTGCAGCGCTTTCACAAAACGGACTTCCTTGCCCGAACATTTTCACCGGTGCTCATAACTTCCACTCGATTTATGAATATTTGCCAGTGAAATCCCTGTATGCCGCCAGTGATGTTTTAAAACAAGTGGTACAAATTACGGCTGAACGTTTCAAGCCAGGAGCTAAAGCATGATCCCAATTCTAACGGTTCTGATTATCGTTGTTTTGGTTGCACGCTTTATTTTGAAGGGATACAAAGCCGAGCCGGTGCTGTTAATTGCCGGTTTAGTGTTGATGATTTTCACCCTAGCCTTAGGCTGGGGTCCTATCCTACCAAAAAGCGTCACAACCACGGGCATTACTTGGCTTGACCCGTTTGAAGTGATGCGTGACCTATTTAGTAGCCGTGCTGCTGATCTTGGTTTGATGATCATGGCGCTAATGGGTTTTGCTCACTATATGGATCACATCGGTGCCAACGAAGCGGTGGTCCGCGTTGCAACTAAACCATTGAAAAATATGCGCTCGCCTTATGTGCTGCTGTTTTTCTCATTCTTACTGGCGAGTATCTTGCAGTTAGCTATTCCGTCAGCGACAGGCTTAGCCGTGCTGTTAATGGGGACAATGTTCCCAATTATGATTGGTTTAGGGCTCTCCCCGGCGTCTGCCGCTGGGGTTATCGCCACATCCCTTGGGGTTGCTTATACACCAACCGCGATTGATGCTATCCGTGGTGCGAAAGCCGTTGATATGTCAGTCGTTGAATATGTGCTTTATTACCAAGGACCTGCGGCATTAGCTACTGTGCTGGTGGTCGGTATTACCCATATTTTCTGGCAACGTCATTGTGACCGTAAACAAGGTTTCGTCCCTGAAATCGGCAAAGCGGTACAGTCTCATGACAAGGAAGCAACAACCAAATCAGTACCGGGCTACTATGCTATTTTACCGATGCTGCCCATCATTATGGCGGTTGGCTCTTCCAACCTATTTTTTGAGGGGATTCACCTCGACGTTGTGACCATCGTACTGATTGCTATGGCGATTTGTATGGTACTGGAAACCGTGCGAGTACGTAACTTTAAGCAAGTGTGTAATGGCTTCCAGACCTTCTTGAACGGGATGGGGCATGCGTTTAGTAACGTAGTCGGGCTGTTAGTCGCTGCGGGTGTGTTTGCTCATGGTATCAAAGTCAGTGGAGCCATCGATCAGCTGATTCTCGGCGCTGAGTCTGTCGGTTTACCACCATTTGCGATGGCGATTGTGTTTGCATTAGTCACGTTAGCCGCGGCAATCATTATGGGTTCTGGTAACGCACCGTTCTTAGCATTCGTGGAATTGATTCCACAGATTGCACATAGCATGGGGGTTAACCCAATTGCGATGATCCTGCCAATGCAGCAGGCTTCTCATATGGGGCGCGGTATGTCTCCTGTAGCAGGCGTTATCATTGCGGTATCCAGTGGTGCTAAATTACAGCCGTTCGATGTGGTGAAACGAACCGCCGTACCGCTGATGGTCGGGTTTGTCGCCCACTGTGCAATTATTGGTATCTTCTACTAAATACTCAGTTATCTTTAATCAGGCCTGCAATTGCAGGCCTTTTTGTTATTATTTTTGACACTGGCAAGCTGAATGATGATGTGAGTGGTGACTGTGATGAATTTCGTTACCACAGCAGGCATCAATCGCTTTATTGATAATCTCAGCAAGCGAGTTGACTGTTGCCAAAATCGTTGGGAGTTGGTCACAAACATTCGCACAGTCTGATTTATCGCGATTAGGTAGTGTTGGTGGCAGTAAACTGTCACAGAGAATTTCTTCTAACACTAAGCTGAAGTTCGCAATTCCCGTGGTGTAAATATACGAACGCCCCCCAGTCTGTTCCGCTAAACGAGCGTATTCTTTTGTTACTCGGTCTCTATCAGCTAGGCTTGGGAAACGGTCAAGATTGGTTGGCGTATCATCAGGTGTGCCTTGATAGGTATACACTTTGACATGGGCATGCTGAGCAACGTCAATCGCCTCATTGTTTTTGGCTATTGCCGCACTCGTGAGTCGACCACCGCCCCCTTCTAGACCTTCATCCCCCAAGACAAAAATGGCTCGACGCGCACCTGCCCGCCAATCAAAGTATTTACTCACATCAATGACGGCACGGCAGAGATCCTCTTTATTACCTGCATGGTCAATACCATCAGCTTCTTTAAAAGGTGGGCGCGCTTGTAGGCTGCTTTCGTTAACCCCTTTTAAGATTAAATAATCACTCACCGATTGATCAAACTTAGTCCCCGTCCAAACACCTTGGATACCTAAAAATGTTGCCCTTAAATGGGATGGGCAATTTGCTGCTGCTTTTTCAATAGCCGCATCAATTTGTTGGCTTAAATCAGAGGATTCATCAAACATGGAACCGCTAGTGTCAATCACCACAACTAAGTCTAAAGCGATATCTCCCGTACCAGTCACCAGCTGAGAGGTTTGGTTAACCATAATACTTGGCGCCCCAAACGAAGCCATATTTTGTATCGTGCTGCTAGACGTCATTTTATTATCATTTTCAGTGTTATTATTTTCAATGTCATTATTTTCTGTATTTTTACCCATGTTTATATTCCTGTTAAATTCATCGCATTTAATATATTGAATTTTTATATTTGAATAATATATTTAGATAATGTTTTTATGACGTATTTAACCACCTCCGAATTAATTCAACCGAGGTCGCCATTATTAATTTATTCGTATTTGCATTAACATAATAATAAATATCAAAGAATTAATATTTATTATTCCATCCATTTAAAATCAATTCATTAACAAATAAAATTAATTAAATATTTTTATTCCCCGCAACTCACCAAAGCAAATGAAAATCAACAGGTTGAATTTAAAGTAAAATAATGAACTCCCCGCAGGCACCTTACAATTTTTATTAGTTCCTAATAAATGAGGTAGTATGCATCCTATCATTGTTCACCTATATTACTTCAAAATTTTAATTGCCATACTTACTCATCATGAAAATAGTCAATTAAAAACACAAACTTATAGGAAAATAATTCTAATTATTTCCTAACTAAATTATTAATTCTAACTATAACCCTATATGAAATGAAAACATTAATAATGCCTAATATTATTATTTTTAATTATGGAATTCCTCAACACACACCTTAATTATCCGTCTAATTCAATACACGATGACCAATCTCGAAAGTCCCAATAGTGGGCTTTCTTCTTATATACATACAATGGAGACCCCATGAGTTTAAAGCAGCGCAGTTTAGTTCTTTTGCACACCACCCGTTTTGTTACTTTTGCTACACTCAGCCCCGAAAATACTCCGTGGGCCGCTACCGTCGAGCCGAAAATTCTGTTCAATCCTTTGCGGTTTCTTTGGTATTCCGCACATCAAAACCTACATTCCCAAAATATTCGCCATCACGCGCAAGTAAGTGGAACACTATTTAATTATCATTTACCTGAGTTTGGCTCGGTTGGTTTTGATGGTGCGCAATTTCTAGGAACTGCACGGGAATTATCGGTTGAGGAGTCTACGGATGCTTATCGTGAATTTCATCAAAATTCGCTTTTCAATGAAACGCAAAATACATTGCCTTCTATTACCCTAGAGCAACTTCAAGGAGGTGGTCATTCACGCTTTTATGAATTTATCGTTGATCAGTGGTGGCTGTTTGATATGACGTACTGGTTGGCGAATCAAGAAAGTCGATGTATTCCTGTGCCACTCAGTTATCTTAATGATGAATAGCTAGCAATTGGTAGGCAAAAAAAAACCGGTACCTTTCGATACCGGTTTCTATTAAGCGATTTTGCTAATCAGAAATTAGTTCTGATTATCGCTGGTGAAGCCTGCATTTAACAGTTCAGCTAAGTTCGCTGTTGCTTCATCTGCGCTTACTTGTGGAGCTTCCACAGCGTCGTTCAGATGACGACGACGGATACGATCCTGGTGGTACGCGAAACCGGTACCTGCTGGGATCAGACGTCCAACAATAACGTTCTCTTTCAGACCGCGCAGTTCATCACGCTTACCTGCTACCGCTGCTTCTGTCAGTACGCGAGTTGTTTCTTGGAACGATGCTGCTGAGATGAAGGATTCTGTTGCCAGAGATGCCTTAGTAATACCCAACAGATCACGTTCAAAGTTAGCTGGAATCTTACCTTCAGTTTCCAGTTTACGGTTAGAAACTTTAACTCGTGAGTACTCAACTTGCTCACCTTCGAGGAATTCAGAGCTTCCTGCATCCGCAATGGTGACTTTACGCAGCATCTGACGAACGATAACTTCGATGTGTTTATCGTTAATCTTAACGCCTTGTAAGCGGTAAACTTCCTGAACTTCGTTCGTGATGTAACGAGTCACAGCATGAACACCACGCAGACGCAGGATATCATGTGGAGACTCTGGACCATCAGAAACGACGTCACCGCGTTCAACGATTTCACCTTCGAATACGTTGAGCTGACGCCATTTAGGGATCATCTCTTCGTATGGCTCACTTCCATCTAATGGAGTGATAACCAGACGGCGTTTCCCTTTGGTTTCTTTACCAAACGAGATAATACCGCTGATTTCAGCCAGGATCGCAGGCTCTTTCGGACGACGAGCTTCGAACAAGTCAGCAACGCGTGGCAGACCACCCGTGATATCTTTAGTCCCTACGGATTCTTGTGGAATACGCGCTAAAGTATCACCGACGTTGATAGCGATGCCATCATCTAACTGAACAATTGCGTTACCCGGTAAGAAATACTGAGCAGGCATGTCTGTGTTAGGGATCAGAACATCTTTACCATTTGCATCGACTACACGCAGTGCAGGACGTAAGTCTTTACCAGCACTAGTACGCTCAGCGGTATCCATAACAACGATTGAAGATAAACCTGTTAACTCATCAGTTTGACGAGTCATTGACAGACCTTCAAGCATGTCGGAGAAGCTGATGATACCCGATACTTCACTGACAACTGGCATGGTGTGTGGATCCCAGTTTGCAACGGTTTCACCGCCGATCACTGCTGCACCATCACCTTTCGTTAAGTGCGCACCGTAAGGAACTTTATAGCTCTCTTTAGTACGACCGAATTCGTCGATCAGACGCAGTTCTGTATTACGAGAAGTAATTACCAGCTTGCCTTCTGAGTTAGTAACATATTTCGCGTTGAACAGTTTCAACGTACCTGTGTTACGAACTTGGATGCTAGATTCTGCTGCCGCACGAGATGCCGCACCACCGATGTGGAACGTACGCATCGTCAGCTGTGTACCCGGCTCACCGATTGACTGTGCCGCGATAACACCGATTGCTTCACCTTTGTTGATGATATGACCACGAGCAAGGTCACGACCATAACAGTGAGCACACACACCGAAGTCAGTTTCACAACTTACTACGGAACGTACTTTCACGCTGTCAACAGAGTTAGCTTCTAACAGGTCACACAGTTTTTCGTGTAACAGTGTATTACGTGGAACCAGAATATCTGCAGTACCTGGGATCAGGATATCTTCTGCAGTTACACGTCCAAGTACACGTTCACGCAGTGGTTCTTTAACGTCGCCACCCTCGATAACCGGAGTCATCAGGATACCTTCGTGAGTACCACAGTCATCTTCAGTGACAACCAAGTCCTGAGCAACGTCAACTAAACGACGAGTCAGATAACCGGAGTTCGCAGTTTTCAATGCGGTATCCGCAAGACCTTTACGAGCACCGTGGGTAGAAATAAAGTACTGGAGAACGTTCAGACCTTCACGGAAGTTCGCCGTGATTGGCGTTTCGATGATGGAGCCATCTGGCTTAGCCATCAGACCACGCATACCGGCCAGCTGACGAATCTGCGCTGCAGAACCACGAGCACCGGAGTCGGCCATCATAAAGATACTGTTGAAGGAAACTTGTTGTTCTTCTTCGCCGTCACGGTTGATGACTGCTTCAGTCGACAAGTTTTCCATCATCGCTTTAGCAACACGTTCGTTTGCCGCTGCCCAGATATCGATAACTTTGTTGTAACGTTCGCCTGCTGTAACCAGACCAGACTGGAACTGTTCCTGAATTTCTGCAACTTCTGCTTCGGCTTCGGCGATGATCCCAGCTTTTTTCTCTGGAATAACCATATCGTCGATACCAACCGATGCACCAGAACGTGCCGCATAGGCAAAACCGGTATACATGATTTGGTCAGCAAAAATAACAGTTGGTTTCAGACCCAGTACGCGGTAACAGGTGTTCAGCATTTTGGAGATAGCTTTCTTACCTAACGCTTGGTTAACCAGCGAGTAAGGCAGACCTTTCGGTACGATCATCCATAAAATTGCACGGCCAACAGTGGTATCAACTAAACCAGTGTTAATCGTGATGTTACCTTCGCTGTCTTTCACTTCTTCAGTGATACGAACTTTAACGCGGGCATGCAGTGAAGCATGGCCAGAACGGTAAACACGCTCAGCTTCTTTAGGACCGGCTAAAACCATGCCCTCGCCTTTCGCGTTTACGCAGTCGCGCGTCATGTAGTAGATACCTAATACAACGTCCTGAGAAGGAACGATGATAGGCTCACCACTTGCCGGAGACAGGATGTTGTTGGTTGACATCATCAACGCACGCGCTTCTAACTGAGCTTCCAGAGTCAGAGGAACGTGTACCGCCATTTGGTCACCATCGAAGTCGGCGTTATATGCCGCACAAACGAGTGGGTGCAATTGGATAGCTTTACCTTCGATCAGAATTGGTTCGAACGCTTGGATACCCAGACGGTGAAGTGTTGGTGCACGGTTCAGCATAACTGGGTGTTCGCGGATAACTTCATCCAAGATATCCCAAACAACCGCTTCTTCGCGCTCAACCATTTTCTTCGCAGCTTTAATGGTTGTTGCCAGACCACGTAATTCTAATTTGCCGTAGATAAATGGTTTGAATAACTCAAGAGCCATTTTCTTAGGCAGACCGCACTGATGCAGACGCAGGTATGGACCTACGGTGATTACAGAACGACCTGAGTAGTCAACACGCTTACCAAGTAAGTTCTGACGGAAACGACCTTGTTTACCTTTGATCATATCTGCCAAAGATTTCAGAGGACGTTTGTTAGAACCTGTGATTGCGCGACCACGACGACCGTTATCTAACAGTGCATCAACCGCTTCTTGCAGCATACGTTTTTCGTTACGTACGATGATGTCTGGCGCAGCCAGATCCAGAAGACGTTTCAGACGGTTGTTACGGTTGATTACGCGACGATACAGATCGTTCAGATCCGATGTAGCGAAACGACCACCATCCAGTGGGACTAATGGACGCAGATCAGGCGGCAGAACTGGCAGAACGTTCAGGATCATCCACTCTGGTTTGTTACCAGATTGAATAAACGCTTCTAACAGCTTAATACGCTTAGTCAGCTTTTTACGCTTGGTTTCTGAGTTGGTTTCGTTTAACTCTTCACGCAGCGTTTCACACTCGTTCTCAAGATCGAGGTTTTTCAGCAGACCTTGGATTGCTTCCGCACCCATTTTCGCGTCAAATTCGTCACCGAACTCTTCCAACGCGTCTAAGTATTGCTCTTCTGTCAGAATCTGTGCGCGCTCAAGGCTGGTCATCCCGCCTTCAACAACAACATAAGATTCAAAATACAGAACGCGTTCGATATCACGCAGTGGCATATCGAGCAGCAAACCGATACGGGATGGCAGTGATTTTAAGAACCAAATATGCGCAGTTGGAGACGCGAGTTCAATATGACCCATACGCTCACGACGCACTTTAGTTTGTGTAACTTCAACGCCACACTTCTCACAAATCACACCGCGGTGTTTTAAACGTTTGTACTTACCGCACAGACATTCGTAGTCTTTTACTGGCCCGAAAATACGTGCACAGAAAAGACCGTCACGCTCAGGTTTGAACGTACGGTAGTTAATGGTTTCTGGCTTTTTAACTTCACCGAATGACCATGAACGGATCATGTCAGGTGATGCCAGAGCAATCTTGATCGCATCAAACTCTTCGGTCTTGGTTTGCGCTTTCAGAAACTTAATTAAGTCTTTCACAAAATGGCTCCTGTCGGAGTTAGACCTGTCAGGTGAGTGCTCGAGGCCACTCTCCCCAAATCCCAGTGCTTACATGGGCCGGAAGGCGAACCTTCCGGCACAGAACGAATTACTCGTCTTCCAGCTCGATGTTGATACCCAGTGAGCGGATTTCTTTCAGCAATACGTTGAAAGATTCCGGCATACCAGGTTCCATCTGATGGCTGCCATCGACGATGTTTTTATACATCTTCGTACGGCCGTTAACGTCATCCGATTTAACTGTAAGCATTTCTTGAAGAGTATAGGCTGCACCGTATGCTTCCAGTGCCCACACTTCCATCTCCCCGAAACGCTGACCACCGAACTGCGCTTTACCACCCAGCGGCTGCTGAGTAACCAAGCTGTAAGAACCAGTTGAACGGGCGTGCATCTTATCGTCAACCAAGTGGTTCAGTTTCAGCATGTACATGTAACCTACGGTGACTTGACGCTCAAATTTCTCGCCAGTACGACCGTCGAATAATGTAATCTGACCTGAAGTTGGCAGACCGCCCAGTTTCAGCAGTTCTTTAATTTCTTTCTCTTTTGCACCATCAAACACTGGTGTTGCAATTGGCATACCTTTTCTCAGGTTCTCTGCCAAACGCATAACTTCTTCATCAGAGAAAGTATTTAAGTCAACTTTCTGACGCGGATCATCACCTAAATCGTAAGCTTTCTGGATGAATTCACGCAGTTTGGCAACTTCTTGCTGCTGTTTAAGCATAGCATTGATTTTTTCACCAATACCTTTAGCAGCCATACCTAAGTGAGTTTCCAGAATCTGACCGATGTTCATACGTGATGGTACGCCCAGCGGGTTCAGAACGATGTCAACTGGGTTACCGTTTTCATCGTAAGGCATGTCTTCAACTGGGTTGATTTTTGAGATAACACCTTTGTTACCATGGCGACCCGCCATTTTATCACCCGGTTGAATCTGACGTTTAACTGCCAGATAAACCTTAACAATTTTCAGTACGCCCGGTGCAAGGTCATCACCTTGAGTGATCTTGCGACGTTTTGCTTCCAGTTTCTTAGCAAACTCAGATTTCAGTTCATCGTACTGTTCAGCTAATTGCTCTAACTGGTTCTGTTTCTCTTCATCAGCTAATGCTAATTCTAACCAACGGTCACGAGGCAGTTTGTCCAGTTTATCAGCTTCAATACCACCGCTGATCAGTACAGAACGGATACGAGAGAACAGTGCGGATTCAAAAATACGCAGCTCTTCTGTTAAGTCTTTCTTCGCATCACGTAACTGAGTTTCTTCGATTTCCAGAGCACGTTTGTCTTTCTCTACGCCATCACGGGTAAATACTTGTACGTCGATAACCGTACCAGATACGCCGTTAGGAATACGTAAAGAAGAGTCTTTAACGTCTGAAGCTTTTTCACCGAAGATAGCACGCAGCAGTTTTTCTTCTGGCGTTAATTGGGTTTCACCTTTAGGGGTGACTTTACCAACCAGAATATCTCCGCCTTTCACTTCTGCACCGATATAAACGATACCGGATTCATCAAGTTTAGACAGCGCTGCTTCACCAACGTTTGGAATATCCGCAGTGATCTCTTCAGGCCCTAATTTGGTGTCACGAGACACACAAGAGAGTTCCTGAATGTGAATAGTTGTGAAACGGTCTTCTTGAACAACACGCTCTGAAACTAAGATGGAGTCTTCGAAGTTATAACCATTCCATGGCATGAATGCCACGCGCATGTTTTGACCCAGTGCTAATTCGCCGAGGTCTGTTGAAGGACCATCCGCTAACACATCACCACGTTCAACTGGTTCACCTAAAGATACGCAAGGCATCTGGTTAATACAGGTGTTCTGGTTAGAACGAGTGTATTTAGTCAGGTTATAGATATCGATTCCAGCTTCGCCCGGATACATCTCATCTTCGTTAACTTTGATAACGATACGAGAAGCATCAACGTATTGAACTGAACCACCACGTCTTGCAACAGCAGTAACACCGGAGTCAACCGCTACTGCACGTTCCATACCTGTACCAACTAATGGTTTGTCAGCACGTAAAGTAGGAACCGCTTGACGTTGCATGTTCGCACCCATCAATGCACGGTTAGCATCATCGTGTTCAAGGAATGGGATCAGTGACGCACCAACAGAAACAACCTGTTGAGTCGAAACGTCCATATATTCAACTTGTTCACGGCTGAATAAGCTTGATTCACCACGGTTACGACAGGTAATCAGTTCTTCGATGAAACGGCCATCGTCGCTTAATACGGTGTTTGCCTGAGCAATAATGAAGTTACCTTCTTCGATTGCAGACAGGTAATGGATTTCATCAGTTACGATGCCATCACGGACTAAACGGTATGGAGTTTCTAAGAAACCGTACTCATTGGTCTGTGCATAAACAGATAATGAGTTGATCAGACCGATGTTCGGACCTTCAGGGGTTTCGATTGGACAAACACGACCATAGTGAGTTGGGTGTACGTCACGTACTTCGAAGCCTGCACGTTCACGAGTCAGACCACCTGGGCCTAATGCAGAGATACGACGTTTGTGCGTAATTTCAGACAGTGGGTTGTTCTGGTCCATAAATTGAGACAGCTGGCTGGAACCAAAGAACTCTTTAACTGCTGCTGAAATTGGCTTAGCGTTGATCATATCCTGTGGCATTAATGCATCGAGGTCGCCCAGAGAAAGACGCTCTTTCACTGCACGCTCAACACGAACCAGACCTACACGGAATTGGTTCTCAGCCATTTCGCCAACAGAACGAATACGACGGTTACCTAAGTGGTCGATATCATCGACTTCGCCTTTACCGTTACGAATATCGATGAGTTTACGCATAACATCAATGATGTCTTCTTCACTCAGGATACCAGAACCTTCGATTTCATCGCGGTTCAGTGAACGGTTGAACTTCATACGACCTACAGCAGACAAGTCGTAACGGTCTTCAGAGAAGAACAGGTTATCGAACAGGTTTTCTGCAGCTTCGCGTGTTGGCGGCTCACCAGGGCGCATCATACGGTAGATTTCTACCAGTGCACTTAAGCGATCGTTAGTTGGGTCGACGCGAACGGTTTCAGAGATATAAGCACCGTGGTCTAAGTCGTTGGTGAACAATGTTTCGATTGTTTTATGACCAGACTGGCTCAGACGTGCCAACATATCTAATGACAGTTCCATGTTTGCTGCACAAATCAGCTCACCGGTGCTCTCATCGATGTAATCTCTTGCAACAACTTTACCTGCGATGTATTCAACAGGAACTTCGATGTTGCTAACTTCTTCTTTTTCTAACTGACGAATATGACGAGCAGTGATACGACGGCCTTTTTCAACATACACTTTGCCGTTTGCTTCGATATCGAAAGAAGCGGTTTCACCACGCAGACGCTCAGGAACCAGCGTCATCATCAGTTTGTTATCGCGGATTTGGAATACAGTTTTTTCGAAGAACAGGTTTAAGATTTCTTCGGTGTTGTAATCCATTGCACGCAGAATAATGGTCGCAGGTAATTTACGGCGACGGTCAATACGTACAAACAGGTTATCTTTCGGATCGAATTCGAAATCAAGCCATGAACCACGGTAAGGAATAATACGTGCGTTATACAGCACTTTACCTGAAGAGTGAGTTTTACCTTTATCGCTATCGAAGAATACACCAGGACTACGGTGTAACTGGGAAACGATAACACGCTCAGTACCGTTGATAACAAAAGTTCCGTTTTCAGTCATGAGTGGAATTTCACCCATGTAGACTTCTTGTTCTTTGATGTCTTTAACGGTGCCTTCTGGAGCTTCTCGCTCATACACGATCAGGCGCAGTTTTACACGCAGTGGTGCAGAATAGGTCACGCCACGAATTTGACATTCTTTAACATCAAAAACAGGCTCGCCTAAACGATAGCTGACATATTGCAGTTCAGCATTACCGCTGTAACTCTGAATTGGGAATACGGAACGGAAAGCAGCTTCCAGACCATTCTGGCCATCAGGATCTTGCTCGATAAACTTCTGGAACGAGTCAAGTTGGATGGAAAGGAGATAAGGTATATCCAAAACTTGTGGACGTTTACCAAAATCCTTACGAATACGTTTTTTCTCGGTATAGGAGTAAACCATAGGTTTCCTCAGCTCGTTGATCAGTGACCCAAATCGTTCGCCTTTGGATTAAGGGCAGAACAGGAACGCGTTTTTTGAAGAAATGGAAAATGAATACTTTCCTGAATACCCATTTCTATTACTCTTAAATCATTTCATTGCGTTGCAGTTGCTACCGAGCTACCCGAGCGGGTCGTAGCGCAGAACACAGTATATTAAGTCGTCAAATAGAAAGAAGTATTGGAGGGTTGTTTGTTAACATTAAAACTGCGTGAAAAGCTGTTAACACCCATCACGCTTTACAGCGCAAAAAGGCTGGTGATTAAAAAATCACCAGCCATCAGCCTAATTACTTAAGCTGCGTTCTTGAAATTGAACTTATTTAAGTTCAACAGAAGCGCCTGCTTCTTCAAGAGATTTTTTCAGAGTTTCAGCTTCGTCTTTGCTTGCAGCTTCTTTGATAACTGCTGGAGCTGATTCTACCATGTCTTTAGCTTCTTTCAGGCCAAGACCGGTTGCGCCACGAACTGCTTTGATAACTGCAACTTTGTTTGCACCAACAGATGCCAGAACAACGTCGAATTCAGTTTTTTCTTCAGCAGCTTCAGCTGGGCCCGCAGCAACAGCAACAGCTGCAGCAGCAGAAACGCCGAATTTTTCTTCCATCATAGTAATCAGTTCAACAACGTCCATTACAGACATTTCTGCAACTGCATCAAGGATTTGGTCTTTAGTGATAGACATAACAAGTGTTCCTAAAATTCAGAAATAGTTTATACGTTAAAAAGCAACGAAGGAAAGGGCTTATGCAGCTTCTTTCTGATCGCGCAGAGCAGCCAGAGTACGAACCAATTTGCCGGCAGCGGCTTCTTTCATGGTTGCCATCAGGCGTGCGATTGCTTCATCGTAAGTTGGGAGAGTTGCCAGACGATCGATATCTTTCGCTAGGATTAACTCACCTTCAAAGGCCGCAGCTTTAATCTCAAATGCTGGATTCGCTTTCGCGAACTCTTTGAACAGACGAGCGCCAGCGCCCGGATGTTCGTTAGAGAAAGCAATTAAGGTTGGACCAACAAACGCGTCTTTCAGTACATCATAAGCTGTACCTTCAACAGCACGGCGAATCAGTGTGTTACGAACAACACGGATATAAACGCCAGCTTCGCGACCTGCTTTACGCAGTTCAGTCATTTTTGCTACAGTTACGCCGCGTGAATCAGCAACAACTGCAGAAAGCGCGCCTTTGGCTACTTCGCTGACTTCAGCAACAATCGCTTGTTTGTCTTGAAGATTTAGTGCCATTAGCTTCTTGCTCCTGGATTAACCGGGAAAACCCGGGACTCACATCACTCAAACACAACATTATGTAAGAGCGCTAAAACACGGTGAGCAGAATAGAAATCCAGAATTAAATTCTAGGTATCTCTGTCACCGTCTACGCAGGTAAATTAAGTAGCTACTAGTAACTAATAAACTACACCTGCGGTCTTGGACGGGGTCTGGAAAGGCCAGACTCCATACCGAAATTTGTGGTTTGTTGGGCGCATTTCTACACCCAACAAACTCGAGGCGTCAAATTTTATACAAATTTAACGCAAAGGTAAAGCCTAATTGCCGATTAGCAAATGCTAACGGAATTAAACTGCTGCTGACAGACCAGATTGGTCGATAGCAACACCTGCGCCCATAGTAGTGGACAGGCTGATTTTCTTGATGAAAACACCTTTAGCAGAAGCTGGTTTTGCTTTTTTCAGCGCGATCAGCAGTGCTTCTAAGTTTTCTTTCAGTTTGTCAGCGTCGAAATCAGCTTTACCGATAGTGGTATGGATGATTCCGTTTTTGTCGTTACGGTAACGAACCTGACCCGCTTTAGCGTTATTAACCGCTTCAGCAACGTTAGGAGTTACAGTACCAACTTTCGGGTTTGGCATCAGACCACGTGGGCCTAGAACTTGACCTAATTGGCCAACAACGCGCATTGCATCTGGAGAAGCAATAACAACGTCAAAGTTCATTTCACCAGCTTTGATTTTATCAGCCAGATCTTCCATACCAACCAGTTCAGCGCCAGCAGCTTTAGCAGCTTCAGCGTTTGCGCCTTGTGCGAACACAGCAACACGAACTGAACGGCCAGTACCGTGTGGCAGTACAGTTGCACCACGAACGTTCTGGTCAGATTTACGAGCATCGATACCAAGATTGATAGCTACGTCAACGCTTTCAACGAATTTAGCAGTCGCTAATTCTTTCAGCAGAGCAACGGCTTCATTGATGTCATACTGTTTAGTTACATCAACTTTCTCACGGATATTGCGCATGCGCTTAGTCAGTTTAGCCATTCTATTAGTCCTCCACTACCAGGCCCATGGAACGAGCAGTACCAGCGATTGAACGCATCATCGCGTCAACGTCAGCACCAGTCATATCCGCAGCTTTAGTTTCTGCGATTTCGCGAACCTGTGCAGAAGTCACTTTACCAACTTTGTCTTTGTTCGGCTTACCAGAACCAGACTTAACGCCAGCCGCTTTTTTCAGCAGAACTGCTGCCGGTGGAGTTTTAGTTACGAAAGTGAATGAACGGTCTGCATAAACAGTAATAACAACAGGAATTGGTAAACCTTTTTCCAGGCTGTCTGTTTTTGCGTTGAACGCTTTACAGAATTCCATGATGTTCACACCTTGCTGACCCAGTGCTGGACCAACCGGTGGACTTGGGTTTGCCATACCAGCTGCTACTTGCAGCTTAACGTAGGCTTGTACTTTCTTAGCCATGAATATTTCCTCAAATTGGGTAATAGCGCCTTAATGGATTAAGGCTCCCCGTTACATTAACGCCCCGCAAAATACCGTTTGCACAGTATGATGCCAAGCATAAAAAACAAAAGGCGCGAAATTGTATGAAAATTTCGCGCCTTTTGCAAGTCTGGTATTCGGATTAGTTAGGCTTTTTCTACCTGTCCGAAGTCTAACTCAACTGGAGTTGCACGACCAAAAATAGAAACAGAGACTTTTAAGCGGCTCTTTTCATAGTCGATTTCTTCAACAACACCGTTGAAGTCAGCGAATGGACCTTCGCTAACACGAACCATTTCACCTGGTTCAAATAGCGTTTTAGGACGTGGCTTATCACCAACTTGTTGTAAGCGATTCATAATCGCATCAACTTCTTTATCACTAATTGGTGCTGGACGATCTGAAGTCCCACCGATAAAGCCCATTACACGCGGAACACTGCGTACTAAGTGCCAAGAGTCATCATTCATGACCATTTGAACTAATACGTAACCTGGGAAGAATTTGCGCTCACTCTTACGGCGCTGGCCGCTACGGATCTCAACAACTTCTTCAGTTGGGACCATAACATCGCCAAACAACTCTTCCATATTATGTAATTTGATATGTTCACGCAGAGACTGTGCTACGCGACCTTCAAAACCAGAGAATGCCTGAATGACATACCAGCGTTTTTTAGGTAAATCTGACATTTAGAATAACCTCAGGCTTGTAATAAATGAAACTAAACGCACTAGGATACCATCTAATCCCCACAGGATTAGTGACATTACAGCCGTTACAGCAGCAACAATCAAAGTCGTTTGTAATGCTTCCTGGCGAGTAGGCCAAATGACTTTTTTCACCTCGATTCGAGCTTCGCGCGCAAACGCCAGAGTTGCTTTACCTTTTGTGGTCCACAAAGCAACAGCACCAGCAATAGCTACTACAGCCACAACTGCAAAAGCACGCAGTGCGAGATTATATTGACGGAAGTAATAGTTGCCCACGATAGCAACTAATAATAAGACACAGACAACAACCCATTTGAAGATGTCGGCACTGCGTCCACTTCCTTGAGCTTCGCTATTCGCACTCATAATTCAACCTGTTACCATGAAGTATGTATAAAGCTCGCTTGCCTTACCTATTCAGTATGGCAATCAGAGCACACCAATAGAATATGCCAGCATACCCAGTAAATTTAATGACCACCCTATTTCGAAAATAAATTTCTTTTCGTGGCAGCGGTAAAATATACCATAACTTCTGAGCAAAACCTTAATAAATCTCATATAACTGCATTGGGCTCTCAATACAGTCAGTAAATCGTTGTTTCAGAGCCTATCTCACCAATAATTATGAAAACGATTGATGAGATAGGTTCTTAGGTTTAAACGCTAACATTTTAAAAACTTGAGTATAAAAAGGGCATCAGTCGATGCCCTTTTTACTAAAGTGGTTCTTTCTTATTCAGAAAGAGCGGTATTATGCAATGATTCTTGCAACAACACCCGCACCTACAGTACGACCACCTTCACGGATTGCGAAACGTAAACCATCATCCATCGCGATTGGGTGAATCAGAGTCACGATCATGTTGATGTTGTCGCCTGGCATTACCATCTCTACGCCTTCTGGCAGTTCGATAGTACCGGTTACGTCAGTTGTACGGAAGTAGAACTGTGGACGGTAACCTTTGAAGAATGGAGTATGACGACCACCTTCATCTTTGCTCAGAATATAAACTTCTGATTCGAATTGAGTGTGTGGCTTGATTGAACCTGGTTTAGCCAGTACTTGACCACGTTGAATTTCTTCACGCTTAGTACCACGCAGCAGAACACCAACGTTCTCACCCGCACGACCTTCGTCCAGCAGTTTACGGAACATTTCAACGCCAGTACAAGTCGTTTTAGCCGTTGCTTGGATACCAACGATTTCAACTTCTTCACCAACTTTGATGATACCACGCTCAACACGGCCTGTTACTACTGTACCACGACCAGAGATTGAGAATACGTCTTCGATTGGCAGCAGGAATGGCTTGTCAATTGCACGCTCTGGTTCTGGGATGTAAGAATCCAGGTAGCCTGCTAATTCAACAATTTTTGCTTCCCACTCTGGGTTGCCTTCCAGCGCTTTCAGTGCTGAACCACGAACAACTGGAGTGTCGTCGCCTGGGAAATCGTACTGAGACAGAAGTTCACGAACTTCCATTTCAACTAATTCTAACAGTTCTTCGTCGTCTACCATGTCACATTTGTTCAGGAAAACGATGATGTAAGGAACACCTACTTGGCGACCTAACAGGATGTGCTCACGAGTTTGTGGCATTGGGCCATCAGTCGCAGCAACAACCAGAATTGCACCGTCCATCTGCGCAGCACCAGTGATCATGTTTTTAACATAGTCGGCGTGTCCTGGGCAGTCTACGTGTGCGTAGTGGCGAGTTGGAGTATCGTATTCTACGTGAGAAGTAGAAATGGTGATACCACGCGCTTTTTCTTCTGGTGCGTTATCGATTTGGTCGAATGCACGAGCGTTACCGCCGTAAGTTTTAGCCAGAACAGTAGTGATTGCTGCTGTCAGGGTAGTTTTACCATGGTCAACGTGGCCGATTGTACCAACGTTAACGTGCGGTTTTGAACGTTCAAATTTTTCTTTAGACACGACTCTATTCCTTATGGAGTCCCCTCTTCACGATAAAGAAGGAACTTAAATTAAAGTAGTTAAATCGATAAAAATCGATTATCTAGCGTTACGAGCTTCGATTACAGCTTGTGCAACGTTGTTTGGCGCTTCATTGTACTTCAGGAACTCCATAGAGTATGAAGCACGACCTTGTGTCTGAGAACGCAGGTCAGTAGCATAACCGAACATTTCGGACAATGGTACTTGTGCACGAACAACTTTACCAGTAGGTAAGTCATCCATACCTTCAATCATACCACGACGACGGTTCAGGTCACCAATTACATCGCCCATGTAGTCTTCTGGAGTTTCCACTTCAACTTTCATGATTGGCTCAAGTAGAACTGGTTTCGCTTTTTTGAAGCCGTCTTTAAATGCCAGCGATGCTGCCAATTTAAACGCCAATTCAGAGGAGTCAACATCATGGTAAGAACCGAAATGCAGACGAACACCCATATTAACTACTGGATAACCAGCTAATGGACCAGACTTCAGCTGCTCTTGCAGACCTTTGTCAACCGCAGGAATGTATTCCGTAGGGATTACACCACCTTTGATTTCGTTGACAAATTCGTAGTCCATTGGCAGACCATCTTTGTCTTTCTTGTCCAGTGGGTACATATCGATAACGACATGACCGTACTGACCACGACCACCAGACTGTTTCGCGTGTTTACCTTCGATGTCAGTCACTTTAGTAGTGATTGCTTCGCGGTAAGCTACTTGTGGTTTACCAACGTTCGCTTCAACTTTGAATTCACGACGCATACGGTCAACCAGAACGTCCAAGTGCAATTCACCCATACCAGCGATGATAGTCTGATTAGTCTCTTCATCACTTGATACGCGGAATGATGGGTCTTCTTGAGCCAGACGGCCTAATGCGATACCCATTTTTTCTTGGTCAGCTTTAGTTTTTGGTTCGATTGCAACAGAGATTACTGGCTCTGGGAATTCCATACGCTCCAGGATGATTGGTGCATCAACTGCACATAAAGTATCACCTGTAGTTACGTCTTTCAGACCGATAGCAGCCGCGATGTCACCAGCGCGAACTTCTTTAATCTCTTCACGCTTGTTCGCGTGCATCTGAACGATACGACCAAAACGCTCTTTCTTCGCTTTAACAGCGTTCAGAACGGTATCACCTGAGTTAACAACACCGGAGTAAACACGGAAGAATGTCAGGTTACCAACGAATGGGTCAGTTGCAATTTTAAATGCTAAAGATGAGAACGGCTCTTCGTCACTTGCATGACGTTCAGCTGGAGTATCTTTACCATCGTCCAGAATACCGTTAATTGCTGGTACATCTGTAGGAGCTGGTAAGTAATCCACGACCGCATCCAGCATCGCCTGAACACCTTTGTTCTTAAATGCAGAACCACAGGTAACCAGGATAATTTCGCTAGCAAGAACACGTTGACGTAAAGCACTTTTGATTTCTGCTTCAGTCAGCTCTTCACCGCCCAGATATTTTTCCATCAGTTCTTCTGATGCTTCTGCTGCGGATTCGATCAGGTTGTTGTGCCACTCTTCTGCCAGCTCTTGCATGTCCGCAGGGATATCTTCGTATTCGAAGGTAACGCCTTGGTCTTCATCGTTCCATTTGATTGCTTTCATTTTCAGCAAGTCAACAACACCAGTGAACGACTCTTCTGCGCCAACTGGTAATTGCAGTGGAACTGCAGTAGCTGCTAAACGAGTTTTTAACTGCTCAACAACGCGTAAGAAGTTCGCACCCATACGGTCCATTTTGTTAACGAACGCGATACGTGGAACTTTATATTTGTTAGCCTGACGCCATACAGTTTCAGACTGTGGCTGAACACCACCAACTGCACAGTAAACCATTACCGCGCCATCAAGAACACGCATAGAACGTTCTACTTCGATTGTGAAGTCAACGTGTCCCGGGGTGTCGATGATGTTGATACGGTGTGGCTCATACTGTTTAGCCATACCAGACCAGAATGCAGTCGTCGCAGCAGAAGTGATAGTAATACCACGCTCTTGCTCCTGCTCCATCCAGTCCATAGTTGCAGAACCTTCGTGGGTTTCACCGATTTTATGGTTTACACCAGTATAGAACAGAATACGTTCAGAAGTTGTGGTTTTACCAGCGTCGATGTGTGCACTGATACCGATGTTACGGTAGCGTGCTATGGGCGTTTGACGGGCCATTTTTTCCTCTCTCGTGGGCGTTCAATTCTTTATATAAAGGGCAGCGAAAGCTACCCTGAGATACATCACTAAGATTGGTAAGAGATTACCAACGGTAGTGTGCGAACGCCTTGTTAGCTTCTGCCATACGGTGAACGTCTTCACGTTTCTTAACAGCTGAACCTTTGTTCTCAGCAGCGTCTGATAATTCGTTTGCCAGGCGAAGCGCCATAGATTTATCACCGCGTTTACGAGCAGCATCAACGATCCAACGCATTGCCAGGGCATTACGACGAACCGGGCGAACTTCAACTGGAACTTGGTAAGTTGAACCACCAACACGGCGGGATTTAACTTCCACAGTCGGACGCACGTTATCAAGTGCTAATTCGAATGCGTCAAGTTCAGTTTTACCAGAACGCTGAGCAAGGGTTTCAAGTGCGTTGTATACGATTGCTTCAGCAGTAGATTTTTTCCCGTCTACCATCAGGATATTTACAAATTTGGCCAGTAATTCTGATCCGAACTTAGGATCTGGAAGAATTTTACGTTGACCAATTACGCGACGACGTGGCATGGATATGACTCCGTTGTTAATTCAGGTTTGTCCAAAACTCTACGAGAGTATTTTGACATTAAGATTAAAAATGTTTGGCCTTACTTAACGGAAATCCATTAAGCCTTAGGTTTCTTCGCGCCGTATTTAGAACGAGCTTGCTTACGGTCTTTAACACCAGAACAGTCCAGTGCGCCGCGAACGGTGTGATAACGCACACCTGGCAAGTCTTTAACACGACCGCCACGGATCAGGATTACGGAGTGTTCCTGCAAGTTGTGGCCTTCACCACCGATGTAGGAAGATACTTCGAAACCGTTAGTTAAACGAACACGGCATACTTTACGTAATGCTGAGTTTGGTTTTTTAGGAGTGGTAGTATATACACGAGTACATACGCCACGTTTTTGCGGGCAAGCTTCCAGTGCTGGAACGTTGCTTTTCACAACTTTCGAGCTACGAGATTTGCGTACCAGCTGATTAATAGTTGCCATTATTAAAAAAGCTCCTGGTTTTTTTGCTTCGTAAACACGGATTTTGACCTCGTTCGCCAACATGACGATACACGAGGACGCGAAATTTTATTGCCGACTGGCTCAGGTGTCAAGAAATATACAACTTTTAGTGACTTTATAAGGCAAAATGTTGCTTATGAGCTTCAGTTAGCTTTACAAAACCTTGATATGAGACGATAGAAACGCCATCAGCTACCTGCTCTTGTAGCCCTCGGGCGTGAATATCTGCATCCAAGGCATAGATTTGAGCACCACTATTTTGTAATTCCGCAAGATATTTGGATTGTGAGACAGCGGCAATCACACCATCTTGGAAAAGCAATATAGCGTCTTCATTGGTGATTAAACGCAATAGCGCAGAAAAATCACATTTAAATGGAGAAGTGGCTAGGGTGTATAGCATAGGCAGGATCCTACTATAGATCAAAATCCGAACACAAGATCAAATTTTGAACAAATACTCAAAATTTCAGCACAACATCACAGGCAGATAACTGCTCTTGGATCTGCTGGGGTGTTAAAAATTCAGGTGTCACAATCCACTCATTTTGCTGGCTAAGGCCTCTTTCCTTTAATGACTCTGAACATAGGTAAATGTTTTCAATGTCATAGAGAGGTAAAATCTTGAACGTCGCAATATAGTCCCGAGCTAAAATCTCTTTAGGCTGCTGATGAGCGAGTAATTGGCATACCCCATCGGAAAGGAAGAATACGCTGATTTCCTCTGTCAGTGCTGAGGTCGCTAATAATGCATCCAGTCCTTCGCGTCCACTGGCACTACCATGTGGCATAGTCGTAAAAACAAAGGCTATTTTCTTCACAAGAGACCTTATCTTATAGAGTGACGTGATTCATGATGTTCAGGTTTAAAACTGGATTGTGCGGTCAGTGGTTAACATGGATTCAGCCAAACTTCCTAAACCGCTCATGGTAAAACTTTCAGATAAGTTATAAGCATGTAGCGATAGCACGTTAGCTTGTTCTTCATCTGTAATACCACGACGTAACCCTGCTGCAACGCAGATATTCATTTCACAACCCGACTCTTGTGCTAGCTGGCGCCATGCTTTGACTAGGTCAAATTCATCATTTGCAGGAGAAGTTAAAGCATTGCCATTAAGAACGCCATCTTGATAGAAAAATACCGTCTTCAATAGATGCCCCTCTTTCAGAAGGGCCTTGGCAAATTGATAGGCACTTACTGATTGTGAAGTGCCGTATGCGGGTCCTGTTACTAACAAACAATAGGTTAGCGGGGTTGTTTTACTCATTCACCACTCTTAAATTGGCGGATATATAAATAAACGGTGTGCTTTGAAATATTCAGGCGGTCAGCCACTTGGTTGATAGCATCTTTGATATCAAAGATCCCTTTTTCGTACAAGTTCAGAACCACTTGTTTATTTTTCGCATTGTTAGAAACATTACGGTCATTGCTAACTTCTTCGATAGTGTATTCTAATGTTTGTGCCACTAAGTCATCAACTGAAGACGCAAAGTTTACATCGGAAGTCACTTCTTGCTTTTCTTCCGGCACAAACGACTTAATGATTTCAGAGAATGGCACATCCAAGTTCATGTTGATACACAGTAAGCCGATAACACGTTGTTTACGGTTACGAATTGCAATAGTCACGGACTTCATTAAGTCGCCGCTTTTCGCTTTCGTAAAATACGCTTTAGAGACATTGGATTCCGCATCCGCCATGTCATGAAGCATTCTTAATGCCAAATCAGTGATAGGGGAGCCAATTTTACGCCCTGTATGCTGACCATTCGCTATTCTCACTGCTGAACATTTGAGGTCTTCTAAAGAGTGAAGAACAATTTCACAATGCTCACCAATTAGCATAGCGAGCCCGTCAACCGCAGCTTCATATGATTTTAAAATTTCGTGGTCAGTCTCAGTAAACGGCTGGTTATCAAGAATATTAATATCACTGAGGTCTTGGGATTGTAATGCATCAGACATTTCAACGTCATCCTTCTAAAGTGTATAAAATTCATCACGTTAACCAATGAGGCATTCATTATTCGACTCATTTGCCTTCATTTTGTCGTACATAGTCAACGGATGTGATGATTAAAAATAAAAACGAATCTATTGAAGTTAAAACTCCGAGACGTTGCCGTCAAGTGAATGAATGCAAGAGAGTACGTTTTATCACAAGTTTTAAAGAATATAAGATTTTTAAATGCAAATTTTTAATTAAGAATGACACAACTGGGCTTTTTTAGCATTGGATTGCGTAACTCAATGAAAAAAGCTCAGAACGAATCTGAGCTTTTTATTTTTAACGATGTGAAATCTTATTTTGCAGCGGGTTTGATGTCTAATAATTCAACATCAAAGATCAGCGTTGAGTTTGCAGGGATACCTGGAACGCCGTTTTCACCGTAAGCTAATTCTGGTGGGATAACTAATGTCATCTTGCCACCTTTCTTCAGGTTAGATAAACCTTCAGTCCAGCCTTTGATCACTGAGTTTAACGGGATAGTCAGTGGCTCGTTACGAGAATAAGAGCTATCGAATTCTGTGCCATCAACTAAAGAGCCTTTATAGTGAACAACAACGGTTTCGTCTTCTTTAGGTTTTGCGCCAGTACCTTCTTTTTCAATGTTGTACAGTAGGCCAGACTTAGTTTTCACTACGCCTTTTTCTTTTGCAAATTTCTCGCGATATTCGTCACCTTTCTTCACGTTAGCTACTGATTCAGCTTTGATTTTATCTTCAGCCGCTTTTTTCACTTGTCCTTCGAATTGACGTAATGTTTCTTCAACTTGTGCATCAGTCATTTTGCTTTTGCCGCTGAATGCATCTTGAACACCTGCCAGTAATTGGGCTTTGTCCAGATTAATACCGATCGATTTTTGTTCTTCTAAAGAATTTTGCATATAGCGACCTAAAGAGGCACCTAATGCGTATGCGTTACGCTCTTCTGCATTTTTGAAAGCGCTCGCTTGTGTTTTTGCTTCTTCTGCCATAACTTGTGGGGCAGTAAAAGCGAATGCTAATGTTGTTGCTAATAGACTTGCCTTAAACAGTGATTTCATCCTAATCTCCGATAGCTATTATTCGAGCCATACGGCTCATTTTTATTGATAGCTGTTCCTTATCTTAAAAAACAAGCTGTCAGTTAACACAAAAAATATAAGAATATCTTAGACCACATTAACAAAAAGAGGTTTCAACGCCTACACCTTTAAATAAAACTTATCTGTTGATTTGTAATGTTCGGTTATTATGATGTTTTTTTCATGATGAGAACCCATAAGGAGAGTCTAAAATGGATTCATCAGACAATTTTGAACAGCGTTTAGAACTTTTAGAAAGCAAAGTTGCTTTCCAAGAATTGGCCATTGAGCAGCTCAACCAAGTGATTACAGAACAACAAATGCAGCTGTCAAAAATGCAGGAACATTTACGTATTGTGGCCGAGAGATTAAAAGCGTCGCAATCATCTCACCTTGCTCGCCCTGAAGAAGAAACACCACCACCACATTACTGAAACTATCAACGAAAAAAGGAAAGCATTTGCTTTCCTTTTTTTTATTCATTGGCGCTAGGGATTAGTGGCAACCACAACCGCCGTGCTTGTGACCGTGACCTTGGCCTTCGCCACCACCACAGCAACCGCCTTCTGAACCGTGGCTATGACCGCCACCGCCACAGCAACCACCTTCGTGGTCATGGTCGTGGTCGTGACCATCAGCACCATGGACGTGGCCATGAGCGATTTCTTCTTCAGTTGCTTCACGGATAGCCATGACTTCAACATTAAATTTCAGGTTTTGACCTGCTAACATATGGTTACCGTCAACGATAACTTCATCGCCTTCGATGCCAGTGATTTCAACTGGAACTGGACCCATGTCAGTATCCGCTAAGAAACGCATACCTACTTCCAGCTCGTCAACGCCCATGAACACATCTTTCGGTACGCGTTGAACTAAGTTGTCATCATATTGACCATATGCATCGTCTGAAGCGACTTCAACATCGAAATGTTCGCCAACTTCACGACCTTCTAATGCTTTTTCCAGACCAGAAATTAAAGAACCACGGCCATGCAGATAGTCCATTGGCGCATTTGCCGGGGACTCATCAACTAAAACACCGTCTTCTGTTCTTACTTGGTAAGCTAAGCTTACAACCAAGTCTTTTGCTACTTTCATGACATCTCCTACGACCCGTAAGGGAAAAATTTTTGCCAATTGTACCGGAAAACAATTGTGCTGTATTGAGAATTGACAAAATTCTCTTATTCTGGGGTAAAAATTCCAATAACTTGTTCTTGCTTTCTCACATGCTCAGTAGCATCGCCTTCAGCTTGACGTTGTTGATCCCCGCAATTCACACATTCAACCACATCAATTTTATCTTCTCGCCACATCATTAAGGTGTCTTGAGACTTGCATTTAGGGCAGGTTGCCCCAGCAATAAAACGCTTACGTGTTGCTGCCATTTTTCTACCTTACTGTTCGTTATTCCAGCTGTGCGGTTGGCGATTTTCTCTTTGCATCTCTTTTTCGAAAAGTTCGTTGAGTTCACGCCGCGCCTCTTTAATACGCGAAATTTGCCCGCTATCACTATTCTCATTTTCAGGAATAATATCCCGCAACATACGCATATCAAGCCGGCGAAAATGCTGCTTTGCACGATAGGCTTTATGAGGATGCATACCTGTACTAATCAGTGCCTTGCTTCCCATCTCTAACGCGCTTGAAAAGGTTTCACGGCTAAAGTCCGTCACGCCGCTATGCAGTAATTCGTGAGCTTCTAAACGCCCTTTTGCCCGAGCAATAATATGCAAATTAGGGAAGTTTTCTTGGCAAATACGCACAATTTCCATCACCTCTTCGGGAACATTACTGGTGATCACAATGGCTTTGGCTTTATCCGCCCCCGCTGAGCGCAGAAGTTGTAGCTCGCGTGCGTCCCCATAATAGACTGTGTAACCGTATCGGCGCATAGTACTAATCGCGGTAACATCTTGTTCAAGCACCGTAATATTCACTTTGTTCGCCATCAATAGACGACCAACCACCTGCCCCATTCGTCCAAATCCCACTAAAATAACGTGAGGGTTGGTATCCTCTACAAATGGCTTTTCTGTCGATGCCGGTTGCTGATTATAGCGGCGGTTGAGATACGCATCTATCAACTGCATCACAAGTGGCGTTGTCATCATCGATAGTGTCACCACGACCAACAATAAATCCATTTGCCTTTCATCAATCACGCTGGCACCAAATGCTGTAGCATAAATCACAAAGGCGAACTCACCGCCTTGGCTAAGCACCCCAGAAAATTGCGCTCGAGCACCGGTACGTAAACGTGCCACAAATCCCAACACATATAATACGAGGGCTTTCACGACAACCAGCACCAAAACTGCCAATAAAACTTGAGGGAGGTAAGCCCATAATACTTGTAAATTTAATGACATACCGACGGAAATGAAAAACAGCCCCAGCAGCAAGCCTTTAAACGGCTCAATATTAATCTCAAGTTCATGACGAAATTCTGTCTCAGCAAGCATCACCCCCGCCATAAACGTGCCCAATGCCATTGAGAAGCCAAGGCTTTCCATAATCAACGCGGAACCCAGTACGACTAATAACGCCGCTGCGGTAAAAATTTCATGAACGCCCGATTTCGCTGCAAGCCTAAATAGTGGGCGTAATAAATAACGTCCGACAACCCATAACCCTGCAAACGCCACCACTTTCAATCCAATTTTGTACCAATCGCTGCTTCCCGTATCCCCTGCCAATAACGGGATCAGTGCCATAATCGGAATTACCGCCATATCTTGGAACAGTAAAACAGAAAAGCCGAGCTGCCCACTTTCTTGATTGGACATCCCTTTTTCATTCATTAATTGTAGCGCCATTGCCGTTGAGGACATTGCCATACCCAGCCCACCAACGACTGCTGCCTGCCAAGAAAACTGAGCAAGAATCAAGATCCCTGCCATCAAAGCCGCGGTCACAACCACTTGGATGGTACCGACACCAAAAATCGACCGGCGCAGCTCCCATAATTTCGAGGGTTTCAATTCCAACCCAATTAAAAACATTAAGAAGACGACACCCAGCTCCGAGAAATGCAGGATGTCATCCACATTGCGAATAAAGCCCAATACGAATGGACCAATCACGATCCCTGCCAGTAAATAACCCAACACCGCACCTAAACGGATTTTTTGGGCAATCGGTACCATCACTACACCGGCGCATAAAAATATGATCACCGACTCAAATAGATTTAATTCATCCATTTGAAATATCTCCCGTATTGAGGGGGTGTCTCATCCATTGCTTATACTCTTCAACCATTTGCTGTAACTGTTGTGGGCTCTTCCGACGAGCAGAATAGATAATGTTTGGTTCAATCCAGTGCATATCACACATCAGTGAGGTCAACTCGAATGGACGCAGAATTTCAGATAATGGGTAGCGATTATAGCCGCCATATTGGTAAGCTTCTTCTGGCTCTCCGGTGGTAATAATCGAGCGCCAATATTTGCCTTTCAATTTTTGGTATCCTTGATCTGTGGCAAATCGACGAGTCAAGACTCGGTCAAACCACTCTTTTAATAGCGCGGGACAACTATAAGTATACAGCGGGTGCTGAAATACAATGACATCATACTGACAGAGCAGCTTTTGTTCTGCGGTGACATCAATAAAATAATCAGGATATGTTGCGTATAAATCGTGGATAGTGACATGGTCAAAATCGCGCACTGCATTTAACAACAGACGATTAGCAACAGATTCATCGGGGTCTGGGTGAGCGTAGACCACGAGCACTTTTGGCGTATTTGACATCTTTCCCTCCTCAAAGGCGTGTCAGGCGGATAATTTTCCGTTACCATGCAGCCTGCTAAATGTACTTTAAGCTTAATATATTTCAGTAATAACTTTATTATTCGAATATATCTAACTCAATAATTTAACATATTTTCAATAGACGGTTTCTATGATTGTTTTCTCTTCATTACAAATTCGCCGAGGTGTACGTGTTCTGCTGGACAATGCAACTGCGACTATCAATCCGGGGCAAAAAGTCGGATTAGTGGGTAAAAACGGCTGCGGAAAATCCACATTGCTGGCACTGTTAAAGGGTGAATTGCAGGCGGAAGCAGGATCAGCAACCTTTCCAAGCAATTGGTCAATGGCGTGGGTGAACCAAGAAACCCCCGCTCTTGATGTACCTTGTATTGAGTATGTCATTGATGGCGATCGTGAGTTTCGCGCCTTAGAACATAAACTCCAACAGGCGAACGAAAAAAATGACGGTCACGCTATTGCCGTCATTCATGGGCAATTAGATGCCATTGATGCGTGGACAATTCAGTCCCGTGCAGCAAGCTTGCTACATGGTCTTGGCTTTAGCCAAGCACAGCTACAGTCTCCAGTAAAATCATTTTCTGGTGGATGGCGTATGCGCCTGAACCTTGCGCAAGCCCTACTGTGCCGTTCCGATTTATTACTTCTGGATGAACCGACGAACCACTTAGATTTAGATGCGGTGATTTGGCTGGAAAAATGGCTTAAAAGCTATTCTGGCACCCTGATTTTGATTTCCCATGATAGGGACTTCCTCGACCCAATCATCGACAAAGTACTGCATATCGAACAAGAAACCATGTTCGAATACACTGGCAACTACTCTTCATTCGAACGCCAACGCGCCACTAAACTAGCGCAGCAACAAGCCTTGTATGAGAGCCAACAAGCTAAAGCTGCCCACTTACAAAGTTATATTGACCGATTTAGAGTCCAAGCCACCAAGGCTAAACAAGCACAAAGCCGGATTAAAATGCTTGAACGCATGGAGCTGGTCGCCCCTGCGCATGTGGATAACCCATTCCATTTTTCATTCCGTCAACCAGAAAGCTTACCGAATCCCTTATTAAAAATGGAAAAGGTCAGTGCAGGTTACGGTGAAAAAGTGGTGTTAGAATCCATCAAATTGAATTTAGTCCCTGGCTCTCGCATCGGGTTACTCGGGCGTAATGGTGCCGGTAAATCCACATTAATCAAAATGTTAGCTGGCGATTTACCGCCATTACACGGCGAGATATCACTCGCCAAAGGGATCAAACTGGGGTATTTCGCCCAGCATCAATTAGAATATTTGCATGCGGATGAGTCCCCACTACAGCATCTTGCTCGCCTCGCACCTGAACAAACTGAGCAGCAATTGCGTGATTATCTCGGCGGCTTTGGTTTTAAAGGTGACCAAGTGACGGATCCTAGTGGACGTTTCTCCGGTGGAGAAAAAGCCCGCTTAGTATTAGCCCTGATTGTCTGGCAGCGCCCTAACTTACTGTTACTCGATGAGCCAACCAACCACTTAGATTTGGACATGCGACAAGCACTGACCGAAGCGTTAATGGCTTTCGAAGGCGCATTGGTGGTGGTTTCCCATGATAGGCACTTACTGCGCACCACCACCGATGAGCTGTATCTAGTTCATGGGGGAAAAGTCGAGCAATTTGATGGGGATCTTGAGGATTACCAACAATGGTTAGCTGAGCAGAATAAAATGGAGCTACAGCAAGCCCGTGATCTGCTTGATAAAGAAAAGCCAGCCAGCACATCAACCGTGACGGCACAAGATAGAAAAGACCAAAAACGCCGCGAAGCTGAATTCCGTCAACTGACCCAACCTATCCGTAAAAAAATCACAGAGTTGGAAAAGAAAATGGAAAAATATTCTGCATCATTAGCAGAGTTAGAGGCGAGGTTATCCGATGCCGCCATTTATGAACAAGATAAAAAAGCGGAGCTAACAGACTGTTTGAAAAAGCAAACTGAGCATAAATCCGCCCTTGAAGACGTTGAAATGGAATGGATGGATCTGCAAGAGCAGTTAGAAACCATGACCAATGAGTTTGAAGCGGGTTAATTCATTATCACTCTTCAATAATAACCCTTTATTAGTCTGATCTTAATAAAGGGTTATTTCAATAAATAACCAAAATTGATAATTATAATTGGATTTTTAAACCCAAGAATTTAATTACACATAAAAATCTTATTTATGGCTTCCTTAAAACATAATCCGAAAAATAAAAGCACTATTAATAGAATTAAATATTAACATATCGTTAACCTAAAGCAGTTAAAACCACACAAAAAAAGCGTAGCTCTAAAAATAATACTTATTCTTCAATGAATTAAAATCACAACAAAACGCACAAATCGCCATCTATTTTGTCGATTAAATATCCCCATTATAATAAAGCCAATCAAACAAACTCATAATAAAAATCAATAGCGATAAGGCATTAGCACTTATCTTTATCTTAGGGTTGGTGCAACATGATTTATATCATTACAATGCTCTATGGCAGAGACACAGCGAAAAAATATTTCTGGTTTATTCTGGCTCTCACATTATTTGGTGTGCTGATTGGCGCCTGCTTTTTTCTATTACCTTTTTTTGCTGATCCCCATGAGTTTATGATCTTCCTCTGTATTCCAATTTTATTGGAAGCCATTCGCTCGTTTGTCTGTGCGATGTATTGCCAAGGTGCCACCCGAGGACTGAGGATCAGTCGCGGATTAGTGCTACTTTTAATGGTCTATATTGTCTTGTTTTCTAAAATACATGCGTGGGAAACGGTTCTCTCTGGGTTTATTACTGGCTTATATCTCATGGTCAGTGCTATCTGGAAAATGTCCAATAGCGTGGTTTTAAAATTTGAACGCTGGAAGTTAATGTTAACTGTCTCCATTATTGAATTTTCATTAGGTTTATGGAATTTCATTCCTTGGTCTTTTGACTACTCATCTCGCCAGGTTTATTGGGATGTCGGCACGCTGATTATGATCTTCTCCCTCGACTCATTCTTTGTTTACTACTTTGTTGTGAGCAGCCAGATTTCCAATGCTAATCAGATGGTATTTACGCGCAATAATGACGCTTCAAATAGAGAGCACGGCACATTACATGTATGGACAACTACTGGGCAACTGCCGCTATTTTTTAAAATTATCCAGCGTTATATTGTTTCCCGTAATTCATTGGGTGTGATTAGTACTGGGCATGTTGCTTTCGAGCTGGATGAAATTTATATCAGCCACTACCCAGAGAAAGATATCGACCGCGATACCGCGCAATTCTTACAGATATTGAAATCCACCGAAGAAAACAATGACACAGGTGTTTTTCAAATCAGTTATCTTGATGAAATGAAAATTGCGCCGCCATCCAACTTCAAATTAACCATTGAAGGGATCAGTAAAGAAAAGCTAGACGCATTTTGGCAAGAATACAGTAAAGACACGACCTACAATTTAACAAATCGCAATTGTTCAACCGTCGTTTCTTTGGCGCTGATAAAAAGTACCGAGGGATATTTTACCGAGAAAAAAGGCGGCTTCATGCTGCTGCTTAAATTGCTCTTTAGCCCTGAGCTTTGGGTCATGTCCCAACTCAGAAAACATGCAAGTATTATGACGTGGACACCGGGCATTGTTTTAGATTATTCCCGCGCCATGTCTGTTCTATTAAAAATGTAGTGCGCAAATGAGCAATCTATTACCTCAAAATGAGTGGAGAACGGAGTATCGTTATAAATCCCATATGGATTTTAATAACGAAACTTCGGATATCGCCATTCATAATTTTCGCTCTTTCCAGTTTGCCGATAAGAATGAATACACTTGGGATACTAAGCATTACAACCTGTCTAACTTGCAAAGCGTAGACTTAGTGCAATCCCACTGGTCTGGCAAAATGATCGCCCATGTTTTTCTGAGCTTCGGTTTTTCCAATGGAGACTATGTCTCTTTTTCTATCGAGACAAGGCGAAAAACACATCAACAATTTTCGGTTTGGAAGGGATTTTTCTATAACTACGATATTATCTATGTGGTCGCTGATGAGCAGGATTTAATTGGTACTCGCGTTAATTTACGCAATGAGCAAGTCTATATCTATCCCTTAAATTTAGATAAGCCACTTATTATAGAACTGTTTCTCAATTATATGAGCAAACTTAATCAGCTCAAAGAGACCAACGAAAAATACCATTCCATGTGGAATAACTGCACAACCAGCATTTATAAAATCGCCAAGAAAACCTACCCTGATTTTAAATTTAACTGGAAACTGTTAGTCAGTGGCTACGCTTCTCAATATTGTCATCAATTAGGCTTTATTGAAGATAATGATTATTTTAACAAGCAACAAATCCCATTGATCCCATTGGTCGATAAGCAATTCTCTCAAATAATACGCCGATAATAATGAGAAGAAGCCTGCCAAACGCTATAAAAAATAGCGCAGGCAGCTTTGAAATGTATGGCAAAAAAACAGACTCATTAAACTTGGCTAGGCAGTACAAGAAAATTAGATGTACTTCATGCCATTGTTATAAGGCATCGCTTCACACCTTCACACACATCACATGATATTCGCCATCAATTTTTTCCGTGCCTTCTGTTTCATGTTCAAAGCCCGGAAACTCGCTATCCCACGCTTGTAAACTGCGCAAGTAACCAATATGCGGGCTGTTGGTTTCTCCAAAGCTTTCGCCGGATAACAGCATTGGGATCCCCGGTGGGTAAGGAATAATCGAATTCGCCGCAATACGCCCAGCCAGCTTATCTAATGGCACAGCTTCAACGCGATTCGCAACGATCTGTTGATAGGCATCACGCGGGCTCATCATGACATTGGGTAACTCTGAATAGGCTTGATTCAGCTGACTTCCCGGATTATTACGTTGCAAGTAAGCAAACATCTTATCCCCCAAGTCCCGCAGCCCCATCTCACCATAAATTTCAGGAGCTACTTCCACCACTTCCGGTAACACTTTTTTCAGTTGAGTGTTGGTATCATAGTGGCGTTTAAAGGAGAGCAATGCATTGACTAATGTGCCCCATTTCCCTTTGGTGATCCCCATAGAAAACAGGAACATAATTTGGAAATCAGTGGTGCGGGTTGGCACAATACCATAATGATTTAGCCATGCAGTCACGAGCGCCGCAGGGACTCCGGAATCAAGCAGCTTGCCATCATCTCCCATCCCAGGCGCTAAAATACTCACTTTGATAGGGTCTAACATCGCCCAATCTGCAGGAATATTTTTGAAACCATGCCACGTATCTTCAGGGTTCATTACCCAGCAGCTTTGCTCTTTCATTAGCAATTCAACGGGAGCAAACTCAAAATCGTAGCGCTCTCCTGTTACAGGATCCTTCACCGTTTCCTGATTCCATGGTTTGAAAAACCACTCACCATCATTTTGGAACTCTTTGTACAAGTAGCCGAGTGATTGACGAAAGTCGATAGCTTCGCGGATCACTTCATCCGTTAATGAGCGCCCACTATTCCCATCCATCATATCTGCCGCAATATCGTTCGAAGCGCAAATGGCATACAGCGGTGAAGTGGTTGCATGCATGTGGTAGGCTTGATTAAAGCGATTAAAATCAATGGCATTTCGGCCATTTCGAACATGAATGAACGAAGCTTGAGACAGCGCATTCAATAATTTATGAGTCGAGTGAGTGGCAAAAATGGTTGGGTCATCCTCTTTGCGCTCTTCATCACGCATCGCAAAATGGTCACGATAAATCGGGTTGAATCGCGCGTAGCCATACCATGCCTCATCGAAATGGATTCTATCGAGGGATTTATCCAATAAATTTTGCACTTTGCGCGCGTTGTAGCAAACACCATCATAAGTGCAGTTTGTTACCACACTATACGCTGGCTTTTTATCCGTTTTATCGGCAGTAAATGGATTATTAGCTATCTTTTTCTGAATGGCTTCAGGGGACATTTCTGTTGGGTAAATCGGTCCAATAATCCCATAACGGTTACGACTCGGGACCATATAAACAGGCTTTGCTCCCGTTAAAATTAAACCTTGTTCGATGGATTTATGGCAGTTTCGGTCAATGACCACCACGTCGTCATCCGTCATGCAAGCTTGCATAATGGTACGGTTTGAACCCGAAGTCCCGACCACAACGGAATAGGATTGGTCAGCACCAAAAATTCGTGCCGCGTTTTTCTCACATTCCCCAAATGCCCCGGTGTGATCAAGCAACGAACCCACGGCAACTCGCTCGATGCCGATATCTGTACGGAATAAATTTTCGCCAAAAAAGTCGTGATAAATACGCCCAGCAGGTGTTTTGGTAAAGCCGACACCTCCTTGGTGCCCCGGCGCTGCCCATGAATGTTCGTGTACATCACTGTATTTAATCAAACTTTTCATTAATGGTGGGAGCAATTGCGCACGGTAACGAATGATGGCAGCAAGAACGCGTCCGGCAATAAAGTCCGCTGAATCCTCTAAAATCCATGCAAATTCATCCACCTGCTCCATCATTTTTCTATCAAATGCCACTAAGGCTTCTTCACGATCACTTAAGAGAAAGACAGGCACATCTTCTTGGCGACGATGAAGCTGAGTAATTAACCGATGAGCTTGAGCTTGTTCTTCCTTATCGGACATATCTCGCCCGTAAAGCAAGCAGTCAATGCTGGTATTTGAGCGAATATAGGCGAGGCCGTCTTCAAAATCACGAATAATGACCGTTTCGACGTGTTCGTCATTCAGTTCACTTGCCAGCCGTGCAACCGCATGGCTGATCACAGAATCTTCATCCGTTAGCTCGGTATAAACGATCAATGCCCTCATGGACTCTCCCTCAATGAATTGTTTTAAGCGAAATAATGCCTCCTTTAGTCTTAACGCAGATAAGATTATTTTGCAAAGTTATCGGGGCATTAATAGTTATTCGTCAAGTTTATTAATCATCACTTTGGCATTCATCACCAATGCTTTCGCTTTATCTTCCCGTTTTTGTAACAACGCCATGAACAGCAAATCGGTAAGGGTATTTTGTGCCGTTCTTGACGAAATTGATGAACTACGCCATTCGTTCTCTTCCGCCACACTTTCCAACATATAGTCTGACATTTGAGCGAGTGGAGAATCTTTCGAGCGCGTGATAGCGATAACGCAAGCACCATTTTGGCGCCCAATATTGGCGGCAGTAAGCATATCTTTGCGCTTTCCAGAGAAGGAAATGACGATTTGCACATCATTCGGCGTCAAGGTTAAGGCGGCAGCAATTTGAACGTGATGATCCGGCTCCACAAGAGTGGTAATACCTATCTTCTGGAGTTTATAGCTTAAATCTTTCGCGGTAAGCCCTGAGCCGCCAATCCCAACAATTTGCACGCGTTGTGCGCGGTCTATGCGTTCAATAATTTTTTCAAACTGTTTAAAATCAAGGCGTTTAGTTGTTTCCGTGATGGAATAATTTTTCTCTAATGCCAGCTTCTGCGCGACCACCATCAAGCTATCCGTTTGAGTAATACGGTTATGCAACGCACTGTGAGGCTCCCCCAACTCTTGCTGTTGGCGACCAATGATTTCACTCAGCGCCAATTTCAGCGCGGGATACCCCTTTACACCTAATTTTTGGCTAAACTTCACAATAGCAGATTGGCTGATCCCCAATTGCTCCGCTAACTGTGAAGATGACAGTTTCAGCACATTTTCCGGACTTTCTAAAATAAATTGTGCAATTTTACGTTGGTTTTCCGCTAACCGCGGTAACAGGTACGTGATGGTATCGAGTAACGTCATAGTAGCCCTCAAGAAGATAAACCTTCATCAACATAATAAATTTACAAATAAATTATTCCTTCAATAAAAACTCAATGCTTGATAATTAATCATTATAATTCAAATTGCTATTATTTTATCGAGTGATAAATATGCAAATTTATTCACCTATATTGGCAAGAGAGAATAGATAACACCGTGATACTCATCACATCAAAGGAATAAATAATTCCATAGCATACCCCTCATGATACGTTTAAGGAGTTATTACTATGTCGATTGATTTAAGCAAGATGGTCACGGAAAGCCGTAACGAAGCCAGTACCCACATTGACCAATTATCTACCATTGAAATGCTTCAAGTAATCAACAATGAAGATAAAAAAGTCCCTTTGGCTGTCGAAAAAACCTTACCGCAAATTGCACAATTGGTCGATAAAGTTGCGGCAGCTTTCCAACAAGGTGGTCGTCTGATTTATTCTGGTGCGGGTACCTCGGGACGTTTAGGGATACTCGATGCCAGTGAATGCCCACCAACCTATGGAACCCCTCATGAACAAGTTATTGGCCTGATTGCGGGTGGTCACCAAGCTATCTTCCGTGCGGTTGAAAATGCAGAAGATAAACCCGAATTAGGGGAGCAAAACTTAAAGAATATCGATTTTAATCAAAAAGATATTTTAGTTGGGATCGCCGCCAGTGGCCGAACGCCTTATGTTCTGGGTGCCATGAAATATGCACGCTCCTTAGGTGCAACCGTTGCCTCGATTAGCTGTAACCCTGATAGCCCTGTCTCCCAAGCTGCTGACATTGCCATCACCCCGATTGTGGGTGCTGAAGTTGTCACTGGCTCTTCGCGCATGAAAGCAGGAACCGCACAAAAACTGATTTTAAATATGATCACCACCGGGGCGATGATCCGCATCGGCAAAGTCTTTGGCAATTTAATGGTAGATGTGGAGGCGACTAACGCCAAGCTCATTGAACGCCAAACTAAAATTGTGATGGAAGCAACTGAATGTGACCGCCAAAGCGCAGAATCTGCATTACAACAATGTGATAGACACTGTAAGACCGCGATTTTGATGATTTTATCTGGCTTAAATGCCGATGAAGCTCGTCAATTACTCGCTAAAAATAATGGCTTTATTCGCACTGCCCTCAACATCGCAAAATCCGTCTAATCAGCGGATCTCTATGAGAGAAACAGTATGGCTAAAATAACAAATGAAATGATACAGCAGATCCTGCAACACGTGGGTGGCGGTCGCAATATCAAGCAGTGTGGTAACTGCATGACGCGTTTACGGCTCACCTTACATGATGATCAGTTTATCGATAAAACCGAAATCAAAAAAATCCCCGGCGTACTGGGCGTGATTGAAAGTGACGACCAGCTGCAAATTGTTTTAGGTCCAGGAAAAGCCCAAGCAGCCGCGGATTTAATGAAGCAAATGTTAGAAAATGGCGAAGCGGATGAAGCTCATGACGCTACTGCGACCCAAGATCTGAAAGAGATTGCTTCTGCCAATAAACAGCAGTTGAAGAAGAAACAAACCAGCGCCATTCATCGCTTTTTATCTAAATTTGCGACTATTTTTACCCCATTGATTCCGGGCTTTATCGGCGCAGGTCTATTAATGGGTTTGGCATCATTACTCACATTATTATCGGCAAACCAAAACTTATTTCCTGCGGATTCAACCCAACTTGCCCACCTCAAAAGCTTAATTGCGTATATGAGTGTCTTCGGTAAAGGGTTATTCACCTTTATGGGATTGTTGATTGGTTATAACGCCCAAAAAGCGTTTGGGGGAAGCGGTGTTAACGGTGCCATTATCGCTGCGCTGTTTATTCTAGGTTACGACCCAGCAGCCACTAAAGGCTTCTATTCCGGCATGACAGACTTCTTTGGTTGGTATATCGACCCGAGAGGCAATATTATCGGGATCCTAATTGCCTGTATTTTTGGTGCTTGGGTTGAAAAACAAGTACGCAAAATCATTCCGGCCAGTTTGGATATTATTTTAACCTCAACGATTACGCTGTTAATCGTCGGTGCGGCGACCTTTGTTTTTATCATGCCTATCGGCGTGTGGTTATTCGAAGGGATGTCTTGGTTATTCATGCACTTAAATGGAAACCCTATTGGCACAGCCGTATTAGCGGGTCTGTTCTTAATTGCGGTGATGTTCGGTGTCCACCAAGGCTTTATTCCGGTGTATGTCGCGTTAGTGGAAGCCCAAGGGTTTAACTCGTTATTCCCAATCTTAGCGATGGCGGGTGCAGGTCAAGTGGGTGCCGCATTAGCGCTGTACGTGAAAGCCAAAAAAGGCTCTGTTACCCGTAGTCAAATTGGTGGTGCCCTATTCCCCGGCTTCTTAGGTATTGGTGAGCCCTTAATTTACGGGGTGACGTTACCGCGCGTGAAACCGTTTGTCACTGCCTGTTTAGGGGGCGCTGCTGGTGGTTTCTTTATCGGTGCTATCGCGTGGATGGGTTTACCTGTTGGGTTAAATACCGTATTCGGTCCTTCAGGATTAATCGCGATTCCACTCATGACGTCAGACCAAGGTGTGCTTCCTGCAATGGCGGTGTATGCTGGGGGTGTCTTAGTCTCTTATCTGTGCGGGTTTATTTTCACTTATCTGTTCGGTAGTAAAAATGTCGATTTAGACTAGAGAATAGTATGGATTGAAAAGCAAAAAAAGGCACCTTAGGTGCCTTTATTCTGCGCGAAAAACTTATTCAAACCAAATTAGCGGCACACACGCGGCGGTCAGTATCCCCATCACTAGGTTGAAAATAAACCATGCGCGGCGGCGACGTAGGAAAACCCCAATCAAGGAACCGAAGCCCATCCAAATCAAGCCCGCGACAAAATTCACAATCACAAAAGCGATGCTCATCACAATGATCGACTGAGTAAATAACTCGCCTGGAAGACTAAAACTCCCTACTGCACCTAACCCCATCATCCACGCTTTCGGGTTTAAGAACTGCAACAGTCCGCCTTGAAACCAAGTGACGCTTTTAGACACTTTACTGTCTGTTTTGAGTGGCTCGTAGCTGGCGGTGGCAGTTTTCCACGCTAGCCATAATAAATAAACACTACCAATGATTTTCAGCACAATATAAATTGCAGGATATAATAGTAATAACGCGGCAACACCGAAGGCAGACAAATATAAAATTGACTGCATTCCCAGCATTATTCCTAATAATAATTGGATACTGCGACGAAAACCGTAGTTAGCTGCACAAGAGGTCAACAACATGTTGTTAGGGCCGGGTGTGACTGCTGCAATGAATAAAAACGTAAAAAGCGAAAAAATTAGCCCCAGAGTCATTTATACTATGTTCCTCAACCTAAATTGTTTCTAAATTTGTTTACTTGCATCACAGAAAAATAACAGTATGTTATGTGACTCACAAGCGTTCCACTAGATAAAAAATAAGGCCATGTCAGAAAATTTCCGCCCTATGAGCTGGGCAAAGAACCCACACCTCCAAACTTTATTGCCAAGGATCTTTCGTCGTACTCCGAAAATTATCCCAACCTGGCAGCGATTAGAATTGCCTGACGGTGATTTTATCGATCTTGCTTGGAGTGAAAACCCAGAACAAGCAAGCGAAAAGCCTCGTTTAGTGATTTTTCATGGGTTGGAAGGAAATTTTAAAAGCCCCTATGCCCACGGGATGTTAGAAAGCGCCCAAAAACAAGGGTGGCTCGGCGTGATCATGCATTTTAGAGGATGCAGCGGTGAACCTAATCGCCAAAAACGTATTTATCATTCAGGTGAAACCAGTGATGCCCGCTATTTTTTACATTGGTTAAAACAGACATGGGGTGATGCCCCCACTGCGGCGGTCGGCTATTCCCTTGGCGGTAATATGCTCGCCTGTTATTTAGCTGAAAACGGTGAGAATGCTGAATTAGATGCCGGTGTCGTTGTCTCGGCGCCATTAATGCTCGAGGCCTGCTCCATGAAAATGGAAAAAGGAATTTCTCAGCTCTATCAACGCTACCTATTAAATGGATTGAAACGTAACGCCACCCGCAAACTGGTGCGTTATCCCGGTTCACTCCCTCTTAATTTGTTGCAGCTTAAGCAGTTAAAACGCATTCGTGAATTCGATGATGTGATCACCGCGCGTATTCATGGTTTTGATGATGCTGCGGATTATTATCAAAAATGCAGTGCGCTGCCTAAATTATCTCAAATTACTAAGCCAACCCTAATTATTCACGCGAAAGACGACCCGTTTATGGCGCCTGAAGTCGTGCCTGATTTAAGCCATTTACCCGAAAATATTGAATACCAAATGACAGAACATGGTGGTCACGTAGGTTTTGTCGGCGGCAGTTTTAGAAAGCCTCAAATGTGGTTAGAAACTCGTATTCCCCTGTGGCTAACTGCGTATTTGAATGAGCAAAAATCATGATTATTCCGTGGAAAGATCTCGCCCCTGAAACCCTTGAAAACCTTATTGAGAGTTATGTTTTACGCGAAGGAACCGATTACGGCGTTCACGAAAAAAGCTTGCAAGACAAAGTCAATGATGTGAAACGGCAGTTAGTTTCCGGCGAAATTGTGCTAGTCTGGTCTGAGTTACATGAGTCGGTAAATTTCATGCCTAATAACCAGTTTCGCCCGTAGCGCTGTTTCTCAAAAATAGTGGTCATGGCGTAAAACATGGGAGTCCACTATGTCGAAGAAGCATCCGATTATTGCAGTGACGGGTTCGAGTGGCGCAGGAACAACCTCAACGAGCCAAGCTTTTCGTAAAATTTTCCATCAATTAAATATCCACCCTGCCACTCTTGAGGGAGATAGTTTTCATCGTTATACCCGCCCTGAAATGGACATGGCCATTCGTAAAGCCCGCGAGCAAGGGCGCCATATCAGCTATTTTGGCCCTGAGGCCAACGATTTTTCTCTACTTGAACAGACCCTAATTGACTATGCTAAAACTGGCAGTGGTCAGTCTCGAAAATATTTACATACTTACGATGAAGCCGTGCCCTATGGTCTGCAACCCGGTACGTTTACTCCGTGGGAATCCCTGCCAGCCAATACCGATGTGCTGTTTTATGAAGGATTACATGGTGGCGTTGTTACCCCTGAGCACGATGTTGCACAACATGTTGATTTACTTGTGGGTGTGGTGCCGATTGTTAACCTTGAATGGATTCAAAAATTGATCCGCGATACCACCGAGCGGGGACACTCCCGCGAAGCCGTGATGGACTCGGTTGTACGTTCGATGGGGGATTATATTAACTATATTACGCCACAGTTTTCTCGTACCCATATTAACTTCCAGCGGGTTCCTACCGTTGACACCTCTAACCCTTTTTCTGCCAAAGCAATTCCTTCACAGGACGAAAGTTTTATCGTTATTCGCTTTAGAGGGTTAGATCATATCGATTTTCCTTATTTATTATCCATGTTAAATGGCTCGTTTATTTCAGCGATAAATACCATTGTGGTACCCGGTGGGAAATTAGGACTCGCGATGGAGCTGATTATGATGCCATTAGTGGAAAAACTAATGAAACAGCGAAATGGGTAGTTTGAGGTTCTCATTAAAGAGATAAATAACAAGATGCTTATCTTAATTATCGATAAGCATCTTAATATCAAGAAAACAATTACGGTGTTTTAATTTCGAAGCTATGAGTTACGTTAACCGTTTTTTCTAACATGATAGCAACGGAACAATATTTTTCTGCCGAAAGTTGAACCGCTCGCTCCACCACTTTGTCCGTTAATTCACGTCCCGTCACAATAAAGTGCAGGTTGATGTCCGTAAAATAACGCGGGGCTTCTTCACGACGCTGTGAAGTTAATTTCACTTCACAATCAACAATATCCTGACGACCTTTTTGTAAAATAGAAACCACATCAATCGCACTGCATCCACCTGCCGCCATTAGAACCATTTCCATCGGGCTTGGCGCTTTATCGCCTGCATTACCATCCATCATGATTTGATGACCTGATGCCGACTCACCTAAAAAAGAGAGCCCTTCAACCCACTTTACGCGTGCTTCCATTTTTATTCCTCTCGAAAATAGTGATATTTATCGCCACATTGTTCCATATATCTAAACAATGTTATATCAGCATTATTAGGCTGAAGCGATACAGGAGAGACTTTCTGCATTGGATATGATACAAACAATGGTTAGTTGATAGGATGAAGATCAATACTCAACGATTTAATTGATTATATTATACAATTGATATTAATTTGCATTGACCTAGGGCGATTATTAATAATAGGCATCAATGTGACTTAATATGCTAAGCTAGACACTTTAAAGTCAGCCTTTCCCTACTTTTCGAAAGGTTGCAATAACATACAGAGGATAACGCTAATGGTTCTCGGCAAGCCACAAACAGACCCTACTCTTGAATGGTTTTTGTCACACTGCCATATTCATAAGTATCCATCCAAGAGCACTCTGATCCATCAGGGTGAAAAAGCAGAAACCCTTTACTACATTGTTAAAGGTTCAGTGGCTGTTTTAATCAAAGATGAAGAAGGCAAGGAAATGATTCTCTCTTATTTAAATCAGGGAGATTTCATTGGCGAACTTGGGTTATTTGAAGAAGGACAAGAACGTACTGCGTGGGTTCGCGCGAAAGTTGCTTGCGAAGTCGCGGAAATTTCTTACAAAAAATTCCGTCAGCTGATTCAAGTCAATCCAGATATCCTGATGCGCCTTTCTGCGCAAATGGCGAGTCGTTTGCAAACCACGTCCGAAAAAGTGGGTAACCTTGCATTCTTAGATGTTACTGGTCGTATTGCTCAAACATTATTGAATTTAGCTAAACAACCTGATGCGATGACTCACCCAGACGGTATGCAAATCAAAATTACTCGTCAGGAAATCGGTCAAATCGTAGGTTGTTCTCGCGAAACTGTCGGTCGTATTTTAAAAATGCTGGAAGATCAAAACTTAATCTCCGCACACGGCAAAACGATTGTCGTTTACGGTACTCGCTGATTCGCCTGTTAGCCTCGCCTTTCTTGGTGGGGCTTCGATATTGAAATAGCTTTATACTTCATGTACAAAGCTATTTTTTTACTTAGGGTCCTTTATTTCCCCCTCTCATCTATATACTCTCATTGATGAGTATCGTTTCTTTATATAATTATAGTTAATTGTCAAACTAATATAGTGGTAACTAAACCATTATTAAGAGTTTACAACACGATGATTAAAAATATTAATCCAAGAAGCGAAAGTATCATTAATATCAATGATAATAAAACCATAGCCACTTCATCATTATCTAATAAAATAAAAAAAACCAGTAATATTGGCTCATGCATACCCGATAATAATCGCCTATCTAATTTACATTATCAAAAAAAGCATTTCGCCGTATCGACTTGTCATTTTGAGCCAAGTGAACAAAAAGAAATTAATCTAATTAAATACTCGCCTCCAGTAGAGAAAATAACACTTCCCTATAAATACCATGAGGCAATTGAAGCTAATGGTCATTTTTTAATTCTTAAATCCCCACGTATTTTCAACCATTCCGTCTCAATAAAAAATGAGCCCCTTATTAATGAAAAACAGGATGCCGAACTAATGCTAATTGATAAAATAAGTGTTCCAGAAACTAACGTTTTTAAAGAATTTAATTTAAAACGTTCATCAAACCGATTCTCAAATTTAATATTAGAAATAAAATCAACCCATGAAAAAGGTATTCGCTATTTAAAAAACATCTTTAAAAAAAATAATAATGAACAATTTTCAGTCACCTTTAAAAAGGAAACCGAAACCCAAAAAAAACATGAAATAACAAAAGAAAACAATGTAATCACTTATCGGAATACCGCATCAACTCAAAAGGTTGAAAATAACCTTAACACGCTAAAATCATTAAAAGCTAACCTAGCTGAGCAACTGAAAAAAATAGAGACCGATAAGAAAAACACAATAAAAGCGGATGAAGAGAAAATAAGAAAAGAGGCAGCATCTAGCATAATACCAAAAATCTCTATCTCAAAAAAAATAGATGAGAATAAAACAAAGAACAATAATAATGAATTTGAGTTCAATGATGAGCTTGAATGGAATGATGATACCAATAATATTCAAGATAGTTTACAAGAAAAAATTACCCGTCGTCTTGTTAGCTTAGCAACTCCATCAACTCATCAACTCGATAAATTACTTGTCGATAAAACTGATATGAAATCAATAAATCGACTTCTTAAAGATATGGATTCATTGAACGAACGAGAAAGTAAACTATCTTCTAGCAATGAAAGCTTAAACTCTGATTCCTCGGGGTATAAATCAGATATAAGCCGTTCATCAAATGAAACTCAGAAGTCATTTACGCCTCAAAAGAAACTGCGAGCAAATTTACTTTCACCAAAAGAAGAAATGAATCCGAATGAACAGTCTGGAATTGAAAGTAAAAAATATGGCTCTCCACAAAAGAATATACCTTTAGCCAGTACCCAAGTAAGTAAAGAAAACATAGTGTCATCATCCTCACATGCTAATACTCACACAATGGCTGCGAGAAAAAGCACAGTAAAAACTAAAGTGACGAATAGAAGAACTGTGGGCCTAGAACAAACCCAAGCAGAGAAAATGGCTCGATTAACAAAAGGGCACAGTACAACGGGTTATATTCATCCATCCCGTCGAGCTAAGCCAACTAGCGCAGAGAAAGAACAAAAAATAAAACAGCTTGATGAACAAATTTCTAAATTGTTAGCAATGAAGAAAGAAACTCAAGCGATGCTCGATACAACCACAAAAGAGGAACAGGCAGTCAATCAGCTTATAATTGAAACAAAAAATGACGTTGCAGCACTGAAACATAAGTTAAAAGCCTAATTTCCTTCCCATAGTGACAGAGGCAAATTCGCTTCTGTCACTATAAAAATACAATTAAGCCAGCAGTTTGCTAATTGCCGTTTCCAATTTCGCCATCCCGCTATTAATTTCATCTTCAGAAATAATCAGCGATGGAGTAAAGCGTAATACATTCGGACCCGCATTAAGCATCATCAGCCCTTCTGCCGCACAAGCTTGTAGAATATCTTTTGAACGATTAATCAATTTTCCATTCAGTTCTGCGCCAATTAATAAGCCCATTCCGCGAATTTCAGCAAAAATGCCATATTGGTCATTGAGCTTGTTTAAATGGGTCAAAAATAATTCTCGACGTTTAGCAACACCATCAAGCACTTGATCTGTATTGATAATATCGAAAGCAGCGTTGCCTACCGCACATGCCAACGGATTACCGCCGTAGGTGGTTCCGTGAGATCCCACTTCCATTGTTTTCGCAATTTCCGCGGTTGTGATCATCGCACTGATAGGGAAACCACCTCCGAGCGCTTTTGCGGTGGTTAAAATATCGGGAATTACATCATAATGCATATAAGAGAATAATTTCCCCGTACGCCCCATTCCACTTTGCACTTCATCAAAAATAAGTAATGCATTATTTTCATCGCAAAGTTTACGTACTCCTTGCAGAAATTCTGATGTTGCAGGGGTTACGCCACCTTCCCCTTGAACTGGCTCCAAAACCACAGCGCAGGTATTTTCATCGATAACGGCTTTAACGGCATCAAGGTCATTAAAAGGTACATGAATAATATCCGCAGGCTTTGGACCGAAACCATCTGCATATTTCGCTTGTCCACCAACTGACACAGTAAATAATGTTCTGCCGTGGAACGCTTGCTTGAATGCAATGATCTTCGTTTTATATGGGCTATATTTGGTGATGGCATAACGACGCGCTAACTTGAATGCGGCTTCATTGGCTTCAGAACCTGAGTTCACAAAAAATGCGCGATCCGCAAACGTTGCTTTGGTTAATTTTTGGGCCAGTTTTAACGCCTGTTCATTGGTAAAAATATTGCTCACATGCCAAAGTTTTTCGCTTTGTTCACGAACAGCAGCAACTAGACTTGGATGGCAATGACCCAGAGCTAAAACCGCGATCCCACCTGCGAAATCAATATATTCTTTACCTTGCTGATCCCAAACGCGGCTACCTTCGCCTTTAACTGGAATAAATTCAGCTGGCGAAAAAATAGGTAACATAACCTGATCAAAAGTTTGCCGATTGACTGCGTGTTGTTCTGACATACCCCTCACCTGCTCTTTATCGAATGCTTAAATGAAAATATAAGCATCAAATATGAATAAAAAATCAATAAAGAGCAATAGGCAAGGGTAAAATATGCATAATTAATTTTGCTATTCGCAAAAATTAACCACTAATATTTGAGAAAATTACTCAACAGCTCATGACCTTGTTCGCTGAGAATACTTTCAGGGTGGAATTGAACCCCTTCAATTGGCAGGGTTTTATGGCGGATCCCCATAATTTCATCGATATCCCCATTATTCAGTGACCACGCGGAGACATCAAAAGAGGCTGGTAGTGTTTCCGCCGCAATCACTAAAGAGTGATAGCGAGTCACCGTTAAAGGCCGATTAAGTCCTTTAAATACACCTTGATGATTATGGTGGATAGATGACGTTTTGCCGTGCATCACTTCTCGTGCTTTCACGACAGAGGCACCAAAAGCTTGCCCAATGGCTTGATGACCTAAACATACCCCCAAGATGGGTAATTTCCCGGCAAAATATTTTATCGCTTCCAGAGAAATTCCCGCTTCATCAGGCGTGCAAGGGCCCGGTGAAATGACCAAATGGGTTGGAGCCAATTGTTCGATTTCTTCAATGGTAATTTCGTCATTACGTTTCACCAGCACTTCCGCCCCTAGTTCGCAGAAATATTGGTATAAGTTGTATGTAAATGAATCGTAATTATCAATAAGTAAAAGCATAGTAGCCTATCCGACTGATTTTTATCATTATAAGTTTTTTGTTTATGCATAATTCGTGGTGGTTAGCAATTAGAACGCGTCCCAAAAACCATAAACTATCACAAAAGGGCGGCTATCATAGCACAGCCAAGACAGGAAAATAGCCTATTTACGTCAAGTAACCCACTTTCAGTACAAAATTTCCATATAAAAATCATGGGATTATATTCACAAGAATATAACAACATCCAAAATTTGATAATAAATGCTTTAAATACAATGGAGTAAAATAACAGCAGGATAACTAAATTAAATTGTTCTTCCGGTTGTGTATTTTATGGATAATCTATTGTTTTACTCTAAAATTAGCTCTATTTTTAGTGCTAATTTTAGAGGTTGCTATGTATACCAAAACGCTTCTCGCTAAAAAAACATCATCAATTAGTGAGTTTAAAAAAAATCCCTCCGCCGCAATGAATGAATCAAATGGTGAGCCTGTTGCTATTTTAAGCCACAACAAAGCAATTTTTTACTGTGTACCTACCGATTTATTCGAACTTATGGTTGAAAAACTTGGCGATCAGCTCCTATTAGAAAAAACAATTGCACGCATGAATGATGCTGAAATAGAAGTGAGTTGGGATGACTTATAATGAACAAAAATTTCAGCGTTAGATTAACGTTTAAGCCCTTAGCTAAAAAAGAATGGAATTCACTTAACTCATCAATAAAAGATAAATTTAAAAAGATTTTACGTAAAAGAACAGAATCTTATGAGCTACTTACAGCTCCCAGTAATCGACTTTCTCTTCAATACAATTGCTACAAAATCAAATTGAAAAAGGACGGATATCGTTTAGCCTATACAGTAAAAAGTGATGATGTTGGTAATGTGCAGGTGACAGTTGCTGTCGTCGCTGTAGATAGGCACGATGAAATATACAATGAACTCAATAAACGCCTAAAAGATTAAATGGAGTTGAATTTATTGACTCATCAGAAAAAATGCAAAGAAAGGCTTTGTAGATAAGAGGATGATTCCAATAAACCACCCTCTTCATTAGAAATGATATTAAGGCTTTTTAACCACTTCCGCAGAAATAATCGTAATGGGTTCAACAGGAACATTTTGATATGGACCTACGTTCTCTGTTTTTACTTTAGAAATTTTGTCTGCAACATCCATTCCTTTAACGACTTTACCGAATACCGCGTAGCCGAAATCACGTTGGCCGTGATCTAAAAACGCATTATCAGCGACATTAATAAAGAATTGGCTGGTTGCACTGTCTTTATTTGCGCTACGAGCCATTGAAATAGTCCCACGTAAATTACGTAATCCATTATCAGCTTCGTTAGCGATTGGTGCACGGGTTTGTTTTTGCTGCAATTCTTTATTAAAACCACCGCCTTGGATCATAAACCCAGGAATAACACGATGGAAAGTTGTACCGTTGTAATAGCCTTCATTAACATATTGTAGGAAGTTTTCAGTACTAACAGGGGCTTTCTTACTATTGAGTTCTAATTCAATATTACCTGCAGAGGTGACTAATTTAACGTAAGTTTCACCCGCGGCTAATGCTAGAGAAGCTGTGCTCATTGCACAGATTGCCAATAATGGCACAAAAATTCGTTTCAACATTCAAGATCCCTTTTGTTAATACCCACAAACATATTAATGCCCAATTCTAGAGCGAAGCGGGAGTAATTGCTAAAGATTTACCTATATTTACGCCAATGAGTTAAATTTCTCTGAATTAAACTCATTGCAGAGCTATTTAATGAAAAAACCTTCGCATAATGTCATTCTCAAATAGATATCGCACCAAATATCCCCCATTTGTTGTTTGTATGCTATTCAGTCGCTATAATCCCCCAGCCTTTTGAGGCTACTCAGGGAGAACCACCAATGGCAATTAAAAACCACAACTACCACATGACAAAATTTGTCATCAGTGCCCCCGATATCCGTCATCTACCTAAAGATACGGGCATTGAGGTGGCGTTTGCTGGCCGATCTAACGCAGGCAAATCCAGTGCATTAAATGCATTAACACAGCAAAAAAGCTTAGCGAGAACCAGTAAAACACCGGGAAGAACTCAGCTTATCAACCTATTTGAAGTTGAAGAGGGCATTCGCCTAGTTGACCTTCCGGGCTACGGTTATGCCGAAGTACCTGAAGAAATGAAGCGTAAATGGCAGCAAGCTCTCGGTGAATATTTACAGAAAAGAGAATGTATCAAAGGGTTAGTAATTTTAATGGATATCCGTCATCCATTAAAAGACCTTGATATGCAGATGATCGAATGGTCAGTTGCCATGAGCATTCCTGTTCTTGTTCTGCTGACCAAAGCAGATAAGCTCGCATCAGGTGCAAGAAAGAAACAGTTAATGGAAGTTCGCCAAGCATTAGCGCCGTTATCAGCGGAAGGCGATATTGAAGTGGAATATTTCTCTGCGCTGAAAAAAATGGGTATCGATAAATTACGTATCAAACTCGACAGTTGGTACAGTAACGCCGCAGAATAATTTTTTCATTCCTTGTACGCCCATGTGGCGTACAACGGTCTATGCCGTTAGCGCATCAGAATTTAGGTAAAAAAAATGCTCCAGTCAAAAACTTGACTGGAGCAGCTAATATTCAGCTAAATCCGATTACGTGAAGTAAAAGGTCTGAAAGATAGAACATCTTACCTCTGTACCCTACGCCTAATAATGTACTTTATTTCCCGCCCGAAAAAAAGGATTTTTGTAGTTTTTTTTCAAAGCTTACTACGATTCAGCTCTATATACCGCCTGATTATTCGTTAAAATCGTATTTTTACTACATATTTATGAGATCTAAGTCGCATAATAACGGTCTCTCCCATCCCTATGATATATTTAAAATTCAGTATTTTACCCATGAATTGTGTGCAATTTAAAGGGAATGAAACGCCTCCAATTTACTGCGTAAATATCACTATAAAAAATATTCTAAACATAAAAAAACACCCCAAACATTGTCGCCAACCTTTGGGGTGCCTTACATTATCTTTTGCTTAGCTCTTTCTTTTAGTTTTTACTTCTAAGATCGTTTTACCAACCAATACTCTAAATAGTTCGCGGCTGTAGGTAGGCGGCAAACGAGGATATCCCTAGGAGCATACACAACGAGTGCAGCCAACACCCCTACAGCCCGAAATATGACGAGTAGACGAATATTAGTGGGCTTCGTCCCAGTTAATGCCGACACCGACTTCCACTTTAAGGGGAACATCCAGCGTCATACTCTGCTCCATCAGCGCCTGAACCTTCGCTTGCATCTTCGCTAACTCGGATTCTTTGACTTCAAACACCAGTTCATCGTGCACCTGCATGAGCATATCTGCACCCGGTTTTTCGGTTTCGAGCCAGTTATCTACCGCAATCATCGCTTTTTTGATGATGTCGGCAGCAGTACCTTGCATTGGGGCGTTGATTGCTTCGCGTTCTGCTGCTTTACGGCGCATACCATTGCTGGATTTAATATCTGCAAGATACAATCTACGACCTTCTAGTGTCTCAACATAACCTTGTTCAGACGCTTGCAGACGAGTATTTTCCATATAACGCAACACACCGGGATAACGTTCAAAGTAGAGATCCATATAACGCTGTGCTTCTCCACGTGGGATCCCTAACTGGCGAGCCAAACCAAATGCACTCATGCCATAAATCAAACCGAAGTTAATTGCTTTTGCGCTACGGCGTTGGTCGCTGGTGACTTCCTCTAATGGAACCCCAAACACTTCAGCTGCGGTGGCTCTATGGATATCTTTCCCTTCCGCAAACGCTGTCAATAAACCTTTATCTTGGGAAAGGTGCGCCATAATACGCAATTCAATTTGTGAATAGTCCGCCGCCATAACTTTATAGCCATCACGCGCCACAAACGCTTGGCGGATACGGCGACCTTCTTCGGTACGCACCGGAATATTTTGCAAATTCGGGTCACGGGAAGACAAACGCCCCGTCGCCGTTACTGCTTGGTGATAGGAGGTGTGCACGCGATGAGTTTTTGGATTGATCATCAGCGGCAGTTTATCCGTATAGGTGGATTTCAGCTTCGCTAGACTACGATGTTCCAACAGTAACTTCGGTAATTCATGGTTTAACGCTAGCTCTTCAAGCACTTCTTCGTTAGTTGAAGCTGCACCACTTGGTGTTTTCTTGATAACCGGCAATTGTAGCTTTTCGAATAAAATCGTCTGCAACTGTTTCGGAGATGCCAAATTAAACTCTTCACCGGCTAACTCAAACGCCTGTTTTTCCAGCTCCGCTAAACGCGCGGTGATCACCTGAGACTGTGCCCCTAATGCCGCTGCGTCAATCAGCACACCTTTGCGCTCCATACGCACCAACACTGGCACCAACGGCATTTCGATATTTTGGAAAACGTGGGCTAATTTTGGTTCTGCTTCCAGTTGCGGATACAGCGCTTGATGCAGTAACAATGTCACATCCGCATCTTCCGCCGCATAATTTGCCGCTTGTTCCAATGGAATTTGGTTAAAGGTTAACTGTTTTTTACCTTTACCCGCTATCTCTTCAAAACTCACGGTTTTATGGTTGAGATGGCGATCTGCAAGGCTGTCCATATCATGACGCCCCATGCCTGCCACACTGTTCAACACATAAGATTCCAACATAGTGTCAAACGCGATGCCTTTTAGCGAAATATCGTAATTTAATAACACTTCCGCATCGTATTTTAGATTTTGACCGATTTTGCCAATCTTCTCATTTTCCAAGATAGGCTTCATGGCGGCCAAAACGTCTTTTAAAGGCAACTGGTCTGGCGCATCAAGATAGTCATGTCCGACAGGTAAATACGCGGCGTGACCGGCTTCGATGGCAAAAGACATACCGACTAAACGCGCTTCTTGCGTATCAAGGCTGTCAGTTTCTGTATCAAAGGCAAACAGCGTCGCTTCACTGAGTTTTTTCACCCAGTTGTCTAGCTGTTCTTTATCGAGAATTGTTTGGTAATTCTCAGCACATAGCGTTGGAACTGCTGGCTTAGATTTTGCCGTAGGCTGGCTTGCTGGTGCACGGTAACTTTCTGCGGCTTTAGTCGGTTTTGCCCCTTTGCCGTCCATCCAGCTACCATTTTCAATATCGGCCAACCAGCGTTTAAATTCATAACGGCTAAACAGCGAATGAAGTTTATCCGCATCCAGTTCCGTCACTTTGAGTTCTTCACAAGGTTTTTCTAGTTCAACATCCGTTTTAATCGTCGCCAGTTGGTAAGATAACAGTGCGAGTTCGCGGTTCTCTTCCATTTTTGGTGCGAGGGTTTTAGAGCCACGGAAACCTAGCGGAGCAATCGCGTCTAAGTTTTTATAGATGTCGTCTAAGCTACCAATACCTTGCAATAACGCTAATGCAGTTTTTTCACCAACACCTGGCACACCCGGAATGTTATCCGATGAGTCACCCATTAAAGCTAAAAAGTCGATAATTAGGCTTGGTGGAACCCCATACTTCGCTTCCACTTCTTCAGGACCCAAGATGGTGTTAGTCATCGTGTTGATCAGGGTGATATTCGGCTCAACCAACTGCGCCATATCTTTATCCCCTGTGCTGATCAGCACTGGCATCCCTTTACTGCTGGCCTCACGCGCCAACGTACCGATGACGTCATCCGCTTCCACACCAGGCACCACTAGCAACGGCAGCCCCATGGCTTCCACCATTTCATGCAATGGTGCGATTTGAGCGCGCAGATCGTCCGGCATTGGCGGGCGATGGGATTTGTAGCTTTCAAACAGTTCATCACGGAACGTTTTTCCCTTGGCATCAAAGACAACCGCCACATGACTCGGGGTATATTGCATGATTAGGCTACGCAGCATATTCAACACGCCATACATCGCTCCGGTAGGTTCACCAGCGCTGTTGGTCAATGGAGGGAATGCATGATAAGCACGGTACAGGTAGGAAGAACCATCTACCAAAATAAGGGGATTTTCAGCAATCTGAGCCATAATCTGTCATCATCTTTTTTATCGGGAATGAATGGGGGATAGGATGCCACATTGTGGCTTCAGATACACCTTGAGATTCAATTTCCCGCCGAGTTATCCCATTTTTCACGCGAGAACATCCTGTGGATAACTTTGTGAATAAAATTTAGTTATCTAAAGGATTCAATGAGTAAGAAAATTGCAACAAGAAAACAATAAAATAAAATCAATAAGTTAGCTAACAAGGTTTTGATTTGTCGCAAATCAGAAGGGATGCTCGAATTGTGGATATTGATAATGGACAATCAGCAAATAAAAAGATAGCGGCAAATTGCCGCTATCTTCACTGATTATTTTTTACTGACTAAGAAGTTCACAACTTTTGAGTATTCTTTAGCATAATCCTCTGCGTTATCGACAGAAATTCCGTTATTACGGATTTGATATTGACCATCGACGAATAACGCTGGCACGCCACGCAGTTTTAAATCTTGTGCGGCATTTTGTTGCTTAGCAACTAACGATTTCACGACAAAGCTATTTAGCGCTGCATCGTATTCTTCACCTGTTACTCCCGCTTTAATAAATGCATTACGGATATCCGCTGGAGTATTGATAGTTTGAGTTTTTTGAATACCTTCAAACAGAATTGGCGTCACTTTATCTTCGACTTTCAGCACCATCGCCACAGCCCACGCCTGAGTCATTTGAGCCCCTAGAGGGCCTAAGAAATCAACGTGATAACGGGCTTTAGTGACACCTTCAGGCAGGTTTTCCGCAACCGTTTGTGGCACTTTGTAGATGCTTTCAAACTGATAACAGTGTGGGCAATAGAATGAGAAAAACTCCAGAACTTGCGGTAAATCTTGTACTGGCGGCTTAACATCCGTGTACTCTTTACCTTCTGAATAATTTGCTGCCGCAGCACCAAAAGACATGGCAATACCAATCAGAGCCAACATGATTTTTTTCATAGAAAACGTTCTCCAAAAACACAGTCTTAAATATTAAAATTGCGGGTTCAATTGCAAAGGAACATCTAACAACCGCTCAGTTTGCTGTGCAAACTCGATAGATTGTTTTTGCCAAAAATCAGCGGATTGGATCCAAGAAAATGCTTTCGGGAAAGCGGGATCTTGCCAGCGGCGAAGGATCCATCCTAAATAATGCACCATTCGCATCGCACGCAGCGGTTCAATCAGCTTTAACTCACGTACATCAAAATCACAAAACTCGTTATACGCTTCTAACAACGTATCCAGTTGGATAATTTGCTCTTGGCGCGAACCATTAAGCAACATCCATAAATCTTGCACCGCAGGACCATTGCGTGCATCGTCAAAATCCACCAGCCAAGCTTCATCACGCCACAAAATATTGCCGGGATGGCAATCCCCTTGTAGACGAATAAAAGATTGCTGAGCAGGCCACAGAGCTTTAACTTGGGCAATCAACTTATCCAGTGAATCTATCAATGGTGCTTTATCACGTTCAGTAATTAATGAACTGGTGGCGATAATATTTCTCGGTTGGTCAAGGTACTCTTCCACTCCAAGAGTCGGACGAAATGCAAAGTTTCGCTGTTTACCTATTTGATGTACACGCCCTAATAAGTGACCGACACCCTCAAGCTGGAATAAGTTATCCGTTTCATATTGGCGCCCTCCGATACTCGGAAAGAGTGCAAACATAAACCCACCAAACTCTAATACCGTTTGTCCGGCAAATTCTAAAGGCGCAGCCACCGATAGGCCTTCATCTTGTAACTCAAGGGTAAAATCATGCTCTTCTTGAATTTGAGAACGGTTCCAACGCTCAGGACGATAAAATTTCACCACATAGCGTTGGCGGTTTTCATCCTGAAATTGGTAAACGCGATTTTCGTAGCTGTTAAGCTCTGTCAGCCCTGATTCCGGGTAAATTCCCGCTTCCATCAACGCATCAAGGATCAAATCTGGGGAGATTCCACTAAAGTGGAAGCTTGATTGTTCAGTTAAATCCATGTCCATTTAGTCTTTTATGATGCCACGAGCGCGTAGAATGGCCGTTTTAAAATCATCTTCGTAATCTTTTTGAATACCGGGGATCACCGCATCACTGTCGGTGCCACGCATTTTTAGATGATAAATTAATACGTCGTCTGTCAGTTCAGATAAACTGCCTTTAAAACCCGCTTCATCCGCCAGTTTTTGCAGTAATTGCACTAAATTTAAATCTGAATTGTCCTTCCATACTGGATGCAGAAGTTCAATGACTTCATTTAAACGATGGCATTTCATGTTTATTCCTTATCACGAATATTCGATACAAGTTACCAATAATCCTACAAGAGAAAAAGGGAACAGTTGTCAATCTAAGTAAAGTTTAACCGTTTCTTGTATTAATATTCATTGATTTTATAGGAAAATAGAATAGATTTTAGCTTTTACTATACTCAAAAAATTATTTAAGTTCGTTAAAACATTTTCGCTAAGATTTTCAGAGATATTGAACATGTCATTTCGTCAGTCGATTACAGGCGTTATCCTCGCTGGGGGAAAAGGTACCCGCATGGGCGGCCAAGATAAGGGTTTAATTCCTTTATTGGGTAAGCCGTTATACCGCTACATTATTGAACGTTTGCAACCGCAAGTCGGTCAATTGATTATCAATGCTAATCGCCACCCTGCAGAATATGCGCAGAGCCAGCTGCCCGTTTTCACGGATTTAACCGCGGATTTTTCGGGTCCCTTAGCCGGTATGCAAGCTGCACTCCATCAAGTCACCACCGATTGGCTGTTATTTGTCCCTTGCGATGTTCCCGAATTCCCAACTGATTTAGCCGAAAAAATGTTTCGCGAAAAAGGTGAGCACCTTGCCTGCTACGCCTGCGATAACGAACGGGAACACCCGACATTTACCCTACTCCATCGGTCTCTTCAGAAACCGTTGGATGATTACCTCGCAAGAGGAGATCGCAAACTGATGCTATTTATGCGTGAAATTGATGCAAAAGGTGTCATATTTACCTCTGAAACCGGCTCGTTTGCTAATTTAAATACGCCGGAAGATAGCCGTAACTGGGAGTTACAACAAAAAAAATCATGAACCAGAACACGTTACCTCTACTCGGGATCACCGCCTACAGTGGCACCGGGAAAACAACTTTGCTCAAGAAAGTTATCCCTTTGCTGAGACTGCGCCATATTCGTGTGGGCTTAATCAAGCACACGCATCACGATATGGAGATTGATACACCGGGCAAAGACAGCTATGAATTACGCAAAGCAGGTGCAGACCAAACGTTAGTGGCAAGTAATCAGCGCTGGGCATTAATGACGGAAACCCCTGAATGCAATGAAATGGATCTGAGCTATCTGGCTAGCCGTTTTGATCCCGCCTCATTAGATCTGATCTTAGTGGAAGGATTCAAAAGTGAGCCCATCGATAAAATCGCGCTATTTCGATCCGATGTGGGTAAACCGCTAAACGGCTTAATCGACCAGTATGTTGTGGCGGTTGCCAGCAATGAAATCATCGATACCGACGTCCCGCAATTGGATATCAATAACCCTGAACAGGTAGCGGACTATATTGTTTCCTGGTGGCAAAAAAGCCAGTAATTGCCACTCTCAATGCCTCATCCGAGGCATTTTTTATGCGCTTTTGCGCACAATCAGCTCAGGCTCAAGCTTGATAAGATTCGGTTGATTCTCTGACTGCGCCCAAATGCCTTCAAGTAAGGTAATCACTTGCTGGGCAATGCGATCCACAGGCTGTGCCAATGTGGTAAGTTGATACCCTTCCCACCCCGCCATCGGAATATCATCACATCCCACTATCCTGAGTTGCGCGGGAATCGTGATATTCAGCGCTTGCCGGCAACAATCCATTACCCCCAGTGCTAAAGAATCTGCGGCACAAAATAAGCCATCCAGTGATTGAAGTTGCTGCTGATGTTGTAACGCCGCCTCAAAGCCCGCTTGATAACGATAGCTCCCCGCTGATAAGCACATGGGTTCAGGATAGCCTGCTGCCATTAAATGGTTTTTAAAGCCTTGATAGCGTTCATTTGATGCTTGTCCATCTCCACGTCCTGCCAGAAATCCCAACCGAGATAAGCCTAAACTTAATAGGTATTTTGCCGCCATTTCTCCGGCTAATGGGTTATCCGTTTGTACTGAAGAGATAAACCCAGCTGCATCACTTCGCCCCAGTGTGATTAGTGGTAAAGAGAGCTTTAAACATTGATGAAAATGCTCCGCTGGCAGTGACCCCACCACAGCGACAACCCCATCAATTTGATACCCCGATAATTGCAAAATCGCCGCATCAAGGTCGTCCGCCTGTTTCACATTCAACAGCATCGGCTGCTTTCCGTACCCTTGTAATGCGCTGGATAAGGCTTCAAACAAGTAGGATTCATACGGGTTCGATAAGTCACTGACAAGAATCGCCACAATATTGGAACGTTTTTTCTGGTTAGGCGTGCTCAGTGTACGAGCAAAAAAATTAGGTTGATAACCCAACCGCTTCGCCACATCTAAAATCTTTTGCTGCTTTTTCGGGTGGATACTCGCGCCTTCGGTAAATGCCCGGGATACCGACGAACGGGAAACGCCCGCCACTTCCGCCACATCCGATGCCGTCACTTTTCGATTTTGCATCATGATAAGTATTCCCCCTGCTGAGCCAACTGAAGAAACCGATATTCGGCAATCTGTTGACGTAGGCTATCTCGGTAACGTGGTTCAATATGATAAAGCCGCCATTGGCTATTCGGTTTAGGCGATAACGATTTCAGCCGTTGCTGGAGTGACGCCCAAGAGCCGTGACTTGGATGAATATCGAGGGTTTCACACTCCAAAAACACCCAATCGCTTTGCCGTGCCAATTGCTCCCCTTGGGGTGAAATCTCACCATCCCCTGAATAAAACAGGCTACGCCCCGAATTCGCCGTTAGGTGTAAACTGCGATTACTTACTGAATGTTGGGTTAACGCCGTCGTCACTTTCCAATTACCAATACATTGAATCTCTTCACTCTTTTTTTGGATGATCTCAAAACCTAATTGCGCTTTTGGCCAATGGGCAAAGGCAAGAAGCGGCGCCAATAGCGCCCATTGTTCTCGCTGAGCAATAATTGTCAGTGGGCGCTGGCGTCGGTACGAATCCATCCAATTGAGTAATGTGGTCAGCCCAAGACAGTGATCAGGATGAGTGTGGGTCAAATAGATAGCATCCAATTCTTCCACATGCATTTGTCCAAACAGTGCTTGAGGCACCGTCGGGCCACAATCCACCAGCAATTGGTAATCTGATTCTTTCACAAGAATGCTAGCATTGGTGCGCTCACTATCATAAGCATCCCCCGTTCCCACTACCGTAACTTGAAAACTAGGCTGCATGGTTTGTCCTTGTCTTAGCCATCTCAATCCGTTGTTCCTGCCCATCAAAAAAATGCAGCGTCGAACGCGATAAGCTTATTGGCAGCCTATCCCCCACACCATAAATCTGGTCACTCTCCACCACAAAATGCTGCCCTTGTAATACACCATAGTAGAGCCGAGAATGCCCAAGAGGCTCCACCACTGTGATAGGCATAAAGGCATCTGGGTTTTGGCTATCCACCATCACTTGATTAGGGCGAACGCCCACACACTCCGCTTCTGTGGGTCGTGGAATATCGATTGAGTCAAACATTTGCGGCGCGAGAAAGTTCATCACTGGTGACCCAATAAATGACGCCACAAATTTATTGGCTGGCTGCTGGTACAACGTTTCAGGCGTGCCAACTTGCTCAATACACCCTTGATTTAAAACCACAATACGGTCAGCCAAAGTCATCGCTTCAACTTGGTCGTGAGTCACGTAAATCATGGTGGCTTTCAAATTTTGATGAAGTTGCTTCAAGTAAATACGCATCTCGCCGCGTAATTTGGCATCAAGGTTAGACAGCGGTTCATCAAACAAAAATAACTCAGGGTCACGCACAATCGCGCGACCAATCGCCACCCGTTGACGCTGCCCACCAGAGAGTGCCGATGGAAGTCTGTCAAGCAAATGGGTTAATTGTAAATTCTCTGCGGTTTCCCGTACTTTTTGGGTAATTTCTCGCGCACTCATTCCCGCCATCTTCAGCGGGAATCCCATATTTTTTTCCACGCTCATGTGGGGATATAGGGCATAGGATTGGAACACCATTGCCACTTGTCGCAGTGAGGGATGCACATCATTTAGAGGTTGACCATTGAGTTTCAGCTCCCCCTCAGTGATGGATTCAAGCCCTGCAATCATACGTAGCAACGTGGATTTCCCACAGCCAGAAGGACCAACAAACACCACAAATTCGCCATTGTCGATGGTTAAATCCACTTGAGGGATCACGCAGTGCCCTGCGTAGCTTTTACCCATGTTAATCAGTTCGAGTTTTTTCATGATAAGTGCCTATTATTTCAATCCCATCGAGAAACCACGTAATAAGTAGCGCTGCATATAGCCCGCCAGTGCCAGCATCGGCAGTGAAGAAACAATCCCTATCGCCATCATTTCCCCCCACGCGGTACCGTCTTCAGTCATAAAGTTGGAGATAAATAATGGGATGGTGAATTTGTCTGGCGTATGAATAAATAACAGCGAGAATAAAAACTCATTCCAGCCGAGGATCATGGAAAAAATCGCCGTCGCGACTAACCCCGGCGCACACAGAGGAAAGACGATATAGGCCAAACGACGCAATAAATTCGCTCCATCCATCGCCCCTGCCTCTTCAATTTCTAATGGAATATCGCGAATAAAACCGAGCAGCATCCAGATACAAAACGGCAAGGTATACACCTGATAAGACAAAATCAGCCCAATGCGGGTATTCAGTAACCCGACGTGGTTCATCAAGGAATAGAGCGGAATGGCAATCACAATTGGCGGCATCATTTTGATAATCAATACACCGAGCAAAAACACGTTATCGAGCTTAGCGGGGAAGCGATAACGCACTAAGGCGTAAGCACAAAAGAACGCGAGCACCACTGAAACCGCTGTTGCCCCCACCGAGACTAAAACCGTATTGCCCACTAAGCGCAGCAAATCCCCTTCAAATAGCTTTTCAAACGCGGATAAGCTCAATTGGCTTGGCAGTAATTGCGCCCCCGATTGCATAATCTCTGACGGGGATTTAAACGCCGTGCCGAACATCCAAATAATTGGCAGCGTCATGATCAACACCGCCAACCAAACCAACAATGTGTGTATTTTGGCTTTCATGATAGGCGTCCTTTCATTACGTTGCGGGCATAAATCAATGTCATCAGCAAGGAAATCACCAACATCACTAACGCCGCCGCACTCGCCATGCCTAAATCAAAGAAGCGGAAACCGTATTTATAGACAAACATGGATAATGTCTCGGTTGAATTTCCTGGGCCGCCTCCCGTCATCACATACACTTTGTCGAATAACTTAAAGGTATCGATAGAGCGCAATAAAAATGCCAACATCAGTTGCTTCTTAATCAGTGGAAGCGTGATGTAGACAAAGGATTTCCAGCCTTTTGCGCCATCCACCATCGCCGCTTCACCAATATCTTTAGGAATGGACTGCAAGCCCGCCAGAATGATCAGAAATGCCATTGGCGTCCATTGCCATGTATCCACCAAGGCAATGGCGTACAAAGCTAAGTCAGGATTGAATAACCACTCTTGAGCAGGTAAACCGATAGCCACCAACAGGCTATTTAAGAATCCAAAATCGTAGTTATACCAAGAGCGCCAAATCGAGGAACACACCAGCGTAGAAAGCATCATTGGGTAGATAATGATGGGTAACGCAAATTTACGCCCAGTAAATTGACGATTAAACAGCAGAGCTAGCCACAGCCCTAAGAGAACTTGGGCGATGGAGGCCACGAGGGTAAACACGAAGGTATTTTTAATCGCAGCCAGAAAGAAAAAGTCATCGAACAATTCAGAGAAATTCGACCAACCAATAAAATGGTAGCTGTCATCGATATAATCCACTTGCCCAAACGCGTGATACAGCACGGAAAGAATAGGATACAACGTCAATAATCCCAGCAGAATCAACGCTGGGAGGAGTAACCAAAACAACTGTTTACGGTTTTCAAATAACATACTCAGCATTCCATAAAGGCGCTAGTTTCTAGCGCCATGAAAACATCACTATTTTTGGGGTGCTATTTTTTGGGTGCTATTTTTTGGTACTACGTTCAATACGTTTTTGTGCTTGTCCCAAGGCTTGATCCGCGGTCATTTGCCCCATCATCGCCATTTGTAAAAAGTCGCCTAAAATACTTTCCACTTCGGCCCAGTTTTGAATACGTGGGCGCGCTTTACCCGCTTCTAACGCTGCGGCTTGTTGCGGATACCAACGGTATTGGCTGACAACTTGCGGGTCTGCATACACGCTATGGCGCGTTGGCGGTATACCGAAGTTTAGTGCTAATGCTTTTTGCATTTCAGCACTGCTAGCAAATGCAAGGAATTGCTCCGCTTCCACTTTGTTTTTCGCATCCGCCGGAATGGCAAGCTGCCAGATACCCAGCATCGGTGCTGGCTGTCCGGTTTCTGCTGGTGGTGCCATCATTTCCATTTTACCGACCACATTCGAGACTTTGGCGTTATCAAGATCCGGCACCCAAGCTGGCCATACTTCGATTGCCATCGCTGCGGTGCCTTTTTGTAATGCATCGCGAACTTCATCCGCATTAAATACATCCACTCCTTTTGGCGCATATTGCTTCATGGCTAAGAAGGTTTCTAATGCTTGTTTAGCTTGCGGGGTATTCAAGGTCGGTTTTCCGCTGCTATCGACAACATCGCCACCATATCCCCACAGAATAGGCAAAAACCCCGTCACGATCGGGTTGCCTTTTACTCCGCGATACACCACGCCATTGGCTTTGCCATCTCGGCTAATGGTGTTCGCTAGGTTCAACACATCCGTCCATGTTTTTGGTTGTTGAAGTTTGTACTGATCGAACAGGTCTTTATTCCACGCAAACATCGCCACGTTACCCACCATTGGCAATGCATAGCTCGCACCTTTGCCATCTTGGCGACCGATATCTACAGTGGACTGAATAAAGTCTTTATCTTCGAGTGAATCAGGAAGTGGGGATAACCACTTGTTGGCTAGGAATTCAGGTGCCCAGGTGTCATCCATTAAAATCACATCATAGTTACCGGTTTTTTCGCGCATGGAGAGCACGACGCTTTCATACAGCCCTTTACTCGGGCGCTTAACTAACGTGATGTCTGCCTTGGGATTATTTTTTTTATATTCGTCGACCACAAACTGCATCGCATCACCGTAGCTGCTGTCTCGTCCGGCAATAATTAATTCTGAGGCGCTAGCGCCAAGTGTTGAGGCTATCAGAGCAGATGCCAATAATGTGCGCTTAATCATTTGCTTCTCCTAGTGAGTATCTTCTTTTTTGGTTGAATAGTTTTCGATTGAGTCGTTTTGCACACGCGTTCAAATTGCCATGGCAGGCTACGGCGGGAAGATGACAGTCAGATGAAGGTGAAGTGAAGGTTTTATTCTGTGCAGGAAAGACGATTGGCATTCAATAGCGGCTTTCTTTAGTATGATTAGCAATTCTTTGCATAACATCCTAACTGAGAGCCGAATGACTCGCACCCAACGCTTGCTCACACTGATCCAGATCCTGAAAGAGAATCGCTATCCGGTCACCGCAGACGCCCTCGCCTGTCAGTTAGAGGTGAGTGTTCGCTCCATTTATCGGGATATTGAATCACTGCGAGATCAGGGGGCTGAAATCACCGGGGAAGCGGGCATTGGTTATCAGTTAAAAAGCGGATTATTACTGCCGCCATTGATGTTCGATGAAAACGAACTGGAAGCGCTGATATTGGGTTTACGCTGGGTACAAAGTAATGCCGATGAAGAACTCAAAAATTCAGCGTTACGCACGCTCAATAAAATCAATGCCGTGGTGGGTAAAGAGGCGCAGATAATCCTAAACAGTAATACGCTATTTGCCCCGACGACCCAACTTAATGAAGTTGACGAGCATGTGGCTAAAAATTTACGCCTGAGTTTACGGGAAGAGCGCAAAGCCCAAATAGCGTATGTGGATATTAAAGGGCAATCCAGTGAACGGATTATTTGGCCGATTGCGGTGGGCTATATGAAAGATACCCAAGTGTTAGCGGCGTGGTGCGAGTTGCGCCAAAGCTATCGTCATTTCCGCTTAGATAGAATCCAATCTTACACCGTCTTGGGGGAATCGCTGCCCTACCCGAAAGACTATTTACTCACCCGCTGGCAGCAAGAAGTCTTGTGTGTCACTCCTGACAATTTCTGACACCGCCTTCGCTTATAGTCAGTGCTCTACTTCATTTAAGGAAAAACCACTATGAGCGAGCTAGTTCTATTTACCAATGCAATGTCCCGCGGCAATACCGTTGATTTACTATTAAAAATGATGGACGTTCCCTATAAGCGCATTGAATTAGCTTATGGTGCAGAGATGCACACCAAGGAATACCTTGCCATTAATCCGATGGCAAAAGTACCCGCCTTAGTCGATGGCGATGTGATTGTTACTGAGTGTGCGGCGATTTGTCTTTATTTAGCCGATAAATTTATTGAAAAGGGTTTTGCTCCTGCACTTAATAGCCCTGAGCGTGGTGCTTATTACCGCTGGTTTTTATTCACGGCAGGTCCGATTGAATCTGCATTTACCATTAAGGATTTGGGCATTGAGCTTAATGAAGAACAACAAAAATCCTCTGGGTTTGGCTCTGTTGAACGCACTATGGCGTGCTTAGAGTTCGCTTTAAACAATGCAAAACCTTTTATTTGTGGCAAGCAATTCACCGCGGTGGATGTATATGTTGGGGCATTCGTCATGTTTTTAGTCAAATACCAAATCATGGAAGCCACACCTGCGATGAAAATTTACATGAAAAATTTGTCTACTATTCCTGCAATTTCCGAGATTTTAGAGAATAAATAATAAATATTATTCCCTGACTTTAAAAATCATCAAGAATATAAACGCCAATATAGTGTAAGCATTAACGATCACTCTCTTCCTAATCCACAATAGAAAGAGAGTGAAATGATTTTTCTTTTTTACATCCTACTCTACAGCCCACAAAAGGTATAAAAAATAGATTATTAAATAGAATAAAAAACACAGAAAATAGCTAACTAATTACCTCTTAATCTATTTATTAGAGCGCTTACACTACCGAAAAACATTGCAAGTAAAATAATTACAATCAAATTCTGGATAGACCTAATTATTCAACCAAATGCTGGTCTTGATGTATTTGCTATCTGTTTAACGCAAATACTTACGAAGTCTCTTCTCAAATAAACTTTTAAACTTGATTAGATTATTGATGTGCCATGATTTAATGTCTGAGAGTTCGCTTTCTTCCGAAATCGAGCCTATACGATAAATTGCGATTCTGGTTGCTCTTTTACCGTTCAGTACCTCCCATGAAAGCTCATGACCAAATTCATTTTCAATTTCATCTTTGCTTTCTTGTAAATGTTTCAAACAAGATTCATTTTGCTCAGCACCGCCAAAGTCAATATAGAGCTCTGTGCGGACTTTATTACCTAGGCAAAAATTAGCATTGTAATTAATACCTGATATACCCGAAGCAAAAGCGTACCAATTTTGAGGCAGACCAGCTTTTGCAGACGTAAACTTATGCTCAATTCTTAATTCATCAATTAATCTCTGAAAGTAATTACGGTACTTTTCTGATTTTTCACTTGTTTTTTCAACAAGCTTACTCTTTTGCCACTCATTAGGAAAAACAACTGGCTTCAGATTAAACGCAGGCTTCGAGTCATCTATTTGAATAACCTCAACAACAACGGCAAAAAACTGGGTTTTACTATCTGTTCTATGGTTTAGCCAATCTAAAGCTTGACGGTGTTCTTCACGGATTGTCTCAGCGACCCAAATAACAAACGAAGCATCAAAGCCAGCCGCATATGTCAGTAGTTTACCTAAGTGGTCATGATCCGTTTGAGAGAACTGGTTTTCAATAATAACGTTTTCAGCTGAACCAAGATCCTTGGCTAAAATATCGAGAGAAAAACTCCCAACACTTGCTTCTTCTTCAACTAACTCAAGCTCCAAACCTACGACCTTACCCAATTCATGAATATTTTCTGCTAACCACGGTGTAAAATCCTGAGCTTCATGTGCCCAAATATCTCGTAATGGGACTTTTTTCAATTCACCAAACATATGATTACCTATCACTGGCTGACACAAACATTTTAGAAAAGACAGTGTATCGATGAGTCAATAAATAAAGGCCAGAGAACGATGCTCTGGCCTTTTAGTTTTTCAACAGTGGAAACGTGCGTAGGTAGATTTTCTATACTAACGCATTGTCACAAACTCTTCGGCAGCAGTCGGGTGGATTGCGACAGTGTTGTCGAAATCTTTCTTGGTTGCGCCCATTTTGAGAGCGACCGCGAAGCCTTGCAGCATTTCATCCATACCAAAACCGATACCGTGGATGCCGACAATTTTCTCTTCTTTACCCACACATACCAGCTTCATGCGGCATGGTTGGCGATGAGAAGTCACTGCGGTATACATCGCGGTAAATGAAGATTTATAGCATTTCACTGCATCTGCGCCATATTTTTCAATCGCTTCTGGCTCAGTTAAACCCACTGTACCAATTGGCGGATGGCTGAATACAACCGTTGGTACGTTAGTGTAATCTAAATGCTCATCAGGTTTGTTGTTAAATAAACGCTCAGACAGACGGCGACCCGCAGCAACCGCTACTGGTGTTAACTCTACCGCACCAGTGTTATCGCCCACCGCGTAAACACCTGCCACATTAGTATTCTGATATTTATCGACTTTAATATAGCCTTTCGCGTTTAACTCAACGCCTGCCGCTTCAATATTCAGGTTATCCGTCATTGGCTCACGACCGATTGCCCAAATCAGCGCATCAACAGTTTGCTCGTGACCATTTTCTAATTTCAGTGTCAGTGAGCCGTCTGCATTTTTGACCACTTCTTTCGGAATGGATTCCGTGTGCAGCGTTGGGCCTTCTGCGTTCATCACTTCCACTAACGTTTCAACGATAAGCGGGTCAAATGCACGCAGTGGAGCATGTTTACGCACAAACAGATGCGCTTCGCTACCTAAGCCATTTAAAACGCCCGCCAGTTCAACAGCGATATAACCCGCGCCGACGACAGCAACACGTTTAGGCAATGCTTCCAGCTCAAAGAAACCGTCAGAAGTCATGCCATATTCTGCACCTGGGATCTCAGGGATCACCGGACGACCACCCGTTGCGATCAAAATATGATCCGCGGTGTAAATCTCGCCATTCACTTCAACGGTATGTGCATCAACAAAACGAGCAAAACCTTTGATCACATCGACTTTGTTATTGCCAAGCACGCGATCGTACGATTGGTGGATACGGTCGATATAAGCAGTACGGCTCTCAATTAATTTCTTCCAGTTGAAATCATTGATAGTGGTATCGAAACCATAGTCTGGACCATAAGCGCGAATTGATTCAGAAATTTGCGCTGCATGCCACATCACTTTTTTTGGTACACAACCGACGTTAACACAAGTGCCGCCTAACTCTTTACCTTCAATCAGGGCACACTTTTGTCCGTACATCGCCGCACGGTTCATTGACGCAATACCGCCGCTACCGCCGCCAATTGCAATATAGTCGTAATGTTTGCTCATAACTTGGTGATTCCCATTTGTTGAATTACGAATACGTTAATATTCTCTTATTATGCTATGTAAACATAAACATTTAAGATAGCTATTGCCTGTTACTGCAATAGCCAGAGTCTATTGTTATTCCGGTATAAATAACTCAGGTACAATTTACTCAGGTACAATTTATTCAGGTACAATCCACTCAACTAATGTATGCCCAGTGCCTTCTGGTACCAGTGTTTTATGTAACCATGGCAGGACATTTTTCATCTGCTGCTCAAGTTTCCAAGGCGGGTTAATGACAATCATGCCGGATGCAGTCATGCCGCGTTGGTCGCTGTCTGGACGCACAGCTAATTCAATTTGTAGAATTTTACGGATACCCGTTGCTTCTAGCTGGTTCACCATACGTTTGATTTGCTGGCGCAGAACCACTGGGTACCAAATCGCATAAGTACCTGTTGCGAAACGCTTATAACCTTCGACGACGCCTTTTACGACCGCTTCGTAGTCTGATTTCATCTCATAAGGTGGATCCATCAGCATAAAACCACGGCGGCTTTGCGGAGGTAATTTCGATTTTAATTGTTGATAACCATCTTCGCGGGCCACTTGTGCACGCTCATCGCGAGAAAATTCAGTACGCAATAATGGATAATCACTTGGGTGTAACTCAGTTAAAATCAGTTTATCGTGCTCACGCAGTAAATGTTTCGCTAATAGTGGCGAGCCAGGGTAATAACGTAAGCGACCGTTTTCATTTAAACGGCGTACAACTTGCATATAGGGCAGTAGTTCCTCAGGTAAGTCCGGTTGCTCCCAAACTCGTGCAATCCCTTCGAGATACTCCCCTGTTTTTTCTGAATGTTCGCTGGTTAATTGATAACGACCCGCGCCGGAATGGGTATCCAGATACAGAAATGGTTTCTCTTTTTCTTTAAGAGATTCAATGATCAGACTTTGCACCGTATGTTTGAGAACATCCGCATGGTTGCCTGCGTGAAAGCTATGACGATAACTTAACATGTCGCGTTTATTTCCTGAGGAATTCAGCAGTCACATTTGTGAACGCTGTTAATAGAATCTTTACAGAAGGTCTGTTGAATGAAAAATAGACCGAATAATTTCTTTCGCGCCATTATAGCTAAAATTTGATGGGATTGTCATAGTGACAAAACATGACAAAATTGCACATGACCTTTCCTTACCAAAAAGTTATCCTAAGCAAAATTAAAAACCATAACAGGGGAAACCAATGAAACGAGTATTTATAACATCTTCCATTTTGGCTTTATTTTTAGTGAATAATTCTGCAATGGCGGGAAATTCATCTCAAGGGTGTGAAATTAAAAAGCAAAAAATTGAAACTCAGCTCAAATATGCCAAAGCACACGGCAATACCTACCGCGTAAATGGCTTAGAGCGTGCTCTCGAAAATGTTAACCGCTACTGTACCTCTGATTCCCTGTATCGCGATAGCCAGCAAAAAATCGCCGAAAAGCAGAAAAAAGTTGCTGAACGCGAAGCTGAATTGCAAGAATCCATACAAAAAGGTGACCCTGAAAAAATCGCTAAACATAAGCGTAAAGTTGCCGAAGCAAAGGCTGAGCTTCAAGAAGCTCAAGACCTCTCAGAGATCTACAAAGACACCCTTTAATAAAAATTTAATTTTAATCAAATAGTTAATTTTTATTCTTTATCTCACCCGATGCCTAATTTTGGATAAATAAAGGCATGGGGTGAAATTATCAACAAACTTAGGCTATAGTATAAAAGAATATAGAATGGTGAATTATAAGAATATTTTTATTAAGTAGTGAAAAGGGGAACGCATGTCAAACATGCAAAATGAGCAACAAAAAGAGTCCAACAAATTAAAATCCACTCTAAACAAAAGCCTAGATGGCAGTAAGAAAGCCCTAACGTTCTCAATGAGAGTGGTCGATTTTGTTTGTGCAATTCCATTTATTGCGCATTTAATCCGCACAGCTCAACGTTTTACCGATAGAATGGGCAACCAGTTTGGCGCCGCAATTACCTATTTCTCATTTTTATCCCTGATCCCCGTACTGATGTTTAGCTTCGCTGCGGCGGGTTTTGTGCTAGCCAGCAATCCTGAATTACTCGAGAAGCTCATTCGTGGCATTTCTGCCAATATTACTGACCCCACACTGGCTAATACCCTTGAGCAAACCATTGATACGGCTATCCGCCAGCGTACCACTGTGGGGCTAACAGGTTTAGCATTAGCCGTTTATTCTGGGGTTAACTGGGTGAATAACTTGCGCTTAGCCATTTTGGCGCAATCTCGCACCATTTGGGAACGGAATGAAGCAGAACAAGAAAATATCATTTTTCGCTATGTTCGGGACTTTTTCGCACTAATTGGCTTGCTAATTGCGTTAGTTATCACCATTACACTGACCTCTGTGGCAGGCTCTGCGCAAGCAACCATTGTCAGTACACTTGGCCTAGACAGCATCGAGTGGCTTAAGCCCGCTTGGACACTGATTGGTTTAGCCATTTCCATTACCGCCAACTTCTTATTATTTTTGTGGATTTTCTGGATTTTACCGCGCATGCAGCACCGTCGTCGCTCACTGCTGAAAGGCACCTTGCTCGCCGCTATTGGGTTTGAAATCATCAAATCTATCATGACATGGATTTTACCAACCTTAGCCTCTTCGCCATCGGGCGCAGCTTTCGGTTCGGTACTGGGATTAATGGCATTTTTCTATTTCTTTGCCCGACTGACACTCTTTTGCGCCGCGTGGATTGCCACGGATGAGCCTAAAGTTGGCGCACAAGACGCCCTCACGTCTTAATCTCAATCATAGGGGAATGACCGATTCATCATTCCCTTCACCCATTTATTCCATCTCTTTCACTAATGTCGCCATCAAATCTTTTGCGCTCATTTCACGGACTTTTGCCACATTTTGTCCCGCCCAATAGGCTGCAAACTCATCACTGCCGGAGTGCGTTGCCGCAGCATTCAGTTGCTTACCAATATCATAAGCGATGGGATAGTCTGGTAATTTACTGACATCATACTGCTGCCCTGTTTGCATAAACTGATTGAAAATACCTCGAGCAGGTCGCCCTGAGATAACAGCTGTTAAATAAGTATTATCCGTCGTTTGGCTTTTCAGTTTACGACGATATCCTTCATTTGCCGCAGATTCTGGACATAATAAAAAGGCGGTACCTAATTGTGCGGCAGAAGCTCCATGAGCAAGAAGTTGCTTGATATCCGCACCATCCATAATCCCCCCTGCTGCAATAATCGGTAATTGGGTGTGTTTAGAGAGCAGTACAACCAGCTGATTTGTTGTCAGTTCTTCATCTTGGGATTGCACATCAAACATACCCCGATGCCCACCAGCTTCTATACCTTGTGCCACAATCGCATCAATGCCTACTTGTTCAATTAATTTGGCTTCATGTAAGTTTGTTGCTGTCGCCATTGTGAAAATACCTTTTCCTTTCAAGGCATTGATAACTTCACGAGACGGCACATTGAAGTGAAAACTCACGACTGCGGGTTTCATTTCTAAGAACAGTTGCAACATGGCTGGGTTATCTAAAAATGAGAGATAAATTTCATTCAATTGATCTGGAGTTTGACAGTTAAATTGCTGAAATTTAGGCTGCAAATGTGCCAACCAAGCCTGTTCATTCTGGCTATTACGTTGTGGTGTCGTATGGCAAAACACATTCACATTAAACGGTTTGTCCGTCAGTGCTTGAGTGGCGGCAATCATTGACCTTGCTTGATCTACCGAGCTAGCACCCAGTGCTAAGGAGCCCAATCCACCCGCCTCACAAACGGCAGCTACCAACGCAGGTGTTGAAACTGCCGCCATAGGTGCTTGAATAATAGGATAACGTAGGTTGAGGCGATGCAGTAATACATTGGAATGGCTCATACTTTTCTTACCTTTTTATGCTTATGCTATAGGTGAATGGCATGTTAATAAATTGCATATAATATGTATCTTTAATATTCTATCCCAATACTGACTCAATGAACCTAACTGTTTTTCGGAATGTGATAACGACCGCATTTCTCATTACTATCATAAAATTAGCCAACTAAATGCATTTTAAGCGTGTATGTTATAGCAACAAACTGCCTAAGATACAGTGAGTCCTCGCCCGCCTAAGGAAGCCGATAATGCTAATTTCTCAATTGGAAAATCTATCTTGTGGTGTCGTCGTTTATTACCATAATCAGCCACAAAACTGCGTTGGAACATTCTGTGCGCGCGGTAGCGATCTTACGGGAAAACCATTAACGGTCGATACGCCTTTGCGCATTGCGAGTAACACCAAACCCTTTACTGCCGCGGCGATTTTACGCTTGGCTGAAATGGGAAAGCTGTTTGTGGATGACAGTATTTCTCATTATATTTCACCAAAATACAATCAATTACTCTCACCAAAATACGACACCGATGCGATGACGATCCGCCACCTACTCAACCACAGTAGCGGGCTATTAGATCATGCCAACGAGGAATACCTCAAAGACGTCTTAAAACGCCCTGATTATCAATGGACACGTTCAGAGCAAATTGAGCTATATGTTCAGCAAGATCACCCCTTTTTCCGCCCCTCCGAAGCTTTTATCTATTCTGATACAGGCTATATTCTGCTTGGAAATATTATTGAGCGAATGACGGGACAAGCGCTGGGAGAAGCCGTCCGAGAACTCTTGAAGTTTAATGAAATTGGCTTGCAGACCGCCTACTGGGAAACATTTGAACTCCCTGCTACAACGGAACCTCGTGCAAAACAGTACCTCGGAAAACTCGATTGCTCCGACATGGATCCTTCAATGGATGTGTATGGCGGTGGTGGCTTAGTGATGTCCTCGAAACAAATGGCGCAGTTCTTTGAAGCGCTATTTAGCGGTAAGATTTTTACCAAATTAGAAACCTTAGATACCATGTTAAGTGCAGGTTCCCATGACGGTGCACAAGGCTATCGACAAGGGATCATGGTCAGTGAGGTCAATGGCATGACACTCTATTCTCATCAGGGCTTTTGGGGTTCCGTTGCGTACTATTCACCGGCAACTCAAACCAGTGCTGCGGGCTTTGTGGATAACCGAGATTCACGAAATGTGTTGATTAACGCGATTGAAGCGTTGTTAACGTCTAAATAAAGAGCCATCAATGCAAAAAAATAACCCTCATTATTGAGGGTTTCGACCATTTTCAACCCCTCTAGGTTTGAGAATGGCTCTTTTGGATTGTAAAATTTGGGTTGTAAAATTAACGAGGAAAATCAATTGATTGATTTTCGTCTGATAACACAAAGAGGGAAAAATCACGCTTTTATCCCTCTTTGTCTGCAATCTTAGCCCTCACTAGTGAGGGCTATTTTTATTCAGCTGACCACTAGCGAGTCAATGGTGCTGGAATCGGTAACGCGGGTGCAGGTTCGCCTTCTCGAGGATTCGCTACTGCTGGAGATTCTGGTGCTGCCTCCACAACCGCGGGTAATTTAGGCCATAATACTTGCGTGAATTTCTGACGAATTTGCTCCGCGTCCATGGTCTGTTTTTCTTTCGGCTGCGCTAAGACAATCGCCGCTTCTTGAGACAATAAACGACGCGCTTCCATGTTCACTTGTTCAAGATTTTGAGTCCCTAAAAACGCTTGTCTGAGTAATTGATACTGCTCAGGCGCGATATCCACGACCCCATTTTGTTGTGAAATCAAACGTTGGCTAATTAACACATCGGTACTGGTACGAGCATATGCCGCAAACAGTTGTGATAATTGAACCTGCTTCTCTTTCATCATGTCATTGAACAGCTCTGGGTCAATACCATTTTGTTTGATTGCCGCCAGTTCATTCAACGCCACATCTGCCACTGCTGCCATTTTTTCTGGTGGTGCAGAAATGGCTAACGTACAGCTCGCTTTTTGATACTGAACACGACAATCTAAGCCTGGGGTTACACCATCTTCAGAAAACTTTTGTTTAAAGGTTTTCTGCAATGAGCGGTAAATGGCTTCGCGAGCGAGGTCACTGCCCCAATAACGCAACAATACGTTGGAGTCTTTAATTGGTAACCAATCGATATCCCAAATTAGAGAGAGTGTATCTTGCGTTGATTTATCCTGAAGAATATCAATTGCCTGAGGCTTAACTGACGATAAAACAGCAACTGAAACAGGCTCAGAACGCTTACCTTCTAATGATGAAAACGCTTGAGTGATACTGTCAGATAACATGCGAGAATCCACATGCCCCGCGACGTATAACGTCATGACATCGGGTGTATACCATTTTTGATAGAACGAATTCACACTGTCTAAATCGACTTTACCATTTGGCTTCTGGCCCGGGTCATAACCTAGCATCGCCGACCCATTGAGGCGGGCACGCCAAACAGGGTCGTTGGCATTTACAGGCAAGGTAGCCACTGGAATATTGGGAACAGTTAACCCACTTTGTAATGAATTCTCAGTATACTCCGCCCCAGCCACAGAAGTTGCCAACCAATTTAATGCTTGTTTCACTAAATCAGGACGGTTGTTAGGCAGACTTAAACTATAAATTGTGTAGTCGTAAGAAACGACGGCTGGAGGTAACGGCATATCAGGGTCAGTTGCCTGACGCCAAAAATTTTGTAATGTAGCAGCAGGAAAAGCTTCAGATTGATGGAATAACGCCATTCGAGGGATCAGATAACTGTACCCTTTTTCACTGGCTTTTTCAGATAACGAACCTGTTTTAATCGCTAACCGAAGTTGAATTCGGTCATTTGGACGCTGTGGTGTTTGTAATAACTGCCAGTTAAAGCCATTCTCGAGCTTTCCTTGCTGCCATGCTGGATCGGGTTGTAAAGGTTCAGCACTAGCAAAGCCAGTGACTGATAAAAGTACCACGCCGATGATATATCGCACTTTCAAACCCTGCATGTAGACCCCTATGTTCTTTATATCCTTGTATTTAACCGTAAACAGCAACAAAAAAATTAACGAAAAACGCTAATTGACTCGGTTAAGCGATATAGTTTGGCTTCATCAAAAATTTGATTATCACTATACCCGAAAAAAACATCGTTGCATGTTATTGAGATAATTGGGCGGCGCTCAATACGCTAAGTCGCTAAGTTGATCACTAAAATGCATGTTAAACATCACCATTTATCTGCTGATCTTTCGCATTTTGGGCACGACAGATAATGGGTCAGCCGGCCCGAATCTTGTTGCTAACAATATGATAGGTATGTGTAATGATATTAGACCACAAACCTTATAACATGTTCATGGCTTAATCTGAATTTTGTTGTTTTATTTGACGATTATAACCTTTCGCCAATAACCCTATCTCATCATCTTGATGATATTGAGAAACCTCCAAATGACTGATAGGTTGATTTGCTTGCAATTCGGCCGCAATTTTACGCAATGGACGTACAATCATGCGACTCACACACCAGGTCATCGCGATAGAGATAATCAGCGCTAGCAGCAAATACGTTGTCGTTAACAACGCAAAGGTGTTGAGTGCAAAACGGTAAACCCGGTTAGAATCCACTTGTAACGTCAAATAACCCTGAGGTTTCGCTTGTGGTGCCATCGTGCCATAAGCATACAATGGAATAGTCATCTCCACCGGAATCCCAATAAGCGGTAAAGACCATTCTGGAATTGGTTTCGGCGTGGCAAAGCTTAAATTCATTACTGTCGCATTATCCACCGTAACAATAGCTTTTCCCATAATCCCCGAGGTTTTCAGGCTCACAAGAAGCCTTTTGGCTTCATTTAAATCAGAGCTAAGTAGCGAATCCGTCAATGGTTTTTGGACTTGAACTACGGCATTACTCAATTGATTTAAATAATCTTGTTTGCGCTGTTCTAAGAGGTAAGTAAATTGAATGGACAAAAAAAGTGCAAGAAAAAGCAACGTAATCACAAAGAATACGATCATGCTCTTAAACGTGAGTGAACGTTGGACACGAGTGTTCATTTCCCACTACCTTCCTAATCAAGCTGCTTTTTAAAGAAAAAATCGGACAAACAGTATACTTGATTTTCCGTATAAAGGTGCAGCTTTAAAAAAGAAAGATCACTGATTTAGGATAAGCTCCAAATTAACCGCTAAAATGAGTAGATGCAGCATAAAGAAACGGCAGAAAGTCTGCTTTTCTGCCGTTTAAAGTGATTAATTTGCGACGATTAGCTGCTTTTCGTCTTCATCAACGGCAAAACAAGCGATTAATTGCTCACGGTAGTTTTTCAATGCTGGCTGAGATTGCGTGCATGCACCAAAAGCGCGACGACAACGTGCTGCAAACGCACACCCCGGAGGCGGATTCATTGGGCTCGGTAATTCTCCCGTTAATTTGATGCGCTCACGACGTTGGTCTGGGTTCAATCGTGGCGTCGCAGAAAGCAGCGCTTGAGTGTAGGGATGCTGAGGATTGTTAAAAATCTGCTCTTTAGTGCCCTTTTCCACACAACGCCCCAAATACATCACCATCACTTCATCCGCGATATGCTCAACCACCGATAAATCGTGGGAGATGAACACATAGGAAAGCCCCAACTCTTGCTGTAAATCCATCATCAGGTTCAATACCTGAGCACGTACGGATACATCCAATGCCGATACGGGTTCATCCGCCACGACCACATCAGGGTCTAACATCAACCCTCGAGCGATCGCGATACGTTGACGTTGCCCACCCGAAAACATGTGCGGGTAACGGCTATAATGCTCCGTTTTCAAACCCACTTTTGCCATCATGGATAACACTTTTTCTTTACGCTGCTCTTTCGACAGCGAAGTGTTAATCAATAAGGGCTCTTCCAAAATTTGTCCTACTTTTTTACGCGGGTTCAGAGAACCATACGGGTTTTGAAAGACAATTTGGATTTTTTGACGACGTAGCTTCTCTGCGGCTTTATCCGCAATCAGCAAGTTTTGGTCACGATAGTACAGCTCACCATCCGATGGCTGCTCAATCATCGTTAACAGGCGCCCAAGTGTGGATTTTCCACAGCCTGACTCCCCAACCACCGCCAATGTTTTTCCCTTTTCTAGCTCAAAAGAGACACCATCAAGCGCTTTGAGTGTTTTCTCCTTCGAGAAAATCCCACCTTTCACGGCATAGTATTTTTTCAAGTCCACCGCTTTTAGAAGCGGCATTCCTTTGGCTTGTTGCTCACTCATAGCGTTGGTCTCCCCATATCATCCAGTGGCATGTGACATTTCACCTGACGGTCAGCCATGGTTTGTAACGCTGGCTCCTCTTGGCGACAACGGTCCGTTGCATATGGGCAACGCGGGTTGAGCAAGCACCCTTCAGGGCGGTCATATTTACCGGGCACAACACCCGGCAAAGAAGCTAAACGCGACTTGTTGCTAGCAAATTCAGGCAGTGCACGCAGCAATGCTTGGGTATATGGGTGTCTTGGATGTTTAAAAATATCCTTCGCTTTTGCAGACTCAACCACTTGCCCGGCATACATCACGATAATATGGTGCGCGGCTTCCGACACTAACGCTAAGTCATGGGTAATCAGTACTAGCGCCATATTTTCTTGTTGTTGTAATTCCAACAATAATTCGATGATTTGCGCTTGAATGGTCACATCAAGCGCCGTGGTTGGTTCATCGGCAATCAACAACTTTGGACGACAAGCAATCGCCATCGCAATCATAATTCGCTGACTCATCCCGCCAGATAACTGGTGAGGATAGACGTCAAGGCGCGACTGCGGATCGGGAATTCCCACCATGTTTAACAGGTCAATTGCCCGCTGTTTACGGGTGCTTCTATTGCCCCCTTGGTGCACTTTTAACGCTTCCATGATCTGATAACCAACCGTAAAGCATGGGTTCAAACTGGTCATCGGGTCTTGGAAAATCATTGCGACATCTGCGCCGACAATTTGACGGCGCTCTTTTTCAGGAATCGACAACAAATCGCGTCCATCAAACTGCAACGATTTCGCCATCACTTTGCCGGGGTAATCAATTAACCCCATAATCGCCAGTGAGCTCACTGATTTACCTGAACCTGATTCACCTACGATCCCCACCACTTGCCCTTTCTCAACTTGATAGCTGATGCGGTCAACGGCGCGAAACGGGGTCTCTTCGTCACCAAAGTGAACGGAGAGTTCTTGTACATTTAACAATGCCATTAGATTACCTCATCACTGCTTGAGTTTTGGATCAAAGGCGTCACGTAAACCATCACCCATCAGGTTAAACGCTAATACCGTTAATAAAATTGCTAATCCTGGGAACGTTACGACCCACCATGCGCTTTGTGCAAACTGCAACACATCAGACAACATAGTTCCCCATTCTGGTGTTGGTGGCTGCGCCCCCATTCCCAGAAAACCCAGAGCAGCCATATCTAAGATGGCATTCGAGAAGCCTAAAGATGCTTGAACAATCAGTGGTGCCAGACAGTTAGGTAAAATATTAACGAACATTTGACGCAGTGCCCCTGCACCCGCCACTCTCGACGCAGTCACATAGTCACGATTCACTTCCACTAACACCGCGGCTCGCGTCAAACGAATATAGTGCGGTAATGCTACAAAAGTTAACGCTATCGAGGCATTAACAATAGAGGGGCCGAAAATTGCCACCAAGACTAATGCGAGTAATAAGCTTGGCAGAGCCAACATAATGTCGACGACACGCATAATCAGCGCATCCACCACACCGCCAAAATAGCCCGCAATCACCCCAATAGTGACCCCCATAATCAGGGATAACACCACCACGAGGCAGCCCACTAATAACGAGAGCCTTGCTCCATACATTAGGCGAGATAATAAATCGCGCCCGACATCATCCGTACCAAGAATAAATTCCCATGACCCTCCCTCTTCCCAGACTGGTGGGGTCAATAACGCATGACGGAATTGCTCATCAGGGGCATGAGGCGCTAATACTCCCGCAAGGATCGCGATTAACACCATCAAAATGATGTAGAACATACCAACAACAGCGCCTTTGTTGCGCTTAAAGTAATGCCAGAATTCTTGTAGAGGTGTCATCGGCTTTGGGGCGCTGACAGCTTTCGACTCAGTTGTTTGAGACATGTTTGCGCTCCTTATTTCTTATGACGAATACGTGGGTTAACAATGCCATACAGCACATCTACCACTAAGTTAACGAGGATAATCAACGTTGCGACCAGCAGGACACCACCTTGAACCACTGGGTAATCTCGACGTTGTAGCCCTTCAATTAACCAACGACCTAACCCCGGCCATGAAAAAATGGTTTCCGTCAAAATTGCACCGGCAAGCATTACTCCAACCTGCAAACCAATTACCGTCACAACAGGCAATAATGCGTTGCGCAGGGCGTGAATTAAAATCACGCGAGCACGGCTAACGCCTTTTGCTCTCGCCGTACGAATATAGTCTTCCCCTAATACTTCCAGCATCGCAGAGCGAGTCATACGCACAATCACAGCCAGTGGAATAGTGCCGAGTACAATAGATGGTAAAATTAAGTGTTCCACTGCATCTTTGAAGTCTCCCGCTTCCCCCCAAATTAGGGTATCAATCAGCATAAAGCCCGTGAGCGGATAAGAGTCATCAAGGAAAACGGTGTCGCTTACTCTTCCCGCAACAGGAGTGAGATCCCACTGAACGGAGACCAGCATGATCAGCATGATCCCCCACCAGAAGATCGGCATAGAATAACCTGTTAATGAAACACCGATCGCAGTGTGATCGAAAATCGAACCACGTTTAACTGCCGCTAAAACGCCTACAGGGATCCCAACAGAAACCGCAAAAATCATGGCGCAAGTGGCCAATTCTACGGTGGCTAAAAAGCGAGGTAAAAATTCTTCCCAAACACCAATACGGCTTTTTAAGGAGATCCCTAAATCACCATGCAGTACTCCGTTTAGGTAATGGAGATATTGTTTCCAAAGTGGCTGGTCGAGTCCTAATTCAGCCATTAAATAAGCGTGTCTTTCTGGGGATAATCCGCGTTCACCCGCCATAATCATGACTGGGTCACCTGGGATCATGTGAACGAAAGCAAAAGTAAGTAGCGTGATACCGATAAAGGTGGGGATCACGAGCCCGAATCGTCGGAGGATAAATTGCAGCATATCCTGAGTCTCTTTAATAATGCCGTCGACGGCTCTTAGTCCGCTTGGCTGGTCAGAAAAACAACGTTTTCATCTGCTCACAAATAACTAAATTTATCTGCATCTTCTGAACGTCAGAGGAGAAAACGCCCTCCGCCGCAAAAGGCAGCGAAGGGCATTTACAGACTAAAAACAATTAATTATCAATGTCTACGTTTTCGAAGTGGTGTTTACCTAACGGATCAACCACGTAGCCTTTAACTTCTTTACGCACAGGCTCAAATACGGTGGAGTGAGCGATGATCAGCGCTGGCGCTTGTTCGTTCATGACCACTTGAGCTTGTTTGTACAGTTCTACACGTTTGTTGTGATCAGATGTCATACGTGCAGGCTGAATCACGTCTTCAAAACTTTGATTACACCATTTAGAGTAGTTAGAACCCTGTTTTTTCGCTGCACAGCTGAATAAGGTCGCGAAGAAGTTATCAGGGTCACCATTGTCACCAGTCCAACCCATCATCACGGTTTGAGGTTCGCCGCTCTTAGCTCGTTTCAGGTATTCACCCCATTCGTAGCTAACCACTTTCGATTTAACCCCGATCTTCGCCCAGTCAGCTTGGATCATTTCCGCCATTCGGCGTGCATTCGGGTTATATGGGCGTTGAACTGGCATTGCCCACAGGTCAATTTCGAAACCTTCTGGGAAGCCCGCTTCCGCCAGCAATTTTTTGGCTTTTTCTGGGTTATATTCGGTATCTTGAATCGCGTCGTTGTAACCCCACATAGTTGGTGGGATTAAGTTTTTCGCTTTTTGACCCGCACCTTGATAAACCGCTTGGATAATCGCGTCTTTGTTCACTGCCATCGACAGCGCTTGGCGAACCTTTTGGTTATCCAGTGGTTTCTTTTCAACGTTGTAAGACAGGTAACCTACGTTCAGACCAGGCTGCTCCATTAACGTAATGTCTTTATCTGCTTTCATGCGTTCTAAGTCAGCCGGGTTTGGATATGGCATCACTTGGCACTCATTTTTCTGCAGTTTTGCATAACGTACTGACGCGTCAGGAGTGATAGAGAACACTAAGCGATCAATCTTCGGTACATTGCCCCAGTAGTCTTTGTTCGCTTTGTACAGAATGCGGGAGTCTTTCTGGTACTGTTGCAGTGCAAAAGGCCCTGTTCCGATTGGGTTCAGGTCAACTTTCTCTGGAGTGTTCGCCTTCAACATTTGATCTGCGTATTCCGCTGATAAGATTGATGCGAAGTCCATTGCCATATCCGCTAAGAATGGCGCCTCTGGGCGTGTTAATGTGATACGAACGGTGTTGTCATCGACTTTTTCAACTTTGTCGATAATTTTGTCCATGTCCATTCCCATAAAGTATTCATAGCTGCCGCCAGAAACTTTGTGGTATGGGTGGTTTGGATCTTTTTGGCGCATGAACGTGTAGATCACGTCATCCGCATTTAAGTCGCGGCTTGGTTTGAAATCTTTATTAGAGTGCCATTTCACGCCTTTACGCAGGTGGAATGTGTACACCTTGCCATCGTCACTGACATCCCAGCTTTCCGCTAAGCCCGGCTCAATTTCAGTCGTACCCAGCTTAAATTCAACCAAACGATTATACAGAGGGATTGAACTCGCATCATAAGTTGTTCCAGAGGTGAATAACTGTGGGTTAAACCCTTCAGGTGAACCTTCAGAACAATAAACCAGTGTTTTAGCCTGTACTGAGGCTGATACCGCTAAAGCAGCTAATGTTAAGCCTACCGTCAATAAACCTGTCTTTTTCATCGAGAGCGTCATTGGTAATGCTCCTGTGGTGTATGTTGTCTTATCGAATACTGAAATCCATCTTGAATAAGACAGATGCCGTATCTGTATTTTTTGTTATTCACTGAGCAATTAATCAACTGGAATACATTTCGTCAATAGCATTATTCACTGTAACAATTTCACTTAAATAATATTTTTTGAATTATTTTGGTGTAAATATAGCCTTATATGTTACAAAAATGTTTACTTTCTAGCGATTATAACCACAGAAACATTACTGAATAGATTTTTATAAGGGAGTTAATTATTTGTATATTTGTGATTAAGTGCTGAATTACTGAGCGGAAATAGTGGGCAATACAAAAAATTGCAACATAAAACGCTAAATAGAATTCACATAAAACTATTTGTTAGCTGATTGTTTTGCATGTTTTTTATACTAAAAAGAATTATTGGTGGACTTATATATCCTCTTACCATTTTCAGGAAACCACGGGGGAAAATACCAATCAGATTATGAAAGCTGGTTTTGATAGGTAGGCTTGTTTTGATAGGTAGACTGATTTTGTTCTGAGCGCTTAGCTTAAAAGCAGTAGAAAGCTTATTAATACGTAATGTGCATTAAATGAGCGTAATAGTGGTAACTAAAAGGAGTTGGAAAAATGAGGGAGATAGAAACGAAAAAACCCACCTCATTGAGGTGGGTTTTAGAATTTGGTCGGCGAGAGAGGATTCGAACCTCCGACCCACTGGTCCCAAACCAGTTGCGCTACCAAGCTGCGCTACTCGCCGAAAACGGTGTGAATAATACTGCCAAGAATGGGGATCGTCAACCCTATTTTTCGCTAAAACCGTTCGTATGCTGATAAAACCATCAAAATGATATGGTTTCTTATTTTTACGTCTATTTTTGGCTAAAAAATAAGCGCTAAAATATCTTAGCGCTTATTTATCCCAATCATTGGGAAGGTAATATTTATTCAATCATTTTCTAAATTAAAAATAACTGACTAAAAATCAACCTATTGAAGCAGTGAAATATCTGCAACTTTTAAGAATAGCTCGCGAAGCTGGCTTAACAGGGTTAAACGGTTATTCCGCACAGCAGGATCTTCATCCATCACCATGACGTTCGCAAAGAATTCATCAACCACTTCACGTAAAGAGGCTAACTCAACGAGTGCTTCTTGGTAGTTACGTTCAGCAAACATTGGTGCTAGCTTGTCTTGCAGTACCACAACGTGAGTCGCTAATTTCACTTCTTCTGGCGTTTTCAGTACAGATGCTAACACGCTATCAGCGAGTTTTTCTTCTGACTTACTCAGAATATTAGAAACACGTTTGTTAGCAGCTGCCAGCGTTTGTGCTTCTTCTAAAGAACGGAAGTGAGTCACCGCTTTAACACGTGCGTCGAAATCAGCTGGCTGAGTTGGACGACGAGCTAATACTGCTTGGATAGTATCAATGCTGTAGCCCAATTCTTGGTACCAAGAACGGAAGCGACCCAGCATGAACTCAACGACATCTTCCACCACATTTTTGTTAGTTAGTTTCTCGCCATACAGACGCGCAGCCTCTTGAGTCATTTCCACAAGATCGAGCTGATAGCCTTTTTCAACGATAATCCGTAACACACCTAATGCAGCACGGCGCAGAGCAAATGGGTCTTTGTCCCCTTTAGGGTGCTGGCCGATACCGAAAATACCTGCGAGGGTATCCATTTTTTCTGCTAATGCTAATGCCGCAGAAACATCAGTAGATGGCAATTCATCACCAGCGAAACGCGGTTGATACTGTTCTTTCAGCGCAAGAGCAACATCTTCTGATTCACCGTCATGGCGAGCATAGTGCATCCCCATAACACCTTGGGTGTCTGTGAATTCAAAGACCATGTTGGTCATCAAGTCACATTTAGCCAGTAAGCCGGCACGGGTTGCGTGATTCACATCCGCACCAATCTTGCTCGCAATCCAACCCGCTAAGGCTTCTAAGCGATCAGTTTTATCACGCAGAGTACCTAACTGTTGCTGGAACAGAACGGTTTCTAAACGTGGCAGGTTGTCTTCTAAGCGTTGTTTACGGTCAGTTTTGAAGAAGAATTCCGCATCCGCTAAACGCGGGCGAACGACTTTTTCGTTACCGGAGATAATTTGCTGCGGATCTGAAGATTCGATATTCGCCACGAAGATAAAGTTCGGCATTAACTTGCCTGCATTATCATAAACAGGGAAATATTTTTGGTCGCCTTTCATGGTGTATACCAGTGCTTCAGCAGGAACTTCTAAGAATTTTTCTTCGAATTTTGCTGTTAATACCACTGGCCATTCAACCAAAGAAGCCACTTCTTCAACTAGGCTGTCGGTTAAGTCTGCTTTACCACCCAATACTTGAGCGGCTTTTTCTGCATCGGCAATAATTGTCGCTTTACGCTCAGCGTAATCTGCGATTACTTTGCCGCGAGTGCGTAAAATTTCTGGGTATTGTTCCGCGTTATCAATTGTGAATTCAGCTTCACCCATAAAACGGTGACCGCGGATAATACGGTCGCTCTTAATACCAAGAATTTCGCCCTTCACAACATCGCTACCCAGCAGTAATGTCACAGTATGTACAGGACGTACAAACTGAGTCTCTTTATCTGCCCAGCGCATTAATTTAGGGATCGGTAATTTCGCTAGTGAACGGCTAACCATATCAATCAATAATTCGCTGACTGGCTGACCTTTCATTTGTGCGCGATACAGTAACCATTCGCCTTTATCGGTGGTTAAGCGTTCTGCTTGATCAACGGTGATCCCGCAACCACGCGCCCAACCTTCAGCAGCTTTTGTTGGTTTACCTTCAGCATCAAATGCTTGGGAAATTGCGGGGCCGCGTTTTTCAACTTCGCGGTCTGGCTGAGCCGCGGATAAGTTTTCCACTTTCAGCGCTAAACGACGAGGCGCAGCAAACCAATTCACTGCACCATGAGCAATATCTGCACCATCTAATTCCGCAGTAAAGTTAGCGGCGAATGATTCTGCAAGAGAACGAAGAGCCTTCGGCGGTAACTCTTCTGTACCGATTTCCACTAGGAAAGTCTGTTGAGTCATGACAGCCTCTTAGTTCTTATGACACATAGGGAAACCCAGCGCTTCACGAGAAGCATAATAAGCTTCTGCCACCCCTTTCGTCAGGGTGCGGATACGTAAAATATAGCGCTGGCGTTCTGTGACTGAAATTGCCTTACGGGCATCCAGTAAATTAAAGGTATGAGCCGCTTTTAAAATACGCTCATAAGCAGGAAGAGGCAGAGGCGTTTCTAAAGCAAGCAGATATTGAGCTTCTTTCTCATACTCTTCAAAGCATTTGAATAAGAATTCAACATTGGCATGTTCAAAGTTATACGTGGATTGCTCAACTTCGTTTTGGTGATAAATATCGCCATACGTGGTTTTACCCAGCGGGCCATCACACCAAACCAGATCATACACGCTATCAACGCCTTGAATATACATAGCAAGACGCTCAAGACCATACGTGATTTCACCCGTTACAGGCTTACACTCCAGACCGCCCACTTGCTGGAAGTAAGTGAACTGAGTCACTTCCATACCATTTAACCAAACTTCCCAACCTAGACCCCAAGCACCCAGTGTTGGGTTTTCCCAGTTATCTTCAACAAAGCGGATATCATGGACAGTTGGATCAATACCAAGTTCTTTTAATGAACCTAAGTACAACTCTTGGATATTGTCAGGCGAAGGCTTAATGATCACCTGAAACTGGTAATAGTGCTGTAGACGGTTCGGGTTTTCACCATAGCGACCATCAGTTGGTCGGCGAGATGGCTGAACATAAGCTGCTGCGATAGGTTCTGGACCTAAAGCGCGCAAACACGTCATTGGGTGTGAAGTACCTGCGCCGACTTCCATGTCCAGTGGTTGAACAATGGTACAGCCTTGGCGCGCCCAGTAATCCTGTAATGTCAGGATAAGACCTTGAAAGGTTTTGGTATCAAACTTTTGCATGTTAGATCCGCACGCGATACGTGAAATTTAAGAAAGTAACCAGTATACCCTTTGACCGCCAGATATACAGCAATGAATACATCTGTAATCATTCTAAAAAGAAAAAAAATTAATTTCATCCCTTTAAAACTGTATTTTTATACAGTATAAAGATTCTATTCTTGCCTACAAGATGAACATTATTAGAAAAAGGATGAAAAATGGAAACCTCACTCACTCGCTGTCATTGGGTCAATCAAGATCCCGAATATATTGCCTACCACGATAATGAATGGGGAAAACCCACCAAAGATAATCAAGAATTATTTGAAATGATCTGCCTCGAAGGTCAACAAGCAGGGCTCTCTTGGTACACCATTTTGAAAAAGCGCCAAGGGTATCGAGATCTATTTCATCAATTTGATCCTGAAAAGATTGCCATGATGGATGAAAAAGACGTAGAGCGGCTTATGCAAGACTCTAGAATTATTCGTAACCGATTAAAAATCAACGCGATTATTGCTAATGCTAAGGCCTATTTAGCGATGAAAAATCAAGAAATCGATTTTTCTACTTTCATTTGGGACTTTGTGAACCACCAACCCATCGTAAATAAATGGACAGAATCTACCCAAGTTCCTGCAGAAACAGAGCTTTCCAAGACTTTGTCTAAAGCGCTGAAAAAATACGGCTTCAAATTTGTTGGCTCTGTTACTTGCTACGCCTTTATGCAAGCCACAGGGATGGTCAATGACCACCTTGTAAATTGTTGCCAATATCGATAAATCAGAGCTTTTTGATAAAAAACCAAACCACAACAAGAGAAATCAGCCACGATTTACAAACAAACCAACTCAAAAAATCCAATTTATTAGCCATTATTGATATTTTATATGAAAAAGAACTGTAATTAAGCTATTGAACTCTAGATAGGAGCGCGGTATGTTGGAAATTCCATTAACAACCTAATAAACAAATGTGAATAAATACAATGAATTTCTCTAAATTTGGTAATAAATTTGCTAAAAATTCAGGCATTTCAGAATTAATGAAAGACTTGAATGAAGGCCTCAGAACCCCCGGCGCGATTATGCTTGGCGGTGGGAACCCTGCTCACATCCCTGAAATGGATAAATATTTCCAAGATCTCCTTGCAGAAATGTGTGCCAATGGGCAATTGACCGATACCTTGTGTAACTATGACGGTCCTCAAGGCAAAGATGCCATGTTGAAAGCGCTAGCAGCAACTTTAAAAGCGAAACTAGGCTGGGATATCAGCGCGAAAAATATTGCGCTAACCAACGGTAGCCAAAGTGCGTTTTTCTATCTATTTAACCTACTTGCTGGTCGCTTTGAAGATGGTATCTCTCGTAAAGTGCTTTTCCCAATTGCCCCTGAATATGTGGGTTATGCGGATTCTGGACTTGATGATGACCTTTTTGTGGCAAATAAGCCGCAAATTGAATTTTTACCTGATGGACAGTTTAAATACCATGTTGATTTCAACACCCTTGAAATTACTGAAGATATTGGCGTTATCTGTGTATCTCGCCCAACCAATCCAACAGGGAACGTAATCACCGATGAGGAAGTTCTGCATCTTGATCAATTAGCTAAGCAACACAATATTCCATTATTGATTGATAATGCGTATGGCGTTCCCTTCCCCGGCATTATATTTAGCGAAGCTACGCCATTTTGGAATGAAAATGTCATTCTGTGCATGAGCTTGTCAAAACTCGGCCTACCGGGAGCTCGCTGCGGTATTATTATTGGTAGCGAAGAGTTGATTGATGCTATCAGTAATATGAATGGCATTATTAGTCTTGCTCCGGGTGGTATCGGTCCAAGCATCGCACTTGAAATGCTACAGCGTGATGATTTATTTGAATTGTCTCAAAATGTTATAGGGCCATTCTATAAACAGCGCGTTGAAGAGGTCATTAAGATCATTCGCCGCCATATTCCTGAAGATAAATGTCTTATTCATAAACCTGAGGGTGCCATTTTCTTATGGTTGTGGTTTAAAGACTTGCCAATTAGTTGTTTAGAACTTTATCGCCGCTTAAAAGCACGTGGTGTATTGATGGTTCCAGGACACTACTTTTTCCCAGGACTTGAAGACGATTGGCAACATGCGCATGAATGTATGCGAATGAACTATGTTCCTGAGCCAGAAAAAATTGAGCAAGGAATTCAAATCCTTGCTCAAGAATTAGAAAAAGCCTATCAAGAATCTGAACGCTAAATCTAGCTGTAGGGTTAAAAAAAGCCCTTTCCATTGAGGAAAGGGCCAAAATTAGCGAGAACTCCATAATTGAAATCGAATATATTTGTTCACGACAAATCTTATTCGCGGTTATTAAACCACTTTTCTGATATCAGTTATGGCGAGAACAAAGACCAATTACGCCCTTATATAGACGGATACTTTTTCTCCGCATCTTATTCCTTCCTTTACTCACAATCATAATGCCCAAAATAAGATGGCTAATAACTGCGGCGAAATAATGCGTAAAAACATCGCTAAAGGGTATACCGTGGCATAAGAAAGCGCCGGTGCTCCACTGGTTGGATGGATATTATTTGCAAAAGCTAATGCTGGCGGATCCGTCATCGAGCCAGCCAACACACCGCATAGACTTAAATAATTCATTTTGCCGAAAATACGTGCGACTAGGCCCGTGATAAACAGAGGAATAAAGGTAATCAATAGCCCATAGCCAATCCATGTGAGGCCATCCCCTTGAATAAGAGTTTCAATAAAACTCCCTCCAGAGTTCAAACCTACAACAGCAAGGAACATCACGATCCCAAGCTCCCGCAGCGCTAAGTTTGCACTTGGTGGCATAAACCAATACAGCCTACCAATGGTACCTATTCGCCCAAGGATCAAGGCGACAACTAACGGTCCACCCGCTAAACCTAACTTTAATGCAGCAGGAAAGCCCGGCACAAATATCGGCAACGAGCCTAAAATAACCCCCAACCCTATCCCAATAAATACAGGCAGCATCTGGACTTGCTGTAATTTTTGTTTCGCGTTTCCGAGTAAAGCAGTGACAGCTTCAATTGATTCAGGGCGACCAACAATATTAAGAATATCACCAAATTGCAGTATGGAATTGTTGTTTGCCATCAGGTCAATCCCGGTCCGGTTCAAACGAGTTACCACCACATCATACTTCTGCTTGAGATTCAGTTCTTTTAAACGTTTACTTAGTACAGCGTCATTAGTCACTACCACTCGGACAGAGTGCAATACAGAACTTGAAGTTGATAATGAGGCTTCAACCTCCTCACCAAGAATTAGGCGGACTTTATTTAAGTCCTCTCTTTGCCCAACAACATGCAGTAGATCTCCAAGATGTATTTCTGTGGTCGGCTGTGGCACCACCAGCATTTCCCCGCGTTTTAGCCGCGAGCAGACAATGTCTTCGCTGCCAAGCATGGGAATATCTTGCATCATTAAACCATCAAGATTGGTATTGCGCACCGCGATGTTCATCGTTTGTAATAAGTCACGATGCTGAACGTTCGCACTGTTAAACTCCGCGGCTTCTTTATCTACCGAGATACGAAAGATAATACGAACGAGCCACATCACCAGTAAAATACCGCAAATTCCCATTGGGTAAGCCATCGCATACCCCATTCCCATTTGCCCCACCAAACTCGGATCTGACCCTAAATCAGATAGAATTTGCTGTCCAGCCCCTAACGATGGCGTATTCGTGACTGCGCCTGAGAAAATGCCCAAAATAATTGGTAGAGGGATATCTGCAATTTTATAGATAATAGCGGTAACGACTGCCCCTAAAATAACTACCATCAAGGCAAAGCCATTAAGTTTTAAACCAGAAACACGCAAAGAAGAGAAAAAACCGGGTCCAACTTGTATCCCGATGGTATACACGAAGAGGATCAAGCCAAATTCTTGAATAAAATGCAGCATGTCATTATTGAGAGACAATCCATAGCTTCGCGCAAAATGCCCAACAATAATTCCACCAAAAAGAACCCCACCAATCCCTAAGCCCACGTTGCGGATTTTCCAATTACCTATCCATAAGCCTAGTGCGGCAGCTAATGCTAATAAACTGACTGTAAGCGCTAATTCACTCATAGACCGCTATCCTTTTGACGACAATGAACCAAAATACGGGACATACGGAGTTATTACATTTGTTACTGAATCGATTGTGCCAAATAAACACAGAGGAAGTTGTGTGATAGAGCACAGTTCACAGCAATTCAATTGTGCAATTACATACTTTAGTTAAAAACAATTTAATTGCTAATTATTAACATCGCCGACATAAAATAATACAAAAAAGAACTATTATTCAGAGGGTATCTTAAATAATAATAGGGTTGCTAGATTGTGAATTTTTAGTTTTTAGTTATTATGATCTCTGATTAGACAAAACTCATTTCAATGCAGGTCAACATATATATGCCAAACTTATTTTTTTTTAGGTCGTTAGCATTTCCCACATTATTGACTCTTACATTAAGTGGCTGCTCCAGTATTATGACTCATGCTGGCCCTACTGATAGCTATTATCCTGGAACAAAAAATAGTGTTGATATGCTACAGCATGAAGATACGGGCTGGGTAATTAAGCCATTACTGGTTATTGACTTACCATTTACCGCACTTATGGATACATTATTAATTCCTGTTGATTATATGCATTCAAGCAGTTCACAAGAAGAAAATTCACCCAAAAAACGTGTAGAACAGCTTGATAAACAGCTAGTTGATAAACAACAGCCAAAGAAACCTCAATGATTACCCTATATTAAAGTAGCTTATTAATGCTCTAATCAAGAATGTAATACTTTAAATACAATTAATAATATTAACTTAATTTAGGTTAATAATTTCTTTATCTTACTGACCAAATTTCCATCTTTTTTAATCTATTCTATTAACTCAGCACTTATTAATTTCCCGTCAATATACTTGAATCGAATATTGATCATTTCATTTAATGATGACTTAAATTCTCTTTTTTTGAAGAATAAAAAGATGAATTTCCACCTTTTTATTCTTCAAAGGCACTATTCCAGATAAAATTTAATTAGAAAGCCCAGTTTCAACAATATAAATCTGTCGAAACCCATCAATATCTCGCATAAATGCTACAAATTTATCATTTGGGGAAAAAACAACGGCATCTGCGATAGGGGCTATTTCTGTTCTCTGAGTTAACCGTTCTAAATTTCCGCTCGCCACATGACAACGCACAACGCTATTGTCATACACAAAGCAAAGATACTCACCAGTATTATTCCAACTAAATGCAGACTGAATTGAAGACTCACCAAATGTCACTTGGGTAAGCGCTCCTGTTGCCGTTGCCACCAACCATAGTTGCACAATTCCATGATCATCATGCATCAAACAGGCGATTGATTCGCCATTTGGTGAAGAACGCAGCCAGTGTCTTGGCTGTTTCGCTAACCCTGGAAATTTCCGATGATGCGTATACGTTAAGCGCCTTTGTTTCACACCCTTAGGCGGCGCTGGCATGGTTTTTTCGGTACCTTGCAAAAGTTCATCACCTTGAATTTTGAATTCATTTGGATCTTCGGGCAAATCAACTAAATAAACTTCAGGGATCACATCACCGTTTTGATGATGTGTATCTCCGATAAACGCTAATGCACGTAGTTGCCACTGACCTTGTTGATTCCTATAACCACGTTGACCAACCCATCCCTCTTCATAAGCTCTGCTAATTTCGTCGGTATTCGGAGTTGGTGTCAAAGTCGTCTTCGTCACAACACTACAGAAAAAATCACCGTTATATTCTCTTTCATGACCAATAGGTTCTACGATCACTGCGCCTGCAGGCACGGCAACAGCCACATTGCGTTGGTCTAATTGAAGATCGAGCTCATGTAAAACATGGTCATTATAGGTAAAGCTCAACCACTTCCCATCAGGGCTAAAAACATGAACATGTGTTCCACCTCTGAGCGCACCCGCCATATAAGGTGGCGTAATGCACATTGCATCAATCGGATGAGCGATACCAAGTTGGTTGTCATCAACGTAAATACCTCGGCGATGATGGAAATCATACTGCCAAGACTCATCAGGATTTTCTGGTCCCTGAATAAAAGCATAACGAGGTGGACTTTCAGCGCTTACAGTGACTACGCCAACATGGGCACCATGTAATCCTCGATAAATTTCCACTTTTTGATGGGTGATAACATGAATTTTTTCTATGGTTTTTCCGGTAAATGAACTGCCACTTGGCCGAACATCATAAGCTAGCCACTGACTATCTGGTGTCCAAACATTAATATTTGTAAGCTGATGACTTCGCTGTTCATCAGTAATACACATTTCTTTATAAGGCATTTTACTGTTCAATCTGTTATCCTTTGACATCATTTAACACAGGCTATCGGATTACTTTAACTAATCAATTCCTTAAGAGAATAAAAAATCTCAGTCGAGAAGTTTCACAAGTAATATTACCCTTAGACAATCACTATAGTATTGAATAAAACCATCATGTTATTAAGTGTTCTCTATATTATTGGTATTACTGCCGAAGCCATGACAGGCGCTTTAGCTGCTGGACGCCGTAAAATGGATGTCTTTGGCGTGATTATTATTGCCTCTGCAACAGCCATCGGCGGTGGCTCTGTCCGTGATATTCTTCTCGGTCACTATCCTCTAGGTTGGGTTGCTCACCCCGAATACATCATGACCGTGGCAGGTGCTGCCATTGTCACCATCTGGATAGCCCCGATGATGAAACACCTTCGCCGACTCTTCTTAATACTTGATGCGATTGGTTTAATCGTCTTCTCTATTCTTGGTGCTCAAATCGCCCTCGATATGAATTACAGCCCTATCATTGCCGCCATTGCGGCTGTAGTAACAGGTGTATTTGGCGGTGTACTTCGTGACATGCTATGTAACACCATCCCTCTGGTTTTCCAAAAAGAAGTCTACGCAGGCGTCTCTTTTGCTGCCGCATGGTTATATATCGGTTTGCTGTATACTCCACTCCCTAAAGATATCGTGGTCATTATCACGTTGGTTGCAGGTTTAAGTGCTAGGTTACTCGCCATCCGCTACCGTTTGGGATTACCTATTTTTAATTACGAAAGCCAAGATTAACCAAAACTGATTTTCCTATCAGCCATTCGTTTAACCGCTAATGGCTGATATCTAGCTGCTGCAAAGTATACAGTTCCTGCAAAGTGTATAGTGCCTTCTGAATTTCAGGCTCTGCCAACCAGTACTTTAATGCCTGTTTCCGTTTTTCAGATAAGCCCAACGCCTCCACGCTCTCTCGTGTATGCAAGTTTTCTATCGTGGTTATCTTGTTTAGATGTTCAATTTCTATAGGAATTCCAAGCCCTTTCAACCAATTTACTATTGGCTGCACAGATGTTTTTTGTAGCTGGCTAAGCGCATTTATCGTTTTCTTATTCTTAGGTAGTGAATCTTGCCAATGAGGAGAAAGCCAGCCAAGTAACGTTGAGAGTCCATATTGCTCCACCCATATCTTCCATGTTTTTTCACCTACCCCGCGAATCTTTAACTGTTTACCTAGCCAAGCCAGGCGAGCAACAAATTGGGGTGTGCAATCTGGTGTATATGATAAACAGCTTAATGAATGAAAGTTTTCGAAGGATGATGTGCTCTGATGCTGGCGAGGCTCTCGCCGCCAAATGACTTGCTCCATAAATGGCGTCCCATGTCCTGATAGCGTTAACTGGATTTTATCCCCAACTAACACATCTTTTTGCTTCCAGGAATTGAGTGAGCCAATACGTATTTTACTCACTTTTTTATCATCAATCGTGATGGGTTCAATGTTAGCAATCACATTCACCGCACCTGATTTTCCTACCCGAAAAGTTAAGTCAACAACTTCGGAAACTACGCTTTTTAACGGGTATTTCCATGCCACACTCCAACTGTTTCGGTTTGCTCGCCAAGCCGATGTTGGTGGCGATGGAAAGCTTTTCAAAACAATGCCATCGGTGGCAAATGGCATCGGTGCTGAAGAATAATGGTCACGCCACTCGGCGGCTGATTGGTAGTCAGCGATTGGGTGGCTATATCGTTGTGCCAAATCAAACCCTAGCATCGTTAATTCATGCAATTGACGATTCATAGCGACAGAGTTATCAGGCCATGCCCAGATAAAAATGCCGATATCATTTGTGACCTGTGTAGGTAGCTCCTTACGTATCAACCAACCCGCAATTTTACTCCGTGCATTTTTTCCACCATCTTCATTTTGTATATGTCCATTGAGCCTCCAGAACAATTCACCTTGTAAAACAAGAGATTGCTTCGCTGAAATAGTTTTTGGGATAGCTTGAATAAAATCGGCTTTATCTCGCCAATTAAGTCCTTCACTCCCATTGCCTCGACTAATCATTGACACTAAACGTCCATTTTCATAGTGCAGAGTCACCGCGACACCATCGACTTTTGGTTGCAACCAAACTTCATGACGAGCCGCTATCCATGTGGCTATTTCTTTTGATTTCAATTTTTTCAATCCCGTATGGGGTATGGGATGTTTTGTTAATCGTTCAGTTTTAGGCTGTAATGGCTGCGCTAGAGTGTCAGGCAAATTTTGACAGCGCTGCCCCTGCTGCCACTTCACCAAAAGTTGATCATAGACCTCGTCACTTACCCCGCTCACACCGTCGATTTGATATTGCTTATCCCACTCTTGTAGCTGCTCCCCCAACCGCCGCTGTTCCGTTCTTGCTAATTCACTGTCTAATGATCGGCATACTTTTTGAGAATTTACCATTTCCGCACTGTTGCCTATTGAAATAACAGATTGAAGTAATAGACAGAACCAACCAAATTTCCAGAGTTTCCTGACTGAAAAATAATGCATAATGTCCCTATCATATTTAAGTTTAATAGAATGTTCCGAACCGCTAAGTGTTGCATTGCATTCTGAGTCAATAAATCAAGGGTGACAGCAGACAATGCCGTTAATTGCATAGCGCTTCGCAAAACAGATGGTATTTTCATTAAGTTAAATTTATTTTCTGGAAGGCGTTCACAATTTTCCAATAACCAAAATTTTTTTACTCTTATTTCATGGTTAATTGATATCGCTGCATGTTGTCTTAAGTACGTGTATACTATGTGGGGTTTATCACTATCTTTTATGTCTAACCCACAAATATTCAAGAAATCATCATGATACAAGGCACGTTATATATTCTCTCTGCTCCTAGTGGCGCAGGTAAGTCCAGTCTTATCCAAGCATTATTGAAGACACAACCGTTGTATGACACTCAAGTTTCTGTTTCTCATACAACTCGAGCTGCACGCCCAGGCGAAACTCATGGCGAGCATTACTTCTTTGTTTCTGAAGCTGATTTTCTTCAGATGGTTGAGAACAATGACTTTTTAGAGCATGCCTGTGTTTTCGGTAACTACTACGGCACCTCAAAACCCATTATTGAGGAAGTCTTAAATAGTGGCGTGGATGTGTTTCTCGATATTGACTGGCAAGGTGCTCAGCAAATTCGCGCAAAAATGCCAGAAGCACGTAGTATTTTTATTCTACCGCCATCAAAGGATGAGCTATATCGCCGTCTGCGTGGTCGTGGTCAAGATAGTGATGAAGTGATTGAAAAGCGGATGTCACAAGCGGTTGGCGAAATTGAGCATTACAATGAATACGATTACGTCATCGTAAACGACGATTTCAACACCGCACTGAGCGATTTACAATCTATCATGCGTGCTGAGCGCTTGAGATTAGGTCGCCAAGTCCAGCGACATGATGCTTTAATCAGCAAATTACTAGCAGACTGAGAATAGTTTCAGTATCATATTAGGTCATTTTTTTATTTCTTTGGAGTAGCACACTTATGGCACGCGTAACTGTTCAAGACGCAGTAGAAAAAATTGGTAACCGTTTTGACCTCGTACTGGTCGCAGCACGTAGAGCTCGTCAGTTACAAACTGGTGGTAAAGATCCTTTAGTTCCAGAAGAAAACGATAAGCACACTGTTATCGCGCTACGTGAAGTAGAAGAAGGTTTAATTAACGGTCACATTTTGGATGTGCGTGAACGCCAAGAACAGCAAGAGCAAGAAGCCGCTGAAATGCAGGCAGTTTCTGCGATCGCTGAAGGTCGTCGCTAATTACTAAGGTGGGTCTGCCTTGTATCTGTTTGAAAGCCTAAATCTCATAATTCAACAATACCTCCCAAAAGAGCAAGTTGAATTACTGAAAAAAGCCTATGTTGTCGCACGGGATGCTCATGAAGGGCAGACCCGTTCCAGTGGTGAGCCTTATATTACTCACCCTGTTGCTGTTGCTTGTATTCTGGCTGAAATGCGTTTGGATCATGAAACACTGATGGCCGCGCTACTTCATGATGTGATTGAAGATACTCCAGCGACATTTCAAGACATAGAGCAGCTGTTTGGAACCACCGTTGCCGGCTTAGTCGAAGGGGTTTCTAAACTGGATAAGCTGAATTTCCGCGACAAGAAAGAAGCTCAAGCAGAAAACTTCCGCAAAATGATCATGGCAATGGTGAAAGATATCCGTGTCATTTTGATCAAACTGGCAGACCGCACTCACAATATGCGCACGCTTGGGTCACTACGACCCGATAAGCGTCGCCGCATAGCGCGTGAAACACTGGAAATTTACAGTCCTCTCGCACACCGCTTAGGTATCCACCATATTAAAACCGAACTCGAAGAGTTAGGTTTTGAAGCGCTTTATCCAAACCGTTATCGTGTTATCAAGGAAGTCGTGAAATCCGCTCGTGGTAACCGTAAAGAAATGATCCAAAAAATCCTTTCTGAAATTGACGGTCGATTAACGGAAGCGGGTGTACCTTGTACAGTCAGTGGTCGCGAAAAACATCTGTATTCTATCTATCGAAAAATGCATCAAAAAGAGCAGCGATTCCATTCCATTATGGATATCTATGCTTTTAGGGTCATCGTCGAAGACGTTGATACCTGCTACCGTGTTTTAGGGCAAATGCACAGTCTTTATAAACCTCGTCCGGGGCGAATCAAAGACTATATTGCTATTCCTAAGGCTAACGGCTACCAATCTCTCCACACCTCATTAATTGGGCCTCATGGGGTTCCTGTCGAAGTACAAATTCGTACTGAAGATATGGACCAAATGGCTGAAATGGGTGTTGCTGCTCACTGGGCATATAAAGAACAAGGCGAGTTGGGAACCACTGCGCAGGTGAAAGCCCAGCGTTGGATGCAAAGCTTGCTCGAACTCCAACAGAGTGCGGGAAGCTCATTTGAATTTATTGAAAGCGTAAAATCAGACCTCTTTCCTGATGAAATTTACGTTTTCACCCCCGAAGGTCGTATTGTCGAATTGCCAACAGGCGCGACTCCGGTGGATTTCGCGTATGCTGTTCATACTGACATCGGCCATGCTTGTGTGGGTGCGCGAGTTGATCGCCAACCTTACCCACTCTCACAGTCACTTTCTAGCGGTCAAACGGTAGAAATTATTACTGCGCCGGGTGCGCGACCAAACGCGGCATGGTTGAACTTTGTGGTGAGTTCAAAAGCGCGTGCGAAAATCCGTCAGTTACTGAAGAATTTAAAACGCGAAGACTCCGTTAATTTAGGTCGTCGCCTGCTCAATCATGCGCTAGGTACAGGCACCAAAATCACGGATATCCCCCGTGAAAGTATTGATGCCGAATTAGCGCGCATGAAGCTCCACTCTATTGATGATTTACTTGCCGAAATTGGTTTAGGTAATGCCATGAGTGTTGTGGTAGCTCGCAATTTGCAAAGTAACCCTCAAAGTACTCAGCCAAGTGCCGTTGAAGAACCGGTGATTACGGAAAACCGTAATAAGCTGTCCATCAAAGGGGCTGATGGTGTCTTAATCACCTTTGCAAAATGCTGCCGCCCTATCCCCGGCGACCCAATTATTGCGCATATTAGCCCTGGTAAAGGATTGGTTATTCACCATGAATCTTGCCGCAATATCCGTGGTTATCAAAAAGAGCCGGATAAATTTATGGCTGTTGAATGGGATACCGAAACAGACACAGATTTTATCGCTGAAATTAAAGTCGATATGATAAACCATCAAGGTGCCCTTGCTAACTTGACTGCCGCTATCAATGATGCGAACTCAAGTATTCAAAGCATGAACACTGAAGAGAAAGATGGTCGTGTTTACTGTGCCTTTATTCGCTTGTCGATTAAAAACCGTATTCAATTGGCTAACGTGATGCGTAAAATTCGTATCATGCCAGACGTTCTACGCGTCAGCCGTAACCGTAATTAGTCGATATCATTAAAAACACGAACTCTCACTATGAATGAACGCCGCTATCGCCGCATTTGCCAAATGATGGCGATGCGGCAGCCCGACCTAACACTCTGTCTTGAAGAAATTCATAAGCCTCATAATGTTTCTGCAATTGTGCGCAGTGCTGATGCTGTCGGGATCCACAAAATTCACGCCATTTGGCCAGACCAACAGGTTAAACTCTCCGTCTCTTCTGCGGCGGGAAGTAATAGTTGGGTAAAAGTCATCCCGCACCAGTCTACAGTAAGTGCCATTACTCAGATAAAATCCCAAGGTATGCAGATTTTAGTGACTAATCTGTCAGATACGGCTGTCGATTTTCGCGAAATTGATTATACCCGCCCAACCTGTATTATGGTGGGACAAGAAAAAACGGGTATATCCGATAAGGCATTAGCCCTTGCAGATCAACATATTATCATCCCAATGGTTGGCATGGTGCAGTCACTCAATGTCTCTGTCGCCTCTGCGCTTATTTTGTATGAAGCCCAACGTCAGCGCCAACTCGCGGGCATGTATGACCGAGAAAATAGTCTATTATCTGAGCAAGAACAACAAGAATGGCTATTTGAAGGCGGCTATCCTGTATTGGCTGAAGTGGCTAAACGCAAAGGGCTCCCTCGCCCATTTATCAATCAGCAAGGTCAGATAGAAGCCGATGATGCTTGGTGGGCACAAATGCAGCTTTCTGAAAAAATGAAGAGAAAACAACTTAGTTAAGGAATCAACATGAACCGTGGTCTGCTTAATACCATTTCACTGACTTCACTTCATGGCATCGGTGCCAGCCAGTCAGAAAAAATGAGTAAAATCGGGTTGAACACAGTTCAGGACTTGCTTCTGCATTTTCCACTGCGTTATGAAGATCATACGCGTCTTTATCAGATTAAAGACCTGATGCCCGGCACAACTGCCACTGTCACTGGTCTCGTTCTACAAACCAAAGTCGTCTTTGGACGTAAAAGGATGATGACCTGCCTGATCAGTGATGGTACAGGTAACCTCACTCTACGTTTTTTCAATTTTTCAGCGGCGATGAAAAACAGTTTAGCCGAAGGTCGCCAAGTGACTGCCTACGGAGAAGTGCGTCGTGGTAATACAGGGCCTGAAATCATTCACCCTGAATATAAAGTCTCTCAAGAGACGGATAATATCGCCCTTCAAGAGAACCTAACGCCAGTTTATCCAACAACCGAAGGCGTCCGCCAAGCCACATTGCGTAAAGTGATGGAACAAGCACTAAGCATGCTAGAAAGTGGCAATATTCAAGAATTACTGCCTGAAGAGTTCAGCCGTAGCCTAATTAGCCTCCCCGATGCCATTCGACTATTACACACCCCTCCACCGGATGTTTCATTAGAAGAGTTGGAAAAAGGGCATCACCCAGCTCAAAAACGCTTGATCCTCGAAGAGTTACTGGCTCACCATTTAAGTATGCTCGCCATTCGGGCTGGTAATGAACGACTCTATGCTGAACCATTGGTTTCATCAGGAAAATTTAAAGCACCTTTACTGGCAAATTTGCCGTTCTCACCAACTAACGCACAAAAACGAGTTGTAGCAGAAATCGAAACTGATTTACAAAAAAATGCCCCAATGATGCGTTTAATTCAAGGAGATGTCGGTTCCGGTAAAACACTTGTAGCAGCATTAGCTGCACTGTGCGCCATTGAAAATGGTAAACAAGTTGCCTTAATGGCACCAACTGAAATTCTTGCAGAACAGCACGCGAACACCTTTAAGCAGTGGTTTGAACCTCTAGGTATCAAAGTAGGCTGGTTAGCGGGTAAGCAAAAAGGTAAAGCGCGCCAGCAACAACAAGATGCCATCGCGAGTGGTGAAGTCTCGATGGTCGTCGGTACCCATGCCATCTTCCAAGAACAAGTGAGCTTTCACTCTTTAGGGTTAGTCATCATTGATGAACAACATCGCTTTGGCGTTCACCAGCGGCTCGCTCTGCGTGAGAAAGGTGAACAACAAGGTTTCCATCCACATCAGTTAATCATGACCGCTACGCCGATCCCACGCACGCTGGCGATGACTGCTTACGCCGATCTCGATACCTCCGTGATTGATGAGCTTCCTCCAGGAAGAACCCCAGTCACGACAGTAGCGATTCCAGATACCCGGCGTAGTGATATTGTCGAACGCGTTCGACAAGCCTGTTTAGAGGAAGGACGGCAAGCTTATTGGGTATGTACACTGATTGATGATTCAGAGGTGCTTGAAGCTCAAGCTGCCCAAGTTACCAGCGAAGAACTCGCGCTGGCACTCCCTGAACTCAAAGTTGGATTAGTTCATGGTCGAATGAAGCCCGCCGAAAAACAGAGCATCATGGCGGCATTTAAGAATAACGAAATCCAGTTACTTGTTGCTACCACCGTTATCGAAGTGGGGGTGGATGTTCCGAACGCAAGTCTGATGATTATTGATAACCCCGAGCGGCTTGGACTAGCACAATTACATCAACTACGGGGGCGAGTTGGTCGTGGCTCTGTTGCATCTCACTGTGTGCTACTTTATAAAACGCCGCTCACTCACACGGCTAAACAGCGCTTACAAGTTTTACGAGATAGCAACGATGGCTTTGTGATTGCTCAAAAAGATTTAGAAATTCGAGGCCCCGGAGAGCTGCTAGGTACAAGGCAGACAGGAAATGCAGATTTTAAAGTGGCGGATTTGCTACGAGATCAATATATGTTGCCAGAAGTGCAACGGCTGGCACGACACATCCAACAAAACTACCCTGAGCACGCCCAAAAGATTATTGAACGCTGGCTCCCTGAGCGCGAACAATATAGCCACGCTTAAAACCTTTTTTCCTACCCTAACTTTTTTCCTGCCCCAAAATGAAAATTGCCGTGAACACATCCATGTCCACGGCAATACCTGCTTTATTTCTACATTTAGTTATATATGTTTGTATTTACTTCAATACTTGTTCTGCACTAGCCACCAATCGTTGGGAAAACGGGTAGCCATAAGTAAAACTTAATCACTAACGCATTCACAATATCGATAAAGAATGCCCCTACCATAGGCACTACTAAGAATGCTAAGTGAGATGGACCAAATTTATCGGTCACCGCTTGCATGTTAGCGATAGCGGTTGGTGTTGCCCCTAAACCGAAACCACAGTGACCCGCCGCTAAAATGGCAGCATCATAGTTTTTGCCCATCACACGGAAGGTAACAAAAATCGCATATCCTGCCATGACGCAAGCTTGAACGCCGAGAATGACTAACATTGGGATTGCCAAAGACGCCAATTCCCACAGTTTTAAACTCATTAATGCCATGGCTAAGAATAAGGATAGGCTGACGTTACCCATGACAGAAACCGCGCGGTCAAATACTCGATAAAAACCAAGTAAAGATAGGCTGTTACTTAAGATAACACCGACGAACAATACACAGACAAATTTAGGCAGTGCAAATGCGGTGCCTGATAGTAGCCCTGCAATCCAGCTTCCTGCTAGTAAACAGATAGCAATCAACGCAATAGTCTCAATCAACACCATCGAGTTGATCATGCGGTTAGATTGTGGCTTTTCAAATGCGGTAGGAACATCTTTCTCCTCATCCGCGGTACCTGGTGTTGGGATGTTGCGAATTAAGAAACGTGCAACAGGACCACCAATAAGCCCCCCGAGGACTAAACCAAAGGTTGCACAAGCCATTGCAACTTCAGTTGCACTTTTGAAACCATAGTCTTCCGTAAAGATTTTACCCCAAGCGGCACCTGTACCATGCCCACCGGATAAAGTGATTGAGCCGGCTAATAGTCCCATCAGAGGGTCTAAACCTAATAATTTCGCCAGTGCGATACCCACTGTATTTTGAACCAGCAATAAACCGACAACGACAAAAATAAAGATTAACAATGCTTTACCGCCAGCTTTTAAGCTCGCTAAGTTAGCATTCAAACCAATGGTCGCAAAGAATGCGAGCATCATCGGCTCTTGCAGTGATAAGTCGAAGGAGAGACTCCAATCAAATACTTGCTTAACGACTAACAGGGTAAAAGCAACTAATAATCCCCCCGCAACGGGTTCAGGGATTGTGTACTTTTCAAGAAATGAAACCGATTTTACCAGTTTACGTCCGAGTAATAGCACGAGCGTAGCAGCTACCAGAGTGCCGTAGACATCGAGATGATACATTTATGTACCTCGTCTGTTGTTAATATTATTTAAAACTAATTAGACGTTATTTTTTTCCTTAAAACGCCAAAAGCAGGTGCAGGGATTAGAAAAAAAAATGGCGATAAATACAAGTTAAAACATATAAAAATGTGATACTCATAAATTTAAATAATACTTTTTTATTTAGCGCAAACGATTGCTTTTTGTATTATTCTATTTAAAATGCGTTTTTTGCTAGTGGAATTGGAATAATGAACGCAACGGCATCTGAAGAACAAAATGTTGAAAAAACAGTACAAAATCAAAGCGAACTAATCTATCGCCTTGAAGATAGGCCACCTTTACCTCAGGCGCTGTTTGCTGCTGGACAGCATCTATTAGCGATGTTTGTCGCGGTGATTACCCCCGCAATGCTTATCTGCCAAGCGCTTGGGCTACCGGCCCATGATACCCAGCGCATCATCAGCATGTCTTTGTTTGCTTCAGGAATCGCTTCCCTAATTCAGATCCGTGCATGGGGGCCTGTTGGTTCAGGATTACTTTCCATTCAAGGCACCAGTTTCAACTTTGTTGCACCGCTGATTATGGGTGGTGTTGCACTCAAGCAAGGTGGAGCCGATATTCCATCCATGATGGCTGCGTTATTCGGTACGTTAATGGTCGCTGCTCTCACCGAAGTTATCCTGTCTCGCTTCTTACATTTAGCTCGTCGAGTTATCACGCCGCTGGTTTCTGGTGTGGTGGTAATGATCATTGGTTTATCACTGATTCAAGTAGGTTTAACCTCAATCGGTGGGGGTTACAGTGCGCTTGCCGATAACACATTTGGTTCCCCTGATAACCTCATTCTTGCAGGTATTGTGTTAGCCGTTATTATCCTGCTAACCCGCCAAAAAAACCCGTACTTGCGCGTCGCATCTTTAGTAATTGCAATGGCGGTAGGCTACCTTGCAGCTTGGTGGATGAACATGCTACCAACCGCTCAAGCCAGTGATGCGAATCAATCTCTGATTACTATCCCTGAACCTTTTTATTATGGTCTCTCCTTTGACTGGAATTTACTCATTCCGCTGATCCTGATTTTCATGGTGACGTCGTTAGAAACCATTGGTGATATCACCGCAACGTCGGATGTCTCTGAGCAGCCAGTACGTGGTCCTCTCTATATGAAACGTATTAAAGGCGGTGTATTAGCGAATGGACTAAACTCCATGGTCTCCGCGGTGTTTAATACTTTCCCTAACTCCTGTTTTGGTCAAAACAATGGCGTCATTCAATTAACTGGCGTAGCCAGTCGCTATGTAGGGTACTTAGTGGCGTTGATGTTAGTGATTCTGGGTCTATTCCCTGCGGTGGCGGGTTTTGTGCAACAAATTCCTGAACCTGTTCTGGGTGGCGCAACCATTGTGATGTTCGGCACAATCGCTGCATCCGGTGTGCGTATCGTTTCTCGTGAAGCACTCAACCGCCGTGCAATTATGATCATTGCATTGTCTTTAGCAGTGGGAATGGGTGTTTCTCAACAGCCTCTCATTCTACAATTTGCGCCTGACTGGCTGAAAACCCTATTCTCATCGGGTATTGCTGCCGGTGGTTTAACTGCGATTGTACTGAACTTGATTTTCCCTCCCGAAAAATAGTTTCCTTCACCGCCGCAAGAGTTGAACACGCCGGCGGTTCTTCTGTATGCTATCCTTGAATTGCCGATATATTAAACATGTCGGCAATTTCTATTTTCATCTGATTGATAAGGGAGCAGACAAACGTGAAAGGGTTACTAAGGTTTTTCGGCTATATTTTTCTGCTTCTTTTGATTGTATTTCTTGCCTGTTATATTGCCTTACAAACCCGATGGGGAGCAGGTTACGCCAGCCAACTTCTGAGTAAATTTACACCTTACGATATTAACGCCGGCATTATGGGACATCAGCTCTCGGAGCCGGGTAAATTTATTTTCCAAGACATTAAGATTGAATCAAGCAACAAGCAGCTAGAGTTGGACGCTCGGCAAATTGTGGTGGATATCAATTGGCGACATATTTTCAGTGGTGAAGCCATTCAACGCTTAACCATCACCCAAGGTGACCTATCTGCGAACTTTACCGATAACACATTGCCGCTACCGCTTTCTGCAAAAGTCCTACAATTTGAAAATAGCCAAATTCAATTAACTCAAGGCAAAAACACCGTTCAAGTCGCAGGGTTTACAGGGGGAATAACCCCGTGGAAACCAACACCTGAAAATCCATTTGGTTACGGTGATTTTCGCTTTACCACCAGCCAACTAACCTTGAATTCCCTCCCTTTTAGAAATGTCGCGATCACGGGGAAATTACAAGAAAAAATCACGGACTTTAGCCAAGTCAGCGGCTATCTTAATAACGGAGCGATCACCGGTAAAGGAAAATGGTTTGCTGATGGTTCTATCGTCATTGATAAGCTGTCGATGAATAAAGTGGGCTGGCAGAATGACTTAACCTTTGATGCGCTGTTTGATGCGATAAACAGTGACCGAACTTTGCAAATCAGCCAATTACAGCTGACCAATGTGGATATTCAAGGGCGTGACTGGGCACTATCGGGTCTGAGTAGCGAAGTCGACCAAATTGCCTTAGTGAGAGGGAGTTGGAGTAGCCCCAAAAGCCATATTAATTTCAATGTTGATCAATTAGTTATCCAAGACCAACAGGTTGATACGCTCATCGGTGAGCTGAGTATTGACGGTGATAATCTCAATATTGATAAGCTCTCAGGCTACTACAATAAAGGTATTTTTAACCTCAGTGCGATTTGGCAACGTAATAATAAATCACTGACCATCAATGAGGGAACACTGGCTGGAGTTCTGTATACCTTGCCGGATAACTGGCTGTCGTTCTTTGCTCAACCCGCACCAGAGTGGTTATCCACATTCTCCATTGATAACTTCACCGTTACGCAATCTTTGCTGATGAATATCCAACCTGAGTTTCCTTTCGAATTTACCGCGTTGAGCGGTAGCGTTCGCTATGTTGACCTGATCAAACAAAAACAATGGGGAATTTGGAAGGGACAGGCTACCTTCAATGCCGATGCTGGTACCATCAACCAAGTGATGATCCGCCGTCCACTTTTAGAGATTGCAGGAAGTCATGGCCGCACCGCCGTCAGTCTCAGCGGCAGCGTTGACCGTGGTATCGCAAAAATCGGTTTACTGGCACAGCAAGAGCCGAATAAAGCACCTTTTGAATTACGAGCATCAGGCACTAACATTGATTTAGGTAATTTAAACCAATGGGGCTGGTCAGGCTTTTCACCACAAATGTGGGGAGATTTCGAGGCATCATTACAAGGGGATTTACTCGCATCACCGCTAGCATCAAGCCTTAATGGAAAGTTAACCGCTAAGCCGCTTCAAGGAAGCACTCTGCTGCGCACTGTGATTGATGGTCATGTGGCGTCTGGCGTCGTCGCTGTAGAGCAAGCACCAGAATCACACACTGCACCAACAGAAAATACCTACCCTGTTGATAGGCATGTTCCTGATATTGTTACGCAATAAAGTAGTGAATTAATAAATAATAAAAAGCAGGCTCGCCCCTTCGGGTAGCCTGCTTTTTCGATTATCCACTTGAAAACTATGATTCAACTGAAAACAATTCACCACCTAACGGCATTAAGCGCTTTCCTCTTTTTTGGTTTCTGGTAGCACCATATAGACACCGCTAAATACCGCACCCACTTGATTTTCTGCATTGCTCACATGCACTTCGAGTTTCACCCGCGCTTTACTTCCTCGGGCAAGACGGTCTAAATCCCCGCTAAGATGTGAGAGATCAGCCACTGCAGTTGGGCGTCCACTAACGGGCTTTGCATAGCGAATATTGGCATCTACCAGAACAATTTCACCGCCTAATTGATGCTCTTGCAGCAGTAACCAAATCATTCCCCAGCCAGTTAAAGTGGCAAGAGAAAACTGGCTTCCAGCAAAAATAGTATTATGAGGATTTTGGTTCCCTGCTTCTGGCATTGTCGTCACAAAGCGCTTTCCTGTGTACTGTTCAATACGTACACCCATTTTTTCACTCAATGGAATATGCTTGTGCCAAGCTTGCTGAAGCTCACCGCACCAATCCGGACGATGGAGAATTTGGTCAAGGGTTTCAATCGGTTTGATCATCAAATAGTGTCGAACAGGGGTTTTCAGCTCCCCAGTGACTTCGCCACGACTTTCAAAACCCATTTTAGCGAAGAAAGGTACGGCTTCTTCTCGAACACTGGAAACGATGCGTTTAACGCCTTCACGCCTTGCAATAGTTTCAAGCGCCATAATAATAAGTTTGCCTAAGCCCTTGCCTTGCATGACAGGGTTAACGGCGAGAAAACGAATAGCGCCTTCATTATCGGCATTAATATACAGGCGCCCAATGGCCAAAATGCGATTTTTTTCATCGACCACCATTTGATGGTGAGCGGTTAAATCATAACCGTCCTTTTCAGAGCCAAGGGGTTGTTTGAACGGTTCTCGCAGCATTGACCAACGAAATTGGTAGTATGCAGCGAATTCAAGTTCATCTTTCGGTGTCCGTAGGTGGTACATCTCTCCCCCTCCCTTAAGCGATTTTTCTACACTTGAAGCCAAAAAGTGACTGGACCATCATTGGTCAAATTAACTTGCATGTCCGCCGCAAATTCACCCGTTTCTGTCGCGATGCCTTGTGCACGGCTTTGCTCAACAAAATATTGATACAACTGATCCGCTTTCGCCGGTTCCGCTCCGCCGGAGAAACTTGGGCGCATTCCTTTCTTGGTATCTGCGGCCAATGTAAACTGTGAAACCACTAATAAGCTTCCGCCTGCTTGTTGAACGTTAAGGTTCATTTTGCCCTGTTCATCGCTAAAAATACGATATCCAAGGACTTTCTCACAAAGGCGTTTTGCTTTCTGCTCATCATCGTCTTTTTCAACACCGAGCAGAACTAAAAGACCAGGGCCAATTTGCCCTACTGTTTTTTCATCAACAACGACACTCGCGTGAGTGACTCTTTGGATTAATGCAATCATGGGGACTCGATAAAAAAGGAGTAACGTCGCCATTACTCCTTATTAAGAACTGGATTATTCTACTTCGGCACTAAAGTCGTAAGTACGAAAATATTCAGGAACGGTGTCTTTATTCAAGACATGAACACCTTTGATGCCAAGTGCTTCAGCTGCTTTTACGTTTTCTTCTACATCATCAAAGAACACCGCATCAGCTGCTTCAAATTCTTCAGATTCCAGAACATATTTGAAAATTTCTGGGTCTGGCTTACGCATGCCTAAATCTTGGGATAGATATAGGAAGTCAGAGGACGCTGCAATTTCAGGGTAGTGTTCTGGCCAATAATCAAGGTGCAGGCGATTGGTGTTAGATAACACGACAACGCGATGACCTTGCTCACGCAGACGTTCCATAATATCAATGACTTCTGGTCTTAGTGAGATGAAAATTGAGTGCCAGCCTTCCGCAAAATCTTCAAAGCTTAGGGTGATACCCATCTCTTCACAGAGCAGTTCAGCAAATTCGATATCTGAAATTTTGCCACACTCATGAAGTTGGAAGATATTGCCAAAAGTAAATCGCTTTTTGATTTCTGAACTTGGGGTACCACTTAGTTCAGACCACTTATCAAACACACGATTGAAGTCGATATCAATAATCACATTACCCATATCGAAGATATACAGCATAAATTGTCCTCTTAGTTATTCATTAAATTTACTTTAATCATTATTGAGGCAACTGAACAGCCCTAATTGAGGATTATTAAGGTTATTTTTTCAATTTATCGATTAAGCAAATTGATCATAAAAACATCCTACTTTATCTATTTTTCAATCATCTCTCTTGGTTCCCATCTCACTTAGTCAAAACCAATAAACATAAAAGAGTAATATATTACTCATAATAGCCTTTGACTCATAAAAAATGAGCACTATACTACTCAATAGACTGCAATAAATCTTTTGAGGAGCAACGATGTGGATGACTTAAAAAATATCACTCTTGAAGCATACATTGAGCAGAAATGGATAGATGTTGCATCTATTGAATTTTCAAGTGATTTTAAGGTGTCTCGGGTTAATTACAGTTTTGATTACGCATTAGAGAATTTAAATTTATGTGATAATCACTCCGTGTCAATAAATTACCCAACACAATTATTTCCTTATGATTTTAATAAAGAAAACCATTTTTTAGATGACCTACTCCCTAGCGGCGCTAGTCGACGTTTTTGGGTTCAAAAGCTTGATATTAAAAACCTCAGTACAAACGCTCAAGATTACATCCTGCTAAAATATGCCACTGCTGCCCCTATTGGTAATTTAAGATCAAAAGAATCAATCGATGACCAATTAGAGAAAAAAGAGCTATTTTTTACACTCAGCGATGTCACCGAAAGGTCTTCTGACTTTTTAGATTATGCTCATGAAAAAGGAGGAATTGCGGGAGGCGCTACGGGGGCAGGAGGTGAAGCACCAAAGCTATTGCTTCGCTATACTGACGATGACCATATCTGGATAGATTATCATCAAGACTATTCATATCGCCCAGACGACCTTGCTTATCTAGTGAAATATCCGAGGGGAAGTCGAAGTCCAATAGATTGCGATATTCTACGTACCGAATTTCATTACTACCATGAATTGGCTGCTCTGGGTTTTAATACCATAGAAACAGCGACCATGAAGCTCCTTGAAAGTAATATCCCTTCCTTATGGCTACCTCGCTTTGATATCCAACGCTCCAGAGATGTCATCAGCAAGCCCTCAATACAATCTGTATATTCTATTTTAAATATGGGGCCAGGAGCATCTTTGCATAATGAAAAAATGATCAGAGATTTACTGCAACTTATTGAAAATAACAATATAAAATCAGCATTTACCCGAGAAGAATATATAGCGGAATGGATAAACCGAGACTTGCTAAACGTTATTTTTGGTAATAGTGATAATCATGGCCGAAATACGTCCTTTATTCTGTTTGATAACCAAATAAAATTTGCCCCAATTTATGATTTTGCACCAATGAAAGCCGACCCTGAAGGTATTTCACGTACGGCAAAATGGTCTACACAATATGAGCAAGCTGGTGAGTTTGATTATATTGGTATTGCAAAATCATTCTCTGATTTAGCTGATGTAAACATTATTATCAAAGAGATAAAAAGAACTGCAACTCAATTAGTCGGCTTAAAAGAAAGGCTACAGAAACGCGGTGTTCCCGACAGTATTCTCAACATGCCAACTTTTGGATTTGATTTTATCCCTGAAAAATTAACACGATGGGGGTTAGTATGACCGATAAAAAACTAGAAATGATCACAGAAATCGAGCGGATCAAAAAACAGGAGCGGAGAGAAGAACTGCACGATTTACACATTAATCGGGGTAATTCAACCGAACAATTAAAATTAAAAAGCCATATTCAGAACGAGCGCAAACCAATACTGGAAAGCAGGGAACGCTATTATCTAGAAATATCCACAAAATTACTTCATGGAGAAATCACTATTGGGGAGGGCATTCAACAACTAAGAAAGAAATTTCTTAATTTAAACCAAGAGCAGTTTGCCAAATTGGTTGGAGTTTCACGAAAAACTATCTCTGATATTGAAAACAACCGAGGGAATCTCTCTGTCGAAACGCTCAACGCCATAACTAAGCCATTCAAATTTAGGTTGGCTCTGGTGCCAATATCATTCGATATATTAAAAAGACTCTCAGAGAATCGCTAAAATAAAAGCCAAGCTAAATAATTAACTTGGCTTTTGCATTTTATAGGGCATTCAAAACTCAATGCCTATTTCAAAGACTAACGATTAATCTTCTTTAGAACGGCCTGCACGACGGCGATCGTTCTCTGTCAAGTGACGCTTACGCAGACGAATTGACAGTGGAGTCACTTCAACTAATTCATCATCATCGATAAACTCAAGAGCTTGTTCCAGAGTCATTTTGATAGGTGGTGACAGCGTTGTCGCTTCATCAGTACCTGATGCACGCATGTTAGTCAGTTTTTTACCGGTTAAGCAGTTAACAGTCAGGTCGTTAGAGCGTGAGTGAATACCGATGATTTGGCCTTCATACACTTCAGCACCGTGACCTAAGAATAACTTACCGCGATCTTGCAGGCTGTACAGTGCGTATGCAACTGCTTTACCTTGACCGTTAGAGATCAGAACACCGTTTTGACGGCCACCGATTTCGCCTGGGCGAACATCGTCGTAATGGCTGAATGTAGAGTACAGTAAGCCAGTACCTGAAGTCATCGTCATGAATTCAGTACGGAAGCCAATCAGACCACGGCTAGGAATGATGTAGTCTAAACGTACACGGCCTTTACCGTCTGGCATCATGTCACGCAGGTCACCTTTACGCTCACCTAACGCTTTCATCACGTCGCCTTGGTTTTGTTCTTCAACATCCAAAGTCACTTGTTCGAATGGCTCTTGTTTACGACCATCGATTTCACGAATGATAACTTTTGGACGAGAAACCGCTAATTCGAAGCCTTCACGACGCATGTTTTCGATCAGAACAGATAAGTGCAGCTCACCACGACCAGAAACGCGGAATGCATCTGGATCTTGAGTTTCTTCAACACGCAGTGCCACGTTGTGAACCAGTTCTTTATTCAGACGATCAAGGATTTGACGTGAAGTAACGAACTTACCTTCTTTACCACAGAATGGCGAGGTGTTAACACAGTAGAACATGCTAACTGTAGGCTCATCAACCGCCAGTGCAGGCAGTGCTTCAACGTTACCCACTTGGCAGATAGTGTCAGAAATATTCAGTTCACCTAAACCAGTCAATGCAACAATGTCGCCTGCTTCAGCTTGTTGTGAATCAATACGCTCTAAACCTAAGTGAGTCAGAACTTTACCAATTTTACCGTTACGAGTCTTACCTTCGCTGTCGATAACAGTCACTTGTTGGTTAGGTTTAACCGTACCACGCTTGATACGACCAATACCGATAACACCTAAGTAGCTGTTGTAATCTAACTGAGAAACTTGCATCTGGAATGGACCGTCCAGATCAACTGCTGGCGGTTCAACGTGTTCCACGATAGCTTCGTACAGTGGAGTCATGTCTTCAGCCATATCAGTATGGTCAAGACCAGCGATACCGTTTAATGCAGATGCATAAACGATAGGGAAATCTAATTGCTCATCCGTAGCACCTAAGTTCACGAATAAGTCGAATACTTGGTCAACAACCCAATCAGGACGCGCGCCTGGGCGGTCAACTTTGTTGATAACAACAATTGGACGTAAACCGTGGTCGAACGCTTTTTGCGTTACGAAGCGAGTTTGTGGCATTGGGCCGTCCATCGCATCAACAACCAGCAGAACGCAGTCAACCATGGACATAACACGTTCAACTTCACCACCAAAGTCGGCGTGACCTGGGGTGTCTACGATATTGATGTGATAACCATTCCATTGGATAGCGGTGTTTTTAGCAAGGATTGTAATACCACGCTCTTTCTCCAAGTCATTGGAGTCCATAACACGCTCATCAACAGTTTCGCGTTCACCGAAAGTACCGGACTGTTGCAGTAATTTACCAACCAGTGTTGTCTTGCCATGGTCAACGTGAGCGATGATGGCGATGTTTCTTAAGTTTTGAATTGACAAGGATTTTTACCGTTTAATTGACAGGAAAGGAATATGCTTTATGAGTTGTTGTAATGCCCAAAGCATACTTTCTACGTTAATTTGCTGTTATTTTACACGTTTTTTCACACAAGTGGAATAAATGTGAAAGCCATCACTATTAAAAAAGTTTTTAGCTAAAAAACATTCAGTTGCGTCGTCGTGCAAAGATGCTCAAAAAAATAGCAATTATCAGCACTAGGAAATCACAAAGTGGCAGGATAATACGCTAAAAAGGAAATATTAGCAGCCGAAAAAAAGAATAAAAAATAAACTTTCTTCGCCTATCACTCTTTTAAATGTATTTTTCATTATTTAGATATATCTAATTTGACAGTTTAGATATATCGGAATAAAGTGAACCTATTCAACACAATTTAGATATATCGAAATATAACAGAGGTTCCTATGAAAATACATCAATGCCGTCATGTTTATGCCTCACATCATGATGAACATCAACGAGGACACGGTGGCTGCTGCCACAATGGCGAACACCAAGAACATCGTCATGGGCATGACCACAGTGAATGTTGCCACGGCGAAGGTCGTCATGGTCGTGAACACGGTGAAGGCTGTCACGGCGAAGGTCGTCGCGGTCGTGGACACGGTGAAGGCTGTCACGGCGAAGGTCGTCGCGGTCGTGAACTCGGTGAAGGCTGTCACGGCGAAGGTCGTCGCGGTCGTGGACACGGTGAAGGCTGTCACGGCGAAGGGCGTCGCGGGCGCGGCAAAGGCTTACGTCGCCTATTTGACCATGGAGATCTCCATATTATGGTGCTCTCTTTAGTGGCAAAAAAACCAAGCTATGGCTATGAAATCATTAAAGACATCCAAGAAGCGTCTAATGGCTTATATGTACCAAGCCCTGGGGTCATCTACCCAACCTTAACCCTATTAGAAGAACAAGGCTTTTTGGAATCCCAAATTGTCGAGCGTAACCGCAAAAGTTTCTCTATTACTCCTGAAGGGGCTGAACACCTCGCGCAGAATAAAGAAACTGAAGCCGTTATCAGCCGTAAATTAGCCAAAGCCCGTGAGCTACAGCAAGGCAGCAACTTATCAGAAGATATCGAAATGGCATTGAGCCGTTTTAAAGCCCTGCTCCGCCATAAGATGGTGCTCAAGCAATTAAATGAAGAGCAAACTCATCAAATTGCAGCGATCATCAACGATGCCGTCAAACAAATTGAAGAAGTGAATACGTTATTAACTGACAGTAATGACGAATAAACCTTTTTTATCTCTCTAAAAATACCAACGGTGTGGCGCCAATCAATGGTACTGCGCCGTTTTTATTTCCTCCCTCCATTTATTGCACCACATTGGTGCAATAAATCTTTTTCTTGCACCAATACAGCGCAGTGATAGACTGTTTTTTAGCCTAATCATTGCCATCTTCTTGTCATCATCCCCATTTACGATGGTTTTAAAAGTTGGCGTGCTTTTTGCTTATATCACCCTAGAGAGCTTGCAATATTGTTAATGAAATAATCATTAATCTTGCGAAGCCAGATAAACCAGCTCATGCACACCTTAACCGCTGCGTGAGTTGATTAGACCCGACCAGGAGAGCCGAGAATGTCCGCTAAACATGTTTTGTCGTTAATCGAAGAGCACAATGTAAGATTTATTGATCTGCGTTTTACTGATACCAAAGGTAAAGAGCAACACATCACTATCCCTGCTCATCAAGTTGACGAAGACTTTTTTGAAGAAGGTCAAATGTTTGATGGGTCATCCATCGGTGGCTGGAAAGGCATCAACGAATCTGACATGGTGTTAATGCCTGATGCATCTACCGCAATGTTAGATCCATTCTACGCCGATAATACCTTAATTATTCGTTGCGACATTTTAGAACCGGGCACTATGCAAGGTTACGATCGCGACCCTCGCTCTATCTCTAAACGCGCTGAAGATTTCCTGCGCTCTAGCGGCATTGCGGATATAGTATTATTTGGGCCTGAACCAGAATTTTTCGTGTTCGATGACATCCGCTTCGGCAACAGCATGCACAGCAGCTACTATCACATCGATGATATCGAAGCCGCATGGAACACAGGCACTAAATACGAAGGCGGTAACAAAGGTCATCGCCCAGCAGTGAAAGGCGGTTACTTCCCAGTACCACCAGTAGACTCATCACAAGATTTACGTTCGGCTATGTGCACCACGATGGAAGAGATGGGCTTAGTGGTTGAAGCTCACCACCATGAAGTGGCAACCGCAGGTCAAAACGAAATCGCAACTCGCTTTAACACCATGACCAAAAAAGCGGATGAGACTCAAATTTACAAATACGTTGTCCACAACGTTGCACACGCATACGGCAAAACAGCAACCTTTATGCCAAAACCATTAGTTGGCGATAACGGTTCAGGTATGCACTGCCACATGTCTTTATCTAAAGGTGGTGTGAACCTATTTGCAGGCGATAAATACGGCGGGTTATCTGAGATGGCGCTGTACTACATCGGCGGTATCATCAAACACGCTCGCGCACTGAACGCATTCACTAACCCAACGACTAACTCCTACAAGCGTTTAGTCCCAGGTTTTGAAGCACCAGTAATGCTGGCTTACTCTGCACGTAACCGCTCTGCCTCTATCCGTATCCCAGTGGTTGCAAGCACAAAAGCACGTCGTATCGAAGTTCGCTTCCCAGACCCAGCGGCTAACCCATACTTAGCGTTTGCTGCTCAGTTAATGGCAGGTCTTGATGGCATCATCAACAAGATCCACCCGGGCGATGCGATGGACAAAAACCTGTATGACTTACCGCCAGAAGAAGCCAAAGAGATCCCAACAGTTGCGGGTTCTTTAGAAGAAGCATTGGCTGAACTGGATAAAAACCGTGAGTTCTTAACTCGTGGTGGTGTATTTACTAACGATGCTATCGACGCTTACATCGAATTACTGCGTGCTGATATCCAACGCGTTCGTATGGCACCACACCCACTCGAATTTGAAATGTACTACAGTGCGTAACACGCCGTTCCACTGATAGTCTTTGTTGCCGTGAAGCACTTGCCCCATCTTTGGATGGGGCCTTTTCTCTGCACCGAGTGATAAACAGCAAATATTGGCTTCGACGTATCGGTTAATCAGTAAATAACGTATAATGCACCAAAATAGTGCAGGAGCAATATTACATGAAAGCCGAGCATTTACCTGTCCCCGAACATCTCCTCGATTCCTTAATCAACAGCGTATTAGTGCTGGATTACGATTTAGTCATTCATTATGCCAACCATGCCGCTTTACAAATTTTGGCACAAAGCCCCCGTAAGCTATATGGCACTCCCCTCCCTTTACTTTTTAATTATTGTTCATTAAATGATGAGCAAATGCTCAATAGCCTCAAAACAGGTCACAGTTTTACCGAAAACGAAGTGACACTGGTCGTCAATAACCACTCTCACATGATGTCTTTGAGTGCTCAGCCCCTATCCGACCAATTTATTCTTGTCGAGCTGTCCCAATTGGATAGCCAGCGACGCCTTAGCCAAGAGTTAGCGCAAAATGCCCAGCAGCTAGCGGCCCGTGAATTGATCCGTGGACTTGCCCATGAAATCAAAAACCCATTAGGGGGATTACGTGGCGCTGCGCAATTATTGTCTAAGGCGCTGCCCGACCCGCAGCTAAACGAATATACCCAAGTGATTATTGAGCAAGCCGATCGCCTACGCGCCTTGGTCGATAGGTTATTAGGGCCACAATATCCGGGACCAAAAACCGAGCAAAGTATTCATCATAGTGTAGAGAATGTGATGCGCTTAGTCGGCTTAGAAAAACCCAACAATGTCACGCTTGTTCGCGATTACGATCCAAGCCTCCCCGATCTTGAATACTACCCAGACCAAGTGGAGCAAGTGCTGCTCAATATCACCCGCAATGCTTTGCAAGCCCTTGACGACACCGGTGGCACTATCACTTTACGTACCCGCACTGCATTTCAAGTGATGCTGCAAGGGGAGCGTTACCGGCTTGCGGCACGGATTGATATTGAAGATAACGGCCCCGGTATCCCACTCGCTATCCAAGATACGCTATTTTACCCGATGGTCAGCGGGCGCCCTGATGGCACCGGCTTAGGCTTATCGATTGCACGCAGTTTAGTGGATCAGCATGCGGGGAAAATTGAGTTTACCAGTTGGCCGGGTCACACCGAGTTTTCTATTTATCTACCCATCAAAAAATAGGAGATAGCCATGCAAAAGGGGAAAATCTGGGTTGTTGATGATGACAGTTCAATCCGCTGGGTACTGGAGCGAGCGCTCAACAGTGCCGAACTTAATTGCACCTGTTTTGACAGCGCCGATGCGGTGCTTGCCGCCTTCAACAATGACATCCCTGACGTATTGCTCTGTGATATTCGTATGCCGGGCATGGATGGGCTTACTTTACTTACCCAATTAAAACAGTCTCATCCATTACTGCCGATTATTATCATGACCGCGCACTCGGATTTAGATGCTGCCGTTAATGCTTATCAATCCGGCGCCTTTGACTATCTCCCTAAGCCTTTTGATATCGACGAAACCGTTGCCTTAGTGGAGCGGGCGCTAAACCATAGCCGTGAACAAAACAGTACAGTAAGCGACAAACCGCAAGCTGCGGTGATTTCGTCAACGATGATCGGTGAAGCTCCTGCCATGCAGGAAGTGTATCGAATCATTGGGCGTCTTTCCCGCTCCTCGATCAGTGTGCTTATCAACGGAGAATCAGGCACAGGTAAAGAGCTAGTTGCCCACGCTTTGCATCAACACAGCCCACGCGCTAATGGACCTTTTATCGCCTTAAATATGGCGGCTATTCCAAAAGATTTAATTGAATCCGAGCTATTTGGTCACGAAAAAGGGGCTTTTACAGGCGCATCCCAAGTTCGCCAAGGACGTTTTGAGCAAGCCAACCGAGGTTCACTATTCCTCGATGAAATCGGCGACATGCCTCTGGATGTACAAACGCGCTTATTACGAGTGCTGGCTGAAGGACAATTTTACCGAATTGGTGGATATACCCCTGTTAAGGTCGATGTACGGATTATCGCCGCAACGCACCAAAATTTAGAAAAACGTGTGAAAGAAGGATTATTCCGCGAAGACTTATTCCATCGATTGAATGTTATTCGCGTGCAGCTCCCGCCATTACGCGAACGCGTTGAAGATATTCCTCGCCTCGCCCATTACTTTTTGCAAAATACCGCTAAGGAGTTAGGGGTAGAAAGCAAAGTTCTGCATCCTGATAGCATTAAAATTCTTCAACGCTATTCTTGGTCGGGAAATGTACGCCAATTGGAGAACGTCTGCCGTTGGTTAACTGTGATGGCAGCTAGCCAAGAGATACTTCCGCAAGATTTACCGAGCGATCTGTTTAATAAGCAAGAATCCAACAAGTTAGCGAAAGATCCTGATTCATCCACTATCCATCCTCAAGATCCTAACCTAGCATGGTTTGATCTATTAGAAAAATGGACTAATTCCGCACTGAACGCAGGTCAGCAAGATTTATTTAATGATGCCATGCCATTATTAGAGAAAACCATGCTCAATTGTGCCCTCAAATATACTCACGGACATAAGCAGGAGGCAGCTCGCTTATTAGGCTGGGGTCGAAATACCCTAACGCGAAAATTAAAAGAACTCGGGATAGAAGAGTAATAAATTAATATCACCCCCAATTTATCATTCTTATTTCATTATTGGTTTTATATTCAAAAACCAATAATGAAAGCATTTAATAATCATCAATCAAATCTAGACCATCAAAAAACATCATTAAAACTCTAAAAAACCAATAATAAAGATCAATATCATAAAATCAATCTTATATTGAATATATAAAATCGATGGAAATGTATTTTTATCGGGAAATCACAAAAAAATAAAAGCAAACATTAATCAAACCATCTAAAATAACAGGAGGAGCATTATAATGATGTAATAATTGTTTTTTGGAGATAATCAAATGAAAGCACTTTCATTTAAAAATCTAACTATTGGTATAGGATTTTTATTTATCAACCCCGGATTCACTGCTGATGGCAATATTGAGTTTATAGGTGATATTATTGACCAAGCCTGTGAAGTAAAAACAGAGTCAAAAAATATACGAATCAATCTAGGTCAAATTCCAAAAGCTAATTTTCCTAGTGTAGGAAGTAAATCAACATCTGTTCCATTTTCAATAAAATTAATTAATTGCCCTATCGCTATCACAAGCGCTAAGGTCTCATTCGATGCAACACCTTATACAAATGACAATACCGTGATAGCATTAAAGTCCACGTCTAATGCAACAGGTGTGGGTGTTCAACTTACCGATGACAGAAATGCAGTCATTACCTTGTTGTCATCATCCAGTGAATACCCTTTATTATCGAATTTTGAAAATGACCTTAATTTTACTGCCAATTATATTGCCAAAGCGATTCCAGTCACTCCAGGTTCTGCCAACGCTTCTGCACCATTTTTAATTATTTATAACTAAATTAACCTTAATAATTAACATCAATAAAATTGATCCCATACTGATGGTGGAAATATGAAGAACTATTTCTCTTTTTTTTTATTATTTTTTACTCTAATAACAACTGCATATGCTGGTGTTATTATTGGAGGAACTCGTGTTATTTATAATGAAGGCGTCAAAGATGTGAGCATAATCATTGAAAACCCTGATGAAATTGCTTATTTAATTCAATCATGGATTGATGATGGTGAAAATAATCCCCAGTCATTTTTTTCTATTACGCCATCGCTATTTAAACTCCCAGCAGAGAACATAAATACACTGCGTATTTTTTTAACTGAGAATACATTACCCGATAATCGAGAGTCGTTATTCTGGCTAAATATTAAAAACATTCCCGATGTGAAATTTAAAGAGAATTCATTACAAATTGCCTTTAGATCTCAAATGAAATTAATTTATCGACCATCATCATTAAAAGATGTCAATTTTAATAATGAACAGAAAAAGATGATTTGGTCTAAAACAAAAAAAACATTAACAGTAAAAAACCCAACACCTTATTATATCAACTTCCAGAGAATTTCTTTTAATGGAAAAAATTTAAAAAATGTCACTTATGTTGCCCCTTTTTCTTCATCCTCTTTTAGCATCAATGATCCCATCCTTCATGGAACAATCAAATGGGAATTGATTAATGATTATGGTGCTTCAACCAAGGTTACAGAAAAGAGCATTTAGATTTTCGTACTGTGAGGTGGAAATGAAAATATATATTTTTATCTTTTTATGTTTTTTAAATATAACATTTTCTCATGCCACCACTAAAGCACAGAAAGATGATAGAAATATAATTGATAATGATGTCGACTATTTTGAACCTGACTTTCTAGAAGGTCGAAATAAAGAAAACATCGACTTATCTCTATTTGAGAGTCAAAACCAGTTAGTTGGGATCTATTTTGTCTATATCTACGTGACTAAAAATGACATTGATGCTCAAAAAATATTATTCATTCAAGGCAACCAGAATAAATTATCACCATGCCTATCTTTACCTGATTTAAAGCAATTTGGTATCAAAACAGAGCTTTTCCCCGTCCTACAAAAAGAGCAATTAGCTGGTACAAACTTATCAGTGATTCCAGATACAAAAAGTGAGTTTGATTTTAATACTCAACGCCTATATCTCCGCATTTCGCAAATCGCCTTGAACAATGCTCCTAGAGGCTACATTGATTTATCTCAAGTGGATAATGGCATCAATGCTGCAATACTAAACTACAGCTACAGTGGGTCAAAAGATCACACTCGAAAGCATAACGGCACCACGACAACACACTATATTAACTTACGTCCGAGCCTTAATTGGGGATCATGGCGTTTTCGAAACGACTCCACATGGTCGAACAATGACGACTGGTTCAGTCAATGGAATAATGTTTACACTTATGGCACCCGTAATATTAGCCCAATCAAAAGCCTGGTAACCGTAGGTGATGGCGTCTCGCCTTCGATGGTTTTTGATAGTGTTCCCAACGGGGATTACCTATTTAACTGGAAAGCGCGCTACATACAAACAGCTCCGACGATGACTCCAGAAGTAGCTAACTCCACCGCTGTTGTGAATATTCTCTATGAATAGGAGCGACGATGAAAAGTAACTGGATGTTTTCCATTTTTGTTGGACCACGATTATTAAGCTTCTACTGTGTAGCAGGAGATAGCATTACCTTAAATTTTAACGGTAATATAAAAGCGGCTCCTTGCCCGATAGAACAAACTAATTATGTGATTGATTTGAAAACAACTAATATTGCAAACCTTCGCAATGGTCAACAAGCTCCATGGATAAATTTTAGTATTAAATTAAAAGATTGCCCTACGAATACCCGTGAATCTGTTAGGAGATTAACAGGAACCGCCGCACCCACTAACTCAGATTATTTTATCAACAGCGGTACAGCGAAAAATGTGGCTTTAGATTTAGTCACGGGAACCCGTTTAAGCCGTGTAAAAAACGGTACCCAAATTACAACCCCAATTAACTTACAAACTCGCCAAGCTGAAATTCCTTTTTCTACACGTATCACTAGCTTGAATAATGTCATGGTTGCGGGAACTTTTCGCCGCCATGTCGAGTTTGTTATGGCCTATAACTAATCACAAACTACAGAGGTTTATTTATGCATGAGAATCATACAATTTCTGAGATTATTGGACATAAGATAAAACTGGTCCGTGAACATCATCATTTATCGTTAAAAGAATTAGCTGATGAAATCGGAGTTTGCGAATTTCAACAGTTAAAATATGAAAAGGGGAAAACACGTATTCCCGTTGATAAGCTAAAACAATACGCCGATTATTTTGAGATAAGTTTATTAAGCTTTTTTATATTTAGCGAGTCAGAGAAAAAAATTATTTTGCGTTATCTTAACAAAAAATAGTCGCAATAAGACATGCATAAATAGACTAATCTTATTTCATGATTGAAATAGGATGAAAATGCACGTAATAAGACTGTATTATTATGATGGTAGAATTATAATTGTATAAATAAGAATATTAGATTACGTCAATTGACCATGATCAAATTTATAAAATACCACATTCCCTCCCCATAGCGCGTGTCATTGCATAAATCCCTTCATTCAATAAAATATTAAACATTAAATTTTTTATTTAAAAACAACCATGAAATCAAAATTATTAATATTTTATTTTTCCGAGATAACCAATATGAAAATCCAACCTCTACAGTGAATTTAAATTCAAAATAAAATAACAAAGATAAAATCAAACTTTAAATCTAAAAATACACAAACTTGTTTAGAATTAAAATAAAAGTCAAAATAATAATTAATTGGGCAAGCCATTATTTTAATGAACCTCAATTTCTCAAAAAATATCTCTCGGAGAAAATAAATGAAAAAGAATTTACTAGTATCATTAATTGCCGCGTCTTCCTTTTTTGCTGCAAATAATGCTTTAGCAGCAGATGGCACGATTGATTTTACAGGTGAGATCACTGATCAAGCATGTGAATTAGCCTCGGGTTCTGATGCACTAAAAGTTAACTTAGGTAAAGTTTCTAAAAAAGCATTACCAAGCGCAGGAAGTACTGCAGCCGCTACAAAATTTACTATTAAATTAATTAACTGCCCAACAACGGTAACATCAGCTTCCGTAAAATTCGATGCAACCTCTTATCCTGGTGATGACAGCGTTATTGAACTGAAAGATGCAGGAAAATCCGGTGTTGCTACAGGTGTTGGTATCCAAATCACGGATAATGCAAACACAGTTGTTCCTCTATTTACTGCATCTAAAACTTACCCTTTAAAAGATGGCGTTGAAAATAATTTAGATTTTAGAGCTCGCTATATTGCTCAGACAGCCAACGTTGGTGTGGGTTTAGCGAATGCAAACGCAACATTTACAATTAATTATAACTAATTAGTTATTAAGGTTTAAAGGGAATTAAGCCTTAGTCTTTAATTCGATGGTGGTAATATGAAATTTATTGTTTATTCTCTTATATCTTTATTCACGCTCATTAATACCGCTTATGCTGGTGTTATTATTGGTGGAACTCGCGTTATTTATTCTGAGGGAAATAAAGATGTGAATATTTCTGTTGAAAATCCAGATAAAATTCCATACTTAATACAATCTTGGATAGATGATATTGATGAAAAAAAACAGTCTGATTTCGCTATCACACCACCATTGTTTAGATTAAACCCTGAGAAAACTAATGCACTGCGGATTTTTTTAACTGAAAATAAACTTCCTCAAGATAGAGAATCACTATTTTGGCTAAATATAAAGACTATTCCGGCAACTGAGCGCACAGAAAATTCATTACAAATTGCGTTTAAAACCCAGATGAAGCTAATTTATCGCCCTTCAGCTTTTAAAAATGTTAATTTTGAAGAAGAGCAAAAAAAATTAACCTGGTCAAAATCGGGGGAAATACTTTCTGTTAAAAATCCAACACCTTATTACATGAACTTTCAAAGCATTACTTTTAATGGAAAAAAAATTAACGATGTTTCCTACGCTGCACCACTGACAATAACAACATTTAAAATTAATGACATGGCAACTAGCGGTACAGTTAAATGGGAAGTTATTAATGACTATGGTGCTGCAGAAAAACCCTCTGAAATAAAAATATAGAAATATAATTGTAGGTCACATTTCAATGAAATTAAATAAAATATGCTTTGGCCTATTTTTATATCTAGGCTATACAGTTTCACTGTATGCGGAAGATAATACCGACAATAACGTGTATTTCGATCCTGATTTTTTAGAACTGCCGAATAAAGATGCGGTTGATTTAACTCAATTTGAAAATAATGAACAATTAGCAGGTAGTTACTATGTAGATATTTATGTTAACTCTAACCTAATTGGCGCAAAAAAATTAAAATTTGATAAAAATAATGATAACAAATTAATACCATGCTTATCTCTAGCTGATTTAACAGATTTCGGTGTAAAAACTGCTAAATACCCTGAGCTACAAAGTACAGGTATTGGCTGTGTGAATTTAGCCGCAATACCGGATGCCAAAAGTGATTTTGAATTTGACTCACAGCGGCTGTATTTAAGCATCCCTCAAATTGCTTTAGACAAAAACCCTCGCGGTTATGTCAATTTAGAGAATATTGATAATGGAATTAATGCATTAATACTAAATTACAGCTACAGCGGTGCCAAAAATTATGACCGCAAAAAAGGGAATGCCGATACCACTTCAAATTATGTGAATTTAAGACCTGGCTTAAATATCGGGGCTTGGCGTCTGCGCAACTATACCACTTGGTCAAGTAATGATGGTCAATCCAATAAATGGAATACAGTATACACCTACGCTTCTCGTGGTATTAATAGCATTAAAAGCCAGCTAATACTTGGAGATAGCGTATCGCCATCGATGGTTTTTGATAGCGTGCCATTTCGAGGTGCTCAGTTAGCCACTGATGATGATATGTATCCTGAAAGTTTACGCGGCTATGCTCCCGTTGTTCGTGGGATAGCACGTAGTAACGCCCAAATTACAATTCGCCAGAATGGCTACACCATTTACCAAACTGAAGTGGCAGCAGGCCCTTTTGAAATCAGCGATCTGTACCCTACTGGGGGCAGTGGCGATCTTCACGTTACTATCAAAGAATCGAATGGTAGTGAACAATATCAAATTGTTCCGTTCGCGTCTTTACCTGTGCTGCAACGTGAAGGTTATCTGTCTTATAGTGTAACAGGTGGGCAATATCGCTCTTATGATAGCCACGTAGATAAAACTCACTTTGGTCAATTCACGTTAATTTATGGACTTCCTTATGGGATAACAGCATATGGAGGAAGCCAGATCAGTGAAAAGTATCAATCTTATTCTATAGGTGCAGGGAAAAACCTTGGGCAATTTGGTGCGCTATCCGTCGACGTTACCCATGCCAGCTCCACGTTTGTCGATGATACGAAGGAACAAGGGCAATCTTATCGATTCCGTTATAACAAAAACTTGAATGATATCGGGACTAATATTGCACTCGCTGGCTATCGTTATTCTACCAAGGGCTTTTATAGTTTATCGGAAATTTTTGATACCTTCCGAGATACGCACTATACCCCAATAATTGAACGACGCCGTAACCGCGGTGAAATTACCCTTAGCCAAAATCTAGGCGAAAATAACGGTTCAATATCGATAGGGTATGTCAATGAAGACTATTGGAATAGTGATAAAAAAACCCAATCGGCAACGCTAGGATACAGCAACAGCTGGCAAGGTATCAGTTATGGAATTAATTATACCTATAACCGTGATACCAACACGTATGCCTATAATGGAAATAGCCAAGGTCAAAATAAAGATGACCATCAGTTGGCACTCAACATCAGTATTCCTATTAACCTGTTTGATAGTACTTTTAACTACAACCTGAATACGAATAGCAGCAGTCATGGTCCAAATTCTGGAAACATGGGGCTATCTGCGAGTCAATTGGATAATCGTCTTAACTGGAGCATTCAACAAGGCTATACCACCCGAGGACAAGGTTCATCTGGGAATATAAATGCTTCATACAAAGGTCAATACGGTGAGGTTTCTGGAGGAAGTAGCTACAGCAAAGATAATTACAACCTTTATTATGGTGCTAATGGTAGCTTCGTCGCTCACTCTGATGGAATTGTATTGGGGCAACAATTAGGGGAAACCGCGGCCATCGTTGATATTCCAGAAGCGGGGGATGTACCGATTCTTAACCAGGCGGGAGTTTTGACCAACAATCAAGGCTATGCGTTAGTACCTTATGTCACAGCATACCGTAAAAATGTGATTGATATTGATACTTCTTCATTGCCTGATAATACCGAAATGGAGTTAACCAGCCAAACGGTCGCACCAAGCCGCGGTGCACTCGTTAAAGCCAGTTTTGCCGCTAATGTGGGTTATCGTGCCATGATGAAACTGAAATTTACTGATGGAAAACCCATACCATTTGGTGCTCAAGCCATATTTAAAGATAACAGCCAATTAAATGGTATGGTCGGAAATGACGGTGAAATTTATTTATCCGGTTTAGCTGAAAGTGGCAGTTTTATTATCCAATATAACGATAAACAACAGTGTCAGGTTAATTATAATTTGGCTGGTGTCCCCAATTATTTGGGATTATATAAAATAGCTGCGGTTTGCCTGTAAGTGGTAGCTAAAATGAAAAAACAGATAATACAATTACCCCCGAAAGGGGGAATTCAACAACTACTGTTAATATTCGTTATGAATAGGAAAAAATAATGAAAAATTTAATACTCCCTTTATTCTTAGTGAATAGCCTATTCATCAGCTTAGATGCTTTTTCTGCCAGCACCGTGACGCTTAATTTTATAGGAAATATTAAAGCGGCTACCTGTAATATCTCTGGGGGTAATAATATTGATATTGATTTAAAAAATATGCCTGCGGACCTTTTTAATCTGCCCCAAAGCGGGTCAGACTGGAAAATATTTAATATCAATATGAATAACTGCTCTTCCTATGTGAATGAGCTAGTCCTCACATTCAGTGGAACTTCCGATACCAATAATATAAATAATTTATATAAAAATATGGGCACAGCCAAAAATATCGCAGTACAGCTTGAAAGTGGTGATGGAGCATCACCACTAGGAAATCAAAAAGTCTTACGGGTACCATTAGCTGGAAAAAATAGTCTCAGCATTCCTTTAAGAACCCGAGCATATAGTGCAATCGGTAATGCCAGCGCAGGTACCGTGTCTGCCAATATTACGGCCACCATTACTTATTTATAAGGATGAGGATAATGAAAAAAATTGCGCTCTCATTATTGCTTTTAGCTTTCCCTCTCACTGTATTGGCACAAGTCGCCAATATCCATGTACATGGTTACATCACTGCTCGACCATGTGAACTAGAAAAAGCTAACTACATGGTCGACCTAAAAAAAGTCAATGTATGGAACATTCGGGATACGCAGGTATCTCCTTGGGTAAATTTCACGATTAAATTAAAAAATTGCCCTGTTGATATCAAAGAAGCAGTTATGGTAATCAACGGAACTCCAGATAATGTCGCGACTAATTACTTTATTAATAATGGCAGCGCAAAAAATGTGGCGTTAAATTTAGCCTATGGTACAAACAAAATAACAGTAAAAAATGGTGGACAAGTTACCGCTTCAGTCAACACCCAAACTCGCACAGTTGAAATTCCTTTATCGGCCAGAATGGCAGGGTATGGATCAGGAATGACTGGGGGATCTTTTAAAAGCCATCTTGATTTTACATTTATTTACCATTAGATATTTTTTAATAATCATCTTAATTCAATCGTCTGGTTTAGATATTTTCATTTTGTTACACAAAGGCAAGGTTGATTAATTGAAATTTTTATTTTGAATCTCCATATAAAATAAATAACTTTAATTGAGGTGATTTAAGTCAAGATATCAAGGCAAATACCTGATAAATATATCTTTGAGGTAATGGTATTCATTTGTCTTTTGTTAATTTAATTAACAATTACAAATAGTAGAAAGAGGTTAACAATGAAAAATAGCTATCCGGTCTCAGCAGTTATTGGATATAAAATAAAAAAATTACGTAAAGAAAAAGGTCATTCCCTACTTGTAGTAGCTAAAACCATTGGAATTAGTGAGCAGCAACAACTGCGCTATGAGCATGGAAAAAATAGAATATCAATTGACCGACTAAAACAATATGCTATTTATTTCAATATTAATATTAATGACTTCTTTTTATTTAATGAGCACGAAAAGGAAAAAATCAAAAAGGAACTTAAAAGATCTTTAAATATATAGTATTTCTACTTAATTGCTATTGGTCATTATGATGAAAAAAAACACATCTAAAATTGTCGGTGCCCGTATTCGCACACTAAGGAAAGATCGCAATATGAGCATCCAACAACTGAGTAAGTTGTTGGGTATTAGTCAACAACATCAGTCTCGCCATGAATTAGGCGAAATGAGAATTCATGTTGATACACTTTACTCTATTTCACAGATATTAGATTTTGATATTCAAGAAATAATGAGTGATTTTGCTGAGCCTCATGATTTTTCATTTACTAATGATAAAAAAGATAAGGATAATTTATTAAAAGCAGAATTACTTTTATCACCAGAGCAAAATTATTCTTTATATAAATAACTGGCTAGATATTGGTAGGGAATGTGCTTCCAATATCTACACCTACGTTTCTACTTGTTATTCTTAATCACCTTAATTAGGAGCAAACATGCAATTTAATTTAAGAAAAGCTTCTTTTTCTATGTGTCTCTTAGTCTATTCTGGATTTTCCTTTGCTGCATGTATTCAAAATCCTAGATTGAAAAACGTTACCGTTGATGTACCGACAAGAACATATACCGTTCAATATGATGATGCTTCATCTAAAGAACTTGGCCGATTTGTTGTCACATTTGCCAATGGTGATATTAAAACCTATTCAGGGAAAAATGGGGAATGCGGGCAAGCTCGTCTCTATGCCAGCTATATTAATGGCTGGGTACCTAACGCTAATAAGGTTGCGGCAACTAACATTTCCGGTATTAGTGTCCAAATAATAGCCACCGAAATAGGCAGCATTAACGTCTACAGTCTCTATCCTGTTCAAGGGCGCTTGCCTTGGACAATTGTCACGCCTCAATGGACAATGATTATCAGAAAAACAGGGACAGTAACTCAATCCAATAGCTTAAAAGCTGGTAATGTGGCTCGATTAATCCAAAATAATCCAAATCACGCTAACTGGAATATATCTACACTCAATATTCCAGCGAATGCCATTAAAATTAATGTTGCCCAGTGCTCCACAAAATCTAATAACTACACGATTCCCCTAGGTGATCGATACGATACTCAATTTAAAAATATTGGAGATGTGAGCCCAAGTGTAAGTATCCCTATCACACTAAGCTGTGCTGCGGGCACAAATATTAAAACAACGGTAACGAGCAGCGCAGGTTATGTAGATACGGCAACTGGAAAGATTAAGCTCTCTGGAACAGGTGCGGCTACTGGTATTGGCATACAATTACTTGATAGAAATAATTCACCGATACGACTTAATACTAAAAATAGCTTACAAAATAATGTCGCTAGTGGTGATTATATTTTCAATTGGAAAGCCCGCTATGTAAAAATAGCCGACAAAGTTACGCCAGGTACTGCTAACTCTACTGCCACCGTTAATATTCGCTATGAATAATTGAATTAGATCAACCTGCTATTGAATTCACTTTAATAGCAGAAATTAATATTCATACATTCACTGTTTCTTTAAGTGTCAAAATACACCGATTTAGTGACAGACACATACCATTATCTTTTTTAGTGTAAAAACTCCTTACACACACTTATTTTGACTATTAATTTAAGAATAATCAGGTTTACTCTCTTTTTTTGATGGTACGCATTTGATGTTACTTAAAAAAATCCATCCTTATTCCAAACTTTAAATTTAAATAATCTCCATATGAGAGATGACTTACAGTTTAAAATTGTAGAATAATTATTTCTAGCTTTATATCGTTATTTCACTTTATAACCTCATCACCTAAAACAACAAAAAACAAAACTTTAAAACATTTAATCTTTAAACTAACGCATATTGAGTTAAATTAATAATTAATCACTTTAAATTTATAATCTTATTATATTTAGCTAAATTCCCCCCACCTTGTTTATTTATAAAAATAGTCACAAAATACTCTCGGTTTGTGTAAGCATACAAATCAATATATTTCCCAAATAATATCTAATATCGAATTTAGGTTCGGAGAGTAAAAATGAAAAAACAGGTTATTGCATCTTTAATTGCAACTAGCACCTTATTAATTTCTGCCAATAGTTTTTCAAAAGATGGCGATATTAATTTCACCGGTGAAATTACAGATAACGCTTGCCAATTAGCAACAGGCTCAGATGCTATTCAAGTTAACTTAGGCAAAGTATCTAAAACATCATTACCAAGTACAGGCAGCACTGCCGCTGCAACTAAATTTTCCATTCAATTAGCAAACTGTCCGGCTGCAGTGACTACTGCTACCGTAAAATTTGATGGCGTCTCTTATGATGGTGACAGTAATGTTCTGCAATTAACCAATGCAGGTACATCTGGTATTGCTAAAGGCGTTGGTATCCAGATTCAAGATATTAAAGGGCTCACCGTTCCTTTATATACAGCATCCAGCCAATATGCGCTTAAAGAAACGGTTGTAAATAATTTAGATTTTACCGCACGTTATATTGCTATGTCTGATGCTGTTAGTTCTGGTTTAGCAAATTCAACAGCAACATTCACAATTAATTATAACTAGTTCTGAAAGAAGGTTTATATGGATATAGGCCTTAATGATTTGCTTTTTATTTTGTTATAACTCAGTGGTGGCTATATGAAATCAATAACCGTTTTTTTTATCTTTTTTTTCATACTTCTCAATACTGCTAATGCGGGTGTCATTATTGGTGGTACACGCGTAATTTATCCTGAAGGAAAAAAAGACGTGAGTATTAGTGTGGAAAATCCAGATAATATTCCTTATCTAATTCAGTCATGGATTGAAAATGCCAATGAAGGCAAGCAAACGGACTTTACTATTACGCCACCACTTTTTCGTTTAAACCAAGAAAAAACCAATACTCTACGTGTTTTTTTAACTCAAAATACACTACCTAAAGATAGAGAGTCTTTATTTTGGTTAAATATAAAAACAATTCCAGCTACAGAAAAAAAATCTGAAAACTCATTAAAAATTGCATTTAAAACACAGATGAAATTAATTTATCGACCTGAATCATTAGCCAATGTTGATTTTAATGAGGAACAGAAAAAGCTTAAATGGTCGAAAAATAGTGAATCAATTACTGTCAAAAATCCAACACCTTATTATATGAATTTTCAAACCATTCAGTTCAATGGCAAGAGCGCAGAGAATATTTCTTATGTTGCTCCATTTTCTGAAAAAACATTTAATATTAATCGTTCTGAATCACATGGCACCATTACATGGGAAGTGATTAATGATTATGGCTCAGCTAATAATCTAGCGGAAATAAAAATATAGCCTTAATGGTAATTAGGTTTATCTATGAAAATAAATAACATATGCCTTAGCCTATTTATTGCTTTAGGCTATATTGCAACGAGCTCAGCTGAGCCAGAAACCTATTTTGATCCGGAGTTCCTTGAGCTCCCCAATAAAGAATCAGTGAACTTAGAACAATTTGAACGTAATGAGCAACTACCAGGGCAATACTATGTCGATATTTATATTAATAAGAGCTTAATTGGCTCAAAAAACATACGCTTTTTTACCAATAAAAATAATGAACTCGAGCCTTGTTTAACGCTATCAGATCTAAAAGATGTGGGTGTTAAAGTTAGAGAATACCCTGAGTTACAAATAGCGGGTAACCAATGCATTAATTTATCTACAATTCCTGATGCAAAAAGCGAGTTTGAATTTGGCTCTCAGCGCCTCTATTTAAGCATTCCGCAGATTGCGTTAAACATGAATCCACGTGGCTATGTGGATCTGGCAGCGATCGATGATGGTGTGAATGCTCTATTACTTAATTACAGTTATAACGGCTCACGCAATACCGATCGCAAAAACGATAAAAATAGTAGTAATTCTAACTATGTCAATCTGCGCCCGGGTTTAAATATTGGGCCATGGCGTCTGCGTAACTACACCACGTGGCAAAGTAACGACAGGCAGCGTAATAAATGGGATACGGTATATACCTATTTAAGCCGTAATATCAATGCAATAAAAAGCCAGCTGATACTTGGGGACAGTACTTCACCCTCAAATATTTTTGACAGTGTGCCATTTCGTGGGGTCCAGCTTGCCACGGATGATGATATGAACCCTGAAAGCTTGCGCGGATATGCCCCCGTGGTACGCGGTATCGCCCGCAGTAATGCGCAGATCACTATTCGTCAAAACGGTTACACCATTTACCAAACGGATGTAGCAGCAGGCCCATTTGAAATTAATGATCTCTACCCTACTGGGGGGAGCGGAGACTTACACGTTACGATAAAAGAAGCCAACGGCAGTGAACAGTATCAAATTATCCCCTTTGCTTCTTTACCTGTATTGCAGCGTGAAGGCTATCTGTCGTATAGCGTAACGGGTGGGCAATATCGTAGCTATGACAGTAACGTAGATAAAAAAACCTTTGCGCAATTTGCACTCACTTACGGGCTGCCTTGGGGAATAACTCTGTTTGGTGGTAGCCAAGTTAGTGATAAATATCAGGCTTATTCTATTGGCTCAGGGCAAAATTTAGGGCGTTTCGGAGCGCTATCAATTGATGTGACTCACGCAAGCTCTACGCTAAGCAACGGAGAAAAAGAAAGCGGACAATCCTACCGTTTTCGCTATAACAAAAACCTGAATGATATTGGTACAAATATCGCCCTTGCAGGCTATCGTTACTCCACAAAAGGTTTTTATAGCTTAGCGGAAGTCTTTGATGGTTATAGAAAAGAAACCTTTACTGCGCTATATGAGCGCCGCCGTAACCGCGGAGAAATTACCCTTAGCCAAAGTCTAGGCGAAGGCTGGGGCACCTTATCCGTTGGCTTTGTAAGTGAAGATTATTGGAATAGTGATCGTAAAACTCAGTCCACAACTATTGGCTATAACAATAGCTGGCACGATATTAGCTACGGGGTGAATTATAGCTATAACAAAAATACCAACCCAAATCGCTACGATGGACGTAATAAAGATAATGACCACCAATTTGCCTTTACCGTGAGCGTGCCATTCAGCGTGTTTGACAGCACCTTCTATTACAACCTCAACGGTACAAACAGTAGTAGTAATGGATCTTCGGGCAGCATGGGAATTTCGGCAACGCAATTGGATAACCGTTTGAATTGGAGTGCTCAGCAGAATTTTTCAACTCGAAACTCAGGGACTTCCGGTAATTTAAATGCCAGCTACCGTGGGCAGTACGGAGAAGTTTCAGGCGGTACGGGTTACAGCACTAATAATTACAATCTTTACTATGGTGCTAGCGGCAGTGTAGTCGCTCATTCAGGTGGCGTAGTACTTGGTCAACAGCTTGGTGAAACTGTTGCCTTGGTGGAAATTCCTGATGCAGCTAACGTGCCGATTTTGAACCAAACAGGTATTCAAACTAACGGGCAAGGCTATGCCTTAGTACCTTATATCACCGCTTATCGCAGTAACGGAATTCAAATTGATACCAGTAAGCTGCCAGATAATACCGAGATGGAGCTCACTACGCAAAATGTAGCACCAAGCCGTGGAGCGATTGTGAAAGCCAGCTTCAATGCCAATGTGGGGTATCGCGCCATTATGGTAATTACCTTTGCTGACGGTAAACCAGTTCCATTTGGTGCACAAGCCATCTTTAAAGATAACGGTCAATTAAATGGTTTAGTCGGTAATGATGGCGAATTATATTTATCCGGCTTAACTGAAAGCGGTCATTTTATTATTCAATATAACGATAAACAACAGTGTCAGGTTGATTATAATCTAACCGGTGTTTCGAATTATATGGGTTTATATAAAATTAAAACAATTTGCAGATAATATGGAACATCATAATGAATAAAACAGTATACAAATTAGCTTTATTATTAGGGTGTCTATTTTTTTATTCTTATACATCCTATGCAGAATGCCTTAAAGGTACTTATACTGCTAATCATAACATACGTGATAAGACTATTTATGTGCAGTATGACAATACACTTGCTAACAATTATGTTTTAGACAAACAATATATTGAAGCATTTACCAGTGATTATTATTTCTCAATGGAATATGAAAGTGACTGCGGTGGATATTTAGACCTTTACTATGTCAACAGTTGGACGGCTAACTCAAGTAAAATTGTTGCTACCAATATTCCAGGAGTGGGGGTCAGAATTAAATTTAATAACCCTAGCGTACCGGATTATATTCCTACAAAATCAGCGACAGTATCAACTTCTTGGCGTTTACCTGGTCCTGTAGGCTGGGAGGTTGAGGTATTAAAAACAGGGGTAATTGCCAACTCCGGTACGATTAGAAGTGGTCAAATTGCAAATTTGACACAATATAATACGAAAACAAATAATCGTTTTTTAGGCGCGACACTGAGTTTTGCCAGTAATTATCGTATTGCCGTAGTGAGTTGCTCGTTGAAGAATAACCAATCAACTTACAATATTAATATGAATGACTGGTATGATACACAGTTTCCTAATATAGGTTCTTTTAGTACACCTGTAAATATTCCGATCGCTTTAACGTGTGCAGCAGGTACAAATATTAAAGTTACCGTCACTTCAGATACCATCGATAATGCTGCAAATGGGCGATTAGGTTTAGTCGGTACAAATAGTGCTAAAGGTATTGCAATCCAATTATTAAATAATGCTGGAACACCTATTGTATTAAATCAGAAATTTACCCAACAAAATGGGGTTACCCAAACTGATTATATTTTCGGTTGGAAAGCCCGTTATATTAAAACCGCAAGCACAGTTACGCCGGGTACAGCCAATGCCAATGCGACGGTTAATATTCGTTATGAATAGAGGTTTAAAATGAAAAAAAACACATTGCTTTTTTTATTCCTAAGTGCGGCAGGGATACCTTTATTTGCCTATTCAACAAGTACCGTTAAATTGAATTTTACAGGTAATATTAAGGCTGCAACTTGCAGTTTATCCGCAGGAAATAATCAGAGTGTCGACCTCACTACAATTCCTTTAGATACTTTTTATAGTGGAACTAAAGCATCAACCTGGAAGCCTTTCACTATCGAATTAAAAAACTGCTCCTCATTTATTAATAGCGTGAAGCTAACTTTTTCAGGAAGCGCAGATAGCGCCGATGTCGCGAGTTTATATAAGAATAGCGGCACCGCCACCAATATTGCCATTCAGTTGCAAAACGGAGCAGGAACAACATCATTGGGCAATAACAAAGTACTAACTGTTCCCACTAATGGAAAAGCACTAGTGAGCATTCCTCTGCGCACACGGGCATATTCTTCTCTCGGGAATGGTACAGCGGGCACCTTATCAACCAATATTACAGCCACTATCACCTACTTATAAGAACTCTATAATGAAAAGAATATTAATCAGTCTACTTGGGCTGTTAGCCCTACCCACCATGGCAGAAAGTGTCAATATATACGTTCATGGCAATGTAGTGATTATGCCCTGCAAAATAGAGAATACCAGCTATAACGTGACGTTAGGTAAAATAAATCGCTGGAATTATCGCAACCCTGCGCAAAGCCCATGGGTGGATTTTTCTATCAAACTCATTGATTGCCCAGTATCAACTAAGAATGCCAAATTCAGTGTTAGCGGTACTCCTGATAGCACTAATAATAACTATTTTGTGAATACTGGCAGTTCTACGGGCAGCCTGCTTCATTTAGCACAAAAAAGCAATAAATCTACTCTAAAAAATGGCAGTACTGTAGATATTATTATTAACAGCGCTACAAAAAGTGCTGAAATTCCATTATCTGCAAGAATAGTTAGCCTTCAACCAATGTTTACATTAGGAGACTTTAAGAGCCATTTAGAATTCACATTAATATATCCATGAAGCGATGCTTGAATTAGGTAATGAAAAAAGGAGTTAATAATGGCTAAATATTATACCGTATCACGAATTATTGGCAGAAAAATTACCTATTATAGAAAAATGAGTGGTATGTCACTCTATGATATAGCCAGAATAATCAATGTCAGTGAACAACAACAATCTCGCTATGAACGTGGAATCAATCGTATTAATTTAGACCGCCTTAATCAGTATGCTGAAATATTCAATATTAATTTGATTAATTTTTTTAACATTAGTGAATGTGAATCTGAAAATATTAAAAAATACATTAATAGACCATCAGATAATGACAATAACGAAAAATAATATGTTTTTAAATTAAGAAATTATTTTTTTGAAATTTTTAATTATCATTATAAACATCTAGTTTCATATAAAGATTAGTGTTAACTTTATGAGCGTATTGAGATTATTAGATTTTAAATCATCTAATTAAGATTAATTTAATTTTAATTATCAATTTACGCACCAGAAGGCTCAATATGAATAAAGGCTATCCCATATCTACAATAGTCGGTAGTAAAATTATTTATTATCGAAAAATGAACGGAGTCACATTAAGGGACCTTGCTAACACTATAGGTGTTAGTGAACAACAACAGTCACGTTATGAAAGGGGGATAAATAGAATTAATTTAGAACGATTAGGACAATATGCAAATTATTTTAATATTGATATTCAAGCCTTATTAGACATCAATCATAAATAATTCTTTAATTATATTTTATATATTCAAGCATAACCTATAAGTAACTCTCATAATAAATATATCTAGGAGTTAAAGATATGGAGAAAATAATATCAAAATCTGTCGGTCTAAAAATAAGGGCGCTGAGAGATATTCATGGAATGAGTGGTAAAAAGCTCAGTGAGCTGATGGGGTTCAGCCAGCAGCACTTATCACGCTATGAAAACGGTGAAGTCAATATACATGTAGATACACTCTACCAATTCTCATTAATTTTCTCCGTAGACCCAATTTATTTTTTTACTGAGTTCAATAAGGCTAATGATAAGCAAACTAGACAAGACAGTAAGAAAAGTTATTATGCGGCCGAATCAATAATTTTCTAATTATCGATTACACACATTTTAGCCAATTTTATCATCGGTGCTTCAGGATTTAAGCACCGATTTATCATCTATTATGTGCTCCCACTTTTTGATTCCTCGAGTAACCATTGTTGGAAAATCGTCATCGCAGGCGTCATCGGTTTGGATTTTAATCGACTCAGCCAATAACCGCCGAGGGCCACGGAAATATCAAACGGCTGCACCAAATCCCCGGCTCTGAGTTCCTGCTCAAACATGCAACTTGGCGCAATGGCGACTCCTTCCATTAATAAAGCCGCTTCCACCATTAACCGGGAAGAATCAAAAACAGGTCCTTTCACACGCCACGGTTCCACATTCGCGGCTAAAAACCATTTTTCCCATTCATCTTTACGATAAGAGCGCATCAAAGGAAAATTTTTTAAATCAATAGGATGCTTAAGTTTATGAGCTACCTTTTCGGCACAAAGCACCGTATGTGGCGCAGAAAACAGCGGGGTATTTTCCACTAATGGCCAAAGCCCTTCCCCAAAACGGATCGCAAAATCAGCCCCTTCCCCGGCTAAGTTCACCACGTTATTGTGGGTCATAATACGCAAATCAATATAAGGATAAAGATCGGAAAAACGTGATAAACGCGGTAATAACCAGCCCACCGCAAAGGTACCCACCACAGAAACATTCAGGACTTCATGATAATGACCATCATCGAATTGCTGCAATAATGATTCGATTTGGTCGAAAGATCGGCTAACGACAGGCAATAATGCCAACCCTTCATCGGTCAGTGCCAGTCCTCTTGGCAAACGAATAAATAGCTCTAAGCCTAATTGTTCTTCCAGCGCACGAACTTGCTGGCTTACCGCTGCCTGAGTGACATTTAATTCCATACCCGCTCGAGTAAAGCTGAGGTGGCGTGCAGATGCCTCAAAGGCTCTGAGTGCATTGAGTGGTAAACGGTAGCGAGCGTTCTCAGCCATAAGATTTTCTTTTGCCTCATCGAATTTTATATCGTTTTAACTCATGCAAAAAAAGCCGCATACTCCAACACCAGAATCACTCTCCCTTTGGTATGTGACCTCTTTTTGCCAGTCACTCATCATAACTAAAACTTTTATTTAAATGGATATCTGTATGAAAAATCTTTTTCGTCGCGGACGGCTGCTTGTCGCCCTGAGTTTGGCATTTACCTCATTATCTAGCGCGGCATTAACGCAATCGGATGTGGACAGCATTATTAAACCGTTGATGAAACAGCAGCAAATTCCGGGGATGTCCGTTGCCATTTCAGTGGATGGAGAACATTTTATTTATCATTATGGTGTACAGTCCAAACAAACTCAGATGCCAATAAGCAACAATACGTTGTACGAAATTGGTTCTTTATCAAAGACTTTTACTGCGACACTTGCCACCTATGCTCAAGGACAAGGTAAGTTAGATTTTGCGCAAACTGTCAGCCATTATTTACCTGAATTAAAAAATAGCGCATTTGATAAAGTGACAGTGATGAATTTAGCCACTCACACTTCTGGCTTATCGTTGTTCGTGCCGGATGCAGTGACTAACCGCGCGGAGCTAATCCATTATTATCAGCAGTGGTCCCCTGTAAAACCTATCGGTGAGTACCGCTCTTACTCCAATCTTGGTGTGGGTTTATTAGGCATGATTACCGCTAAGCAACTTAATCAGTCATTCCCTGATGCGATGGAAAAGATGATGTTGCCGGCTTTGGGCATGAAACATACCTATTTACAGGTACCGCAAAATCAGCAAAAAAATTATGCTCAAGGGTATAACAAGCAGCATCAGCCCGTGCGTGTGACACCACAAATTTTAGATAACGAAGCGTATGGTTTGAAGTCTAATGCGAAGGATTTGATCCACTTTTTAGATATTAATATGCAATTAGCCGACGTGGCAAAACCGTGGCAAGAGGCGGTAGAAGATACGCATACAGGCATGTATATGACGGATTCTTTTGTGCAAGATTTGATGTGGGAAAGTTACCCGTGGCCAGTTTCACTCACTCAGTTACAACAAGGTAATCGTGATGATATGGCACTGAAACCGCAAAAAGTGGATGCCATTCAGCCACCAATGCCACCAGAATCCCGCGCACTGTATAACAAAACTGGCTCCACTGGCGGATTTGCTACCTACGCGGTCTTTATCCCCGAGGAAAAAATCGCCGTGGTGCTGCTCTCCAACCAATGGTACCCAATCCCCGAGCGCATCAACACCGCCTACCAGCTAATCGAAAAAGTGAAGCACTAGCCCTGCATCAAACTCGGTATATGCGGAATATGAATAAAATTTAATACTCAAAATAGTCATATGCCAAGCATCCTATGTTCTAAATAATTCACGTTGTGGCTAGGCGTCAAACGAGGTTATCTCGGGGAGCATACAAAAGTATGTGACCCGAGTGACCGAGAGCAGACAACAAAGCCACGGCGTGAAGTATGACGAACATTCAGATGACGCGGGAGAATTGGCGCTGCCTCATCTGACTTCTAAGATAAACATCAAAACACATACACACATTGCGGATCAACAAACGCCCGCGCGGCGTGACTTTTATCCCCGTTTCACTGACTTCCACCAGCCCATCTTCTGCCATTGGTTTGAGCAGTTCTAGGTCTTCTTTGAAATAGGTTTTGAAGTCAATTGGATAGAGCGATTCAATTTGCGCAAAGCTCAGTTGGAAGTTACAGATCAGCGTTTTGATTACGTCACGGCGTAGGCAGTCGTCATCAGTTAGCACCAAGCCACGCCATAGAGCATGGCCTTTTTCTTCTACTTGGGCGTAGTAGGTTTTTAAATCTTTCTGATTTTGGGCGTAGTTATCGCCGAGCATGCTGATCGCCGATACCCCTAATCCTAATAAATCACAATCCCCTTGGGTGGTATAACCTTGGAAATTACGATGTAAAATCCCTTCTCGCTGCGCTACTGCTAGTTCATCTTCTGGGCGAGCAAAGTGATCCATACCGATAAATTGATAGCCGCCGGATGTCAGTGTTGCGATAGTATCTTGCAGAATATCCAGTTTTTGCTCCGCCGTTGGCAGGTCTTCATCTTTGATTTTACGCTGCGCCGCAAATAAATTCGGCAAATGAGCGTAGTTGAAAACGCTTAAACGATCGGGTGCTAGCTCCGCCACTTTTTTCAACGTAAACGCGAAGCTTTCAGGGGTCTGTTTTGGTAAACCGTAAATCAGGTCGATACTGGTTGAAGTGAAGCCAGTCTCTTTGGCGCGTTTAATTAGCGCGAAAATAAACTCTTCATCTTGCTCGCGGTTAACCAGAACTTGCACTTCTTTATTAAAGTCTTGAACACCCATACTTAGGCGGTTAAAGCCTTCGCTGCGCAGGTGGTCAATCATGTCGAGTTCGATTTCACGTGGATCCACTTCGATGGACATCTCAGCATCCGGCGCAAAATGAAAATGTTTTTTCAGCAAGCCAACTAAATGACTCACTTGGGTCTTGTCTAGATACGTTGGTGTACCGCCGCCCCAGTGCATTTGAGTCACGGTACGGTTTTTAAGTAACTCAGCACGCTGGATAATTTCTTTTTCAATGACGTGTAAATACTCATCCGCTTTATGTTTTTGGCGAGTGACGAGCTTATTACAGCCGCAGAAATAGCACAGTTTGTGGCAAAACGGGATATGCACATACAGAGACAAAGGACGGTCAGGATAACGTTGGGTTGCCTCAACAAAAGCCTGTTCGTTGTAATCTTGATTGAACTCTAAGGCTGTTGGATAAGAGGTATAACGTGGACCTGAATAGTTATATTTCTGGATGAGAGAGAGATCCCAAACAATATTTTGCTCTGACATTGATATTCCTTAATTGACCACACGCTCGAAAGCATCGCTGTTAATTATATCTCTTTAGATTATTTTTTAGCTATTTATGTAAAGAGTCTATACCACAAAGATTATAGTGATGTTAGGAAAAACAGATCTGATGCAACATCAAAGAAAAGGAAGATAGGCGAGAAATTAAACGTCATTCCTCCCGCTTACTACGGGAGGAACGAATAGAGAGGCAATTATTTACTTTTTAAGATGCGCATTATGTCATCAAATTTCTCTTCTTCCTCTTCATCACCGTCTTCATCTGCATATTCGATACCGAGGATATTCATCAGTTCATCGATGCGATCTAAGCAGGTATCAACATATTGCTGCTCTTGCGCAGTGATGGTTTCGCCATCTTCCAGACGTGCCAAAATCGCATCTAAGCGATCGTTGCTTTCCAGCATTTCCAGTTCTTTTTCTGGCGTCAGTTTTTCTTTCACAACGGACTTCTCTTTCACGACAGGACGCGCAACTGGCTGGTTACTTTCAACCACCAATGGAATTGGTTTTTTGCTACCAATACGTGGGTCAGCCTGAACATTTTGCCCATTTTTTTGACCATTCGAAGAACCATCTTGGTTACGGCTACCAGACTTATGCCCGCGATGTTTTTTCTCGCGTTTACGCTCACGACCTTCTGCGTTGAGCTCTTCTTTCGTCTTACGGTATTTTTTCTTCAGTTTTGCGGTCGGTTTTTTCGGTGAATTCATGGTTTGCTACCTTGATAAAATCAGTTTCTGCGGCGGAATCTAGCAGGATCCCTTAAGCAGCGAAAGCACTACTTTGCAATTTAGGTGAATTTTATCTCACTTTGCATTCGCAACAGTACTTTAATGATTATACCTTAAATAATTTGAGTTGCATGCAAGCAACAAAAAGGGAAACTGGTTGAAGGGTCTTGCACTCAGAATAGAGATTTATGTTTTGAGCGATGTTCTAGGTAATTCAAGTTGCCTAAGCATTCCAATGCTCTCAATAGCTGTATCACCAGAGGGAAAAAATAGAGAGTCACCTTGAGCAATGCTCTAAATAGTTTGTGCTGTAGCAAGGCGGCAAGAGTTGCTAATCCCTAGGAGCATACATAAGTATGTGACTAGGGTTAGCAACCGAAGCCAACGCTGCTACAGTGCAAAATATGACGAGCATTCACGCTACAGCGCGAAGTATGACGAATATTAGGCGTCGATCCATATCATTTTGAGTAGGAACATCACCGCTACAAGGATCACACACAGACCCAGATCACGCCAGCGCCCTGTACCAATCTTCATCGCACAGTACGCGATAAAGCCTAGCGCAATACCTTCTGTAATCGAGAAGCTAAATGGCATCATGACCGCAGTAATAAATGCTGGAACGGATTCCGTTAAGTCATCCCATTTCACGCGCGTTAAGCTTGACGTCATCAGAACGCCAACATAAATCAGCGCCCCTGCGGTTGCATAAGCGGGAACCATCCCTGCCAGCGGAGAGATAAACATGGTCAGTAGGAATAACACACCCACAACAATCGCGGTTAAGCCCGTACGGCCACCTACAGATACCCCTGAAGAACTTTCGATATACGCCGTTACGGACGAGGTACCCATTGCGGAACCTGCTACCGAACTTAAGCTATCCACATACAACGCTTGCTTCATGCGAGGGAAAGTCCCGCGCTCGTTGGTAATACCCGCTTTATCTGTTACCCCAATCATGGTGCCCGAGGAGTCAAATAGGTTCACCAACATAAAAGCAAAGATAACACCAGAAAGGGCAAGATCCAGTGAACCCGTAAAGTCCACTTGCCCAACAACACTGGTAATGCTTGGTGGCATTGAGAAAATACCCGTATATTTCACATCACCCAGCGCTAAGCCAATCAGCGTCGTCACGGTAATAGAAACCAATACCGCGGCATGAATATTACGCGCCGCTAAAATAGCGATAATGAAAAAGCCTAATGCCCCTAACCACACATTATGGTGAGTTAGGTTACCAATCGACACTAAGGTATCTGGATTTGCGACGATAATACCGGAGTTTTTCAGTCCCATCATGGCGATAAACAGACCGATACCGCTGGTGATCCCCACGCGTAAACTCAAGGGAATATTGGCGATGATCCAGTAACGAATACGGAATAACGTCAGAATAAATAAGCCAACTGCGCCCCAGAATACCGCCCCCATAGCGACTTGCCATGAATAGCCCATCGCCCCAACGACCACAAAGGCAAAGAAGGCGTTTAGCCCCATCGCGGGTGCAACAGCGATAGGTAAGTTAGCCAGTAAGCCCATTAAAATACTGCCGATGGCTGCGATTAAACAGGTGGTCACGAATACCGCTTTGATATCCATGCCAGCGACGGACAAAATTTGTGGGTTAACGAAAACGATATATACCATCGTCAGGAAGGTGGTGAACCCTGCAACGACTTCTGTTCTTGCGGTGGTGCCGTGTTCTTGTAATTTAAACACACGCTGAAACAGACCCTGCGATTGCGAGGAGCCAGATGATTGATTAGTCATTAAAATGCGCCTTGTCGAAATGTCATGCCCTAGATTGCCAATGAATGCGTGGTGGGCACGAAAAAAAGTTTTTTTCGGCTCATGGTACAACTAAATGATGCAAAAGAAAACGATTGCGTCATTTTAAATAAGTCGCATTTCCTAACTGACTGATACTGTAAATGAATATCGAGGGAGACATGGCGGTTGTCACACCGCCATTGAGGGATTTAGCCACCTTTACGCTATTTGGTGCAATCAAGAAAGTGCAATTAGCTTTTGGCGTCGCCAAAACAGCCAACTGCGTTTTGCTGAACGACTGCGAACTGCACTTTTATCACTGAGCTTTTTAGCCACTCGATTGGCAATAATTTCTACTGACAGGCACATTACAAAGTAAATAAATGCCACAAACAGGAACACTTCCAACGGATAGATCATTTCACGGTTATTCACCTGTGTTGCTAAGAATGACAGCTCTGCCACCCCTACAATATACGCCAGAGAGGTGTCTTTAATTAACGCAACCCATTGGTTAATAAAGGAAGGCACCATCATACGTAATGCTTGAGGTAACACCACATTCCACAGCACTTGCCATCGATTAAACCCGAGAGATAATCCCGCGTTCCATTGTCCTTGACCGATAGCTAAAATCCCAGCTTTCACGCCGTGCGCTAAATAAGCTGAGGTGATCAACGCTAATGCACATACCACCGCCGTCACGCCCGGAATTTCCGTTCCGAAAACAATGGGTAATAAAAAGTAAGTCCAAAAAATCAACATAATGACGGGAATGGCACGGAAAAAACCTAAAACGGCGGCAAATAGATTCATCCAGAAACCTCGTAGCATCACCAGCGCAATACCGCCCAATGTGCCGAGGACAATAGAAGCAGCACCAGCTAATACACTCATAATGAGCGTTAGGGCTGCCCCTTCTAGGGGACCATCAGGATAAGCCCCAAATAGCAAATATTGCCAGTTATCTGTAATGACTGAAAAATCCATCTTATACCCCCTGAGCCAGCTGACGCTGTTGTCGCCACTGACCCCAACCTTCCATTACGGCGATGATTGCAATGTACAGCACCGTTGCTAAACCAAATGCAGCAAATGTTTGTAATGACTGACTATCCACTTGGCGTGATACATAAGAGAGTTCCGCCACCCCGATCGCCATGGTTAATGACGAGTTTTTGACGACATTCATGTATTGCCCTAATAGCGGCGGTAACGCGATTTTTACTGCTTGCGGTAAAATCACTAAGCGCATGGACTGCCATGACGTCAGTCCCAAAGCGAGAGCCGCTTGTTTCTGTCCTTGTCGCACTCCCCGGATACCTGAGCGCACTTCTTCCGCAATGAAAGGCACGGTGTATAGCGTTAAACCGATAAACCCGGCTAAAAATTCAAAGGATGGCCAGCTTAATGTCATTCCTAAAATTTCAATTTCATGAGGCGTATTCAGCCATTCCATCGCTGATTCAGGGAGAATTTCTCCCGAGGCGAAGTACCAGAAAAACAGCTGCACCAGTAGCGGTGTATTACGGAAGATTGAAATATAAACGGTCACAAACCAGCGTAGCGGCGCAATTTGGCTATCTCTTGCCGAGGCGGCAATAAAGCCTAATAGTGTGGCAGCGATGATCGTACAAATCGAGATCCAGACTGTGAGCAAAAAACCATAGCCAAACCACTCAAGGTATTGTGGTGCTAGTAGATGCGCAGACCAGAAATTGCCGCTGAAAAATTTGTCGAACATGTTTTGCCTCGCTATAACTGACAACCCCTGCAACATGGCAGGGGCGCTTACACCTTCTAAACTACATTAATAATTTATGCCTGAGGCTGTTGGCTCAATGGGGCAAATTTGAATTCACCACGTGGCTGCGCGGCTTTGGTATCAGGACCAAACCAACGGTTATAAATCTCGTTCGCTTTGCCTTCTTTCTCCAGTTTCAACAAGGTAGCATTCACGTTTTCAATTAAACGCGTTTCCCCTTTGCTCGCGCCTAACGCTTGGTACTCTTTAGTTAAGCTAAACGGTGAAATTTCAAAGTCTGCTTTTACTTTTTCTGGCAAGTTACCTAGCAAGCCCACCAGCTTCGCATCATCTTGGGTGATCGCTTGTACGTTACCGTTGCGCAGTGCTGCGAAAGCTTGCGGGGTATCGTCGTAAGAGATGACTTTAGTATTCGGGAAACGTTCGCGCAGTGTCACTTCCTGAACCGTACCTTTATCTGCACCAATACGCAGTGGAGCGATATCTTCAGGGGTTTTCAGTACGCCTTTACGCGCGATAAATTTTTGCCCTGTGGCAAAATCAGGAATGGAGAAATCTACCTGTTTTGCACGTTCATCCGTGATAGTGAAGTTGGCACCAATCAGGTCAACTTTGCCGGATGTTAGCAGTGGAATACGGTTAGCAGGGTTAGTTGGACGCAGCTCTAATTTCACACCAAGATCATCAGCAATCGCTTGGGCGATATCGATATCATAACCAGCGAGCTTTTTGGTTTTAGGATCAATGAATCCGAATGGGGGATTACTGTCAAAAACAGAAATGCGGATCACTCCCGCTTGTTTAATATCATCTAATTTATCTGCGCTAGCGACATTCGCTGTCAGCGCCAGACCTGCAACTAAAAGTGCGGAAGTAAGAAAACGTGCTTTCATTGAATGCCCCTAACGGTAAATTTGCGTAAATTGACCATCACAAGCTATCAACTATTTCTTAGCACTTGAAATAATATTAAATAATATATTTATACCAATTAGGAATATGTGTAGATGCAAAAAAAGGGGTGAAAATCCATCGGAGCGACCCCTAAAATGTTGCAGATTAAGACTCTTATCGAGCAAGAAGAAAATGAAGAAGATGAACACTGAGGTGCGAGCACCTCAGCAGTTTAACAATTACTCTTTATTACTGTCTTTCGAGCTAGTTAGCATTTTTTCAAGGCTATCCCCACCCACATGGCGGAAATCCTGCCCTTTAACATAGTAGAAAATAAATTCACAAATGTTCTGGCAACGGTCACCGATACGTTCAATGGAGCGAGCGCAGAACAGCGCAGTTAAGACGCTTGGAATAGTACGCGGGTCTTCCATCATGTACGTCATTAACTGGCGAACAATCCCTTCGTACTCTTGGTCTACCTTTTCGTCTTCACGATAAATACGAATAGCTTCTTCCAAGTCCATACGAGCAAAAGCATCCAGTACGTCATGTAGCATTTGTACCGTATGGTGACCTAATGACTCTAAACTCACCAATAATGGCTGGTGCTGCTGAGAGAATTTCTCCAGTGCGGTTTGGCAAATTTTATCCGCGACGTCACCGATTCTTTCCAGTTCAGCGATAGTTTTTGAGATTGCCATAATCAAACGTAAGTCGCTCGCTGTTGGCTGGCGCTTCGCAATGATTTTGACGCACTCTTCATCGATTGCCACTTCCATCATGTTGACTTTGTGGTCGTTGGCAATCACTTCTCGCGCTAGAGCTTCATCCTGATTATGCATCGCAGTGATAGCCTTGGTGAGCTGTTCTTCTACTAGCCCTCCCATGGTCATCAACTCAGTATGGATATGTTCCAGTTCAGCGTTGAACTGCCCTGATATATGTTTGTTGTGATTCAGCGTATCCATCGTCGGCTCCATATCAACCGTAGCGGCCAGTAATATAATCTTCAGTTTGTTTCATTTCTGGGGTGGTGAACATCTTGTCAGTGTTGTTAAATTCCACCAACTCACCCAAGTACATAAATGCCGTGTAATCAGAGCAGCGTGCTGCTTGTTGCATGTTATGGGTGACGATCACCACGGTATATTCTGATTTCAATTCGCTAATCAGCTCTTCAATACGCCCCGTTGAGATTGGGTCCAAAGCTGAACATGGCTCATCGAGTAACAGAACTTCTGGGCGAATGGCAATACCACGTGCAATACACAGACGCTGTTGCTGACCACCAGAGAGGCTGTAGCCGCTTTGGTGAAGTTTATCTTTGGTTTCATTCCACAGTGCCGCTTTTGTTAGCGCCCACTGCACACGCTCGTCCATTTCGACGCGGGACAGCTTTTCAAACAAACGCACACCGAACGCGATATTGTCGTAGATAGACATCGGGAATGGCGTTGGTTTTTGGAACACCATACCGACTTTCGCGCGTAATAACGCGATGTCTTGTTTATCAGTTAGGATGTTTTGACCATCCAGTAAAATTTCGCCTTCTGCGCGTTGCTCACCATACAGTTCGTACATTTTGTTGAAAGTACGCAGCAGTGTGGATTTACCACAACCTGATGGGCCGATAAACGCAGTCACTTTGTTCTTTTCAATGTCTAAAGAGATATTCTTCAGCGCGTGAAATTTTCCATAGTAGAAGTTAAGGTCACGAACTTTAATTTTACTGTTTGCAATATCGTTTGCATTAATCATGGCTACTTCTCTCTATCAATTCTTTTATTCGTCTGGGATTAGTGTTTTTTCTGTGCAAACACAACACGGGCAATGATATTGATTAACAGGACACATAAGGTGATTAGGAGAACCCCTGCCCATGCTAATTGCTGCCATTCAGAGAACGGACTCATTGCAAATTTGAAGATAGTCACGGGTAAGTTAGCAATTGGCTCATTCATGTCAGTACTCCAGAATTGGTTCGACAGTGACGTGAACAGCAGCGGTGCGGTTTCCCCCGCGATACGTGCAATAGCTAACAAAATACCGGTAATAATCCCAGATACAGATGCTTTTAACGTGATGGATAAAATCATTTTCCACTTTGGTGTGCCTAGTGCGTAAGCCGCTTCACGCAGGCTATCTGGCACTAATTTCAGCATATTCTCTGTGGTACGGATAACAATTGGGATTTGCAGTAATGCAAGTGCAATCACGCCAGCCCAACCCGAGAAATGCTGCATTTGAGCCACCACAATGGTGTAAACAAACAGACCAACCACAATTGAAGGCGCAGATAACAGAATGTCGTTAATAAAACGCGTCACCGAAGCTAACCACGATTTACGACCATATTCCGCTAAGTAGATGCCTGCTAAAATCCCTAATGGTGTCCCGATAACGGTCGCCCATAAGATTAGCAATCCACTTCCCACAATGGCATTCGCCAAACCACCACCTTCTGTATTTGGCGGCGGTGTCATTTCAGTAAACAGATTGAGGGACATGCCATCAATCCCTTTGGTTACCGTGGAGAATAAAATCCACACTAACCAGAACAGTCCAAATGCCATCGTCAACATCGAGACTAATAATGCCATTCTGTTGACTTGACGGCGCCAGGCTTGGCGGCGTGCGCGCTCTTTTTGATTCACTACAACAGGCTCAGAAATCGACATATTAGCGTCCCTCATTCTTAGCAAGGCGCATTACCATCAGCTTGGAAATCGCCAGAACGATGAAGGTAATCACAAACAGAATTAAACCAAGTTCCATCAATGCCGCGGTGTGTAAACCACTTTCCGCTTCAGCAAATTCGTTCGCCAGCGCAGAGGTGATACTGTTACCCGGCATAAACAGTGAAGGGCTATCGAGCTGGTAAGTGTTACCGATGACGAAGGTGACCGCCATGGTTTCTCCCAATGCACGACCGAGCCCCAGCATCACCCCACCAATCACCCCATTACGGGTATAAGGCAGAACGATATTCCAAATCACTTCCCATGTAGTACAGCCAATTCCATAGGCTGACTCTTTCATCATCACAGGAGTTTGTTCAAATACATCGCGCATTACCGAGGCGATGTAAGGAATGATCATAATGGCAAGGATAATACCCGCCGCAAGAATACCGATACCAAACGCAGGACCGGTGAACAGTTCGCCAACAATTGGAATGCTCGACATGACATTACCAACCGGTTCTTGGAAGTATTCTGCAAATAACGGTGCGAAGACAAACAGCCCCCACATACCATAAACAATACTTGGGATTGCAGCGAGAAGCTCAATCGCAATACCTAATGGGCGTTTTAACCAGTTAGGCGCAAGCTCTGTTAAGAATAATGCGATACCAAAGCTCACAGGTACGGCGATAATCAGAGCGATTAATGATGTGACAATAGTGCCGTAGATAGGCACTAATGCACCAAACTGCTCTGCTGGTGCATCCCACTCTTTATTCCACAAAAACGAAAACCCGAATTTCTGCATACTTGGCCAAGATGCGAAAATCAGGGAAATAATAATGCCACCAAGCATGAGGAGAGTGATTAGCGCTGCTATTTTGACTAATGCACTAAAAATCACGTCGCCCGATTTACTAGGGGCTTTGAATGCCGTTATTTTTTCGGCCATGCGCTTTGTTCTCATTCCATGCCTACTTTTCAGTAGGACTTACGTTACTACGGTGAATAAGCGGGAGCTATTCCTCAGCGCCCGCTTACCCTTTTCCAACCCGAGGGGACACTTAGAACAGTGCTTTACCTTGGCTATCTTTTACTTCTGTTTTCCATGCTGCACGTACTGCCGTCACAACTTCTTCAGGTAACACAGCGTAATCTAATGCTTCTGCTTGTTTACCGCCTTTATCGTAAGCCCAGTTGAAGAAATCAAGAACCGCTTTACCTTTTTGGGCATCCGCTTGTTGCTTGTGAACTAAGATAAATGTGGTAGAGGTAATTGGCCATGCGTTAGCGCCTTCACGGTTAGTCAGGTCTTGTGCAAATGATTTAGACCAATCCACTTTTTTTGCTGCTGCGCTGAAGCTTTCACCTGTTGGTGAAACTGGCTGACCATCTGCAGAAATCAGCTTAGTATACGCAAGATTATTCTGTTTTGCGTAAGCATATTCTACATAACCGATAGAGCCTGGCAGACGTTGAACAAAGGCTGCAACGCCGTCGTTACCTTTACCGCCTACGCTGTTTTTCGGCCAGTTAACCGTTGAACCTGCACCCACTTCATCTTTCCAGTTTGAGCTAACTTTCGCTAAGTAGCTTGTGAAGACGAATGTGGTGCCTGAACCATCAGAGCGGCGAACCACAGCGATGTTTTGATCAGGTAATTTTACGTTTGGATTCAATTTTGCGATGGCAGGGTCATTCCATTTAGCAATTTTGCCTAAGTAGATGTCGCCAAGAGTTTTACCATCAAGAACCAGTTGATTAGATTCGATGCCTTTAACGTTTACCGCTAAAACCACGCCACCAATCACGGTTGGGAATTGGAATAAGCCGTCTTCTTTGAGTTTTTCATCAGTCAATGGCGCATCAGACGCACCGAAATCAACTGTTTTTGCATTAATTTGTTTTACACCACCAGAAGAACCGATCCCCTGATAGTTAATTTTATTACCTGTTTCTTTCTGATAAGTATCTGCCCACTTCGCATAAACAGGAGCAGGGAATGTTGCGCCAGCTCCGGTCAGGCTGGTAGCAGCAAAAGAAGACATTGCAGTCAGAGATAAGGTTGCTGCCATTACGCTTGCTAGTGTGGTACGCATCATTTTCATAATCCCTCCGGGGATGTAAGAAATAATCAAGTATTAAATTATTGGGTGTATGTCACGGTAGGGAAAATAGGACAATTGAGTTACGGCAATATGTCAGCTTTATGACAGTTTTATGACACTTGCGGATTTTATCGACAAAAATAAATGTAGCAGAATGGGATGGAAATAATTATTTTGTTATTTTTCAATGAAATAAATTGAAATAGCGAATATGACAGCTTAGGGTTTGGAATATGACATATTGTCATAAATGAAAAAATTTCTTTCTCTTTTTCTCTTTCTCTACACAGCATATCTCTAAGTATTTCAGCTTGTAGGTAGGCGACAAGAGAAGATATCTCAGGGAGCATACACAAGTATGTGACCTGAGTAGCTGAGCGTAGTCAACACCCCTACAAGTTGAAATACGACGAGATACGGCAAGTGAAGATATCCCTAGGAGCATACACAAGTATGTGACTAGGGTTAACGAGCGCAGCCAACAACGCTGCGACACAAAATATGAAGAATATTTAGTCTTCGCGTTCTTTGAGAGGGAGAAGTGCTCGTATCGCAAACCCGCCGCGCTCACTTTTATGGATCTCAATATTCCCTTCGTGAGCATCAATAATTCTGCGAATTATCGCGAGCCCCAGCCCTGTACCTTTGTTACTGCGGGCTTTTTCGCCTTGTACGAACGGTTGGAATAGGCGTTGAATATCTTCTTCTTTGATCCCTGCGCCGTCATCTTCAACTTGGAACCAAACGTAATCTTCGTTTTTACCACTGCTGACTTTGATCCAGCCATTTCCGTAGCGATAAGCGTTAACTATCATGTTGGTAATCGCGCGTTTAATAGCAAGATGGTTACCGTTGAACATCACCGGCCCTGGGACTAAATTGGTTTCAATTTCCCCGACGACGTTGGTTTCCGCAACAACAGCTTCGTTAAGAATAGCGTTAAGGTCGCAAAACTCCATATCCATCTCTTGCCCAGTTTTCAGGTAAGACATGAATTGACCGATGATTGCGTCGCACTCTTCAATATCTTTGTTGATAGATTCAGCAAGATAGCTATCTTCAGGCCCCATCATTTCCGTCGCGAGACGAATACGTGTTAGTGGTGTTCGAAGGTCATGGCTGACCCCTGCCATTAATACGGTGCGGTCATTTTCGAGAGATTTTATCCCTGCCGCCATATGGTTGAACGAGCGAATAGCCGCACGAACCTCTGTGGCACCTTTCTCTTGCATCGGCGGCATAACGTGCCCTTTACCGACCTCACCCGCGTGATATTCCAGCTCTAATAATGGCTTGTTTTGGTAGCGAATATAGAGCCAAACCCCCGCAAAGATAGAGAGGAAGACCGTGAGTGTATAGCGGAAAACTTGAGAAAACTGATTTTGACCGATTTCGGTGAGTGGAACGCGCACCCAAATATCCGGTGCTAGGTAGGATGTTAACCACAATATCGGATACTCACGCCCAAGTTCCAGATGCACACTGGCCTTGCCACCTAAGTATTCCGACATGTTTTTACTTAGAAAGTCATACTCTTTTGCCCAGTTTAATCCCTCTTCCATCGCCGCTGAATGGGCGTAAAAGGTAATCCCTAGCTCATTGTAGATTTTTTTACGTAATGCGGGTGAAACTCGCACTGAGGTTCCATCTTGTAGAACCATTTTCTCTGTCATCAATGTACGCACTTCATAAGCAAGCACTTTATTGAACTGCTGTAAGCTTGGCATCACAACAAAATTCAATACAACCATGTAGCTGGTCACAAGGCTTGCGAACAGAAGCGCAACAAACAAAAATAACGAGCGAGAGAATGTACTACGTCTTGAGAACCTCAGTCGCTTCATGCTTTGCTTCCATCTGGAACAAATACGTATCCTAAGCCCCAAACGGTTTGAATGTAACGTGGGTGTGCAGGATCTTCTTCAATCATACGGCGTAAACGTGAAATTTGAACGTCGATAGAACGTTCCATTGCACTGTATTCACGGCCTCGAGCCAAACTCATCAGCTTGTCACGAGACAATGGTTCGCGTGGATAAGAAACTAATACTTTCAACACGGCAAACTCACCACTGGTTAATGGCATATTTTCTTCGCCTTGAAACATTTCACGGGTTCCGAGGTTCAGTTTGAATTTACCAAAAGTGATGACGGCATCATCTTGCGATGGCGCACCCGGTAACTCGTTCGCTTGGCGACGCAGCACCGCACGAATACGTGCTAACAGTTCACGAGGGTTAAACGGTTTAGGGATATAGTCATCCGCACCAATTTCTAAGCCCACAATACGGTCAACTTCTTCGCCTTTCGCGGTGACCATAATGATTGGAATTGGGTTGTTTTGACTACGTAAACGACGGCAAATGGATAAGCCATCTTCCCCAGGAAGCATTAAGTCCAATACGATTAAATGAATAGATTCCCGCGTTAGGATCCTGTCCATCTGTTCAGCATTCGCTGCACTTCTTACCTGAAAACCCTGCTCGGTGAGGTAACGTTCAAGCAGAGCTCGTAAACGCATATCATCATCGACGACAAGAACTTTATAACTTTCCTGCATTTATAGCCCCCAAATTGTGGAATTTTAGAATTATTCTGCTGATGAAAGTAACAAAAATAATATTCATGCCATTAATTTACCATTAACACTAACTTTAATGAATCATTTTACTCTTTAACTGATTAATGGTTTATAGCTAATCTCTAGCACAAAATACGTGACTTTTCCGCCCGGTGTGGTGACAACGACTTCATCATCAACCTGCTTGCCAATTAATGCGCGAGCCACTGGTGAGTCGATAGAAATCCACTGTTTAGCCGGATCAAATTCATCAGCTCCCACTAACCGGAAAATTCTGATATTTTCATTATCATCTTCAAGCTTAACCCATGCGCCAAAAAACACACGCCCCTCTTGTCGAGGATCGGGTTCAACAATTCTAAGTTGATCCAATCTTTTAGATAAAAAACGAATACGACGGTCTATTTCTCGCAACCGTTTTTTACCGTAAATATATTCTGCGTTTTCGGAACGATCCCCCTGGGCTGCGGCTTCAGAGACAGACTGTGTCACTCGAGGACGCTCTTCTTTCCAAAGATATTTAAGTTCTTTGTCTAACGCATCCCATCCTTCACGGGTAATTAAAAGGCTCTTATTCATCTCATTAAAGGTATATAAATCGGATAATTATAATATTTTATAAAATATAATCTGCGACTTGCCTACCACTAGGCAAAAATTCTGTCTGGCAATTCTGTCTACCAGCAAGTATAACTGTGCAGTCTATTTTCACTGTTCTTTGAGTAGGTATTTAAACACGACATGAATGAAACTCTAAGCCAAATTATTGCGGCCGAGCTACAAGCCCAACCAAAACAGGTGTTTTCAGCCATTACATTATTGGATGAAGGCAATACCGTCCCATTTATCGCCCGCTACCGTAAAGAGGTTACGGGGGGATTGGATGACACTCAGCTACGTCAGCTAGAGAGCCGTTTAGGATATTTGAGAGAGTTAAACGACCGTAAGCAAACCATTCTAAAATCCATTGATGAACAAGGTAAGCTTACTCCAGAACTCGCTTCTGCCATCAATACAACGCTGAATAAAACCGAACTCGAAGACCTTTACCTCCCTTACAAACCAAAGCGCCGTACTCGTGGGCAAATTGCTATCGAAGCGGGCTTAGAGCCCTTAGCGGATACGCTGTGGAACGATCCAAGCCAATCACCGGATACACTTGCACAACGCTATGTTGACGCCGATAAAGGCATCGCAGATACCAAAGCGGCTTTAGATGGTGCTCGCTACATTCTAATGGAGCGTTTCGCCGAAGATGCGACCCTGTTAGCAAAAGTTCGCGACTATATATGGAAAAATGCGCATATTGTCGCAGTGGTTGCGGAAGGTAAACAAACCGAAGGTGTGAAATTTAGTGATTATTTTGACCACCATGAACCGGTTGCTCAAGTTCCATCACACCGCGCTTTGGCTATGTTCCGTGGTCGCAATGAAGGTGTTTTACAGTTATCCCTCAACTGCGATCCTCAGTTTGAAGAGCCGCCAAAAGAGAGCTATTGCGAAGACATTATTACCCGTCATTTAGATGTGCGTTTGAACAATGCCCCCGCTGACCAATGGCGTAAAGCCGTCATCAGCTGGACTTGGCGAGTCAAAGTGTTACTGCACTTAGAAACTGAAATCATGAGCGCCCTGCGCGAGAAAGCGGAAGAAGAAGCAATTAACGTATTCGCCCGTAATCTCAGTGACTTATTGATGGCAGCTCCTGCGGGTATGCGTGCCACGATGGGTCTCGATCCAGGTTTACGTACCGGCGTAAAAGTAGCGGTCGTTGATGCGACGGGTAAAGTAATGGCAACAGACACTATTTACCCGCACACGGGTCAAGCAGCCAAAGCTGCCACTATCGTTGCCGCATTATGCCAAAAATACCACGTCGAGCTGGTCGCGATTGGTAATGGAACCGCATCACGAGAAACAGAACGCTTCTTTGCCCAAGTACAAAAACAGTTCCCTGAAGTCACGGCACAGAAAGTGATTGTCAGTGAAGCTGGCGCCTCTGTTTATTCTGCTTCTGAGCTGGCGGCATTAGAGTTCCCTGATTTAGACGTTTCCCTACGTGGCGCGGTTTCTATTGCTCGCCGCTTACAAGACCCGCTGGCTGAACTGGTGAAAATCGACCCGAAATCTATCGGAGTCGGCCAATATCAACATGATGTCAGCCAAACACAATTAGCTCGTAAGTTAGATGCGGTCGTTGAAGATTGCGTAAACTCCGTCGGCGTAGACTTGAATACCGCCTCTGTTGCGCTACTCACCCGGGTTGCAGGACTGAGCAAAATGATCGCGCAAAATGTTGTTGATTGGCGTGATGCAAATGGTCAATTCAATGACCGAAAACAGTTACTTAAAGTCGCTCGTTTAGGACCAAAAGCCTTTGAACAGTGCGCAGGTTTCTTGCGTATCACCAATGGGGATAACCCACTGGATGCCTCAACGGTTCACCCAGAAGCCTACCCAATTGTTGAAAAAATCCTTGAAGCTGTCCGCCAGCCACTCAAAGAGATTATGGGCAATTCGCAGGTATTAAATGGTTTAAGTCCGCGTGAATTTACCACCGAACAGTTCGGGGTTCCTACCGTTACAGACATCATCAAAGAACTGGAAAAACCGGGTCGTGACCCACGCCCTGAATTTAAAACAGCAACCTTTGCTGACGGTGTCGAAACGATGAATGACTTAACGCCGGGGATGATCTTAGAAGGTGCAGTGACTAACGTCACTAACTTCGGAGCATTTGTGGATATTGGTGTTCATCAAGATGGTCTGGTGCATATTTCTTCCCTTTCAAACAGCTACGTTGAAGACCCTCACAAAGTCGTCAAAACCGGTGATATTGTGAAAGTCAAAGTGCTGGATGTGGATATTGCTCGTAAGCGTATTGCGCTCACTATGCGCTTAGATGAACAAGCGGGTGAAGGTAGCAGCGCACCTCGCAGTGCAGCTCCAGCGCAAGATAGAAATACCCGCAAAGCCCCTGCTTCGCGAGGGAGCGCGCGAGGAAATTCATCATCTAACTCTGCGACATCTAGCAACAGCGCGATGAGTGATGCACTTGCTGCTGCTTTTGGTAAAAAGCGCTAAACCTTTAATAAAAAGCGCTAAGACATGATGCCCTTGCCGTTTTATCGGTAAGGGCAACAATTAAATATACATTCAGTCATCACTCAGTACTTCATTTAAACTTATTTCCATTTTTTCTCTAAAAAATAAATTAAATAATCAATTCAATTTATTATCTGCATTTTGTCTTATTTAATTATATTAATTAACAATACTAACATCTGCCTTTTAGTTTTAAGAAACTCAGCCAACTAAATCCCTTTTTGATCCATATCATTTAATATTGCCCGAAAAAGAGGCTAAATATAACCTTGGTAGATGATTATGATTCTCATTGTTAATTAGATTTAATTTTATCTTCCACACTATTTCTTTTAAAGATAACCACTTTATAATAATAATTATCAATATTATTCTTAATAATACTCTCTGTAATTTAACATCGTGATTTTCATGTTAAATCAACAGAATCAACCATAATTGGAAGGTACTATGTCCATACTTCCTCAATGCAGTTATAAAATACTTGGCTTTTCACCAGAGATAAGTCCGGCCTATCGCCAAAAACTGCTTTCCCTTGGTCTGCTTCCAGGCTCAGTGTTCAAAGTTGTCCGCGTAGCGCCGTTTGGTGATCCCGTGCAAATTGAAACCCATCGCGTCAGCTTAGTATTACGTAAAAAAGATTTAGCTCTCATTCACTTAGATGAAGCACAAGCGAACTAATTATTTTTGGATTAATTCCAATAAATATTTTCATTTTCACGACTGGCATACACTATGAAACCATTAACTATCGGCCTTATTGGCAACCCTAACGCAGGTAAAACAACCTTGTTTAACCAGTTAACAGGGTCACGTCAGCGCGTCGGTAACTGGGCAGGAGTGACCGTCGAACGTAAAGTTGGACGCTTCCACACACCTGAACACAAGATTGAACTTGTTGATTTACCAGGTACTTATTCCCTTACAACTATCTCAGAGCAAACCTCCCTCGATGAGCAAATCGCCTGCTACTTTATTTTAAGTGGCGAAGCCGACATGTTGATCAACGTGGTGGATGCCTCAAACCTCGAGCGCAATTTATATCTGACATTGCAGCTTGTTGAGCTAGGTGTTCCCTGTATCGTCGCACTGAACATGTTGGATATTGCCAAAAGCCAACATATCGATATCGATGTTAAACAGCTCGAAAAGCAGCTCGGTTGCCCTGTTATTCCAATGGTCTCTACCCGTGCAACAGGCCTTGAACAGCTCAAACAAGCGATTGATAGCCATCCTCAAAACAGCCAACAAGCCCTTGTGCAATATCCGCCACAACTGTTACAAACCGTGGATATGCTTTCAGAGCAAATTTCTGCTCAGCAATTTAGTCAGCAGCAGCGCCGCTGGTTAGCTCTCCAGATTTTAGAAGGCGATATTTATAGCCGCCAACGGGCTGATATCTCTGAACAAGTTCTTGCTGAAACCCGCATTAAACTCAAAGAGGCCTTACAAGAAGAACCTGAGTTACTCATTGCGGACGCTCGCTATCAATCCATAGCTTCAATTTGTAACACCGCGATTAATAACAGTGCCGCTGAGCCAAATAAACTCACTCAAGCGCTGGATAAATATATCTTAAACCGCTGGCTGGGCGTGCCAATTTTCTTGTTCGTGATGTATCTGATGTTCGTCCTTGCTATCAATATCGGTGGTGCTTTGCAACCGTTCTTTGAAGGGGCATCTGAGGCTATCTTTATTCATGGTATTCAATGGATTGGAGCAACAGCAAACTTCCCTGATTGGTTGACCATTTTCCTTGCCCAAGGTGTTGGCGGTGGTATCAATACGGTTCTGCCACTGGTGCCACAAATCGGTATGATGTACCTGTTTTTATCTATCCTGGAAGACTCAGGCTATATGGCTCGAGCGGCTTTCGTGATGGATAGACTGATGCAAGCTCTTGGTTTACCAGGTAAATCTTTTGTTCCTTTGATTGTCGGCTTCGGTTGTAACGTACCTTCCATCATGGGCGCACGCACCTTAGATGCACCGCGTGAACGCTTGATCACCGTGCTTATGGCGCCGTTTATGTCCTGCGGCGCTCGCTTAGCCATCTTCGCAGTATTCGCAGCAGCGTTCTTTGGTAAGAACGGCGCAAGCGTCGTGTTCTCTCTCTACATTCTCGGTATTGCCGTGGCAATTCTAACAGGCTTGCTACTGAAACATACCTTGATGCGTGGTGAAGCTTCCCCGTTTGTGATGGAACTGCCGGTCTACCATGTACCTCATGCAAAAACATTGCTCATCCAAACTTGGCAGCGTTTAAAAGGCTTTGTGATCCGTGCGGGTAAAGTGATTGTGGTGGCGAGTATTTTTATCGGCGCGCTAAACAGCTTTTCGTTATCCGGTAAACCTGTGGATAACATCAATGACTCAGCGCTGGCTTCCGTCAGTAAAGTGATCACCCCAGTATTACAGCCTATCGGTGTACACAACGATAACTGGCAAGCGACGGTCGGTTTGATCACTGGTGCGATGGCCAAAGAAGTGGTGGTTGGGACATTAAATACCCTGTACACCGCCGAGGCGATCACCAACGAACCTTTCGATGCCGAATCTTTTGACCTACTCGATGAGTTAGGCGCGGCAGTCACAGATACATGGGATAGCTTAAAAGAGACATTCTCTATCAGTGCATTATCTAACCCAATCGAAGCGAGTATGGGTGATGCCGAGATGGCGACCGGCTCCATGGGTACCATGGCGGCGAAATTTGGTTCAGATATCGCCGCTTATAGTTACTTAATCTTTGTGCTGCTGTATGTGCCTTGTGTATCAGTAATGGGAGCAATCGCCCGTGAAACCAACAAAAGCTGGATGACATTCTCTATTCTGTGGGGATTAAACGTGGCTTATAGCCTCGCAGCGCTGTTCTATCAAACAGCCACATTTAGCGAACATCCACAAAGCAGCTTGATCACCATTGGTGCTGTGCTGTTGTTTAATATTGTACTCATCACCGTTCTACGTCGTATGCGCAGCCGTGTGACGTTCAATATTAAATCCAAAACAGCACAACAGTGCTCTGGTTGTTCTAACAACAGTTGCCACTAAGGAAAATACGATGGCCAGCTTGCTGCAAGTCCGAGATTTGATTGCATTATATGGGCAAGCTGACATTGCGCTTCTGAGTTCTCAACTAAACGCCCCTGCTGCACTGGTGAATGCGATGGCTGAAAAGCTAGTCAGCATGGGGAAAATTGAAAAAGTCGATGTGAGCGCTTGCCTTACGGGTACCAGTTGTAAGGGGTGCCCCGAAAGCAGCGCTTGCTCACATTTTGTGTATAAGATTAAATAGTGGTTTTCATCTCAGCGAATCAGTGTCTAATGCACCGATTTAGCGCAATGACTTCGCAAACTGAATCAATGTTTCACAAAACTCATCGGGATGAGAAATAAACGGCGCATGAGCGCTATTTCGCATCACAACGGATAATGAATTGGGATACAACTCGTCTAATTTACCGACAATTTTACGCGGGACCAAGCCGTCTAAATAACCATAAATACGTAAGAAAGGAACCTGTAACTCGGTGAGTTCCTCACGTAAATCTTCAGTACGTAAAGATTCCAGCCCCATATTCAAGGCGTCAACTGATGGCATTGGCAACGCCAATATCACGGATTTTAATGTCCGCGCATCATCACGAGCACTTTCAGTTCCCAATGTTTGCAGTGCCAAAAAACGCTCGACGGTACGCTGGAAATTTTCAGCCAGCATCTGTTCAAAATTAAGTAAGACTTCAGGCTTGATCCCTTGCCACTCATCATGTGCGCCAAAGCAAGGGGAGGATGCCACGGTGATTAAGGCTTTTACCTCATTCGGGTGATCGAGCGCTATGCGGCTTGCCACTAGCCCACCTAAAGACCATCCTAACCAAATTGCATTTTTAGGCGCTTGCTCCCACACAACATTAGCCATTGATTGAATGGTCATCGGAGTGAAATCGTGACTACGCCCATAACCCGGTAAATCAACTAAATGGATGCGAAATTGCGAAGCCAGTCGAGGAATAATTGTTTGCCAGACTTCGGCGTTCAATCCCCATCCGTGCAGTAACACAATATCTTGTTTTCCTTCACCCACTGTCTGCCAATATAACGTCGCCATGATTACACTCTCTTCAATGTTATTTTCATTCTGATTTTTCAATCTAGGACTCGCCTATGCTAGCAATGGAAGGGGTCTGTTGGCTATGCCGGCAGTTATTAAAAATTCCCCAACAAGGAATATGTAGTTTCTGTATCAAAAACTTACCGCCAATGCCAAAGGTCTGTCCGCAATGCGCTCTCCCGTGTGAATATCACCAATTGCCTTGCGGACGCTGCCTTGTTCGGCCACCACCTTGGCAGAAGCTCATTACCGTAACCCCGTATCGAGCACCTTTACGCCAGCTTATCCATCAATATAAATTTCGTTATCAACCCCAGCTTGCCATCCCTCTGACGCGAGTATTTTTACTTTATTGGTTGAATGGATATCGCCAACAGCAATGGAAAAAACCCGACTTACTGATAACCATTCCCCCTCATCCTCGGCGATGTTGGCGTAGAGGGTTTGATCACATGGCATTAATTGGTGGTAATTTGACCACCTGGTTAAATATTGCCTATTCGCAAAATTCATTATTGCGCTCTCGTGATACACTGGCACAAGTTTCATTAACACGTAAACAGCGCCGCAATAACCTAAAAGAGGCATTTACCCTTGAAACTTCGGTTTCAGGTCTACACATAGCTATTATTGATGATGTGATTACAACTGGCTCAACCATGCATGCAGCCGCTCAATTGTTGATTTGTGCGGGAGCGCATACTGTTGACGCGTGGTCACTCTGTCGCACCTTGTAGGATGGGTGTAAATGGGCGTATTATAACCAACTAAAGCAGTCAACTATTATTGAGCAAGAGATTATGATTAATATTACAGAAGCAGCACAGACTCACTTCTCCAAGCTATTGGAAAGCCAAGAGTCAGGAACCCAAATTCGAGTATTTGTCATTAACCCAGGCACACCAACCGCTGAGTGTGGTGTTTCTTATTGCCCTCCTGGTGCCGTAGAAGCCACTGATAAAGAGCTGAAGTTTGAAAAACTCTCTGCTTATGTTGATGAAATTAGCGCTCCATTCTTAGAAGATGCTGAGATTGATTTCGTCACTGACCAATTAGGCTCTCAATTAACCTTAAAAGCACCGAACGCAAAAATGCGTAAAGTGTCTGACGATGCGCCATTAATTGAGCGTGTTGAATACGTTTTACAATCACAAATTAACCCGCAGTTAGCGAGCCACGGTGGTCGTGTTTCCTTAATGGAAATCACCGAAGATGGTTTTGCTATCCTGCAATTCGGCGGCGGCTGTAACGGTTGTTCCATGGTCGATGTGACACTGAAAGAAGGTATCGAAAAAGAATTACTGAAAATGTTCGAAGGTGAATTAAAAGGTGTTAAAGACCTGACTGAGCACCAACGCGGCGAGCACTCTTTCTACTAATAGATTCTGCTCACACGCATTTTCTACTGATTATCGGAGCATCCTCAGCACACCTGTGGATGCTCTTTCATGACATTTCCCCTAATTTTTCGGTATTTTATGGACCATTTTGAGACACTAACACCCGAACAAGCTTATCAGCACTTGTTAGATGGCACGGCTATCCTTGTCGATGTTCGCGATCCCCAAAGTTTTCGTACTGGTCACGCGACAGGTGCTTATCACTTAACCAATGAGTCACTTCACTCGTTTGTCGAAAAAACAGATTACGAACAAACGATTATGGTGATGTGCTACCACGGGCACAGCAGCCAAGGCGCGGCACAATACTTAATTAATATTGGTTTTGAATCTGTATATAGCATTAATGGCGGATTTGAGGCATGGTCACGGGAATACCCTCAAGCCATTACGGCGCTCTAAACGAGACAACGTATTTATGATCCACATTATCTCTTTTGAAAACCCACGGATGGCTCAAGCGTTTGTCGATTATATGGCAGGACAAAATATTCAACTACAACTTCATCCTTCCAACGACCAACAACATTATGAACTTTGGCTCGCCGATGAGCAGTATGCAGAGCAAGTACGCCAAGAATTAGAAACCTTTTTGCGTAACCCTAATGATCCCCGTTACCTCGAGGCCAGCTGGCAAACGGGTCGCACAGATGCTCAATTTCAGTATCGAAATTATCTGACATTCAGTTATTTAAAACAGCAATCAGGCCCATTAACTATCGCCGTTATTTTGCTGTCTATCGCGGTCTATCTTTGGGTCACCCTGACAGATCCCCGGGTCGTTCTATACTATCTCGGTTGGCCTATTGGAGATCAACAAAGTGAATTATGGCGCTGGATAAGTCCGGCGTTCGTTCACTTTTCTATTTCGCACATCGGTTTCAACCTTGCGCTTTGGTGGTTCCTTGCCGGACAAGTTGAGAAAAAAATGGGCACAGGAAAACTGTTTACCATTTTATTAGTCTCCGCATTATTCAGTAACTGGGGTCAATCCCTATTTAGTGAAAACAATTTTGGCGGTTTATCCGGCGTCGTTTATGCACTGGTTAGCTATGTTTGGATCACTGGCGAACGTCGCCCAGAAATCGGTATCGGCATCCCTCGCGGGCTCATGGTATTCTCGATTATCTGGTTATTCTTCGGTTACTTTGACCTGCTTGGTATGGACATTGCTAATGCCGCACATACTTCAGGGTTAATTATCGGATTATTGATGGGAATATGGGATAATAGGCTCAGTTTTAAATACCAAGGTTCCAAGTAGAACATTTTATAAGTAGAGGCTAATGCTGTGAAACAAACCCAGAGACATGATGCAATTGTTGAACTTGTGCGTCTTCAGGGATATGTGAGTACTGAAGAGCTTGTCGAGCAGTTTGAGGTTAGCCCTCAAACCATTCGCCGAGACCTCAATGATCTTGCTGAACAAAATAAAATCCTACGACACCATGGTGGCGCAGCCTTGCCTTCGAGTTCCGTCAATACCGCCTACAATGACCGTAAAACCATGTGGTCTGAAGAAAAAGCGCGTATTGCTCAACGTGTGGCAAGCCAAATTCCCGACGGTGCAACCCTATTTATTGATATTGGCACAACCCCTGAGGCTGTCGCTCACGCATTAGTTAATCATAAAAACCTGCGCGTAGTGACCAACAACCTGAACGTTGCAACCTTGCTCATGGCAAAAGAGGATTTTCGTTTGATCCTCGCTGGCGGTGAAGTTCGCTCTCGCGATGGCGGGATTGTCGGTGAAGCTACTCTCGACTTTATCTCTCAGTTCAGGCTGGATTACGGCATCCTGGGGATCAGCGGGATTGATATGGACGGCTCATTGCTTGAGTTTGATTACCATGAAGTCCGCACCAAGCGTGCGATTATTGAAAACTCTCGTCATGTTATGTTGGTTACCGACCACTCCAAATTTGGTCGAAATGCGATGGTGAATTTAGGCAATATGAACCTAATCAATACGTTGTTTACCACCCAAGCACCTCCAGCCAGTATCCTAAAGGTTATCGAACAGCATAACGTTCAATTAGAGCTCTGCTAGCCTCCAGCTTTTACTTCCCAATGATGGTAGCTTGTCTACCATCAATTCTTATTTTTTCCCTTTCTTTTCATTCTGTTGTCATCTCTTTTTCATATTGAAAATTTATTAAACAGATTAAATTTATACACAAAATGTTATTAGCATCACGCGCTTGTTATTTTTATGGATTACAGGTTGGCAGACGTACAAAATTTGATTACAATCAAATGAGCGAAAACGAACATTATAGAAAATAGTTCGAACATCTCAGGGGGATGCATGGAAACGAAAGACTTGATTGTAATTGGCGGCGGAATTAACGGCGCTGGTATTGCAGCTGATGCTGCTGGGCGTGGATTATCTGTACTGCTGCTTGAATCTCAAGACTTAGCGAGTGCAACTTCATCTGCAAGTTCGAAACTGATCCACGGTGGTTTACGCTACCTCGAACATTATGAATTTAGACTGGTAAGTGAAGCGCTTGCTGAGCGTGAAGTCTTATTACGATTGGCTCCGCACATCGCATTTCCAATGCGCTTCCGTCTACCTCATCAGCCTCACTTACGCCCGGCTTGGATGATCCGTATCGGTCTGTTCCTGTACGATCACTTAGGCAAGCGCGTAAGTTTGCCAAGCAGCAAGAGCTTAAAATTCAACCAAAATTCTGTGTTAAAACCAGAATTAACCAAAGGTTTCGAATACTCAGATTGCTGGGTTGATGATGCGCGTTTAGTGGTATTGAACGCTCAAGAAGTCGTACGTAAAAACGGTGAAGTTCGCACTCGCACAAAAGTGACTCGCGCATACCGTGAAAATGGTCTTTGGGTGGTTGAAGCACAAGATTTGCGTACTGGGGAAACTCATACTTGGAAAGCTAAAGGTCTGGTTAACGCAACAGGACCTTGGGTTAAAGAGTTCTTCGATGACGGCTTAAAACTGAAATCCCCTTATGGTATTCGTCTGATCAAAGGCAGCCATATTGTGGTTCCACGCGCTCACGATGAACCACAAGCGTATATTCTGCAAAACGAAGATAACCGAATTGTCTTTGTGATCCCTTGGATGGATGAATTCTCAATTATTGGTACTACCGATGTTGAGTACAAAGGGGATCCAAAAGATGTGAAAATTGACGAAAATGAAGTCAATTATCTGCTGAAAGTGTATAACGACCACTTCAAAAAACAGCTGACTAAACAAGATATTGTGTGGGATTACTCTGGTGTTCGCCCTCTGTGTGATGACGAATCAGACTCTCCGCAAGCTATCACTCGTGACTATACATTAGATGTTCACGATGAAGATGGTAAAGCGCCATTACTGTCAGTATTCGGTGGTAAATTAACGACTTACCGTAAATTAGCTGAAGCAGCTGTTGGTAAATTAGCAGCATACTATCCGCATGCTGGCGAGCCTTGGACTAAAAATGGTCAGTTACCGGGTGGCGACATCGACGGTTGCGACCGCGATGGTTACGCACGCGTATTAACACAACATTACCCATGGCTCCCTGAAGGCTTAGCACTGCGTTACGCAAGAACTTATGGCAGCAACAGTAAATTGATTTTAGCGGGCGCAAACTCACTGTCTGATTTAGGTGAAGAGTTCGGTGCAAACGTCTATGAAGCCGAATTACGCTACTTGGTCGAAAATGAGTGGGTTGTAGAATTAGACGATGCAATTTGGCGTCGTACCAAATTGGGCATGTGGCTGAACGACGCAGAGAAACAGCGCATTGCACAATGGCTTGCAGAGCACACGAAAGTGGCTGTGACAGCATAATCTCGCAAGAGATACGCAGTAAGATAGAATCGTAAAAAACTCGTTGTTGTACCAAAAGCGCCTATCTGTGCCCACAGACTGGCGCTTTTATCTTTATTAACGCTCTAAAAATTGAATATTTTCATTAATTCTGGATTGAATATGTTTCAATGTAGAAGTCGTAACTTGGTTGGGATAATTTTCATTCGCTATATCTGTAAATTGGCGGGCAACATGGCATAGGTGCGATATCATCTCATTCACTTCTTGCGCTGTGATATCCGCATCATCAGCCAATGCTAGCAAATGCCTTTTTCCAATTTTTAGCGCTTCACCCATCACATCCATTTGATGATACCCTCCAGGCCCTTCACAGAAAGTCACACCATAGGCAGGAGCCAAAGCCCATTGGCCCGACTGAGATAGGGTGTAGGCGAAGTTCTTTGGATGGTCATCACGATTATTAAAGATGACATTAAAAACCACACGTTCAAAGGCTGATTTTTTTTCTCTAATATCATTCGTGCATTTATGCGTTGCACGAAGAAAACTAAGATAATCAATGCTGCCTGGGATTGCATAATCAGCTCCAATCAGCGCAGCTAAACTTTGAACAGGAATTTTGAAACCGTCCTGCCTATCAAAGCGTTCAGATGCAAATGCAGCTAACCCATTTTTTAAATTAAACAGTAATGTATTTGGGGTTGATATCCCGCAACGTCGCAAGCATTCCGAATAGACCATTTCAATGGCGCAAACTTCGGGATGCTCATGCTTTTCAGGGAATTTAACTAACCAAGCCTCAAGATTTGGTGCTGCAATGGTGGTAAAAACATTCGATTTCGGGTCTCGGTAAACAAGTGCTTTTGGCCTAGCGCCTTGAGGTGAACCCCCAATTTGTAATAGTTGCTGTAAAAACAGCTCACCGTCACCATTTAAAACCTCTTGTACCTCTTCAGCTAGTTGGTCGAGAGGAATATTAATTTCTTCATCAAAAAGCTCTGTGGCAACAGGCTCAAATGACATTGCGCCAATTGCGTTATGCCCGACATACACTAAGCGTTCTAATGCTCCGATACGAGCCACGTTCAGGCCTCTTCGTCGAAATAATCTGTCCATCAACAACATTCCCCAGCCATCAGGTAATGAGTCATAGACAGGTCCCGGTAAACCTAATTGATGAGCAGGAAAATCAGTGCGAAGTTGAGTCTCTTTCAATGGCAGCAAAAGAGGTGAAAGTTCAAGCCCTCTGCGCTTAGCTGTATCCGAATATTCAAATGCAATGAGTGGGCGACCTGTAATTGCGGTACTGGAAATCAAAGATCCCCATAACCAATGCTCCCCCCAGCCATTATAATAAACATCAACTTGCTTCAGCATTTCACTTATCCTTTTTCACACGCTGGCGGTTTTTGCCTTCATCGTAACGAACAATATCATCGATGCTGTTTAAATTTGGCATAAACAATCCTTCAAGCTCTTTACTGCGCCCAAGCACCATCGCAATACGGATCATGTTCTCGAAACTAACATTTCTCCCAGCCTCAAGGTTTGAAACTGTATTGGCACTCACACCTGCACGCTCCGCGACATCTGCCTGCGTCATTTTTAAGGTTAGTCGCTCTAAACGTAATCTTTCACAGAGTTTTTTGACAATTTCACTCGGTTTGCTTAAGCTTAAATCCAACATATTATGCCTTAAGTTAAAATACTGCCGTTAATACACAATATTATGGATTTAACTGACAGTTACTGCAAGTTTACTTTTTATACAACTTATGCTTACTTCGCTTGCTTCTTCTTCACAATCCTGTTTATAATTCACTCGCAATTTTGCCCCTTCTAAAGTGAACCTTTCCGACGATGAACTAAGTACTGCCAGAAAATATCCACAATGCCTTATTTAAGGTCATTATTTTTCTGTTCTTGGCAGACACAGTTTTCATCGCTTCTTTTTCGAAATATGCTTTTTAAAAGAAAATGCTTCGAAAAATGATCGTGCGAAAGATAGCGTAACGTTGTCTGCCCTCTCTATTTTGAGGTCTCTATGACGATAGCTAACCCAACTCTCGCATGCCATTTTTCACAATTAACCATCGAGTTTGAGCAAACCGCACTCTTTCCGCCATTGAGTGGTCGCTTATTTAGCCAAAAAAATGCGCTGATTGGTCACAATGGCCGTGGAAAATCCGTATTAATGCGATTGCTTGCCCGACAACTCACGCCAACCCACGGCAAAGTTGATTGGCATTTACCGATAATTCATGTGGGTCAACTCAACCGATTAACGGGCGACACCCTTGCTCAAGCATTAGGCATTGATGCACTTTGGCAAGCCTTTTGGCGCATTGAACAAGGTCTCGGCACCATCGATGATTTCGAGCTAACGGAAGATAATTGGCATTTGCCTGCAACATGGGAAATGTTGTTAGCGTCTGCGCAGCTAACGGCATCAATGGACACCCCTATTGAACAACTGAGCGGCGGAGAACGCACTCGCTTAGCGCTATGTCGTGCATTTTTACATCCTGACCACTTTCTTTTGCTCGACGAACCCGACAACCACCTTGACCAACAAGGACGCCAATGGCTAAGTGAGAAACTCAATCAGCACAAAGCTGGCTGTTTAGTCATCAGCCATAACCGCCATCTTCTCGAAGAGATGGACACTATTTTTGAATTAACCGATAAAGGCTTAGTGGAGTACGGCGGAAATTACACCCTGTATGATGAGCAAAAAACCTTTACTATCAATGCTATTGAAGCAGAAGGCGAACAGCTTGAAAAACAGATCCGCCAAGAGAAAAAACAGCAGCAAGCCACCTTACAAAAAGCTGCTCAACGGCGTAAGCAAGGCGAAAATATTCGATTTGGTGGTTCTCAATCCTTACTGTTACTCGATATGCAGAAAAACAGAGCCGAAAAAAGGCAATCCAATGTGGCGGAGCGTCACCAGCGAGTATTAGGCGAATTACAACATCAACATCAACAAAACCAAGACAAAGTCAGCCATATTCAGCCTCAAAAGATAGTGCTCAATTACCAAAGCGAAGGGGGAAAAATGCGTATTTTTGTCTCCCAATTGAAACTCCCTTATGGGCAAACTGAGCCACTCTCATTTACCGCCTATAGCGGTGAACATTGGCATATTCAAGGGCGCAATGGTTCGGGGAAATCGACGCTGTTGAAAGTGCTGGCAAATAAGTTTCAGGCACTTTCGGGGGAATGTCGCATCAGCGGTACTTTTTGCTATTTAGATCAACATCTGAATCTTTTGGATAAGTCATTACCAGTTGCCGAGGCACTCTATCAATACCAGCCAGCGATTTCCGTTGAGCAGTGGAGAACTCAATTGGGTATGTTGCGTATTCGAGGGGATAAATCATTACTACCATTGTGCCAACTCAGTGGTGGCGAGCAGCTCAAAGCGACGCTCCTAGCTCTGACGCATAGCCCTCATCCGCCAGCCGTTTTACTGCTCGATGAGCCAGACAATCACTTAGATTTAGATTCAAAACAGCTATTAGAAGGGCTATTACGGGATTACCAAGGGACGCTGTTACTGGTTTCTCACGATGACGTATTTGTGGAACAGTGCAATATTACCCATGATTTACAACTAGGCAGTTAATTAAGGGTAGATAGCTAACTGTACGGGCTGTGCTTCACAGCCCTTTCTTTAATTCACAAAGGTATTTTTAACGCGAGCAGAAACCAGAAAATAGGGAACCCAAATCAAGCAATAAAAGCTGCTATTAAAAAAGCTAGTAATGTAGCTATAGTCTATTTCGAGGTGAAACGCGACGGGAAAAGCGATACGCGAAGCACCAATCACCGCGACATACAGCATCATCGTAATGATAAACAACCATTTAACCATGGATTTCTTTTTAAATACCGCAATGAACGACCCCACCATTAATGCGATAATCACCCCAAGGCTGAGCTGCACAGCATAAAAACCAGAGGCAAACCCTGACATATAAAAGTCCGATGCTGGGTTCGTTGCCAACGACCAAGCACCTTGAACCTCAGCAATATCATTCACCATCATTTTGATTAAATTCCCCAGCATATACAGCTGACCTAGCAGAGGTAAAATAAGCCACCCACCAATCCCTTGGAGGGATTTTTGAGGTTTACTATGACTCTGTTCAGGTATTTGAGCCGCGGGCAATGATTCGGGATTAGATGATAAATTGACATCCATAGTGATAACCTTTTTTATTCTTTATGTTCTTTGCATTTTTTTTCGATAAAAGCTTTCAGTACCAATGCCTGATTATGTTGCGTATCTTTGGCGCTATATAACAACGTGATATCCCCTTGCTGCGCTTTCGCAAATATGGCCTGCCATTCATCATTTTGCTGAAGTTCTTGCTGATATTTCATCACAAACTGCTCAAACTGGTCAGTATGTTGATGAAACCATTTGCGCAATTCATTGGAGGGCGCAACCGCTTTGTTCCATTCATCACACTGCAGATCCACCTTTTTGATCCCTCGAGGCCATAGCCTATCCACCAAAATGCGATAACCATCCTGAGGGCTACAAGGATCATAGACTCGTTTACAGTAAATCATCAGCAGGCTCCACGGTCATTGGGGTTCACTAATTAATAAACGTATTGCGAACACGCACAGAGACAAAAAAGTAAGGCACCCAGACAAAACAGCCAAATAATCCTCGCACCAATTCACGAATATCATTGGAATCTATTTCGAGGTCTAACAATTGATTGGCGAGCACCAAATCAAAAATCATCACAGCCAATGAAAAAATTTGAAAAAAGGCATACACCTTAATAATTAATTTTTTCTTAGTAAAAAAGAGATAACAAAGATACAAGACTGTACCGTAAATAATCGCGTTACCAACCACTTCAAAATATATCAATTCTTTGAACAGCGGTATGAAATAGTCTGAACTTGGGGACGTCAATTCGTTCCAGTATTCAATTACTTCTTGGTTATGGTGCCAAAGTCTAAACGGCATAAATAGTGTCGAGAAAATCACCCCAAGCAAGGGAAGAATCAACCATCCACCGATGCCATTTAATTCTGGCTTAGGCTTTGGTACAGGGAGCATTTCATTATTTTCTGCGCTCATCTTCACATCCTTGATTTAATTTATGCAGTTAACCTGTTCACTGACTTGCGCAAGAATTTGCTGAATAGGTATGGGCAAGCTAAATTAGCGCATGATTATCTGAATCACTTTTTTGCTAAGCTAACATACTCTAACGGTTAAAAATGTAGCGTTTGACGTTTTTTGTCAAAATTTAACCAAAAATGAGCATAAATCAGAAGAAGACGACTATGTCATCAACGCACTCTGTTTCTATATCACTGCCAGCTTATTACCGTATTGATGATTTTTTTGCCTTTCACTTACGGGATCCGCAAAATATCGCTGAGATTGTTGAAAAAAACACCTTGCGCAAAGGGATTATCTGGCAGGGACACGCTGCGCAAATTCGCCTATCTATTAACGACCAAGATACTGACAATAAACAAGCAATATTGCAGCTTGATGTTGATAATGCAGAAACCTCGCCTTCCTTAAATGAGCGACACACACTTGCGATTCATTTACTCGGATTGAATCAACCCGTTGAGCAATTTGAAGAAAAATACCTTACCCACCCAATACTGGGTAAACTGATTGCGCCACAGCGAGGTGTGCGAGTGTATCAATCAGCCACGACTTTTGAAGCGCTCGTATGGGCGATTATCGGCCAGCAAATTAGTGTTCTTGCTGCCATCGCCATCCGCCGACGTTTTATTCAAGCTGTCGGGCAACAGCATTCATCAGGAATTTGGTGCTTTCCCACCGCCGCCTCAACCATCAATGTGGACGATGAAATTTTACGGCAAGCGGGTTTTTCTCTTGGAAAAATCATCGCCTTACGCGGGCTTTGTGACGCTATTCAAGCAAGTGAATTAGATTTAGACAACGCCGTTACCCCCGAAAATGTTCATGATGTCACCGAAAAATTGCTGGCTATCAAAGGCATTGGGCCTTGGACTGTCAGCTATGGTCTTCTGCGGGGATTTAATTACCTAGATGGCTCCCTGCATGGGGATGTTGCCGTGCGGCGCAATCTACAAACTTTATTAGCTCAAGATGCGCAACCGTCCGCGAAAGAAACCCAACAATGGCTAGCCCAATTTACACCATGGCGAGCATTGGTTGCCGCCCACCTTTGGCGCAGCCAATCCGCTGCGGGCTATTAAATAAAAATCCCCAATTCAGTACGCCGAATTGGGGATTTATTTATGATACTAATTTTAGGGAGCTACTCGATTAGATAGTGATTAACGCAACCAGTTAGTTTTCACCAATTGCACCACTTCATCACCGCGACCGCTCATAATTGCCTTCAACATATATAAGCTAAAACCTTTGGCTTCTTGCGCTTCAATTTCCGGAGGCATTGAAAGTTCTTGCTTCGCCGTCAAGACATCCACAACAACTGGACCATCATGGGCAAAAGCTTCTTTCAGCGCACCGTCCAGATCTTCACTTTTCTCAACACGAATGCCTTTGATACCTGCCGCATTGGCAATCGCCGCAAAGTTTGGATTCTGTAAATCGGTGCCCGCAGTCATAAAGCCAGCAACCTTCATTTCCATCGCCACAAAGCCCAGCACGCCGTTGTTATGAATGATAATTTTCACTGGTAATTTCATCTGTGACAGCGAGATAAAGTCACCCATCAACATACTGAAACCGCCATCGCCACACATCGCAACCACTTGGCGATTTTTATCAACCGCTTGCGCACCAATCGCTTGTGGCATTGCGTTTGCCATCGAACCATGGTTAAACGAACCGATCAGACGACGTTTACCGTTCATTTTTAAGTAACGTGCAGCCCACACCGTTGGTGTGCCCACATCGCAGGTAAAAATTGTGTCGTCATTCGCCAGCTCGCTCAGCTTAGTGGCTAAATATTGTGGATGAATAAGCCCTTCATGACCCGGCTTAGCCAAATCATCCAGTCCTTTACGCGCCTCGGCATAGTGCTTCAATGCGCCATCTAAATGTTTGCGATTCTGTTTCGCCGTTAAATGTGGCTGTAAGGCGGTCAATGTCGCTTTAATATCCCCGATAAGCCCCATATCAATATGGCAATGGGATCCTAAGCTGCCAGCATTCAGGTCTATTTGAATAATTTTTGCGTCTGTTGGGTAGAACGGACGATACGGAAATTGGGTACCTAGCAACACAACGGTATCCGCATTCATCATTGCGTGGTAGCCAGATGAGAAACCGATTAACCCTGTCATTCCCACACTATTTGGGTTATCCCACTCAATATGCTCTTTACCACGCAACGCATGTACCACTGGTGCATTCAAGGTTTCTGCCAGTTTCACCACTTCATCATGAGCGCCAGCACAGCCATTACCGCAGAACAACGTGATGTTTTCTGACTGATTCAATGCTTCTGCTAGTTTTTCAATTTCAGGACGCTGAGGCATGATCAAAGGTGCTTGTGGCTGATACCATGCTTCTTTCGCCGATTCTGGTGCATCTTTCAGGGCAATATCCCCCGGAATAACCACAACAGAAACGCCTTTATTCAAGATCGCTTTACGCATTGCAATACCCAAAACTTGTTGAATTTGTTCCGGGTTAGTCACCATCTCACAATAGTGGCTGCATTCGCGAAACAGTTCTGTTGGGTGTGTTTCTTGAAAATAGTTACTCCCAATTTCACTCGATGGGATATGTGCTGCAATGGCTAATACAGGTACACGGTTACGATGGCAATCATACAATCCGTTGATTAAGTGCATATTACCGGGTCCACAAGAACCCGCACACACCGCTAACTCGCCCGTCAGTTGCGCTTCTGCGCCCGCGGCAAATGCAGCCACTTCTTCATGACGGGTACCTAGCCATTCAATTGCCCCTTGTTTACGTAAACTATCCGTTAAACCGTTTAATGAGTCCCCAGTGACTCCCCAGATGCGCTTAACACCTGCGTTATCCAGTACTTTCGCAATATAGGATGCAATACTCTGTTTTTTCATAATGGCACTCTTTTTAAGTCGGATTAAATTCAATGTATTTTTGTTAACAATGACATATTTAACAGGCGGTGCTGATTTTCAAATACACTTAATAATATCTATTCGATTCTAACTAAATCAATTCACCATTCCTACCGATGCGATGCATTCAAAAACAGAACAAGATATTCCTCCGCGAATATCGAAAGAAGAATGAGATAACAGGACAAATTTAAGGTCGTAAAAAGATGGTTAGTTTCAGTTATGAACAACCCTGCAAAATCCCGTTTATTTTGCGCGCATCGAAAATCATAAATCTCTTTATATTTTCCAAAGAACGATTCCGAATTGATAACCTGCACCTAACGTCCAAAATAAGACAATATCGTCATCACGGAGTAAATTCTTTTTCTGGCGGCAATAATAAGCAATAAATGGGCTGGTTGCCCCTGTATAACCATATTCATCCGCAATATATTCTATTTTTTTATTAGGAATATTTAATGCTTCTGCCAATTCTGAAATATTGCTTTTCACTACCTGAGAAAAGAAAAAACAACTTATATCATCAATAGTTAACCCATTATTTTTTAATAATTTGTCAATGTGATAAATAGCATGAGGCAAACACTCTTTTGTTGTAAATTTACCCCAGTAAATTTTCTCATCTTGCATATTTTGGCTCTGTGAAAAACCATGCTTAGGAAAACGGGTCTCCCGGCAAAAATTCGAATCCGTATAATAAAAGCTATCCATCAAACCAGAGCTTGTGCCGTTTTGTACTTTTTCTAATGTCATAGCAACTGCTGCATCCCCAAAGAGAACCGATGGGAATAGCTCATTTTGATTACATAGATTTGAAAGATGGTCCGAGGCAACAACAAGGGCTTTTTTAGCTGTTTTTTTCATCTTTAGTATGATTGCAGCCTGCTCTAACGCCATTAACATGCCGAGGCAATTACCGTTAATATCAATACATACACACTCATTTTTTAAGGCTAAATGATGATGTAAATATAGGGCATTAAGTGGTGACAAATATTCCATCGTCGTTGAGGCAAATATCAAAACATCGATATCCTTATCACTCATTGGAGCTAATGCATTAATCGACATCGTCAACGCATTTTCATCAGGCTGGCTCGTGATATATCGCTGCCTCTGCCCAAAATTATTCAATAATTCCGGTAAATTTTTGAGATTTGGATACTTATCAAAATAATATTGGTTATTCCTAATATTTTCAGGATGGTAGATATGAATAGATGAAATTTTTATTGCCTCATTCATTGCATTTCCCTTATCTGTATTAGTTTACCCCCATGGTATAACCCACCAATTAATAAAAAACAATCAACACAAACCACCACATTTTACATTTTGTCGATATTATTGTATTATTGAATCATATTTGACTATCTAAAGGTGATATTTTTGCTTTATTTTAAAAACACAATAAATCAGTATTTCCCTATCAATACACTTCGTTATAAAAACTTGATATAGCTTATTCAACAAGCTTATTAATCAATAAATTTCCATTCAATTAGTTTAGATACTGCATTTAATTATCCATACTAATTTTCATTATTTGCAGATTGTCCGAGCAAATCGGATCGGGAAACCCACATCTTAAAATTCAAATAAGAGGATGGTTCCATGAAGATCAGAAAGAAAAAAGAAAAACCATTAAATATCAACGATATTACAATTATTGATGATGGAAAATTGAAAAAAGCAATCACCGCGGCTTCGCTGGGTAATGCGATGGAATGGTTCGACTTCGGTGTTTACGGCTTCTTAGCCTATGTACTGGGTCAGGTCTTCTTTCCGGGCGCATCACCGAGCGTTCAGATGATTGCGGCGTTAGCCACCTTCTCCGTGCCTTTCTTGGTTAGACCCCTTGGTGGCGTTGTCTTCGGTATTCTCGGGGATAAATACGGCCGACAAAAAGTGTTGTCCATGACCATTATTATTATGGCAATCAGTACCTTCTGTATCGGTCTGATCCCATCATACGAGAGAATTGGTATTTGGGCGCCTATCTTATTACTGCTCGCTAAACTGGCTCAAGGTTTCTCCGTGGGTGGTGAATATTCTGGTGCAGCTATCTTTGTTGCTGAATATTCCCCTGACCGTAAGCGGGGCTTTATGGGTAGCTGGTTAGACTTCGGTTCTATCGCAGGTTTTGTGATGGGTGCGGGTGTCGTTGTGCTAATTTCAAGCCTTGTCGGTGAAGCTAACTTCCACGATTGGGGATGGAGAATTCCGTTCTTCTTAGCCTTACCGCTAGGTATTATCGGTCTCTATTTACGTCATTCATTGGAAGAAACCCCCGCATTCCAGCAACATATTGAAAGCTTAGAGCAGCAAGAAAAAGCCAATATCCAGAATCCACCGAAAGTCTCTTTCCGTGAAGTTGCATCTAAGTATTGGAAAAGCTTGATGATTTGTGTCGGCTTAGTTATCGCCACTAACGTGACGTACTATATGCTGCTGACCTATATGCCGAGCTATTTGTCCCATAATTTGAACTACTCGACCGACCACGGTGTGTTGATTATTATCGCCATTATGATTGGTATGCTGTTTGTTCAGCCAATCATTGGTTTAACCAGTGACAAAATTGGTCGCCGACCTTTTGTGATCATGGGCAGCGTGGGGTTAATTGTGTTGGCTTACCCCGCATTTATGATGATTAATAGCGGCTCTGTTGGCTTAATTTTTGTCGGATTGTTGATTCTTGCGGTATTGCTCAACTGCTTTACAGGGGTGATGGCATCGATTTTACCGGCTATTTTCCCTACCCATATTCGTTATAGTGCATTAGCCATCGCCTTTAATATTTCGGTATTAATTGCGGGTGCAACACCAACGGCGGCGGCATGGTTAGTTGAAGCCACTAATGACTTGTATATGCCTGCATATTATCTGATAGTCATTGCATTAATTGGTCTGTATACCGGTATTAGAATGCCAGAAACGGCCAATAAACCACTACGTGGTGCAACACCGGCGGCCTCAGATAAAGCAGAAGCAAAAGAAATTTTGACCGAGCATTTTGACAATATCGAACAAAAAGTTGAAGATATCGAGCAACAAATTGCCGAGCTGGAAAAACAGCGTCAATCGCTAATCAACCAGCACCCAAAATTAGATTAACCCTTAAAAAAACAGCGAGGAAAGCGATGTCGGCTTGTCACTTAGTTTGGTTTCGCAACGATCTACGAGTCACCGATAATAAAGCGCTTACCTTTGCTTGTGAGGATCCTACTGCCACTGTGATTGGCGTCTATATTGCGACGCCAGAACAGTGGGCAGCTCACCATGTATCACCAAGGCAAATTGCCTTCTTACATCAAAACCTGGTGGAGCTACAACACGCTTTAGCGAAACGAGGTATTCCCCTGATTTGCCATACCACAGCGACCTTTGCGGATTCCGTTAAATGGTTGCTAGATTTTGCCCAGCAGCAAAATGCCACAGGGTTATATTTCAATCACCAGTACGAGTTAAATGAGCGCTTGCGGGATGAACAGTTACGCCAGCAGGCGCAACATCTGAATGTTTTCACCTATGATGATGCACTATTACTTCCGCCGGGTTCAGTGACGACGCAAAAAGGGGATATGTACCAAGTCTATACCCCGTTTCGCCGCGCCTTTTTGAGCCAATTGTTGATGAGTGATTTTCGCTCGTTTCCCGCCCCCAAACCACGGGGAGCCGTATTAGCCATTGAAAATACACCTCCACTTTTTGCTCACCAATTCGTTGAAATTTCACCGCAATTTATTGCCGGAGAACAAGCTGCATTAGCGAAGTTACGGCAGTTTTGCAGCGAGCGCGTACAAGATTACCAACGCGACCGAGATATTCCCGCCATTGATGGTACTAGCCAATTATCCCCCTATTTAGCCCTTGGGGTGCTTTCGCCTCGCCAATGTGTGAATCGCTTATTGGCGGAGAACCCGCAGGTTTTTGACTCCCAAGAAAGTGGCGGTTTTAGCTGGCTAAATGAATTAATTTGGCGAGAATTTTATAGTCATCTATTGGTCGCTTTTCCGCGCCTTTGTCGTCACCAACCGTTTATTGAATGGACGCAGCATATTCAATGGAACCCTGATGATGCTGTATTTTCGGCATGGAAAAACGGGCAAACAGGCTACCCGATAGTAGATGCCGCCATGCGCCAGCTCAACCAAACAGGCTGGATGCATAACCGGCTACGGATGATTGTGGCAAGTTTTTTAGTCAAAGATTTGCTGGTCGATTGGCGTAAAGGGGAGCACTACTTTATGAGCCAGCTAATCGATGGCACTTTGGCGGCAAATAATGGCGGCTGGCAGTGGTCAGCGTCAACGGGGGTTGATGCCTCGCCTTGGTTCCGTATTTTTAACCCAACCACTCAGGGGAAAAAATTCGACCCACAGGGCACGTTTATCCGCGAGTGGCTTCCCGAACTTCGCGATGTTCCCGAGAAATTTATTCACGAACCCCACACATGGGCTGAATCTCACCAAGTCTCTCTGAGCTACCCAACCCCGATTGTTGACCATAAGCAGGCACGGCTGATGACGTTGGAAGCGTTTGAGGCAGGAAAGCGAAAGAGCATAAAGAAATGAGTTCATCATTTACTAAAATGCCATTCACTCCTACATCTTAATGAGGTTAATTAAAAACCTTAATACGCGTTAGGACGCAGTTTAAATGACTGCAATACACGGCCCCAAATTTCAACCATTTGCTCATCCGTATAATGAACAACCTTACTGGTCGAATGCATCAATATGCTAACGGATGGATGCAGATAACCAATATTTTTCTCATTCGCATAATATTGAAAATAATAAAATTTATCGGATTGATTGTCATAACGCGGGTCTCGCCCCAACGTTAACCACTCTTCACCTGCTACATTATTAAACTGTACGTTTCCTTTTCGTAACGTTTTACCCCCATATTGAGAAAGAACAGATTTAATTTCATCTGCCCTATCCAACATACTTTCTTTTTCACTTTCTATCGTATTATCCATATCGGCAGCCCAATAGAATTGAGGGTTTTCAAAAACCATCGAGATTTCTTCTTGGTGCGATTTTCCATCATCGTGAATAAACCCATAAGGAATGCAGACCCCTTTATCCGTCGGAATTTCATTCTTTGGTCGCCCCTGTAACCGAGAAATCAGGGATTGCATTGCTGCTAGTTTCTGAGGTTTATCACTAATAGGTATATTATATTTCTGATCCCTTACCTGCATATTTTTATATTTAGGACTCGATACATCCCTTATTTCAGTTTTAATAATGAAAGCTACATTATCAATATAAACATGACCTTCTAAAACTCGACCAAAATCTGGTGTTGTAGCATTTTCGTTACTATCGAATATAACTCCATTATCTAACTTAATTACTTCTTTCAAAAAAGGGGAATCAGATGAATCGATAACTCTTTTATTTTTCAACGCATCTTCACGCAGGTCAATGCGCTGCTTAAACGAAGGGGGGTAAATAAATTGACTTTCAATCGTCATACCATCAATTTTAATAATGGAAGAAAGATTTTGTGTTAAAGATTTAGGATAATTGAAGGTGTAGCGACCCAAACAATAGGTGGGTGCATCATCAAACAGAGTATTAATCACAGCAGAATCTTGCTTATTCTGTGTATAAGAATAAGTTCGGTTGGGTATTGAACATGCCGTCAGCACTATAAGCAACAAAGCTCCAAATGAGGTAATGATTGTCTGTTTTTTCATACACATCAAAGCACTCTTTAAAAAATATATCGGCGCAATAACGTCCTATTTATTGCGCCATAAACCTTAATACGCGTTAGGACGCAGTTTAAATGACTGTAAAACCCGATCCCAAATTTCAACCATTTGTTCATCCGTATAATGGACAACCTTACTGGTCGAATGCATCAATATACTAACGGATGGATGCAGATAACCAATATTTTTCTCATTCGCATAATATTGAAAATAATAAAATTTATCGGATTGATTGTCATAGCGGGGATCTCGCCCCAACGTTAACCACTCTTCACCTGCCACGTTATTAAACTGTACGTTTCCTTTTCGTAAAGTTTTACCTCCATATTGAGAAAGAACAGATTTAATTTCATCAGCCCTATCCAACATACTTTCTTTTTCACTTTCTATCGTATTATCCATATCGACCGCCCAATAGAATTGCGGGTTTTCAAAAACCATCGAAATTTCTTCTTGGTGCGATTTTCCATCATCGCGAATAAACCCATAAGGAATGCAGATCCCTTTATCCGTCGGAATTTCATTCTTTGGACGCCCCTGTAACCGAGAAATCAAGGATTGCATGGCTACTAATTTCGGTGATCTATCTGTAAATAATCTATTATTTTTCTTGTATCTTTCTTGCCTATTTTTATATTTATCGTTAGTAATATCTTTATATTTTGAAGTGATGATAAAAGCCACGTTATCAATATACACATGCGCTTCTAATTCTCTAGCAGCATCTGGATAAGCATAGCTTTCATTTCTGTCAAAGATAACACCATCATTTATTCTAATTATCTCTTTCAAAAACGGTCCATCTGACTCATCGCTCACACGTTGTTTTTTTAATTTTTCTTCCCGTAATTCAATGCGTTGTTTAAACGAGGGGGGATAAATAAACTGACTTTCAATCGTCATATCATCAATTTTAATAATGGAAGAAAGATTTTGTGTTAACGGTTTAGGGTAATTGAAAGTGTAGCGACCCAAACAATAGATGGGTGCATCATCAAATAGAGTATTAATTGCAGTGGAATCTTTTTTATTCAGCGTATAAGAATAAGTTCGGTTGGGTATTGAACATGCCGTCAGCACTATAAGCAACAAAGCTCCAAATGAGGTAATGATTGTCTGTTTTTTCATACGCATCAAAGCACTCTTTAAAAAAATATATCGGCGCAATAACATCCTATTCATTACGCCATAAACCTTAATACGCGTTCGGACGCAGTTTAAATGACTGTAAAACCCGATCCCAAATTTCAACCATTTGCTCATCCGTATAATGGACAACCTTACTGGTCGAATGCATCAATATACTAACGGATGGATGCAGATAACCGATATTTTTCTCATTCGCATAATATTGAAAATAATAAAATTTATCGGATTGATTGTCATAGCGGGGATCCCGCCCCAACGTTAACCACTCTTCACCTGCCACGTTATTAAATTGAACGTTTCCTTTCCGTAACGTTTTACCCCCATATTGAGAAAGAACAGATTTAATTTCATCAGCCCTATCCAACATACTTTCTTTTTCGCTTTCTATCGTGTTATCCATATCGACCGCCCAATAGAATTGCGGGTTTTCAAAAACCATCGAAATTTCTTCTTGGTACGATTTTCCATCATCGCGAATAAACCCATAAGGAATGCAGATCCCTTTATCCGTCGGAATTTCATTCTTTGGACGCCCCTGTAACCGAGAAATCAAGGATTGCATCGCAGCCAGCTTTTGGGGTTTATCTGTAATTGGATAACCTGCAGAATAATATGACCTATCTTTAATATATTTATTCGCAGATAAATCATGGAATGTAGTTTTTATTATAAAAGCGACATTATCAATATACACATGCGCCTCTAATTCTCTAGCTGAATCAGGGTAAGCATAGCTTTCGTTTCGCTCAAAAATAACCCCTTTATCTAATCGCACAATATCTTTCAAAAATGGTCCATCTGATTCATCACTCACACGTTGTTTTTTTAATTCTTCCTCTCGTAATTCAATACGTTGTTTAAACGAAGGGGGGTAAATAAATTGACTTTCAATCGTCATATCATCAATTTTAATCACCGATGAAAGCGCTTGTGTTAACGCTTTTGGGTAATTAAAGGTATAACGTCCTAAACAGTAGGTCGGCGCATCATCAAACAGGGTATTAATCACAGCAGAATCTTGCTTATTCTGTGTATAAGAATAAGTTCGGTTGGGTATTGAACATGCCGTCAGCACTATAAGCAACAAAGCTCCAAATGAGGTAATGATTGTCTGTTTTTTCATACACATCAAAGCACTCTTTAAAAAATATATCGGCGCAATAACGTCCTATTTATTGCGCCATAAACCTTAATACGCGTTAGGACGCAGTTTAAATGACTGTAAAACCCGATCCCAAATTTCAACCATTTGCTCATCCGTATAATGGACAACCTTACTGGTCGAATGCATCAATATACTAACGGATGGATGCAGATAACCAATATTTTTCTCATTCGCATAATATTGAAAATAATAAAATTTATCGGATTGATTGTCATAGCGGGGATCTCGCCCCAACGTTAACCACTCTTCACCTGCCACGTTATTAAACTGTACGTTTCCTTTTCGTAAAGTTTTACCTCCATATTGAGAAAGAACAGATTTAATTTCATCAGCCCTATCCAACATACTTTCTTTTTCACTTTCTATCGTATTATCCATATCAACAGCCCAATAGAATTGAGGGTTTTCAAAAACCATCGAAATTTCTTCTTGGTGCGATTTTCCATCATCACGAATAAACCCATAAGGGATACAAATTCCTTTATCCGTCGGAATTTCATTCTTCGGGCGACCGTGTAAGCGAGAAATCAACGATCGCATAGCGGCTAGTTTTTGGGGTTTATCTGTTATTTTCTTATTATATTTAATATAAATTGCTTGTTCGTCCTTGTATTTATCATTCGTCAAATCAGTAAATTTAGTCTTTATAATAAAAGCCACATTATCAATATAAACATGCGCTTCTAGTACTCTATATGCATCAGGAGTATTAAATTTTTCATTAACATCAACAATTATTCCTTTATCTAATCGAATAATATCTTTCAAAAAGGGTCCATCCGATTCCTCACTCACGCGCTGTTTTTTTAACTCTTCTTCACGTAACTCAATGCGTTGTTTAAACGAAGGAGGATAAATAAACTGACTTTCAATCGTCATATCATCAATCTTAATCATCGATGAAAGTGCTTGTGTTAACGCTTTCGGATAATTAAACGTATAACGACCTAAACAATAGTTAGGAGCATCATCAAATAGAGTATTAATCACAGCAGAATCCTTTTCATTAAGCGAAGTTGAATACGTTTTATTCGGTACAGAGCAAGCCGCTAAACTCGCCAATAAGACCAAACCAAAAAAACTCACCAATCCTTTTTTCATTAGGGTTTCACCTCATCCGTTTGCAAGATTCGGCATAAAGAGCGTAAGGTGAATTTTATCGCTGGCGACAATTCTCCCTCACCATAAATATCATCCCCTTTCATTGGCGCGAACTGATACGCGTTCTGATGATCAACGTTCATCTTTAAAATCTCTTTAAATCGCCCAGCTGCCTGTAAATTGATGGAATATTTAGGTACTGTGCCATCTCCCGCACCACCTTCATAATCGTCAGTCAGGGTATTTTTCCACACATAGCTGGATTTAAGTAACGTATACTCACGTTTATCACCATATGCCTCCGTCCCTCGACTATCGTCAGACACCCATAACCACGAGGTTTTATCCCGTAATTTCCATGTCAACGTTTCATCTGAACGACGAGAATCTTTCGGATCATTTGCATCAAAATACGCCCCATAAAATTGATAGGTATTAGAGTGATATTGTCCTTCCATTTTTTGAATGAAAGGTAAAACCCACTGATTCATTAATGACCTATATTTTATATAATTATCACCAATCGTTTGTTTATCTTTATCTAAAATATCAGGTTCATACATTCGCCACCAAACTTCATCTTGAAGATAAATTTCCTTAAATGGGTCACCATTCTGCGGAAGCAATAAATCCGTCACTCCATCAGGACTGCCTTTTTCAATCCGCATCCAGGGCTGACCATGGTTATATTTCGGAGAGGGTAAAAGTTGTAACGGTGCAGGGGATTGCGCTAACACCGACATAAGACGAGTTGCACTCATCCCCAGCACTAACCCCATCGGCATGGAATGCTCACCAATCTTCATCATTTTATAGGCAGTCGGCGAGCCTAAATCCGGCATCACCCCATGTACAATGCCCAGAATTTTATCTTTGTAGGGCGTATCTAATAATTCGGACGCGTAACGGGATACCAAGCCCCCCATCGAATGGGTCACCAGAATGACTTTCTCATGCCCTTCTTCAAAAGCGAGACCATGTCCAATCCCGCCATTGCGTTTGGGGCTATATAATTTTAAGACCTCATCAATGTACTTGCCGAGATCTTGCGCGGATTGGGCATTGTCTTGTAACCAGTTATAGCCAAAAGCATGAAGCGGAAGCAGCAAATTACGGTATTTGCCCGCTTCACGAAATGAAAGGGGGTTGGTATCCTCGGGCGTGAGGGTTTTATCTAAAATGAACTTGAACGTTGATTCTTGAGAAAAATATTCCTCGGCTTCGTCTGCTGTCGCGCATCCCTGTCCTTTCGCTTTGTTGTAATACTGTTCCCAAACCAGTAATTCTTTCTGTAACTTGTCGAGTGGGTCTGCATACGAAAATTGCAATACACTTCCCCATCCTCTTTTCTGTCTTGAATTGGCAAAGTAAGTCGACTCGTTGTCATTTTTATCGACATCTTGAGTGGGATCTGTTTCTGTCGTTTCAGGGTCGAGTAATTTTTTCCGTTTATTGCCTGAAGTAAAAAGCCAACCGAGTGCATCCGCAGCCATTCCAAGCTTACTCGTGCGAATACGCCAGATTGATTTTTTATCTGTTTTACTTCGTAAGTTAGACCCCATAATGCCAGGTAAAAAAATAACCGGAACCACTTTGGTTGCAGGGAGATAACAATGCGCTTTGGCATTTTCAGATTGATGTTTCAACTGTAAGTCTTTCCAAACAGCACATTTGTTGTCATCAAATTCAGCGAAACAATGCTGAATATTTTCGCTTTGTTCATCCTGACTCATAAGACATCCTTAAAATTTAGGTTATGTAAATCAACATAACCTAAATTTTAAAGAACTGCATTAGGATTATCGGACAGATTTTTATATGACATTCCCCCAAATTGATCACTGTTTAAAACTATTTACTGAGTATGATAATCAAACAACAACAATAGGAGGCAATAATGCAGGTAATTTTACAGGTTGATTTCCCATACCAAGGCCCATGGGGTGAAGAGATGACGGCGGCAATGGAGGGATTAGCACAATCCATTAACCAAGAGCCGGGGTTTATTTGGAAGATTTGGACTGAAAACCAACAGACCCAAAGGGCAGGAGGCATTTACTTATTTGCTAACCAAGCCGATGCGCAAGCGTATCTCGAAATGCACAGTGCGCGGCTCAAATCCTTTGGCGTACCAGAAGTGAGCGGGCAAATTTTTAGTGTGAATACCGCACTCAGCCAACTGAACCAAGCGCAATTTATTCAAAAATAGTTTCAATGGAGAGGGCATTTTTGCCTTCTCTTATCCCGTTAAAATTTACTCAGCAAAATCCAATTCATCGACATCCACAGATTGATGAATAACGCGGGAGATAAAAATAAATGGGGTCTGGGGCATGTAATATATGGAATGTTTTTTAAACTCAAATCGCCTCATCCCTTTACATACCCAATGACACTCTTTACCTATCCATGGCGAACTAGCCAGTAACTCAAACGTTTTTTTTAATTCATTGTGATATTTTTTCGCCTGATTAACACCGAACTGCCGTATTGTGTAACGAGCAATTTTATAAATATCTTCTTCCGCAATTTGAGAAATTTTATACATTTAAATCCTTTTCCGCTCTGGCAAAAATGTCATCCATGCTGCTTTCACTTTCCGGTGAATTCAGTCCATCCAATACCATTTTTCTCACATATTCAAGCCGTTGCTCTCTCTCTTCCATCATACGCAATGCGTCCCTTATCACTTCTGATGTATTGCCATAGCGACCAGACTGGATCATATCGCCAATAAAACGGTTGAAGTGCTCCCCCAATGTCACACTTGTTACTCTCGCCATAAACTCACCTGCCATCGAATTGTATTACTCAGTCATACAACTATAGCAATGAATTTCTGTTGCTTCCAGCCAACGAAAACAGAAAGGGCATTTTGCCCTCTCTGATAACTTCGCCCTCTACCACAGCATCAAAAATCCCCGTGGCGGCGCTCCACCAGCGTTAAAATACTGTATAGCGCCACGATATCGTTGTGCTGATTAAACACTTGGACATCCCACTCGATAACTCCATTAGGCTTATCTTCGGCTTTTTTCTGCACCTTTTTGATCTTTTTCTTGCACGTTAAGCGCACTTGGATGGTATCGCCAATTTTTACTGGCTCGATAAACCTTAAGTTTTCCATCCCATAGTTCGCGATAACAGGCCCGACTCCCGCATCCACAAACAGCCCTGCTGCTGCCGATACCACAAAATAACCGTGGGCGATGCGCTCACCAAACATGGATTGCTCGGCGCCGAGTTTATCCACATGCACATAGAAATTATCCCCGCTAAGGCAGGCAAAATTGACAATATCCGCTTCAGTCACCGTGCGTCTCGCGGTCAGTAACGTGTCGCCAATCACTAACTCTTCGAAATATTTACGGAACGGATGCACCACATCGGCAATAGCCTCAGCCCCGCGCATCCACTGTTTGCTAATTGCGGTCAACATGGATGGGCTGCCTTGCAATGCCGTGCGCTGCATATAATGTTTTACGGCTCGCAAGCCACCTAATTCCTCTCCGCCACCCGCTCGCCCAGGTCCACCATGAACCAACATCGGCAATGGAGAGCCATGCCCCGTGGACTCTTTCGATGCCGCTTCATCCAGAATAAACATCCGCCCATGCGCCCGTGCCGTTGCACGGATCACCGTTTGCGCTACTTGGCTATCGGCAGTCACCAGCGAACCGACTAAGCTTCCGCCTCCTAGCGCCGCCAATTGCACCGCTTGCTCTAGCCCGTCATAGCTCATTAATGTCGCCACAGGACCAAACGCTTCGGTTTCGTGTACCGCTTGATGCACAAATGGCTCGGCACAGTACAGCAATGTCGGCGGGAAAAATGCCCCATTCTGGCTATCACCACCTACCACCTGCATATTGGCAAAGCTACCACCACATAAGCACTCGCAACCATTGGCGAGCAGATAATTGACTTTGCCCTGCACATCTTGGCGCTGTTCAAGGTTAATCAATGCCCCCATTCGAACCCCTTCGGCGGCAGGGTCGCCCACCGTGACATTCGAGATGCGTTTTAGGAGGGCATTTTTCACATTTTCCAACTGAGTTTTAGGGACGATAATTCGGCGAATTGCAGTACATTTTTGCCCCGCTTTTGTGGTCATTTCATTAACCACTTCTTTGATAAACAGCGCAAATTCAGGTTGTTCAGGCTGAACATCCGCACCTAAAATCGCGCAGTTTAATGAGTCCGCTTCCATGGTAAAAGGCACAGATTTTTGATTGATGCGCGGGTGAAATTTGAGTTTTTGTCCGGTTCCCGCTGAGCCTGTAAAGGTCACCACATCTTCAAAATCCAAGTGGTCGAACATATCCCCAACGCCGCCACAAATTAATTGAATCGCCCCTTCAGGAACCAATCCGCTCTCCACCATCAATTTCACCATCGCGTGAGTCAGTTGGGCGGATGCAGTGGCGGGTTTGATAATGGCAGGCATTCCCGCTAGCCACGTTGGCGCCAGTTTTTCTAGCATACCCCAGCACGGAAAGTTGAACGCATTGATGTGCAAAGCCACGCCACGGCGCGATGTTAAAATATGGCGGGCAACAAACTGCCCCTGTTTTGATAGCGGGATCATCTCGTCTTCTGACCACACGGTATCATCCGGCAGCTCACGGCTTGCCAGTCCCGCGTAGGAAAATAGAGTACCTATTCCCCCTTCGATATCTACCCAACTGTCTGATTTAGTAGCGCCTGTCTGAGCAGAAATGGCATATAACGCCTCTTTATGGGCAAGCAAATGTCTCGCAACCGCTTTGAGCATCTCTCCACGCTGTTGAAACGTTAATTTCCCTAGCGCCTCACCACCGACATCACGCCCATATTGCAAGCTTTGCGCTAACGGTAGCCCTTCAGAGGTCACGGCATAGAGTGCTTCATTAGTTAGCGCATGAAAAATCTGACGACCTTCCCCTGCTCCCATTGCCCACTTCCCCATAATGTAACTTGTTAAATGTTGCATGTTCCATCTCCAGAAAAACGACAAGAAACCATTTTTAGATTTTAAATATGTATCACATAAACAATCATAGATGCCAATCGAAATTTAACAAATAAAACACAATAGGGTTAATTTTAGCATTTACGGAAAGAACCACACAAAAAACGATGATTTTATCATGTTGATTTATATGAATATAATTTAATTACTTGTGAGGTGAATCGCAAAAACCCCACAAACAGCATTGATCTTATTGTTAAGTATTCCTAGCATTAATGTTAAATAAATGTGTTTCATATTTTTAAATAATCATAATTTTTATGAATCACTTTAACGGAAGGTAACAATGAACGAGCAAAATCAAATCTACTTCGATGCCAAAATCGAAGCTGACATCGCCATCGAGCCAAAAGATTGGATGCCCGATGCCTACCGACAAAACCTTATTCGCCAGATTGGGCAACACGCCCACTCTGAAGTGATTGGTATGCTGCCGGAAGCTAACTGGCTCACTCGCGCGCCAACCCTACGCCGTAAAGCCGTTCTGCTGGCAAAAATTCAAGATGAAGCAGGGCACGGTTTGTACCTCTACAGCGCCGCAGAGACATTGGGGTGCACTCGCCAAGACATCTACCAAAAGATGCTCGACGAAAAGATGAAATACTCCTCCATTTTCAACTATCCGACGCTCAACTGGGCAGATGTGGGCGTGATTGGCTGGCTGGTTGATGGTGCGGCGATTGTCAACCAAGTGGCGCTATGCCGCGCTTCTTACGGACCTTACGCCCGTGCGATGGTGAAAATCTGCAAAGAGGAGAGTTTTCATCAACGCCAAGGTTATGAAGCCGTCATGGCACTAGCAGAAGGCACTGACGAGCAAAAAGCCATGCTGCAAGACTCTATCAACCGTTTTTGGTGGCCAGTATTAATGATGTTTGGTCCGAATGATGCTGACTCCCCGCATAGCGCTCAAAGTATGGCGTGGAAAATCAAGCGCTTCAGTAATGACGAGCTGCGCCAGAAATTTGTGGATAACACCGTGCCGCAGGTGGAAGCCCTCGGCATGACTATCCCCGACCCTGATCTGTACTGGGATGATGCGTTGGGTCACTACCGTTTTGGTGAGATTGATTGGGAAGAGTTCTACCAAGTGATTAAAGGGCAAGGGATCTGCAACCAAGAACGCCTTGATGCGAAACGCAAAGGTTGGGAAGAAGGAGCTTGGGTGCGCGAAGGCGCAATGGCTCACAGTCAAAAACAAAAAGCCATTAAATCCGCGGCTTAGCCATCAAGAAGGAAAGACGATGAACAATCAAGATTGGCCACTGTATGAAGTGTTTGTTCGCAGTAAACAAGGTTTAGCCCATCGCCATGTGGGAAGTTTGCACGCCGCCGATGACCAAATGGCGCTGGAAAATGCTCGCGATGCCTACACTCGCCGTAGCGAGGGTTGCTCCATTTGGGTCGTCAAAGCCGCCCATTTAGTCGCGTCTCAACCTGATGAAAAAGATCAATTTTTTGACCCAGCGGACAGCAAGGTTTACCGCCACCCAACCTTTTACACCATCCCCGATGGCATCAAAAACATGTAAGGAGCTTGAAATGACCGAAAAACAACAGCTCCAACATTATGTGTTACGCCTCGGAGACACCCCACTGATTCTGGCACAGCGCCTGTGTGAGTGGTGCGGTCACGCTCCAGAAATAGAAATCGACCTTGCACTGTCTAACATCGGCTTAGATTTACTGGGACAAGCGCGCAATTTCCTCAGCTATGCCGCACAACTCAAAGGCGCGGGTTACAACGAAGACAAGCTGGCTTATCTGCGTGATGAGCGTGAATTCAGCAATTTGCTGCTTGTTGAGCAACCAAATGATGGCTTCAACGATACCCTCGTACGCCAGTTTTTTATCGATGCCTACCATGTGCCTCTGTACAGCGCACTCACTCAAAGCCGTGACCCACAGCTCGCCGCCATTGCCGAAAAATCCCTCAAAGAAGCTTTATACCACCTGCGTTTTAGTCGTGGCTGGATGATCCGATTAGGGGATGGCACCGCACTGAGCCAGCAGAAATTGCAGCAATCTATCAACCAGTTATGGCGCTTTACCGGTGAATTGTTCCATGCCGATGAAATTGAAATGGCATTAAGCGAAGCAGGCATTGCCGTTGACCCGCGTACGCTGCGCGATGTTTGGCTGCAAACTGTGAGCGAGACCTTTGAAGAAGCCACTCTCAGCCTACCTGAGCAAGCAGCTTATCGATTAGGCGGCAAACAAGGCAGCCACACCGAGCACCTCGGTTTAATTCTCACGCAGCTGCAATTTGTGCAACGCGCTTATCCAAATAGCCAGTGGTGATAGTGATGGAACAGAGAATGCAACTTCAATCCCCCGATATTCATCAGATCTGGCAGCAGCTTCAGCAGATCCCAGACCCTGAATTGCCGGCTCTGTCTATTACTGATCTTGGTATGGTGCGCCATGTGAAGCCGACCGAGCAAGGCTGGCAAATTGGGTTTACCCCAACCTATTCAGGCTGCCCCGCCACCGAATTTTTAATCAATGAAATCAAAACGGTTCTCGATAGCGCCGGTTTCTCGCCTGTGGATGTGGAAGTGGTATTAACCCCCGCATGGACCACGGACTGGATGAACCAAGATGCCAAAAGGCGCTTACGTGAATTTGGCATTGCGCCCCCTCAAGGCACCGCCTGTGAGCATCCTGAACATACTGGGGCAATTTGTTGTCCGCGTTGTGACAGCGAACAGACGGAAAAAATTAGCGAGTTTGGCTCTACCGCCTGCAAAGCGCTGTATCGCTGCAATGAATGCTTAGAACCGTTTGATTACTTTAAATGTATTTAAGGGCACACTCATGACTGTCTTTCACCGTTTAAGTATTGCCGCTATTGACCGCGACACACCCGATGCCGTGGCGGTCACCTTTCATATTCCTGAATCGCTGCAAGCGCAGTATCGTTACCGCCCAGGTCAACATTTAACGCTGAAAGCCGCGATTAATGGCGAAAATCTTCGTCGCTGCTACTCCATTTGTAGCGCCCCCGATGAAAACGGGCTAAAAATTGGCGTCAAGGCTATCTACGAAGGGCGATTTTCTAACTTTATCAACCAACAGCTAAATGTTGGAGATAGCTTAGACGTGATGATCCCCCAAGGGCAATTTGGCTACCAACCCGATAGCCAGCAACAAGGGCACTATTTAGCCTTGGCCGCAGGCTCCGGCATTACCCCGCTGTTATCCATCATTAAAGCCACGTTGCAAACCGAGCCAAATAGCCGCTTTGTGCTGATTTACGGTAATCGCAATAGCCGCTCAGTGATGTTCAAAGAAGCCATCGCTGACTTAAAAAACCGCTTTGCCACCCGTTTTCAAGTGCTGTATCTGTTTAGCCAAGAGCCGCAAGAAAGCGCGTTGCTCAGTGGGCGTCTTGATGCGCAACAACTCAGCGCCTTAGGGAAATCCCTACTCAATTTTAGCCAATTCGACCGCGCTTTTATTTGTGGTCCAGAGTCCATGATGGATGAAGTCCAAGAAACCTTAGTTCATCACGGCATGGCCCAAGAGCGCGTCCACACAGAGCGCTTTAATACCTCGGGCGCGAAATTCAAACCGACCATTGCCACCAGCGAAAGCCGCCAAGTCACCCTTCAGTTAGATGGGCGCACCCTAAATATCGATATGGATGGGCAAGATGACAGCATCCTCGATGCCGCACTGCGCCAAGGGGCTGACCTGCCTTACGCCTGTAAAGGCGGTGTTTGCGCCACCTGCAAATGCAAATTGCGCTCGGGGGAGGTTGAAATGGGGGTGAACTACAGCCTCGAACCTGACCAAATTGCCGCCGGTTATATCCTCAGTTGCCAAGCATGGCCTAAAGGGGATGGCGTGGTATTGGACTTTGATGTGTAGGGATGAACAATGGAAAATAATTGGATTTTATCTCAGCAACATCACCGCGTTCTGACACTGACGCTTAATCGCCCCGATGTGCGCAACGCACTGAGTACCCCGTGCCTTGAATTACTGGTTAAGCATCTTGAACATGCGCAAACTGACGACAATATCGGCGCTATCGTCATCACCGGCAACCCGCGTTTCTTTGCGGCAGGGGCTGATCTTAAAGAGCTTCAGCAGCAAACCGTTTCCAGCGCTATCACGGATAAACGCCCCCAAATTTGGCGTCGTTTTGCGCAAATCAGCAAGCCGATTATTTGTGCCGCCAATGGCTACGCGTTAGGGGCAGGGTTCGAATTGCTGCTCGCCAGCGACATCATTATTGCGGGGGAATCCGCTCGCTTTGGTCTACCGGAAATTACCCTTGGAATGATCCCCGGTGCGGGCGGCACTCAGCGCCTTATTCGTGCCGTGGGCAAATCCCTTGCCATGCAGATGGTACTCACCGGAGAAACTATCAGCGCTGAGCAAGCCCAACAAGCCGGATTGGTCAGTGAAGTGTGCGTGGACGCTCTCACTCTTGAACGCGCTCAAGCCATCGCCAAACGCATTGCAGGACATGGGCCTTTAGCCGTAAATGCCGCCAAAGCTGCACTAGTGAGTGCCCAAGAAACTCACCTGACCGAAGGCTTAAAGCTGGAACGCCAGTATTTTGTCAGCCTTGCGGGGACAGAGGATCGCCAAGAAGGGATCGCCGCCTTTTTCGAAAAACGATCCCCTCAATTTACAGGACGCTAATCATGATAAATGACACCGCTCTCACCGAAGAGATGATCCTTACTACACTGGAAAATGGGGTGCTCACGATTACCTTAAACCGCCCGGACCGCCTAAATAGCTTTAACGATGAGATGCATCGCCAACTGAGCGCCGCAATCAAAATCGCCGAGCGTGATGAAACCGTCCGCTGCTTAGTGATCACCGGCGCAGGTCGTGGATTCTGTGCGGGGCAAGATCTTAACGATCGTAATGTTGCCGTCGGATCCGAAGCCCCTGATCTGGGCTTTTCCGTTGAAACTTACTACAACCCGCTGATCCGCCGTTTAATCGCATTACCCAAACCGATTATTTGTGCCGTGAACGGCGTTGCCGCAGGCGCGGGAGCAGCGATTGCGCTTGCAGGAGATATTGTTATCGCGGCGAAAAGCGCCAGTTTTATTCAATCATTCTGCCGCCTTGGGCTAGTGCCTGACTCGGGCGGAAGCTGGTTTTTACCGCAATTAGTCGGTCGTGCCCGTGCCATGGGTATGGCGATGCTAGGGGATAAAATCAGCGCGGAACAAGCATTGCAGTGGGGCATGATTTGGCAAGTCACGGAAAATGACCAACTCGCCACCACCGTGGGCAACCTCGCGAAACACCTTGCGACTCAACCGACCTATGGGTTGGGGCTGATCAAAAAAGCCATTCACAGTGCCGCCACCAATACCCTTGATGAGCAGCTTAATTTAGAGCGCGATTTACAGCGCTTAGGCGGGCGCAGCCATGATTATCGCGAAGGCGTCGATGCGTTTTTAAATAAGCGCGAACCGACGTTCCAAGGGAAATAACCATGACAACCTCACTACACACTTTACCTTTACAAAATGTCGCGGTTATTGGCGCGGGCACCATGGGCATTGGGATTGCGCAAGTCGCTGCCAGTGCAGGTCTACAAGTGCACATTTTTGATGTGAACGCCCAAGTGTTGCAGCAATCTTTAGCGACACTCACCACCCGTTTACGCAAACGCGTTGAGCAAGGAAAAGCCGACGCCAAAAGCACAGAAGAAACCCTTGCTCGTCTCCATGTAGCCGACAGTCTTTCTGCCCTTGCTGACGCCGATTTAGTGATTGAAGCGGTAGCAGAGAAACTTGCCATTAAGCAGGCTATTTTCAGTGAACTTGAAGGCATTTGCCGCGAAATCACGATTTTTGCCAGCAACACCTCATCATTATCTATCACGGCAATTGCTAGCGTACTCAAGCATCCGGAGCGTATGGCTGGATTGCACTTTTTTAACCCTGCCCCCGTGATGAAGTTGGTGGAAGTGATCCGCGGACTCGAAACCGCAGAGCACGTGGTTGAAACCCTAAAAACCCTGACACGGGCATTCAATAAAATTCCGGTGATTTGCCGCTCGACACCAGGCTTTATTGTTAATCGCGTAGCAAGGCCTTTTTATGCGGAAACCTTACGCGCACTGGAAGAGCAAGTGGGCAACCCCGCCACATTAGACAGCGTGATGCGTGATGCCGGGGGCTTTTCCATGGGGCCTTTGCAGCTGACGGATTTAATCGGGCATGACATTAATTACGCCGTGACGGAATCCATGTTTCAAGCATTTGGCTATGATCCGCGCTTCCAAACCGCCTTTGCGCAATTGGCGCTAGTACAAGCCGGGCACTTAGGACGTAAATCGGGTCGTGGATTTTATGATTACGCCACCGATAATCATAATGATCATAATAAACTCGCATTTCAGGTCGATGTCGCGCCTGCTGCAACGAAGTCTCGCCAACTCGACATCAAAGCCTATGGAAATTGGCAAATATTTCCTGAACTTAAGCAACTCTTACAGCAAAACGGGATCTGCCTCGAAGAAGCTGAACAAAAAATGCGCCAGTCCCCCTCACTGGTTGTTAACGACGTTATTATTATGTTAACAAATGGTGAAATGACATCCACCCTTGCGCAAAAACTTGATAAGCCCGTAGTGCAATTTGATTTATCCGCCAACTACGTTGCGGCAACCGCTATCGCTATCAGTTGCGCAGTACAAAATAGCCACCAGCAAAACCAAGATGCGATTGCCTTTTTTCAGTCCCTCGGCAAGCAAGTGATTGTGCTACCGGACTACCCTGCACTGTTAACCCTGCGCACCGTTGCCATGTTGTGCAATGAGGCTTTGGATGTGGTGAATACAGGTATCGCAAGCGCTCAAGATACTGATCTGGCGATGTGTTTCGGCGTGAATTATCCGAAAGGGCCATTAGCATGGGGCGCGCAAATCGGTTGGTCACATATTTTGCACACCCTTGAACATTTAACCGATTTCTATGGGGACACGCGCTATCGCCCCAACCCATTACTGCGCCAGCTTGCTGCCGGTTTTCAATCACTCTCATTGGAGGCATTGCCATGAATTCACTGCCCAACATTAATTCACTGCCCAACATCACCCTCGCCCAGCAAGCGGCCCATGCCATGTACCGCGATGATACTTGCGCCAAAGCCATGGGCATGGTGATTGAAGATGTGGCAGAAGGCTATGCGCAACTCACCATGGTGGTTACACCCAATATGCTTAACGGACACAAAACCTGCCACGGCGGGCAGTTGTTTAGTCTGGCAGATACCGCGTTTGCCTATGCCTGCAACAGCCAAGGTTATGCCGCCGTCGCCTCTATGTGCTCTATCGATTTTCTGCGCCCCGGTTTTGAAGGGGATGTACTGACTGCCACCGCCAAAATGCAGCACCAAGGTAAACGCAGCGGGCTGTATGAAGTCGAGATCATCAACCAAGATGGCAAGCCACTGGCGCTGTTTCAAGGTCGTTCCCACCGTTTAGGTCACCGTTTAGTTGGAGAAGCCTCATGAATGACGCCTATATTTGCGATGGTATTCGCACCCCGATTGGTCGCTATGGCGGCGCGTTATCCTCACTGCGTCCCGATGACCTTTCTGCGGTCACCCTTAAAGCATTGATGGCACGTAACCCACAACTGGACTGGACGCTGACCGATGACATTATCCTCGGTTGCGCCAACCAAGCGGGAGAAGATAACCGTAACGTCGCACGAATGGCGGGATTACTGTCTGGCTTGCCGATTTCAGTCTCCGGCACCACCATCAATCGCCTGTGTGGCTCCGGCTTAGATGCCATCGCCCTTGCCGCTCGCAGCATCAAAGCTGGGGAATCAGGATTGATGATTGCCGGTGGTGTGGAATCCATGAGCCGAGCCCCGTTCGTAATGGGGAAACAAGATTCTGCCTTTTCTCGCCAAGCACAAATTTTTGATACCACCATTGGCTGGCGGTTTATCAACCCATTAATGGAGCAGCAATTCTCCACCGACTCCATGCCAGAAACCGCCGAAAACGTGGCGCACACCTACAATATCAGCCGCGAAGACCAAGATGCTTTTGCCCTGCGCAGCCAACAACGCACCGAATCGGCTCGCCTTAAAGGTATCTTTGCCGAAGAGATTGTTCCCGTCACCGTGACATTGCGCAAAACACAGCAGCAAGTCACGGAAGATGAACACCCACGCCCTGAAACCACGCACGAACAGCTGCAAAAACTGAAAACACCGTTTCGTGAAAATGGCAGTGTCACCGCAGGCAATGCTTCAGGGGTCAATGATGGCGCCGCTGCTTTGATTATCGCCTCCGAAGCGGTTACCAAGCAGCAAGGGTTAACCCCGCGAGCGCGAGTGATTGCCACTGCCACCTGTGGCGTCGAGCCGCGTTTAATGGGTATCGGCCCTCTGCCTGCCACTCAAAAAGTGTTGAAAATGGCAGGGCTGACTATCGAACAGATGGATGTGATTGAACTGAATGAAGCTTTTGCCGCTCAAGCACTGGCTGTACTACGGGGCTTAGGTCTGCCAGATGACGCCCCACAGGTTAACCCCAATGGTGGGGCTATCTCCTTAGGGCATCCGCTGGGTATGAGCGGGTCTCGCTTGGTGATTTCCGCCATGAATGAACTGCACCGCAAGCAAGGTCGCTACGGGTTATGCACCATGTGCATCGGTGTGGGTCAAGGTATTGCAATGATTATTGAACGAGTCTGAATAACAAAACTGCCTGACTTCCCCTACACCTGCTCAGGCAAGTATCAATAATAATAAGGATTGGCAATTATGAGCATGACACAACACGATAATATCGACCCGATCGAGTTTGCTTCTCGCGATGAAATCGAGGCACTGCAATTCTCGCGAATGAAGTGGACACTCACTCACGCATACGAAAATGTGCCAATGTACCGCAAAAAATTCGATGCCGTGGGCGTACATCCTGACGATTTTAAACAGCTTAGCGACATCGAAAAATTTCCCTATACCACTAAGCAGGATTTACGTGAAAACTACCCATTCGACACTTTTGCCGTGCCAATGGATCAAATTATCCGTATTCACGCCTCTTCAGGCACCACTGGGCGCCCGACGGTAGTCGGCTATACCCAACAAGATATTGATAACTGGGCGGATTTAATCGCTCGTAGCCTGCGCTCTGCGGGTGCCACCCGTGGGGATAAAGTCCACGTTGCTTACGGTTACGGGCTATTTACTGGCGGGCTCGGGGCGCACTATGGGGCTGAGCGTCTTGGCGCGGCAGTTATTCCCATGTCCGGCGGTCAAACCGAGAAACAAGCGCAGCTGATTGTTGATTTTAAGCCCGATATCATCATGGTGACGCCATCTTACTGCCTTAGTATCATCGACGAACTTGAGAAAATCATGGGCGGAGACGCTAGTAAGTGCTCACTAAGAATTGGTGTCTTTGGTGCAGAACCGTGGACAGAATCCCTCAGAACTGAAATTGAAACTCGCTTAGGGATCAAAGCCTTAGATATTTATGGTTTATCTGAAGTAATGGGACCTGGTGTTGCCATGGAGTGTGCAGACTCCGATGAAAGCGGCCCAACTATCTGGGAAGACCACTTTTACCCTGAAATTATCTGCCCAAATAGCCTAAAAACCCTCGGTCATGGAGAGCATGGTGAGTTAGTGTTCACTACTCTTACAAAAGAAGCTATGCCAGTGATCCGCTATCGAACCCGCGACCTTACTCACCTAAAATCCGGTGAAAATCGCCAGATGCGCAGCATCGGAAAAATCACGGGGCGCTCTGATGACATGATGATTATCCGTGGCGTTAACGTTTTCCCGTCTCAAATTGAAGAACAAATTATGCAATTCAAAGAGTTATCTCCACACTATCAACTGGAAATCGGTCGCCAAGGCAATATGGATAACCTCTCTGTTCGTGTTGAGCTCAAACACCCTGAACAACTGACTTTTGATGAGCGTTGTAATATCTGCCATAACCTCAAACACCGTATTAAATCCATGGTAGGCATTAGCACTCGAGTGAGCATCGTCAACTGTGGGGATATCCCTCGCTCACAAGGTAAAGCCCAACGGGTGATTGATACACGAATTGCTATTTAATCTTCAAGAATGAGGTGTATTCATGATGAAGACACCTCTCGGCTGGTTTTCTCAGATTGTTCACACTCTTTGGTATGCAAACAAGACAATCTTCTAGTTTTTGTCTAAGATTTGCCAAGTACCTGATACATAAATTTTAGGGATAAAAGCATAATGGAAACCAAACTCAGCCAATTTATACACGACGCGATTGAGAGCCAGCCTATCAGTGGAACTTCGCTTATCAGCTCCCTATATGGAGATGCCCTGCACCACCGTGGTGGCGAGGTTTGGTTAGGTAGCCTGACCAAATTGCTTGAGCCAATGGGCTTTTCCGACCGCTTTGTGCGCACTTCCGTGTTTCGTCTACAAAAAGAAAACTGGCTGGATGTCGAGAAAATAGGACGCCGCAGCTATTACCGCATTTCAGAGCGTGGACAAAACCGCTTTCGTCGAGCAGAAAGCAAGATTTACCTCAGCGAACAACCTGAATGGGATGGTGCATGGGATTTACTGCTGTTGGAAAGCGCGGATAAAGACGAAAAAATTCGCCTTAAAAAAGAGTTTGGTTGGCTCGGATTTGGGCAATTTAATAGCAGCTTGATGGCAGCACCAAGCCGAACACAAAGCGATATTCCCGCCTTACTTGGGGAGTTAAATGCCGCTGACCAAGTGATTTACTTCCGAGCCAACTATCCCTTTAATCGTTCCGAGAAGAAATTAAAAGAGTTGGTGTTCGATGCCTGGTCACTTCCTGAAATTTCAGACCATTATCATCAGTTTATTAACTTATTTCGCCCTGTGGCGTTATTACTGAAAGAGCATGGGGAACAGATGATTTCCCCTGAATTGTGTTTCCAGCTACGTCTATTACTGATCCATTTTTATCGCCGTGTAATCTTAAAAGACCCCTTACTCCCTGATGAACTACTGCCTGCACAGTGGGAAGGGCATATTGCGCGCCATTTATGCACCAATATTTACCAGCGTATCGACCAAGGCGCCACCCAGTACGTTACCAACTTGTGCGAAACCACCGTTGGGGAACTTCCACAACCCTCCAGCGCCTATTATCGACGTTTTGGTGGCATTCTTCGGGAGCAGGCAGCCGCATAATCATTTTACTAAAGGAACCTTTATGCCATTTTATCAAATTGACGGTATTACCCCTGTCGTCAGCCCTGAAAGTTTTGTTCACCCTACAGCGGTGATCATTGGCGATGTCGTGATTGGTAAGCGAGTTTATATTGGACCTAACGCTAGTTTACGTGGTGATTTTGGGCGACTGATTATTAAAGATGGGGCGAATGTACAGGATAACTGCGTGATGCACGGTTTTCCGCAATTCGATACCATCATTGAAGAAGATGGACATATCGGTCATGGTGCTATTTTGCACGGCTGCCACATTAAACGTAATGCACTGATCGGCATGAACAGCGTAATAATGGATGGCGCAGTCATCGGCGAAAACTCGATAGTCGGCGCTTGCGCGTTTATCAAAGCAGATGCGCAATTTCCGGATAACAGTTTGATTGTCGGAATACCTGCCAAAGTGCTACGTAGCCTGTCAGAGCCAGAAATTGAATGGAAAAGCAAGGGCACTCTGGATTACCAAACCTTAGTCACCCGCTGCCTCAATACGTTCCAAGAAGTGACACCGCTGTCAGAAGAAGAACCTAACCGTCCGAAACTGGTTTTTGACGATATTGTTCCAAAGTCCAGACTGTAAAAATCATTCCGTAAAAATGAAGCCGTAAAAAAGCGCGTGCCAATCACTCACGCGCCCTTATCACCATCAATGACTCGCCGTATTTATGATTTATTGGCTTTGCTGCCAAACGGCGGCTTCGCAAACCACACAGTCACAATCAATACGATAAACACCCAGCCACATAGCCAGAAAATCTCGTTAGCCGCAATAATTAGCCCTTGGCTGGTGATCTGCTGAGCAATAAAGCCGGAGGTTTGCTCCGTGGTCATGCCATGCGCCGCCATCCCTTGGTACATGTCGAGAGATTCAGGGTTGTAATCTGTAATAAATTCAGTGAGCTGGCTATGATGCACGGCTTCCCTATCACTCCACAGCGTGGTGGTGATCGATGTCCCAATAGAGCCCGCCAACGTACGGAAAAAGTTCGCCAAGCTGGAGGCCGAGGCTAATTTTTCAGGTGGCAGCCCCGACAGCGTCAAGGTGGTCAACGGCATAAAGAAACAGGCTACTGCCATCCCCTGCACCAACTGTGGCCACACGACGGCATCGAACCCCATGGATGGCTCAAAAGTATACGCTCTCCAGAAGAAGCAAATGGCATAGAACACGAAACTAAAGGTAACTATCCAGCGAATATCTAAAAAGTCCGAAAGTTTCGCGACAGGAGCTGAGAACAATACGGGTAAAAGGCCTATTGGGGCGAGCGCTAGCCCTGCCCATGTTGCGGTGTAGCCGTACACTTCTTGCAGTAGCTGCGGCAAAAGTACGATCGCCCCAAAATACGCCATATACGCCAAACTGACTGAAATGGTACCAATGGTAAAATTGCGGGATTTAAACAGCGATAATTCGACAATCGGGTTTTTGGAGGTCAGTTCCCAAATAACCATAAACACCAGCGCAATCGCAGAGATCACCGCAAGAATCACAATCTCATTGGACGCTAACCAACCAAGCTCTTTCCCTTTATCCAACAATACCTGCAAACAGCCCACACCGACAGATAGCAACGCTAAACCGATCACATTGAATGGCACTTTAACCACTGTTGATTCCATTCCTTTCAGAATGATCGAGCCGACAATGATCACGAAGATCCCCAGCGGGATATTCATAAAGAAGATCCAGCTCCAATGGAAGTTATCGCTGATATATCCGCCGAAAATAGGCCCAAAAACAGGGGCTAAAATAATGGTCATCGACCAAAATGCCAACGCCATATTCTGCATTTTCGGTGGATAACACCGCATGATTAAACTTTGTGAGAGCGGGATAACAGGTCCAGCAACCGCCCCTTGTAGCACACGGAACAAAATCAGCATTCCTAGGCTATCGGAAAAACCACACAGCAGTGAAAATAGCGTGAACAGTGCCGTTGCCCACAGGAAGACTCTTATCTCCCCGAAGCGTTTGGCCAGAAAACCGGAAATCGCGATAGAGATAGCGTTCGATACCCCAAATGAGGTGATCACCCACGTACCTTGAGAGACGGATACCCCAAGGTTCCCCGCAATCGTCGGGATAGCCACGTTGGCAATCGTGGAATCCAACACTTGCATAAATGTCGCCAGAGATAGGGCGATGGTCGCCCAGACGAGTTTAGCCCCTTTTAGCGGTTGAATATCAGCCATGGGACTAATCCGCGTTATCGCTGATAATAGTGTCGATCACCTGATCCACATCGTTTAACTTCAACACCAAAACATCACTTTCAAACGCAGGGGTTGTGCGTTGAACTTCCGACAACACAGGACCATTTTGGTCTTTAATATCGATGGTCACATTCATGGATAAACCAATACGCAGCGGATATTTCGCGACTTGTTCTGGATCTAACTCCACGCGAACTGGCAGACGCTGCACCACTTTAATCCAGTTCCCCGTGGCATTTTGCGCAGGCAGCAATGAGAACGCACTCCCTGTCCCCATGTCCAGCCCCACTACGGTGCCTTTGTAGCTTACATTGCTACCATAAAAGTCACTGTTAATCGTGACTGGCTGACCGATACGTACGTTTTCAAGTTGTGTCTCTTTAAAATTAGCATCGACCCAAACTGGCTGAACTGGCACAATCGCCATTAGCGAGCTTTGCGGGCTGACTTGGGAACCCACTTGCACATTACGGCGAGAGACATACCCCGTCATCGGGCTTTTGATTTCTGTTCGCTGCAGATTGATCCACGCACTGCGCACGCTATCGGCCGCTTGTTGCACTGCTGGCTGATTTTTCAGTGCCGTGTTACGCAACAACGCGCGGTTAGCATTGTATTGTTGAATCGAAATATCCAGCGCGGCTTGCGCCAGTTGCACCGCTTCTTGAGAATGCTGTAAATCCTCTTTTGAAATCGTCCCACTGCGACCTAATGCGGCACGGCGTTGATAATCTTTTTGCGCTTGCGCAAGCGAAACACGATTTTGTTGGATTTGAGCTTGGTACTGATCCCCATTGATATACAACTCTTTGGTTTTGCGAACCGTGGATGCTAAATCATGTTTGGCCTGTTCATAAGCCAGTTGCGCATTGGTTTTATCCAACACCACCAGCACATCACCCGCTTTAACCAAGTCAGTATTTTCAAAATTCACTTGGGTGACATTTCCGGTGGTTTGCGCAACGATAGGAATTTGCAAACCCGACACATAGGCATCATCGGTGTATTCTTGAAAACGTAGAACCAAAAACCAATACACGCCATAGGCGACAAATAACAAAACAATAATAACCGTGGCGATGATCATCCACAGTGTTCTTTTATTCTCTTGTTTCGTTTTTTGATGTTCTTCAATTGAATTTGTCGGTTGTTCCATAATAACTCTCAAGGGAAATGGTCTTTACTTTAGCAATAAACCTATCTTTACGAACTCACCGTGATAATGCAATAGCCAACTGTTTTATATTAACTAAATATCCATTTTAATTTTTATTTTCTGTTTTAAATCAATATTCAATCTTTTTTTAAATTAGCAAACTCAAATATAATCAAAAAAAGATGAGATTATTTAAAGATAATAAAAATATTCTAAATAAGACAATTGCAAATAATTAAATAATAATTGGTGTTTATTTCTTTCATTCCCAAATAGTCATTCTCGCGTTTTTCAGTCTATTTCCTACCTTTTGTACGATTTTTTACTCTCTCTAGCTCCCCCGCACAAAATGTTAACCGTGATCAAACTTTGCCCAAAAAATAGCTCACTAATTATTTATTTTCTATCTGTATCAATGTTAATATTCGCAAACATTATGATTATCATTATCATTTAGTTTTGCTAGGGAAAAACATGAAAACACACTATCACTACTCTTTAATCGCTGCGGGTGTTTGCGCAGCGTTGGCTTCATTTAGCGCCACGGCAGAAGAAAATTCAGACAAAATGATTGTTACGGCATCGGGTTATTCCCAACAATTACGTGATGCCCCTGCCAGTGTTACCGTCATTACCGCTGAGCAGCTACAAAACAAACCTGTTCGTGACTTAGCCGATGCGGTCAAAGATGTTGAAGGTGTCAGCGTCGTCGGTAGTGCCAACAAACAAGATATTAATATTCGCGGGTTATCCGGCGAATACACCCTGATTTTGGTGGATGGTCGTCGTCAAAATAGCCGTGAATCTCGCCCAAATGGTAGCGGCGGCTTTGAAGCTGGCTTTATGCCACCTGTTGAAGCTATCGAGCGTATCGAGGTGATCCGTGGTCCAATGTCCTCCCTGTATGGCTCTGATGCCATGGGCGGCGTCATTAACATTATCACCAAGAAAGTGACCAATGAATGGCACGGTAGCGTGACCACCGGTGCAATTATTCAAGAAAATAGCGAAAGCGGCGACTCCATGGACGGTAACTTCTACCTGTCTGGTCCGCTGATCAAAGATAAACTCGGTTTACAACTGTACGGTGGTGGGGATTACCGTAAAGAAGATCACATCATTGATGGTCATAACAAAAAAGATAATAAAAGTCTGACAGCAAAACTAACCTTCACTCCGATGGAAAATCAAACCTTCTTATTTGAAGCAGGCAGAACCACCCAAGAAAGAACGGAAACTCCAGGAAAATCTATTGGTGAGTATGCGAACAGAGCTGGACTACAAAAAAATAATAAAGATGAAACGCATAATAACCGCAATCATATGGCATTAACCTACAAAGGTGATTGGGATATCGTACAAACTGAAATGAGTGTTTATCAGGAACAAACTAAACGCTCAATTAAATCACAGAGTAGAAATGAAATAACAAACAATTGGGAAGGTGGTTATGAAGCCAGAACCCCAGAAATCACTAACACAGTGGTAGATGGTAAGGTTACTGCTTTTCTACCTGATAATATTTTGACAGCAGGTACCCAATATCAACACGCGAAATTAAAAGATACTTCAGCAACTAACTCGTCAACGACTGAAAGTGTTTCTCTCTCCGCAGATCAATACGCTCTATTCTTAGAAGATGAGTTTACTGCAACTGAAAATCTGATTTTAACGGGAGGCATCCGTTTAGATCACCATGAATTCTATGGCGACCACTGGAACCCTCGCGGTTATGCGATTTACCATTTAACGGATGAAATTACTCTTAAAGGAGGGGTATCACAGGCTTTCCGTGCCCCAACACTACGAGAAGTTAGTCGTGGATATGGTACATCTACGCAGGGCGGTAAAGGTATTATTTATGGTAATCCTGATCTGAAACCAGAAAAAAGCTTTAACCAAGAGATCGGAATCGCTTATGACCATGAATCTGGTTTCAACGCGAGCTTAATGTTCTTTAATACCGATTTTAAAAATAAACTCACCAGCTATGACACAGGTAAAGAAGACCCAATCACCAAACTAAAATTGTATACCTATGACAACGTTGGTGAAGCCAATATTAAAGGGGTAGAAGTGGCTGCAGGAATGCCATTCGCTGAAGATTGGAACCTGAGTCTCAACTACACTTATACAGATTCAGAACGTAAAAGTAATGATGAGAAATTAAAAAATGGAACATCCCTCAAAGGTTATCCATTAGATAAAACGCCGAAACACTTAGCCAATGCAAAATTAGATTGGCAATATAATCCAGATTTGAATTTATATACCCGCGTTCACTATGAAGGAAAGCAAATCTGGGCGGCACAACGTAATAGTTATTCCGGGGCTCGTTATCGTGATGCCTATACCACCATGGATGTGGGCGCGACCTATCAACTGCTGAAAAATACCAAGCTGAATTTTGCGGTGTTAAATATTGCCAACGAGAAAGGTCCTAAGGTTGACGCAGAGAATGGCGGCAACTGGGATGTTGAAGATGGTCGCCGTTACTGGGCGAATGTCAACGTGACATTCTAATCCCTGATTGCGGGTATGACGCTTATCGCTGACTACCCGCTGATTCTGTTTAGTTCGATGGCAATCCCAATGATAAAAAAACTGTTTATGGCGAGCCTATTGATGTGTATCGCAAGCAATACGTGGGCGCGCCCCAACCCGAATATTCCCGAATTCGATGCGCGTGTGGCTGACGTATACACGGTGCAGCACCATGATATGCGCAATGGCCAGCGCGAGCTGCGCATCTACAGCGCCGTTCCACAGAATATTTCAGAAAAACGTCCCGTGATGTTTATGTTAGACGGAAATGGCCTGTACCCGCTCGCGGTCAATCAGGCCGCTCAGCTATTTCCGCCAGAAAAATTACCGATTATTATTGGTATCGGCTATCCCAGCCCAGAGGCATTTCCCAAGAAAGAACGCACATACGACTACACGCCGAAAGTTGCTGGTGACGCATTCCAACACGGCGGCGGTGCGGAATCTCTGTACCAGTTTCTCACCTTCACTATTCGCCCATGGGCTGAACAACAGTTCCCGATAGATACCCAACGCGAAACGCTATTTGGGCACTCATTTGGCGGTTTATTTACTCTGATGGCGTACCAAGACCACCCTGCGGATTTCCAGCATTTTGTCGCGGCAAGCCCGTCATTATGGTGGGGAGAAGGGAAAATGGTGAATTTAGATAAGTTAACGCGCCCGTCGAAAGCATCGCCGCTAGATATCACCCTCGGTGAGTTAGAAGAAACGCCAGATTTAAGCCGTTTAACCGATGAGCAGAAGCAAAATTATCAGACTCGCAAGAGTTGGATTTCCCCCCGTGAAGTGTGTGAAACCATCAATAGCCCTCAACGGGTGTGTGATTTTACCTTATTTGCGGACAAAACCCATGGTAGCGTCATTCCCGATGCCATCAAAAAAGCGTTGGAAATCGCAACATCCGAGCCATAAAAAACTCGGTTTCCTGCCCAAAAGCACGAAACCGAGTTGTTATCGATGAAAACTGACCAGACAACTTAACTGTCTGTGGTGGCGCTAACAAGGTAATCCACAATATCCTGTAAGCGTCGCCATTTCATCCACACTTCATCCTTTAATGGCTGTTCAGTATATTCCTCAATCGCCGCAATCAATTCCAACAGCTCTAAAGAATCGATATGCACATCGGCAATCAGCTCTGCATCCATGGAATAGGTTTTGTTGATACCTGAATACTCACGAATCTGCTGAAGATGGCGCTCTAGCCATTGCTGCGCAATATCTTGTTGTGTGGTCATCTCATCACCTTATGAGAAACGTTTGGCATTATCGTTATACCGCTCGACTTCCGCTTGGTCTGTTCTTAAAGCACCATGTTCCGTACCCGTGAAAAATTTATCTGCTTTAGAGATAGAATCTGCAAACATTTGCTCAGCGGGTACTGTTTGTGGCGCCGTACGCAACCCTTGATAAATTTCTTTATCTGCTTGGCTACGGTTTAACCCACCGACTGTCGTGACGACGGGTTTTGCTGCATTCTCTGATCCATTGTTCGATTTCCAGCCTGATTCAGTTCGAACATAGCTATTCTGAAAACCTGAATTTTTCGGCAATAGCCATTGAATATCCGCAATATGTTTTCGAGGTTGCTCAACTCGCTCGTTGGCTTCTAGCTCAATGGCTGGCTTAGTTTCTTGCTCAATGACTGGATTAGCTTCTTTCTTAACCGTTTTCTCACTCACTGGCGGCTGACTTTCTAAAAATGGTTTTTCGGCAACTTGCGGTTGATATTGGTTAATGTTCGGGATTTCAAGTGTGGTTTTCACACGTCCCGAAGTTTGAACGACAGGTGAAGCTAATTCTATATTCAAGACAGATTTAAATGACGTCGGTAATAATGGTTTTTCATTTCCTTCATCATTGGACTGAACAGAATTGATGCTCGTCGTTTCATGAGGAGAGCTATAATAATTATTCGTAATATAAGTATTATACATATTTTCATTATGGCTAGTGCTGCTAGGCAATAACGGGGTTGAAGGGGATAAAGGTGTTGATGGAGAGGCACCAAGATGCGGTCTTCCAGCATCAATTTCATCGCCCACCGCACGATTCCCCCTTAACGGTGATGCTTCGGTTGGAGATTGGGCCTGAGCTTTAGGCTGACCTAAATCCATAATCACTTTTAAAGGGCGAATGGTTTCAATCTTTTCTTCCAACGCCAAGAATAAATTATGAAGTTGGCAGGCTTTATCCACAAATGCATGGCTTTTATGTTGCTGATATTCATTTATTGCCCCCGCCGCCCGTTGTTCACAACCATGATTCAGAGAACTCACTAAAAAATCGTTGATTGGGCGGCTATCAATTTCGTCTTGATTGAAATAAGCACCGAGGGTTTCTTTGATTGCAGGGTCAACATACTGCTGTTGATAACGCTGGGATAATATTTGCAGTTTATCTTGGCCTAATGTAGAGATTGCCGATTCGATTTTTTTATCGAATATTTTCTCTTCATTCCCCAGTACTTGTTTTGCCTGCGAGTTTTTTTCACCCATCACATGCAGTTTTTTAATTAGGTTTGCAGCGCTCTCTATAAGCCCTTTTTCAGTTTTTAATTCTTCCGGTTTTAATAACGTTAATAGAATTAAATTATTCTCTGGGCGGTAATTAATTTCTTGCTGTGCTAAGTTCCCACTTGCGCCCGCACATAATACAGAGAGCACCATTCCCTGAGTGATTTCAGGATGAGTTTGGTTCAATAACTGATGAATAACCGCAGCTTGTTTATTATGATTAGCTCGGTGTAATTCATTACGATCTCCGGCAATCGAAACTTGCTCATTTGTTATAGAATGCCCAGGAAAACGGCTTTGCTCCCCTACCGAATTAACCGTCGAAATTTGTGAACTAATAGGGTTATTACCTGCCAGTGATGAGGCATTTAATGATATATCTGACGAACGTCTAATCTCGGAATTAGCGCTTCCAATAATAGGCATAAAAACTCCTCATAATTGCTTATGATTAAAATTAAATAAGATAAATAACTTAAATTACATATTGATCAGGCTATTATTATTTTGATTTAAATCTTTTATTAACTGGATAAGCAACTGAACCAAAGTATCAAAATGGCTATTATCTTGGCGGAATGTTTCTAATAGTCGGGAAACACTGCTATTAGTGGTATTTTTATGACTGTCCACTGCAGTTTGAAAACTTTGAAATATTTGAGAAGAAATTGCAATCTCCCCATATTCTGCTCCGTTCAACTCATTCATTGAATCGTATATTTTCTTCAATGGTGCCATATCAGGATAAATATGAATTTGATTCTTGTATTCAATAACAACAAATCCTTGCCCTGATAGTTTCTTTTTCCAGAATTCTCCCGAGTTACCTTTTGCATCAAAAGAGGCTAAAGGTACCAAGTAATTTAACATCACAGACTGGTCACCACTAGGATATCCTTCAAACATTTTCTTTAATATTTTCATATGACTGGTGTCTGTGTTCGGTGAGCTAAGCAATGATATACTCGGTGGGTTTCCCGTATTTTTGAAATACCCTGACACTGCATCGTTCATTGAGTTGATCATCCGGTATTTAAACAGCTTAATTTTGCCCTCTGATGCCCCCTCCAGGTGTGTACTCATTTTTCCCAACCCTGAGTTTACGGCTTCCATATATTTTGTGGCCGCTTTTACCACCTCACCATAATTTTTCTGATACCCAGAGTGAATGTTATCAATCATCTCCTTTAGCCCATCAATATGCGCTCGCCCATCATCAACAGGCTCAGGAATATGCTTGTATAAGTCTGCTGAATGCTTTGATGCCATCATCATCGAACGATACTGCACTTTGATTTTATCCAAATCACTGCTGACAGTCTCTTCACGAAACGACGTTTCTGCAACATCATAGCCTAATTGACGAAAAGCCTGGTCCGCCTGTTGAAAAGCATCCGCTTGTGGGTCAAATGATAAAGCTTCCCCAATATGGGAAGCCGTACGGGTTTGATTATCCGTAGCTTGCGCCGCTGATTGTAGATTTGTCTGACGAACGTGATTAATGGTCGATGTAATTTCCATCATGGTTAACCTCGCACCACATTTTGGAACGTGCGTAATTGACCTTCACGAATTTCACGCAAATGTTCATTCATTTGCTTAACCAAATCTTGGCTCTTATCCACTTGTTTATCTTTGTCAGCGGAGACAGTGCGTGCAACATCAGCCACTGACTGCTGGGTCATTTTGTTGGCTTCTTCCCCTTTCACATTCACTTGGTTGGCAGACGTTACCATTTGACCCGCATTATCCGACAAGCGACCACCTTGCTCTGCAATTCCCATCTTAACGCGAGTTTTATTCATGATGCGCTCGTGCTCATCACGTTCAGCCAGACCTAATTTGTTGGTACGCTGAGCCGCTTCATTCCCACGTTGATTCGATAAGGCCTGTTGAGCCGGTGTTGCCTGATCGGCAAGTTTCACATCCGTACCGTCTTTTGTCTTCAGCGTTAAAGAATTGCCTTTTGCTGATGACAGTGAGTTAGAATTCAATTCCGTTAAGCGATCCGCCGCTGCACCATTTTGGTTAGCTTTCACCAAATTCGTTTTAATTGACTGATTTTGCTTATGTAAAGCACGACCTTGGAAAGCGGCACCCGCGGTGCTGATGGCTAAAGAGGTAAAGAAGCCCGCTAAGGCACCTGAAAACATCTCTTTACCTTCTTTGATGGTCGATTCTGCCGCAGCTTCCACCATTTTGGCATTCAACATTAAGAAGTCTGCGCTAATACGGCGGTCCGAAATATTCAATTCAGCAACCACTTTACGAATGATTTTGATCAGCTCCAACATAATGTCACTGCTGATGATGCCGACAAATTCGTTTTTTTTCACATCATTAGCCGATTTAATGGTCTTAGTGTCTTTATCTGATACTGCTTGATTATTCAGTGCATCCCTCGAGAATGAACTCGCAATAACCACTTGGATCGCCTGAGCAATCTGCTTAATATCCGTCTCATCAAGCTGATGGTTATTATCAAACACCTGCTTGATTGCTGTGTTTTCCTCAGTCAGTACTTTAGAAACCGTGGCTTGCATTTGTTCAGGTGTAATCACCAAGAAGTGACGAATATCATTCAAAAGCGCGTTTTTTTCTGGCGTCATCAACTGAGACAGTGCCTCAGATAGATTTTCAATCGTCATATCAACCGTAGCGCCATTTAATGTCGGCTTGTCTGAATGCGGCTCAACAAAAACATTTTGAACATTCGGTAATTCAACATTTTTACGGACGCCTGAAGCAGCGTTTGAGTTCACTTCTTGGTTATTGACCATTGAACTGTGATTCATCTGAGTCAATACAGGTGAATAATGGGGTTGATTAATCGTTGTCATTTAAAATTTCTCCAATATTTACGCAAAGCGAGCTGTTTTCAACATATCAACTTTATTGCTATTTGATTGTTTTAGAGATGTCATCATGCCGCTGAACATTTCGTCCGTTTGCTCATAGGTTTTTGACATGGATTTGATTAATGCATTGAGTAACTCAGTCAACGCTTGAATGGTTTCATTATTCAGCATCATGCCTGCCAGCATCTCTTTCATATCTCGCATCTGAGCTGCCGCTTCTAAACGTAAACCACCGGTCGTTGCCGCATTTGCCACAGATAAAGCCGCTCCAGTTCCTCGCATCCCAACTTCAACACGAGCCATTGCCACACCTTGCGTTTTCACACCAGAAGTCGCTTTGTCTGCAATTTTTGCAATGTCTTTCACATCGTCGAGTTTGTCAGCCGCTTTGGCTAATTTAGCGGTGTTACCCACTTTCACCATCTGCCCACCGAGAGAGACAAAATCTGATGATTTATCTACCTTATCAACCGCTTGAGTCACCGATTTGGCGATATCTTTTACATCATCAAATTTATCGGCCAGCTTGGTAAATTTGGTCAGCTTAACCATGTCATCTGCGCTATCCGCAACTGACTGCCCCGCTTTGACACCTTTAGTGGCAATATTTCCCAATGCATTGGTGAGGCTTTTTGGCATGGATTTAATGGCACTTTTCAGTAATGTTCCGACGTTTTTCGCCAGCATTTTTGTGACATTACTAACTGTATTTGCAATATTTTTGACAAACGATGACATAGAAAGTAACGAGATCGCTAAGAATGCAATTGCCGCCAATACCATGCCGACAATACTTCCTATCTTTTTGGCTTCCTCTTCTGGAACACCAAAAGTAATCAACATATCGGTCACGGCACTGGAAATTTCGGCGGCCAGCATCTGCATCAAACTGCCTTGCCCTGTCTCTTCCAGAACAATATCGGCAATCGACATTGCGATACCAATCGCAGCTACCGCTAACGTTAGCGGAGCAGCTGCTCCAAACGTTGCAACAGTGGCAATGACTGATACTGCTAACATTATGTAGCTAAATACTTTACTGGCACAGGATGCTGCTTTGTTAGCATCTGCCGCTTTGCGTTCTGCTTCGGCTGCTTCTTTGGCTTTTTTATCAGAGTCTTTACGAGAGGCTTCATTGATTTTCATCATCACCTCTTCTTGCTCTTTCATATTGCGAATTGAATCTTCATTCATCGCTTTTTTCAGTTGAGCCGTCAGCATGGTTAACAGCGCGATAGTATTTTCCCATTTTTCACCATCAACATTCGTTTGAAGCGGTGCAGTCTCTATAAATTGATTTAATTTTTGACGATTTTCATCGGCAATTGCCGCGACCTTTATGGAATCGCTCAACAATGAATCTAATGACGAATTTAACTGGCTAATCTCATTTTTGAGCACACTCAGCTCGTTATCAAAAACGGTAATATTTGAATCTAACGTTTTTTGCTGTTGGGTAATTTGCTCAATGTCGCTCGAAATTTGCGTAATATTCGCTTCCAACATCACCTCTCGCTGATACACTTCTTCGGTATAAGGTTTTGGGAGCGAATCTAATTGGGCTAATGCAGTTTGGTTTTCGGCTAACTTTGTGCTTAGCTTGGTAAGATTTTGTTCATTACCTGCAAGCAAAGCCTCATTTTTCGAACGCTGGTTTGCCAGATCGTTAGATTTAAAATTCAGCGGCTTTAACTGGGCTTGCTTCTCAGCCACTTTGTCACGGATATCTTTAAGCTGATCAGTAGAGCCCGCAAAGGAATCCAATAACTCCGCACCTTTTTGACGCAATGCTTCCGATTCAATATTTAATAACTGCAGGCGGTTATTTAACTCACCGATATTCCCTTCATGTAATAACTGACGAATGGTTGAAAACGTTTCAATCAGTACTGCATTGGCATTAAATCCTTTAGCTTGTTGAGCCTCTGGCGACATTTTCATTGCCGACATTTTTGGCTTTACTAGCTTTGGAAGATGCTCTGAACGCTGACTCTTCATTTGTTCTGAAGACATTAGCTCGCCACATGCCTCTTCTAAGGCTAATATCGCTTTCGCGCTTGCCTCACCTAGCCCTAGAGGGTTATTCCCTTTCAAGAACGTGTGAATATTATTAATTCGATCATTACCTGAAGCGCTACTAACGCCGGGCATAGTGACTTGACTCATGGTATTTCCTTCTCTAAGTGTTAGAGTCCGATAATTCTGATGCCACTGCTTTTTCGAGGTTTGTTTTTAAAGCACTCAAATAAGCTTCTGATTTTTTCTGTAAATCAGCATCAAGACTGTTTTCAACTACACTTTCAAAGCAGTGAATTGCCGCACTGCTCTTCTTCAGCATCAAATTGCACTGCCCTGCATGGAATAATGGACGGTAATCATTTTTCGCCAAAACAAAGGCCAGTGCGTATAATTCCGTTGCTTTCTCATAACGTTTCGTTAATTGATAAACAGCCGCTAATCCCATGACATAGTCAGTGTTATAAAAATCGTAAATACTTAAAAAACGGAAAAAGGTTTCCGCTTCTTCTAATTTGCCTTGCTGATAAAATTCATAAGCGTAGGCATAAATGCCATCCATCGTGGTTTGTGGAATACCATGAATATCTTTATACGTTGCGCCATCCATGAGTGCAGTGGTAATTCCATCGAGTAACGCTTCCATTTCGATTTGAGTGCTGTCAGTTTGGGTACTACCCGTTTCTGTGTGGTTCATATAGTCACCTCGTTATTAATACGTGATATATGATGCAAACTGCTCTCTTGCATCATATCTAATCAAATTATCTGTTTCTTATAAAAAACGATTCAATGCGTGAATAATTAATTTATAGCGCCATCAATTCATGATGAAATTAATTGCTCTAATGCTTCATCTACATCTATTCCTAATTTTTCTAATTCTATGCGAATCAGCCAAGTAATTATTTGCATAACATCCTGCAATCCATTCTCATCAATAAAGCTATTCTTTTTATAATTTCGCCATATTTGGCGAGCTAAAATAATATCTCTTACTACAGGTACATTCTGTTGCTCTGCATATTTAATAACGGCTTTCGCTTGTACCCCGCGAGTTTTTAACATTAAGAAAGGCAGTGGTGCGATATTCGAATCATAATAAATCAACATGGCAATATGTGTTGGGTTTGCCATAACGAACGTCGAATTTTTAATATTTGCCTTCACTTCCTCTGATAATATTTCTTGGTGTAGCCCTTTACGTGCACTTTTAATATGGGGGTCACCTTCATTATCTTTGTACTCTTTTTTGACTTCCTGTTTTTCCATTTTTAGGTTTTTAATAAATAAGAAAAATTCTGCAATTGCATCCACTAAAACAATAATGAGCGCCACTGCAAGAAAGACAAATACAAATATAATACAAAGACTTACCCACTGCGTAGTCATGCCATTGATCGTGGTGCGATATAACATGAAAATTTCGTGCCGCCACACCACAAAAAAAGTGGCCGCAGAAACACTAAAGACCAATAAGTACAAAATGGCTTTAATCAGCTCTTTAAGTGAATTTAAAGAAAATATTTTTTTAAATCCGGCAATTGGATTTAATTTTGTAAAATCAAGTTTGATTGCTTCTGTCGCTAATCTAAATCGACTTTGTAATAGTGAAATAATCGTGCCAGACAAAAAACAAGCAATCAAAACGGGGACAACAATACTCAGAAAGACTTTTGAGAATTTCCAAAGCAAATTATCGATATGAATATCATGTGGGTTTAATAATAATTTTTTCATTAACCCACCCAGTTCATATAAACTGGACATTCCGCCAATAACAAATGCACCAGTGACTAAAACAATTGCCGCTATGGTATCCTTACTTTTATAACTTTGTCCTTTTTTGGCAGAATCTTTTATTTTTTTATCGGTAGGCTTTTCTGTTTTTTCAGCCATAACACAGTCTCATCATCCTGTATCAATATTCATTAAGATGAATAAAAAATAGTTTTTAATGGCGATATCGAAATCATATTAACCAATATATCTGGAACTTCATTTTGGAAATAAAGTAAAAACACAATAAAGGCGATAATCGATTTAATTGCCAAAGACAATGAAAATGCATTTAATTGTGGACAAAAACGGGAATATAACCCGAGTGCTACTTCCGAAATAAAGAGTGTCACAATAATCGGCGCCGTTAATATCACGCCATTCACGACTGCCTTATTTAACCATTCCCCTAACGGCAAACTGTTGAATGAAGTAAATCCATGGGCAAAGGGCAATAATTGATAACTTTGTGCAAATACGTTGGCGAGTTGGTACATACCCCCTTGTGCCAAAAACACCATACACACGATATAGCTGATAAATACCGCCAGCTCCGAGGCTTCAGTACCACTTGCCGGGTCGACAATACTACTAATGGTTTCTCCCCGCTGGGTATCTATCAACTCGCCGATAACATTAGCAATCATAAATGGCAGCCCTAAAATCAGCGCCAATATAATGCCAATACTGACCTCGTAAATAAAAACCTCACTGAGGCTGATTTCATTCCAATTTATTTCACGTGCGGTCAGGTAAGGCCACATCCCTAACGCCAAATACGCGACGACACAATTTTTAATGATCCCACCATTGAGCAATTTGTTACTCAAAAAAGGCAAAAAAAACATGACAGGGGCAATGCGCAACCAGGCAAATGCAATTTTCACTAGACCTTGCTGGAAATTAAAATACAAGGACGACGCCAATGAGAGCATCTCCTGATTCATCCAAATAACCCTATCGCTGGTAGGGCGGTGGTCATGACTTCAATGGCGTAATTCATCACTTTATCCGCCAGCCAACCTGAAATCATAAATAAGGAACCAAATACGGCTAATAATTTGATACCAAAAGGCAATGTCTGTTCCTGAAGCTGGGTTACTGTTTGCAAAAGCCCCACTAACAGCCCCACTACCGTCGCTACAATGACGGGAATCGCCGACAATATGACGATCAACAACATCGCTTTATTACTGACATAAATGATTGAATCCATTTTCTATTCCCTTACGTCAATGCTGTGCGAGTTCGAAATACTGCATCACCAGCCCTTTAGAAATCAGTGACCATCCATCAATTGCCACAAACAAAATCAATTTCACTGGCACTGAAATAGTCACGGGACTCATCATCATCATACCCAGCGCTAACAGAATGCTTGAGATCACCAAGTCGATAACCACAAACGGTAAATAGATATAAAAGCCAATTTCAAACGCAGATTTAATTTCACTCAATGCGTAGGCTGGCAGTAATGAAAATAGCGTTGGCGCCGCTTGCTCTTCTTGCACCTCGGCTTCCGTTTTACCCTGCTGAATAGACTCGAAGAAATTCACTAATTGAGGATCGGAATATTTCACTAAGTAATCTTTATAGCGCCCTAGCCCGTTATCAACGAAGTTGTCGATGGATTCCACATTGCTAAAATCCACGCTTTCGTGACGCATATAATTGTTCACATCTTGCAGTACAGGCATCATCACAAAAATGGACAGTAACAAGGCGATACCATTGAGTGCCATCGTCGAAGGGACTTGCTGTACACCCATCGCATTGCGCACCATAATCAGCACAATCGAGATTTTTAGATAGCAAGTTCCGGCTGCAATAATAAAAGGTAGCAGCGTGGAAAAGGCGATAAGGACTAATAAAGGTATTTCATTTGGAACCGTTGGCATGCTTATAACCTTTTATCGCCTAAGCTTACCAAGCGCTTAATTTCTAAGCCTAATTCGTCACTATCGCCAATATAGGTCAGCTCACCTTCCGCGATCAGTTGTTTATTTGCATACACCTTCACTTCACGTTCTTTGTTTTCACCAATTGAATAGATTGCCCCCGGCTGGAGCGAATCCAATTCCTCGACACTGATGTCTGAGTGACCCAATACAAAGGTCAATTTGACCGTGAGGTCGTGCAAATGAAAAGGACGAACAGTTTCCTCAACAAACGCCTCTTCCACCGCAGAAACTATCTGTTCGTCATCTGCTGTCATTAACTGTTCAATCATAAAAATACCTTCTTGTTGTTTTTGAAAATGGGCCAATACACGTCCTGCAACGGTCATATCTAATTGCAATTGCTGAATACGCAGCACGTCGCCAAGCGCGATAGACTGCAACGTTTTACAGCTGATATGGCTGTAACCTAAAATCCAGTCGGCTTGCAGCTTAAGCTGCTTGGCTATCCCGTTTTGCGCCTTAAGCTCGGTTAGCCCTTCAATAGGGTCACTTAACAGCACAATGCCAAGTTTTTTTTCTTTCACCGTTAGCCAAGGTTGTTGGAGCTGTTCATCATCAATAATCTCGACTCCATGACAACGGAATTGCTCGGAGAAAAACGTTTTTCCCGTATTTTCATAAGTAAAAATTTTGCATAAACTTTTGGTATCTAAGAGATTCCATGCGTAGTGGGCCAACTTAGGCCAGCGGTGACGGCACCATTCTTCAGCATTCACCAACACTTGCGTTTTTTGCTTTTGACTGTGTAGGGTGACTTGGAAATAGCGTTCTCCAACCATGGGAATATGCATGCCTAAGTCCCATTGAAAACGCTGCTGCCACTCTCTCACCTGCTTTTCTCGGTGGCTAATTCGCTGAATATTTAGCATTAGGAATCCTCATCTTGCTGATGCTGTTGCTGCCGTTGACGCTGTTGCCCTTCATGCTCTTCACGTCGGATCACCATTTTTTGTTCACTTGCCCACAAATGCTGGTTGTCTTGCAAAGCCTGCTGCACTTCATGGCTTAACGTTGATGCCACAACCTGATCTTTGTTAGCGCTCGCTAAAGCAAAAGAGACCGTCGGGGTATTTTGCCATTGGCTAAAGGTGTAGCTCAGAGTGCGAGAAGGCACCGTTTTGGGACTTTCAACCTCAGAAGCTGCCATCAATTCAGCGACCTTGCTTACCATTGAAGAGGCTTGCTGTATATGTGCTGAGGTTTGGGAAGCAGAGGTTTGAGGCATCGCAGCCAGTGATTTCTCCCCTATCTCAGCACGCACTTGCGTTAAGATATTTTGGGTAATATCCATTTCATCCGATTGAATCACTTCTGATTTTTCAATATTGACGTTTTTCATATCAGAAAAATATTGAGGTTCAGGATGCGCATTTAGCACAGGTCGACCTTCGTGGCGCACAGCGGTATTCTGCCCCTCGACATCATGCTGAGTTTGCATAACAGGTTCAGTCGTAGAATGAATTTCTCTCACTACATTTGATTGACCATCACGCAGAGGTGATTTCAATACAGCGATGTCCACGACTTCAGTCTGCTGAGCTAATGGAATACTCATCCATTGGGTTTGCTTTACACTTGTCGGATTATCTGACAAAAATCGAGCCGCTTTTTGCTCCATGATTTTTGATTTAACGGTTTTCGCGTCAGCCATTTGACCGATTGATACCCCCCCAACATTGGCACTAAACGTGATCGGTGGAATATCGCCCTCACTCACCGTTTGCCTTAATGAGTCATCGGGTTGTGCACTTAGCGAATGATTTGCTTCACTATTTTTTTTATCGGCCCCATATTCTGAAGAGAGAAATGCCACTTTCCCGCCAGAGTGAATGTGCTGGATTGAAGCCGGCAAGTTCAACAGAACGGGTACCGCCAACTCTTCTACTGGTTTTTTGGGCTTTTTATTATTGCCAGCCACTTGAGTCAGTTTTTTTTGAACAATATCCTGAGCAGCTTTTTTGACTGAATGCTGCTGACCATCTTGCTTTTGAAAACCAGGTTTTTGCGGGTCATATTGTTGATGATGAAAACCTAGCGATGCACTTTTACCTTCCATCATGGAATTAAATTTACTTTCACTAGGCAGTGATTTTATTGTCGACATGAACAAACAGCTCCTCGATTTCATTTTGTTGCTGGCGCTCTAATTTTAACCACTGCGCCCTACGTTGTTGCTTGAGATATTTTCGGAATTTCTCGCACTTATTACGCAAAATGAACGTCCGTTCAGTCATTTGCTGCTTCAATAAATGATACTTAGATAATTCAGCGTCGATGTTTTCTATCTGAAATTCACATTGGGCGATTTCTGATAAAACCACGGCTTTTTGCCGTTGACGTTCCCAAAAATCCATTTGCGTTAATTCTTCAGATTTTTCATATACGCCCACTTGCAGGGTTAATATGGCTATCCGTTGATGAATATCCTGACGCTGTTGCTGCAACTGCAAAATGGCGTTTTTCAGCTTGCTTTGCTCTAACTGCACTCTTTCAAGACGCTTTTCAGTCAGCACTAATAATTGATTAATCATCAGGATGCCAAATGGTGTAATTGGGCTAACATTTCCTCAAAGCCCTCTGATTCATCCATGTTTTGTTGTAAGAAATGATTGATATCCTGCTGCTTGTCTAACGCACGGTCATTTTCTTGGCTTTCACCTCGCTGGTATTCCCCCAATTCGAGGTACAACTTGATCTGCTCTAAGCGGGATAAATTTTCACGAATATCGACAGCAAATTGGCGATGTTCCGGCGTTGTCACCTTCTGAAAAACACGGCTAATACTGTGCAAAATATCAATCGCAGGGTAATGTCCTCGCCCCGCCAGTTTGTGGCTAAGATAAATATGCCCATCTAAAATAGAGCGAATTTCATCGCCAATAGGGTCGGCTTCTTCCTCACTTTCTAATAACACGGTGTAAAACGCAGTAATAGACCCCTGTTTTACGCACCCTGGACGTTCGAGTAATAATGGGAGTTGCTCGAAAACAGAGGCGGGATAACCACGACGTGCAGGGAGTTCCCCTGCTGCGAGTGCCACATCACGCAATGCCCTTGCATAACGGGTCATCGAATCGACATACAATAAAACCTGTTTTCCTAAATCACGGAAATATTCCGCCATCGCCGTCGCTAACAAGGCAGCATTACAGCGTTCAATCGGCGGGCTGTCTGAGGTGGCATACACTAAAATGGTTTTATCCGCATGGGGGGATTGCTTGAGTTCTTCAATAAATTCAATCACTTCTCGCCCACGCTCACCAATCAATGCCACAATATGAATATCCCCGTGAGCGTGATTAATCAGCATGTTCATTAATGAAGTTTTACCGCTACCCGCCGCGGCAAAAATGCCGATACGCTGGCCCACCCCACACGTCAGTAATCCATCGATAGCACGAACCCCTGTGACCATTGGTTCATTGACCGGGCGGCGTTTATTCACACTCACCGGAGGATTATCGATACGTTGTAGCTTGGTTTTTAACTGCGTAATTTCGCTATTTTTCTGACTTAATGCGCCTTCAAATTCCCCTGCCGCATTAAAAATATTCCCCGCAAGGTGCTCCCCCATTTGAAATACAAACGGGTAGCCACTTGGACGAATAACCACTTCACGGGTGAAGCCCTGAGCACGACCAATCAGACTCAGTACCGTTAGCCCTTCTTTGAAGCCAATCACTTGCGCTTTGGCGATAACTTTTGGCTGAGCCAATGACTGCTCAATAAAACAGATCTCGCCAATAAATACGCCATCCAATGGGGCTTCAATCAGACATCCATGAATGCGCACTGGATGTGCACAAACGTCAAAAAGTTTCATCATCAATTACGATAATTGCAGGCGCAATTCGGTGGCGCGCTCAAAAAATTCTTCAAAAGAGTCTGCAAATAATTGCATGTTATCCAATGAAGCTGACTTTAATACTGCCGATAGCACCAAGTTATTTTCCATAATATTCAGTGCAGGTTGTCCCGCGTGAAAATTACGTGGGACATACTCTAAAATGCCTTTTAATAATGAAGCGCTGGATGCATCGAGTCGGCTGTAATTACATTCCATTAAGTTGCACCAAATAATTAAATCATCGGATGACAAATCAATATTAATCGCAGGTGCATCATTCATTTCGAGTTGAATATTGGAATGGCAATCAAGCTGTGGATTAACTAAATCACTGCGCCCCATGGAATTTAAAAATTCATTCAATTTCTCGACAAAACGGTATTTCATTTACGTGTTCCTTATATCGTTTTAATAACGTTGACCTTCACCATTTCGGAAACCTCATTGAATGAGAGCACCTCAAGTTCAGGGAAACGACCTTCTAAGATTTTTTTCACAAACCGGCGGATATCCACAGGTACCAATACATTGACATCTCTAACAGATAAGTAACTGTTTTCTAATGCCACTTCAGCTGCCTGAATAAGTTCATTGCTTTTTTCAGGTTCTAAATGCAGATAAACACCACCGGATGATTGGCGGATACCTTGGCGAATGGTGTCTTCCAGTTCAGCATTCACCATTAAGACATTCAAACGCCCTTCCACCGAGAAACGGGATGAGATATAACGCGCCATGGAGCTGCGAATATGCTCTACCAGCATCATGCTGTCTTTCTCTTTGGGTACCCATTGCACTAAGGTTTCAATAATTAGCTTCATATTGCGCACCGAAATTTTTTCCATTAATAAGCGTTGGAAAACTTCCGTGACTTTTTGTACGGTGGCGTGGCGATAGCATTCTTTCAGTAATTCGGGGTACTTTCTTTCAAGATCATCCAGTAAATTTTTAGTTTCTTGGATCCCGAAGAATTCATTGATGTGACGTAATAACAAGGTACTGACGCAATCAATCATTTCAGTCACATCGTCGCGCACTAATAAACCGAGTTGCTCTACATTTTCGCTGTATTGGTTGTCAAACCAGGTGCTGACTGAACCATATTCATCGGTATATTTGATGAGTTCCATACCAAGGTATTCCAACTCATCATTCGCCGTCAGTAAGCGCTGACCATGAAAATAGACATCGTATTCACCCGCTTTTACTTCATTTATTAGCACCACAATTTTGTTTTCTGGCACGATAGGTGAATAGTTAATGGCAATATCTGGAATACGGTACCCATAGCGAATAAACACCTCTTTTTTCATGCGAGATAAAAAATTATTATCTTCTAGATGCTGCTTATATTGCTGATTAACCGAGATAATGACGGGTAAGGTTTCTGGAATATATTCATCGTCGAAATCATCATTCGCACGCTGAGTTTCCCCTTCAGTGGCTTCCGTTTGCAGATTTTCTTCACCCAATTGCTGCTCTTTTCGCCGCGCTTTGCGCTTTTTAAAATAGCGAGTGGCAAATAACCCCATCAGTAATGCCGCAAGGAACACGAAAATGGCTGTTGGGAATCCGGGTAAAAAGCCCATAAATAGCACGATAAATGCGGTGATTAGGATAGTGAAATCATTGTCAAAAAGTTCAGAAACAATGTTTTCACCTAAATTTTTATCATTGCCACCCACGCGAGTCACAATAAAGCCAGCACTGATAGAGATAAGCAGCGCGGGAATTTGCGCAACTAACCCATCACCGATGGTTAATAACGTGAAGGTATTTAATGCCGTGGAAAGGTCCATGCCTTGCTGAGCCGTACCTACTGATATTCCGCCTATTAAGTTGACGAAAATAATCACGATACCGGCAATGGCATCCCCTTTGATAAACTTCATCGCACCGTCAAAAGAACCGAATAATTGGCTCTCTTTTTCCAGGTCGCCACGTTTAATTTTCACGGTTGCTTCATCGATAACCCCAGCACGTAAATCCGCATCGATGCTCATCTGTTTTCCAGGCATCGCATCCAAGGAGAAACGGGCTGCCACTTCAGCAATACGTTCTGAACCTTTGGTGATAACAATAAATTGCACGATAGTCACGATGGCGAATACCACCATTCCCACCACTAAGTTGTCCTGAATAACGAACTCACCGAAGGTGTCGATAATATCGCCAGCATCCGCTTCAAGCAGGATAAGTCGGCTGGTACTAATAGAGAGTGCCAACCTAAACAGCGTGCTAATCAGCAGAATAGACGGGAAAGATTGGAAGTTAAGGACTCGCGTAATATAAAACGAGCTCATAAAGATCAGCACCGAAATCATAATGTTCAGTGCAATCAATAAATCGACCAAGACGGTAGGTAAAGGGATAATCAGCATCGCAATCACCATCACCATGATGACTAGCACCATCAGCTCAGGGCGATTACGGATCTGCAATAAAAATCCGGTTAAGTTTTTCATGAAATCGTGTATTTCCTATCAAATTAAGGTTGTCGATGTAAGCGCTGCTCTTGCATCAACAGTTGATCCATCTGTATTTTTAATTGGTCGAGTAATTCATCACGCGCTTCCAATGAGTGAAAAATGGCAACAGGGATAATTGAAAACGCAATAATCAAAAGTTGAACAAAGCGGGCGCGTAGATCCGTGGTCATGACACTTAATTGCGCCTGAATGAAATTCAACAACTTGTCATGAAAGCTTTCTTGGCTACGGATCCCACTGGTAAATAACTGGCTTAGCACCTTCTCAAACTGGCTCTGCTGCAAGTGGTTTTGCGACAACTGCGTTTGCTGGCGAAACAGACCCGATTGGAGAAATTGCTGACTAAATGCGCGATCTAGTGACTGCAACTCACGCAAACGACCAATTCGTGTGAAAAAACTACCAAACTCACTGATATTGAGGTCTCCCAGCGGCAGTGCTTGTAAATCACACGCCAAGGCTCTTGCGAGATAACGCATCATGTTTTCCCGCTGAGCCAGTTCCATCTCTTCCACCCACTGTTCATATAAATAGACCACAGGACCGTCATAGCTGATAAATTCGCGGTATAAGGTGCGTAAGTTCCCAGCACTTTCACGCAGGGTTTGGGCAAACGCTTTTGCGATTAGCGCGATATTTGCCCCTGCCTGCGCCGTACGGTGGATGTCTTCGGTTAGCAGTAGCCGCTCTAACTCTTGCAAATGCTCAATCTGCTCCTGCTTGAGTTTTTTACGGTTGATAAGCGCGGCGAGCACCATCAGTAAATCGCTAGGATCAGAGAAAAACTGCAATAAAAAGGCACGTAACTGCTGAGGCGTCATCAGTTGACGATTGAGTATTCCTTCAATATGCAGTACTTTTTCATCCGCATTATTTTCTAAGATGTGCTCAGCAAAGCGCATCCACTCCTCTTCTTGCCCTTTTTTCGAACCGCCTCGACGCACATGGCTCGCGGCCAGCATCGCCATCGAAGCGTATTCGCTGGAACTATCAATCACCCCCGCACCGCGTGCAGCTTCATCGGAGTCATCACTGCTTTTCGTGGTTGTACGACTCTTGTCTTGCGCATTCAGTAGCATGCGGTTGCTGTAGCTCAGCGGGGTTATTGCCATGAATCCCTCATGTATTGCTGGAGGAACTGTGCCGTTCCATTCAGTTGGCTATCCTTTTGTGTAATACGGGTTTTTTCAGAAAATTGTCGACCATCCCACACTTCGTTCTCATCCAATAAACGCGGCTGGATTAAAAAGATACGCACCATTTTTTGTTGATTGGTCGAGCTATGACGGAATAAGCCACCTACCCAAGGGATATCGCCAAGAAGAGGGATTTTGCTTTCATTTTCAATATATTGGTCGCGAGTGTAGCCACCGATTAACAGGCTGCTATCTTTAGCAATACGCGCTACCGTATTAATGCTGGTGCGATTAACCGTCGGAAGCCCTTCAACGCTGGATGTTTTGCCGCTGCTATCGCGATTTTCTGCACCATCTTCGATATTCACTTCCATTTCGACACTTTGACCGGCCGAAATACGCGGCATAACGCTGATCATCGTGCCGTAAGTGACCGATTCGAGGGTTGCAGTACGTTCACCTTGTAGCTTGGCGTAGAAACTGGTGTTGTTATCAAACAGTGCAGGAACGTTTTCTTGGGTCAGCAACACCGGGCGCGAGACAATTTGGCTATTACCATTTTTGCTTAGCGCATCAATTTGCACTAAAAATTTGCTGCTATCGAGTAAGGTGCTTCGATTGAAAGAAACAGAGCCACCCCCCACGTTAAACGAGCCCACTTCCCAATTCACCCCTAAATTATCCAACTCAGAGCGCGTGATATCGATGATCCACAAGGAAAGCTCCACTTGGCGGCGGCGGTTATCTAATGTTTTAATCAAATCACGAACATAACGGATCTGCTCTGGGCTGCCCTTCACAATCAGGCTGTTGCTGTCAGAATGAGCAACCAGAGAAAAGCGACTATTTGATGCGCCACCACGTCTGACGGTGACTTGACGATTTTCAGGACGACCTCCTGCAATCGGCGCATCCATTAAGGCATCAATTTCATCCCCATCGGTATTGAGCTTTGCAGGTAAAATTTCGAGGGTTTCTTCAACGCTACTGCCCCCATTTTTAAATAGGGCGCTGATCACCGATAACATGCCGGGAACAGTGATCGATTGACCACGTAATGAGTAACTTCGGTCGCTTACAGAGGCATGCTTCAACGGGATCACCGCAACATTACCACTGATTTTTTCTTCTTGTTTAAGTTGCTCGCCAAGATACAGCGCAGCGCCTTTAATCAACTCAACATAGAGCGGTGGTCCCGACACAAATAACATCGTGTCGCCACCTTGGGAACGAACAGGAAAACGCACATCATAGATGCCATTACGTTGGATATAGCTGATAACTTGCTGGCTACTGACTTTATGAGTCGGAATAATTAAACTGCGCATTTCACTATTATCATAGACATAAATGCCTGCGCCATCGTCATACCAGACTAATGCGATACGACGCGTTAAGGCTTTAAACATTTCATCGGCATTCGCGAGGTTAAAATTTCCCGTCACTTTTTTCTGGGATGCCAATTTACTTAAAATAATCGGCTTATTAATTTGTTCTGCTACAGCATCAAACACTTTACCGACCGCGATATTATTCGCGACAAACGTGTCTGCACTTCTTTCTTGCGTCACGGGCGCTGCAATCATCATTTCTGATTGAGCGGTATTGATATTTACACTCAGTAAAAACAGCGAAATAAAAGCCGCTATTAATTTTTTACTGTTCATATAACGTTGCTCCAAGATGCCTTATTTCTGATGGGGTTAATCCCAATTCTTTTTTCAAATCATTCGTAAAGTGAGAGGCAGAGCAGTAACCTGCTTCTAATCCAACATCTAGAATAGAACTTTCACTTTCAATTAATTGCAAAATGGCCGCCCCCATACGTACGCCCATAATTTTGCGTTTAGCGGTTTTATTAAAGTTTTCTCGGTAGAGTTGCCTAAAATAAGAAGCTGAAATGCCGTAACGGGCACACAGTTGATTAATATTGGCATTTTTATCTTGCTGAGCGGCTGAAATTAAAAAGCGCATCATTCCATACGCTTCATAGCGTCTTAATACATCACACCAATCATCAAATAACGGCTGCTTTTTAATGATCAAATCAATCACGATATTTTTAATTAAAACAGGCACTGATATTTCATCGTCAAATAGAATGAATTCACCTAATTGATTTTCATCACTCTCTCTGGTTGCTTTTTTTGCAAGAAAGGATTGCCCCATTGCAGTATCAATAATAGCAAGTGTTTCAACGATTTCTGATAACTCCATGGTGTAAATATCCCATAAAGTTTCATCTTTAATCATTAATTCATCCATACCGCAAATAAAGATAGCGGGTTCTTGTACTTTAATATTTAAATTTGTATACCGAGATTTATAACAAAGCGTCGCTTTCCCTTTTGCTGTAGTTATATTTTCTATTGTGGTTATAGCTTCTTTTGGTATTGACAAGACCAGTACGTCTTGTAAAGAAAAGCAACTATTTCTACTCTCCAATAATTTAGCAATATCTTTATTCGACATTATAAATAGACCTTATCCATTGATTTTTACTTGATGTAGAGTCAGTGATTAAATAGAAAAAAACAAATGAATAGTCTGGAATATTTCGGAATTAAACATAAAGATACAGAGTGTGAATGAATAAGATAAATTCAGCTGACTACATTATGCTCTTATATTTAAATACTGAACATTGAAGTCAATATGACTCGCTATCTTTTATTAATTGAGATTATCTTATGATAGAAACAAAACACCACACCTGCATAATGAAAATTATTAGTGGTTCGATGAATAGTCAAGAGCTAATGATTAACATCGATAAAAATCTTATTATTGTTGGGCAACATACTAAATATAAAACCGAAATAGATGAAAATGGTTTTACAACCTATTACATTCCTAGTGAACACACCCAGTGTGAGTTTTCTATTGTTTCTCATGACGAACCGAGTAATAACCTTGTCATTAATCTTAAACAAGATGGAAAAAGTCGTCATATTACTGCCACACTACAAGAAATATTACTCATTGACACCTTTCCAATAGCAATTAAAGAATTGAATACTAAATGGAATTATCTAGAGAAAGACCAAAAACCATTGCCTTCTCACTCACTATCACTTACGGAACATAGCCCCATTGCCATAAAACAGAAACCAAAGTTTAATAAAAAATGGTTTTTTGCTTTCTTATTACTATTTGCCATTATTTTTATATTATTCGTTGAATTCCAAATTAATCCAAAAAATAACGCTGAAAAACAAATTCAAAACATAGATAATATATTAAAAGGAAGTTATTACCCTATTGTCTACACACAGAACAAAAAAGGCGAGATACTTATTCTAGTCAAATCTCAAAGAGATGAAGATTGGAGTCATCAAGTTTTATTAAAGTCAGGTTATCAAGAAAAATACATCATTAGAAAAACAAATGCACTTGAAAAAGAAATTGAAGACAAGTTAATAGACTCTATACCTAATTTATTAAAGGTTGATATTAGCAACCCTTGTCAGCCCATCATTCGAGTCGTGAAAAACCCACTACCGAATAATGATGATAAAAATATTAATCGCATTTTATCTAATTACTTTAGTTGTTATAACCAAAGCCAATTGATACAAGTTCCACTTGAGGAGCTCATCAAGAAAGCCGAATTAGGGTTGACTGAAAGTAATGTGAAATGGCAAAGAATAACCAAAGGTAACTACGTTATCTTTGTTATAAGAGATAGTTTAAATGATAAACAGACTCTCTCTTTAATTAGCTTCACCAATTCATTTAGTCAAAAGTGGGGAACCAAGCAAATTCAATTTTCCGTCTCCCTTGCCAATAATGAACTGGCTGGAAAATCGTTTATCACTCATACCAACGGTATTACGTTATTAGGTAATAATCATTGGTTATTTAACTCAAACCAACCTAATTCATGAGGTAATAAATATGGCAACTCCGGGTATTAATAATACAAATGGTAATTGGGATGCATCTGCATTAGAAAAAGAATCGAACACAGCAACAGATAATAAATGGGGCATGATGTATCGCAGCTCCGCAGGTATTAGCGAAAGAACTAAAACTATCGCTGATGAATTAAAGTCTATGATTGACAATCCAAGTCTGGAAGTCGATAACCCACTGGTTCTGGGTAAAATCACAGCGTTAAGCGGTAACTATAATATGGCACGTCAATTACAAAGTAACGTAATGAAGTCCATTAAAGATGCAGCACAAGCCATTATTCGTAACGTGTAAGCTCGTAGCGTGTTATTTAAATCAGAGCATCACTCACCTGATGCTCTCTTTATAGAGAATATTTATGTTACCAATTAATCCAATCTCCACACTATCAGATATCGCGGACATGACTCCAACCATACCAACCGCTATTCCACTGGAAGATAAAGTGAAGCAGTTATTTGCGGAGTACACGACCTCTGTGAGCCAAGAAAAAGCAGATATTCTGGAGAAAATGAATACCGTTGACCCAAGCGATCCCGCTAAATTATTGGCATTACAAAACCAAGTAGGTAATTACAGCCTTGCTTTAAATATGGTCAGCACACTCACACACAAAAGTGTTTCTGCCATCGACACAGTATTAAAAGCACAATAGACCATGAATATATTAAAGAAACTCCTACTAATCGGGTTTATTGGCTTGCTGCTAGGCTGTGACAATCAACTGTTACTAAGCAAGTTAAGTCAACGCCAAAGCAATGAGGTTCTCGCAATTTTGCAAGAGCATGGCGTGGAAGCCAAACGTAAGCAAGATGCCAAAAACGGAGACTCAATTCGCGTTGATCCTCAAGATTTTGTCATCGCTGTAGACTTGCTACGCCAATATAATCTGCCATCAAAAGATCCGGTGGAAATTATCGATGCTTTCCCTGGAGATTCACTGGTTGCCTCACCGCAAGCGGAGAGAACTCGATTACTATCACTGATTGAACAACGCCTTGAGCAGTCTTTACTGACGATTCCAAACGTGGTGAATGCACGCGTCCATGTGAGTTACCCAATTTCTGGTAATGGTCCCGTAAAACAGACGCAAAAAGTTTCCAGTCTCGTCACTTATTCTGGTAATGAAGACCCAAAAGTAATGATGAATAAGATTAAGTTATTCCTCAATAATAGCTTTGTAGAAACCACCTATGACAATGTTTCTGTCGTGATAATCAGTCGCCCTCCGCTGCTGTATCAAACAAAAAATGGCCCAACACCCGCATTTAATCCCGTGATTGCTTTTGCTTTAATCACCGCATTAATCGGTATGTTAATTGCGCTTGGGCTGTATTTATACCATCGCAACAATAAACAACGCGATGAAAATGAAGAAGAAGCGGAGAAATCAAGTCATGCCCCGATTGAGTAAACTGCTCATTGACCAAAAAAATATTTTCTTAGCGCCAGGAAATTATTTTCACTCGGAGTTTGTTGATGAGCATTACCATCAGCTACCCGTTCCGCTACAACAGCAACAAAATTTGCAGCTTATTGAGCAATATCAATTAGATTTACCCGATGAAAAAACGTTGATATTACCCGAGATGCTTGCCGAAAATTGGTCATCATTACCTTCTGTGGCATGGGGTTTAGGGGTTATTCAGCACCCTGATCCGCTGCCTTGGTGGGGAGAGCTATCACAATATCGACAATTGCATCAGAAATTGAGCCATCCCTTATGGCAAGACCTGACACATTCCATCGATACGCCTCAGCATTTACTTGCACTGGGCGCTGAGCAGCTTTTGATGTGTTTAAATACCTTTAGTCACGGCTATGCTACCCGCGCAAAATATATGTTTAGCCACAGTACACAGCAGATGATCCGCCACACAGTTTCCACTCTGCTACCTTGGAATATTATTGAAGAAACTTGCCGCTATGTCAGAGAACACACAACCTAATATCCAGCAGACATTAATTGAAAATGTGCTGATTAAACATCTGGTTTTAGACACCAATAAATATGCCCAATCGGTTGTTAAACAGGCACATCAAAAAGCCAAAGCCCATGTTCAACAAGCTCAACAGTCTGAGAAAAGTATTCATGCTATCGCCTATCAACAAGGCTACCAAGATGGATTAACACAGCTTTTGAATGATTTTATTGGCGCTCTCAATCACAGCGAAGCCCAATACCAAAATAAGGTGAGCCAAACAGAGAGCCAATTAACTCAATTGCTCATCGGTTTATTGACTGACTTACGCCTACAGGAAATTGTGGCAGAACATTTTGCTCAATTACAATCTGAAGCTAGCCATGTGCAATTGCACATACCAGCATCATTGCAAGGCAAAATAACCTCTCAAGCTAACGGCATCAAAATATGTACTAGCCCTGATAATTCGATCACGTTAGAAGTGAATAATGAAATTACACAATTCACGCCAAAATTAGCGGCAGAGAAAATATTACCGCATATTTTTCCGATTTCTACCCGCTGTCTAACGTTGCAACACCATAAACACGCTTATGCGCAATTACTTCAACAAAAACGGCTAATTCAACAAGAACACGCTCTCCAACAAGAAATCACTTTTCAACAAGAAGAAACAAGGAGAGAAAAACATGAAAATTGACCCTAATTTGCTGAACACGTTGTCAGCTTCGCATACTCATAGCAATACGCTATCGAGTATATCCGACCTACACACTAACGTGAGTACCCTTTGGAAATCCCGTAACAACATGAAAGATATACAGAACTATCAGGCAAAAAATATCCCCCATATTTCGGAGGATAAAAACGCTAAAATACAAAACTTTATTACTGAATTTAAACATCAGGATAGTGATAAAACACGATTCGCATTGGTATTTAAAACCATGGTGAATTTGAACCGCAATGATAAAGAATCATTCATTACTCAAATCATCCAAACATTAAAATCTTCATCTGAATCTGACCCTGCTCTATATAAAGATTTCACTAAAGCTATTCAACGTTATATGTCGATAAGTTTAATGAATACACCATTTACTGAACAATTGAATAAAAACATGACTAGCTTCAATCTTGATGGCGATGATGATGAAGAACCATCGACTATATAACTCTCACGATTGAATAACCCTGTACTATTAAATTAGTTTATTAATTAATTCATTACCGACGAATATTTACAAGCTTAGAGTGCATTTTTTATAATCTAAGCTATTTAACTCCCTTCTTTTTAAAAAACATAAAAAAAATAAATTTGAAATTGATATATACACTCACAGATAGTAGTTTAAATTTACATCACCAAAACACATTGTTCAAATTTAAAAAAACGTCTTAATTTTTCAGCTATTCATTACCCTACTGTTTTTTTATATTGAACACGATTTTACTGATAATTACGATATTGATAATTAATTTTATATTGAACTATATCTGTGGGAAATATTATGAATAACATGGAATACAATCAAATAGAGCCAATGGTACTTTTATGTGGTCAAGTCGTTTATGACCCACTAAAGAGAACGCTATCTCGCGGAAAAAGAACTGTGAATTTATCTGAAAATGAATCCTGCCTATTAAAGCTATTGTTGTTAAAAACGAATAGCAAGCGAGAAGTGATGCACGAAATTTGGGAAAAGCGTGGAACTATCGTGACTGAAAGCAGTTACTACAAATTAGTCAGGCAATTGCGCCAATCATTTAAGAAAGTAGAGTTAGATGAAAACCTCATCATGACACTGCCCAGAATTGGTATCTTATACACTGGTGAAAAGTCAGAAATGCCAATTTTATCCAAATTTAACGAACAGAAAAATATGTATGCATATGTTCGCTGTTTTTTCCAGAAAGTATTTAACCGTTCATTTCAATAACTTATTTATATAATAGAAGAAAAACCATGCCTAGATTGACTATATCAAAAAATATTTTACATTTTATTTTCATATTAGCCTGTTGTTTATTTTTATTTTCTTGTAATAACCCAATAAATCAAAATCGAAATGGATTTAATATTCAAGGTGATGTTTACAGTCAATCTATCGACATTCCTAATGATGCATTAATTACCATTTCAGTGACCCCAATAAACGGAAATAGTTACTCTGAAAAAAGCCATTATGATTACACCCTGACAACCAGAAAATCCACGAGAACAGTTAATTTCTCTATTAATTTACCGGAATCGCTGTTAACTCAAGGCCACTATTTTGGTTTAAGTGTTCGTGTCGAAAAAAAGGGGGAATTACTGATGATGAGTAATCAAGTTACTCCGTTAAATCAATCTACGCCTGAAAGGCTGTCACTAAAAGTCAGTGCTCTCTAATCGATTAGAACTGAAAAACGCCTTGCTATATTTAAAATATATCAATGTATTCAATTCATAAACACACAACCATTAATATATAAAAACAGAATTAATTGGAATCTATTTGTCATTAAATATAATTCCAAATTATTCAAATGAAATATAAATAGAATAAGCATAGTCTCTGTAAATCTGTAAATAAGACTCACAGGATAATAAATATTAAGTATTAAGTACTCATCTATTTAGCTGCATGAAAATCAGGAATAGCGCAGGAACAGCTCAGGAATAGGGATTTTTAAAATCATTATCACTTTTTTAATTAAACCTTTTCTGGAGTTTTTTAATGGTTATCAAATCTAAGGATTCTATTTTTTATTACCTGACATTTATTGTTTGGCTAGCAATTACCACACATGTCATGTTCATTTTGACATCTATTTTTTTACCCATTACCGCTAACGCATTTACTGAACAAGTGAATCAGCCTCGTACTTTTTTATTACCTAAAAAAAGTACGCTTCTACTCAGAGAAACACAGCCCTACATACTGCAAGCGGGAGAATCCGTCCAGAGTATTGCAACAAAATACAATATCAACTTGAGCCAATTACGTAAGCTCAATCAGTTTCGAACTTTCTCTCGTAGCTTTGAGTCTCTTAAAGCAGGCGATGAACTGGATATTCCAATGGCGCCTTTGCCAACCCTTGCGGACGAAAATGAAAAGCCCGTTTACGCGCCTTCTCCCGCGGTCAGTGATGATGAAATTAAATTTGCCCAATTTGCATCAAAAGCTGGTCAGTTTTTTACTAAACAGCCTAATCATGAAAAAACAAAAACATTTGCACGTGAAATAATCACAACGGCAGCGAGTAGTTATCTACAAGATTGGTTTAATCACTTTGGTAGTTCACAAATTAAATTAGAAGCGGATAAAAAATTTTCACTCAAAAATTCACAGATTGATTTGTTACTTCCCCTTTATAAAGGCGAAAATAACCTACTGTTTACTCAAGGTAGCTTTCACCGTAAGGAAGGTCGTATCGAAACCAATCTAGGTTTAGGTACACGTTGGTACGATGAAAAACAGATGATCGGAGGAAACACCTTCTTTGATTATGATGTGTCTCGAGGTCATTCTCGTGTAGGGCTAGGCATTGAATATCGTCGTGATTTCTTAAAACTGTCAGGCAACAGCTACCATCGTCTTAGTCGCTGGCGCAATGCTCGAGAATTAGTCGATCACTCAGCCAGACCGTCCAATGGATGGAATCTCAGCGCAGAAGGTTGGCTACCTACCTATCCACATATTGGTGGAAAGTTCACTTACGAGCAATATTATGGTGACGCTGTTGCCCTATTCGGCACCAAAAATTTACAACGCAACCCCTACTCCATCAATGTCGGCCTCAACTATACGCCGATTCCATTAATCACATTGAATGCAGAACATCGTCAAGGGAAAGCCAGCAAAAAAGATTCGCGGGTTGGTTTACAACTAAACTACCAATTTGGCAAAAGTTTGAAGCAACATTTGGATCCACAATCCGTCAATGCATTTCGTTCACTCATGGGTAATCGTTATGATTTAGTCAGTCGTAACAATCATATTATTTTAGATTACCAAAAGAATGAGCTGATCCATTTATTTGTTACAGACACTATCATGGGCCAAGCAGGAGAAAAAATACCTCTGAATGTCACAGTAAACAGCCAATATGGATTGAGCCACTTCACTTGGAGTACAGAATCATTAGTTGCCTCAGGGGGATATCTTCTCAATGAAAATGGTCAATACAGTATTGTCTTGCCCGCGGATAAAAATAATGTGAAGAATGCTAATAGTTATACCATAAGTGTTCTAGCAACAGATAAAAAAGGCAATTCATCATCAAAATCTGTCGTTCATATTTTTATTGCACAAAGAGCCAATACAAGCACTTCAGGTAATAGCTAGATTGTAAATAACCACATTAATACAGAAATTAAATTTGAACCATCATCATTTCTGACTGTGATTGGAAAAACCTTGTTGAACTATCAAATAAAATATAGCTTTCATTAAAATAGGTCACTCTTCATGACATCAGAGTTAAAAATAATCTTAAGCACATCGAGACTACGCTCCCCTATTGGGGGGGGTAGCCCTTACTGAAGAAATACCTACAAAGTATTAACATAATAGTCACTCATTATTTCCATATGATGAAAAACAGCGAAAATAAAAAACAAAAAAACCATATAATTTATTAACCTCTGTCATTTGTTTTATTTAGCAGCATAACATAAAAACTGATCAAATAATGATCCTCTTAGATTGATATCTATATCTAATATATCTAATAATAAAAAGATATTAAGCTAATTTCCTATAAGGAAATCAACTCATCAAATATAGCTAATACTTTATTTTAATTTTTTTTAGATTTATATTTTGGTAAATTGATTAATGTTGACATTTAACACTAAAAAATAATACCGTATTAAAATATACATTTGTTCTATACCTATAAAAAAACAAACCTAACGCCATGAAATAAATGAATTAATTTTCAATATTCATTTAAGGTAAATATAAATCTAAAAATTAATATAATTATATTGTCATTTTGGGAGCAATTGAAAACATTCATGAGAATAGTATATTATTTACTTAGTGACTCTTGATGCTCACTATATATCCAACTATTTTTTTAAAAATTAATACTATATTAAGCAATACTTATTGTTTCTAAAACTAATTCTGACCATTATTTTACAATTATAATTTTATAGAGAATAAACATGAATAGAAAATTTCCCATTGCCTATGCTGTTGGGCAGAAAATAAAATCATTAAGAAAATCGCAAGGTTATACTGTTTTTCAACTCGCTAAAGAATGTGATATTAGTGAACAACAGCTTTTCCGTTATGAGCGTGGCGTCAATCGCATTGATATTGATTGTTTAGCGCGAGTAACGAAAATATTGGATGTGAATATTAGCGATATCTTCTCTGATATATTTCAAGATAATAGTGATATTTCTCATGAGCATAAATCAAAAGAACTTACTGAGTCTTACGCCTAATATAAAGAATTTCATTAGTGCTATTTAAAGAAGCATAAAAAGTAAAAGCCTATCTCTAGCGCTTTTACTTTTTATTTTAGCTTCCTATTTTTTCATCTAATCATGTCCTATTTGCGATTTCCCGCCACAAGCACTACTCTATACCCAATTCTATTCACCAATCTGCAAAATACCATGTCACAACTAACTACATTAATGCAGCGATTCGGATTTGATTCTGACCGTTTACGCTTTGCAATGATCACTGCCTGCGCATCTATTCTCGCGCTATTTATTGCTGAATATGCAGGACTTACTCACCCCCAATGGGCGGCAATGACCGTATGGGCATCAGCGCAACCTTGGCGTGAAAACTTATTAGAAAAAAGTTGGTGGCGGTTTGCAGGTACAGTTATTGGTGTCGTTGCCGGCATTGCACTCATTCAAATTAACCTAATCAGCCCGTTACTTTTTGTTATTGGTTTAGCAGGATGGTTAGGCGCATGCAGCGGTATTGGGCAACTACAAAAAAGCTTTGTGGCTTATGGTACTTTTTTAGCGGGTTATTCTGCAGTAATGGTGAGCATGCTCAGCGTTCATGCTACAGACAATATTTTTTCCGTAGCATGGGATAGATTTTGGACCATTTTAGTGGGCGTCTTATGCGCCGTTTTGTTTAACTTTTTGTTCACCCCCAAGCGTGAACAAGCCTCTATCATAGCCCTCAAACAACAAATTGATCAGCAGTTTTACACGATTTTGCACCGCTCTTTATATAAAAAAGAATCTATTGAACAACAGGACATTGACACCTTATGGCAGAAAATGACCACCTATGATGAGCAGTTAGAAGCTAACCGTATTGGGTGGCGTTATCATCGTAAACAAGTCATAAAAGCCCGCCAACAACTACTCGCTCAAAGCCAGATTTTGCTACAACTTGATAAATTTAAAGGGGTAGCTGCATTTCCATTCCCAGAAATACAACCGACCGAATCCCAATGGAAACATATCCTGTCTCTGTGCCCGAATGGCATATTGAAAAATCTCTTAATCCCACTGTTTTATGTGTCAAAAGGGTTATCCATCAAGGCACAACACCGTGTAGATAAGCTAAAACTCCACCATGATCGCATTGCCGCTTGGCAAACTTTTGCACGCTCCTTCGTTTCCATTGCCACCGTTGGCTTACTCTGGTTAGTAACTCAATGGCAAGCTCTGGCGTATTTAACTCTGGGGTTATCGGTGATGATCGCACTGTTTGCATCCCTCGATTACCCCGCTAGGTTTATGAAAAACATCTTCACCGGACAATCTTTAGGGGCACTTGCCGCGTTGATTTGTACTTGGTGTCTATGGCCATTTGCATCATCATCATGGCAAATGACCTTATTTATTGTGCCCGTCATCATCAGTGGAATTTTGGTTTTTGCCCACAAAAAACTGATTTTAATCGCCTTTGATTACATCATGGTCTCTTTGATCTTACTGCAACCAAGTTACCCTTTTACATTAAGTTTTCCAGAAAGCCTCGGTAATGCCATCGCCATTATTTGTGGGCCGTTAGTTGCAATGGGGGCTTTTTATTGGATTTACCCAACAAATCCGAAGAAACGTTACCAAAACCTTATTTTACTCAGTGAACAACAATTTATACTGGGTCTTAATAAGATTATTGCCGGACAAAAACCCTCAACATCACAGATGAGTCATCGCCTATTTAGCGGGTTAATATTGGCACGCAAAAGTGAATATCCATTTGATAGAACAATACAATTTTTTGCTGTCCGCCACGCTATTTGGCTTAATCTGATTCAAGTTTATAAACAATTTTCCGCCTCTGAATCATACAATCGTGCCCTAAAAGGGCTCATTTTACGTTTACAGCACCCACAGCCTGATGTTGAAAAAATTCACCGTCTTCTGCAAACACTATTACGTAGACAACAAAATAGTACTGAATTACGTCAATTGTATAATGATGTCCATCTCTACTTACATTATTTGGACACTAACAATTGAATATAAAAAATAACAATTAATGAAAGTTTGAAAACAATAAAATAAATTATTGCTTTAAATTGATTATCAAAAATAAATCTCTTATTTAAATTATAGAATCCCAACATACAATCAATAAATAATGCAAAAATCATGGATTTATTTAAAAAACTTTTAGATAAATCCTCGATAATCAAAATCTACCACAAACGTAAAATTTGTTATATTTTCGTTTAATATCAGTAATTTGATAAATATCATGCAACCCTCTCTTTTTCATACTTCTGTTTGACTTACCCGAGTCCTATTTGCATAGTGATACTCATAATAATTTTTATATTTTCCTGCTTTTTATTTTTAATCCTTCTTATTCCAAAAAATTTAAATATATCTGATTACAACTTATGAAAGAGGTTTTCATGACTAGGGAATTATTTTCTACTAATGAAATGAAATTATTATTTGAAAAATTAGCATCCTTTACTGTTTATCCTGAAAATAAAGGTGTGACACGTTTGGCCTATACACCCACAGACCAATTGGCACACCAATACATGATAGTAACCATGCAAAAAGCTGGGTTTACTGTTCGCCAAGATGCGATAGGGAATATTTTTTGCCGATTACCGGGAAAAGATCCCAATTTACCTGCTGTTGGTACTGGCTCTCATTTGGATACGGTTCCTAATGGTGGCGCTTATGATGGTACGCTTGGTGTCGTAGCAGGGTTTTATGCGTTGATGCAATTCGAGCCAAAACAATTATCTCGCTCTCTTGAGCTCGTCATTTTTAGGGCTGAAGAATCCAGCCGGTTTGGTTTTTCATGTATTGGCAGCAAAGTGTTACTTGGGAAAGTTGATCGTGAAAAGTGGGCCCTCAACCGAGATGATGATGGACACAGCTTTTTCGATGTCTTAGATAGCCTTGGTTACCCAAGCCACGAAATTGAACAATGCCAATTGGCTGATAACCATTATTCTGCTTTTATCGAAATGCATATCGAACAAGGTCGACGCCTTGAGCTGGAAGGAAAATCAGTGGGAATTGTGAACGGAATTGCGGCGCCAACCCGCTTCCAAGTTCAGGTCACCGGACATGCGGATCACTCCGGTGCTACTCCAATGTATCAGCGCCACGATGCATTAGTGGCCAGCGCCACCATTATCAGCGATGTAAACCGAGCGGCTTGCCGTGAATCTGTATGGGGAACCGTCGGTACCATTGGGAAACTCAATGTATATCCAAATTCCATGAACGTTATTCCCGGTGAAGTGAATTTCTTGGTTGATATTCGCGGTATTGAGCCAGAAAGTATTGCCCGCGTTGCCACTCACTTGAAAAATTCCATTAGAAAATCGGAACAAGACAACGATGTTTCGATTCAGATCCGTGAAATTTCAACGGAAGCACCAGTGAAATTAGATAACGAGATTTGTCAGTGTATTGAACAGCATTGCCTTGAACAAAACATCGGTTATATGACAATGTTGAGCGGTGCAGGTCATGACTCGATGAATATCGCCCAAAAATTCCCAACCGCAATGATTTTCACGCCATCAAAAAATGGGATTAGTCATCACCCTGATGAGTTTACTGATTTCGACGACATTATTATTGCCGCCAATCTATTGAAAGATGCCCTGCATTCTTTAGCAAAATAAAGCCTTATCGAAATAAAAAGAGCCGCTGGGAGATTACTCTCTCAGTGGCTCTTTCCTATCACCAAAATTACATTAATGACACCAAACATCCGGTATACAGCTGATAGGCTGTTAACATCTGTTTTTCATCGAAATCGAAATTAGCTTGGTGATGCCCTGCGGTTCTATCTGCACCGACAACAAAATACAGAGATTTCCCCCCATGACGCTGCACGCGTTTTGCCAAGATAGTGGCATCTTCGCTACCGCCAAATGGTCGAGTCGCCACCGCAGTTAATTCCCCATGTTGTGCTACCACACTTGCCAAGGTGTCAATCAGCTCTTGGTCATTAGTTAAATCAACCGCTTCACCCATCACTTCACTTTCCATTTCTAGCTGGAAACTGTGTGCGGAGCCTTCAGCCATGCGAATCGCATTTTCGCTCATAAAGCGGTTGATCTCTTCATTTTCGCCACGGACTTCTATCTGCATTTGAGCATAGGATGGCGTCACATTTCGCCCCTCACCTGCATTCAGTACCCCAATGTTAATGCGCGACATTCCTTTACCGTGTCTTGAAATCCCCAACATTTGCGTTGTGGCATGACAAGCACCTGCTAACGCGTTACGCCCTAATTCAGGCTCAGCGCCTGCATGAGACGGTGCACCTTTGAAGCGAAAATCCAGTTTTGTTGTACAGAGAAAATGGGTTGGGTTAATCACAATTTCACCACTATTGGCAATGAACCCTAAGTGTGCCCCTAAGAAATAATCCACATCATCCACAATGCCACTTTCTGCCATCGCTCTCGCACCACGAACGCCTTCTTCCGCAGGTTGGAATAACAATTTTACTTTGCCAGATAAGCTCTCTTTATTTGCCACTAGCCAATGTGCAACGGCTAAACCAATCGCGATATGCCCATCATGGCCACACGCATGCATTTCACCGGGATGGCAAGAGCTAAAACTATCATTTTTTGGTCGATGGGTTTCATCGGTACTTTCTGTCACGCCGACACAGTCAATATCAAAACGTAGTGCTACCGTCGGTCCCGCTTTACCGCTATCAAAAATAGCAACGCACCCTGTCAACTCCTGCATTTCAGCCAGCAGATTTTCATCAACTTGGTGCTTTCTTGCCACCGCTAAACCTTTATCCACCACTTTTTGTTGACGTCCGAAGGCATATTCAGGATTGATCACCTGTGGACCCACTTTCACGTCTAAATTCAGGCTGCGCAACTCTTCAACGATTTTTGCTGTGGTTAAAAACTCAGACCAACCAATTTCCGGATATTGATGGAATTCACGACGCCATTGAGTCAGTTGTTCTAATGTGATGTTTGACATGTTATCTCCTTAAAATTAAAGCATGATGAGCGCAATGAAGATCACCCCAACAATCATGCCGGGCGCAGTACGCTTCACAATTTCCATCGGGTTCACATTGGCTAAACCTGCACAGACGATAGCCGCACCCGCCAACGGTGACATGGTTCTACCCAATGCGCCTGAAATTGCAGAAGCCATCCCCAAATCAGGAATTTCATAACCAAATTGCTGGGCAAATGGGGTTACCGTTTCGTTGAAAGCAAACGCGGCCGCATCACCTGAACCCGTGATAATTCCCATTAAGAATGGGCCCAATGTCCCTCCCCAACGTGCGAATTCAGGAGAGTGGATCAGAAAACCAATGAAGGAATCAATTAAGCCGGATGCTTTAAGACCCGCAGAGAAAACGGCGGCAGCGATGATGATCCCAAGAACATCCCCATAGGCATTCCCCATTCCTTTAAAAAACTCTTTAGTAATGGTTGAAGGGTTAGTACGCGTGATCACTAACGCATAAATTGCCCCAATGACCATCGCCGCTGGCACACTGATTTGATACGCTTTCAACGCATCCATAAATGGCAGGATTAATAGGATTAATGGAATAAACGGCGCTGTCGCGTAAAGATAATTTGGTTGTTCTGCCGCTACATTTTGTTCTGTACCCGCAGTGCCATTCACTTCGACAACCGCTTTCATGTTGTACTCTTTTTTCACTAAAGCAACGATAGCTAAAGAAACGGCGGCGATGCCTCCAACCGCTAAGCTATATGGCCCGTGGCGAGCAATTAAGTCAACAATACTCATGTTCGACATCTGCGCCACAAATGGGTTATGTGACAACCCAGGGCTCAGCATAGAACCTATCGTACCGCACAGCACGGCACCACCTGCAATAGCGGGGTGAATACGCGCAGCAATCAGCAATGGAATCAATGTCGCACCAACCGCAGCGGCACACCCTGCTGCAGATGGGATCGCGATGTTAATAAAGAAAGTCAACACGACCGCTGCGGGGATCAGGAAAAAACCCAGTCGAGTTAAAACACGAGATAGCACCAGCACTAAGTGTTTATCGCACTTGGTGTATTTCATTACATAAGCAAAACCCATACTGGAACAAATGGCTTGGATCAGCGGAGCCGAAACCATGCGCTCGCTAAATGCATTTAAGGCATCCATTGGCACGAGACTAATAATACAAAGTACTAGCCCCGCAGCAATTAATACCATCCGAGTTTCATATTTTTTAATTAAAAGATAAATTGTAGCAACGATAATTAATGCCGCGATAATTTGTATTATCATGACTGACCTCTTTTATTCCCTGGAGAAATAGATAGAACAAACAAAGAAAAGAATGAATTTTTAATTGGTAATTCATTTTGAACTTTAATTGTTTTATTTAATTGAGGGATATCAATTTTAACTCCCTATATAGAAATTAACTGCCATTTTGTGATCAGCGCGATGTTTACTATAAAAAAATCATTCAAAATTAAAAAATATTCTTTAAAAACATAACCATATTAAAACGACAAGAAACATTAAATCTCGTCAAAATGACTATAAAATTAACGTTATTATCATTTTTGCAATATTGAAACTCTTTTTTTACTCTTTACTTATCAAATGATAAAATATTAAATTACATAAATAGTTATATTTATAAATATAGATTCCAATTTAGATTAAAATCATGTTTACCTCAAAAAAACGAGCAGTAAATCCCAAATAACCTTTTATAAAGGTAATATTAAATAAAATATTAAAAACCAGCTGAGCATTATATTTTATTGCATAAATATAAATAAAAAAAACGAATCATTAACCCCCACACATTCGGAAGTTTTTTATCTTAATTTTACGTTCTTTATTTGTATCATTGGTTGTTTTGCCCCCTGATTTTTATCGTAGTTTTATCTCACCCCATCCGGCTTTTTACCGTCTTACTCCCTTTCCAGTTACGCGACAGACTAGAATAAAAAACGAGCAAAAACACCATTCATTAATTCTTTTTAAGCATGTATGAAAACGTTTGCTTTTTGTTTTTACGGCTATAGAATTCGTCAGATTTTTTTGGCCAGAGAATAGCGACAGGAGGCAACTGTGTCCGGTAATAAAAATGTGTCCGGTGATAAAAATTATAGTCATGAACCAGTACCCATATCCGCAAGAAAAGGCGGACTCGCATTAACCTTTGTAATGCTGGGTTTAACGTTCTTTTCCGCCAGTATGTGGACCGGAGGCGCTCTCGGTACCGGTCTTAGTTTCAACGATTTCTTCCTCGCAGTTCTCATTGGTAATCTTATTCTTGGTGTCTACACCGCCTTCCTTGGTTTTATCGGTTCAAAAACAGGCTTAACAACCCACCTTCTTGCTCGTTATTCTTTCGGTATTCGCGGCTCTTGGCTCCCTTCTTTCTTACTTGGCGGTACACAGGTCGGCTGGTTCGGTGTCGGCGTTGCCATGTTCGCCATTCCCGTCGGTAAAGCTACGGGCTGGGATATCAACTTACTGATTGGTATTTCCGGTATTTTGATGACCGTCACCGTGTTCTTTGGTATCTCCGCGTTAACCATCCTCTCCATTATTGCCGTACCTGCCATTGCTATCTTAGGAAGCTACTCAGTGTATCTTGCTGTCACTGATGCCGGTGGTTTAAGCGCTCTGCAAATGGTAAAACCGGAACAACCAATCGATTTCAACCTCGCACTGGCGATGGTTGTCGGCTCGTTTGTCAGCGCAGGAACCTTAACCGCTGACTTCGTACGCTTCGGGCGTAAGCCGAAAATCGCGGTACTGGTGGCGATTGTGGCGTTCTTCTTAGGCAACTCACTGATGTTTATCTTCGGTGCGGCGGGCGCAGCTTCATTAGGCATGGCGGATATCTCCGACGTGATGATAGCGCAAGGGTTACTCTTACCAGCAATTATCGTGCTTGGTTTGAACATTTGGACAACCAACGACAACGCGCTGTACGCTTCCGGCTTAGGGTTCGCCAACATTACGGGCTTATCCAGCAAGACGTTATCCATTATCAACGGCTTAGTGGGCACACTCTGCGCACTGTGGCTGTACAACAACTTTGTTAGCTGGCTGACCTTCTTATCCGCAGCCATTCCACCGATTGGTGGCATTATCATCGCGGATTACTTAATGTATCGTCATCGCTATGCCACTTTTGACATGAGCAAAATGCGTGATGTGAATATCAGTGCGTTAATCGCCGTGGCTGCGGGTGTTGCCGCAGGACATTGGCTGCCAGGCATTGTCCCTGTTAACGCCGTGCTTGGCGGCGCTATCTGCTACGCCATTTTGAATCCACTATTGAATCGCATACACGCCACTAATTCGGAGATGACCCGTGCTTAATCAACATATTCAACATATCCACAATGTCCGTTTACCTGAGCGTGAAGGTCTGTGGCGAATCGATATTGAAAATCAACAAATCAAAGCTATCGTTCCGCAGCCCGCAGGTGAAGTATTAGCCAACAGCCTTGATGGTGAAGGTGGTTTAGCTATTCCTCCGTTTGTTGAGCCACATATTCATTTGGATACAACCCAAACCGCTGGGCAGCCAAATTGGAACCAGTCTGGCACCCTGTTTGAAGGGATTGAACGCTGGGCAGAACGCAAAGCGATGCTGACCCATGACGATGTAAAACAGCGCGCTTGGCAAACACTAAAGTGGCAGATAGCTAACGGTATCCAACATGTTCGTACCCACGTTGACGTTTCCGATGCCACTTTAACGGCACTGAAAGCCATGCTGGAAGTGAAAAAAGAAGTCGCGCCTTGGGTGGATATGCAGATCGTTGCTTTCCCACAAGAGGGGATCATGTCCTACCCAAACGGCGAAGAGCTATTAGAAGAAGCGCTACGTTTAGGGGCAGATGTGGTCGGGGCCATCCCGCACTTTGAATTCACCCGTGAATATGGTGTGGAATCACTTCATAAGACCTTTGCGCTGGCACAAAAGTATGACCGTTTAATCGATGTTCACTGTGATGAAATTGATGATGAACAGTCACGTTTTGTCGAAACCGTTGCCGCCCTTGCTCATCGTGAAAATATGGGCGCACGCGTTACTGCCAGCCATACAACGGCAATGCATTCTTATAACGGCGCTTATGCTTCACGTTTATTCCGTCTGCTGAAAATGTCAGGGATTAACTTCGTCGCCAACCCGTTAGTGAATATTCACTTACAAGGTCGTTTCGATACCTATCCAAAGCGTCGTGGGATCACCCGCGTGAAGGAAATGCTCGCCGCCAATATCAACGTCTGCTTCGGTCACGATGATGTGTTCGACCCGTGGTATCCGCTGGGTACCGCGAATATGCTGCAAGTGCTGCATATGGGTCTGCATGTTTGCCAATTGATGGGCTATGGTCAGATTAATGATGGCCTGAAGCTTATCACTGAGCACAGCGCGAAAACCTTGAATTTGCAAAATTACGGTATCGATGAAGGGAAACGCGCAAGCCTGCTGATCCTGCCTGCCGAAAATGGTTTTGATGCAGTACGCCGCCAAGTGCCAGTACGCTATTCCATCCGCGATGGTCGCGTGATTGCCACTACGCAGCCAACCGTGACCCAAATTCAACTCGACGATGTCGAGACAATTCGTTACGGCTACCAGCCACATAGCGAAAACTAAGCTTACCCCAACACGGGGCTTGTTGAACCTGCAATCAATGAGTTCCCCGTGTTTTTCTCCCCTGAAATATCTTCATATACCTCATTTTTATTGCTAAACCCCAGACTGTTTCTTTACAGTAAAAGTTTCTTTAAGATGAATTAAGTCAAATAACACGAGTGCTGGGTTTCCATGAGAATACTATTAATTGAAGATCACCTTAAAACCCAAGGTTGGGTTAAAAATGGCTTAGAAGAAGCGGGTTTTCTAGTGGATGTGGCTAATGATGGTCGCGATGGACTCTACTTTGCTTTAGAAAACAATTATCAATTGGTTATTCTCGATATCATGCTGCCCGGTATGAGTGGCTGGGATATTTTAAAAATCTTACGCACCGCGAAAAGCATTCCCGTTATTTGCCTCACTGCACGGGATGCCGTAGATGATCGTATTAAAGGCTTAGAGCTCGGTGCCAATGACTACCTTGTAAAACCATTTTCGTTTTCTGAATTATTAGCGCGTGTTAAAAACCAACTCAAAGTTAATCAACCAAGCTCGACAACCATGACTATTGCAGATTTAAAGATAGATCTGACCCGCCATGATGTTGAACGCGGAGGAAAGAAAATTATCTTAACCCGCCAAGAGTTTTCTTTGTTGCTGTTTTTCGTGCTGCATAGCGATGAAATTTTACCAAGAACCTTAATTGCCAGTGAAGTTTGGGGCATCGATTTTGACAGTGATACCAATATCATCGATGTCGCCATCCGTCGATTGAGAAAAAAAATTGATGATGAGTTTGAGGTCAAGCTTATCGAAACCATTCGAGGGATGGGATACCGCTTAAATAGGCCAATAGAATGAAAAAAAAGTCGTTACGCTTTAAACTTATTTCCCTGTTTATCATTCTGATGGTCGCTAATGCTGGCATCGTGACATGGGTTTTGTATCACTCGCTGAAGAATGAGCTGTCTGAACAAGACAATAATTTGCTAGTGAACCGTGCAGAGCAGCTTGCTAAGTTAATTTCCGGTGGCATCGATATCAAAACGCTACCGATGTATTTCCAAAGCATGATGGACATGCGCCAAGATTTGATCCAAATTTCTGATGCGAGTGGGCACATACTCGTCGCGACTAACAGCGAACTTCTGGATACCCAACCACTGCGGTTAGTGAACCTTGGGCAACTCAATATTCATGCCATCAACCATTGGCAAACCGCACAAAATATCCCCATCTCCGCAGTCTATTTCGCCATGAACTCACCATTAGGGCAGCTCCATGTGGTACTCGGTAAAGTCTCCGTCGACCGCAGCGGGGTATTAACCCAATATTTAACCCAAAGCGTGCTTGTATCTGCTCTCTCAATACTGCTGATGGGGTTACTGAGTTTATGGTTGCTGAAAAAAGGGCTCTCCGATATTCAATCACTGAGCCAGATCACGATCAAAACGGACGTACATGCGCTGAATGATCCGATCGATATTGCGAAGCTTCCACAAGAGTTAAAAGAACTGGGCGAATCAATGAATACGATGCGCCAACGGCTAAAACATGACTTTGTTAAACTAACCCAGTTCGCCGATGACTTAGCTCATGAGTTAAGAACGCCCATTAATGCCATTCGAGTGCAAAATGAAATTACGCTCCAGCGCTCCCGCAGTGCTAGCGAATATGAAGACGTCATCATTAGTAATATTGAAGAGCTCGATAAGCTGGCACAGATGATCCAAAGCACGTTATTTATTGCACGTGCTGAAAATAAAAATATTACGTTAAATCGAGAAAATCTCTCAGTCTCAGGATTAGTGAATGATGTTTATGAGCTATTTTCTGCTTATGCAGAAGAGAAACAGATTACGCTTTATTGTAAACCTTCAACCCTCATGCTTGATGCTGACCCGGTATTACTGAGCCGTGTATTCATGAATGTTATCGCTAATGCGATTAAATACTCTCACCCAAATACTCGCGTGGTTACCCAAATCATTGAGCATCCTCAGCAACGAGAAATCTGCATCACTAACCAAGGAGAACCGCTACAAAATAGTGAGGAAATTTTCACTCGTTTTTGGCGCGGAGATAATGCCAGAACTACAGAGGGAACCGGATTAGGTCTGGCGATTGTCAAAGCCATTGTTGAACTGCATGGCGGTTCGGTTAGCTTTGAACACCATGCAGGCACCAGCATCATTACCCTAAAATTTCCTACAATTAAGTAAGATGACAAATTTGTCATCTTACTGTCAGCCACTTTGATCACGCATTCGGTATAACTGATTTCATTCTTCTTTTTGCTATGGAGCGCACAATGAAAAAGTTACCTAAAATCCCTGGATCTCAAATCACGGATGAATCCATTTTTTTTATGAAGCGCCGACAACTGCTCAAAGCCTTAGGTGTGGGGGCGGCAGGTTTAACCGTTGCCGCGACAGCAAATGCAGGCTTATTTTCTTGGTTAAGTGACGATACGCCAGCAACACCCTCAGCGCCAAGAAAAGCGCTGACATTTATTCAGCCGGAGGAGTTTCAGTCATCGTTAACCCTGACACCTGAAGATAAAGTGACTGGCTATAATAACTTTTATGAGTTTGGGCTAGGAAAATCTGACCCCGCTGAAAATGCGCATACCCTCATTACCGACGAATGGACAATCACCATTGATGGCGAAGTGAATCGTCCTTTGACCCTTAATTTAGATGATATCAACACCAAGTTTCCCTTAGAGGAACGTATTTATCGTATGCGCTGCGTCGAGGCTTGGTCGATGGTTATTCCTTGGATTGGTTTTCCATTAGCCAAATTATTGGCATTGGTGGAGCCCACCAGCAAAGCCAAATATGTTGCCTTTGAAACTCGTTATGCTCCTGAACAAATGCCGGGCCAAAAAAGCCGTTATATCGGCGGTGGGTTATCTTATCCCTATGTTGAAGGACTGCGTTTAGATGAAGCCATGAACCCGCTAACCTTACTTGCCACTGGCGTATATGGAAAAACATTACCTAATCAAAATGGCGCTCCGATCCGCTTGGTTGTTCCTTGGAAATATGGCTTTAAAGGAATTAAGTCTATCGTCAAAATTCGCCTAACCGAGCAGATGCCAGATACTACATGGAACCTATCCGCGCCTAGTGAGTATGGTTTTTTTGCCAATGTGAATCCGCAAGTTGATCATCCTCGTTGGTCACAAGCCACCGAGCGTTTTATTGGTGCCGGGGGTTTAGGTCAAGTGACCCGACAACCTACTTTGCTGTTTAATGGTTATGGTGACCAAGTCGCAAACTTGTATCAGGGGATGGACTTGCGGAGATACTTCTAATGCCTCAAGAAAACAGGTTATTAGTGAGATTAACCAAAGGAGGCTTTCATCTTATTGCTCTGCTTCCTTTGGTATGGCTGATTTTTTTAATTGATACCCAGCAATTTGGCGCTGATCCCGCTAAAGACATCCAACATTTTACCGGAATAGCTGCTTTGCGTTTACTCGTCGTTATCGCACTGATCCCGGTTATCGCTAAATTATTGCGATTTACCGCGCTGTTTCAGACACGAAAATTACTGGGATTATGGTGTTTTTTCTGGGCTGTACTGCATTTGAGTAGCTATTTATTACTGGAGATTGGCATCAATAATTGGGCACTCTTTTTCGAAGAGGTTTTTTCGCGGGTCTACTTAGTGATTGGTGCCACTGCTTGGCTATGCTTATTTTTGATGGCGGTGAGTTCATTCAACCGCATACGAATAAGCTTAGGCATATGGTGGAAAAGAATTCACATGCTGCTTTACCCAACGCTATTACTCGCACTTTGCCACTATGCTTTGTCATTAAAAACCTTAACGCCTGAGCCGATTATTTACTTAGGGTTAGTGGGCAGTGCCTTTGCTTATCGCGTTTGGATCCAACAAAAACAGCCAATCAAACCTTAGGATAAATTGGCGATCCCCAAGATCGCCAACCGACTCATCAGCGATAAAAAATCAGTTTTTTATCCGCTTCAATATTCATCGAATCCTGCCAAGCCACCAGCGTTAAATGCGCCAGCTTACTCAGCCCCACATAAAATGGTGAATCGCCTTTTTCCTGCATTTTGCCTAAATACAGCAGGCCCCATGGCAAAATATGTTTGCCTAATAATTCAGAAAGATTTTCAGGTTGATGTTCCGCTACCCAAGCCACCATCATCATCAATAAACCAAAATGGTCTTCGGGTTCGTTTTGGGTTAAATGAATATCAATTTGATTGGCTTGCATCCACTTTCGAAGTTGCAAGGTAGACTCGCCAAACAGCACATTTTCTTTATCGAGCCAGACCGATCCCCACGGTGGAGAAGGGAGTGCGTAAGGGCCAATAAAGAGGCGTTGATAGGCCTCATCTAGGGTTTCATCATCACGTTGCAGTGCCGCCATCTCTGCGGCAATCCCTTGTTTTTGCTCTTCAGAGCCATAGTGCCAATCTGCTACCCACTCACCTGATACCAATAATTCGATAATCTCAGGCACTTGGTCAGGGGAATAATAGAATGCCGCACCAAGGATCCGAGCTGTCACAGAAACATCATTTAAAGCGAGTTCGTTCATGGTGTGTAATCCACTGTTCATGTGTTATGTGTTGTTTTGTTTATTATTGATAAAAATTCTTGGGAACGAAAGGCTTAGCAAAAGGTTGCTAAGCCTCAGACCATTGACAAAACCATCAGGTTTGGAAATGGCTCGTTTGGGTTGTAAAATTAACGAGGAAAATCAATTTATTGATTTTCGCCTGATAACACAAAGAGGGAAAAACCACGCTTTTATCCCTCTTTGTTATCAACCTCAGGCTTAGCAACCATCTGCTAAGCCTTTGTAGTGATGATTAGTTAACTGCCATGCCCACGGTCATGTGCAGACCATAGAACACACCGCGTCCAACTATCTCGCCCGCCAGCACTAACAGGGTACCAATACCCAAGTTGATGACGGATGGATTACGTTTCGCGATTAACGGCATGATCCAGCAGCCCAGACCCATCGCAACGGCGACAATCTTAATATCCATTAAGAAACCGTAGTCAGGCACTAAATCCGTTGCTTTTTGTACCGCGGTTTCAATACTCGCCAAGTCAAATCCTTGAGAGATAGCGGCGGCTGCGCTCACTAATAATGCTATCGCACTCAATGCAGGGAGACGACGAATACATTGCAGGTCAAACCCAGCCACACGCAATAGCAACGCGGCTAAGATAGGCCCACCTAAGAATGCCGTTAGCACAAAGTTGATCATGGTGTAGCTGTTATTCCATGTTGGTACCGTTGGGATTTGGTACACACGGGAAGTTGCCACCACAAAGATAGCCGCAAGAACAGCCACCACCACTAACCATAATTTACCTAGTGCAGCAGGCATTTTATTTAACACTGCCAACAACCAATACAAGCCCCCAAAGGCAAAGAAGATTGCACCACTAGCAATTTCATTACTCAGTGAAGAAGCCCCTAGGCGATTGAAGGCATTAAATGCACGCAGTGGTGTCCCCATGTGCATCGTGGATAGTAAGAAACCAATCCCCATTAACACCCACAGGCCGAACATGCTGTAATGCACTTTACGGTTAAGTTCAGGGGATAATTTTCCACTTAACAAAACCGCTGCCATCACAATAAATGCACCTGCAACACTTTGACCAATAACGGTGAAAAACATCAATGGCCATTCATGAATTCCCGCGCCCATATTAAACTTCCTCCGGGTTAGCCAGATGACCCGTGGTATCACCGACAGGTTTGCTATTGGCATTCAATTTTAAGACGATATTTGGATGAGTATACTCAGCCGATGGTAACGGTGCGATTTCCGCTAAATCCCCATATTTGGCGCGTAGCTCTTCAATCGGTGCCATATCCAATGCCCGTAATGGGCAAGATTCCACACAGATTGGTTTTTTGCCTTCTGCAACACGCTCATAGCAACCATCACACTTGGTCATATGGCCTTTTTCTTGGTCAAACTGAGGCGCACCGTAAGGGCATGCCATGCTGCAATAGCGGCAACCAATACAGACTTCTTCATCCACCACCACAAACCCATCTTCGCGTTTGTGCATCGCACCGCTTGGGCACACTTTGGCACACGCTGGGTCATCACAGTGGTTACACGAAATCGACAGGTAATAGGCGAAAACATTCTGTCCATAAACGCCATCTTGCTCAGTCCAATCCCCCCCTGCGTATTCATAAATACGGCGGAAATTCACTTCTGGAGATAAATTTTTAAAGTCTTTGCAGGCTAACTCACAGGTTTTGCAGCCAGTGCAACGACTTGAATCGATATAAAAACCATATTGCGTTGACATATCTGGCATCCTTAAGCTTTCACAACTTCAACAAGATTAGAGTGTGATGGGTTCCCTTTCGCCAGTGGCGATGGACGCTGCGTAGTCAGCACGTTAATGCTGCCCGCATGATCAACGCGGTTACCATCAGGGTCATACCATGCACCCTCACCCAAACCAACCACACCCGGTAAAATACGCGGGGTGACTTTGACTTTGACACGCACTTCGCCTCGGTCATTGTATACACGGACTAAATCCCCCTGTTTCAGGGAACGTTTCGCCGCATCTTGTGGGTTGATCCATAACTCTTGAGGACAAGCCGCTTTCAGTACATCCACGTTGCCATAGGTTGAGTGGGTACGTGATTTATAGTGGAAGCCCGTCAACTGTAATGGGAATTTCGCCATTAATGGATCGCCGTACTGCTCAAACCCAACGGAATAGACTGGCAGTGGATGGATAACATCCCCCTCTTCCAGCTCCCATGAATTTTGCAGCTCCGCTAATTGCTCGGAATAGATCTCGATTTTGCCTGATGGCGTGGTTAATGGGTTTGCAATTGGGTCTTCACGGAAGCTTTGGTAAGCCACATGGTGACCTTTAGGATCACGTTTTTTGAAGATACCTTGCTCACGGAACTCTTCGAACGTTGGCAACTCAGGTAATGCAGCGCGAGATTGTTCGTATAAATGGCGCAACCACTCTTCTTGGGTACGATTTTCCGTGAACTGTTCACCGACACCCATACGTTTGGCAATTTCGCTGGTCATTTCATAGATATTGCGGCTTTCAAAACGCGGTTTGATAGCTTGGTCAGCAAAAATAACGTAGGACATATTCCCCGCAGAAGCATCCATACAGAAATCCATTTGCTCAGACGCAGTGCAGTCTGGCAGTAAAATATCGGCATATTTTGCAGAGGCGGTCATGTGGTTATCAATCACCACAATCATTTCGCACTTCGATTCGTCTTGCAGGATATCGTGGGTACGGTTGATTTCTGAATGTTGGTTAACTAAACAATTACCTGCGTAGTTCCATACCATTTTAATTGGTACATCCAATTTGTCTTTACCACGGACACCATCACGGGTAGCGGTCATTTCAGGACCACGCAGGATGGCGTCTGTCCACATAAACATGGAAATGCTGGTTTGCACCGGGTTAGTTAAGGTCGGCATACGCACGAATGGAATGCTGTAAGAGCCTTCACGAGCACCCGTGTTACCGCCATGAATACCAATGTTACCGGTTAAAATCGCCAGCATTGAGATAGCGCGAGACGTCAATTCACCATTTGAACGACGCTGAGGACCCCAACCTTGCACAATATAAGCCGGTTTTGCAGTACCAATTTCACGGGCTAATTTCACAATGCGATCTGCCGGAATACCTGTGATGGATGCTGCCCATTCTGGCGTTTTCGCTTGACCGTCAGGGCCATCACCCAGGATATAAGCTTTGTAGTGCGCATTTTTTGGCGCGCCAGCTGGCATGGTGGTTTCATCGTAGCCCACGCAATATTTATCTAAGAATGGCTTATCCACTAAGTCTTCTTTGATCATCACATACGCGATAGCGTTAACGAGCGCCGCATCAGTACCCGGACGAATTGGGATCCATTCATCTTCACGCCCTGCACCCGTATCGGTGTAGCGAGGGTCGATGATGATCATTTTTGCGTTAGATTTTTCGCGTGCTTGTTCAACATAGTAAGTCACCCCGCCGCCGCTCATACGCGTTTCGCCCGGGTTATTACCAAACATCACGACTAATTTAGAGTTTTCGATGTCTGATGGACTGTTACCGTCCGCCCAGCCACCAAAGGTGTAATTCAGACCTGCCGCAATTTGTGCGGTACTGTAATCGCCATAATGATTTAAATAACCACCACAGCAGTTCATGAGACGAGCAATTAAAGTCGCGCCCGGTGGCCATGATTTTGTCATGGTACCGCCAAGGGTACCTGTACCGTAGTTTAGGTAAATAGACTCATTACCATAATCTTTAATTAAGCGCTTCATGTTGTCAGCAATAGCGTCGAAGGCTTCTTCCCAACTAATACGCTTAAATTTACCTTCACCGCGTTTGCCTACGCGCATCATTGGGTAGCGCAGACGGTCTGGGTTATAGACGCGGCGGCGCATAGAGCGACCACGTAAGCATGCACGCACTTGGTGCAACTCTTCATACACGTCATTACCTGTATTATCGGTTTCAACGTATTTGATTTCGCCATCTACGACATGCATGCGCAGAGGGCAACGGCTTCCGCAGTTAACTGTACACGCACTCCAAACAACTTTTTCATTTCCTGATGGTGTCGATGTTTTTTGCTCTGTTTCCGCTGAAGCGCTAAACGGAAGAGAAAATCCTCCCGCAGCAGCGGCTAAACCTGTCACGGCGCCCGCTTTCACAAAGCCGCGACGGCTAAGAGGAGCAAAAACAGCAGCTTTCTCTTTTATATTGGCCATATATAACTCGCTCACTTAAATTGCAATTGCTTAAAATAATAAGAAGTTTTTTCGCTGAACTTTTTCGCTAAAATAATGGAATAAAAAATGTAGTTAGTGTGCTATTAGCGATAAAACTGCCAGTCACATAATTAGAGGTAATTAGAATTTTTGATTGAGTTAATAATATCAATCGGGGAATTTGAGAGATTGTCTTACATCAATAAACACATTGATAATCAACATAATGAACTATTTTTTACCGCTTAACTCGCGGTTAATTCTGGAAATTCGTTATATAGTAAAACACATAAAAAAACATTTATAATATATAAAACCTTCATTTCAAATGATTATAAAAAATAATACGATAAGGTTTTATCAACTCCTAAATGATTATTATTGTATTTAGCTGATAGTTTTCATGTGAAAATAAGTTATTTATAAATGATATTCATTATCAATATTAAATACCTAAAAAACCTCCGCTCCCAGAAGTAAAATACAATTACTCGCAATTACCCACGGCGTAATATTTATCAAAAATCACAATGTACTTGCGGCTTTTCTTGGTTAAACGCGCATCTTGATACGTTTGGTTAGGTAATAGGTAAAGGACGTAAGGCTCGGTATCATCCTCTGCATCACAATTGTTATGCAGCAACACTCTAAAGTAGGTATTCCCTGTATTTTTCAAGATGCCTGCATTTTGGTCGAGCATATATTTAAAATCAGGCTGCTTGGGTCTCACGACAAAGTAAGTTTCTAAACTGACCGTTGGGTAAAACAGCGGCTGTTTACGTTGCTCATTATCATTTTGCATTTCAAGTGTCGTTTCACTAATGATGATTTTGTAATAGCGCTCTTGGTTGTCCGCGGTTCCGCGATAAAAAATTTTAAAGAATTCCTGCTCACCCGGTAATAAAATTTTCTTCAGCGGAGTAAAGATAATTTCCCCATTATGAATAGCTCGCCCTTGCTCATGACTGCCCGGTTTATCAATTTGATACGCACTAAAACTGTATAAATTGGTCTTTTTCGTATCATTAATATAGGGCTTAGAAAAAAATTCTTTGTCGGAATCCATCGAAGAGATATCCGAGCTAATGTATAGCGCGTTAGCACTATGATTGAAGGAAATAATCATAAAAAGAAGTAAGAATTTCAGCAAAGAATTTAATTTCATGTTTAGCCTGTTAGTGCTGAAGAAAAAAGCGACTTAAGATTGAATAAGTCGCCTAAAAAATGGACCATATTTAATGGATATCGGGGCCTGTCCAGATGGCTTTTACCGTCACATTACCGCTTGCTGAAACTGTCCCTAACCAATCAATCCCATCTAGCGTAAAGAATGAGTTCGCTTCATTCATTGGAAATGATAAATCTAAATTCGTGCGATAAAATGAACCTAAATCTTCATTCGGTTTTGCCCACGGTGTCTCTTCCCATAGTGCATTTTTGAGGGAGATTTCATTACTATCACAACTGGCTCGATAGGACTCTAAGCTTCCCGTGTAATTTTTAAACGATAAATACGCTGAAAATGGCACTTTGAATTTGTCATCATCTGAGCTAAATAAACAGTACGATTGTCCTTTTAGTGTGGTACTTGGGCCTTCCACTTTAGCGGTGATAGAGTCTGCCTGCCTTGGTCCACTGGTCGTCACAATATAATTAAATTCTATTGGCGGCTCTTCATTTCCCACTTTCCCCGTTTTCGATTGGTTCGGGTTAAAGTCGGAAGGAATAATACTGATCCCATAATCCCGCGGTTTAAGAATAATCGTATTGGACGGTGTGAACTCATAATAACCAGATTGAGGTACCGCTGAGTTGGTAAATGAAAACGTAAAAAACTCTTGGCTATTTTTAAAATCAACATTAGACGACACAAGTTGCTTCAAAAATGTATTAGATAAAAATATCGATACATTCCTATTGTTGCTTTTAAAGTAATAACTCGCAGGGTAAGTTGTATTGTAATAATACCAGCTATTACCTCCATCATCGGGGCCAATTAAAATGGTGTGAGCCGCAGGTACAAACGGAATCAATGTGTTATTAACTTTTAAACTCAACATAATATTGGCGAATATCTCACCCTTTGTTTCATGGTCGACAACTTGGCAGATAATCCCATTTTGATTTAATACGATACCGACTCTGCAAAATTGAGAGCCTAATCCTAAGGTTGGATTGCCATTACTGTCTATAAAAATCTCTTGCAACGCTCCCGTTGAAGTCAGCTTGATATGCCCAGATTTAGTAATATTGAATTCATGGGATGCGATAATCTCGCCACCTACACTTCGGCAAGTCTCACCTTTACTTGGGTCATAATCTATTTTTGTCATGCAAGAACGATAACTATAATTTTCAACAGTCCCTACAGGTAATTTAAGAAAATATTGGTATGCAGAATCGCTGAAGATCCCTCTCGCATAGTAAGATTCCCCATTAATATTACTTTGCACTATCTTGTATGCACCATCTTTCCTAAAATATTGCGCAGGCCAATAACCACTGTCGTCATTACAATATCCCCGCATGCACCGATTCCCTGTAAATGGTCTATCTATCTGAGAGTTTTCTAACCAGATATCAAAAAATTGGTTTGCCTGAATGGACGTATTAACATACCCCATATAGCCCAAACTAAGCTGTAGCGATTTTGAGTAACGCGTATATTTATTGGCCCCCGAAAAACGCGGATCCGTTGTTCTTGGTGTAATGAAATATTCGTCATCAACGTTATTTTCAATAAAAACATAGCTGTTAGTTACTGTGGCAGCGTGCGTTACCGAGCCCAATAAAAAATTCAAAATAAAAGGGGCTATTATGAATATAAGAAATCTATTTCTCTTCATCGTTAAATTCTCATTATCTTTTCGCATAACTAGATTGCGGCTCACAGGTCACCTCACCTACCCATAAAGCACCACGTGCTCCTTGTAGGTTTAAATCGGCTTCGCAGATCGTTTTCTCATCTTCTTGCAATAACGAGATCACGGGATAGCGCACATCAACGTCCATGGAGAATTCTCCATTTTTATCGGTTTTTGTTCGCCCAATATGGTTACGAATAGAGGCATATTTTATGTATTCACCATCCGGGGATTTAAGCCGTCCAAATACCGTGACCAACTGACGAACTTCTGGTTGATAAAACGCGATATTGCCCGGATACAGCGTGACGGATTTATTGCGCCCAGAGACAATGTCAAAACTGTCTTTTGACTTACCATCGTTCATTAACTGGATGTCGTAATCTGAATACGGTGACAATGGAATAAAGGTATTTTTTCCGCTGATTGGGTAATTTTGCCCATTCACCTTCGCCACCATGCTACCGCTACCTTGAATCTCAGAATTAATAATCACCCCTGATTTTCCTTGGTTACCACTTGGTGTGATCATGCCATTGCTATAAGCCACAGAGCCGCGAGAGGTTAAATTACCGTTGAGTCGGTCGCTATCCGGTCGGTTAATCGTCACGGTACCCGAGTTATATTTCATGTCATAAGAGGCGTAAGCCAGTGTCGAAAAGTCCGAAGCGCCATTATCTTTATCACGCACTAACTTAGACACCGAAATTCCCGCATTGGTGATCGGCGAGTTCTCAAAACTTTTGTTGGCATAAATATTGGCTTTCATATTGCCATTCGAGGAAGAAACACCGGTGCTTAACCATGTAGATAGCGGTAATGAGAAGTCCAGATTCACATATTTTTCGTTGGTACTGTTTTGATTATCATAGTGATAACGCTGTACACCCGCCCTGAGCCCAACCGTTCCATAGCGCCCAGAAAACAGCGTATTCGCATATTCGTAGTTAATTGAATCACTGCCTACACGACGATCTTTGGTATTACTGATCGTGAATGAACCCGTTCTATCAATAATCTTGTCGAAGTTAACTGTCGCACCATAGGAATAGTTATCCGCATCGTAAAGCGGTAAATCCCCTTCAATCACTGTTCGTTCTCGTGACGCCCAAAAGGAGCCATAACCATCAGGAATACTGACAGAAATTGTGCCAATGTTGCGATGGCTGCCATGATTTTCCAGCATGCCCTGCCAAGAGACTGAGATGTAGTTATTAATCGATGCGTTAATGCTTGTTTCTTGAACTAGGAATTTATCAAAACCATAGTTTGACATCTGAAAGCGTATCCCTGACAACACAGGGAAGTTATAGGCGAATGAAGCTCCCGCTAAATAACTTTTCTCTGGGGCTTGGCTATGGCGACCTTCTCCACGGGCATAATTTCTTTTATCGAAATCAACATAACCCCCGTACATTTCCCAGTTCAGCTTGTCGAAGTTTCCTCCGATGGCCCCTAAGGATTTATTAATTGTCTGGTTTTGAGTTGTGACCACTTTTCCATCAACAACCGTTTCGATAGTGACATCATAGATACCAAAAGGCAGCATGCTGGTATCCACTTCAAAGTTACCCATTGGGAAGTTTTGGATGTTAAGAAGCTTACCTTGGCGATAAATACGAACTTCACCAGGGCTATTTAAGAAGGCATAAATAGGGGTAAGTGACTGCTGTTTATTATTGACGACACTCTCAGAGTTATTTCCAATAGTGACCGCATAAATTTTGCTACTGCTCAACGCAGTTAAGCTCGCAATAGATTGTAAATTCCACGTACTCATTAAACCCAATGCGACACGCAGCCCATTAAAGTCACGCTCGTACATTGCTCGGTATAATTCAACACTTGCATTGGATTTTCCGATGCTATAAGCCGACGCATTGATATTAAAATGGTGTTCTGCTGCCGCAAATAACGCATCTAAATTGAAATAGCTACTGGAGCTATTTTCTGCATTTTTTACCTGACTTTGGAATACACCCAAATCATAGTTTGCCACTGCTGAGAGCGAATTAACGGATGAATCACCTAATACAGAATGCCTTGCATGGGTTTTCGGTGCAAATGCAGCTTTATCAACATCCAATGATAAATTGAATGACGAAATATTTAATTTCAGCGCCGCGTTATTATCGATAACAATACCATTGTTATCATCAAAAATGGCATCTTGTTTATTTTCAATTTTATCAACCAGCAAACTATTCAGCTGCGGACCTTGCGTACTGTCAATGAGGTGAATACTCGATAACTTAATTTTACCTTGGTCAATGACAATAACTGCATCTGCGATTTTATCTTCGCTTTGGTTGTTTTTAGCATCATCACTTAATCGTAAAAAAACAGGTACAGACATTCCTTCTTCCAATGCATTCACAAATGCCGGAGGAATAATGTAACCACCAATTTTAATACTCTTCATCTCACTGGCATGAATGGTGTTTGAAAGAAAAATGCTTAATATTGATAAAGCAATAACACTCTTACGCATGATTAAAGTCCGTTATTAATTATTTGACAACAATGAAATCTCCTTTGTGCCAAATACCTACACTAGATTTTTTATTATTAAGATCAACAAACTGTAATTTCACAGCTAAATGTGGCATGAGGTAATAACGTTCACGGCAAATACCATCCACACTGTATTTTTGTTTTTCAGGTAAACATGGTCCTGATGCCACAACACGAAATGAACTATTCCCTATATTGGAAACTTGGGAGTTTGCATATTGGTAATTAAATTTTTCAATTCTTGGTGCAATAACCAAAATAGTGCTAATAGTTGCTGAAGTTGTCGCTGAGGCAGATTTTGCACTTTTTGTGACACCACTTTCACCAATAGGGTCATCTTTCCAATTTAATCGGTAATAACGTTCTTTATCGTCTTTGGGACCTTGGTAGATAATTTTAAAAACATCTTTTGCTTGCCCCGGCAAAATCAAATTAGCAGGGGTTGATAATATTTCGTTAGGATCCGTTACTGGAATGACTTTTCCATTCTCAAGTGGCGAGTCTATTTTTTCGATAGTTAAATTAACAAGCCTTGCCGTATTGACCGTATTTTCAATTTCTTTTGCTAATGAGTCTTCATCTGACGATATGATTTCAGTGATATTTCCTACATTAACCGCAAAACTCATTTTTAGTGGAAGAATAGATAATAAAGCTAATGCTAGTGTTATTTTTTTCATAATTATTAATTTTAAAAAAGATAACGATAAAGATAATATTTCCCTATAGTACCTTTATCGTGAAAATTAGTTATTCACTAAGCGTAAATAATCAATTAAGGCGCTGGTGTGAAAGTACCATCCCAAGTTGCAGTGAACTGAACTTTAACATCACCATCCCATGCACCGTCGGTCAGTGCTTTAAAGTCTGTCGCTGCGCCAGCCGCTTCCGCGCTAGCGATAACGAAGGTGAACTCACCACGGTCAGTTGCACGCTCTGAACCATTATAGATACCATCCGCAGCTAAGTTATCTAAACCTGATGTTAAGCCTTTTGATGTATCGATTAATACAGTATCAGTCGTTTTATTAAGATCTTCACCATTCCATTTAACACCAACAGTTAATTTAGAATCATCTGTTGTTCTCGCTAAGGTGTTAGAAATGATTTTTGATGCTAATTTAAAATCTGTTGCACCTGATTGACCTTGAATAGCGATATCAAATGCGCCATTTTGCTGGTTAAAGCTTTTCTGACCTTCTGCATAGTTAAACGTTAAGCTTTTTAATGGCGTAACAACCAGCATACTTGTCGTATCTTTAATTGCAGTCGCTTGCCATGTTGCCGTCGCTTGAGCAGTACGAGTATCAGCGTTAGCAACTGTAGCAAAGGAAGCCGCAATAATTGTTGATAGCAAAACAGATGCCATTTTTTTATTTAACATGTTGTTCTCTCTATTTAATATCCATGAAGAAAAATTTAATTGCATAGCATAAAAAACACATTCATTGTGTGTTTTATAAAAAACAATCGAATTTCTCAGAGAATATGATTAATAAAATAACCAGGGTCAGCTGATTATTTTATTTCTAATTTAAGAGGAAAAATTAGCAGTTATTTATGATGTTTTTTGTTGAGTAGTTTTCCCAGGAAGCATATTTATTTAAGCTTCCTTTATTACCCATTCCTTTTTCAGAATCAGTATGTTTTTCGACATGTTTAATAACATCGACCCATCGTTTACCTAGAATACTTAAGAAAATATCAAGCTGATCTAAGGTAATTGAAGTAATTCCCATTTCATATCTTGATATTTGTTGCTAGCTGATTCCTATTAATTTTGCCAGCTGTTTTCCTGTCATATTCTTTTCTTTACGTGATTTTCTTAAAAAAGCACCAACCTGACCACTAATTATATTAGATTTCATTAACCGCACTCCAATATAAAGGAATAATTTATTTAATATTCGTTAATCATAAATACATTAAAATAAGAGTAAAAACGTTTATACCTAACGAATAATATTATTTTGATAGGCGGTGACTATCAAATGGCAATTCATTGATCGCCATTCTTTATTGAAATACAACGAGTATGAGTACGCTTAATATGATACGTAGAATTAACCAACTGATATATATTAAATAAAACTTTGTTTGATTTATTTAATGTATTTTTTTAAATAAAACTTACGCAAGAGGAGTAAAAACCTATAAAAACGAGATAAAACACATTATTTATTACAACAAATTACAATTTGAAACAGCTAAATTGCTTTTCACAAAATAAAAAACTCACCATATGAGTAATATAACAATATGAAAATATATTTCTACCGCTTAATTCTCTATCCTGTCATAATTTTATTTGGATTACTAACCTAACAACAACCAAATCGTATCATAATATTTACAATCCACATTGTATGCCATAAAGGCGCTATAAATTGGATGTATCAGAATGCGGCTTGTGCATATATTAATACATCTTGCTTCATATGTAGCGATTGCTTATTAAAAATACTTTCTTTTTATCTTGTTTATTGATTTTTAATTTAAATTTAGGAAAGGGTATAGAAGGTAATACTGGAAAAGCATTGCCTCTAAGCTAGAGGCAATGGAATGGGGGGATTTTTGAATTCAACCGAAAGCTATTTAACACCCTTAAGTTGTTTCATGGTTTCATCCACGTCAATCTCATCTTCAGAGAACGTCAATGTTGTTCCATGCTGAGTTTCAATAATCAGCTTTTTCAGCGCTCGAGTCGCACCCGGCTTAATATTCGTTTTAGGTTTAATACTGTTCATCAGCGCACCAATCGATAACACGGTATTTTCTTTATCAATACGTGTATCTGCCGGAACATCTTCATAATAGATACGAAATGATTTGATAGCCGTCAGCTTAATACGTTCACCAGCAATATAGATATATTTACTTTCAGGGATCACTTTAACCGCAAAAGCCGATAATCCTTTATTATTCGTGGTCGGCTCAAACGTAACCGCCGCCCCTTTTTTAATCAGTTCTGGGTTGGCAACCTTAATCACATGAAAATAACGGTTATCCCCGTTTTCATCTTTGAGAAACCCAAAACCTTTATCTTCAAACCACGTTGTGATTGTTCCGTTCATTGCCATACCACCTTCTTTGTTGACTCAATTTCACAGCGCGCAGTATAAATCACAATGCCTGCCCAAACCACGCCTTTAGTTTTAGTCTAGCCCAATGACCAATAACATCATCGTCAGAGAGTGCAAAATTGGGTATTATCCATTGCCACTTTTTATCTGGATAATTTGATGTCGACGATTATTGATACCTTTATTGCGCCCCCTTGCCACGATGACATTGAAATCATTGAGCAGGATGAGCACCTTATTATTATCAATAAACCTTCGGGGCTACTAAGCCTCTCTGGAAAGAATCCACAAAATCTCGACTCGGTACATTACCGGCTTATTCAATTGTTCCCTGAATGCACCCTCGTGCACCGCCTTGATTTTGGCACTTCTGGTGTCATGGTTGTGGCTCGCAATAAAGCCATAAATGCAGAATTATGCCGACAGTTTAGCCAACGAACCGTGACTAAAGCTTACAGTGCACTACTGTGTGGGCATGTGAAAAATGATAATGGTGTGATAGACGCGCCGATTGCCAAAGATCCGACGTTGTTTCCTCGAATGTCAATTTGCGCGACCCACGGTAAGCCAGCGCGTTCTTCTTATCAGGTGGTTGAACGGTTTTATCGTGAGCAAGAAAATGGGCGTAGGTTACCACTGACGAGGGTGAAATTTATCCCAGAAACAGGACGAACTCATCAACTGCGCATTCACAGCCAACTTTTCGGTCATCCTATTTTGGGGTGCGATCTGTATGGAGGCTTACTATCATTAGGGGCTGAACAAGCACCAAGATTGATGCTGCATGCCAGCGATTTGGGCTTTATTCACCCAATCACAGGGAAACCAATCCATGCTCACAGTCCGACCCCGTTCTAATGACTGCGTTATGCAGTGACCCTATAAAACAGTTACCACATTAAATCGTCAGGGATTTTAAAATCTGCGTACGGATCGTCTTCATCCAGCTCTTCCTGACTCAAGGCGTTATTTAATACGATGCTGCTTTCATCACGCTGAGCGATTTTATCCGCCACACTCGCGGGGATAATCGCGTAGGTGCTCATTTCTGGATTGTCAGTTGCTAAACGCGCAATGGCGAGACGACCACTAATGAGTTGAGTTTGTGTTGTTTTATCGACCACCACTTTCTTGATGACGTTATTATCTGTGAAGTTAAAGCTGATATCGCCTTTCGCCACATCAAGTTTATTCATCTCAATTAGCTGCTTCACCTGAGCTTTATACTCTTTCGTCAGTGCCGCTTGCTTTTGTTGATCGCTCAGTTGCTTATCGCGCTCGAGCTGCGCTTTTTTATTCTCTTCTACCGCTTCTCTGGCTTCTCTAGCCTGTACGCGTGATTTCTTCGCTGTGCGCTGTACTTTCGCCATTTTTTTACTGGTGACGAGTCCTGCTTGGAGCATTTGCTCTTGTAAGGTGAGTTTTGCCATGTTGGTATCTAAGCCTGTTGAGTGAAATTAGAGGGATTATACCTGCAAATTAGATTTCTTTTCGGTTACTTTTGAGATTCTCGCTCGGTGTAATGATGGAAACATGATGTCATCAATTTCCCTCAAAAATGTCGGTGTGACCAACAATAATCTGAATGTGTTTCAACCCCACAAATAAAACTAGCGTCTTAAATGTATGTGTTATTTTAAATACATTCAAACGTGATCTAGATCACGAATGGGCGATACTTAAGTCAAATTTAATGTCATTAAATGTCATTGAAATAACATTTCGACATATTCTGTATATTTCATTTTTTTGAATTCATAATTGTTACTAAGTATGTATTTATCAAAATATAATCTATCTAGCTGAATTTCATTGTTATTTTTATGTTTTACATTACTACACATTCATATTCTTATGATTTCTTAAAATGTAACTATGAAAATATATTTATAACGATATATAAATCTAAAATTAACTACAGTAAAAGATAATAACAAACTTTATCACTGACAATTTAAGCCACATTACGAGTAAGGATATCGTAACCTTTTGTAATTTATTTATTTTAACAAACTCACGGTGTTGGTAATGTGTAAATCATGCTTTGGTTGAAAATATTGCCAAATTTCACCCTATTGTTTTTTACTCCTATTTTGTTTAAAAATAAAAACAGATTCGTGCTTACGCATTTGTTTTATTTAATATGTTTTGAAATTGATTCTTATTTAAGGTTTATGAATGAGTTTAAAAAAAATAGAAAGAATTACAGAATTATTTTCTCAAGCTATCGCAGATGAAATTGCAAGTTTAAGAAGGAAAAAATTATTATCAGGTAGACAATTGGGTTCACTCATTGGAGTTTCCCAACAACAAATCTCACGCTATGAAAATGGCATTTGTGAAATAACTTTATCTACCTTATGCCTTTTGCTTCATTACTTAGAGGTCTCTTTAGAATCGTTCTTCTTCTTTGTTTCTGAACGCATAGAAGCCAAGGTACCTGAGCTTTACGGTGAGTTTAATTTATTATTTGAGCAACATGGTGCTCTAATTTCAAAATAAACCACAGTAAATTAATAACACTTAATTAGCGTTTAATTTAACTTTATTGAAATTAAAGTTTATTAACATTGAAAATCAATTAAATAATTTAATTGAGGCTCATGCTATTAATTATTAAAAAATAAACAATTTTAAAAATCTATTTTCCATTTATTTTGAAAAGATTTTCAAAATGGCTTTATTTATATTTATTCTTTTTAAGTAAGGAAGTTAAATCAATGAAAAAATCATTGTAGACGCGCTTATTTTTAATTCAATGAGCGCATCTGTTTTACTGTGAATACGGGTAAAGGTATCGCCACTTTCACAGGTTTCTTGAAGTACGTTTTATTTCGTTTTTTATTTTTTATATATAAAGGAATTTCAATATGTTTTTTAAAAAATTAGCGTTAACAACATTATTAGCTGGCGCATCCTGTGTAAGTTTAAATGCAATGGCAGCACCTTCTGCGGAAGTCACTCTGCAAGGGATCCTGACTAACACAACTTGTGATGTCACCATCAATGGCGGTAAATCTGTCTTAAACGTCGGTGTTTTCAAAACCTCTGTGGGTGAAGCAGATTCAGACTTTGCCGCTGTCAATGCTATGTCCTCTACAACCGTTGATATGCCAGTGACTTTAGTGGGTTGTACTGAGGGTGAGGAAGGTAACTTAATCATTCAAGGGATCACCTCTGTCGGTAACAACCAACAAGACATCTTTGTAGCGACAGATTCACAATCTGTTGGTTTTATGATTGAAGATGAAGCTAATAATCGCATCACCAACGGTAATGGTGCAAAAGTTGAAATTGGCGCTGGTAAAACAGCCGCTCAATATACCTTCAAAGTTGGTATGGCAACGGCAATAGATGCACCTGAAGCAGGTTCCTACAGTGCACCAATCTTAGTTGCTTATATCGTTGACTAATTCGATTTAATTAACTCAGTAGGCTGAGGTAAGGCGGCACCGTCTTACCTTCATTCTTTCAAAAAGAATATAAGGATAGACAAATGCGAAATAACCGATTAATGCAAGGGATTTGTGGTGGCTTGCTATTGCTATCTGGTTCATCGATAGCAGGGATCGCTATCGACACCACTCGAATTATATTTTCTGAAAGTGATAGGGCCACCGGAAAAAGTGTGGGTATCACCAGCTCTAGCCAATCACTCACGCCTTATTTAGTCAAAACACAAATTTTGCGTACCCCTTATGGCGAGCAAGGAGATACCCCCTTTGTGGTGACACCGTCCTTATTCCGGTTAGAAAAAGGTTCGACTAATCAAGTTCGTATAATGAAAAACAGTGTAGAGCTTCCTCAAAACAAAGAATCTATTTTTTATTTTCGTACCGTCGCAATGCCGACCAGCGAAAAAGGGCTGAATACGCCAAAAAATAATATTGATGGTGCCGTACAAGTTTCAACGGGAAATATCATCAAGCTGTTTTATCGCCCAGATCATTTAGGCATGACCCAGCAACAAGCCATGAAATCGCTGAAATTTTCGAGTGTGAATAATGGGGTTCAAGTGTCCAATCCTTCCCCGTACTACATCACATTAGACAGCTTAAAAATTGCCAATAAATCCGTTTCTCTGAGCACAACAAAGGGAAATAACATGATTGCCCCTTTTAGCAGCATCACCTATTCCCATGTTCAACGACAAGGCGCTGTTGAATGGAAAGCCATTAATGACTATGGAGGAAAGAACGAGTTTCATGCGCAAATTCAATAAATTACTCGTTATTTTTTTCGCCATGTTACTTAACGGATGGCACATGGCATTGGCAGAAAATACCGAGATTAGAGCGGTGATCACCGATGATGTCGGGTGTGAGATTCGCATCCCTAATACATTGCAATTTACACCGATGCGTACATCCGATTTTCAAGGCGCTATTACCACACATCAAATTAAGCCATTGAAAGCACAATTTATCTGTGTGGATAAAACGGGAAATCTCACTCCAAAAATTACGTTACAGGGAAATACTCCCTATAACGAAAGCACCATTTTCTTGGATGGAACCCCAAACAGCACAGGGTTTATGTTACGCCTCAGCGATGGCACTTCGCTCTCGCTAACTGATTTTTATGACACAAGCAAAGCCTTTAAACGCGGTGAGCAGATTGCCTTAACACCACTGACCAAAGAGAACTATCACCAAACCGAAGAAACTTTTCTCGTGGGTTTAGTGGGGCCAGTGGATGGGGAAGCCATCCCCGGTGAATTCTCAGCCTCATTAACGTTTAACCTTATTTTTCAGTAATACCTAAAAATAGGAATTCTTCATGACACTAACTAAAAAGTCACTCTATTGTCTGCTCATTCCAACCGCATTGTATACGGCAGGCATTGGGCAATCCGCAATGGCGGCAACCACGGCCACCACCAAAATCAGTGCCAGCATCGTTGGTGGTGGCTGCCAAATTACGGTAAAGCCTAACGTTGCGATTCGTGATGGGGATCTTATTCCTGCCGAAGATATCACGTCCGAGAGCGATATCAGCGAAACCTTTGATCTTACTATTCTTGGCTGTAAAGGTTACGGGTTAACCCCTTCGATAACTATCGAAGGGGACACAGATAGCACCTCCGGTAAAGACCTCTTTGTGAGCCCCAACAGCTCAAGTACAGGCTATGGCATTTTATTATCCACAGAAGGTAGCAGTAATTTTAATCAAAGTGACAACCTTGCAACGGATAAAAAAATCACGGCACAAACCACCACTGAATGGGATAAAACCTTTGCCAACACATTGGATGGAACTATCCCACTTAAAGCGACCGTCAGTTGCGGGGATTGCACTGCCAGTAACTTACAAGGTGGCGAGTTAACCGCCTCATTAACATTTAATTTTTTCTATAACTGATTTTGAAGGCTGTTAATAACAATGATACGAAAACTTTCTTTCTTTAGCGTGATTGTAGGGTTGCTATTACCAGCCGGTGAATTACAGGCAGGAAGTGCCTTAACTACCGTCTCATTTTCAGCTTTTTTTTATGGCGGTAGCTGCGATGTGACGGTGCCAAATACCGTCACATATAACAATGGCGCACCACTGCCCTACGATGAGATCCCGAACAATAAGCAACGTAGCCAATTCACGTTAACCCTATCAGGGTGCCAGGGTTACTTTTTAGCACCCAAAATTGCGGTCAAAGGGAACACGTTCACCGCAGATAACAATGAACAGCTCTATGCCGATGCATCCAGTACCACAAAAGGCTATGGAGTCAGGCTATCCACCCCCGGAAACACGCTTTTTAATGCCAATGACAATACCGCGAAATCGGGGAGTGAGGTTATTACCATCAAAACATGGCCATCTGATGGAACCAGCGATGTGGAGAAATTAAATAGCTCACTTGATTTTACTGCCGAGCTTGCCTGCGGCACCTGCACTGCAGGTGACAATTTACAAAACGGTGAACTCACCGCAACCGTCACATTTAGCTTCTTATATGACTAATTGGGTAATAAGTATGTTTTCAAATCGTTTTTCTGACTATCGTGCTCTTATTATTTTGTTGATATGTAGCAGTTTTTCGGCGCTATCCTTCGCAGCAGAAGGCGGACTGCGTTTAGCCCAAACTCGCGTCGTCTTCGATGCAGCGAACCCAAATGCAAAAATTGCCATCAAAAACAGCAGCTCACAGGTTTACTTAATCAAAGCAGATGTCATCAATACGCCGGAGGGAAATGCAAATAAACCTGCGCCCCCATTTATTGCGACACCACCGATGTTTCGCTTAGAAAAAGAGAGCCAAAACACACTGCTTATTGTTCGTAATGGTACCACAGCGCTTCCTACGGACAGAGAATCTGTATTTTATTTAAGTTTATTAGCGATCCCTGCTACCACAAAAGCTAACACACCCGAAGGCGAAATGACCAGCGCTCAAGTTTCTGTGGGGATCCGCAACGTCATCAAGCTGTTTTATCGCCCGAAAGGGTTAACAATGAGCGTCGCAACCGCTTCAAGCCAACTGGCTTTTCACCATCAAGGTGAACACATAACCGTAAGCAATCCAACACCTTATTACATTACGTTGGCGCAATTGAGTGTCGATCAGCACCCCGTTGATGTACGAGAGCTGGGTCCTATGATTGCCCCCTTCTCTACACAAGTTTACCCCGTAAAAGGCAGCGCCACACGGGCAGAGTGGAAAGTCATCACCGATTATGGAGATATGAGCACCACTTATCAGGGGAATATTCAATCAGGAGCTATCAGCGATGAACAACATTAATTTATTGAATATTAAAAAACCTGTGTTATATCGCCTGGTTAGTGGGGTCGCCTTATTGGCGGCGCTTTTTACTCAGCCTGCGTTGGCAAATAACTTACAAGACCAAATCAATGGACTAACGCTGCATTCAACCCGTGTTGTTTACCCCCATGATGCCAAAAACGGAGTGACGTACACCCTCACCAATAATACGGCGATACCATATTTATTACAGGCACGCCTATTACCGTGGGAAGGGAATGCATCAAGTAACGCGACAAATGATAATACCGAAATAGCAGATGAAAACCTGACAGCATTTATTGCATTGCCACCGTTACAACGCTTTGAACCGGGCGAAACACTCACATTGCGCATTCTTCAAAAACATAATTTACTCACGCAAGATAAAGAGTCGATTGCGCAGTTGTCACTGACTGCGATCCCCGCACAGTCAAAAGATGCCGCGGAAGGCGCACAAATGATCCTTGCCGTACAAAATAACCTGAAGCTGTTTTATCGCCCTGCGGGATTACCGGAACATAATCTCGATAGCATCGCTGAACAGCTGCAATTTCAGCGCACGAAAAATACGCTAACACTGAAAAACCCAACACCTTTTTATGTCACATTAGCGTCACTGTCTGTGGGGAAAAACGACCTGAATTTAAGCCCCTCACGCATGGTTCCCCCCTTTGGTGAGGTGCAATGGCCCCTTGATGCCAGCCATGTCGCAAACGACATTCATTGGCAGTTAATGGAAGACTATGGCGGAACCAACAAAATGAGAACACGCCAACTCTCAGCAATGTGACCACAACCTACAGATAAACAAATTCACCCGATGCTCATGAGCAACGGGGGGGTTCTTGCATTTGCAAGATAAAGGAAGACCATGAAAAAAGCCCATAATATTGCTGAGCATCAGCCAAAAACTCCTTTTTTCCGTTATCACCCGCTGGCGTGTTTATTGCTATTAGCGGTAGCCCCAACACAGGCAGAAGATTACTTTGACCCCAGCTTTTTAGGGGTAGTCGGTGAAAACACAAACGTAGATTTATCCGCCTTCTCACAAGCCGGTGGCGTTGCCGAAGGGGAATACACCGTTTCAGTTTTTGTTAACCAACAAGACGTAGGGCAATTCACACTCAATTTTATCAAAAATACCCAAGGTGATATTGCACCTGAATTAACCCCTGCACAACTCGACACTTTTGGTGTTAATGTGCCGCAAATTCCCGTACTGAAAGACTTACCTAAAGGAGAGTTTATTTCAGATTTAGGCGCACTGATCCCACAAGCGACAACCCAATTAGATTTGTCACGTTTACGATTAAACATCAGCGTGCCGCAAGTGGCGATGCAATCTCAAATCAATCGTAATGCAGACCCGTCATTATGGGATGATGGCATTCCTGCATTAATGGCGAACTATAACGTCAGTGCGGGTCGTACAACCAGCCGTTATGACCATGGCAAAAAAAACCAAAATACCAACGTATTTGCTTCAGCACGATTGGGCGCCAATGCGGGACCATGGCGTCTGCGTAGTAACCTCACACACACTCGTTTCGAATACAGCGGGAGCGATAACCAGTCCACCACGACAAATACCCAAACCTACTTTTCAAATACCACGTTATCACGGGATATTCGTGCATTGCGTTCGACATTGCTAGTTGGTGAAAGCAGCACGGGCAGTGATGTTTTTGACGGCGTGCCCTTTAAGGGCGTGCAGCTAACCTCCAACGAGCAGATGTTGCCAAGCCAATTACGTGGCTATGCTCCGGCGATTAGTGGCGTAGCCAACAGCAACGCCCGCGTCACTATCCGCCAAAATGGCAATGTCGTGTATGAAGCCTATGTAGCTCCAGGTCCCTTTTATATCAATGATATTCAGCAAGCGGGTTTATCCGGGGATTATGACGTCACAGTCACTGAAGCCGATGGTTCAGAACGCCAGTTTGTGGTGCCTTACTCATCCTTACCCGTGATGCTACGCCCCGGCGGCTGGAAATACGAAGTGGCCTCTGGTCGCTATAACGGTAACTTGACCACCAGTTCGCGCCGTTCTGACTTTATTCTCGGTACTGCCGTTTATGGATTACATAACGATGTCACGATGTATGGTGGCGCCTTACTGGCAAAAGATTATCAATCACTGAGTGTAGGAACTGGGGTCTCTTTAGGTGATTTCGGTGCTGTCTCCACAGACGTCACTCACTCATCAGCAAAATTTATCTATTCCAACCAAGTTGCCAGCTCCAGTGAGCGAAAAACCGGGCAATCCTACCGTATCCGCTACTCAAAAAGCTTAATGGCAACAGGAACGTCGGTAGATTTAACCGCATTACGTTACTCCACGGAACATTTCTATAATTTCAGCGAATTTAATAGCCAAGGTTATCGCCTTGAAGATGGCCTCAGCCCATGGACTTTACAGCGTCGTCGTAGCAGCTTCCAAACCCAGCTCAGCCAACAGATGCAACAGTATGGCTCACTGCATTTTCGCGCTAATCGCGATGATTACTGGGGCAGTAGCCGAACTTTAACGGGCTTGTCCATGGGCTATAGCAACAGCTTTAAAGGAATAAGTTACGGGGTGAACTACAATATTGACCGCGTAAAAGACAGCCGCAATAACTGGCCAGAAAACCGCCAGCTCTCTTTTAACTTAAGCGTGCCATTTAGTGTGTTTACCCAAGACCAGGATTTGCGGTCGATTTATGCCACCTACTCCATGAACTATGACCAAAACGGACGTGCACAGAATAATAGCGGTCTTAGTGGTAGCTTTATGGATGGCAAGCTGTCTTATGGCGCATCACAAAGCTGGGGAAATAAAGGTCAAATTGCTAATACCAACCTGAATGCCGGCTATCAAGGCGACAAAGGCAGCATCAGTACAGGTTATAGCTATAACAATAATTCCCAGTCAATCAATATGAATGCCAGCGGTGGTGCATTGCTCCATTCTGAAGGGCTAACATTAAGCCGCTCCATGGGGGATTCTGTCGCCCTCATTAGTGCGCCGGGCGCCGAGGGTGTCAGTGTCAATGGCGGAACCGCCGTGACAGATTGGCGAGGCTATGCTGTAGCGCCTTATCTCTCTGACTATAACAAAAACAGCATTGGCTTAGACCCTAGTACGCTGCCTGAAAATGTCGATTTACCGCAATCCAATACCAATGTTTATCCAACGAAAGGCGCTGTGGTGAAAGCCAGTTTCCGTACCCGCATTGGTTACCAAGTGTTAATGACCTTAAAACAAGGTGCCAAATATGTACCATTTGGTGCGATTGCTACCTTAACTTCCGATAACAGCGCTGAAAACATTAGCAGCATTGTCGGGGATGCAGGGCAAGTGTACCTCACGGGGTTACCTGAAACGGGGAAATTGTTGGTGAAATGGGGGGAAGCCGCTGCACAACAATGTCAGGTGAGTTTTGATTTACGCCATGTTGACGTCTCTGCAGATATGCCAATCCGCCAAGTGACATATACCTGTGGTCCTGAAAATAAAACAGAAGTGGTATTACCTGCGAAAGAGCCCGTTAGCTTTGCTTCAGAGACACAGGTATTAGATGGCCCAGCGAGTGAAAAAAAATCTCCATTTTCACAATGGACAAACTTTGAGTAATAAAAGGATTAATAAAATATGAAATATTATTTTTATAAATTAATTGGGAGTATTTGTTTTTTCTTGCTAGGTCAGCCTCACGCTTTATCTCTTAGCGGGCCTTCTGGTGAATATGATGTAGGAGGTGGTTTAGTTTGGAGCAATGCGGTTAATGATACATATAGTTCAGCGACAGGCTGGGGATACCAAACTCAGATGGCTCAAAGCTGTTTTGCCTTTAATATTCGTAGTGCAGATAATAATTCTGTTTTTAATAGTGCAAGTACAACATATACATCCTCAGATGGTACATATACAGGATTAAAGATTGCTGAAGATATCCTTTTTATTGTGAAGGATGCTACGGTTAATACTTCTGGAGGAGGAGGGAGTAATGGTGGAGCCACGTTTAATTCTTATGGAAAGACGACTGCGACAGGTAGCGCTGTGATCCAAAGCTCCCCATTTACATATTGTGTTACAGGGACATCTTATAATAATTTTCCGAACCCGATGGGGGCTGGTAGAAGTCTATCTTTTAATGGGATGATTGCTATTTATGTGGGGCCTAATGCACAGCCAGGACAGTATAGTATTCCTGCTTTCTATGCTGGCCTATACATGGAAACAGGGGTCCCCCTTTCTTCAGCTGGATATATCACAGTAAAAAATCCGTTATCCTGCTCTATTTCTACACCACCTAAGATTGATTTTGGTAAGGTCAATGTTTGGGATTGGGAAGGCAATACCTCTGGTACACCAGGGGGAAACCGTAAGGATGTTTTAGGGGTTGTGGATGGAAATTTTTCCATCAATTGTACCGGTAATAATGACGTGGTTACTCCCGTTAAATTAACACTTAAGGGAGACACTCAAGGTTATGCGAATGACTTAAAAATGACGATGGATGCCACTGGTGAGGTTGCCCCTGCAACCATACGAGCTTCCATTAAATCAATTTACTCTGCATGCTCCAATAGTGGTACATATTTTAATTCTGGAACATCCGCTGAAGCAGGAAATGTCGTGGATTTAGGCAATCTCACCGTCGGTTCACACCAAGTGCCTTACCGTTTTAGCCTTTGCGCTCTAGGACAAGGCTTTAAAATTGGCGCAGCCTCTGCCACCGCCACCGTCACCATTGACTGGGAATAACTTGCCTAATCGCTTAGTGGTTTTAATAACAAACCACTAAGCCTTCATAATTTAAAGATAAAAATGTCATGATAGCCACTCACCGTCACTGTTTTTTAACATTATTGCTAATGGGAATTTCGCTCCTATTGTGCCGCCCTGCACTTTCATCAATATCGCCAACGTCCTTAGAGCAAATTCACGACCTTGGCGTACAATCCATCAATGGAGATGGTGTCCCTGTAGACCTCGCCAAAGGGCGTTACTATATTCAGCAATCCGCTTTGCAGGGCTATCCCCTCGGTCAATACCATTTGGGGATTCTATTTTTCACTGGTGAAGGTGGACCTCAAAACTCAGCCTGCGCAACGTGGTGGCTGGGAAAAGCCATCGCTGCGAATAATGAAGTACGTGAAAGAGCTCAACAGGCGTTGAATGACATTCAGGAAGATATCACTGTCACAACAGAAATGGTTGATGAGCAACGTTGCCAGCAATATTCCTACAACTTAATCAGTTTACCTATTGCCAAGCCCGTTCACGCTGAACCGCAAGTTAACGCTATCGAACTCTCCGAAAAGGGAAATCATGCGCTATTGGAGACATTAAAAAGCCGCCCACCGCACCGGATTTATACCACATTGCGCCTACTGCAAAATAAGCTGACTAAAATGTTGCAGCCTATTGCCCAGCACCGTGAACGCTTGATGCTAGCCGCTGCACATAAAGCTCGTATTCAGCAACAAACTATACCAGCAGAGAACAAAACCGTTTCTGACGAACCGACTGAAGTGGTCATTACCCTTGTATTACCACCGTCAAAACAAAAAAGTAAAACTGAACAGGTAGAATCGATGCCAATCGACATGCCTAGCAAACCGATAGAAGTGACGCTCCCCGTAAAGAAAAACGCCTCTACGCATACTAATTTAGGCGGCGATATTCGCGCTGCTTCACCTCGCCATTACACATTACAATTAGGCAGTGCGGGCAGCGCTGAAGGGCTTTATGAGCGAGCTCGTCGACATAAATTGAGCAATTATTTGGTGTATGAGACCATCAGGAATGGTCAACAATGGTATGTTTTGGTGTATGGAGAATATCCAACTATGAGTGCAGCCAAACAGGCCTTAATAACACTGCCGCGAGGTATACAAAAAGATAAACCTTGGATCCGTAGCCTTAAACAAGTTCAATCTGAATTACACTAAATCTATTAAGTGGGGTTACTTCAAGACAGCATCCCTTTTCCCCCTCTAATCCAGAATGATGTATACTTGCCGGCAGGAAATTTATTCACGGTTAATTAATGATGAAAGAAACTGAAAAAACACAAATTAAAACGCTTAGCGACCGCTTAGACCTTATTCGTCACCAAATGGCAAGTATGCAGCTGTCGACTCAAGCGGAAAAGTACGCTGAACTCGAAAAAGAAAAAGCGACGCTAGAAGTTGAAATCGCTCGTCTGAAAGAAACGCGTAACAAGAAGCTAAGCAAAGAAGCACAAAAGTTGATGGATATGCCATTTAAGCGCCCTATCACGAAGAAAGAGCAAGCAGATATGGGCAAGCTGAAGAAATCCGTACGAGGCCTCGTTATTGTCCACCCAATGACGGCATTAGGTCGCGAAATGGAGTTAGATGCTATGACAGGTTTTTCTAAGACTGATTTTTAGTTGGAAAACTACCCAACTAAAATCTGCCATAACCCACGAATACTGGAAGGTTCCTTATATACAGTTCATTATTATGAACTGTTAGCCAGTATCGTCCGCTTCTGATACAAGGCTGACTTTAACAAGTCAGCTAAAATTAAGAATAGTGGCTTCTACTTTCCTTTTTTCAGTAAATCTTTCAATGCCGCAATATTAGCTCTTGCGCCTTCCACCTCTTTTAATTTTCGGCGCTTTTGAGCATAAACATCAAATTCTTCTTTGGCTTTTTCATCCGCGATTTTCTTACTAATTCCACCAGTACCCTGTAGTACTTCACGGTCATTGAAACTTAAAAATTGATCCAATTTAGTATCCCAATCCTGTAAAAAAACCTGCTTACGGCGCAGCGCTTGGTCTTCGGCAAAATCGAGCCACATATTGACGATACGATTTAATTCTTTGAGTTCATTCTCACGCAGATGATTCTTCGCAATTGTCACATCTGTTTTACGAACCTCGTCGGACTTATAGCTGGTTAAGCCCATATCCGGCTGACTGGCATCTGCACGGCTAGCAATAAGCTCAGCGGCAGTCATTCCAGTACAAGCAAAATGCAGTTTGTTTTGGATGGAAACCCTTTGATCAGATACTGCTCCAGCGTTTGGGTTGCCCACTGACGAAACTGTGTACCGCGAACAGAACGAACGCGGTAACCGATGGCGAGGATCATTGAAAGGTTGTAATGCAGGGTATTACGACTAACCTGCCGATTTCCTTCCTGTCGAACTTGTAAGAAAGACTTACAAGTTGAACTTTGTACAATTTCACTCTCATCATAAATAGATTAAATGTGCTGAGTAATTGCTTGAGGAGTCACTTGATACAAATTTGAAAGCTCTGCTTGAAATAACCACAGCGTATCAGATTCAAAACGGCATTCGACGCGAGTCTGACCATCTTCACTTCGGAATAAAATAAATTCACCCAGTGGCGCATCAGGAAGATTATCGCTCATCAAATTGTCTCCATTTGAATAGTCTGAGAAAGGTCCAAAGCCAACAATATACTATGTTGCACTCAAAGATAAGATGGTTAGCAAGCGCTATTTTAGCTCTGAATATTTCTATTGCTAAACTGCGAGCCCAAAAAGGGTAGTGAATACCTACCAACCTTTATAGATTAAGACAAACTACAAAAAATGGTATTGATACAAAGATAGAGGGAGAAAAAGTGGCGGAGATCACAGGAGTCGCATTTGATGGGTAATGGCATTGATATTAAATGAGTTTACTGACATGGATAAATAGCAGTGCCCCCATTAATGCCCCCAGATTGGTTTTTTGAGGTGGGGGATGGTGGCAGAGATAATGGCTGGGATATTTAAATTGGATTAGCAATGATCTTACATGACTTTATAGATAATCATACAGTTTAAATTACAGTCTCAATTTGTAATTAGTTTGTTATATCTCTATATTTTGCAACTACTAGCAGCATTTACAAGTCCTTTAAGTTTATCTAATGGTATAAAACCTTTCGCTTTTATCTTTTTTCTGTCTATGTTCTCTATAGCTATACATTGGGAGCCAGACTTCTGCTGTTTTTTATAATTACCATGTGCAAAAGTATTTCTAAGATGCCTCAGAGTGTCTTTAGGCTTTGTATCCATTCTTACAAACCAAAGAATACCTGAATATGCTTTTTCTTCATTTTTATATGATTCAGCAATAGCCACCTTAAGCTTTTCCGATGACTCAAAGGATTTAATACTGATCTTTTGATTTTGACAATATTTATTTAAACAACTTTTACTCATAACTAATTTTTGACTACTCCATTCTAACTCCCAACGAAGAATAATAAATCTATAAAAAAAATACAAATAATCTTTTTTAATTGAGTATTGTTGAATTTTACGAGCCACTTTATTTCCTTAAATAAATTTTTCACCCAAAATTATAATATTCAGTCTGAAATTTAATAATGCCCTTACTCATCAGCTTTCTAAATGATGGGTAAGGAAGTATATGTTATTTTAGAGAAATCCACTTCAAGCTCATTGGTAAATGGTTTTTCATATGCCATCGCATCAAACCCAACAAATTCAATCCCATTTTTCTTCAATACTTTAAAAACTCTACAGGTAGCAGAAATAAAGATTGGCATCACGTTTATATAAATTTGACTATCAGGATAACTTTCGCTCTTTGCTCGATTCATTATATCTGAAAAGTGCAACTCACTATTAAGTTGGTTCATCAGCTTTCTTCGATTCATAGCCCCCATTCGCTGTTCAATATATGGTGAACCGAGCGTCTCATCGATTCTAAGATAAAAATCTTCCAGTCTATAGAAATAGCGCATGCAAGGAGCTCTTCCTAACACATCGTATTCAACGAGAAGAAATTTTGCACCGCGATATTGCTTATAGCCATCATCTAGCGCCATCTCATGATTCCAGCTCTTAAAAAGCATATGGTCTCGATGATGAATAGCGTTCCGCAGAAGTATTAAAGTCGCTGTATCCCCATGAGAAAAATAATCCACATCATTTTTAGATACATCATATAAACTATGAAACGCTTCTAACTTAGCTTCAAAAGCCCGATCAAGATTATCGATTGCTTCTTCTTTATCAATATTTATTAGCCGCTGAAAATTAATGTGTGCTTCAACATAGATTCGCATCGAATTTGCTAATTTTTTTATCGCTTGCTGTTGAATTTTCAATGGTACCTCTTTAATGTTAAATAAATCTGTATAGATCTTAATCTTACTAGTATCTATCACTTTTTATTTCTTAAATATCTTACTCATAATCTAGTGAGAATTTTTTACAACAATAACAATTATAACATCATAAATATTGCATTCATGGAAATTTTGACACTATTTATCTACTCTCAGCAAATCTTTCAGCGCAGTAATATTTGCCCTCGCCCCTTCGGCTTCTTTTAACTGTCGACGTTTTTGAGCAAAAATATCAAATATCTCTTTAGCTTTTTCGTCAGCTGCTTTCTTACTAACCCCACCAGCACCTTGCAATACTTCACGGTCATTGAAACTTAAAAACTGATCTAACTTGGTATCCCAATCCTGTAAAAAAACCTGCTTACGGCGTAGTGCTTGGTCTTCGGCAAAGTCGAGCCACATATTGACGATACGGTTTAATTCTTTGAGTTCATTTTCACGCAGATAATTCTTCGCAACCGTCACATCCGTTTTACGCACTTCATCAGATTTATAATTGGTTAAGCCCATATCTGGCTGACTCGCATCTGCACGACTGGCAATAAGCTCTGCCGCTGTCATGCCCGTACAAGCAAAATGCAGTTTGTTTTGGATGGTTTGGAAGAAACGATTAGTTTCTTTATTTGAAGGCTCGTAGTCCGCTGCCATAGTGAAAATTTCTTTGACTCGTAAATACACTCGCCGCTCACTAGCACGAATATCACGAATACGTTCGAGCATCTCATCAAAGTAATCTGGCACTACAGACTGACCGATAGGCGGGTTTTTCAGCCTTTCATCGTCCATCACAAACCCTTTGATCAGATACTGTTCTAGCGTTTGCGTTGCCCATTGACGAAACTGTGTTCCGCGAACAGAACGGACGCGGTAGCCAACAGCGAGGATCATAGAAAGATTGAAGTATTTCACATTGTACTGTTTAGCATCATCCGCAGTTGTTCGGTAAAACCGAACAACTGAATCTTCGATTAACTCGCCTTCAGTAAAAATATTGCTGATATGCTCACTAATCGTGGCTTTAGCTTTACCATAAAGTTCACAAATCGAGGCTTGAGATAACCACAAAGTATCAGATTCAAAGCGGCATTCGACGCGAGTTTGACCATCTTCACTTCGGAACAAAACAAATTCGCCCTGTGGTGCTTCAGGAAGATTATCACTCATTACATTGCCTCCGCTCACTGAGCACTATCTCAATCAAATAAAAACCAATGCTACCAATATACCCAGAAAAATAAATGTTAAAATACTTAAATCAATTAGTTGCTTGCAACTGACATCTTCGCTAACTCTGGATTATTAGCCTGAAAAATCGATAACGGCAATTCAATCTTACGCCCGTTCTGATCTTCCACGGCTTTAACCACTTCAAACTCAGCAACATCTTCACAAGGAATTTCCAATCCTGTAAAGGTCGCACGCGTTGCACTAGAATCGCCAAAAGGTTCCACTTCCAGTACCGTATCCCCTAATACTTTTCCTTGCCCATCTTTCATTCTCAAGGTTATCTCCAGCGCACCAAACTCCGCATGGTCTAACACCATATGGTTACCGCCATTATCGAGGGTAAATGAATAACCACAGTAACCTTGGTTAATAAAATTTGAGCTGGTATGTGTGATGCTCGCATAACGCTGTTGTTCTTCAGCCAAGCTAAATGTACTAACTATCAATAGTTTTATCGCAAATAGGCTTTTTATCTTATTCATTACGTTACCTTTTGTTATCTTGTATCGTCCCCGCTACCGCAAGTAACGATAGCGAGAATGTTATTTATTGTTGGTTGGTTTGCAATCCGCCTTTAGTGCGGTCCTTTTCTTTCCAACGTGGGCGTTTTTTACCTGATAATTCTTTTTGCTGGTTCCAATAACCTATCGGATAGCGTTTGACGATAGTACCGTTGACACCAATATCAACTGACGAATATTGCCCGTTATTAATGTATCCTTTTTGGACATAAGCGTTAGGGCTACAAGTACCCGTATCGCGTTGTTGCCAGTTTCCGTCAGTTCTTGCCACGATGTAGAAATCACCAAATGCACAACCTGACGCGGATTTATGATTCAGTACCGCAACATAATGCTTGGTTGAGCCCACAATCCTACAGCTACTATTTTGGCTCCCACATACTTGCCATAAGGTTTTACCGCCATCCCCTTTATATTCCCAAATGGTATTTTTAGGAGGCTGGCTGGTGGCGGAGGCAGGTGATGTCATCAACCACAGTGAGGCTAAAGCAGCTACAAATACATATTTTTTCATTATAAATTCCTATCAACATAAATAGAAACGTCAGATTGACGCTTGATGAACACCGTCTAATGGGCGCTTGGTTTTCCCTGATATGGCGTATTCGATGGTTATCTGGTGAAGGGTGAATAAGGTATCCACAACAAAAATTGCTGATCATGTTTAATGTTATGGTTGGCGGTTTAGTCGCACTGAAACCCAGTGACGAATTCGCCGATGAAGATAAAAGGCAATACCAGTGGCGATAAGCAAATCAATCAGCAATATCGTGGTGGCGATACCTTCAGTAAAACCGTATAGCCAACTGGATGACATGATAATCAGTAGGCTAGAGAGGGCTAATCCGATAATGATGGACGAGATAATGGCAACTAATTTGGGGTTGAAATGAATTTTATAATCAACCCCCTTAAAGGCACTTAAAACCCACAAGCCTAATTGCGCCAAGAGTTGTGGGATAACCAAAGCCAAGAGATATAAAACGAAGTACATCAATGTGATCCCATACGGGTTCATGATGAGAGCGATAAGCTGGAAGTGTGTTAACAATACGCCAGTGATCCAAAGGCATAACAACATACTGATAACGATAGCTATTCTCTCTAAACCCAGTTGTAAGTGTGAAACGGTGTTCATATTTTTAAGCTTCCTTATGTGATGATGAATTCTCGGTGTGAGGGTGATTTTGAATAGGCATGATCCATTCGTGACCACAATCACGGCACATCCAGCCCGAGCCCCATGCAATGATGTCTTGCTCAGAAGAACAGTGCGGGCATGTGTGGGATGCGATGCTGGTGGGGTTAATAACGTCATGGTCGGCTCCTTTCTTTGTGTGATGGAAGAGAGGTAAGTAATTGTGATATCAATCTAAAATGCGGTAAGGCCGCGATAAAACTGTTTTGTTGTGACAGTTGCATCACTGCGTGTTTCGGTGTGAAGGGGGTATTGAGTGGTTGAACTTGCTGGATATCATCTAACAACAGGACATGTACTTGCTGGTGGTATTCCGCCAATAAATACCACTGGCCTTCACGGTAAATCAGTTGATAGGGTTGTAGCGGATTAAAACGACGTTCAGGCGTAAGTAGGCTAATAGATTGCTTACTGGTAATGGCATACACCAATTGATAGAAATGGTCGGCATGCAAAGCCGAAATCTTATGGGCATGATGCCAAATCAAACAAGGCGCATGGGGCTGCTGGGTTAATAGTAATCCGAGTAAGCGACTGTCTAGCCCCGGAAATAATCGAGTCATCCCAATCTGTTTCACAAAGGTAAGAACATCTTTGTCTCGATAAGCTTTTAGCGTATTGATGGGCAAGCGATAACAACCTTGCCGACCTTCTACACCCAGATAAGCCAAGCGTTCACGTAAATCCCGTTGTAACGTGCGTTCAGAAACATTGAACTCTTGGGCTAAACATGAGAGCACAAGGCTTTCTCCTGCCATTAAGCGGGCAATCAGCGCAGAGAGTCGCACAGCCATGCGGTCATATTTTCGGTTAATCTGAAACATAACGTATTGCTCTCAATAACAGACGTTAGGAAATTAAGAAGTGAGGGAGTTTAACTTAGGGGATTGACAGGTTATGTCTGTTGGGAAAAATTCTCATTAGGCATTTTGATGAAAAATCACTATAAGTAATTCATTGATAAATAACGTTATGCTTTTTATTTGAACGATAAGAAAGTAAGGCGTAACGACACAACCTGTCAGGGCGGGAAAATTAGTTGGGTTGGCGAGGGGCAAGTTGGTTAAATAAGGTATCTGCCATCACCCACAGGGCTTTATTGAGTTTGATATCGCCATCAATCCCATTCACCGAACGAGTACGAGCGCGTTTACCTTTTGCAGTTCTGCCTGATAATCCCCCTTTAATCAGGTTTTCTTGTAGACGTTGGTACACCGTCCAAAGGTCTTCTTTTTTATCTTCAAAGCGTCGAGGCTGTAGAACTTGCTCTCGCGTGACGGGCTGGAACTCTTCACCAAAGCGGTAGGTCAAAGCCGCTTCAGCAAAGGCTTGCTGGGCTGGTGGCGGTAACAATAACGACTGCATACTTTCGCGTTTTTCAGCCACTTGCTCAAATGTATCGAGTACCTCATAGGCCCCTTCAATCACTTTCCCCACCACATCCCCTTTATGGGGGACACGCACTTCACCTAATACATCACCGCACACCAAACCGTTGGAGCATACAGCTCTAAAGAGTCCCGGCAACATCTGGTAGCTACTCGAACCGTCATGGCTATTGAGCAAAATAATTTCAGGCACTTGTACGCCCGTAATTTGGTCATGTCGCCGCAGCCTCAACATATGCTTGGTGTGCTCTCGACGGCTGACATCACGCACTCGAGTCTGGCAGGCAAAGAACGGATAAAAGCCTTCTTTTTGTAGGCTGTCTAACAAGGTGATGGTGGGAATGTAAGTATAACGTTCACTGCGTGACCCATGCTTATCTTCGGAGAAAACGCTCGGTACAGTACGAAATAATTCTTCAATGGTGAGTGGACGGTCACGACGAATACTGTTAGCAGAGCCAAAACGCGAAGCTAATAAACTCATGATAGACTCCTGATTAATCAATTAAGTGGAAAATGGCAGCGGACTCGGGATGTTGTGAAGCATAGTCACGCAACTGATAAAAGCGGTCGCACATCACTTCGCTTTCTGTTTGGAATGACCAGATGCTGTACAGGATAAGGCATATTACAATGCCTGCGGCTTCTTGGCTCACGGTGGCTTCATTGCCGTTGTGCATGTTGAATAGGGTTAAGGTGTCCGCGTTGATATCGGGGTAGATAAAGGCCCCCCATTGCTGAGTACACCATACTCCCAGTAACCGCCATGATACTCATCACTGAATTGGCCCATCGTGGTGAAGATCACCACTTCAAAGGTGGTCCAGCCTTTAACTGCACCAAAATAGTTGAACCAAAAATCAAGGCGTTGTTCATCAGGGACTAATTCCATTGTGATAGAGGATTCGGTTGAATGATTCATAAGTTGAGACTCCAATAAAAAGAAATAAAAAAGCGCCAATCCCGTTAAGGACTGGCGCTGAGAGTGATGAATAATGAGTTAACGTAGGAGGTTAAAAGAATAGGCTCCACAGGGATTTAGCAACGGATACAATGCTGTTTTTGACTGTACCAATCGTACTTTTCATCAAGGCAGGTAGGGGAAGGATGTCTATCAGCGTATCGACGATATCGCTGACGCATTGCCCAAAATCGTTACGTGCTGAAGTTTCTACAAATTGCGTCCGGTAAGTGTTGTTCAGTTGCCTAGCCACACCGCTACTGGCTTTCGCCGGTAACGCCAATATTAGTTGCTCTGCTAATTCAGTGAGTTGATAGTTTTCGATTGCAGATACAACCATCACAGGATGATGCGGCTTAAATGCGGTTATCACGGCTTGTTGCTTCAATTCTAAGCTAGCCGCTTGCTCAGGGGATGGCTGGTGGCTCAGTTCATTCCACTGGCGGCAGGGTTCTATTTTGTCGGCTTGGTTCAGCACAAATAGAAAGCGACTTGGTTGATAACCACATTGCTCAGTGAGAAAGCGATAACACTGTTCATCAGAAGACCACGCTCTATCATCGGCCTTAAGTACCCAGATGATTAAATCCAGCTCTGGCAGTAAGTTACGATAGAGCTGGTGGTACTCTCTATCCCGCTCAAGGCTTTCACCTACACCGGGTAAATCAACAAAGGTGAGTGTATGGCTCTTCATTGTCATACTGAAGCGTTGGGCTTGTCGTGTGCAGCCAGAGACATCACTCACAGGCGATAGCTGGGATTGGAATAGGGCATTGATTAAGCTGGATTTGCCAGCCCCTGTTTTACCCATCAGGCCGATGGTGGGGGAGTAGTTGATTAGGTGATTGAGTTGGTTGAAAAACAGATTTTTAAATGAAGCAGGAAAGGCGGATATCACCCTTCCTAATTCGGGTTGTAGGTTCATATTACATCCTTGAAAAATCATTGTGGCTATTCAAGTTAATAATATATATCTGTAATTTTTTTAATTTTCCTTTTTAGCTTCCAATATTAACTTTTCTAATGGTTCCTCTGGTAAGTCAATTTGATCAATCATAGCTTCAATAATTTCATTAATATTTTTATTATGATGCTTTGCTATTTTTTTTAATTTTAACTTTGACTCTTTAGATATATAGGTATTCAATACCTCTTTACCTTTAACTCCATCACGGAATTTCTTTTGACTCCATGCTTTTCTTGTTCGCAATAAAAAAAGCTTAACATCAGATACTTTTGAATCAGTTACGCAGAGAAATAAAAAAAAATCAAAACATGAAAGAACACACTTCCATCCATCATTTTTAATTAAAACATTAACATCATTATCACGCCAAATATTTATTTGCCTATCTTTCATTCTAGACACTATCCACTCTAGTGAACCTATACTTTTAGGTAAAAAAGAAAAAGGATTTTGATATTCCTGATAATATGAAAGATATGTTTTTTTCATTTCATTTACATCTGTAATAGTTTTCTTGTAATCAATGACAACTGTAATAAAATCAAGTAATGCTATCATGTAATGAAAAGGCATATCCTCACCATTTAATGAGTATAGATCTATAGGTGAGAAATTTTCGGTGGCAATAATAGAAGGAGGGAAAGCCCCATTTTTTAAATTATAGTTATATGTTTTCATTAGATAATTAACAACCAAAAATGAAAAGCGTTTATCTTTAAAAAAACTTTCCCCGTTAACTAAATTTCTAAGTAAAAGAAGATTAACCTCATCAAAAAAGCCTTCACTATTAACCCCACTCTTCTCTAAAAATTCTTTCATTAAAAAAATAATTTCGGAATCATTTTTTTCAAATTGATTCTTGGTAAAAAAACCAAGAGGAAAAGCTTTATTACTCTTGTAGATAAGATACTCACCAATATAAATCTTTCTATATTTTAGATAATTATCATTAATTTGAATTTTTATACTTTCTTCCATTTTCATCACTTTACCCTCATTCAATCTAGTAAGTAACCATAGCACAGACTAACACTGTATTTTACGTAGCATTGATTGTGTCATAATAGGTCATTTATAGCTTGTATATCGTGACATAAACCAAGAAAACAATATCAAGTATAGCTAAAAACCAAAGAAACTAATATCTGAGTAGATAGAATTAGCGGGACTGTGCGTATAGCCATTAATGACGGCTACACAGAGTATGTGTGTGAAGATTTGCGTGTTGGTATAGTATTATTATTAATAAAGTCACTCATTGATTATTAGATATCACCCTGTCACCTATTACGTAATTTATATAGACCATAATTTATAAACGATAAACTCATATTTTTAACAACACCGATTCTAGATATGAAATAAAACCAACCAAAGGTATAAATCATGTCTAGCAACACCTACAATGAAAATTACATTCAAAAAATAAACCACACCATTCGTAAATCACTCTTAACCTGTAATCGTATTACAGCTATCCGAGTGGACTTGCGCTTCCCATCAGAAAATATATTTCATTTTAGCGATTCCAGAGTTATCACACGATTCTTCGAATCCTTAAAAGCAAAAATAGACGCTGACCTAAAACGTAAAAATAAAGCATGGAAACGCAACCATTCATGCCCCTTGTTTTATGTATGGGTCAGAGAGTTTGGTGAGATAAAAAACAAAAAGCATTACCATGTCCTTTTGCTATTAAATAAAGATGTTTATTGGAACCTAGGTGATTTCATCAAAACTGAAGGAACACTCTATGCATTAATACAGCAGGCATGGTGTAGTGCTATTGGTGTGAATGAGCGTTATTTAGTTCATATCCCAGATAACGCCGTTACTTGGCTAGATAACAATAATGCCAACAATGAAAGTTCGATATTCGAATTAAACCAACGCTGTCGTTACTTAGCCAAAGAGCATACAAAATATTATGATGATGGCGAGCGTTCTTTTGGATGCAGCCGTTAATCTACTAAGAAAAAACATGAGGGGGATATCTTTTGGAAGAGAGATATCCCTAAACATTCATCGATATCCCTTCTGCCTTTTAACTTTAAAGACAGGAGTTCAATAATGAGCACTCAAGCGATTCCCTTATTAGATGATCAATGCGTTGATATGAAATTTATAACCCGTTTAACTGGATTAACTGATAAATGGTTTTATAAATTGATCCAAGATGGTGAATTTCCAAAGCCGATAAAACTGGGACGTAGCTCTCGCTGGTTAAAGAGCGAGGTTGAAGATTGGCTACAAGCACGTATTGCCGAATCCAGAGTCTAACCATCACATCATTCCCCTATTCTGCGTTAGTAACACCAACATTTAAGTCACACTGGAAATTCAACAATGAGAAAGTATCATAACTTTCATGAGACATAGCTACGCCATGAACAACACTGGCTTGGCGGCCTTACCAAATTCGTAGTTGCTCAGGGAATGTGCCATCCCTATATCAAGAATAGCCACAAACTGATAGTAGCGAATATAGTACAAACCTAAAACGCCTATTTCGTATTGCACCGCGGTATGCTGCAATAATGCGTTTCGCCTCTCGCTGGGTAAAGTCTCTAAACAAGATTGCAGCATTATCGAACCCGCTTTCTGTGTGTATATACTCATAGAGCCGCCGATTAACTCAGTGCTTGACTCGCTGATATTTTGGTTCGTCCGCTGCTTATTCATCCTTCAATTGCACGTTATTGATAAGGCCATTTCTGTACCGCTCAAGGGCGTTTACAAAGTTTTCCTTCTGAGCCCATGTAGTGGCATCGCGTTCAGTCAGATTTATGATTTCATCCACATAGCCTTTTGATAGTGGAATGACCAACGGAAAACTACTCTTTTTCTCACTATCAGCTATCCGAGCTCCCGTATCCAGCCAACAGGCAACTAGGTGTACATTCGTTGGGTCCCAACTCGAGTGTTGAGTCCGGCAAATCCTTTTAACCCGATAGTAAAACTGATGCTGCCCATTTCGGGTTTCATTGTTTGCCATCAGCATTAGCATTAGTGGGATGCTCCAGTCCGGCAACCATGTATGTCGCCACATCCCTACACTGTCAGCAACTTCAACCATACGAGTAAATGCCTTAAGCGTAAGTTGACCTTGCCTGCCACGAAGATGCCAACAAATCAAATAAGCAAGCCGAAAAGTTACTGGCTTCATAAACCGCTCACGCCTTAAACGAGCTTCTTCCGACGATAGCGATTTTTCATTACTCTTAAGTGCGTTAAATCTCTTCGACTCTGACCCTAAAGGACAAAACTCTTCACTAGGTTCTTTTTTTGCGTGGCTAAAGCGTGGTGTAAAATCCTCACTTGCAACAAAAAGCCCCTTTTGGTGAACCGATTTGTCACAAACAACACAATAAAGCTCCGGCCAGAATTTCTTCTCTTTGCCCGATATCAAATTGGCGTATTCATCGAGCGTGATGATTCTCCTGATCCCGCTCTCAACTAAAATAGCTGTTTCCATAAGTCCTCCAATGATTTATCGCATTACTCTTCGTCAAAATCTGTTCCCCCGAAATTTCCCCACCTTCATCCGCATCGTCTACGGCATCTGATCTCCATTGTCATCCCGAAGCCCTAGCATGAGGTTATAGCCTGTAAGCAGATCTCGGTCGCCAAGCCTCTGAGGCTAGCCCCTCAGCCCTGCTTTATCAGCTGGCACAATGTTATTAGGCTATCTGCATCTCCGATGCCTTAACCCCCTCAGGTGTTGGAATGAGTGACCACAGACGTGCATCAATTCCGTCATTTTGCAGTTTGCGCATGAAGTAACGGGCCTGAAGGGCGTCATGCGTTGCAATTACAACCTGGAAGCCATGATCAACTATGTAATCACGCAGTAAATCGAATACGGATGCTGCGTGGACCAGGTCATGATGCTGTGTTGGGTCATCCAGAAGCAGGCAGCGCCATGAGGACCACTGGTGTTCCAATGCCATGGAGAGCAAGAAGGTGAGCTGTAGATCAGTAAGCTGAGCTTCGCTCGCTATCGCCGGAACCGGTACTGACTCCCCATGTAACGGAACAGATACTTCAGCATGTTCCTTTCTGTAGATACTACGAAACCCCAAACTGGTGCCAGTAAAGCGCTGTTCCCTGACTACGCGTTTGAGCAAAGCCTGCCACCTTGGAACGACGGAGAGCACATGTTTTTGTACATTAGAGATCTCAGTCGATAGGCAACGATTGAGCGTTTCGATCGCTTCAGATAATTGCAGCAACTGCATCTGATTTGTTCTCTCATTATCAATTCGCAGGCTAAGACTCGTAGCGAATTCCTGCTCCGATGATGTTCCTCGGCGACGATCTATAAGGCCTTGTGCCAAACGACTCTGTTCCAGTTTACTCCAAGTACCAATCTCAATTTTGAGTGTTTGCAACTGTTCTGAATATCGGGACAGGTCAGTAACGGATGACTGCAGTTGAATCTCTTTACTGCTCGCCACTTCGAGAGCGGGATCGCCAGGAAAGGACAGTTGTCTCCATGAATACCGGATTGAGGCTAGCTGAGCCTGAGCGTCAGTAATCTGCTTTTCGATGCCACTTATCTTATTAATAGCTTCAGTTAAAGGGATATTCTGTCTATCTAATGCAGACTGCTCAGCCTCAATTTTCGATTTTAATTCAATTAGTTGAATTGTATTTTTATTTTGTTCAGTGGATAAATCAATCAGCGTTTTTGAAGGGAATGCACCTGCTGTTATTGCAGCTAGTGCAGCGGTTGTTTGTTCAAGACTAGCCAGGGTTCCTGCCCGATTCTGCCGCGCAGTATCCAGCTCGCGAGTCGAAGTTTGGTACGCGTTTTTAGATGCTTCCAATATTTCAGGTGTCGGTAAGGGGGCAAGGTGAAGCTGTTTTTCGTCAAGCTGCTGTTTCGCTGAAGCATTCGATTCTTCGCGACGTTGGATAGATGCTTTCGCTAGCTGTACCGTATCTCCGTCAAGAAGGGTGTTTGTTTTGAGTTGATTGATCTCCGCTACTGAGCGAACGATATCGCCTCGCAGTTCAACAATTTTACCCTGACACGTTTTCAATTCTATTTCGGCATTCGTCACTGTTTCTGTGCATTTCCGCAAGTGATCGGATGCTGCTTTAACGCGCTGTTCTGCTTCGATAACTTTGGGGTCTATAGCTTCTAATGATCTGGTAATGCGTTCATGAAGAACGACAGCGCCGTGTTCCACTCCACATAAAGGGCAGTCCCCGCGATCCTCTGGTAAATGTGCTGCAATGGTGACTACAGATTGCCTTATAGCGTCAGCAGTAGACGTGAGCATCTCATGGAACTGCTTCACTGAAAGCTCATCTGTTTCAGCTGATGCCTTTAACGAGTTCGCGGTATGAAGATGTTCCTGAAGTACACGCTCATGAATTTCCTCATTGCTAACCAAGTCGGTAATAGTCGCAATATGTTGAAGAATGTCTTCCCAGTTCTTGATAAGTTGATGAGTACTAAGTACTTCACTATCTACAAGCTGCAAAGACTTACGCTGTTTATTTATAAGTTCATGTTCAATACGGAGCTGTTCGTTCTCCTCATGTACGTGCCGCAAGGTTGATACCAGAGACTGGGCGTCGACCAACGCTTTGTCAGCTGACGCCAAGTCAAGCTTACGTTGTTCGAAGGCCTCTTTTGTTCGTGCCTCACTATTGAGCCGGTTAAGTTGCTGTATAATTACATCACGCTCTGCTTCAGCTGTGACAAGTTCCTTCTGGAGTTTATCCTTTTTATCAACTAGCTGAGATCGTTCCTGTCGTTTTTGTGTCAGCTCCTCTTTAGCAGTTATAAGCGCATTGCCAAGCTGCTCAGAGCGCGCTTGTTCAGAAACGAACCGGCCAATTAGTCCATCCACTTCCATAAGCGCTGCAATCTGTTCGCGAAGTCGGCTTAGCTTTGCTTGTACTGTTTGCTCTAATGCATCGTGCATTGTTTCCAGATTGCTGATACCCACTGGCGGAACCAGTAAACCTACTGGCAATTGTTCTGCACTCTGAGTATTGCGAGCGATATCTGAGATTGATTCTGCGATGTTTTCTTTACTGCGCAGAGCACCCTGAGATTGTGATGCTGCCTGGTCCCGATCAAGAATCAGACTTTGCCATTCCCCAAACTCAGCTTCGAGCGCCTCAAGGGCTCCCTTTGCTTGCTTCAGCTTCTCAGTGAGAACGCGGCGAATGCCGCCAAGAGCATTACTAACTAGGGTTCCATCTTTACCGATTGGCAAGCGAGCCAGTTGAGCGCCCGCAACTTTTGCATCCGCTTTTACCAGCCATTGTCCCTCGCGCTGATCCAGTAAGTGGGTAAGTCTCAGTAAAAAGGGGATGTCCTCCGAATTCGTACTCGGAAAAAGAGAGCTTAAATCACCAGTCCTTTCGACGTCACCTCCGTTGCTCACCTGTGCAGAGGCTTGTAAATCCCCAAAATCCAATATCACCTTAGCCACTGTCTGGCTGTCCCTGATAATGGGTGAGAGATTCTCACCTAGACGAGAAATATTACCCGTGAGACTGAATTCGATCGCTTCAAAGAAGGCCGTTTTCCCTGTACCGTTAGGGGCCAGTAAAATGGTTGCACCGCCACTGAGCTCAATTTTGGTGTCGACACCGTATCGGCGGACGTTTGAGAGCGTGATAGATTTAAGTTGTTTCATTAAAAGTCCTTCTCTCCAAACGTCGTATCCCTCAGCGAATTAACAATTTCATCGCCAGATTTCTCAGAGAGTAACAATTCACGCCATGTTTCGAGGTGAGGTTCTACCCAAGAGTGTGTTTGACACATCGAGTTCAGAGATGCTAGAAGAGGATCGCTGATATCATTCCCACCTCTCGCAGGTGTTAAAGACGCCAGAAAACTCCGATCAAGGAAGGAGTCAATATCTTCCTGTTTTCTGAGTACCACCTTCCTGCAGAATCGATCGTCCGTTTCGAAACGGGCAGCATCTTCTGACTCAACTCCGTCGATGAGCATAAACATGTAAAGATCTGCTGTCTGCGGCTCTGCAAGTATGTCCCGGATATCGGCGGCCCATCGGAAAGCACCCTGGATATTATCTAGGTTACTAGGAAATGCCGTGATCAATACTGTCCGCCATCCAGCATTTTCTCGATTTATGCGTCTGAGTTGTATTGCAGTCATACCGATATCAATTGAGGGTGAAACCATTTCGTCCACATCTGGCAAATGAACTTCATAGCGGCCCTCAGCACGCTTAGTTATAGCGGTAACGAGTTCTTGGATTGTCGGCATTTCAGGATCCTTTAGTATTCTTCTCAATGGCCGATTCACGAGCGAGCTTTCGATCTTGCCATTGCTTAGTAAAATGTTGGCGTACGGAATCAAGTGTCCCGTTATGTAAATGACGAAACATACCAGACCGCGTGACGAGCAGGTGCGGTTGACGCTCCGCGGCCATACTGGTCGTAGTCTCTGCGTCGTCAGCCATTCCTATATTTAATAATTCTGATGGGGATGTACTCACACCCGATAAGATAACGATGGGATCCGGATTAGGGCCGATAACAGCTATTAATGGATCGTCAGAAAGCTCTCGCACTCCCGAAATACCACCCGCAGGGCCAGACCAGTACTTAAGAGCAATGCTCAATACTGGGCCACCTTCCTGAAAAGATTCCCAGTTATTGCTGCCTTCAGGCAAACCCACTGCTACCAGCAATAAGGTCTCAACAGCGGTAACGAGAAGATTTAAAGTACGAAGGCCCAGGCGAAGCGCATGCTTCTCATTTTTTCTCTCAGTTTTCGGATACAGAAGCTGATCCATGAATTTTCGGCGGTTTTCAGGTGCAGCTGCGAACCCACCCAGCCATGACTGCCAGACCGTCTCCATCGCATCTGCCAGCGCCGAATCTGAGATTGAGCCGAGCTTAGCTGAAACCCCTTGGAGGAGGCGTTGCCATAGCACGTCGTCCATAGCTTTAGCAAGCGCTTCAGCTTCTCCTCGAGCCGCACTTAACGTCTTAAATTCATGATCCTGTGCACACGCTAATCGTTCAGAATTTTCAAGCCAGGGCAGGTCGCTGAAGTCATGTTCTGCACAGCCAAGTGTGTGTCCAATTTCATGACCAACGCTATTGCGCCACGTTAGTTCACCTAACATCAGCCCCTGGCTACCAAGGGGTAAATGCAAAGCCATACGCACGATGGCCGAAAGAAGAGTTAGATTATCTCCTTCTGGGGGGGAGTAATTGGCATACACTCTAAGCTTGCGGTTGCCGGGCTCACTACTCCACATATGCTCAACGACTCCTTTTGCGGACCTTGCTGTTGGACTGGCAAGATCAAGCGTTCCGGCTAATGACCAAGTTTTGCTAGCCACTGTAGAACCGTCGCTTAACTGATACTGCACCCAAGTTTCAACATCAGGGCGCAATTCACTTCGCAGTTCATGAACGACGTGATGGCATCCCAAGGCTGCTACGTCAGATGTTTCTGTAGCGATATAGGTAATCAAGCGGTCCAGTGTACGTTTCGGATCGCTGAAGTTGCGACCAAGGGATTGAATTATCTGTTCTTTTAATGTCGTATCGTTACCGATACAATTGATTTTAACTCGGCGAAGCACATTTCGTATCTGGCTCCAGTCTTCGAATCCACACCAGGTTGTTAGCCATAAATAAGCCCTCGTGGTTGGGCCATCCTGTCGCCTAACTAGCTCCTCTATGCTAAGCCCTTGCTGACGACAAAGATCACAGACTTCTTCTAGATGATTGACTGAAAAATTATCTTTTATCAGCAAATGCAGACCTACGAGTGTGAGTCTGAACTCTCGGTTGGGCGATTCGTCAAATTTTCCCGCTTTCGCGAATCTGGCAAGACTGGAAAACGCCGAGTCTAAAACGGAATTAGCTGGGGAGGTGGGTGAGGAACCCTTTCTGGTTTTTTTAGCAAGTTGTACAGCTTTATTAGGATCTTTGGTACAAAAGTTAGTCGACTGGCGCTTGATCTGTAAATGCTCATAGTGGTCTGTGGTGTGCATGATTACCACATCGTCCCACTCGTCAATGCCACCTTGTTCAGCACCAATTGACAGAGGCGACTGCCTTCCACTTAAGAAATTCTCAAGCATCTCTGCCAGACGTTGAGCAATCACCAACTTTTCATAATCAGACTTCCGTTCCAACCGGAACCTTCTGAGCATTCAAATTTTCCTTATTGCATTTTTCTGTTCTGAACAAATTTTAGTCATCCTAACAGAATTGCCATTGATTTTACAGTGAGTTAACTCTCATCTTGCAGCAAGAAATAAACATCTTTTCGTGATTTTTTGTGTCCTATGCTGCTTAGAAATTCTGAATATCTGTCTGGTTATGTACTAGAGTTAATAGCGACTTATTTGGGATATGTATCAGGGCTAAAGGCTGGTTTTAAACATAATAGGTGAATGAGTGGAGGCGGTTCACAGTGCACAGCAGACAGGCTAAGTAGTCATTAGTCTGCTTTGAACTAGGAGCGAGCGTCATCATTTCTTCGCTCATGGCTGCGATAATGACCTTTCTGATGCCTAAGCAGCAGTAATAAACTTTGGGAGCCTCTTGAGGCGATGGCTGAAGCCATCGCCAATCAGCAACTGAACTATTCCAAATGATAAATGCAGAATAAGAGATAAAACGCCTACTCTTTAGCCATCTACACATAAAGACAGCTATTTATCACTAAAAATTCACACTAACCACATTATCCAAATTCCCCTCCAACTCACCCATGTAATCCGCATACCACTGCATCATTTCCCTGCGTCCATCCATATACTGAGCATGATTATACGTACCACGGATCGCGTTCTTATCGATATGCGCGAGCTGGGTTTCAATCCATGCTGAATTAAAACCCTTCTCATGCAGAATCGTACTCATCGTGTGGCGGAAGCCGTGTCCTGTCAGCCTTCCTTTATACCCCAACAACTCAATAACCTGATTCACGCTTTCTTTACTGATCGGCTTTCTGTGATCGTTACGGCCTATAAACACAAGCTCATAATGCCCTGACAATGGTTTGAGTGAATTAAATAGCTCGATCACCTGTTTAGATAATGGCACTACATGTGGGCGCTTCATTTTCATCACTTCAGCCGGAATTTCCCAAATCCCTTTTTCTAGATCAATATCCTGCCAACGGGCAAAACGTAGTTCTTGTGTTCGTACAGCCGTCAGCAAAATAATTTTAGTTGCCGTTTTGGTGATCACACTGCCCGTATAACCAGCTAAATCTTTCAGAAAATAGGGCAGTTCTTCAGCGGTTAAAAACGGGAAGTGTTGTTTCTTCGGCGGGGTTAGAGCGGTAGCCAAATCAGGTGCAGGGTTGTATTCGGCTCTGCCAGTGATGATCGCGTATCTGTACACTTCACCGCAACGCTGGCGGACTTTACGCATCTTCTCTAAGGCACCGCGTTTCTCCATCTTACGCAGCGTTTCCAGCAGCTCTAACGGCTTGATTTCCGTTATTGGGCGTTTACCGATATAAGGAAAGATATCCTTTTCAAAGGTATCAATAATTTCGTCACGATAACGCAGTGACCAGCGATCGGCTTTCGATTTATGCCATTCGCGGGCAATAGCTTCAAACGTATTTCCCGTACTGAGCTTTTGAATCGCCTTCTCTTCTTTTTTGACTTCTCCGGGATCACCACCAGCAGCGAGTACTTTTTTTGCTTGGTTTCTCATTTCACGAGCTTCAGCAAGTGTCACGGTAGGAAAAACACCAAAAGCTAATCGTTTTTCTTTACCACCAAAGCGATACTTCATTCTCCAGTAGCGTGAGCCTTTTGCTGTAACTTCAAGGTATAAACCACCACCATCAAAGAGTTTATATGATTTCTCTTTAGGCTTTGCAGTCTCTACCTGACGGGCGGTTAATGTCATTGGGGGCACCTCATTTTGGGGTTAATTTTTAGTGCCCCCTGATATGCCCCCAAAAACCTATTGATGTAGGTTGACCTTGGTTGACATCAGGAGACTGGAAGGTGTACTAATAGCTGATATTATAAGGGATTACTTGAGTTTTGTGGAGTTGTATTGAACTTGAGTGGCGGAAGATCACAGGAGTCGAACCTGCCCGGGACTGCTGGCAGCCCCAACTGGATTTGAAATCCAGCCGCCTCACCGGAGACGACGATCTTCCTCTACTTGGTAGGTGTTCGATTATAAACTGAATTATTTATTTTCCAAGGGATTGTAAGAACAACCACTCAAATTATTGATACATGCCAATAATGTCATGCCATTCTCAAAAACTGATAACAAAAAGCACAAATGTGATATTGAGGTTTCTACTATTGCCCCCATATACTTATTCATATCTACATACGGCGCGCTGATTTCAATGTCACCCCGCCAACACTTTCATTGTCAGCACCGTAAGCCTTGGCTCCCGAGCGCAAGCCTGCATTCAAGGATGTTTTTTTATGACAAACTCATTATTAGCCAATTCCGCATTACCCCGTTTTGAGCACATTGAACCTGCACATATTTTCCCGGCAGTTGAACATGTTTTAGACGAATATCGCCAAACCGTTGAAAATATTCTGGCGGCCAACAGCCACTACACTTGGGACAACCTGTGCCAACCATTAGAAGAAGCGAGCGATAAACTCTCCCGCGTTTGGTCCCCAGTGAGCCATCTACATTCTGTTAAAAATAGCCCTGAGCTGCGTGAAGCTTATGAACAATGCCTGCCATTACTGTCCGAATTCAGTACATGGATGGGACAACATGAGCCACTGTATCAAGCTTATAAATCCCTCAAAGAAGACGCGGGATTTAATCAATTAAGCCAAGCTCAACGTAAATCTATCGAAAATACCCTGCGTGATTTTGAGCTATCCGGCATTGGTCTACCTGCTGAAAAACAGCAACGTTATGGTGAAATTGTCGCACGTTTATCGGAGATCGCCTCTAAGTTCGGTAATAACGTACTGGATTCTACAATGGGTTGGTCAAAACTTATTAAAGATGAAAGCGAACTTGCGGGCATGCCAGAAAGCGCTATCGCCGCAGCAAAAGCGATGGCGGAATCTAAAGGTGAAGAAGGTTATTTACTGACTTTAGATATGCCAAGCTACCTACCAGTCATGACCTATGCAGATAATGCAGAGCTGCGCCGTGAAATGAGCTATGCCTATAGCACTCGCGCTTCAGATCAAGGTCCAAACGCAGGTAAATGGGATAACAGCGAACTTATCGATGAGTTAATGGCGCTGCGCCATGAACTGGCTCAACTGCTTGGTTTTAAAAACTTTGCAGAAAAATCCCTCTCCACCAAAATGGCAGAATCCCCTGAGCAAGTTTTAGGTTTTCTGAATGATTTAGCTAACCGTGCTCATCAGCAAGGTAAAGAAGAACTCGCGGAACTGACCGCATTCGCGAAAGAAAATTATGGTGTTGAAACCCTCGAATCTTGGGATTTAGCCTATTACAGCGAAAAACAAAAACAGCATAAATTCTCACTTAATGATGAGCAATTACGTCCTTATTTCCCAGAACAACGCGTATTAAATGGGCTGTTTGAAGTCGTTCATCGTATTTATGGTTTAACGGCAAAAGAGCGTCATGATGTTGAAACTTGGCACAATGATGTCCGTTTCTTCGAACTGTATGATGATACCAATACCCTGCGCGGTAGCTTCTACCTCGATTTATATGCTCGCGAGCACAAACGTGGCGGTGCATGGATGGATGATTGTGTAGGTCGCATGGTACATAAAGATGGTACGCTGCAAAATCCTGTGGCCTATTTAACTTGCAACTTTAATAAACCGCTAGGGGATAAGCCCGCTTTATTTACCCATGATGAAGTCATCACCCTATTCCACGAATTTGGTCATGGCCTGCACCATATGCTGACCCAAATTGATGTTGCCGATGTGGCGGGTATCAATGGGGTTCCATGGGATGCCGTTGAATTACCAAGCCAATTTATGGAGAACTGGTGCTGGGAGCCTGAAGCCCTTGAGTTTATCTCTGGTCACTATGAAACTGGCGAACCATTACCAGCCGATATGCTAAACAGCATGTTAGCCGCGAAAAATTACCAGTCTGCGATGTTTGTCCTACGCCAGCTCGAGTTTGGCCTGTTTGATTTCACCTTGCATGCAGAATATGACCCAGCAAAAGGCGCGCAAGTTATGCCTACGCTGTACGCCATCAAAGAAAAAGTGGCCGTGGTACCATCACCAAAATGGGGACGTTTCCCTCACGCATTTAGCCATATTTTTGCTGGCGGTTATGCAGCGGGTTATTACAGCTATTTATGGGCGGATGTACTGGCTGCCGATGCGTTCTCTCGCTTCTCTGAAGAAGGCATTTTTAATCGCCAAACCGGCCAATCTTTCCTCGACAACATTCTAAGTCGCGGCGGTTCTGAAGAGCCAATGGTACTGTTCGAGCGTTTCCGTGGTCGTAAACCAGAATTAGATGCGATGTTGAAGAGCTACGGTATTCATGGCTGATAATATTGCTATCCAATTACTCTGTGAAGAGGGTGCCGATATCGGCACTCTCAACCAACTTGCTGAAAAATGGCAACTCACTCATACGCCAGACGCCCTGATGGCGTTGGTGTTAACCCCCGAAAACCTGCAATTACGCAAAATGGATGAGCCCAAATTAGGCGGCATCTTTGTGGATTTTGTCTCAGGTGCGATGGCGCATCGCCGTAAATTTGGCGGTGGGCGCGGTGAGGCGGTTGCTAAAGCGGTGGGGATCAAAAAAGAGTATCTGCCCGATGTGATTGATGCGACAGCCGGTTTAGGCCGCGATGCTTTTGTACTGGCGGCTTTGGGCTGTAAAGTGCGAATGTTAGAGCGTCATCCCGTGGTGGCTGCATTGCTTGATGATGGCTTACAACGCGGTTATCAAGACCCTGAAATTGGTGAATGGCTACAATCACGAATGTCACTGATCCACGCATCAAGTATTACAGCATTAGCCGAAATTACTGAAGCACCGGACGTGATTTACCTAGACCCGATGTACCCACATCGGCAAAAAAGTGCATTAGTGAAGAAAGAGATGCGGGTTTTTCAGTCATTGGTCGGGGCTGATGATGATGCAGATTCTTTACTGGCACCAGCCATTGCGCTGGCAAAACGCCGTGTTGTGGTTAAGCGACCTGATTACGCCGAACCGCTTGCGGGGCAAAAAGCACCTTCAGCAGTCACAACCAAAAGCCATCGATTCGATATCTATCCCTGTATTAAACACAGCGATTAAAACCTAACGGCGAAGGGCGTTTGTACGGTTTATCACAATGACTGTTTATCACAAATAACATTGCCGACAAACTTGTACGACCGCCCTTTCGCTTACGTTTTGAGTAAAACCTTACACAACGCCTTGTGCAAACATAGCGTCAGCGACTTTGACAAAGCCAGCAATATTCGCGCCTTGGACGTAGTTGGTTTGTTTGGCTTCGCCACCGAATTCAACACAGTGGTGGTGAATGTCCAACATGATGTGGTGTAAACGTGTATCCACTTTTTCTGCTTTCCAGCTTAAGCGTGCTGCGTTTTGTGCCATTTCCAGACCAGACGTTGCAACACCGCCTGCGTTAGCTGCTTTACCTGGAGCAAACAGAACACCAGCTTCAAGGAATAACTCAGTTGCAGGAATGGTAGTTGGCATGTTTGCGCCTTCTGCGACAGCTTTAACGCCGTTTTGGATAAGCACTTTAGCCGCGTCTACATCCAGTTCGTTCTGTGTTGCACATGGCAGTGCGATATCCACTGGAACGCCCCAAGGTTGTTTACCTGCTAAGTAAGTTAAACCAAACTCTTTCGCGTATTCTTCAACACGACCGTAGTTGTTTTTGATAGCTTCTAAGCGTGCAAGTTTTTCAGGGGTGAAACCCGCTTCATCCACGACAGTACCGCTAGAGTCAGATGCAGTGATGACCTTCGCACCTAATTCCATACATTTTTCAATGGTGTACTGAGCAACGTTACCCGAACCTGAAACGGCCACTCGCATGCCTTCAAAGCCTAAACCGTGGCGTTTGAGCATCGCATCAGTGAAGTAAACAAGACCGTAACCCGTTGCTTCTGGACGAATTAAGCTACCACCAAATGACAGACCTTTACCGGTGAAAACGCAAGAGGTGTCATTAGACAGTTTTTTCATCATTCCAGTCATAAAGCCAACTTCACGACCGCCCACACCGATGTCACCCGCAGGAACGTCAGTATTAGCCCCTAAGTGGCGATAAAGTTCTGTCATTAACGCTTGGCAGAAACGCATCACTTCACCGTGGCTTTTTCCTTTAGGATCAAAGTCAGAACCGCCTTTTGCGCCGCCCATTGGTAGGGTTGTGAGTGCATTTTTGAGGGTTTGTTCGAAACCTAAGAATTTCAGGATGGATAAGTTAACGGATGGGTGGAAACGCATGCCACCTTTGAATGGGCCAATCGCAGAGCTAAATTGAACACGCCACGCACGGTTAACTTGTACCTTGCCTTGATCATCCATCCAACACACGCGGAACTGGATCACTCTTTCTGGCTCAACGAAGCGTTCGAGAAGTGCTTGATCGCGATATTTTGAATTTTGTTCAATGAAAGGCCAAAGAGAAGTGAATACTTCACGCACTGCTTGTAGGAATTCAGGTTGTGAAGGGTCTCTTTTTTGGACGGACTCCAAGAATGAAGATAGTGTTTGCGCCATCTTTGTCTTCCTTTTTCATGTGGATATATTGTTGTGAAGTGCCTCACTATTTCTTATCTTTTTTTTTAGAAAATGTGAGGTCGATTTGTGTTTGCCTATTGAATATATCATTAGTTTATATTCTCAATTCAAGGTTTTTTTTTACTCATTTGAAAAAAAAATTGCTTGACCTGCCAATCACTCCCTTCAGACGATTATTTTGTCACAAAAAAAACGCCTGCATAAGCAGGCGTTTTTAGTGAATAATATTTCAACTTATCTGTGATGAATTATTCTTCTTCGTCATTCAGTGGAACAATCAGCATATCCACATGAACAGTATTGATTAGCTGGCGAGCCGAAGACATCAACTTACTCCAGAAATCTTGGTGATGTCCGCAAACAACTAAGTCCATGTTGTATTTTTTGATGGCATCCACTAACACCTGACCTAAGTCACCACTGCCGCTAAGGGTTTCTTGGATGTCATAACCCGCACCTGCAGAAAGGTCTTTTAGTGAATTACGAGTTTCGTCAGTAATGCGCTGTTGCATATCACCTAAATTCACATCGATAAGACCGGTGTACAGATCCGAGTAATTAACATCAACATGGATCATAGAGACTTTGGCTCCGTACGGTTTTGCCATAGAAACTGCTTTATCCAGTAAAACTTTACTTTCAGGTGATAAATCAACCGCGACAAGAATATGTTTATAAGCCATAAGTAAACTCCTTCCAAATGCTGATTTAACTGGTGGTTAACGACGTTCACCAATATCTTATGAATATACTATACCTGCTAAAAGCGATAACTAAGTGTCGTTTTGATCACATCTAGCAGATTAATTTTTAAGGATTAAAAGACAGAACATTTGATAAAACAATAACATCATTCATTCAATATTAATATATATCGCTTCAAAATTCGAATTGCCGCAATGCCAGTAAGTGTAATCAACAATCTGTAAATTAACAGCTTAGGGTACCCACTTTTTTGAGTTCAAAATTTGAGCCAGCTGCACTTTTTTTAAGCAATGAATTGTGTTTAAGTAACCACATGCCCTACAATGAAAGTACATGATGTTAGTGCAATATTTTGGCGGTATTTCCTTTAGTGACAACGGGGCAATTTAGGTTCGTTCTAAGGAGGGGATTATGTTCAGTGTAATTGCATTATTTTGGGCACTCTGCATTTTGTGCATCTTAAATATGATGCGCTATTTTTCTTCCATTCGCGTTTTATTATCTATTCTAAGGGATTCGGATCCCCTACTTTATCAATCCGTTGATGGTAATGGCTTTTTTACGACTCACGGCCAGCTTAACAAGCAATTGCGCCTTGTCCGCTATATCAATACCAAGCAGTACCTTGAGCACTACGATCCTGATGTAATATTCCGTTGCGAACGTATTCGCAAGCAGTTTATGTTGATCAGCCGATTAAGCATTTTAGTCGTTGTGAGTTTGGTCTATATGCTGATAGCCAATTAATCTCGTGTTTGTTATTCCCTTTACTCAACACAAAAAAATAGTGATGACCGGAAACCGATCATCACTATTTTAGAATACTGATGTTTAACGTACTGATAAGTGCACAGGAAGCCCTAACTGGGCTCCCTATCGCTGTGATTAGATAATCTTCAGCGCAATCCAGTACAATGCACCAGACAGAATAATGGAAACAGGAAGAGTCAGTAACCATGCAAGCGCAATGCTCTTAATCGTCTTGCTCTGAACACCACCACCATCAACGACCATCGTACCCGCTACTGCAGAAGAGAGGACTTGGGTTGTTGAAACAGGCATACCTGTATAACTTGCCACACCGATAGATACCGCCGCAGTCACCTGAGCCGATACGCCTTGTGCGTAAGTCATCCCTTTCTTACCGATTTTCTCACCGATAGTCACCGCAACACGCTGCCAACCGAACATGGTACCCAGAGCCAGTGCTAACGCAACAGCAACGATAATCCATAACGGTGCATACTCAACTGTATACAGTAGGTCATTACTGAGTTTTTTCAGTAAGCTTGCATCTTTCGCACTGGTTTCTGGCAATTTCGCCACTGCATTCGCAGTATCCGAGATACACATTAACAAGCGACGAGTTTGGTTGCGCTGATCAAGTGTTAGCTCATCATAGCTCTGAATGCCACTGAGCATCTTCTGAGCTTGATTTAAGATAATAGCTGTACGTGAACTGTCGCAATGGAACTCACCTTCTTCTGGCTTGTTCTCCGCCATCATAGGCGTATTTTCAATTGCGTGGTTTAAGGCTGGTTTATGTGTTTCATAGTATTGTTGCAGATGAACCACCGCATCATGCGTTCTCGCGATATCATAACCGTTTGAATTCATGTTAACGACGAAGCCTGCTGGCGCAACACCAATTAACACCAGCATAATCAGACCGATACCTTTTTGCCCATCGTTCGCGCCGTGAGAGAAGCTCACGCCGACAGCAGACAGGATCAATGCAGTACGCGTCCAAAATGGTGGTTTACGTTTACCGTCTTTCTTCTCACGTTCAGCTGGCGTTAAATGGATACGGCGACGTTTTTTCGTTCCACTCCAATAACGGCGCAACATGAAAATCATCAGCCCAGCGATCACAAAGCCGATAGCCGGAGAAAGAATTAAGGACATGAAAATGCTGATCATTTTAGGAATATTCAGCGCATCAACCACCGATGTATCAGTCACTATCGCATTGGTTAAACCAACACCGATAATTGCACCGATCAGCGTATGGGAACTTGATGCTGGAATACCTAAATACCAGGTTCCAAGGTTCCAGATGATAGCAGCCAGTAGCAATGAAAAGACCATTGCAAGGCCGTGAGCAGAACTCACGTTAAGGAGAAGGTCTGTTGGTAAAAGATGAACAATGGCATACGCCACGCTCAGCCCTCCCAGCAAGACACCGAAAAAGTTAAATACCCCGGCCATGACAACCGCGAACTGAGCACGCATTGCTCGGGTGTAAATCACCGTTGCGACCGCGTTAGCAGTATCATGGAATCCGTTAATCGCCTCATAGAACAGCACAAATAACAGTGCTAGAACTAACAATAGACCTGTGTAAAATTCTAAACCTGTAAAAAGATGTAGCATAGACGTTAAGCCATTATTGGTTGGACATGAACGCGGCGCATTATCAGTGACAAACGCTAGCGGTGGAAGCGAAATTTGACCTTTTTTTGATTTAAATACCAATCAAAAAATCATCAAATACTAACTATTCCTTTAATTTCATTCAGTTACCATAATTAAAGTTATTCTGAATTTTTGAAACTTTTTTTATGATAATTTGTGAAAATCTAGGGGAAATAGTCTTTTTTCGCGATTTTTCCTAATTATAATACGTCTACCATACTTTTCATTAATTCTTCGATGATCCGCTGCATTACAATCTACGTCAAATCGCGTAAAATAGCGGCATAAATAATCACAATCACGATATAAATCAAATATATATAGAGACCCCTAATAGTGAAAAATATTGACGTTATTATTTTAGGTGCAGGCGCGGCTGGATTATTTTGCGCTTCACTCGCGGGTAAGCGTGGTTTAAATACCCTTGTGCTGGATAACGGTAAAAAATTAGGGCGTAAAATTTTAATGTCCGGTGGTGGACGCTGTAATTTCACCAATATGTACGCCGATCACAATAACTATCTCTCGACTAACCCTCATTTTTGTAAGTCAGCACTTGCTCGCTATACACAATGGGATTTTATTGAGCTTGTTGGTAAATATCAGATCCCTTATCACGAAAAGACGCTAGGACAGTTATTTTGCGATAATAGTGCGCAAGATATCGTCGATATGCTAAAAAGTGAGTGCGATCAGCCCAATGTCACTATCAAGCTACGCAGTGAAGTAAGCCAAGTAAACAAAACGGATGATGGATATGTTGTCACGGTGAACGGGGATCAAGTAAGTACTCGCTTACTGGTGGTCGCAACTGGCGGGCTTTCAATGCCGGGCTTAGGCGCAACTCCGTTTGGCTATCGCCTTGCCGAGCAATTTGGGCACAGCATCATCCCTACCCGTGCCGCACTCGTTCCCTTTACCTTACACAAGCCCCTACTTGAAGCACTACAAGCCCTTTCAGGGATTTCCGTAGCGGCAACAGTCACATCCGCCAGCGGTGTGCTATTTAAAGAAAATATCCTGTTCACTCACAGGGGATTATCAGGCCCTGCGATTTTACAAATTTCGAATTACTGGCAACCCGGCGAGTATGTAAGTATTAACTTACTTCCTGAACTTTCATTGGGGGAATTTCTGACCAATGAGAAACAACAGCGCCCTAATCAATCACTCAAAAATACCTTAGCGACACTGTTACCTAAACGCTTAATAGAGATTTTACAACAACTTGGACAGATTCCAGATTGCCCACTCAAGCAACTCACCCACGCACAGATTGATGCTCTCGATAATTTACTGCATAACTGGCAAGTACAGCCCAATGGCACAGAAGGCTATCGTACTGCCGAAGTTACTCTTGGCGGCGTTGATACCCATGAAATTTCATCCAAGACCATGGAATCGCTCAAATCTTCCGGACTCTATTTTATTGGCGAAGTGATGGATGTGACGGGTTGGTTAGGGGGATACAATTTCCAATGGGCGTGGAGTTCCGCTTCTGCTTGTGCGGAAAACTTACCCCATAAAGCTTAATCGTACACTCATTTACGAAATTATTTAATCCATTGAAAAATAATGGATATTGTTTAATTTCAACCAAATCAGGCAGTTGAGCATTGAGTTTAAATAAATCTAAAATTGGTTAAAAATAACCCTTTACAAACGATAGTGATAACTATTATCATTATCACATCTTCTGCAGATGACTTACTTAGTCAGTCTCTTGCAGGGGATACGACATTGCTCACATTGCTTCCAGTGTTTACTTTAGCCAGCTTAATGCTGGCTATTTTTTTATCTGTACCTTGCCATTGATACACTGATTCTCACCCGCCCAAACTTACCATTTCATACCGTAAATCATCTTGATGATATCCCGGAATCTTATTCAAATTTTTTGGATCCTATGGTTAATGACACCTACTTTTCTCTTTCTATAATTTGGCTAAACTATCATCAACAAGTTAAGCAAGAGCCCAATGAAAATTGGATATCCGCGTTAAGGAGATGACTCAATGATTTATTTACGCCAAGCAAATGAACGTGGACACGCAAACCACGGTTGGCTGGACAGTTGGCACACTTTCTCGTTCGCTAACTATTATGATGAAAAATTTATGGGTTTCTCAGCGTTAAGAGTCATCAATGAAGACTACATCGCTGCGGGACAAGGGTTTGGTACTCACCCTCATAAAGACATGGAAATATTGACCTACGTGCTGGATGGTGCCGTTGAGCACAAAGACAGCATGGGCAATATGGAACAGATCCCTGCGGGTGAATTCCAAATTATGAGCGCGGGAACGGGTGTTCGTCACTCTGAATACAACCCAAGCAATGAAAAAGAGCTGCGTTTATATCAAATCTGGATCATTCCAGATAAAAATGGTATCGAGCCACGTTACGAGCAAAAACGTTTTGATTCGACAAGTGGTAAGCAATTGGTGTTATCACCAGATGCGCGCAATGGCTCACTGAAAGTTAACCAAGACATGACCTTATGGCGCTGGGCATTGCCAGCTAATGAGCAAAGCACCTATGATATCGCAGAAAAACGCGTTATCTGGATCCAAGTCGTTAAAGGCAATATTGACGTAAACGGTCAAAAAGCAACTACTAGCGATGGTTTAGCCATTTGGCAAGAAAATCAGCTAACAATTAAAGCTGATGAAGACAGTGAAATTTTAGTTTTTGACTTACCCGCTGCGGAGTGAGTTTTTAGATAAGTAAACGCTAACACCAATGGGAAAGGCTCTACATCTCTGTAGAGCCTTTTTTTATGCGATATAACCGCCGAAATTACAGCTTAGGACCCGCTTTAACCAGTGCTGCACCAGCAGGGGTATCAGTGTACTTATCGAAGTTCTTCACAAAGCGATCCGCTAAGTCTTTAGATTTTTCATCCCACTGAGATTTATCAGCGTAAGTATTACGTGGGTCAAGGATATTGGTATCCACACCTGGTAATGCTGTTGGGACTTCTAAATCAAACACTGGCAGCTTGATGGTATCGGCTTTTTCGATATCACCACTTAAGATTGCATCGATAATTGCACGCGTATCTTTAATAGAGATACGTTTGCCTGTACCGTTCCAGCCTGTATTGACTAAATATGCTTTCGCGCCTGCTGCTTCCATGCGCTTCACTAACACTTCCGCGTATTGCGTTGGGTGCAGAGATAAGAACGCTGCGCCGAAACAGGCAGAGAATGTTGGCGTAGGTTCAGTCACACCGCGCTCTGTACCAGCTAACTTCGCCGTGAAACCAGACAGGAAGTGGTACTGAGTTTGCTCTGGCGTTAAACGAGAAACAGGTGGTAACACACCAAATGCATCTGCCGTCAGGAAGATAACTTTTGTCGCATGACCCGCTTTAGAAACTGGTTTTACGATGTTTTCGATGTGGTAGATAGGGTAAGAAACACGCGTGTTCTCAGTTTTAGAACCGTCATTGAAATCAACTGAACCATCAGCCAATACCATGACGTTTTCCAGTAACGCATCACGTTTGATTGCGCCATAGATGTCTGGCTCAGCTTCTTTAGACAGGTTGATAGTCTTCGCGTAGCAACCGCCTTCGAAGTTGAATACGCCATCATCATCCCAACCGTGCTCATCATCACCAATTAACTTACGTTTTGGATCCGTAGACAGTGTGGTTTTACCTGTACCAGACAGACCGAAGAAAATCGCAACGTCGCCTTCTTCACCGACGTTTGCAGAGCAGTGCATTGATGCGATGCCTTTTAATGGCAGCAGGTAGTTCATCATAGAGAACATACCTTTCTTCATTTCGCCGCCGTACCAAGAACCACCGATTAACTGCATACGCTCAGTTAAGTTGAAAGCAACAAAGTTTTCTGAGTTCAGGCCTTGCTCTTTCCAATTCGGGTTAGTGCATTTTGCACCGTTCATCACGATAAAGTCTGGTTCAAAGCCGACTAATTCTTCATCAGATGGACGAATGAACATGTTTTTCACGAAGTGAGCTTGCCATGCAACCTCAGTGATAAAACGGACTTTCAGGCGAGTATCAGCGTTTGCACCACAGAATGCATCCACAACAAACAAACGTTTGCCAGATAGCTGCTCAGTCACTAAGTGTTTCAGGCTGCTCCAAACCTCTTGGCTCATTGGTTTGTTATCGTTTTTACCTTTACCTTGGTCAGCCCACCAGACGGTATCACGGGTTACATCATCGCGAACGATATATTTATCTTTTGGGGAACGTCCTGTAAAAATACCGGTATCAACAGCAACAGCACCTAACGTAGTGACGGTACCGCGTTCATAACCTTCAAGACCTGGCTTGGTTTCTTCCTGAAATAACAGCTCATAACTCGGGTTATAAACAACTTCAGCGACGTCATGAATGCCGTACTTTTCGAGATCCTTCAGAGTAATGCTTTTAGCGCTCATTATATTGCTCCTGGTAAACATAGCTATTCTGCCGACGATCATAAATCTTTACGACTAATTAACAGCGATAGTTATCAAAGAATTGAAAATGTATAATTTTTTTTAATTCATAATGAGACTTAGAGCACGTTATATTCCTTTAAAATTATAAAAAAAGGGTGCAAAATTGCACCCTCGTCACATAATTAGGTTGCTAAATCGTATCAGTGAAGTTGCTGATTTTGCTCATTATTTAACCCAACGATATCGGATTCAATAAATACATAGTGTGAGCCACAATATTCACACTCCATATCAATTTTTCCATCTTTGTGCAAAATATCCATAACATCTTCATGAGTTAATGTCGCTAAAGATGCTTCACAACGTTCCCGTGAACAGGTGCAACGGAACTCAACAGATTGTGGGTCATACAGCGTAACATCTTCTTCATGATACAGACGATGAAGTACCTCTTTCACATCTAATTCGCTTAGCTCTTTACCTTTGATAGTCGCAGTGAGTTGCACTAAGTGATCGAAAAACTCGTGGCTAGATTCTCCAGCAGCAGGTAAAACTTGCAACAACATCCCGCCTGCAATCGCTTTGCCATCTTGCTCACTAACACGGATAAACAAGCGGGTCGGTAACTGTTCAGATTGACGGAAATAGGCATCAATACTCTCTTCGATGCTGTTACCTTCAATTGCCACAATTCCTTGATAACGCTCACCTTGTTTTGGTGTAATCGTGATAACAATAAATCCGTTACCAATCATTTGCTGTAACGTACTTCCAGCGACAACTGGGCCATCAACACGTGCAACACCGCGCATTTGTTGTAGATTATTACCGTTAATCACCGCTAACTTAACAGGGCCATCACCTTGGATTTGAACGGTAATATCACCATCAAATTTTAAAGTAGCAGTCAGTAAACTAGTCGCAACCAGCAGTTCTCCCAGCAGCATTTTGACGGCTTCTGGGTAATCATGATTTTCTAGAATATGATGAAAAGTCTCATCGACAGTAATCATTTCTCCACGTACTGCGTGCTGTTCAAACAGAAAACGGTGGAGTTGGTCTTGTTTAGCCATAATTTCTCTCTATTACTCAGGCAGTCTATTAAGACGATTCATGGGAGTTCGTGTGTTTAAATTTTAGCAGAGTCCGACGCTCTTTTTTATCGGGACGTCTGTCAGGATGTGGCATCGTGAGAGCATTCATCTTACGTGCCATCGCCATCTTGTCGCGTTGTTCAAGGCTTTCTACGGTTTCACGGTAGAGTAACTGAGCTTCTGGTGCACCTTTACGTTGATTGCTGATCTCTAGCACTTCGACAATCCGTTCATCATTTCCTTGACGCACTTTTATCATTGCACCCAGTTCAACAATTTTTCCTGGCTTACTTCTTTGCCCATTATAATGGACTTTTCCGCCATCAATCATCTCACGAGCAATTGAACGTGTTTTATAAAAACGAGCAACCCATAGCCATTTATCAAGACGAACTTGTTCAGCGGATGATGGCTTTGTTGAAGATTGATTTGTCGATAACGGCTTCATGGTGCCTCCTCACACTTAGTTTGAATGCCAAACCAAAATGAGGCTCCATGGTCAGGGAAGGATAATACTATCTAGACTCGGAAGGATTATCTGCCTCATAGCATTTATCGTAATATTCAGTGATTTTACGTAAACGCCGTTTGTTATTCAAAACTCGAATAATAATTAATGTTCCATTTATCAAGGTACAAATGATTAAGAAGAAAACCAACATTGAATGGCAGACATATTCTGATAACACATCTTCACCCAAGCGTTCATGGACCACCACTTGCAATGTGCCATTAGCATCTGTCGAAATGTTCGTGATAACCCCTTCAACATCAAATGGGGTATTAATCAGAATGCTGGATAAGCGTTTTAACTCATACCATCGCTGAACTTGGTTCATTTCGCTCAGTGAACTTACTGGCATGAATTCTACCAACGGGCGGTTTTCATCGCTGATCAACAGTACCCCACCCGGTGGTGGACTATTGAGCTTACGAACTTCCTTCTCAAGTTCTTTCTTGATGAAATCATATGTGGTGTCTTCAACTAAGTTTTCCAAGGCATCAGCACTTCCTGCACGTAATAAAACATGTGCGCCACTTAATTTTCCTGAAGATGCTTTGTTCACCAACCCCGACCAATCATCCACACTTCCACCCAAGTTAGACAATGCGCTTTTGAGTTTAATGCAGTGGTCTTTTTGATCACACAACGAGTTGGTTTTTAATATAATTTCTGAAAAATCGAAAATAATATTCATCCCCGATTTCATGATTTCACGCTGTAATCTTGGGTTAATTCCTGGGGCATCTTTATCTGGATGCAATTGATTCTTTACGCTACTCAACAAATCAAGAGCTCGATTCACAATCTCAGATTGCGGCTCAGTAATTAGGTTAATATTATTCCAATACACGCCTGAACAATCGAAAGGTACAAACAACGCTTGGTTGGCATCATTCAAATTAGGTGGGCGATAACACATCCCCATTCCCTTCGCTGATAATGTATCCCCAACTCTAATTTTACGCGCTGTTAAATCTGAAGGGTCAACAACACTGACTTTTTTTGTACCTTCAATCCACGCAAACCCTAATTTCACTGGCAAGCTAATCGATTGATAAGAAAACACCATCGCTAAAACGAGCAATGCGCTAAAAAACATCAGCACATTCTTTTTAAATCGTTTATAGGGGTAATAGCGCTCCTCTTCATGAATTGAGAGACAACGACCATACCGCAACACCTCTCCTGTCGAATAGAGGTCAATATTCGTAGGATGGCTTAGCTCATATTTTAGGTAAGGAAGCCAATAGGTGGGGTAGTGCAGATCCACACCCCCTATCGAAATGGTAGAAGAGTACTTTTTATCTAACTCTCCGTATAATTCCCAGCGTTTGGCTTGCCCATAAATACATTGCACATCTTGATAGGGTTTAGGAAAAAGGCGTAAACGGAATAATAAAAACATCCCGAGGATAAACACTACCGCAGCAAATGTCAGCCCCCACCCTTGAAAAATGGGAATAGAAACTATCGTCAGATAGCCGATAAAAAAACTGAGGCTCACCACGATCGCCCCTAACCATCCTGAAGAATTATGTAGTCGATGTTCCTCTTTACTTTCCTTACGCATCTTCAACAATTGAATGGTATTCGGTTCACCTTCATGGATATCAGCCTCTTGTTGAGGCTTAGGCTCCTCTGAAGGGACTTCCCATTCATAGCTAAATTCTTTCAATGAGTGGCTATTGAGAGCAATAATTAAAGGCAGATGGTCCGTTTCCACAATTTCCATGGCATTTTGTCGTTGTAAGAACGGTTCTAGCTGAGGAGGTAACTGTACTTCAATCGTATCAATAAAATAGCGCCAACCCTGCCCTTGCTCTTGACGCAAATTAAATCGCGTAATGGCATTGCAGATGGTGGCAACGGTGGCATTTTTTCGTATTTGCCATGCAGATTGGGAAGACGAATGAAGGTTTTTAGATGCGCTGTGATTAAGATACTGGGTGATAGTCTGGAAATCAGACTCAATCATTTTTTTAAACGCGGGAGTTGCTAGAGAGGGTATTTGATAGACACTAGAACGCCGTCCCCGCCGGAAAAACAGAACGGGAACCATTATAATTAGGCTAGCTATGATCAAAGCCAGTATAATGACGGTGTTTAGCATTTTTTTCTCAACAGAATTGTCTACCTAAAAAGCATAGCAACGTAATGCTTTTCACTATATAAGCCAATTCCTATTCTCTTCTAGTTTTTGTTTTATTTTACAATATGTTGTAAATAAAATGTTTTACTTATTAATCCGTGCGATTTTCATAAGTAGATTATACTAACAGCATTTTCTTCACCCTATAATCTCTATCATTTTTTTTTGATATGCGTCATAGTTAAAGACAATGTATGCTTGCCCTCATGGATCCCATTCACCTGATTCGGAAATCGTTATGACAGAGTTTAAAAAACCAAAAATCCTGAATATTCAAGATGTTGCTCAATCAAAACTATTCAGTATCCAATCTGTTGACCTCGAATTTAGTAATGGCGAAAAACGTGTTTATGAAAGAATGCGCCCTGCAAAGCGTGAAGCGGTTCTTATCGTCCCTATCATTGATGACAACCTGATTCTGATCCGTGAATACGCCGTTGGTATCGAAAACTATGAGCTAGGCTTCCCTAAAGGGGCTGTAGACCCAGGAGAAGCCCCTCTCGAGGCAGCTCAGCGGGAACTCAAAGAAGAAATCGGTTATGGGGCTCGCCAAATCACACCTTTGGCAAAACTCACCATGTCCCCATCTTACTTTTCCAGCAAGATGAACATACTTATAGCTAACGACCTATTTAGCGAAAAACTTGAGGGGGATGAGCCAGAACCTCTGCAACAAATCAAATGGCCGATTGCACGTATGATGGAACTCCTCGACCACCCAGACTTCAATGAAGCTCGCAATATTAGTGCATTGTTTTATGTGGAGCGTTACTTAAAAAATAACGCGAAATAACGCCACATCAATATTCAATTTATTCAAGACCCTAAACAATTACACCCCATGCCAAATGGCGATGGGGTGCAGTTTATTTACGCTCAAAACAGCTCATTAGAATAGCTCTTGACTGGCTCCACTTTCCGTTGAAATGGTCGTTCCAACCTCTTGTACCGCGCGCTCTTTCGGCTCAGTTCCTTCGATAAAGTACTCACTACGAGAAGGTCCACCAGATGAGAGTTTACCTGTACGAGTATCGATAGAGACTGAAATAATCCCTTTTGGTGGTTGCATAGTTTTCACCGGGACACCGTCAAGGGCGGCTTTCATAAAGTCATCCCAAATCGGCTGAGCACTCTTCGCTCCAGCTTCACCACCGCTTATTGCCGTACGGCCTAATGTACGCTTGTTATCATCAAAGCCAATCCATGCGGAAGCAACAATATCAGGACCATAACCGGAGAACCACGCATCTTTCGAGCTATTCGTGGTGCCTGTTTTCCCGCCAATATCTCGACGACCACCCAGATCACGACCTGCACGCCAGCCTGTACCTGACCAACCAGGCTCGCCATAAATATTTGTCACCATCGCATCGCGAATTAAGAACGCCAGCGGTGTGCTAATAACATGCGGGGCATATTGGTCTTCAGAGCCCAGCTGTTCTGCTGCTGTAGACAGTGCCATGGTTGGCTCTTGTTCCACCACATTATTATTCGATTGAGTCACTTCCTCTGTTGCGTCTTCGCCTTCAGAATCACTCAGCGCAATCGTACGCGCCGTATCCCCATAAATAACCGGAATATTAGTACACTCTGGACACGCAATTTTTGGTTTCGCTTCGAAAATCACTTCATCGCTGTGATTCTCAATCTTCAAAATATAGTAAGGATCAACAAGGTATCCCCCATTCACCATCACCGCATAACCACGTACCATTTGCATTGGGGTAAATGATGGAGCGCCCAGCGCCAACGCTTCTGTGCGGTTGATATTCTCTTTAGGGAAACCAAAACGCGTTAAATAATCCGCGGCATAATCCACACCCATGGCGCGCATCGCACGAACCATCACCACGTTTTTCGACTGACCTAAACCTTGACGTAGACGAATAGGACCATCATAGCGCGGTGGAGAGTTCTTCGGACGCCAGTCTGAACCAGCCCCCGCATCCCAACGGCTAATTGGCACATCGTTGAGTAATGACGATAACGTTAAGCCTTTATCCATCGCAGCCGTGTACAAGAATGGCTTAATATTTGATCCCACTTGGCGCAATGATTGCGTCACGCGGTTAAATTCACTCATATTAAAATCAAAACCACCCACAAGGGCTATCACCGCACCATCATTCGGATTCAATGCAACAAATGCTGCATTCACATCAGGAACTTGTGCTAGCCACCAGCTATCTTTAACCTGACGAACCCAAATCTGCTCACCAGGCTGTACAACTTTGTTCACCGCAGATGGCGTACCACCTTGCTGAGTATCTGAAATAAATTTACGCGCCCAGCGCACACCCGCCATCGTAATTTGGATGTCCGATCCATCCGCCAGCATCACTTTCGCATCGCTGCTGCTCGCCGAAGTGACAACAGCCGGAACCAATGGACCGTAGTTCGGTAATTTTTTCAGTTTCTCAACGATCTGTTCTTTATCCCATGCCCCTTGGCTTCCACTCCATAACACTTCCGCAGGGCCGCGATAACCATGGCGAATATCGTAATCAATCAAATTATTACGTACGGCTTCGGTCGCCGCTAACTGGTCTTTACGCACAACCGTGGTGTACACCTTATAACCATCGGTATAGGCATCTTCACCGTATTTTTCATACATCGTTTGGCGTGCCATTTCCGCTAAATACGGCGCGGAAAAATCCACTTTTGGGGCATGATAAGAGGCGACAATTTTTTCACTTTTCGCTTGCTCGTACTGGTCTTGCGTGATGTATTTTTCTTCTAACATCCGCATCAATACGACGTTACGACGGTTAATCGCACGGTCATAAGAATAAAGCGGGTTGAATGTTGACGGCGCTTTCGGTAAGCCAGCAATCATCGCCATTTCACTCAGCGTCAACTCATTGATTGTTTTACCGAAATAAACATAAGCCGCAGCACCCACCCCATAAGCACGGTTACCTAAATAAATTTTATTCAGGTACAGCTCCATAATTTCATCTTTGGTAAATAACTGTTCGATACGAATCGCCAAAAATGCCTCTTTTGCTTTACGCATCAAGGTTTTTTCTGGGCTTAAATAAAAGTTTCTCGCCAGCTGCTGAGTAATGGTACTCGCCCCTTGCGATGCATGACCCGATGACGCCATCACAGTCACCGCACGGAAAATACCAATTGGGTCAATACCGTGGTGCTCATAGAAGCGGCTATCTTCTGTTGCAATAAAGGCATTCACTAACATCGGAGGAATGTCAGTTAATGGCAATGGAATACGGCGTTTTTCACCATATTGGGCGATCAGTTCATTGTCTGCACTGAATATCTGCATTGGCGTTTGCAGACGAATGTCTTTCATGGTTGCGACATCAGGCAGCTCACCTTCGACATATTTGTACATGCCATAAATCGAGGCGCTTCCCAAAAAAATGCAACAGAAAACCAGAATTAAAAAATATTTTACGAACTTCACCGAAGAATTCCCATATGCAACTGACAAGCGGGTTTAGATATCACTACTGCATAGTATAAAGCTTATACAGCACAATAGAAAACGTAATTTAATTGTTAATGATAAGGATATTATGTATGTACTCACCAAAATGGCACATCGGAATTGAGCTATCACAGCACCATATTCAGTTGGTTGCCGCTAAAAAACATCGCAAATTCTGGTCGTTATGTGAATGCTGGCAACAAGCGCTACCTTTTGACACCGCATTACATACCCTTGATGAGCACCGCGTAATTTTACGCAATATTCTGCGACAATGGCATCAGAAATTACCTAAAAACTGTTCTGTTTCTATTGCGTTACCCTCACTGAGATCCCTCCAAAAACAGGTCTCACTTCCCACCCAAATGAGCTTGCAGCAACCAGAGCTAAGCTGGTATTTACAAGCGCAAATTGACCAACTTTTTCCCATGCAAGCCCAAGAGCTTACTGTAGATTATCGGATCATTGGGCAACAAGTTTACTTCAATGCGGCACGCCAATCTGATATTACCTTTTGGCAAGATTTATTACTGGAGAGCGGTTATCACCTGCTAGCTATAGATATCGCGCCCATCGCGCTGCGTTACCTTGCTCGGCATGCTCAGTTACCTAACGAATGTTGGCTTGTTTACTATCGACAAAACGAATGGTTCTGGTCAGGGCCTATCAGCCAACCTGCAAGTTATAGTCATATTCAAAACGATAACCCGACTCCAGATAATCAATTAGTGCACATTAACCAAATTCAATCCTTATTAACTAACGATCCTGAAGCATTAAAATTACCGATTTACTGTATTAGTGACCACGGTATTCAAGGCGTAGAATATCAATGGGATTTACTGCAAGCTTTTCATCAATATCCCATCAAACTACCTCGTCAATTAGGGGATTTCGTGATTGCCGCGGGACTGGCTTTGCGTCATGGGGATCTTTAATATGTATCAGGTTAACTTCCTACCTTGGCGAACCGATAAGCTCACTCGCCAGCGACGCTATTTTTTAATGGTGATGGGGGGAAGCGGTATTTCTGTCATCATTATCTTTGGTTATTTAATTAGTTTACTTCTAGAGGATATATCACAAGCCCACTTATACCTTACTGCTCAGCAGCAACATCAACAGCACATTGAACAGCTAAAAACGCAATTACAAGCGCAGCAACAGCAGCTAGAAAAATCCACGCGTCAGCAAAATCAGCGTCAAGCCTATGCGCAACATAACCAAGCCTTACTCAATTTATTAAGGTCGCTACCCAATCTCACACCACCTAAAAGCTGGCTATCAACCTTCCAACTACGTGAAGGTCGTTTAGAAATCAAAGCGCTCAGTTATCGCTTTCAAGACCTGAATTTGCTGTTAACTCAATTTAGCCAAACACCTCAGGTCGATAATGTGCAATTACGTACACTACGACGAGTGGCTGCCATTAACCAACTGCACCTAATTGCTGATTATCGAGGTGTCGTTGATGAATAACCATTTTGCCGCTTTTTGGTATCGTCCCCTTTGGCAACAATATCTAATAATACCGTTGATTTTGGTGGGGAGCATTACCGCTGGCTATACCTTCATTTGGCAAGATAAGCGAAATCAATGGGCAGACTTACAACAAAACAGCTCTGCCTTGCTCCTACAAAACCAAGCAGCTAGCCAGTTTTTTGCCCAAAATCCGACTCACGTTTGGCTAGAGCAGGAACTCGCTTTATTCCCTTCTGATGAGAAAATTACCTTAGAACCTCAGTTCTTTGTTCTTCACTTACAGCAGCTCATTGCGAATAACAATGTTATCTTAAATCAGCTTCAACCATCAGATCCGTTGAATTCTCACTACCAATTTGAGATCCAAGGAAAATTTAAGGATCTCCTCGAATTTATGCAATCACTCACTCATACACTCCCACAGCAATATTGGCAATTTTCTGATGTCATTTTGACTGCTAAAAATCAGCAACTGACCGCCAATTTATCGCTCTCATTTATCAAGGATGAACAACCTAATGAGCAACACTAATTTTTTTTTCCTCTTATTAATGTTAATGCTATGTAGCTCTTTCTTCGGGTATACCCAAACACTCCGAGACCCTTTTGAACCAATACTCCCAACAGAAGAAGATACCCAGCTCTTAGAAACCATCATTCCATCTAAAGCGCCGGAAATAATCCTCACCGAAAAAATTTTTCCATTAGTCTCTATCGATGCTCAAACCGTTCATCAACAGATCACAGAGCCTAACATGCGCCTACTATCCGATAAGGGCATTGCCCACTTTGATGTCGCCACCAACAGTTTGATCATCACTGACACCAAAGAACGTTTGGTATTAATTGAAACATGGCTTGTTCAAAAAGATATACCCCAGCAGCAAGTGCAAATCACGGCGCACATCATCAGCAGTTCGCGCACCGCTTTACAAGCATTAGGATTAGAGTGGGGAATGCTAGGAGAGTCAACGACTGATGGGCACCACAGCCGCTATAACCGATACAGCAGCCAGTCAGGCCAGATGGCGCTGAATGTATTACGGCTCGGAGAAGGCTTATTGGAAATGAAGCTTAACGCCCTAGAAAAAGAAAATTTACTGTCAATTATTGCGAGCCCGCGTTTGGTGGCATCCCACAAACAGCCCGCCAGCATCCAACAGGGTAGCGAAATTCCCTATGTCACCACCTCCGATAAAAAAAGCCACGTTCAATTTAAAGATGCGGTATTAGGCATGGAAGTTACGCCAACCATTGCCCGAGATGACAAAATTGAAATGGTATTAAAAATCAGCCATAACTCCCCTGATACCGCTCTCACCATCAATCCAAACCAACATCTCGCCATCAATAAGCAAGAAATTGCGACCTCAGTGACTATCAAAAATAATAACACCTTAATACTGGGTGGTATTTTTCAACAAAAGCAAGAAAAAACGGATTCAGGCATCCCATTTATTTCACAAATCCCGCTATTAGGAAGTTTATTTATCAATAAGACACAACACATTGATAAGCGTGTTTTACTGGTATTTATTACACCAAAACTTATTAAGATTTAGCGTAAAAAATAACACCTATACATTCAATTAGTTGAATGTTTAATTCCTCAAAGTGCCGTGAAATTATTACTTTTTGTGCCATAAACCTACCGGATAAATTTGACGCTGAGGTCGTTTTAGCATACAAGGTTATCCATTGAGTGTTCTAACTATCGGTAGATGAAAGAACAAACTATCAGCCGCTTATAAAATAGCTACAGAAATTTTGCTTTATAATTAACAGGTTATGTTTATTTAGTGGAATAAACAACCTGTTGATAAGCTCGCTAAACAGTGCATTATGTAATGTAGACGGCTCAAATATATAGAAACCCGCAACGAAGAATATGGCACTTTGTTTTCTAAGTGCCATATTTATATAGTTGCAATTCAGGTTGATGTATTGAGATAATTTTCTTATCTGATCTCACATCATCACTTATGAGGTTTCAGTTTAGGTCCCGCCGCTAATTCGATTGGCGGGGCGGGTGATCATTAACGAATAATCGTAGTAATACCAAAAAACATGGCAGAGAAACGCAATATCTTTCTGGTTGGACCAATGGGAGCCGGAAAAAGCACTATTGGTCGTCAGTTAGCTCAACAGCTTAATATGGAGTTTTTTGACTCCGATCACGAGATTGAAAAACGCACTGGCGCAGATGTAGGTTGGGTATTCGACCTAGAAGGTGAAGAAGGCTTTCGCGATCGCGAAGAAAAAGTCATCAATGAACTCACTGAAAAGCAAGGCATTGTCTTAGCGACAGGTGGTGGCTCTGTTAAATCCAAAGAGACGCGTAACCGCTTGTCCGCTCGTGGGGTTGTCGTGTATCTCGAAACCACCATTGAGAAGCAATTATCCCGTACACAACGCGATAAAAAACGCCCGCTTTTACAAGTGGATGAACCCGCTCGCGAAGTTTTAGAAAAATTAGCCGATGAACGCAATCCTATGTACGAAGAGATAGCGGATATTACAATTCATACTGATGAGCAAAGCGCAAAAGTTGTTGCTAACCAAATCATTGAACTGTTAGAAAAAAACTAATTTTTATACATCAGAAGTCATGAATTCAAGGTAAAGCAAGATGGAAAAAGTCACTGTTACTCTGGATGAACGCAGCTATCCAATCAATATTGCACCTGGTTTGTACCAAGGAACGGATGCATTTTGGCCACTAACTGCGGGTCAGCGAGCAATGATAGTGACTAACGAAACTCTCGCTCCGCTTTACCTACATAAGATCCAAACCGTTCTTGAAGCTTCAGGTGTTAAAGTCGATTCCATCGTCTTACCTGATGGCGAACAGTACAAATCTTTATTCATCATGAATGATGTTTTTACGGCATTACTCGAAAAGCACCATAACCGTGACACTACCCTCATCGCACTTGGTGGGGGAGTAATCGGTGATTTAACTGGATTCGCAGCAGCCAGCTATCAACGTGGTGTACGCTTCATTCAAGTTCCAACTACGTTACTTTCTCAAGTGGATTCTTCGGTTGGTGGAAAAACCGCTGTTAACCACCCTTTGGGTAAAAATATGATCGGGGCATTTTATCAACCGGCATCTGTCGTGATTGACCTCGATTGCTTAAAAACCTTACCTAAGCGCGAACTCTCTTCTGGTCTAGCCGAAGTCATTAAATACGGCATCATTCTTGATGGTGAATTTTTTAACTGGTTGGAAGAAAATATCGATGCCTTAATGGCATTAGATAACCAGGCCATGGCGTACTGCATTCGCCGTTGTTGCGAGCTGAAAGCACAAGTTGTCGCCGCCGATGAAAAAGAAACCAGCGGGCTACGTGCGCTATTAAATTTAGGGCATACCTTTGGTCATGCTATCGAAGCCGAAATGGGCTACGGCGTATGGCTCCATGGAGAAGCTGTTGCTGCTGGTATGGTCATGGCGGCAAAAACCGCTGAACTGATTGGCCAATTTTCCTCAGAACAAACGGAACGTATCATCGCCCTGTTAAAACGTGCCGAGCTGCCTGTTACTGGTCCTGAAAAAATGCAACCTGACGACTATTTACCTCACATGATGCGAGATAAAAAAGTCATGGGGGGCAAATTACATCTTATCCTTCCAACCACAATTGGTAGTTCAGAAATGCGCTCCGATGTGGATACCTCAACGGTCATTACCGCTATTTCGGCTTGTATGCCATAAATCATTACTGAACTAAGTAAAAAGCATTAATTGGCTCCTGGATATTTTCTAGCGATTTTAAAATGTTACTGGCAGATATCCACTAAAGCCGTTAAATTATACGCATGCCTAGCACCTATAACGAGCAACGAAGTAAGGTGGTCGCAATCTCATTGAAATTGGAATGAAATTGCTAAACAATCTATTCTTTAAAAATGAGCAGAAGCAATTGCTTAGTCGTTAACAGGTCGTAATGATAAGAGACATTTTATCTCTACACAGGCGAACTAATTTCGGGAGAGGAAAATGGACGAATTTAAACCAGACAATCAGCCTCAAGTGCAGAATGATTTAAGGCCTGATACATCAGATAGACCAACCGGACGTGCGCGTCCGGCTGCGGCAGCTAAGCCAAAAATTGCGTTATCGCGTCAACACATTATGATCGGTGTCGGTGTTTTAGTGCTGCTTCTGCTGATCATTGCAATCAGTTCCGCATTAAAAGCACCAACAGAACATGAGAAATTACAAACAGATAGCGCGAATCAGCGTAATATCGATTTATCAGGTTCTTCATCACTGGCCAATTCAAATACTCAATCCACAACGCAACCACAAACGAGCCAAGCGCAAGAGTTAAATGGTCAGCAAATTAACCCAATGCCAACTCAAGCAGATACTCAGACCCAACAGAATGGTCTTGGTGAGCGTATTGAAATTCCAGGTGATGTGGCTGATGCTCTCAACCAAGGTCAAAACCTGCCGTCTGAAAGCACCACAATTCCACCACAAAATGTGACACCGTTGACGCCACCACAAGTAAAACCTGTGGAGAAACAGCCAACAGTGAAACCAGTCACTCCAGAGAAAACGCAACCAAAAGCGACTAAGCCTGTTGAACAAAAACAACCTGCTCAGCCAAAAACAACCACTAAGCCTGCAACCAGCACAAGCCAAAGTGGTAGTACCGTTGCGGCACCATCTGGAAGCTATACATTACAATTAAGTAGCGCAAGTCGTTCAGATACACTGGAAGCTTTCGCAAAAGAGAATAAACTTGCTAACTATCAAGTGTATAAAACCATTCGTAATGGCCAAACTTGGTATGTTTTGATCCACGGAAATTACAGCTCAGTGAGCGAAGCAAAAAATGCAATTGCGACCTTACCTGCCGCAGTGCAAGCGAAAAAACCGTGGGTTCGTAATATGAAACAAGTTAAACAGGATCAAAAATAACAACGTTTTTCCCCGGGCGCATAATGTTGTCCTGAAAGAGCCGCCAAGCGGCGGCTCTAAACGATTGTAATAATAAGACGGCATGAAAAAGAAACGCGCTTTTTTAAAATGGGCTGGGGGTAAATACCCGCTTGTGGAGGAGATCAAAAAATACCTTCCACAAGGAGATTGCTTAATAGAACCTTTTGTTGGTGCAGGATCGGTGTTTTTAAATACCAGCTACGATTCGTACATACTTGCGGATATTAACAGCGATCTCATCAACCTCTACAACACGGTTAAATATCGCTCTGATGCTTTCATCGAAGAAGCTCAGCAACTGTTCACACCTGAATTTAATACCTCTGAACAGTATTATTTAATGCGCCAAGCATTTAACCAATCAGATGACCCTGCTAAACGTAGCATTCTCTTTTTGTATCTTAATCGCCACTGTTATAACGGGCTGTGTCGCTATAACTTAAGCGGTGAATTCAATGTGCCTTTCGGGCGCTATAAGAAACCTTATTTTCCGAAAGACGAATTACTGTGGTTTGCTGAAAAAGCCCAGAAAGCGACCTTTGTGACGCAGTCTTACTGCAAAACATTACTCGATGCGCAGGATGGCTCAGTCATCTACTGCGATCCACCTTATGCACCGCTGTCTGATACCGCTAATTTTACGGCCTATCACACCAACGCCTTTAGTGCGCAAGAACAACAGAACCTGGCTTTTTTGGCACATAAGTTGTCATCTGAGCGCAAGATCCCAGTTCTTATCTCAAATCATGAGACCCCAGTGACCCGAGAGTGGTATTATCAAGCACAGTTACATATCGTAAAAGTGCGTCGCACCATTAGTAGAAATATTTTGAACCGTGCCAAAGTCAACGAGCTTTTGGCTTTATATGCGGGAGCATCTAAAAAATCATAGGTGCTGTCAGATAACGACGAATAATCGGAGACAATTATGAAAGATTTTCTCATTGCCCCATCTATTTTATCTGCTGACTTTGCACGTTTAGGCGAAGATACCGCCAAAGTTCTTGCTGCGGGCGCAGACATTGTCCATTTCGATGTGATGGACAACCACTATGTACCGAACCTCACGTTCGGTGCGCCAATTTGTAAAGCCCTGCGCAATTACGGTATCACCGCCCCGATTGATGTTCACTTAATGGTTAAACCGGTCGATCGCATTATCCCGGATTTCGCTAAAGCGGGTGCGACCCACATAAGCTTCCACCCAGAAGCCAGCGAACACATCGATAGAACCTTACAACTTATCAAAGAGAATGGTTGCACCGCAGGTCTGGTATTTAACCCAGCGACCCCTCTTAGCTATCTTGATTATGTGATGGATAAAGTCGATATGATCCTGCTGATGTCGGTTAACCCAGGATTCGGCGGTCAATCGTTTATCCCACAAACCCTGAACAAATTGCGCCAAGTCCGTAAATTGATTGACGAAAGTGGTTATGATATTCGTTTAGAAGTCGATGGTGGCGTGAAGGTCAATAACATTGCAGAAATTGCCGCAGCGGGTGCAGACACCTTCGTTGCTGGCTCCGCAATTTTTGATAGGCCTGATTACAAAAAAGTCATCGATGAAATGCGCCAAGAATTAAAAAAGGTATCTCAATGACACATGCGGTTTTAGAGAGTATTAAAGCAATTGCGTTTGATTTGGATGGAACTCTTGTTGACAGCGCCGGCGGTTTAGCCGACGCCATCGACAGAACCCTCGAAGAGCTAAACCTACCCCCAGCGGGCAAAGAACGTATCTCCATCTGGGTCGGCAACGGCGCAGATATGCTCGTGACGCGTGCGCTAGAATGGGCGGGCATGACGGTCACCCCAGAGCTGAAAAAACAAGCTCGCACCCGCTTCGATGAACATTATGCGACGACCGTTAATACAGGTAGCCAGCTGTTCCCTGAAGTCAAAGAGACCCTCGAAACGATTGCGAAACACAACTTACCAATGGCGATTGTGACCAACAAACCAACCCCATTTGTGGCGCCATTACTCGAAAAACTGGGTATCGATAGCTACTTTTCATTAGTACTTGGTGGTGATGATGTGGTAAAAACCAAACCGCACCCAGCCCCCCTCTATTTAACAATGGGTCAGTTCGGTTTACGCAAAGAAGAATTGCTTTTTGTCGGCGATTCCCGTAATGATATTATCGCAGCCCACAATGCAGGCTGCCCAAGTGTAGGGTTAACCTACGGCTACAACTATGGTGAATCAATCGCAATTACCGAGCCCGACTACGTGTTAAGCCACTTTTCTGAGCTACTCTCCGTTATTGATTTATCAAAATAAAATCCCCAATAATTCGAGTCACCAACGATGTGGCTCGAAAATTAACAGGGTATAAAAATACTACAAGGACATACAAAGAAATGAGCACACCCACTGAGAAATCTAAACAAACCCAGAAACCTATTGTATTCAGCGGCGCACAGCCTTCCGGTGAATTAACCATCGGTAACTACATGGGTGCGTTACGTCAGTGGGTTAAGATGCAAGATGATTATGATTGCATCTACTGTATCGTTGACCAACACGCAATCACCGTTCGCCAAGACCCTGTTGAACTGCGTAAAAGAACCCTCGATACATTAGCGCTCTACTTAGCTTGCGGTATTGATCCGAAGAAAAGCACCATTTTTGTTCAATCGCATGTGCCACAACATGCACAACTGAGCTGGGCACTAAACTGCTACACCTATTTCGGCGAACTGAGCCGCATGACCCAGTTCAAAGATAAATCTGCTCGCCACTCAGAAAACATCAATGCGGGTCTGTTTGACTATCCAGTTCTGATGGCTGCCGATATTCTGGTTTATCAAACAAACCAAGTTCCTGTTGGTATTGACCAGAAACAGCACCTTGAACTGAGCCGTGATATTGCTCAGCGCTTCAATGCTATTTATGGAGATATTTTCACCGTACCAGAGCCATTTATCCCAACCGATGGCGGCGCGCGCGTGATGGCATTACAAGAGCCAACCAAAAAAATGTCTAAGTCTGATGACAACCGCAATAACGTGATTGCGCTGTTGGAAGATCCGAAATCCGTTGTGAAGAAAATCAAACGCGCCATGACCGACTCTGAAGAGCCACCACGTATTTGCTACGATGTTGAAAATAAAGCGGGTGTTTCTAACCTGCTAGATATCCTTGCTGGCGTGACAGGCAAAAGCGTGAAAACGCTGGAAGCCGAGTTTGAAGGCCAAATGTACGGTCATCTGAAAGGCGCGGTTGCTGAAGCAGTTTCTGACATGCTGACTAACTTACAAGCTCGTTACCATGAGTTCCGCAATAATGAAGCGCTGCTGAACCAAATTATGGATGAAGGCGCGACCAAAGCAGCGGCTCGCGCTCAAGAAACCTTAGACAAGGTTTACGATGCAATCGGCTTTGTAAAACGTCCACAGCTGTAATCTTAATTCGCTATTTAATAGCAAAAAGCCAATTAACTCTCTCACGGTTAATTGGCTTTTATTTTATCTGTAGTCCGCTTACTTCGCGGTGTATAACTTACCGTCTTTAATCAGGCCCTGCTTTAATAGCCCGCCATCCTGTCCGCGCTCTTCAAGAACACCTTCCGCGACCCCATTCACAAAACTCGTTTTAAGATGCAGATTATTTTTCGGTGTATCGTAGTAGGATTTATAATCGCCGTTGAGTCGGTCATTGCTATATCCCATCTCGGTATCTAAATTCCCATTAGGATGGTAAGACTGAATGACGCCATCCACTTTGCAATTTTTTATAGGAATAAACATTTTTGGCTGACCATTTTTATAATAAACCGTAATACTTTTATCTAAGCAGTTGTTTTTCACCCACGATTTAAACTGAATGGCACCATTGCCATAACGCTCGATATAGTCCCCATCCGGCGCTCCTTCAGGAATGTTCAGCTCTGGCATTCTCAAGCTTTCTAGCTCTTTAAACTCTTCTAACTGGATGCCATTGTTATCATACTGAGGTGCGGGTTGAGAAAGGCAGCCAGACAACATGAAGGCAACAGAAAATGCCATGGCGATATTAATAGTTTTCATAACAATCCTTTTATGTGCAGGCAAAAACATAGAATGCCAAGATAGTTCATTTTATCTGTAATGAAATAAAGGAAAATTATCTTATTTTGAATGAAAAAAAGAGGCGGATCGATTTTTAATCGCATAAAAATGCCCGATAACAAGTTATCGGGCGGGCGACTACACCAAGGGGACTAACTTATTGGAAATCTTTATCTGTATACAGTTGGGTCTCTTTTACCGCTTGAATATTTTTTGCACCACCTAACATCATATTGATAGATAACTCTTTATTCAGCTGTTGGATCACTGAGTTCACCCCATCTGCTCCACCTAAATTTAAGCCATATAGGATTGGGCGCCCAACAGCCACAACATCAGCTCCGCTCGCTAATGCTTTGAAAACATGGGAACCACGACGAACGCCACTATCAAACACAATTGGCACACGCTTATTCACAACTTTAGCGATTGAAGGCAATACATCAAATGATGCAGGGCCGCTATCTAGCTGACGACCACCATGGTTCGATACCCAGATGGCATCTGCACCTGCTTTAATCACGGTATCAGCATCTTCGGGGGATTGAATTCCTTTGACAATAACAGGTAAGCCCGACAAATTTTTCACATATTGAATATCTGCTGGAGTAAATGCCTGTTTTGCTTGGGCATAGATTTCGCTGATCCCCGCACCCTTACCCGTTTTTGATCCGTCGCTATTTTGTTTGGCAAACAATTCTAAGTTCGCAAAACCTAATGGGAACTGGAAGTTATTACGGATATCATCTTCCCGATAACCGCCAACAGGGGAATCTACCGTTAAAATAATCGCTTTCGCACCACTCTCTTTTGCGCGCTTAAGTGTAAATTCATTAAATGCATCGTTTTTACTCATATAAAGTTGGAAGAAAAATGGATTTTCTCCTGAAACTTCAGCAACCTCTTCAATGGTTTTGTTTCCATAAGTACTTAATGAGAAAATAGAGCCCGCTTTTGCCATACCTTTTGCCGTTGCCACTTCACCATCTTTATGTGCGAGCCCTTGAGCTGCCATAGGTGCCTGAATAATTGGGGTTTTTAAATGAATCCCCAAAAAGTCAGTCGACAAATCAATATCTGAGATTTCAATACCTTGCATCACACGCGGCATAATGTATTTATTATCAAAACTGCGTGTATTTTTGTTTAAATTCAGCTCATTTTCTGCACCGCCACGAATATAGCCAAAAGCGCCTTTATCCATGCTTTTTGCCACTTGATGTTCTAAATCATCCAAGTTAACAATTTTGATGGGGCCTTCTTTGGTGCTCGCTTTATATTCTGCCGCTTGAGCAGAGCCTAATGATAGCGCTGCCAGCAATAAAACCGACGTCACTACCGCTGTATTATTTTTTTTAAATTTCAACATAATGACCTCTTGAATTATTGCTTGATAGCTTCTGCTTGAATTTTTAATGTTACCGTCTTAGCCATACCTTCTTTGACTAAATAATCCACACCCCATTGTGAACGATCAATCGTCGTTTCAAAATCACCACCACACACATCCGCTTTAAAAATAGGACTGAAGTAACAACCAAATTTTGTGGTTTTTAGCTGCACTGGGTGCGTTTGGCCTTTCATCGTCAATAAACCATCGATAGAGGTCGGTTTGTTATCCGCAAAATTCCATTTGGTCGATTTAAATTCAATCATTGGATACTTTGACTCATCTAACATATCCGCACTTTTTATGTGATTATCAAATTGCGCCAATCCTGTATTCAAGGTATTAACTGGAATTTTTACACTGATACTCCCCATCTTTTTTTCTGGGGAATAAGTCATATCTCCACTGATATTATGGAATCCCCCACTATTCGTTGATGTACCAAAGTGGTCGATGTAAAACATCGCTTTAGTGTGAGTTGTATCCAATTTATATTCCGCAGCTTGTGCCGTGCCAACTAAAACCAGTGAAGCCAATAGAGGTAAAACTAACTTTTTCATGCTATTTTCCAAATACTTAATATATAAATACGCAGCCTTTACCAAACGTAAAGGCTGAAAGAAATCAGAGGTAATTAACGGTTAGAATCTAATTGCTCATTATTACTGACAACATCCTGAGCTTTCATATAGCTCTCAATAAGCAATTGGTAAGCAGGGAAGATTTGGGTATACGCTTGAGCCCATTCCGCCGCATCTTCACGATTCCATGTTTTCTGTAATTCAGAGGCAACCGCTGCAGTGTCCATTGGCACGATCCCAGCTTGAACGACTCGCGCTAATGTAATTTCTTGCGCCATCTTGCTATAAGTACCAGAAGCATCAATCACCACAAATACCTGATAACCATCCGCTACCGCGCTAATTGCAGGAAATGCCATACATACACTGGTAATTGTTCCAGCAATAATCAGCTGCTTTTTACCCGTCGCTTTTACTGCTGCAACGAACTCAGGGTTATCCCACGCATTTATTTCGCCACGGCGAGCAATATATTGTGCATGGGGTGCATTTTGGTGGATTTCAGGGATCAATGGTCCATTCGGACCTTGTGGTACAGAGGCGGTTGTAATGACAGGCATTTTTGCTAACGATGCCATTTTCGCTAGAACAGAAGCTCTAGCGCGTAATTCCGTCATTGGCATATCACCCACCGTTTGGAATAAACCACTTTGATGGTCTATCAATAACATGACTGCATCATCTGGGTTGATAACAGGGCGCTGACCATTAAAGTTTGCTGGATTACTCATAATAGAACCTCTTAATCGATAAAGTCGTAAACATTATTAGGTTAGAAAATAGAACACTGACTGGCTCTTTTTCTTGCTGCTTACAGTAATACATCGATTTTTAGCTGAGTAGTCCGGATTTTGGTAAACTCTGTCCTATAAATAGGATAATAGCCCTAATACTTTGTCCTGTTTTTGCAACAATGAAACCTATTTTTGCTACTACTCGCCCTCTGCTGACTCTTCTATTATTTGCTCATCAAAACAAATTTAGGAGTCTCACCATGAAAAAGATTATTGGTATTTATCAATCCCCACGTAGCCACTGGGTTGGTGATGGTTTCCCTGTTCGTTCTATGTTTAGCTACAGCAACCACGGGAAATACCTAAACCCATTTTTACTGTTGGACAGAGCGGGGCCACACCCATTCCCAGCATCTGAAGGGAGTAATCGTGGTGTTGGCGAACATCCGCATAAAGGCTTTGAAACGGTCACAATTGTGTATGATGGTGAAGTTGCCCATCACGATTCTACTGGAGAAGGTGGGGTTATCGGCCCTGGTGATGTACAGTGGATGACCGCTGCATCTGGGATCCTCCATCAAGAGTATCAATCTGATAACTTTATGAAAAATGGCGGGACCCTCGATATGGTGCAATTGTGGGTCAACTTGCCCGCTAAAGATAAGCTGGCAGCACCGGGTTATCAATTACTGCAACGGGATAGAATCCCAAACATTGATCTGCCAAATGATGCGGGTGTCTTGCGAGTGATCGCTGGTGACTATTTAGGTCACTCAGGTGCTGCACGGACATTTACCTCTCTAGATGTTTGGGACCTACGGCTGAATAAAGGAAAAACCGTCGGTATCCAAACTAAAGTCGGTCGCAATGTTGGCTTAGTGATGCTTAGAGGTTCAATATTTGTGGATGGCCATACTGCATTAACTGAAGGTGAGCTGATGATCCTTGATGGTAGCGACAGTAATATCGTGTTAGAAGCCACTGATGATGCTTTAGTCCTGTTCCTCAGCGGTGAAGCTATTAATGAGCCAGTCGTGGGTTATGGTCCGTTTGTGATGAACACCACTCAAGAGATCAATGAAGCAATCAATGACTTTAATAGTGGGAAATTTGGTCGAATTCCCAATATAAGTTAGTTCAGTGCCACTTGACGCCCTAATTGTATGTGATTAGGGCGTTTTTTATTTCACCGCTGACGAAATATTTTCGGCTAAATAACTCAGTAATAGTTGCACCGAAGGCAGCAATCCTTTACGAGATGGATATACCGCGTGAATGATATCCTCTGGAAATTGCCATTCTGGAAGAACTGCCACCAGCGCCCCTGTTTGCAACTCTTTTTCTACAACGCCAAGAGGTAATCTGGCAATTCCCACCCCTTTCAAAGCTGCATGATAAAGGGTCAAAACATCGGTCGTTGCTAATTTAGGTGTAAAATGTTGAGTGAAACTCAGGTCATCACTATTTTTAAGAGTAAGCGTATAACGCTGGGAATGTTCCGTATTCCCTAACATTGGGTAATTAACCAACTGCTCAGGTTCCGTCGGCTCACCTTTATCAATAAATAACGATGGGCTAGCAACAAGTACTCGGCGAGAATATCCCAATACTTTCATCATCAAGCCAGAATCATCAAGGGGAAGTGAACGAACTCTTAATGCCAAATCCAACCCTTCACTGATCACATCTACGGGGCGATTGACCGCCAGAATTTGCACATCGATATCAGGGTATTTCACCATAAAATCAATCAATAAGTCTTGCAGATACACTTGCAATAAAGCCACAGGGCAAGACAGCTTTATGGTGCCTTTAGGGTGGGTTTGAACGGAGCAAATCAGTTCATGAGCGATATCCGCTTCATCCACCACATTTTTACATTGCTGATAAAAAACCTGTCCGATCTCCGTAACATGAAATTGCCTTGTAGAGCGATAAATCAATGAAACATTCAGCTTTTGCTCTAAGTCGGCAACACGGCGGCTTAACTTAGATTTCGGGATCCCTAATGCGGTACCCGCCTGAGAAAATCCACCATACTCAACGACTTTAACAAAATAGTAGAGATCATTTAGGTCATATTGCATAGAAGATTAGCTCCGTTTACCAAATAACCGATGACTAAATTCCTCAATCTTATGGTGCTCTATGCGGTTTTGCATGGTTAAGCTCCAACTCGCCGATAATCCTGCAGCAGATAGCAACCGTTGATAAAGCTCTTCATCATACGGCGCATGAAACGCAATCATAATTGCTTCTTGCATAGAAACATCACTATTACGGCTTAAGAGCTTGAGTGGTATTTCCGCACTCACTTTGCCGCCTTTGATCACCCGATACAACCAGCCACAACGGCCATCTTCTTGCATGACTTGAGCAAAGTTTTCCACTCCCGTTAATCCATTCAATTTATAGCAAGGGGAGCGAGGTTGAGTGACTTGAATACGTGCGTCACCCCAAGCATAAATATCACCGATAAAGACATTGTCTTCCGTCATTCCTTGGGTCGATAAGTTTTCACCAAAAGCAGATGGCAGAAATAAATCTTCTAACTCAGGATAGCGTTGTCGCCAAAATTCATAATGTTCTTGTGGGTAATGACATAGCGCTCTATCAGGTCCACCGTGAAAACGCGTTTCTGCTTGTTCATCCCCTTCAATTCCTAAGCTATTTAAGGTTAATACCCCATCCACTGCTCGCTTATGAATGGCACTCACGCCACAATGGGCGGTGCTTTGAATGGTACCAATAAAAACTTGAGGATGTATTTTCACGGTTTTACTCCCTATAACCCCGCCAGAACGAGTTTTCATCATAAAGAATGACCATAGAGATAACAATGCTATACCGACGGTAAAAACAAAAAACGCGGCTCCTAAGACCCGCGCTTATCAAAAAATCAGTTTGCAAAAAAAATTACTTGGTTTTTTCTGCGAAGCGTTTTGCTGCTTCATCCCAGTTCACAACTGACCAGAATGCTTTGATGTAATCAGGACGGCGGTTTTGATATTTCAAGTAGTAAGCGTGTTCCCAAACATCTAAACAAAGAATTGGATAACCGGAAGCGCCAGAGATAGCTTCACCCATTAATGGGCTGTCTTGGTTTGCAGTAGAAACAACCGCCAGCTTGCCATCATCTTTTAATACTAACCATGCCCAGCCAGAACCAAAACGGGAAGCCGCTGCTTTTTCAAATAGGTCTTTAAACGCATCAATGCTGCCGAAGTCACGTTCAATGGCCGCTTTCAGCTCACCATTCAGTTCAGTACCTAATTTCAAGCCTTTCCAGAACAGGCTGTGGTTTGAGTGACCGCCCGCATTGTTACGTACAAACGTACGTTGATCCGCAGGGACTTGATCTAATTTTTGGACTAAAACGTCAATATCCAGCCCTGCAAGTTCAGGCAGTTTTTCTAAGGCGGTATTGGTGTTATTCACGTAGGTTTGGTGGTGCTTGGTATGATGGATTTCCATGGTTTGTTTATCAAAATGAGGTTCCAGCGCATCGTAAGCATAAGGTAAAGCAGGTAATGTATAACTCATATTATTTGTCTCCAGTGACTTATCTTTCTACCTCACAGACTGAATTAGGATTTCAGTAACTGCGTGTTTTTAACCACGCACCCATTATAGTTATTTTAGTGTTAATGAAAATCATTATCATATCCATGTGAATTCTGTGGATTTATCCAACAACTATCATCAATAGATTATTCAGTAACTAATACCACGATAATTCGCCTTTGTTTTTCTTTAATTTCAATGATAGTTATATTTTTGAATTTTTATTTCAAAAATGGATTTAGCATCAAATGATAATACTGCAAATCTCATTACTATTAATACGTGATCTTCCGCGCAAAAGAAAAACAAAATAACCGTCCATACTTCAGTTAACTGTTTTTTGACATACTATTAACATCTGCAAGGAGATAATAATATGACTCAAATAACTAAACATCCCGTTCCTGCTAACATTGCTACAAATGCCTTGATTAACGAACAACAGTATAACGATGAGTACCAACGCTCGATTCAAGACCCCGAAGGATTTTGGGGCGAAAAAGGGAAAATCGTTGATTGGATTAAACCTTACACTCGCGTTAAGAACACCTCATTCGACCCCGGACACGTTAATATCCGCTGGTTCGAAGATGGCACCTTAAACCTGAGTGCTAACTGTTTAGACCGTCACCTAGCTACTCGTGGCGACCAAACCGCTATCATCTGGGAAGGCGATGACCCAACCCAATCAAAAAATATCACTTACCGTGAGCTGCACCATGATGTGTGCCAGTTCGCAAACGTCCTGAAAAAACAAGGCATCCGCAAAGGGGATGTTGTTGCTATCTATATGCCAATGGTGGTTGAAGCCGCTGTAGCGATGCTGGCATGTGCACGTATCGGCGCTATCCATACGGTCATCTTTGCAGGATTCTCCCCTGAGGCAGTCTCTGGACGCGTTATTGACTGTAAAGCCAAGCTTATTATCACCTCCGATGAAGGCTTGCGTGCAGGTCGCGCAATCCCACTGAAAAAGAACGTGGACGATGCACTGCAAAACCCGCAAGTCACTACCGTCGCGAATGTGATTGTGTATCGCCGTACAGGTAATGCACCAAGCTGGGTTGAAGGCCGTGACCTTTGGTGGCACGACGTTATCCAAGGCGTCAGCGCGGATTGCCCACCGGAAGAGATCAATGCAGAAGATCCGCTGTTTATTCTCTACACCTCCGGTTCCACAGGTAAACCTAAAGGGGTTCTCCATACCACTGGCGGCTATCTGATCTATGCAACGCTGACGTTCAAATACACCTTTGATTATCATGAAAATGAAGTCTACTGGTGTACGGCGGATGTGGGCTGGGTAACGGGTCATAGCTATCTACTTTATGGGCCATTATCTAATGGCGCAAAAACCTTAATGTTTGAAGGTGTGCCAAACTACCCAGCGGTTAATCGTATGGCTCAAGTCGTTGATAAGCACCAAGTCAATATCCTGTATACCGCACCAACCGCTATTCGTGCGCTGATGGCGGAAGGCGATAAAGCGATTGAAGGCACCCAGCGCGATTCTTTACGTATTTTGGGATCGGTCGGTGAGCCAATCAACCCAGAAGCGTGGGAATGGTTCTACAAGAAAATGGGGAACAGCCGCTGCCCAGTGGTTGATACATGGTGGCAAACAGAAACGGGTGGCTTCATGATCACGCCACTGCCGGGTGCTACAATGTTAAAACCTGGTTCAGCAACGCTGCCTTTCTTTGGTGTTCGCCCTGCATTGGTTGATAACCTTGGTGAGCCTCTTGATGGCGCAACGGAAGGTAACTTAGTCATTGTGGACTCTTGGCCGGGTCAAGCTCGTACCCTGTTTGGCGACCATGAACGTTTCGAACAAACCTATTTCTCCACCTTTAAAGGCATGTACTTTAGTGGTGATGGTGCCCGTCGTGATGAAGATGGTTACTACTGGATCACAGGTCGTGTTGATGATGTACTGAATATTTCAGGTCACCGTTTAGGAACAGCGGAGATAGAATCAGCCCTCGTTTCACATCCGAAAGTCGCTGAAGCTGCCGTCGTGGGAATTCCTCATAGCATCAAAGGTCAGGCAATCTACGCTTATGTCACCTTGATTTCCGGTGAGGAGCCATCCCCAGAGTTGTACACTGAAGTGCGTAATTGGGTTCGTAAAGAAATTGGTCCGATTGCCACGCCAGACGTTTTACATTGGACAGATTCTTTGCCGAAAACACGTTCCGGTAAGATCATGCGCCGTATCCTACGAAAGATTGCATCAGGTGATACCAGTAATTTTGGAGATACTTCCACACTGGCGGATCCGGGTGTTGTCGAAAAACTGCTCGAAGAAAAACAGTCAATGAGTATCTCGTAGCTATATAAATAGTTGTGTAGATAGCTCATGGCACTACAGGTCGCCTACGGGCGACCTAAAA